>NZ_LR134310.1:0-1230000 GCF_900636745.1 Actinobacillus equuli | reverse complement strand
GGGTTCCTGTCCAACGTTAATCGGGGCAGGGTGAGTCGGCCCCTAAGGCGAGGCTGAAAAGCGTAGTCGATGGGAAACGGGTTAATATTCCCGTACTTGGTATAACTGCGATGTGGGGACGGAGAAGGTTAGGTTATCAGACTGTTGGATGTCTGTTTAAGCCGGTAGGTGGGAATTTTAGGCAAATCCGGAATTCCGTTAACACCGAGAAGTGATGACGAGTCTCTACGGAGATGAAGTAACCGATACCACGCTTCCAGGAAAAGCCACTAAGCTTCAGGTTATACTAAACCGTACTATAAACCGACACAGGTGGTCAGGTAGAGAATACTCAGGCGCTTGAGAGAACTCGGGTGAAGGAACTAGGCAAAATAGCACCGTAACTTCGGGAGAAGGTGCGCCGGCGTAGATTGTAGAGATTTACTCTCGAAGGTTGAACCGGTCGAAGATACCAGCTGGCTGCAACTGTTTATTAAAAACACAGCACTCTGCAAACACGAAAGTGGACGTATAGGGTGTGATGCCTGCCCGGTGCTGGAAGGTTAATTGATGGTGTTATCGAAAGAGAAGCTCCTGATCGAAGCCCCAGTAAACGGCGGCCGTAACTATAACGGTCCTAAGGTAGCGAAATTCCTTGTCGGGTAAGTTCCGACCTGCACGAATGGCATAATGATGGCCAGGCTGTCTCCACCCGAGACTCAGTGAAATTGAAATCGCCGTGAAGATGCGGTGTACCCGCGGCTAGACGGAAAGACCCCGTGAACCTTTACTATAGCTTGACACTGAACATTGAATTTTGATGTGTAGGATAGGTGGGAGCCTTTGAAGCAGTCACGCCAGTGATTGTGGAGGCGTCCTTGAAATACCACCCTTTAACGTTTGATGTTCTAACGAAGATTGCGGAACGCGGTCTCGGACAGTGTCTGGTGGGTAGTTTGACTGGGGCGGTCTCCTCCCAAAGAGTAACGGAGGAGCACGAAGGTTTGCTAATCACGGTCGGACATCGTGAGGTTAGTGCAATGGTATAAGCAAGCTTAACTGCGAGACAGACAAGTCGAGCAGGTGCGAAAGCAGGTCATAGTGATCCGGTGGTTCTGAATGGAAGGGCCATCGCTCAACGGATAAAAGGTACTCCGGGGATAACAGGCTGATACCGCCCAAGAGTTCATATCGACGGCGGTGTTTGGCACCTCGATGTCGGCTCATCACATCCTGGGGCTGAAGTAGGTCCCAAGGGTATGGCTGTTCGCCATTTAAAGTGGTACGCGAGCTGGGTTTAGAACGTCGTGAGACAGTTCGGTCCCTATCTGCCGTGGGCGTTGGAGAATTGAGAGGGGCTGCTCCTAGTACGAGAGGACCGGAGTGGACGCATCACTGGTGTTCCAGTTGTCTCGCCAGAGGCATTGCTGGGTAGCTACATGCGGAAGAGATAAGTGCTGAAAGCATCTAAGCACGAAACTTGCCTCAAGATGAGTTCTCCCAGTCTATAAGACTGTAAGGGTTGTTGGAGACTACGACGTAGATAGGTCTGGTGTGTAAGTGGTGTGAGCCATTGAGCTAACGGATACTAATTGCCCGAGAGGCTTAACTATACAACGCTCAAGTGTTTTTGGGCATGAAGACTAAAGACTAGAAAATCAGTAACAGCTTGTTTCGAATTTAAAGTGCGAATAAAAAGCAGATAAAGAACAAAGAAAAAGATAGATAAAGACGAAGGCGATAGCCGAAGTCATCGACAGAATATTCTGGCGACCAGAGTGCTGTGGCTCTACCTGATTCCATTCCGAACTCAGAAGTAAAACGCAGTAACGCCGATGGTAGTGTGGGGTTTCCCCATGTGAGAGTAGGGCATCGCCAGATTGAATTTAGGGACCCTGTGGTTAGCGATAACCACGGGGTTTTTGCTTTTGGCTTCTTCAAACAGCCTCCACCGCCGTAATTTGCAAAACAGCAGAGAAATTTGACCGCTTGTTTAGGATAAAAAAACGGCTAGAAATTAATTTCTAGCCGTTTCCTTATATAAGCTGCATCTATATTATTTGTTGATATGATGATCAATAATTTCTGACCATGTAAGGCGATAAGCTTTCCAGTATTGTTGTTCTGCGTGGTATTGATTTTGACATATCGGTGTCCAAGGTTTGGCTAATCCTGTGTAATGAATAAGTATCGGTGGCTGATTACCGATATTCATAATTTCATCGTAAATATCTAGGCGATTACTTTCAATTAAATAATAGCTTGAACCAAATTGATAATTATATTTTTTGGCTAACGGGAAGTATTGATTCTGTAGCACTAAATTTAAAATATCCTGATCGGCTAAGTCAGAACCACTTTGCTGATAAGTCAGAATTGCATTTTCCAATCTCTGATCTATATCAGCGGTTTCTCGCCATTTTTTATTATTAAACAATAATACTCCGGCATTAAAATATTGCTCTATATGTGGGAAAAACTTATGGTAGAAGAAACCGCTATTAATTAAAAAATCCGGCGAGGCTGCAGCTAAGTAATTTGTCAGATCTTGTTGGTATAGTGATAACAGAGAGCCATTTGCAATTATGTCACAATCGAGATAAAGCACTTTATCTTGAGGAATAAGTTGAGGAATTAAACAACGGTAGTAGCTTGCTTCGGAAACATACTGCATTGTTTTTAAATGAGAAAAATTTACCTGTTCAACTTTTATATCAGTGATGTAGCAATTTATCTTGTTCAATTCTAGATTAAGCGAATAAAACCACTGTTCTGAAAAATCTTTATTGATGAGATAAAAGTGTATGTCTTTATCAAAAAAGCAAATAGATTTGATTAGGGTAATTATTTGTTCTGCGTAGTTACGATCCGCAGCAAAAGCAATATGCATTGTAGCGGTCATTTAAAGGGCTACCTGTGGATGAAAAGTTTCACTAACCTTGACGAATTCGGTAAGCGAAATGGATTTAAATTTTGTGTTTAATCCTCTAGCTTCGAGATCGTTGGCTAATATAAATAAATGGGATATTTGTGAAAAAAGTTGAGGATATTTAACTGCTAACAAGACACCGTCTTGCCATAAGACTACGGCATCATTTGCCGTAATTTGAGCGAGTATTTGGTTTAGTTCAGTTAACTCATATTGTGCTTTAGAAAATGTATAAAGCATAGGGATTCCTTATTAGAACGTTAGTACCTTTTCAGCTTGCGCAAGAATGGCAAACAGCTCTGTTTGGGGGATGATATTTGCGTTAGGTAAAATCCATTCGGCATTGCTTAATGCTCTTTGGTTGATAGACTCTTCACAAATAAAACATTCGGTTAAATCATATAGCTCAATTAATTTAAAAGTTGAGATATGATCTTTCTGTACGATAATATTCGGCTGCTGCTGTGCTAATAGATTGAATATACCGTCATTTAAAAAGCAAATAGCGATTTCATCTTCGGCACAAAAAGCGCTGGCAGCAAGTAAAGCATCTAAGCCTTCGCGACTGGTTGCCGTTCCAAAAGGCGGTTGAGTAAAAAGGAATGCAAGTTTATATTTTTTCATCATTAAAAGGTTAATAGTCTGTCTGCTTTGAGTACCGCTTGGCTAAATTCACCAAGTCCTGCCAGTATAAAACCTTCGGCAAGATTCGTTTGCTGGGTTTTACTGGTTTGATGATCCACAACTCCCCGTCTTTGTGCAGCAGAAATACAGAGGTGTAAGGGTAAACCGTGTAATTTTGCGAGGTGTTGCCATTTTTCTAATAAGTTTATTTCATCACTTGCAGGGTTTACTAAAGCATTTGCATTGCTGATACCGTCTTGAAAGAAAAATACTTGTTTAATGTTATGTTCTGCAGCTAATAATGCTTCAGCAACTTGATAAGCTAAATATGCCCCTTGTGCACCGTAAACAGGCGATTTTATCGCAAGTACATAATCCATTATTCGTTATCCTGTTTAATTTGTCGGATATAAAGGTAAACGGTATGGCGAGAAATATTTAATCGATCAGCTACTTGATTGATCGCATCTTTGATATCAAAAATGCCTTTCTCATATAACGATACAACAATATGGCGATTTTTATTGTTATTAGCAACATTACGATCCGCCATGGTTTCTTCAATCGTATGTTCGATAGTTTGAGCAACTAAATCTTCCACAGAACTCGCAAAATTAACCGCTGTGTCTTCGTCATCTTGTAGCGGTGCGATAAAGGCGCTTAAAAATTGCGATGCCGGCACATCTAAATTGATATTAATGCAGATAAAACCAATAACGTGTTGTTTACTATTACGGATCGCAACCGTGACGGATTTCATTAATACACCGCCTTTAGAGCGTGTAAAATAAGGCTTAGATACGCTATCCGTTTTCATTTGATGTAACGATTTAAGCGCTTTATCGGTCAGAGGCGAGCCGATTTTGCGATCGGTATTGTGTCCGTTTGCGATATAGATTGCAGAATTTTCAAGAAATTCTAACGAGTGTAATACGATCTCGCAGTGTTCGCCGATTAAGGCGGCAATACCGTCTACAATCGGAAAGTAAGAGGCTAAAATCGCATGATCTTCTTCAGTAAAAGTTTGGAATTTTTTCATAATATTGAGGGACTTATTTTGCTTCTTTTGTGGAATAATTTTAGAAAGACCCAAAAAGCAAGCGGTCTAATTTGCAAAAAATTCTACAAATTAGACCGCTTAGATTCAAGGGTTATTTTTTCGCTTCAGCCGCTTTGAAATCTAATAATTCGATTTCAAATTTTAAGGTTGAACTTGCTGGAATTTTACCCGCTTGACGTTCACCGTATCCTAACTGAGGTGGTAATACGATTTCCATTTTTCCGCCTTTTTTCAGCATTGGAATCGCTTCAATCCAACCCGGAATTAATTGATTTAATTGGAATTCAATTGGTTCACCGCGGTCGTATGAGCTATCGAACACCGTACCGTCTGTTAAGGTACCTTTATAGTGTACTTTTACGGTATCTTCAGCTTTTGGTGATTCGCCTGTACCGGCTTTTTCAATTTTGTAGAGTAAGCCAGAAGCTGTTTTTTTCACGCCGGCTTTTTTCTCGTATTCAGCACGGAATTTGTTACCAGCTTCGATTGTCGCTTTACTTTTTTCTGCAGCAATTTTGCTTTCTTGGCTTGCAAGATAAGTATCAAGTGCTTTTAATTGTTTTTGTAAATCTTCATCGGTTAATTTACCGGTTTTTTTAATCGTATCTTGTACACCGGCTAAAATTTTATCTTGGTTATAAGAGAAAATTTCTTTTTGCGATGCAACAACGCCCTCAATGTTTTTTCCCATTAATACGCCGACTGCGTATGAAGACTCGTCTATAAATTTTTGATCCGCTTTTTGTTCCGCAAAGGTCGCTTGTGATGCTGCAAATACGCTCGCTGCGACTGCAAGTACAGAAAGTTTGCTTTTTAACATAGATTTTCCTTATAAATAATTGTTAAAAGAAAGATAGATAGGGTAAAGTGTATTCCTTGATTAGACAACCTTTTTTATCAAAAATGACAACAGAACTCGATTTTTTACAACGTATAGCCGAATTAGAAACAAAAGTTGCTTTCCAAGAAGTGACGATAGAAGAGCTGAATCAAGCATTAGTTCATCATCAATTTGCTTTGGATAAACTTCAAACCCAAGTTCGCCACTTTGCAGAAAAATTGCAAGGCGTTCAGTCTAGTAATGTTGCTTCATTAGCGGAAGAAACACCCCCGCCGCATTATTAGGTTATGAACTTATTCATTAGTTCGGATTCTAATCGCACATAGTTTTTATGAGGTAATGTTACTGAGTATGTTATTTAAGAATTTAGTGAAGTGGAGTGTTGGTTTAGCGATATCTATCTTGGCATTAACTGTTTTTGCTTCTTCTGTACAAGCGGTCGAAAATCTGCAAAAAAATGCAAAAAACGAATCGCTTTTTAAAGATGGAAAAGACTATTACTCTTATAAAAAGCCAATAAATATCGACTTACCTAAAGATGGTCGCATATTAATTCAATATTTCTTTAAATATGATTGTGCCATTTGTTTAAATGCTAATGACTATTTGAAACAGTATGCCGAACAACATAAAGATAAAGTCGTATTACAACGTTCGCCTGCTTATGAAAAAGGTGATTCTTTTACAGGTCAAATGCATGCGACTTTTATGGTAATCGGACGTGAGGATTTGAGCGAGCTTTATTTATTTGATAGTGTAGGGCGCAAAGAGCATGTCAGTTTAGTTAAAAGTGATGCGGCAGTGACGCAATGGCTAGCTTCAAAGGGTTTGGATGCTAGCGCATTTAATAAATTGTTTTATTCGGAAGAAGTTAAGCAACGAATGGAACAAGAGAAAGCCTTGTTTAACTTATATAATCCGCCGTATGTACCGATTGCCGTATTAAACGGCAAATACATTTTGTTACAAAATACTTTGTACAATGACGATTATACTTACGGTGTATTAGATTTTTTAATTGAGAAACTACAACAAGAACGAAAAGAGGATAAAAAATAATGAAATTAAAAATTGGAATTATCGGCGCAATGCCGCAAGAAGTTGAAATTTTACGTAATTTAATGGTTGAAGCGAAAGTAACGGAAATAGCGGGTTGTAAAATTTATGACGGTAAAATTAATAATACGCGAGTGGCGTTATTACAATCCGGTATTGGTAAAGTCGCTGCGGCAGTCGGCACAACCTTATTACTTGAATTAGCGAAGCCGGATATGATTATTAATACGGGATCAGCAGGTGGTTTGGATCCAAAATTAAATGTCGGGGATATCGTGATTTCAACGGAAGTACGCCATCACGATGTTGATGTGACCGCATTCGGTTATGAGAAAGGACAATTGCCGGCGAATCCAGCTGCATTTGTTCCAAATGAACAGTTAATGAATGTTGCGATTAAAGAAACGGAAAAAGCCGGTTTTAATGCGGTTTCCGGTTTAATTTGTAGCGGTGACTTATTTGTGAATGGTGCGGAAAAAATTGCGCAAATTCGTGAACACTTCCCAAGTGTTGCCGCGGTGGAAATGGAAGCAGCAGCAATTGCACAAGTTTGCCATGCGTTTGAAGTACCTTTCGTGATTGTTCGTGCGATTTCAGATGTCGCAGATAAAGAATCTCACCTTTCTTTTGATGAATTCTTACCACTGGCGGCGGAGAAATCATCGGAAATTGTTCTTGCTATGTTAAATAGCATTGCCTAATCAGTAATAGATAAGCGGTCGGAATTTGGCTAAATTTTGCAAAAAAACGCAAAAATTCGACCGCTTATTATCGCTATTCTATTGTAAGTTTTGTACAATATTCCGCCATTTGCCTACGCGAATTTGTAGGTCTTTTTTTATTTATTGATTACCTAATTATATTTTTGAGAAATTTATGAGTACTACACCAAATATTGGTTTTATCAGCCTTGGCTGCCCTAAAAATCTAGTTGATTCTGAGCGTATTTTGACGGAATTACGTACAGACGGTTATAACATTATTCCGAGTTATGAAAATGCGGATTTAGTAATTGTTAACACTTGTGGCTTTATCGACAGTGCGGTGCAAGAGTCTCTAGAAGCGATCGGCGAAGCATTGCAAGAAAATGGTAAAGTGATTGTTACCGGCTGTTTAGGCGCAAAAGAAAACCAAATTCGTGAAGTGCATCCGAAAGTATTAGAAATCACTGGGCCGCATAGCTACGAAGCGGTTATGCAGCATGTACATAAATATGTACCGCGCCCGGAACGCAATATTTATACCAGTCTGGTACCGGCGCAAGGGGTAAAACTTACACCTAAACATTATGCTTATTTAAAGATTTCGGAAGGTTGTGACCACCGTTGTACTTTCTGTATCATCCCTTCGATGCGCGGTGATTTAGATAGCCGTCCGATCGTTCAGGTGTTAGATGAGGCTAAACGTCTCGCTGACTCGGGGGTGAAAGAGTTATTAATTGTTTCACAAGATACATCTGCTTATGCGTTAGATCAGTCAAAAGAGAATCAAAACAAGACAGTTTTCTGGAATGGTGCGCCAATTAAAAATAATTTAATTACTTTATGCGAGCAGTTAGGAACTTTAGGCATTTGGGTTCGTCTACATTATGTCTATCCGTATCCGCATGTAGATGATTTAATTCCGTTAATGGCTCAAGGTAAAATTTTGCCGTATTTGGATATTCCGTTACAACACGCAAGCCCGAAAGTATTGAAGGCGATGAAACGTCCCGGTTCTATTGAGCGTACGTTGGAGCGTATAAAAAAATGGCGCGAGATCTGTCCGGAATTAACGCTTCGCTCAACCTTTATTGTTGGTTTCCCTGGCGAGACAGAAGAAGATTTCCAAATGTTATTGGATTTCTTAGAGGAAGCACAATTAGATCGTGTTGGTTGCTTTAAATTTAGCCCGGTAGAAGGTGCGGTAGCAACCGAAATGGCGGATCAAGTGCCGGAAGATGTGAAAGAAGAACGTTTCCACCGTTTTATGCAAGTTCAACAGCGTATTTCAGCAGCACGTTTACAACAAAAAGTGGGTAAGACACTTGCAGTAATTGTTGATGAGATTGACGAAGAAGGCATTATCGGTCGTTCAATGGCGGATGCCCCGGAAATTGACGGCGTAGTATATGTAGATAATATTTCGAATCAAGATGTAAAAGTTGGTAAGATTATCTCAGTAACAATTACTAATGCTGACGAATATGATTTGTGGGGAACTTGTTAATTTTTTAGGACAACTCGTATGGAACACAGTAAAAAACCTAATTTAGCACTATTTGAAGCTGCTGTAGCAGCGAAAAAATATGAAGAATCTTGTACCGAATTACTTGAGATTTTAGCGAAACTTGATAGTAATTTTGGTGGAATTCAAGATATTGATTTTGAATTCCCTACCCAATTAAAGGATCTTGAACAAGAGAAGACCGTTTATTTCTGTACTCGTTTAGCGAATGCAGTAAGTACGCTTTTTTCTGATCCTGGATTAGAAATTTCAGTAGAAGGTGCACAGCGCTTTTTAGCGTTCCAACGTTGGTTGTCCCTTGTTTTTGCAAGTTCTCCGTATGTTAATGCGGATCATGTATTACAAACTTATAATCGTAATCCAAACCGTGAAAATAGTTTAGATATTCACTTAGAAGCAACGAAAGGGGCATTAATTAAATTCTGTATTTTATATTTGCCGGAATCAAACGTTAATTTAAACCTTGATGCGGCATGGAATGCAGATCCTGAACTTTGTGCTTCGCTTTGTTTTGCTTTACAGTCACCTCGATTTATTGGTACGCCAGTAGCTTTCTCAAAACGTGGAGCGATTTTACAGTGGTTCCCTACTCGTTTAGCACAACTACAAAACTTAAATAATGTACCAAGTGCCGTTTCGCATGATGTTTATATGCACTGTAGCTATGATATTGCGCCAAATAAACATGATGTAAAAAAAGCATTAAATCAAGTCATTCGTCGCCATATTGAAACCGAATATGGGTGGAAAGATCGTGATGTGACCAAAATCGGTTATCGTAATGGCAAACCGGTAATGGTTGTATTGCTTGAGCATTTCCATTCTGCACACTCAATTTATCGTACGCACTCTACTTCAATGATTGCGGCTCGTGAGCATTTCCACCTCATCGGTTTAGGTAATGCATCGGTTGACCAAGCGGGTAGAGACGTATTCGATGAGTTCCATCTGGTCGATGGTAATAATATGAAAGACAAATTAGAGTTTATTCGCTCAATTTGTGAAACAAACGGCGCGTTAGTCTTCTATATGCCGAGCATCGGTATGGACTTAGCAACGATTTTTGCAAGTAATACACGTTTAGCACCGGTACAAGTGATTGCTTTAGGTCACCCGGCTACGACCCATTCCGACTTTATTGAATATGTGATTGTAGAAGATGATTATGTCGGTTCGGAAGAATGCTTCAGCGAAACGTTATTACGTTTACCGAAAGATGCATTGCCGTATGTTCCGTCTGCATTAGCGCCTGAAAAAGTAGATTATTTATTACGTGAGAATCCGGAAGTCGTAAATATCGGTATTGCTTCAACGACAATGAAGTTAAACCCATATTTCTTAGAAGCATTAAGAGCAATTCGCGATCGTGCTAAAGTGAAAGTACATTTCCATTTTGCTTTAGGTCAATCAAACGGTGTAACTCATCCGTATGTAGAACGCTTTATTAAATCTTACTTAGGTGATTCGGCAACGGCCCATCCTCATTCGCCTTATCATCAATATCTCAGTATTTTGCATAACTGCGATATGATGGTAAATCCATTCCCGTTTGGTAATACCAACGGTATTATCGATATGGTAACGTTAGGTTTAGTGGGCGTATGTAAGACAGGGCCGGAAGTTCATGAACATATTGACGAAGGCTTGTTTAAGCGTTTAGGTTTACCTGAGTGGCTTATCGCTAATTCGGTAGATGAATATGTTGAACGAGCAGTGCGCTTAGCGGAAAATCATCAAGAGCGTTTAGAATTACGTCGTCACATTATTGAGAATAACGGTTTAAATACGTTATTTACTGGCGACCCTCGTCCAATGGGACGTATTTTATTAACGAAAGCGATGGAATGGGCTGATCAAAATAATGTTTCTTTAGAAGTGAACAGTATCGTTGAGGAACCTAAAGCGAAAGCTAAGGCATCAAGAAAAACCAAAGCTACGACTTCTTCAACAACGAAGACAAAAACGGTAACTAAAGCCAAAAAAGAGACGGCTAAAAAGGATATTCAGTCAAAAGCAGCTGTTAAAAAAGTAAAGAAAACTGATAAATAATTTAAACAGTTTGTTTTAAAAGCACCGAATTTTCGGTGCTTTTTATTTGTGTAATTTCTGGTCAGATGAGTTTTGATTTTCGAACCTTTTAATATGAATTAAGTCTTATGGAAGACAAATCGTTATATAGACAATTTGTGATAGTTTTAACCTTTAGAATAAGGAATTAAGAATGAAATTTATGGTAAAAGTACTTGCGGTTGCAGTATTGGCTACAACTGTTTCAGCGTGTAACGGCTTGACCAAATCACAACGTAATACGGCGCTCGGTGCTGCAGTTGGTGGGGTTGCCGGTAATATAATTGGAAACTCTACCGGTGCAACTTTAGGTGGTGCTGCTTTAGGTGGCGTTATCGGTAGTCAAATTAAATAATTCTTCAAATAAGACCAGTTGATTATAAATTAGCTGGTCTTATTTTTTGTACAAAAAGTTGCATAAATAAAATTATCTAATATAATTCGCACGTTTTGAAACGAAATTTAAATATTCAATATCGAAACTTTTCATGAGGAAAGTATGTCAAAGAGAAATACGCAGCAACGTCGCCACCTAATTGTAAAAATGGTACAAGAACAAGGAGAGGTGAGTGTTGAAACATTGGCAGGTTTCTTCGAAACGTCTGAAGTGACGATTCGTAAGGATTTAACCGCTTTAGAAGAAAGCGGTTTGTTATTACGTCGTTATGGTGGTGCGGTAAAAATTCCATCAGAAATGATTGAAGATAGCAACGAGCAACTTTCAAAACAAAAATTAGCAATTGCGAATGAAGCGGTAAAACATATTCGAGATCATAATCGGATTATCATTGATAGCGGAAGTACAACCGGGGCGATGGTAAAAGCGTTGTATCAGACAGGCTTGGTGATTATGACGAATTCATTGGCATTAGCAACCGAATTAACCATGCTTGATAATGAACCTACGGTGTTAATGACCGGCGGTACTTGGGATACGCGTTCTGATTCATTCCAAGGTAAAGTTGCCGAGCAAGTACTACGTTCTTATGATTTTGACCAACTGTTTATTGGCGCAGACGGTCTCGATTTAGTACGCGGTACTACAACATTTAATGAGCTCGTAGGCTTGAGTCAAGTAATGGCTGAGGTTTCTCGAGAAGTTATCGTCTTAATTGAGTCTCAAAAGATTGGACGTAAAATGCCGAATCTTGAACTTGAATGGAAAGCTGTGAATAAATTGATCACTGATGCCGATATTGATGAAGAGATTAAAAAGGCAATCGAATCACATGGTGTAGAGGTGATTGTGGCTCGTGATTAATGAACGAGTATGAACGAGTAATAAAAGGTTTATATTTTGATAAAGTTAGTACATCAAAATCACTCCCTATTACACCCATTACCCAATTATTTTTTTAACTTTAACATAGGAAAGACATTATGTGCGGAATTGTAGGTGCAGTAGCACAACGCGACGTAGCTGACATTTTAGTAGATGGTTTACACCGCTTAGAGTATCGTGGTTACGACTCTGCGGGTGTTGCAGTACTAAACGAAGAACATAATATGCAAATTGTTCGTCGTGTAGGTAAAGTAAAAGCATTGGACGATGCGATTTCTGCAAACCCATTAATCGGTGGTACAGGTATTGCTCACACTCGTTGGGCAACTCACGGTGAACCATCTGAAACCAATGCTCACCCACATCGCAGTGGTAAAATTGCAGTAGTACATAACGGTATCATTGAAAACTACGAAGAATTAAAAGTGGTTTTACAAGAGCGTGGTTATGTATTCCAGTCGCAAACTGACACTGAAGTAATTGCTCACTTAGTTGAGTGGGAACTCCGCACATCAAGTTCTTTATTAGAAGCGGTTCAAAAAACAGTAGTTCAATTACGTGGTGCATACGGTACAGTAGTAATGAATCAAGATGATCCGTCTCGTTTAATCGTTGCACGTTCTGGTAGCCCATTAGTTATCGGTTATGGTGTGGGCGAAAACTTCTTAGCATCAGACCCATTAGCATTATTAAGCGTAACTCGTCGTTTTGCTTACCTTGAAGAAGGTGATGTAGCGGAAATTACTCGTCATACTGTGGATATCTATAGCCGTGACGGTCAAAAAGTTGAACGTGAAATTCACGAAGGTAACTTCGAAGCGGATGCTGCAGATAAAGGTCCATACCGTCACTATATGCAGAAAGAAATTTTCGAACAACCAGTAGCAATCATGAATACCTTAGACGGTCGTATCGAAAACGGTAAAGTGAAAATTGATGCAATTGGTCCGAATGCGGCAGAGATTTTATCGAAAGTTGAACACGTGCAAATCGTAGCTTGTGGTACTTCTTACAATGCAGGTATGGTTGCTCGTTACTGGTTTGAAGCTATCGCTGGCGTGAGCTGTGACGTTGAAATCGCGTCTGAGTTCCGTTACCGTAAATTCGTAACTCGTCCGAATAGTTTATTAATTACGCTTTCACAATCAGGTGAAACAGCGGACACATTAGCGGCATTACGTTTAGCGAAAGAATCTGGCTATATGTCTGCAATGACGATTTGTAACGTAGCAAGTTCTTCACTTGTTCGTGAGTCTGATTTCGCATTTATGACGAAAGCGGGTGTTGAAATCGGTGTTGCATCGACTAAAGCATTTACGACTCAGTTAACTTGTATGCTTCTTTTAAATGTGGCGATCGGTCGCTTAAAAGGCACGGTATCTGAAGAACAAGAACACCACATCGTTCAAGCATTACAACGTTTACCTGCGCAAATTGAAAGTGCGTTAGTGTTTGATAAAGCAATTGAGAAATTATCTGAAGACTTCGCAGATAAACACCATACTTTATTCTTAGGTCGTGGTGAGTACTATCCGATTGCAATGGAATCTGCATTAAAATTAAAAGAGATTTCATACATCCACGCAGAAGCGTATGCAGCAGGTGAATTAAAACACGGTCCGTTAGCATTAATCGACAGCGAAATGCCGGTAGTGGTAGTAGCGCCGGAAAATGATTTACTTGAAAAAGTGAAATCAAATATCGAAGAAGTGCGTGCACGTGGCGGTCAATTATATGTATTCGCAGATCACGAAGCAGGCTTTGAAGAAACAACTGGTTTCAAAACGATTGTGTTACCACGTGTTGATGAAGTTACGGCACCAATTTTCTACACAGTGCCGTTACAATTACTTTCATACCACATCGCATTAATTAAAGGTACGGACGTTGACCAACCTCGTAACCTTGCGAAAGCGGTAACTGTTGAGTAATCAATAAATTGCAATCAAGCCTTTGAGTGAAAGCTCAAAGGCTTTTTTCTTTTTCAAGCGGTTAAATTTTAGGATTTTTTTGCAAATAAGCGACTTGAGTCACTTGCAAAAAAATTGTGAAATTAGACCGCTTGTTTGTTGAAATTGTGATGTAGATCACGGTTTTAAAAAGTGTATTTATATAAATGTGATCTGGTTCACACTTTTCAAAAATTAAGAAAAAATTTAATGTGATCGCGTTCACAAATTCAATAGAAACATTTTGGTAACTTTAAGAACAGGTGCTAATTTATGCACAGATTTTAATCCCTTTTTCTCTACACTGTTGTTCAGGAGCAGTTATGTCTAATCTTAAAGTTAAAGTCCAAAGTTTTGGGCGTTTCTTATCAAATATGGTGATGCCGAATATCGGGGCTTTCATCGCCTGGGGTTTTATTACCGCATTATTTATTCCTACCGGTTGGTTGCCGAATGAGAGTTTAGGTAAACTTGTCGGCCCGATGATTACCTATTTATTACCGCTATTAATCGGTTATAGCGGTGGTCGTTTAGCTGGCGGTGAACGTGGTGCGGTAGTTGGTGCGATTACTACCATGGGTATCATTGTCGGTTCTGAAATTCCAATGTTCTTAGGTGCAATGATTGTTGGTCCACTTGGCGGCTGGGCAATCAAAACATTCGATAAAGCAATCGAAGGGAAAGTGAAAAGCGGTTTTGAGATGTTAGTGAATAACTTCTCAGCCGGTATTATCGGTATGTTATTAGCGCTACTGTCATTTAGCTTTATCGGTGGTGTTGTTACTTCGCTTTCAGACTTATTAGCTGCGGGTGTAAGAGCGTTAGTGGATGCTAACTTACTTGCGTTAACATCGGTGATTGTTGAGCCAGCGAAAATTTTATTCTTAAATAATGCAATCAACCACGGTATCTTCTCGCCGCTTGGTATTCAAGAATCTTCAGAATTAGGTAAATCAATCTTCTTCTTAATTGAAGCGAACCCGGGCCCAGGTTTAGGTATTTTGATTGCCTATATGTTATTCGGTAAAGGTTCAGCAAAAAATACCGCAAGTTCTGCATCAATCATTCACTTCTTCGGCGGTATTCACGAAATTTACTTCCCGTATGTATTAATGAATCCTCGTTTAATCCTTGCAGTAATTGCGGGTGGTGCAACAGGCGTATTAACTAATACATTATTAGGCGGCGGTTTAGTTTCACCGGCTTCTCCGGGTTCAATCATTGCGGTATTAGCAATGACACCGGCGGGCGCGCACTTAGCGGTTATCGCTTCTGTGATTCTTTCATGTGTAGTTACTTTCGTGATTGCATCCGTATTACTCAAAATGCAAAAAGAAGAGGCGTCTGATGATGCGTTAGAAAGTGCACAAGCGGAAATGGCGGCAATGAAAGCACAAAGCAAAGGCGGTGCTGTTGCGGCGGATGCAGCGGTTGCAGGCGATTTCAGCAATGTACGTAAAATTTATGTGTCTTGTGATGCGGGCATGGGTTCAAGCGCAATGGGTGCAAGTATGTTACGCAAAAAAGTACAAGCGGCAGGTTTAAATGTCGAAGTACAAAACGTAGCAATTAATGATTTACCACAAGACGCTCAATTAGTGGTAACCCACAAAGACTTAACTGCACGTGCGCAAAAACAAGTACCGACCGCACAACATTTATCACTTAATAACTTCTTAGACGGCGTTTTCTATGACGGTTTAGTGGCAAAACTTACTGCAAACAGTACAGACAAAGTGATTCCGGTTGAAGTTGTGCCGCAAGTGGCAACTGAACGTGGCGGTTTAAATGTGACCGAGGATCAAATCTTCTTAAATCTAACTGCACGTACCAAAGAAGAGGCGATTCAATTTGCCGGTGAACAACTTGTAAAATTAGGTTTTGCTGAAGCGGATTATGTACCGGCAATGTTTGAACGTGAACAACAAGTTTCAACTTACTTAGGTGAGGGTATTGCGGTTCCGCACGGTACGATTGCGGCAAAAGATAAAGTATTAAAAACCGGTATCGTATTCTGCCAATATCGTGAAGGCGTGCGTTTTACTGACGAAGAAGATGGTGTGGCGAAATTAGTTATCGGTATTGCGGCACGTAATAACGAACACATCCAAGTCGTAAGTGCGATCACTAATGCGTTAGATGATGAGAAAACCATGGAAATTCTCACCTTAACCGATGATCCGCAAAAAGTATTACGCTTATTAAAAGGCGAATAATTTAGTTCCCCCGCGCAAGTGGGGGATTTTTCGCTTGCAAGCGGTCAAATTTTTCAAATATTTTACAAATTAAAGAGGAACATAGAATGAACGCATTACATTTTGGTGCAGGTAATATCGGTCGTGGCTTTATCGGTAAATTATTGGCGGATTCAGGTGTTTTCGTCACCTTTGCCGACATCAATCAAACTCAGATTGATCAAATTAACCAAAACAAACAATACGGCGTAAAAATTGTAGGTGATGCAAGCCGTGTTGAAGTGGTAAAAAATATTGCGGCGATCAACTCAAAAGATGAAGCGGCAGTTATCGAACAAGTGAAAAGCGTTGAACTGATTACTACTGCGGTTGGCCCGAATGTATTAGGCTTTATTGCACCATTATTTGCTAAAGCGTTAGCGGCACGTTTAGAAGCGGGTAACACCCAACCGTTGAATATTATTGCTTGTGAAAATATGGTGCGTGGTACGAGTTTCTTTAAAGCAAAAATCTTTGAAAATTTAACCGCTTCTCAACAAGCGGAAATTGAAAAATTTGTCGGTTTTGTGGATTCGGCAGTCGATAGAATCGTACCGCCGGCGGAATTAAACGAAGCGGATCCGTTAGAAGTGACGGTAGAAGAGTTTAGCGAATGGATTGTGGATAAAACCCAGTTCAAAGGTCAAATTCCGGATATTAAAGGTATGGAATTAACCGATAATTTAATGGCATTTGTAGAGCGTAAACTATTCACTTTAAATACTGGTCATTTAATTTCTGCCTATTTAGGTAAACAAGCCGGTGTGAAATGGATTAAAGAAGCGATTGCCATCGACAGCGTGAAAGCGGCAGTGAAAGCGACGATGGAAGAAAGCGGTGAGGTATTAATTAAACGTTATAGTTTTGACCCGCAAGCGCACGCTGCTTATATCGAAAAAATCTTAAAACGTTTTGCTAATCCGTACTTAAATGATGATGTAAACCGTGTCGGTCGTGAGCCGATTCGTAAACTTAGCCCGAACGATCGTTTAATTAAACCGCTCTTAGGCACGTTAGAATACGGCTTACCGCATAAAAACCTCGTCAATGGTGTGGTAATGGCTCTACAATATCGTAATGAAGAAGACCCGCAAGCGGTCGAATTAGCACAATTTATTGCAGATAACGGAGTAGCCGCAGCAGTTGAGAAATATACCGGTTTAACAAACCAAGAAGTCATTGATCAAGTTGTTGCGTTATATAACTAATGCCATATTCAGATAATTTTATCGAACAGTTAAGCGAGGTAAGCTCATTACGAGGTTTCCTCGCTCTGGCGACCAATCAATTCGCCCAAAATGTTGATCGTCTGATTCAGCGCGTCTTTCGTAAAGCGGATTTTGCCTTGAAATCGGTGGTGGATTCTTTATTTGAGTATCAAGGACCATTAGCGGAGTTACCTGTTCGTCTAAAATTATTGCTCGGTTTAGGTGTTGTCTCTGCTGAGGTGTTTGAAGATATTACGTTGTTTATCGAATTAAAACAGCATCTCAGTGATGAAGTGGAGGAATTACCCTTTTCCCATCCGGCAATTGTACAGTTTGCCAAAGACTTACACCATATTGATCTCGCACCGGCGGCAGAGATGTTAAAGCATCAGCCGGTTGGTGATAATAAAGATTCAATGTTGTTTCAAATGCAGCAGATTCGTTTAGAGCGGATAATGCGTTCTAGCCTGATTCTTGCTATTACTGAAATTAACGAAAAGCTGAATGTAGAAAGTCCATTGTAGTATGATGATTTTTCTGAATGAAAAGCCGGAGATTTGATTAATCTCCGGCTTTTTTTTATTCACAAGCGGTATAATTTGAACAATATTTTGCAAAGGGGAATAGTATGCAGAATTTTGTTAGTCATTTACCTGCTTTTTTGCAATATCCGTTATTTTGGGTATTAGTATTACTTGCGATAGCGGTTGGCTTATTTATTCAGAATAAATTGCGAATGGATATTGTCGCCTTGTTGGTGATGTTAGGCTTCGGCTTAACCGGTCTATTAACCACTCAAGAAATTTTTGCCGGTTTGAGTGATCCGAATATTGTCTTGCTGGCTTTGTTATATGTAGTGGGAGAAGCGCTGGCTCGTACGGGTGTGGCGTATCACATTAGCGATTGGTTGATGCGAGTGGCGGGTTCTAGCGAAACCAAAGTATTGGTCTTGATGATGCTATCAATCGGGTTGTTGGGTGCATTTATGAGTTCGACCGGTATTGTTGCTATTTTTATTCCCGTAGCATTGGCGATTTGTGCCGGTATGAATATTTCTCCGCGGCGTATGATGATGCCGCTCAGTATTGCCGGCTTGATTAGCGGCATGATAACTTTAATTGCCACTGCACCTAACTTAGTCACGCATGCGGAATTGGTTAAAGCCGGCTACCAAGGGTTTGGTTTTTTTAGTTTTACACCGATTGGTTTGGTTGTTCTGCTATTAGGTATTCTATATATGCTAATTGCTCGCCATTGGTTGGATAATGGCGATGTACAAGTGTTAGCTAAAGACGATAATAGTATGTCGCATTTGATTGAACAGTATCAATTGCACGGGCGTGCCAAGATGGTGATTTTGCAAGAAGACTCACCGTTTATCGGTAAAACGATGGACGAGCTAAAATTGCGTTCGTTATATCGAATGAATGTGATTGCTATCCAGCGCTATAAAAATTTCCGTTCACAAATTATGGCAGCGTTCGGTAACGATCAATTGCAAGCCAAAGATATTTTACTGATGGATATCGGCATCGATGAAGAAGCTTTTGCGATGTTATGTGAGGAGTGCAAATTACAGCGTATTGAACTAAAAGGCGAATATTTTTCTACACACGCTAAATCGGTCGGCATGGCGGAATTTGCGGTGATGCCGGAAACGGAAAGTATCGGTAAAACGGTACAACAGTTAAATTTTCGTTCGACGTATGGCTTAAGCGTAGTAGGTATTAAGCGAGAAGATCGCATTCTACAAGAAAATCTACTCACCGAATCGGTGAAAGCCGGTGATGTGTTGTTAGTGATGGGTGTTTGGCAAAAAATCATTACGCTTGAAAAATACGATAAAGATTTATTTTTACTCGGTATGCCGAAAGAAGGAAAACAAATCGCACCAGCGGCAAGCCAAGCGCCTTATGCGTTATTTTCCGTTGGGTTAATGGTAATACTCATGATCAGCGGCTGGGTGCCGAATGTGCTTGCGGCTTTGATTTGTTGCTTGTTACTCGGTAAGTTTCGTTGTATTGATATGAAAAGTGCTTATGACTCCATTCATATTCCGAGTCTGTTATTAATTGTCGGTATGATGCCGTTTTCGACCGCAATGCAAAAAACGGGTGGTGTATCGTTAATTGTGGAAGAGTTTTTAGCGCTTACCGGCGGGGAAAGTACGCATTATAGTTTGGTGTTAGGCGGTTTATTTGTGCTTACTGCATTAGTTGGGCTGTTTATTTCGAATACGGCAACCGCAATCTTAATGGCACCGATTGCAATTGAAGTAGCGAAACAATTGGGCTATTCACCGATTGCATTTGTGATGGTGATTACGATTGCATCCTCGGCGGCATTTATGACACCGATATCTTCGCCGGTCAACACCATGGTGATTGCGCCTGCCGGTTATCGGTTTATGGATTTTGTGAAAGTCGGTGTACCGTTCACATTATTAGTAATGGGCGTAACGATATGGTTAGTTCCGTTATTATTTCCGTTGTAGTTTGCGTCCATTAGCTAAAAAGCCTGTGATTTTTATGATCACAGGCTTTTTTTAGTAGCATGAAGCGGTATAATTCGGCGGATTTTTTACAATAAGAGAGAATTATGCAAACCATCATCAATTATTTACCTTCCTTTATGCAACTTCCCTTGTTTTGGGTATTAGCGATTCTGGCTGTTGCGGTCGTGCTATTTATTCAAAATAAATTGCGTATGGACATCATCGCACTCATGGTGCTATTGGCATTTAGTTTAAGCGGTATTTTAACCACCAAAGAAGCGTTAGCCGGATTTGGTGATCCAAACGTGATTTTACTTGCACTACTTTATATCATTGGTGATGCGCTTGCTCGAACCGGTGTGGCGAATCAAATGAGTGATTGGTTACTACGTGTAGCGGGAGCGAGCGAAGCTAAAGTGATTGCCTTGCTGATGCTATCGATCGGTACACTCGGCGCATTTATGAGTTCAACCGGTATTGTGGCGATTTTTATTCCGGTGACTTTAGCGATTTGTGCCAGTTTAAATATTTCGCCTCGCCGTTTAATGATGCCGCTTGCTGTTGCCGGTTTAATCAGCGGTATGATGACTTTAATCGCTACCGCACCTAATTTAGTGACACATGCCGAATTAGTTAAAGCCGGTTATGAAGGGTTTCATTTCTTTAGTTTTACCCCGATCGGTGCGTTAGTTTTAGTGCTTGGTATTTTATATATGTTAGCAGTACGCCGTTGGTTAGATGACGGCAGTATGCCTGTATCAGTCAATAATGACGATTCAATGGCACATTTGATTGAAGAATATAAATTAAATGGTCGAGCCAAAATGGTAGTGTTAAGCGAAGGTTCACACTTTATTGGTAAAACTATTGATGAATTGAATTTGCGTTCGATTTATCAGCTTAATATTATTGCAATTCAACGTTATAAGAACTTCCGTCATATTACCTTAGCGGCTTTTGGTAAAGACCAATTACAAAAGAAAGATATTCTGTTGATGGATATCGGGGTGGATGAAACTCGCTTTGCACAACTTTGCGAAGAATTCGGGATGCAGCAAATTGAGTTAAAGGGAGAATATTTTTCAACGCAATCTAAGTCGGTCGGTATGGCGGAATTGGGCGTGATGCCGGAAACCGAAACCATCGGGCAAACCGTTGATGCGTTAAATTTCCGTTCTAACTTTGGTTTAAGCGTGGTGGGGATTAAGCGAGAAGGGCAAATTCTACAAAATAACTTACTGACCGAAACAGTGAAGTCTGGCGATATTTTACTGGTAATGGGCGTGTGGCAGAAAATCACCGCGATGGTACAAATTCGCAAAGATTTCTTCTTAATCGGCATGCCGAAAGAAAGTAAGCAGGCTGTTCCTGCTGCAAGTCAAGCGCCTCATGCCTTATTCGCATTGGTAATTATGATCGGTTTAATGATTAGCGGATTAGTACCGAATGTCATTGCCGCTTTTATTGCCTGTTTGTTATTGGGGGCATTTCGCTGTATTGATATGAAATCCGCTTATGAATCGATTCATTTTCCGACCTTGATTTTGGTGATCGGTATGATGCCTTTCTCACTGGCGATGCAGAAAACTGGCGGTGTCGCATTGATGGTTGAGAAATTTATCGGGTTAACCGGTGGGGCGAACACGGCATATCCGCTCATTTTGATTGGGTTATTTGCATTGACTGCAGTGGTCGGTTTGTTTATTTCAACCAGTGCGACAGCCATTTTGATGGCGCCAATTGCGATTGAAGTGGCTCGTCAGCTCGGTTATCCGCCGACAGCATTAGTGATGGTGGTGGCGATTGCGTCTTCCGCGGCATTTATGACGCCGATCTCGCCGGTCAATTCAATGGTAGTTTCGCTTGGTAATTATCGTTTTAGCGATTTTCTTAAAGTCGGTTTACCTTTTACGGTAATTACGATGTTAGTTACCGCCTTTTTGGTACCAATTCTTTTCCCTTAGATAAGTAAGCGGTCGATTTTGAATGTTTTTTTACGAGTGTAACATTTAAAATCGGCCGCTTTTTTATGGGGTTAGACGTAAAAGTATGAGAAAAATTATTTCTTTTTTATTAATAGTCTATTAACGATAATTGGTCTTATCATTAATAATTATTCCTCTATAATACGCCCCTGCACAAAAGAGAAGAGATGATATTCGAGGAATAATAATGAGATTAACGTTTAAACATATTTTTTTATCACTTTTTTTAGGCATTGCCTTAAGTATTACAGCCAGTTTACCCGTCATTACGAATGCTGAAGCGAAGCAAGAACAACAAGAGAAAGTGATTGGTGCATACGAAGAATTAAATAGTGCCTTAATTAACCCGAATTTTACTAAGTTACAAAGTCTGTTAGCTGATGACTTTAAATTAATCACAGTAAAAAATGATACGCTCACAAAGCAAGAATGGATTAAAAGCCTCCAAAAAGGCAACATGAAGTACAATGCGATTCAAGAATCTAAAATCAAAGCAAAAGGTTATGATGAATTGTTAGTAACAGCTCGTGTATTTGGTGATCTATGGGATCAAGAAGGTAGTTGGAATGTAAAATTTGATATTGGTACTAAGCAAAACGGCGATAAAGTACAAATTACCAAAATCGTGGTAAAAGCAGTGGATGCATAAGTACGCTATCTAAGAACAGTGTTCACCTTGGCGGTCGGACTTTGCAAGTTTTTTGCAAAATCTGACCGCTTTTTTTATCACTCGCCATAGCGTCTTTGCATGATTTCCGTAAGAATATCAAAGACTTTTAAGACTCGAGGAGATGTGATCTGTTGATAAGGACGATATAAATAGAGTTGCCATTTTTCAAATTGTTGTTCAGGAAAAATTTGTACCAGTTGTCCGTTTTCAATATATGGTTTGCAAATAGTATTACCAATATGTGCAATGGTTCTACCGGCAAGAGCAGCTTGTAATTCACTATAGAGATCCGTCGTAATAAAGCCTAATTTTTGTGGCACGAGGACAGTATTCTCATCGATATAAATTTCCCACGGCTGACCGGTCGTTGCATTAATGAGGCTGCTAAAAGGAAAGTTTTTACGTAAATCGTCTAAGTCTTTCGGCACTCCCCAGCGTGCAATGAAATCGGGCGATGCGACAAAAATATCGTGCATTTCAGCTAATGGTCGCACGATAAAGTTTGGATTCGGCTCTTTACTGGCGCGGATACCGATATCAATTCGGTGTTTAACATTATCTAAGCGTGCGGCATCGACTCGCCAATCAATAATTAAATCCGGATAAGGCTTAAGAGCCTGTAGCAGTTCAAATAATATTTGTTCTTGATCACGTAGTTTAGGTAGGGTGATGCGTACCGTGCCAGCCATCTCATCTTGTTGTTTTTTACCTAAATTGAATACGCGTTCACTCTCAGTTAAAAGTTGTTTAGCGTGTAATAGAAATTCTTCACCGAAATCTGTTAAGGCAATATTGCGGGTGGTTCGTTTGAAAAGTTGTTCGCCTAATTCATTTTCCAATGCATTGATAACCCGTGTAATGACAGGCGGAGAAATCGCTAATTGATTTGCCGCCTCTCGGAAATTTAATGTTTGTGCTGCAGTGCAGAAGTATTTCAAAGCATCAAGTTTATTTAACATATTGTTTCGCTATCGGAAAGAATGAGAGAAATCGATTGTATAAAAATACCAATGATTTGAATATAGAAAGTTAGCGGTTTATGTCTTTTGTTATTTATTTTACATCCTAAAATATTTTGCATAGTTATGATTAGTTTTATTTATTTGAGCAATAAGTAAAACTTTTCTATAATAAATAACTGAATTTGGTGATATTTTAAGAATATTTAAGGAGAATCTTGTATGTCATTAAAAAGTGGAGTGTTTGGGCTTACACTCCTTTCGATTTCTATTGCTCAAGCTCACAATGTATGGCTAGAACCAACAAAAAATACGAATGAATATGTTGTGAAGTTTGGTCATGAAACCACAGAACCCTATCCTGAAACAAAACTCCAATCTGTTCAATTACTACAAAAGAATGGAGTTCTCTCTTCCATAAAACCTCAATTTAATCAAGGTGAAGCCTATTTTAATGCCGGTCGTCATTCCATGGTATTTTTGGAATTTAATAACGGTGTTTGGTCGAAATTACCGAGTGGTAAATATGTTGAGAAAACCAAAGCACAAGAACCTACAGCTGTACTCAGTTTAAATCCAATAAAACTTGGTAAAGCGATTCTAGTGTGGAATGCCGATTCATTTAAACCTCATGCCGTTGAATACGAGTTAATTCCGCTTTCAAAACCTGTTGCGGACAAAGCGATGGATATTTTGGTTTTACGCCACGGTAAGCCAGCATCGGGTATTAAAGTCGGTTTAGGTGAGGATAAACCTTTTAACCTAACAAATGAAAATGGGATTGCTCAATTTACACCGACAGCAGGCTATAACAAAGTTTGGGCTGAGTTTGAAGAAAAGGGCGTTGTTCATCCGGATTATACGGAGAGAACAATCGAATATATGCTGACGTTTGAAGTAAAATAATGAGATTAAAATATTTATTAGTAATGCTATTTGCATTGACCTCTTTAGGTGTTTCAGCGCATAGCCTACATTTATTTGCGCTTTATGACGGGCATGAAATTTCGGGTAAATCGTTTTATTCCGATCAATCGCCTGCTGCCGAAACTTATTTGGAAGTCTTTAGATTAGGTAGAGATGGGAGTGAGACAGTGCCGATTGCCACGGCAAAAACCGATGTTTACGGCAGTTTTTCTATTCCGATTTCCGGTGACGGCCCGTTCAAAGTGGTGGTAGAAGGAGCGGAGGGGCATCGTGCCGAGGGTATCGCTGATAATGTTGTTAAACGTACATTAGGGCGAGCCGAGTTCGAAGTATTACGAGAAGATATTCAGAAGTTAAAACATAAAATTTACCTCCACGATCTTATTGGTGGGATTGGTTATATCTTCGGATTATTTGGTATTGTGACATTATTAAAAGCAAGAAAGGACAAAAGCTAAGTGCATTTATCAGAAGGCGTTTTGCATGCCCCAACATTACTTGTCGGTGCCGTTATAGCGACTGTCGGAGTGGCAATTGGCTTGCGTAAACTTGATTATGGTCGTTTAACATTGACCGCATTATTTGCATCCGCATTTTTTGTTGCCGGAACCATTCATGTACCTGTCGGCATTGGTAGCGTACATTTAATTTTAAATGGGATGGCAGGGCTGTTTTTAGGTTGGGCCGTGTTTCCCGCCTTCTTCGTTGCACTGGTTTTACAAACGTTATTGTTTTCATTTGGTGGTTTTTCCATCTTAGGCATAAATTTATGTGTCATGGCATTACCGGCATTACTCGTGCATTACGTTTTTCGAAGTTCGCTTGCTTTAAATCTCTCTCGTCAGCAATTAATGGTGTCCGGTGTTGGCGCAGGCGTGATAGGAGTCGGAGGGGCAATCTTACTTGCTTCGGCGGTTTTGGCGTTTGATGGCGGTAAGAATTATGCAGATTTGATCGGCTTGTTGATCGTTTCACATCTGCCGATATTTTTAGTTGATAGCATCGTGAGTGTCGGCACATTATTTACGCTGGCAAAAATGTATCCTAACGTATTACAAGAAGTATAATGGCGCATTTATTTCAAGTACATTGGCGGCTGTTTTATTTGTTTGTCTTTGGCGTAGTAATCAGCGGGCTGAAATCGGTAAATATTTTACTTTTTTTGACCGCTTGTTTAGTCCCTTGTGTTCTTATCAGCCAAATTTTTTATGGACGATCATTAAAAGCCTTAGGTCGCCGTTGGCTCAAATTCAATATTTTTACGTTATTGATTTGGCTAACGCTAAGTTGGCGCTTGGATACATTCTCCGTGCAATGGAATCCGCATGGTATTGAACTGGCAAGCTTAATTAGCCTACGAATGAATTTGATTTTATGTGCGACATGGTTACTATTATTGAATGTAAATGAAGTCATGTTGGTTCAAGCTATTAGCCGACTTCCTCTTTCATCGAAATTAATTCATCTCTTTGTTTTAAGTATTCGCTATATTTCCGTATTAAATGAAGTAAACCGCAAGATGGATATCGCAATGCGAGCACGAGGCTATCAGCCGAAATGCAATTGGCTCACCCTGAAAATCACTTCACAACGCGTGGCATTATTGCTTATTCATGCCATGGTGCGAGCGGAAAGAACGGAAATAGCGCTGAAAGCACGAGGCTTTAAATTTGGCGCTAAATGATTTGCGGCTAAGTATAAAAATAAAAAATGAGTATATTGGAAATTAACAACCTGACGGTTTTTCGCAATCGACAAGCGGTCATAAATGCCCTAAGTTTTGCCATTGAACCGCAGCAACGAGTGTTTTTACAGGGGGAAATCGGTGTAGGAAAATCCACACTACTGCTTTCATTGCTCGGTTTCTTGCCGATTCACTCCGGTGATATTTATTTGTTTGGCACGCATTGCCAACGAGAAAAAGATTTTGTGCCGTTTCGTGGCAAAGTCGGCATTTGTTTTCAAAATGCAGAAGACCAATTATTTGGCCCCACCGTATTAGATGATGTTGCCTTTGGTGTGTTAAACCAAGGCTACCCTCAAGCACAAGCTTATCAAATCGCTCTTGAACAACTTCAGATGTTAGATCTTGAATATCTGAAAGATCGTCCGGTGAATGCGCTTTCCGGCGGTGAACAGAATTTTACCGCTTTAGCCGGCGTACTCGCGATGAAACCCAAACTACTACTGCTTGATGAGCCGACCAATGGTTTAGATGCAAAAAACTGTGCGAAATTGACCGCTTTACTCAAACAACTCCAATTACCGATGTTGGTGGCTTCGCACGATCAAACCTTTACGCGACAGTTAGCAGATAAAACGCTTTATTTACAAAAATAGTGGCAAAGCCACTTATGCAAACACACAGGAAAATGAAATGAAGCTTATTAAAACTACCCTTACTGGGATAGGGCAAATCTTTTTGCAAGAAAATGGTTTGTCCGGTTTGGTTATTGTTATTGCGATGTTTTTTAGTCACTGGACGTTAGGGGTAAGCTGTTTTCTCGGCGCACTTATCGGTACGCTGACAGCTAAAATATTAAAGTATCCGCCACAGCAAATTAGCCAAGGACTTTATGGCTTTAATGCAAGTCTAGCGTTTATGTGCACCATGTTTACCTTTGCGGAAGTGGATGCCTCCAATCCGTTAATTTGGGGTATTGGTCTTGTTGCTTCGATTGTTGCAACGTTAATTATGCGTTTATTTGTGAAGAAGAATAAAGTCGCATTTACCTTTCCGTTTGTGTTGAGCTGCTGGTTCTTTTGTTGGGGAATCGCCAAATTAGGTTTATTCGGTTTAACCCAGACAACGCCTCCTTTAGCGGATTACACCGGCACGCTCGATGCAATCCAAGAACCTTTCTATGCTTGGGCGGAAGTGAATTTTGGAACCAGTATGGTGACCGGCACCTTACTTTTTTTAGCGATTGCTATCAGTTCACCCATTGCAGCAATGTATGGTGTAGCGGCAGCTGCGATAGGCGCGGCATTTGCTCATCATTTACCGGGAATCGATCACAATAGTCTTGCCAACGGCATTTATGGCTTCTCTCCTATTTTAGTGGCGTGTGCTTTTGCCGGCACCCAATTACGCCATTTCCTATATGTCATTATCGGCACTTTACTTGCTATTCTTATTCAATATGCGGTTGCTCAAACAGGACTGGCAACTTATACCATCGGATTTATCGTTGCCAGCTGGCTTTTATTGATTGTTAAGAAACGATTGGATAAGGCTGCATTTGATAAACATAAATTAGTGCAATTACTCAATCCATAAATTCTTCCTCTTCCCCTCTTGGGAACCGGATTTTATAAATAACTCATAAAATTAAGAAGGTACAAAATGCATTTAACTTCAAGAGAACAAGAAAAATTGATGTTATTTCTTGCGGGGGAGCTTGCGGCAAAACGCAAGGCTCGTGGTGTGAAATTAAATTATCCGGAAGCAATCGCTTATATCGCCAGCCACTTACAGGAAGCGGCACGTGACGGAATGTCGGTGGCGGAAGTAATGCAATACGGCGCAACGTTATTGACGGTTGACGATGTAATGGAAGGCATTGCGGAAATGGTTCACGAAGTCCAAATCGAAGCCACTTTCCCTGACGGCACCAAATTAGTGACGGTGCATAATCCGATTAGATAGCATAAGTGATACCCTCGCCCTCTGTGGGAGAGGGTATCCCCCTCTCTCTGCAGAAAATTGCCTGACGCAATTTTCTGCTGTCTCTCTCCCTCAAGAGGGAGAGAGTAATAACATAAGGAATAAAAAATGATCCCCGGAGAATACCAATTAGCAGACGGTGATGTACGAGCGAATGTGGGTCGCAAAACCGTCAAATTAGAAGTCGTAAATAGCGGCGACCGTCCGATTCAAGTCGGTTCGCACTATCATTTTTTTGAAACCAACCACGCCCTAAAATTCGACCGCTTGCAGGCTCGCGGTATGCGCTTAAATGTGCCGTCCGGCAATGCAGTGCGTTTTGAACCCGGTGAAGCGAAAGAAGTAGAACTGGTTGAGTTTGGTGGTAATAAAGTGATTTACGGTTTCCATAACGAAATCGACGGCAAATTATAGGGAGTAAGAAAATGGCATTAACAATCCCACGCAGTCAGTATGTAGCGACTTATGGTCCAACAGTCGGTGATAAAGTCCGTTTAGGCGACACCGATTTATGGGCGACAATTGAACAAGATTTTTTAACTAAAGGTGATGAGTGTAAATTCGGCGGCGGTAAGTCGGTACGTGACGGTATGGCACAATCCAGTACCGCTACCCGAGATAATCCGAACGTATTGGATTTTGCTCTCACTAACGTGATGATTATTGACGCAAAATTAGGCATTATTAAAGCGGATATCGGGATTCGTGACGGACGTATTGTCGGCATTGGTCAGGCGGGTAATCCGGACACCATGGATAATGTGACGCCAAATATGATTATCGGCGCAAGTACCGAAGTACATAACGGCGCTCATTTAATTGCGACTGCAGGCGGTATCGATACTCACATTCACTGGATTTGTCCGCAACAAGCACAACATGCTATCGAAAACGGTATTACCACCATGATAGGTGGTGGTTCAGGCCCGGCGGACGGCACGCACGCGACCACTTGTACTTCGGGTAAATTCAATATTGAAAGAATGTTCCAAGCTTGCGAAGCGTTACCGGTTAATATCGGCTTTTTCGGCAAAGGTAACTGTTCTACGCTTGAACCGCTTAAAGAACAAATTGTTGCCGGTGCGTTAGGCTTAAAAATCCACGAAGACTGGGGCGCAACACCGGCGGTGATTGACGCAGCGTTAAAAGTGGCGGACGAGATGGACGTGCAAGTGGCAATTCACACCGACACGCTCAACGAAAGCGGCTTCTTAGAAGATACAATGAAAGCGATTGACGGACGTGTGATCCATACCTTCCACACCGAAGGTGCCGGCGGCGGTCATGCACCGGATATTATTAAAGCAGCGATGTATCCAAACGTATTACCGGCTTCAACCAACCCAACTCGCCCATTTACTGTGAACACGATTGACGAGCATTTAGATATGTTGATGGTTTGCCATCACTTAGATAAACGTGTGCCGGAAGATGTCGCATTTGCCGACAGCCGTATCCGCCCTGAAACGATTGCGGCGGAAGATATTCTGCACGATATGGGCGTGTTCTCAATTATGAGTTCAGACAGTCAGGCAATGGGACGTGTCGGCGAAGTAGTCACTCGTACGTGGCAGACTGCGGATAAAATGAAAGAACAGCGTGGAGCATTAGGCGATGAAGGTAACGACAACTTCCGTATTAAACGCTATATTGCGAAATATACGATCAACCCGGCAATCGCTCATGGTATCAGCCAACACGTTGGCTCGCTTGAAGTGGGTAAACTGGCTGATATCGTACTATGGAAACCGCAATTCTTCGGCGTAAAACCGGAGTTTGTGATGAAAAAAGGCTTTATCAGCTTTGCGAAAATGGGCGACCCGAACGCTTCAATCCCAACGCCACAACCGGTATTCTACCGTCCAATGTTTGGTGCAAGTGCGAAAGCGAATACCGAAAGTGCAGTATACTTCGTTTCCCAAGCTAGCGTGGATGCGAACATCAAAACGCAATACGGCATTCAGAAAGAAACCCTAGCGGTAAAAGGCTGTCGTGATGTAGGCAAAAAAGACCTCGTTCACAACAATGCAACGCCTGAAATTACCGTTGATCCGGAACGCTATGAAGTACGTGTAGACGGCGAGCATATTACTTGTGAACCAGCGACAAAAGTGCCGCTTGCACAGCGTTATTTCTTGTTCTAAATGAACTGCATACGAGCCGTATGCAGTTCGCTGACCCGAACCACTTTGTGGCTCTCAGAAAAAGCCGCAAAGTGGCTTAGATTAATTAACCTAGTACGGCTCGTGCTAGGTTTGTAAGGAGACTCTATGAAACTCTGGTATTCCACCACTAGCCCTTTTGTGCGTAAAGTGTTAGTTACGCTAAAACATCAACAATTAGAAGCTAAAACCGAGCTGTTAAAAATTAGTTCGTCATTTGACCCAAATTCGCCGCACAACCAAGACAATCCGCTTGGACGTGTACCGGCTTTACAACGTAATTGCGGCAATTGGTTATTCGGCAGCCAACTGATTTGTGAATATCTCGATCAAAAAGGCGACCAACCGAAATTATTCCCGGAAAGCGGTAAACCACGCTGGGCGGCGTTAGCGTTACATAACCTTGCGGACGGTATTTTAGAAAACACCGTACCGATTATGGCTGAACGTATGCTTCGCCCTGAAAACGAATGGTGGACAAGCCGTCAAGAGCAGTTAATGGATCGTAATATTCGCTCGTTCCCACAGCTTGAAAAAGCGATTGAGCCATTCGGCACAGAGCTAAATATCGGCACAATCAATGCAGTTTGCTTAATCGACTGGTGGCAATTCCGTGCCGAAAAACTTGGTTACGATCTTGCAAAAAATCACCCGAATTTGACCGCTTGGGCGGAAGAAATGAATGGCAAATATGCTGTATTGGCGGAGACAAAACCACACGTCTAACTACAAAACAGGTTGCAGAGCAACCGTACAATGCGTAACCCCATACGTAGTATGGGGAATGGAAGAAAGATAATGCAAATCCTTAACCCAATCCTTCCGGTAATGGAAGACATTTTAGGTAATTTGGCGGCACTTAAAGCAAGTGGGCAAATTACTACACAACAAATTGATTATGTACCGCTCGAATGGTTTGAGAGCGAGCGCAATATTTTACGTAAAAAAAGTCGGTCGGGACGTGAAGTGGCGTTTCGCCTTTTGAAAGAAGGACAACGTTTGAAGCACGATGACGTGGTGTTTGTGGGCGAGAACCTGGTGATTGCGATTGAAATTTTGCCATCTGAGGTCATTGTACTTTCGCCGAAAACCTTGCCGGAAATGGCGCGTGCTTGCTATGAAATCGGTAACAAACATTCGCCATTATTTTTAGACGGTGATGAAGTCACGCTTCCGTACGACAAACCGATGTTTGAATGGCTACAAGCGGCCGGATTTGAACCGAAGAAAGCAGAACGACGCTTAAGCCAAGCGTTGCGAGCAAATTCCGCGCAGGGACACGGACATTCTCACGGTCACAGTCATGCGCACGATCATCACGGCTATCATCACCATGGAGACGGAAATTGGCACAAGCACTAGATTTCGCACGTATGGGGCAGTTAGGGGCGTTGTTACACTTAGTTGATCCTACGCTGCCAATCGGTGGTTTTAATCATTCCAACGGCTTGGAAACCTTTGTGCAACAAGGCAAAGTGAACAGTCGAGCAAGTCTTGAAGAGTATGTTCAAACCCAGCTGATGCAGAACTGGATTTACAATGACGGTGCGTATTTATCACTGGCATTTGATGCAATGGCAAACCACGATTTAGACCGCTTGTTGGCGTTAGATCAAGAGCTTGCCGCCAGCAAAATCGCTCGTGAGAGTCGTGAGGGCAGTTATAAATTAGGTGTACGATTGCTGAAGATTTTTATTCGTTATGAAAATCACCCATTACTGAGTGCTTTCCAACAAGCGATCAGCGAAAAGCGTTGTCAGGGTTATTTCCCAATCGTATTTGCAATGGTGGCGCAAGCAATGAATCTAGATAAAGCCGAAACGCTCTATGCGTTCTACTACAATGCGGCAGTCGGAGCGGTAACCAATGGCGTAAAACTAGTACCGTTAAGCCAAATGGACGGGCAAGATATTTTATTTGCACTACGCACACCACTTGCGCAAGCGGTCGAAAATAGCCTAAATCCTGATCCTGAATGGCTCGGTGCAGCAACACTAGCAAGCGATATTCGCTCAATGCAACATGAACAGCTTTATACAAGACTTTATATGTCTTAATTTGAATAATAGGAAAACCAATGCGTAAATATATCAAAATCGGGGTGGCAGGCCCTGTGGGGGCGGGGAAAACCGCATTAATCGAACGTTTAACTCGTGAAATCGCAAGCAAATACAGTGTTGCGGTTATTACTAACGACATTTACACCCAAGAAGATGCGGAGTTTTTAACTAAAAACAGTTTGCTTCCACCTGAACGCATTATGGGGGTGGAAACCGGTGGTTGTCCGCACACTGCGATTCGTGAAGATGCTTCAATGAACCTTGAAGCGGTGGACGAAATGGTCGCTCGTTTCCCGGAAGTTGAGCTGATTTTCATTGAATCAGGCGGCGATAACCTTTCAGCAACCTTTAGCCCGGATTTAGCGGATGTAACCATTTTCGTAATTGACGTGGCACAAGGTGAGAAAATTCCACGTAAAGGCGGGCCGGGTATCACACGTTCAGACCTCCTAGTGATCAATAAAACCGACCTTGCACCGTTTGTGGGGGCGGATTTAAGCGTAATGGAACGTGATGCTCGCCGTATGCGTAACGGTCAGCCGTTTATTTTCACCAACCTAATGAAAAACGAAAACCTTGATGGTGTGATCGGTTGGATCGAAAAATATGCATTGTTAAAAAATATTGAAGATCCGGCGTCTTTAGTTCGTTAATACTTATAACCCTCGCCCCTTGTGGGAGAGGGACGGATTTTTCTTCGTACAGAAGAAAAATCAGGGAGAAGGGTAAGCGGTGAGAATATCGTAACATTTTGCAAATTTCCCCTCTCTCTGCAAAAAATTGCCTAACGCAATTTTTCGCTGTCTCTCTCCCACGAGGGGCGAGAATGAGCAATCAAATGCAAAGCAAACTTTTACTTTCAACAAAACTTACCTCGCAAGGTAAAACGCAGCTTGATCAATATTTTGTATCGCCACCGTTTAAGGTGATGACCTTGCCGAATTTGGATTCACATTGGCGCAATGCTTTGAATGCGATGCAGATGTCGTCATCGCCGGGATTACTGGCGGGCGATCAGCTGGATATAGAGATGACTTTGGCGGAGGGTACTGCGCTTTCGTTGAACACGCAGGCATTTACTCGCGTGCAATCAATGAATGAGGGCGATTATGCCACGCAAAAAACGTGCATAAAATTGGGCAAAAATAGCCGCTTGTTTTATCTTCCGCATCCGTTGGTGCTGCATAAAGACAGCGGATTTAAGCAAACGACCGAAATTGAGATGGGCGAGCAGTCTGAGCTGATTTATGGTGAGATTGTGGCGATTGGGCGTGTGCTAAACGGCGAACGATTCGCCTTCCGCCATTTTGCGTCCTATTTGCGAATTTCTCACCAAAATCGACCGCTTGTTACCGACCGTATTCAATGGCTGCCGGCAAAAATGGCATTGACGTCATTGAGCCAAATGGAAGATTTTTCGCATCAAGGTTCATTAACCTACATCAATTTGGCAAAAAATGCCTTAGAAATTAAGGCGATTGTGAGTGAGTTACAAGCCTTGATTGCCGAGCAAAAAGAGATGTTGGTGGGGGTATCCCAGCTAAATGACGGCGGATTAATAGTTCGAGTGCTTGCACATCGAGCGGATATCATTCAACATTTATTTGAGCGGATTGGGCAAGCTTTAAAAGCACATTCCAACATCGTGTAATTTTAGTTTAGGAGAGCAATTATGATCGCAGTTTATGCAGTATGTCATGTAAAAGCGGATAAAATCGCAGAATTTGAAGCATTGGCAAAAAACTTAATTCGTGCTTCGCTTAACGACCAAGGTTGTATTGCTTACGGCTGTGGTCCGGTACAAGGTCAGCCGAATGTGTATACTTTTGTGGAACAATGGCAATCGCAACAAGATTTGGCATTACACGCTCAGCAAACACATTTTATTGATGCAGGCGCTAGATTTGCCGAGTTATTAAGCCAGCCGATAGCGATTAATATCGTAGATTTACTTGAAGTTTGATTCTCTTTAATTGAAACAAGCGGTCGTATTTTCACAAGAATTTACGACCGTTTGCTTTTTTAATGATAGGTAAATTTGATTGGCAAGCCGGGTAACTTATTGCTAATTTGGCGGACGAATGAGCACTTAGTGCGCTAAGTGTATTAACCCTCAATCTTATTGGAGAAGAAACCCTATGGATTTCAGCAAAATTTTAAATCAAGTGCTAAGCGTTGCGCAGGAATCAGCAAAAAATGCGATGAACGGCAATACCACAACCGATAAAGTCGCTAAAATCGGTGGCGGTGCGGCGGCAATCGGTATTCTTTCTATGATCTTCGGTCGTAATGGTGGCTCTAGCCTAGCGAAATTAGGGTCATTAGCGGCAATCGGTAGTCTTGCTTATCAAGCTTACCAAAAATATCAGCAAAACCAAACGCAAGCTGCACCGGTGAGTGAAGAAAATTTTGCGGTGACAGAACAAAATGCCCAAGCAAGCAGCCAAGTGATTTTACAAGCAATGATCTCCGCAGCAGCTTCTGACGGTACGATTTCGGAAGAAGAAAGACAAGCCATTTTAGGCGAAGCGGGACAAGATCCGGAAATTCAACAATGGATTGAACAAGCGATGTACCAACCGGCAACCGTACAACACATTGCCGCACAAGTCGGTAACAACCCGGCATTAGCGGCACAAGTCTATTTAGCCGCTCGTGTAGTGTGTGCCGATTTAGCTCGCAAAGAAATCGTCTTCCTCGCCGACCTTGCCGAAGCACTTGGTTTAGACGATGCGTTAGTAGAGCAATTAGAACAACAAGCGGGCTTCTAATTCAATCGATAAGCGGTCGTATTTTATGAAAATTTTGCGACCGTTTTTTATTGTAAATCAACAACGGTATAAAGCTCGGTTGATTCAAACTCGCTTTAGTATTAGAGTAACAAGGTGATTAACTTATAATTTATAGGGGTTTTTATGAAATCAGATAAACCGGTTGAATGTGTGGGTTGTAATACTTTTGATGTCGGCTCAATCATTGATAACAGTGAACGAGATGCGAAATTTGAAAAAGTGTATGAAACACAAGCGGAAGCAGAACAAGCACTTGTGAAATTAACCCAAAAAGCACGTGATACGGAAAGCGAACCGTGTGAAATCACCAGTGAAATTAAAGCGGTAGAAGGTGGTTTTTTACTGGATGCGAATTTCCGTTTTAGTTGCCAAGCGGAAGTGGTAATTTTCCAATTAGGTACACGTGCGATCTAATTTTATTAATTTGAAAAGCGGTTGGATTTTGCTAGAAATTTGCAAAAAATGAGCAAAATCCAACCGCTTTTGTTTTCGGAGGAATTGATGAACCCTTGGATTTTATTGGGCTTTGCGATTGTTATTGAAGTGATCGGCAGTAATTGCATTAAGGCAAGCGAAGGTTTTAGCAAACCGTTACCGACAGCGGTAGCAATTGGGGCTTTTGTGGTAGCGTTATATTTATTATCGGTGATTACCAAAACATTGCCGATTGGTATTGTTTATGCAGTGTGGTCGGGTGTCGGTATTGTGCTAACCGCCATTGTGGCGTATTTCGCTTTCGGACAAAAACCGGATTTGGCGGGCTTTATCGGTATGGGTATGATTATTGCAGGTGTATTAGTGATTAACCTGTTTTCAAAGGCATCGGCTTAACTTTTGAATAAGATACAAGCGGTTGATTTTTGGAAGAATTTTGTAAGTTTTTCTTTAAAATCAACCGCTTGTTTTTACTTAAGGCTGATCACCGGCTAATGCACGAGGGAATAAATTATTATTTTCCAAATCTACATGTGCATCTAAATCAGCGGCAAACTCTTGTAAGCCTTGATATAGATTACACCAAGATGTGCAAGCCCCTTCTGGAGGAGTAAAGTTATTGGTCAGTTTTTGCATTGCTTCGACATCATTACCGGCTTCATCATGTTCGGATTCCATTACGGAAATCGGAGCCGCCGCCATTTTTCCTCTGCCGGCTTTAATCAATGGGAACAGAATTTGTTCTTCCTTCATCATATGATTCACTAAATCCGCATAAACTTTACGGATAAGTTCCGCTAAACCTTTCGGGCAATCAGCTCTATCTGCGTGAACGGATTCCACTTTTTCTGCCAATTCAATCAGCGTTGGCAATTGATTGCGATGTGTATCGTGAAAACGAGGGATAATAAAATCAATAATTTCACCAAGCGGGGCAGTACGCCAATCTTTATCAGTTAAAACGGACATCGTAAACTCCTAATAATATAGTTGATTAAATTAGTAGGAATTATAAATTTGGAAATTTAGTGGCTCTATAATCAAGACGGGGTAGCGGTTAGACTTAAATCAAAAAGCGGTTATTTTTCGCAACTTTTTCGGTATTATGTAGCTGTTGCACAAAATTATTGATAAATGAAACGTAGGGGCGAACCGATGTGTTCGCCCAAGAAAAACCAATAAGAAATGGTGTTTATCAAGGGCGGACACATCGGTCCGCCCCTACAAACTGATTTGTGCATTTGCTACATAATACTGAACTTTTTGCAAAAAATAACCTCTTGTTAGGAATGGATTAGCGATTTAACCACGCCATATATTCTTTCGTACCTTCGGCTACGGTTTTAAATGTGCCGGTGTAGCCTGCCGCACGGAGTTTGGTTAGATCCGCTTGGGTGAAGGTTTGGTAGCGAGATTTTAAATGATCCGGGAATGGGATTTTTTCGATTTCGCCTTTGCCGTGGAAGTCGATCACCGCTTGTGCCACCGCTTGGAACGATTCCGCTTTGCCGGTACCGAGGTTATAAATGCCGGAAATACCGTTTTGCCACGCCCAAATATTTACTTTCGCCACATCTTCCACATACACGAAATCACGTAAGAAGGTTTCTGAACCTTCGAATAATTTCGGATTTTCTCCTTTTAGCATTTGATTGTTTAAGTGGAACGCCACGCTTGCCATTGAGCCTTTGTGTTGTTCACGTGGACCATATACGTTGAAATATTTGAAACCGCATACCGGCGAATCCGCTTCCGGTAAAACTTGGCGTACATATTCGTCAAATAGGAATTTTGAATAGCCGTAAGCATTGAGCGGTTGTTCAAATTTACGCTCTTCAATAAAGTTATCCGAACGACCACCGTAAGTTGCCGCACTTGATGCGTAGAAGAACGGGATTTGGCGATCTAAACAGAAATGTAATAACTCTTTTGAATATTCGTAGTTATTGTGCATTAAGTATTTGCCATCCCATTCGGTAGTTGCCGAGCAAGCACCTTCGTGGAATACTGCATCAATATCGCCGAAATCATCGCCGGCAATGATCGAAGCGATAAAATCTTCTTTATCACAATAATCCGCAATATCTAAATCTACTAAATTTACGAATTTTTCGCCGTTTTTTAAGTTATCTACAACAAGAATATCTTTTCTGCCGATTTCATTTAATGCTTTGACGATATTGCTACCGATCATACCAAAGCCGCCTGTTACGATAATCATAGCTTTTTCCTTTTTGAAATTAAAAACGGGGATATTATCGGTGGATTAGGGCGGATTTGCAAATTTTGCAGCAAATTAGACCGCTTGCTAGCAAACAAAGAAAAAGCGAGACAATGCTCGCTTTTATTAATAGATAGGATTATTTTGCACGCTCAATTTGTTTTTTGAGTTTTTGCATTTTTTCTTTAATGCGTTGGCGTTTAAGTGCAGAGATGTGATCCACGAACAGCACACCGTTGAGGTGGTCGATTTCATGTTGGATACAGATAGCGAATAAACCGTCCGCATCGTAAATCACTTCTTCACCTTTACGGTTTAACGCTTTTACCTTCACTTTTTCTTTACGTGGCACTAACGCACGATGACCGGGAATCGATAAACAACCTTCTTCGATACCGGTTTCGCCGCATGATTCTAAAATCTCCGGGTTAATCAGTACCACTTGGTTAGTTTTATCGCCTTCAATATCAATCGTAATAACACGTTTTAATACGCCCACTTGCGGTGCGGCAAGGCCGATACCTTCGTGTTCGTACATCGTGTCAAACATATCATCGATGAACTGATTTAATTCATCGTCCACCTGTGCGACAGGCTCACACACTTTTGCTAACCCTTCATCCGGGTAAAGTACAACTTCTAAAACTGACATTTTTTTGTGATCTCAATCGAAAAATAAAAAATTATAAATTGGTTAATTAACTCGTTTTCTTATGATTGGCTATTTTGTGAAAAACATAGCCAAATAAGACGAACGTCCGACTAAATTACCTGTTTAATTGCGGTTTGTCTATGTTTCCTTTCAATAATCCATAATTAATTTGGGGAACTTATTAATGTCACAGACTGATTTACTGAAATTATTGCAGATTCCGCAACTGGGCGCGCAGCGAATAGCTCGTCTGTTATCCGAAGTGGATTTCGCCCAATTTTGCCAATATGACAAGCGCCAATTACAACAAATCGGTTGGAACGAAAAACAAATTCAGCGCTGGTTCAATCCGGAAATGCGTTGGATTGAGAGTGCATTGGCGTGGGCGGAGCAACCGAATCAACATTTATTGACCTTATTTGATGAGGAATATCCGTTTTTATTACGGCAAATCAGCACCGCACCGCCGGTATTATTTGTGCGAGGTTCGATAAGCAGTTTGAGTCTACCGCAAATTGCGATTGTCGGTAGCCGGGATTTTTCCGCCTACGGAGAATATTGGGCGGGCTATTTTACCGAGCAACTGATTAAACATCATTTGGCGGTAACCAGCGGACTCGCGATAGGTATAGACGGTTTTTGTCATCAGCGAGCGGTAGCGGAACAGGGAATCACTATTGCCGTTTTGGGTAGCGGTTTAGATCAAGTGTATCCGGCAAGGCATAAAAAATTGGCGGATCAGATTGTCGCAAGCGGCGGGGCGTTAGTGTCGGAATTTTTTCCGAATCAACCGCCGCTTGCCGAGAATTTTCCTCGTCGTAATCGGATTATCAGCGGTTTATCGCTTGGCACATTAGTGGTTGAAGCTACGGTGAATAGTGGTTCACTGATTACCGCCCGTTATGCGTTGGAGCAAGGGCGAGAAGTCTTTGCACTCCCGAATTCGGTACAAAATCCGTATGCACAAGGCTGTCATAAACTGATCAAAGAAGGGGCGCTTTTAACTGAGACGATAGAGGATATTTTGCAAGCGATTCAATATCAACTGCCGGATCAGCCTCGGCAACAGGCTCTGTTTGAACCGCCACAAGCGGCTGAAAACTCACAATTTTTTGCAAGGGGCAATCATCTTGCAAAAAAATTGCCGGAAATGACCGCTTGTCAGCAACAAATTGTGGAACATATCGGTCTTGATCCAATTTCGATTGATGATTTAGCGAAAGTGACCTCATTGGAAGTGGAAATACTATTAGTCGAGTTACTTGGTTTGGAATTATTAAGTGTAATTAAGCAGGTGAGTGGCGGTTATGTCAGACAATAAAAAAACGGCATCCGAAGATGCCGTTTAATGCAAAGAAGGGAAATTTATTTTTTCGCTTGTAGTACACGACGAGCGAAAATAATACAGCCGATCACAAATAGCGTTAAGCCGAGTAATTCCGCCATACCGTCCCAGTTCTCGAGATTTAGCGCTAGCGGCGCGTCAGAACCGCCCGAAGTAACGGAACCTGCAATCACAAAGGCTAACAGTACGCCGACTAAGCTTTCACCAACGATTAAACCGGCTGCGAAAAGGGTGCCGTAGCGTTCCGCTTTTTTACTTGCCGCTTCAACATCTTTGCCGCTACGTTTTGCATGGCGTTGAATATGACGATTAACCAACCAAGAAAGTAATGCGCCGATAATTAACGGTACGTTTACCACCGGCGGTAAGTAAATACCGATGCCCACGGCTAAAGTCGGTAAACCTAAACGACCTGCGCTGGCTTTTTTCAGTAAGGTATCCACGATAATTAAACAAATACCGAAAGCAACACCGACTAAAATGTAAGTCCATTCAAGGCTATTTGAGAAAATACCGTTTGAAATAGTCATCATAATCGTAGCTTGCGGTGCAGAAAGTGCTTGTGCCGCATCCATTCCTTCTCGTGGCATTGCACCGGCAAAACCGTATGCGTGGTAAAGAATTTCCAATACCGGTGTAATGACGAACGCACCTACGATACAACCGATAATTAACGCAAACTGTTGACGCCATGGCGTTGCTTTCACTAAATAACCGGTTTTTAAATCTTGTAGGTTATCGTTTGAAATCGTTGAAACACAGAATACGATAGATGCGGTGAAAATAGTTAATGCCGTGAGGAAACGTTGTCCATCCGCATTTTCCATTAAACCGATCGTATTACCCACCACCATCAGAACCAGCGAAATAATCACGATTGAGATGATACCGATACCTGAAATTGGGCTTGATGATGAACCAACCAAACCCGCCATATAACCGGATGCCGCTGCAACTAAGAAGCCGACTACCACTGCAAGAATCGTACAAAGTACAACTAATAAGAACGCTAATTCCATCGGTAAACCGACCGGTTGTAAGAAGCTGACTAATGCAATAATGATTAATGCGACGCTAGCGAGTACGGTATAAATCATCGTTTTCGGTGACAGGTCTTGTGCGGTACGTTCCACATTTTGTAATGTCGGATCTTTTAACGCACGGAAAGCTTGTGACATACCTTGTAACATCGGTTTGAACAATACGAGCAATGTCCAGATTGCCGCAATACCGATAGTTCCTACCCCGATAAAGCGAACTTTACTTTTCCATAAACCCATCGCAAAGCTAATCATATCCGCATCGGCCGGCATTGAAGTAGTCGCTGTGAAGTAAGGGACTGCAACACCCCAAGTAAAGATTGTACCGACTAACATAGCGATACCGCCCATCATACCGACTAAATAGCCAGCACCGAGTAATGCAAAAGAGAAGCCCATCGGTAATTGGAAGATCGCATTACCACCTTTAAACCAGTAGCTTGCTCCGTCAGCAACCACTCGTAAACCGTTAGTTAAGAAGCTTACCAATGCAGCCAATAGACCGCCTGATACGATCTCTTTGACGCCACTATCTTTGCTATCTGCTTCATCACCAGCTTTTAGAATTTCTGCTGCCGCAACGCCTTCCGGATAAGGAAGATCACTTTTTACCACCATGACATTACGTAACGGCACGGTGAAGATAACCCCTAAAGTCCCGCCGGAAATACAAATCAGTAAAGTTTGCCAAAACGGGAAGTTTTGCCAATAACCCATCATTAATAATGCAGGGATAACAAAGATAACCGATGAAAGTGTACCGGCAGATGATGCTTGGGTTTGTACCATATTGTTTTCTAGGATATTTGACCCCTTAAACATTTTGAGTACAGCCATTGAGATAACCGCGGCCGGAATTGATGACGCAAACGTCATGCCCACTTTTAGGCCTAAATAAACGTTAGATGCTGTGAACACCACCGTGATGAGCGCCCCTAAAATCATTCCGCGTAGGGTCAACTCACGTAGAGCAGTAGGATTATGCATAAGTCCTCCGAAATAAATAAAACAACATATTATAGGAAAACCAACAAATGTAGATAATTATTCAGCTTATTTTGCGTACATTCCAACTAACATTTACACCAAATTGTGATATAGCGCAAAAAAATAGAGCCAATTTTATAAAAATTGGCTCTAAATGAAAGAATGCGTAAGTGCATTAAAATGCAGTTTTTGCAAATTTTTATGAAAATTTGACCGCTTGTTATTGTTCTTCCGTATCGGTCACCGGTTTTTTAGCGAAATAGTTATAAGCGACTAACAACGCAAATAATCCGACAATAATGGCGGTAATCACATCTTTATTGAAGACCTGTGCCATATAACCTAATACGATACCGACCCCACCGAAATCTGCGTCCGAGAAGGTAGTATTGGCAAAACCTAATGAACCGAGAACAGGTAATAAGAACACCGGTAAGAAAGTGATTAATACACCGTGTGCAAATGCACCGATAATCGCACCGCGGCGACCGCCGGTGGCATTACCGAACACGCCTGCGGTTGCACCGCAGAAGAAGTGTGGCACAACACCCGGTAAAATCAGTACCCAATTTAATTGTCCTAATACGGCTAAACTGATGACCCCGCCGGCAAAGCTGGCTAAGAAACCGATTAATACCGCATTCGGTGCATAAGGGAAGACAATCGGGCAGTCCAACGCTGGTTTGGCATCCGGTACTAATTTTTCAGAGAAGCCAGTAAATGCCGGTACGATCTCCGCTAAAATTAAACGTACCCCTTGTAGAATGACATATACGCCGGCAGCAAAGGTAATCGCTTGGATCGTTGCATAAACCAAATAGTGTTGTCCGCCGCTGAGAGTTGAAACATATTCGCTACCGGAGGCAATCGCTAATACGTAGTAGATCACCATCATGGTGAGTGAGATTGAAATCGAACTGTCACGCAAGAAGCTGAGGTTTTTCGGTAAATCCATTTCTTCGGTAGATTTTGAGCCTTTTCCGACCGCTTGCCCAATTGCGCCGGCTAAGACATAACCTAAGGTGCCGAAATGACCGAAGCCGACATCATTACTACCGGTTACCTGACGCATATAACGATGTGCAATTGCCGGAAAGAACGCCATAATTAAGCCTAAGGTTAATGCACCGACAAATACCAATTGTACGCCCTCAAAACCGGCTACGGTCAGAATCACGCCGATCATACACGCCATATAAAAAGTGTGGTGACCAGTTAAGAAGATAAATTTCAGACGGGTAAAACGTGCAACGATAATGTTCGCAACCATACCGAATGCCATAATTAGTGCGGTAGCAGTTCCGTATTTTTCGATTGCCATAGATACAATCGCTTCGTTATTCGGAATAATACCTTGTACATTAAATGCATGTTCAAACATACCGCCTAACGGTGTTAATGAACTGAGTAACACGGTTGCACCGCCGCTTAGCACTAAGAATCCGAGAATGGTTTTTACTGTGCCTTTAATAATATCGGGTAGCGCTTTTTTCTGGGCGACTAAGCCAACTAAAGCGATTAAGCCGACTAAAACGGACGGCACTTTCAATATATCTAAAATGAAAAAGAGAATTGAGTCCATAACTCACCTCACGCACGATTAAAATAAGCGGTTAATTTTTCTTCAAATTCATTCACGCTAATAATATTTTTAACGACAATAATTTTGTCTTCTTCAATATTACTGCTGCCGGCTATGTCTTTTGCCATCACAAATACATCCGCATCAGCCGGCGTAACAGAGGCTAAATCGGTATGCCCGACTTCTGCTTCAACCCCAATTTTGGCTAAGGCTTTTTTGATGTTCATTTCCATCATAAAACTACTGCCGATACCATGACCACAAACTGCCATAATTTTCATGTTTGCCTCCATTTAAGAAAATTTTGTTGATAACTTCGGCGAATTCGAAGTGGGATTGACTATAAAATAGAAAGATTACCCGCTGCAATGAGCAAAAATGAAAAATGTGAACTGGCTAACATTTATTCTGATAAGAAAGTGAAAGTCATTTTGTTGTTTTATTTAAATGAATCCTTTGCAAAATATTTCGAAATAAAAATTTTGGATAAATTTGCATAAAAGATCGTGGCAAGTAAGGCTAAAAATGTTAGAATCTAATGCTTTTCAAAATAATTGTTCTCTTTTTCACAACATTTAGGTTTTATATGGCTACTGAGATTAAAAAGAAAACCCCTGAACAGATCGAAGAAAAGGGCGTTAAAAGTAAGGGTGTAAATGGTGCACTATGGGTTGTTGCTATTGCATTACTTGCTGTAGCTGCGATTGGTAATGCGTATTTCGCATCGCATTTTTCATTAGTTGTACGCGTATTATTACTTGTCGTATTAGTGGTAGGCGCTATTGTACTTGCAGCAATGACTAACCAAGGTCAAAAAGCGATTGGCTTTATTAAAGAATCTCGTACAGAGCTTAGAAAAATTATTTGGCCAACTCGCCCGGAAGCGACTCAAACTACATTAATTGTGCTCGCAATGTGTGTAGTGGTGTCATTAGTATTATGGGGTATCGACTCTATTATCGTTACATTGATTACGTTTTTAACAAATTTAAGGTTCTAAGATGAGCGAAGTAGAAAATACAGAAGTAACAAAAATGCGTTGGTATGTATTACAAGCATTTTCAGGTTTTGAAAACCGTGTTGCAGTAACATTACGCGAATATATCAAATTACATCAAATGGAAGATCAGTTTGGCGAAGTATTGGTACCGACTGAAGAAGTAGTTGAAAACGTAGGTGGTAAACGTCGCCGTACCGAACGTAAATTCTTCCCGGGTTACGTGTTAGTGCAAATGGAAATGAATGACGACACATGGCATTTAGTAAAAAGCGTGCCGCGTGTAATGGGCTTTATCGGCGGTACAGCGGATAAACCAGCACCGATTTCTAAACGTGAAGCGGATCGTATTTTAAACCGTGTTCAAGAAACAGCTGAAAAACCACGTCATCGTAACGAATATCAACCGGGCGAAAATGTTCGTGTAACGGAAGGCCCATTCGCAGACTTTACCGGTACGGTTGAAGAAGTGGATTACGAAAAAGGCCGCTTAAAAGTGTCTGTATCTATCTTCGGACGTGCAACTCCGGTTGAACTTGAGTTCGGCCAGGTAGAAAAACAATCGTAATTGTTTTTTATACAGAATCTAGCTGAAAGTAAGCGGTTTATTTTTACCTAATTTTTGCAAAAAATTTTAAAAAATGACCGCTTGTTTCATTTTGTAATGTATCTTTTATAGTACATATGAATTTTTCAGCAATAAAATTTTATTATTCCAAATAGTTTTGCTTGAAAAATGATCGCAATTTATTTAGAATAATCAGTCTATACGAGTTGGCTTGCTAACTCGTTTTTTGTGTAACAGGGGAGCCGATTTTCGGCGTTATTACCCACTTAGAGGAAACTTAAAAATGGCAAAAAAAGTCCAAGCATACGTTAAGTTGCAAGTTGCAGCTGGTATGGCTAACCCTTCACCACCAGTTGGTCCTGCATTAGGTCAACAAGGTGTTAACATCATGGAATTCTGTAAAGCATTCAACGCTCGTACTGAGAGCTTAGAAAAAGGTTTACCAATCCCTGTTGTTATCACAGTTTACGCAGACCGTTCATTCACTTTCGTAACTAAAACTCCACCGGCAGCAGTATTACTTAAAAAAGCTGTAGGTATCAAATCTGGTTCAGGTAAACCGAACAAAGATAAAGTGGGTACAGTAACTCAAGAGCAATTACGTCAAATCGCTGAAACTAAAGCGGCAGATATGACTGGTGCTACTATCGAAACTAAAATGAAATCAATCGCTGGTACAGCTCGCTCAATGGGCTTAATCGTAGAGGAATAATACAATGGCTAAATTGACTAAAAAAATGAAAGCAATTAAAGCTGGCGTAGATTCTACTAAAGCTTACGAAATCAACGAAGCGATCGCAGTTTTAAAACAATTCGCAACAGCTAAATTCGTTGAAAGCGTAGACGTAGCGGTGAACTTAGGTATCGACCCTCGTAAATCAGACCAAAACGTACGTGGTGCAACAGTATTACCACACGGTACAGGTCGTACAGCTCGCGTAGCAGTATTCACACAAGGCGCTAACGCAGAAGCAGCTAAAGCAGCAGGTGCTGATTTAGTAGGTATGGAAGATTTAGCAGAGCAAATCAAGAAAGGCGAAATGAACTTTGACGTTGTTATCGCTTCTCCGGATGCAATGCGTGTTGTAGGTCAATTAGGTCAAGTATTAGGTCCACGCGGCTTAATGCCAAACCCGAAAGTTGGTACTGTAACACCAAACGTTGCTGAAGCAGTTAAAAATGCTAAATCAGGTCAGATCCGTTACCGTAACGACAAAAATGGTATTATCCATACAACGATCGGTAAAGCAGACTTCGCACCTGAACAATTAAAAGATAACTTAGTTGCGTTATTAGCAGCGTTAAACAAAGCTAAACCAACAACAGCTAAAGGTATCTTCATCAAGAAAGTAAGCATCTCTACAACTATGGGTGCTGGTGTTGCTGTTGATCAAGCATCACTTTAATTTCTAACAGAAGTTAAAACTTTACAAGGTCGTAGATTATTGTATAATTTGCGACCTTAACTTGCGAGAGCAAGCTGATGGTGCTTAGCCTATCTAAGCCCCGTCCAAGACCGTAGGTGAATAAGTTTTCTTATTCTTAATCAAAACCTACGTAGATGGTGAACAGACAGAATTTTCTGCTTCTGGACACCTTAGGCTCAGAAGATTGCTACTTGCGATGCAAGCGGTGAGTTTTTTGAGGTTTTTTGTAAATTCCACTTTGGTGGAGTGTATCAGGAGCTAAAACCAATGGCATTAAATCTTCAAGACAAACAAGCGATTGTTGCTGAAGTAAACGAAGCTGCCAAAGGTGCCCTTTCAGCTGTTGTTGCGGATTCTCGCGGCGTAACAGTTGAGAAAATGACTGAGTTACGTAAATCTGCTCGTGAAGCTGGTGTAACAATGCGTGTTGTACGTAATACTTTATTACGTCGTGCGGTTGAAGGCACAGAATTCGAGTGCTTAAAAGATACGTTTACTGGTCCGACTCTTATCGCATTCTCTCACGAACACCCGGGCGCAGCAGCTCGTTTATTCACTGAATTTGCGAAAACAAATAAAGAGTTTGAACTTAAAGGTGCAGCCTTTGAAGGTAAAGTACAAGATGTAGAATTCTTAGCTACATTACCAACTTACGAAGAAGCAATTGCACGTTTAATGGGCACAATGAAAGAAGCTGCGGCAGGCAAACTTGTTCGCACTCTTGCGGCATTACGCGACAAATTACAAGAAGCTGCATAATTTTTAGCAGAAAACTTCTTAACTCGTTTAACAACTTATTTACTTTAGGAATTGATTGTCATGTCATTAACTAACGAACAATTAATCGAAGCGATCGCTTCAAAATCAGTATCAGAAATCGTTGAATTAATCGCAGCGATGGAAGAAAAATTCGGTGTTTCAGCAGCGGCAGCAGTAGCAGCAGCTCCAGCAGCAGGCGCAGCGGCAGCAGAAGAGAAAACTGAATTCGACGTAATCCTTGCTAACGCAGGTGCAAACAAAGTTGCTGTAATCAAAGCAGTACGTGGTGCAACTGGTTTAGGCTTAAAAGAAGCTAAAGACTTAGTTGAATCTGCACCAGCAGCATTAAAAGAAGGCATCTCTAAAGCTGAAGCTGATGCACTTAAGAAAGAATTAGAAGAAGCTGGCGCACAAGTAGAAATCAAATAATTTTTGATTTAACTTTTCCAGAACTTCAAGTTCAGAAAAAGCCAACGAGAAATCGTTGGCTTTTTCATTTTTGTTAGGCGGCGAAGTACAAGTACAGATTTATTTTTTAGCAAGAGAGTGTTCTTTAGACGAGAAAAATGCTTTTAGGCGTTATCATTGCAAGCGGTCAAAATTTTCCCATTTTTTGCAACGGGATTGACCAAAATTGCGAATCTCTGCTATAATTGCCAACCATTTTTGCATTCCGGCTGACGGCTATAACTCCGTCAGCCTTTTGTGCTTGAACGCAATTGCTGATTTTGTCATTTTAATCAACAAATTTTGCAAATTTCCTGCCCATTTTGACCGCTTATAGTAGTGATTTTTGACTGTAAGTTAGGCAAATGGAAAATGACACCTCGTAAATTAATGCCACTTCCAACTCGTCCTGTGACAGTCGGATTGTGTAATCTTAACCAAAAAAATCAGAAGGCTATCTAACAATGGCATACTCATATTCCGAGAAAAAGCGTATTCGTAAGAGCTTTGGTAAGCGTCCACAGGTTCTTAACGTACCTTATCTATTAACAATTCAGCTTGATTCTTTTGAAAAATTTATTGAAAGAGATCCAGATGGACAACAAGGTTTAGAAGCGGCATTCCGTTCAGTATTCCCAATTGTGAGTAACAATGGTGCGACTGAATTACAATACGTTTCTTACGAATTAGGTGAGCCGGTATTTGACGTTCGTGAATGTCAAATTCGTGGTACAACCTATGCAGCGCCATTACGCGTAAAATTACGTTTAGTGACTTTTGATCGTGAAGCGGCAGCAGGCACGGTAAAAGACATTAAAGAACAAAACGTGTATATGGGCGAAATCCCATTAATGACCGACAACGGTACTTTCGTTATCAACGGTACTGAGCGTGTAATCGTATCTCAGTTACACCGTAGTCCGGGCGTATTCTTCGATTCTGACAAAGGTAAAACCCACTCATCAGGTAAAGTGCTTTATAACGCACGTATTATTCCTTACCGTGGTTCTTGGTTAGACTTTGAATTCGATCCGAAAGACAACCTTTACGCGCGTATCGACCGTCGTCGTAAATTACCTGCAACAATCATTCTACGTGCATTAGGTTACACTACCGAAGAAATCTTAACGATGTTCTTCGATAAAATTACGTTCGAGATCCAAGATAATAAACTTTTAATGACATTGGTACCTGAGCGTTTACGTGGTGAAACAGCACAATTTGATATTGAAGCAAACGGCAAAGTTTATATTGAAAAAGGTCGCCGTATTACCGCACGTCATATCCGTACTTTAGAAAAAGACGACATTAAACAAATTGAAGTGCCGGTAGAGTACATTGTAGGCAAAGTAGCAGCGAAAGATTATGTTGATCTTTCAACAGGCGAATTGGTTTGCCCAGCAAATATGGAAATCTCAATGGAGATGTTAGCGAAATTATCGCAAGCAGGCTACAAAGAGATCGAAGTGCTCTTCACAAACGATTTAGACCATGGTCCGTATATTTCAGAAACATTACGTGTAGATCCAACTTATGACCGCTTAAGTGCATTAGTTGAAATTTATCGTATGATGCGTCCGGGCGAGCCGCCAACAAAAGAAGCAGCGGAAGCGTTATTCGATAATATGTTCTTCTCGGCAGACCGTTATGATTTATCTGCGGTAGGTCGTATGAAATTCAACCGTTCACTTGATATTCCGGAAGGTGTCGGTTCAGGTATTTTAAGCAACGATGACATCATCGGTGTGATGAAGAAACTGATCGAAATCCGTAACGGGCGTGGTGAAGTGGATGATATCGACCACTTAGGTAACCGTCGTATTCGTTCTGTAGGTGAAATGGCAGAAAACCAATTCCGTATTGGTTTAGTGCGTGTGGAACGTGCAGTACGTGAACGTTTATCATTAGGCGATTTAGACGGTATTACTCCGCAAGATTTAATCAATGCGAAACCAATTTCTGCGGCAGTGAAAGAGTTCTTTGGTTCTTCACAACTTTCGCAATTTATGGACCAAAATAACCCGCTTTCAGAGGTTACACACAAACGTCGTATTTCGGCATTAGGTCCGGGCGGTTTAACCCGTGAACGTGCAGGCTTCGAGGTTCGAGACGTACACCCGACTCACTATGGTCGTTTATGTCCAATCGAAACCCCAGAGGGTCCAAACATCGGTTTGATCAACTCACTTTCGGTATATGCACGTACCAATAACTACGGTTTCTTAGAAACACCATTCCGTAAAGTAGTAAACGGTCAAGTAACGGAAGATATCGAGTATTTATCAGCGATCGAAGAAGGTAACTACGTTATCGCTCAGGCGAACTCTAACTTAGATGAAGAGTTCCGTTTCACTGATACATACGTAACTTGTCGTGGTGAACACGGTGAGTCAGGTTTATACAAACCGGAAGATATTCACTATATGGATATCTCAACACAACAAGTTGTTTCTGTTGCGGCAGCGTTAATTCCGTTCCTTGAGCACGACGATGCGAACCGTGCGTTAATGGGTGCGAACATGCAACGTCAGGCAGTTCCTACATTACGTGCGGATAAACCACTTGTTGGTACCGGTATGGAAAAACCAATCGCACTTGACTCAGGTGTGGCGATTGTGGCGAAACGTGGTGGTACTATCCAATACGTTGACGCATCTCGTATCGTGGTGAAAGTAAACGAAGATGAAACGATTCCGGGCGAAGCAGGTATCGACATCTATAACTTAATTAAATATACCCGTTCAAACCAAAATACCTGTATCAACCAAATTCCTTGTGTGAATTTAGGTGAGCCGGTAGCACGTGGTGAGATCTTAGCAGACGGTCCTTCAACAGACTTAGGTGAATTAGCATTAGGTCAAAACATTCGTGTGGCATTCATGCCATGGAATGGTTATAACTTCGAAGACTCAATGTTAGTTTCTGAGCGTGTGGTACAAGAAGATCGTTTCACGACAATCCACATCCAAGAATTATCTTGTGTGGCGCGTGATACTAAACTTGGTGCGGAAGAAATCACTGCAGATATTCCAAACGTAGGTGAATCAGCATTAAGCAAACTTGATGAATCAGGTATCGTGTACGTTGGTGCAGAAGTTAAAGGCGGCGACATCTTAGTAGGTAAAGTAACGCCTAAAGGTGAAACCCAATTAACACCGGAAGAAAAACTTTTACGTGCAATCTTCGGTGAGAAAGCATCTGATGTTAAAGATTCTTCATTACGCGTACCAAACGGTACTTCAGGTACAGTTATTGACGTTCAAGTATTTACTCGTGATGGCGTTGAAAAAGATAAACGTGCATTAGAAATCGAGGAAATGCAGCTTAAAGAAGCGAAGAAAGATTTAACTGAAGAGTTAGAAATTTTAGAAGCTGGCTTATTCACACGTGTTCGTAACTTATTAGTTGAAGGCGGCGTATCTGAAGCTGAATTAGATAAAGTTTCTCGTGAGAAATGGTTAGAACAAACCTTAGATGACGAAGCAAAACAAAATCAATTAGAACAGCTTGCGGAACAACACGAAGAATTACGTAAAGAGTTCGAACGTAAACTTGAAATTAAACGTAACAAGATCATCCAAGGTGACGATTTAGCACCGGGTGTGTTAAAAGTTGTTAAAGTTTACTTAGCGGTTCGTCGTCAAATCCAACCGGGTGATAAAATGGCGGGTCGTCACGGTAACAAAGGTGTTATCTCGAAAATCAACCCAGTTGAAGATATGCCGTACGATGAAAACGGCCAACCGGTTGAGATCGTATTGAACCCGCTGGGCGTACCTTCACGTATGAACATCGGTCAGATCTTAGAAACACACTTAGGTTTAGCGGCGAAAGGTATCGGTGATCAGATTAATAAGATGATCAAACAGCAACAAGAAGTGGCTAAATTACGTGAATATATCCAAAAAGCGTACGATTTAGGTCACGGTTCACAAGTTGTTGATTTAAGTACCTTTACTGATGAAGAAGTAATGCGTTTAGCAGAAAACTTACGTAAAGGTTTACCGCTTGCAACACCAGTATTTGATGGTGCGCACGAAGCTGAAATCAAAGGCTTATTAGAATTAGGTGGCTTACCGACTTCAGGTCAGATTACATTATTTGATGGTCGTACCGGTGAGAAATTCGAGCGTCCTGTAACCGTAGGTTATATGTATATGCTCAAATTGAACCACTTAGTTGACGACAAAATGCATGCTCGTTCAACAGGTTCTTATAGTCTTGTTACTCAACAACCACTTGGTGGTAAAGCGCAATTCGGTGGTCAGCGTTTCGGTGAGATGGAGGTTTGGGCATTAGAAGCATACGGTGCTGCTTACACCTTACAAGAAATGTTAACGGTTAAATCGGATGACGTAAACGGTCGTACGAAGATGTATAAAAACATCGTAGACGGCACACACCAAATGGAACCGGGTATGCCGGAATCATTCAACGTATTGTTGAAAGAGATTCGTGCCTTAGGTATCGATATGGAGTTAGACGAAGACTAGTCGTCAACCGTCAAGCGGTCGAATTTGGTAAAAGTTTTGCAAAATTTGACCGCTTGTAAAACCTGATTTCCTCGTTTAGAGCCCAGCGTTCTAAGCAAAACTTTAATTCCTCACTAGGGGCAAAAAGTGAAAGACTTAGTAAAGTTTTTAAAAGCACAATCAAAATCGAATGATGATTTTGATGTAATTAAAATTGGTTTAGCGTCACCGGATAAAATCCGTTCTTGGTCTTTCGGTGAAGTAAAAAAACCGGAAACAATTAACTATCGTACCTTTAAACCTGAGCGTGATGGTCTTTTCTGTGCACGTATCTTCGGACCGGTAAAAGATTACGAATGTCTTTGTGGTAAATACAAACGCTTAAAACACCGTGGTGTAATTTGTGAAAAATGTGGCGTTGAAGTAACCCAAACTAAAGTACGTCGTGACCGTATGGGTCATATCGAACTTGCTTGTCCGGTTGCGCACATTTGGTTCTTAAAATCACTTCCGTCCCGTATCGGTTTAATCTTAGATATGCCTTTACGTGATATTGAACGCGTACTTTATTTCGAATCTTATGTTGTTACTGAACCGGGTATGACTGATTTAGAAAAAAATCAGTTATTAACCGAAGAACAATATTGGGAAGCGGAAGAGCGTTGGGGCGATGAGTTTGAAGCGAAAATGGGTGCGGAAGGTATTCAAGCACTTTTACGCGATATGGACTTAGAGCACCAATGTGAAATGATGCGTGAAGAGTTACAAGAAACTAACTCTGAAACAAAACGTAAGAAAATCACAAAACGCTTAAAATTATTAGAAGCATTCCAACAATCTGGTAACAAACCGGAGTGGATGGTAATGACTGTGTTACCAGTGCTTCCACCGGATCTTCGTCCATTAGTACCACTTGATGGTGGTCGTTTTGCGACTTCGGATCTGAACGATTTATATCGTCGTGTGATCAACCGTAATAACCGTTTAAAACGCTTATTAGATTTAGTAGCACCGGATATCATCGTACGTAACGAAAAACGTATGTTACAAGAGTCTGTTGATGCGTTATTAGATAACGGTCGTCGTGGTCGTGCGATTACAGGTTCTAACAAACGTCCATTAAAATCTCTTGCAGATATGATCAAGGGTAAACAAGGTCGTTTCCGTCAGAACTTATTAGGTAAACGTGTAGACTATTCAGGTCGTTCGGTAATCACCGTAGGTCCTTACTTACACCTACATCAATGTGGTTTACCGAAAAAAATGGCATTGGAATTATTCCGTCCGTTTATTTACTCTAAATTAGAATCTCGCGGCATTGCTTCAACAATCAAAGCTGCGAAGAAAATGGTTGAACGTGAAGAACCGATCGTATGGGATATCCTTGCGGAAGTTATTCGTGAACACCCAATTTTATTAAACCGTGCGCCAACACTTCACCGTTTGGGTATCCAAGCGTTTGAACCGTTATTAATCGAAGGTAAAGCAATCCAGTTACACCCACTTGTTTGTGCGGCGTTCAACGCGGACTTCGATGGTGACCAAATGGCGGTACACGTACCATTAACACTTGAAGCGCAGTTAGAAGCTCGTGCGTTAATGATGTCAACTAACAACGTACTTTCACCGGCAAGTGGTGACCCGATTATCGTACCTTCTCAGGACGTTGTATTAGGTCTTTACTACATGACGCGTGAGAAAGTAAATGCGAAAGGTGAAGGAATGTATTTCCTTGATCCACGTGAAGCGGAAAAAGCATACCGTACAGGTCAAGCTGAATTACACGCACGTGTAAAAGTTCGTATTACTGAATACGTGAAAAATGAAGCAGGTGAATTAGTTCCAGAAACTAATTTATTAGATACTACAATTGGTCGTGCAATCTTATGGATGATCGCACCAAAAGGTATGCCGTTTAAAGTATTCAACCAAACGTTAGGTAAAAAAGCGATTTCAAAACTAATCAATGAAAGCTACCGTCGTTTAGGTTTAAAAGAATCGGTAATCCTTGCTGACCAAATTATGTACACTGGTTTCGCATACGCTGCGCGTTCAGGTGCATCAGTTGGTATCGATGATATGGTTATTCCTGCGCAAAAACACGAAATCATTCGTGCAGCAGAAGCAGAAGTTGCAGAGATCCAAGAACAATTTAACTCAGGTCTTGTAACTGCAGGTGAACGTTATAACAAAGTAATCGATATTTGGGCGGCTGCAAACGAACGTGTTGCAAAAGCAATGATGGAAAACCTTTCAACGGAAGAAGTGATCAACCGTGAAGGTAACCCGGAAAAACAAGCGTCATTCAACAGTATCTTTATGATGGCTGACTCGGGTGCGCGTGGTTCTGCAGCTCAGATTCGTCAGTTAGCGGGTATGCGTGGTCTTATGGCTCGTCCGGACGGCTCGATCATCGAAACACCGATTACCGCAAACTTCCGTGAAGGTCTGAACGTTCTTCAGTACTTTATTTCAACCCACGGTGCGCGTAAAGGTCTTGCGGATACCGCATTAAAAACAGCTAACTCAGGTTACTTAACACGTCGTTTAGTAGACGTAGCACAAGACTTAGTAATCACTGAAGATGACTGTGGTACACACGAAGGTATCGTGATGACTCCGTTAATCGAAGGTGGTGACGTTAAAGAAGCATTACGTGATCGTGTATTAGGTCGTGTGGTTGCAGAAGACGTATTAAAACCGGGTACGGAAGAAGTATTAATTCCACGTAACACCTTAATCGATGAGAAATGGTGTGATGTGATTGATGCGGAATCTGTGGACGTAATCAAAGTACGTTCGGTGGTAACTTGTAACACAGACTTCGGTGTGTGTGCGAAATGTTACGGCCGTGACCTTGCTCGCGGTCACCTTATCAACCAAGGTGAAGCAGTGGGTGTTATCGCGGCACAATCAATCGGTGAACCGGGTACACAGTTAACCATGCGTACGTTCCATATCGGTGGTGCGGCTTCTGCGGCAGCAAAAGAATCTAGCATCCAAGTGAAAAACGCAGGTACGATTAAGTTAACTAACGCTAAATTTGTAACTAACAAAGAAGGCAAAATCGTATTAACTTCACGTAACACAGAATTAACCGTAATCGACACATTCGGCCGTACCAAAGAAAACTATAAAGTACCTTACGGTGCAGTGCTTTCTAAAAACGACGGTGCAGAAGTTGCAGTAGGTGAAGTAGTTGCGAACTGGGATCCGCATACAATGCCGGTAATCTCAGAGGTAAGCGGTCGCATCCAATTCAGCGACATCGTAGATGGCTTAACCGTTACTCGTCAAACCGACGAATTAACCGGTTTATCATCTATCGTGGTGCAAGATGTGGGTGAACGTGCAACAGCAGGTAAAGATTTACGTCCGGCATTACGTTTAGTTGATGCGCAAGGTAACGACATCTTAATCCCTGGCACAGACGTTGCAGCACAATACTTCTTACCGGGTAAAGCAATCGTAACCTTAGATGACGGTGCAGAAATCGAAGTCGGTGAAGCATTAGCACGTATTCCGCAAGAATCTGTGGGTACGAAAGATATTACCGGTGGTCTTCCACGCGTAGCAGACTTATTCGAAGCACGTAAACCGAAAGAGCCGGCAATCCTTGCTGAAATTTCAGGTATCGTGTCATTCGGTAAAGAAACGAAAGGTAAACGTCGTTTAGTGATCACGCCGGCGGAAGGCGAAGCATTCGAAGAAATGATTCCAAAATGGCGTCAGCTCAACGTATTCGAAGGTGAGATGGTACAACGTGGTGACGTAATCTCTGATGGTGCAGAAACTCCGCACGACATCTTACGTTTACGTGGCGTTCACGCTGTAACAGATTACATCGTAAACGAAGTACAAGAAGTTTACCGCTTACAAGGGGTAAAAATTAACGATAAACACATCGAAGTTATCGTTCGCCAAATGTTACGTAAAGCGGTTATCACCAACGCATACGACAGCGAATTCCTCGAAGGGGAACAAGTTGAAGTGGCTCGCGTGAAAATTGCTAACCGTAAACGTGCAGAAGAAGGCAAACCACTTGTTGAGTTCGAACGTGAATTACTTGGTATTACCAAAGCGTCGCTTGCAACTGAGTCGTTTATCTCAGCAGCGTCGTTCCAAGAAACCACACGTGTTCTTACTGAAGCGGCAGTGGCAGGTAAACGTGACGAATTACGCGGCTTGAAAGAGAACGTAATCGTAGGTCGTTTAATCCCAGCTGGTACAGGTTTCGCATATCACCAAGCGCGTGCGAAAAAACGTAGCCAACAAGAACAAGCGGTCGCTTTTGAAGCACCAGTTGCACCGGCTAACGTATTCGCAACGGATGCTGATATCGAAGCAGAATTCGAATTCGTTGCAGACGATGCAACTCAGAGCCTAGCAGCGTTATTAAACGCAGGTGATGAAGATTAATTCGTAGGGTGGGCATTCTTGCCCACCGATAGATAGAAAAATTAAAATCCCCAGAACGAAAGTTCTGGGGATTTTTGTTGCTAAGAGACAAGTTTGATTTATACTTTTTCAGCTAAACTTAATTGAGGATCTAGGAATGACAAAACAAGAATTAGTTGATTTTTTACTTATTGTCGATAAACAACATATTAATGAATTAATCGATATTGTAACGGACTTCGGCAAAGGTCGATTAATGCTCAGTTCTAACGTGAAAGATGTGCTATTACATGCTAAAGAATTTGAGCAACCATTTACAAAGAAAGAGTTGGATTTGCTTATACAAGAATTCCAAGACTTTAGTGGGCATACAATTATTAATTTAGTTAGAGATGTAGTTTCTTCACAAAAAGTAGAATACAAAGAAATATTAGATGATGTTTTTAGCAGAGTTATTAGTGAGAGTCATAATGATTTATCTGATAAAGAAAAGGAAGATAAAATTATTGCTAAATTATTTGGAGATAAGTGGTTAGATCTTCCTTTTAAAAAAAGATATGAGGCTAGCTCTAATAAGAGATACCTAGTTAAAAGTATTACAAGCACTATAATGAGTACTTCATCTGGTATATTGGGCGGTACAGTAAATAAAATAGCCGCTCCTATTGGCATTGGATTAGGGATTGTGAATTCCTTTTCGGAATCTTCCTATAGGTTGATGATACCATTTATTGCTCAAGTAGCATGGTTAAAAAAGAAATATAAATATTATGAATCTCCTAGTAGCTTGGTGTGTGATCATTTATCAAAAAAAGAATTATTGATAAATGATAGTAATGAAGTAGTTTTGTCAGAGCTAGAATATTCTAAACAGTCAATAATATATGGTTCGTTAAATGAAAATGATATCTCAGCTTTTAATCAGTTATTCAATAATGTACCTAGCCTAGCAGCTAAATATCAAGCAGTAAAAAGTCATACTGTGAATATTAACTTAGATCCTAGAAAATTAACGCCTGCTAGAGATGGGAATGGATTGAGAGGTATGATTCATGAAAAGAAAGGAATTAAGGAAAACGTACGTATTTATGAGGCAAAAGGATTAAAGCAAGCTATAAATACAGGCGTTTTATGGAATTTAGCCTCCACAGTTGTAGCTCAAAAACATTTAGCAGATATTAATGAAAAGCTCAAAGATATTCAGCAAGGTATTGATGATATTAATGAATTTTTGAATAATGAAAGAACAGCTAAACTTGAATCGGCACTAGAAAGTGCTTGTGAAGAGTTTGAATATATTAAAGAAGGTAATCTTGTTCCAGCTAAAATGATGAAGGTATTGGTTGATAAATTATCTAATATTGAAGATGTGGAGAAGCATTTAGAAAAAGAAATGAAAAGAAATCTCCAAAAGATTACAAAATTAAAATGTGATAGTTTATTTGGTCAGAATACTCAAGGTGAACTTAGAAAGTTAACAAAGGAGCTACAAAACTGGTATAAATCTTATCGAGAATACAAACTGTGTTGTAATGTAATTATGATGATTTACTCTATCTTACGTTTTAATACACGGGACAAAAATGAGCAAGAACGATATGAAACGAAAGTATATAATTTAGGAAAGAAAGCTTCTAAATTTATGAATGGTACGGTATCAGAGTTAATAAAACACTTAGAAAGTGCCTATAAAAACTCTAAGGGGATTACTAATTTTGGGAATACGGATAAAGCAAATCAGGTTTTTTTTGAAAGTCGCATACAAAATCTGAGAGATTTTAGAAACGAAATCATTAAAGATCTAGAAATGTTACCTCTTTCTATTAAAGGAGAACTACCTATTAATGTAGCTTTACGAATTGAGAATGGTAAGATAATTGAAGGAAAATTTATTGATATAAGCGAAGATTTTATAAACATAAGCAATTAAATATTGCAAGCCTCCCTAGATAGAAACCCTCTCCTGACGGGTTCTATATTTTAATATAGTGAAAGGTTTATACAAGCACTCGTCAGAGACGAGCGCTATCATTTCTAGGAATAGAGAGCAGAGAATAGAAACCAAGCGGTTAAATTCCTTCAACTTTTTGCAAAAATCCTGAGGAATTTAACCGCTTGTATTGTATCAATTACTCTAAACCGACAATTTTCCAGCGGTTGTGAGACACGCCTTCCACTTTGCCTTTTTTCACGTTAGAGATGTAATCGATCATCATATTTTGAATGGTGCCAGCTTCGCTGCCCATTGCGACTTTAGATTCCCAAACAACTGGGATTTGTTGTCCTTCCCATACGCCGCCTTTTTTGATGAGCTGTTCATAGCGATATGAATTCATACCGAGTTTGATTTTGCTGTCATCAGTGATTGCTTTGCCATTCGCAAGGCTAAGATCAACGATTTTTTCACCACTTGGTTTGCGTAGGTCAATCTGATATTTCACGCCACCAAAAATATCGAAAGTAACGTATTTCGATTTTCCACGTTTTTCATTGATACGGTAATCTTTGTCTTGCGGCTGAATTGTATCGAAGTAATCTGCCGACCAGTTCATATACGCCTTGAGCTGTTTGCCGGTCACTTCGTACACGCTCACATCACCGCCCGCATAGCGATAGTTATAGATAATATCTTTTTTCTTAATATCGCCTTTGTCTAAACGTACGGTTTGGTGGTCGAAGGCAAAAGACACCACGTCCGCTTTGCTGTAATGTTGTTGCACGTCATTAATCAATGAAGATAAGCCGGTATCTTGTGTGAAGGCAATCGCTACGCCGTGATTTTTACCTTGCGGAATCATGGTTTGTGCGGTTTCACCGATTTTCACATTATTTAAACGGCGTAATTCGTCGTGATACGGTTGGTAAATTTTTTCGATTGCCGGATCGGAAGCCAATTCCTTAACCGGTACGGTTTTGGCATTTTTTGAAAGTAATTTCACTTTGCCGTCATCCGCGACATCAAAGGTTAAATCCACTTCTGAAACCACGGTACCGTAGCGGTGCGGTTCGGTAATCAGTGTATTTTTAATCGTTTCTGCTGAAACGTTTTTGTGCATATGACCGGCGATAATTACATCAATACCGTCCACGTTGTTGACTAAATCCGCCACACCGGTATCAGGGATATTATTTTCGTTTTCAATCCCCATATGCGCTAACACGATTATCGCATCAACCCCTTTCGCTTTTAACTCAGCAATTTGTATCTTCGCTTCTTCGCTTGGCGAGCTGAATTTCATTTCATCAAGGTGATGGGTATCTTTTTCAAAAGTTGCTGACATCGGCGTGGTTAAACCGATTAAACCGAGTTTTACCCCGTCTTTTTCAATAATATCGGTGGCGGTAACGTAACGTTTACCGTCTTTTTTGTAGTAGAAGTTGGCGGTTAATACTTTGGCATTAATGTCTTTAATGATTTCATTTAAAGCGGTCATACCGAAGTTAAATTCGTGGTTACCTAAAATAAAATAGTCGTATTTCATCTCGTTTAACACTTTAGGAACCGGGTTGTCTTTGTAGTATTTTTCTGTTTTCGCAAAAACTTCTACTTGGTTGTCTTGAATCGCATCGCCGATATCGACTAACACCACATTTTTATTATTCTGACGTACCTCTTTTACATAGGTAGAAATTTGTGCGTAAGAACCGGATTTGTCCTCAATATCTGCGCCATAGTTCCAAGGTACGATACGACCGTGAACATCCGATGTGCCTAAAAATTTAATATTCACTTCTTTAGCGACTGCAATACTCGTTGCAGACAATATAAATAAAGTACTGAGTACTTTTTTCATGATGCTCTCCTTGTGAGATAAGTAGGGATAGATAGATTCCAAGCTATTTTAGCTTAGGCTGATTACAATTTGTAATCAATCGAAAGAGTTTTTCTGGAAAATGTGATCTTAACGACATAAATTTGCGTATTTACGAAACAAGCAAGCGGTCGAATTTCGCAAAAAATTTGCAAAACTTGACCGCTTGTAATGAAAAGCTATAAACCTATCGCATAGCGCAACGCTTTTTTCTTGAGTGGTGTGATTTTTTCCGCCAGTACCAAGCCTAAATTTCGGGCGACTTTTACCGGCAATAACTCAGTTTTGAATGTCTTATAAAAAACGTCCATACCGGTTTGCATCAATAAATTATCGGGTTTACGTTTATGTTCATAACGTTTAAGCACCGCTTCATTTGCAAAGTTTTCGCCTTTTTTGACCGCTTGTTCAATCACTTCCAATAACACTTGCACATCTTTAAAACCGAGATTGACGCCTTGTCCGGCAAGTGGATTAATAGTGTGCGCCGCATCACCAATCAACACCACGCCGTTTTTGACATAATGTTGGGCATGTTGACGAGTTAGTGGAAAACTGGCGGCATTGACTACTTCCACTTTGCCTAAACGGGCAGGGAAATGCTGCTGAATTTCAGCGGTGAGTTTTTCTGAAGACGATTGTTTTAGCTGAGTAATGCGTTGCGGTGCGTCGTACCACACGACACAACCGTTGTGATCTGATAGAGGTAAAAATGCACGAGGGCCGCTCGGGAAGAATTGTTGCCAGGTAACTGATTGTTGCGGTAATTCGGTTTTCACCGTGGCAAGCAAACAATGTTGGCGATATTGCCAGCTGGTTAGCCCAATACCCGCCCAGCTACGCACTTGTGAGTTTGCGCCGTCCGCAGCAATTAGCAGTGGGGCGGTAAATGTTTGCTCATCAACGGTTACCGTCCATAATTGTTCGTGATAATTTGCAGAAATTTGCGAAAATCCGACCGCTTGTCGGCAGTTTGGATACTGGTTTAAGGCTTGCCATAAACCAAGCTGAATCGCATTATTTTCCACCATAAAACCGAGCTTATCCAAGCCGATTTCCGTTGCATGAAAAGCGGTATTAAACCCTTCGATTTCCCAAGTTTCCAAACCGTCATACGGGCAAACTCGCAATTGGCTAATCGCCTGCCACGCGCCTAGTTCTTCAAGCAGTTTGACCGAGGTAATACTGATAGCGGAAATGCGTAAATCATAAGCGGCATTTGCATCAAATGAGGGAAGCGGATTTTTTTCGATTAACGCGATATTTAACCCTTGTTTCGCCAAGCCGAGCGCCGCCGCTGCCCCGACCATACCGCCACCGATAATGATAATATCCTGTGTTTTCATTTTGCCCCTCATTTGCTGAATATTGATGTCCTATTATAACGTTTTAATCACCGGAACTAACTCTATATTTAGTGCTTTTAGGATTTTTAGTTTGGATTTAATAGAGAAGAAACTTATTTTTGCGATCCTGATCGAGAAAAGCGATTTTGTTGCTGTGACGTAGAACATTTATCTTTTACCCTCCTAAAAATTTTTAGGAGGGAAGATGTCTTTAGCCATTGTTTATAGCCGTGCATCGATTGGTGTAGAAGCACCGTTGGTAACGATTGAAGTGCATTTGAGTAATGGAAAACCGGGGCTAACGATTGTCGGCTTACCGGAAACCACGGTAAAAGAGGCGGGCGATCGAGTGCGTAGTGCATTAATGAATGCCAATTTTATGTACCCTCCGCAGCGGATCACCATTAACCTGGCACCGGCGGACCTGCCTAAAGAGGGTGGGCGTTTTGATCTGCCGATCGCAATTGGGATCTTAGCTGCCTCAGGCCAGATGGATTCGGATCGCTTAAAACAGTTTGAGTTTTTAGGGGAACTGGCTTTAACCGGTACGTTACGAGGCGTTCACGGCGTGATTCCGGCGGTAATTTCCGCCGAAAAAGCCAAACGACAGATGATTATTGCCCGCCCGAATGTGAATGAGGCTTCGCTAGTTTCGAATGCGGAAACCTATTTTGCCAGTTCATTATTGCAAGTGGTCAATTTTATGAATAAGCGAGATAGCCTGCCGATTGCTCAGCAGATTCTGCAAAAAACACAAGAAATTCAACCGCTTGTAAAACGTGATTTAACCGATATTATCGGGCAACAGCACGCTAAACGAGCGTTGATGATTGCGGCTGCCGGACAACATAATTTACTTTTCCTTGGTCCTCCTGGTACCGGCAAAACGATGCTCGCCAGCCGTTTAGCGGATTTGTTACCGGCAATGAGTGATGACGAAGCGATTGAAACTGCTTCGGTCACTAGCTTAGTACAAAACGAATTGAATTTTCATAACTGGAAAGAACGCCCGTTTCGTTCACCACATCACAGTGCATCTATGGTGGCGTTGGTGGGTGGCGGTTCTATTCCTAAACCGGGTGAAATCAGTTTGGCGCACAATGGTGTGCTTTTTTTAGACGAATTGCCTGAGTTTGAACGCAAAGTGCTGGACGCATTACGTCAGCCGTTGGAAGCCGGTGAGATTATTATTTCTAGAGCGAATGCTAAGGTGCAATTCCCTGCCAGTTTTCAATTAATTGCAGCAATGAACCCTAGCCCGACAGGACATTATCAAGGCACGCACAACCGTACTTCTCCGCAGCAAGTAATGCGTTATCTAAATCGTTTATCCGGCCCGTTTTTAGACCGTTTCGATCTTTCGATTGAAGTCCCTTTATTACCAAAAGGCGCATTACAAAGTAGCGATAACCGGGGCGAAACCACCGAGCAAGTACGCAAGCGGGTATTTTTGGCAAGAGAATTACAAATGGCGAGAGCCGGAAAAATTAATGCCAAGTTAACCACCAAAGAAATCGAACGTGATTGTCGCCTTGCAGAAAAAGACGCGCTATTTCTAGAAAATGCACTGACAAAATTAGGACTTTCGGTGCGTGCTTATCATCGGATCTTAAAAGTTTCTCGCACAATTGCCGATCTGGCTAACGAACCGCATATTCAACAAATCCATCTTGCCGAAGCGCTAGGCTATCGGGCGATGGATCGGCTTTTGCAGAGGCTGCAATGTGATTAAATTGTAAACTTTAGAGATCGTTGTTTTCTTTTTTGTTACTATATTTACTTTTATATAACTTACTTTGTAAGTTAATGTTTTAAGTGTGATAGTGTTTAATTGTAAGGATTTTTTAAATGAATGTTGTAACAAAATTAACAGCTACTTTGGCGGCTAGCTTGATTCTTACGGCGTGTAGTGGTTGTTCATCGGGTTCCGCGACTAAGCCTAATAACCAAAAAGCTAAAACTGATATACTTGCACCCAAAGTGGAGCAATCTAAAGAAGCGGCTTCACAAGCGGATAATTTAAAAGTGGAACAGCCAAAAGAAGTGGTTCCACAAGTAGATAATTCAAAAGTAGAACAGCCAAAAGAAGCAGCTTCACAAGCGGATAATTCAAAAGTAGAACAGCCAAAAGAAGTGGTTCCACAAGTAGATAATTCAAAAGTGGAACAGCCAAAAGAAGCAGCTTCACAAGCGGATAATTCAAAAGTAGAACAGCCAAAAGAAGTGGTTCCACAAGTAGATAATTCAAAAGTGGAACAGCCAAAAGAAGTGGTTCCACAAGTAGATAATTCAAAAGTGGAACAGCCAAAAGAAGTGGTTCCACAAGTAGATAATTCAAAAGTAGAACAGCCAAAAGAAGCAGTTCCACAAGTAGATAATTCAAAGGTGGAACAGCCAAAAGAAGTGGTTCCACAAGTGGATCATTCAAACATGGAGCAGCCAAAAGAAGTGGCTCCACAAGTAAATGAACCAAAATCAGAAGATTCAAATAAGGATATTAAACTTAAAGATAAAAGTAATGAGGAAATCCTTAAAGAGCTAGGAGTTAAGGATATTAATTCCGGGAATATTAGTATTTCTGATGTCGTATTAAATCTTCAACTAGATAATAATGATAGTGTCACAATATCTTTATTAGATGAAGATCTAAAGCGTGGGAATTTAGCTATTACTAATAAGATTTCGAGTTCAGATATTAGAACATTAAAAGATTCTACAGGTCGACTACTGGGTTATTATGGATATATGCAATTAAACCAAGTAAGAGAAGGTGAACGTGATGGCATTAATGATGCAGATCTTGTAGGACATTATTTATTATCTATGGATGAATCATCAAAAATGATTCCGAGTAAATCTATGAAATATAATGGTCATATGCTATATAGCTATAAAAATGTAGATAACCAAAATTTAGTAGCAGATGTACAAGCATCGTATAATGATGCAGATAAAAAATTATCAATGAAGATATTTGATAATCATGGTGGTTATTGGCAGTTAGGTGAGTTTAATAAAGTTAAATTATTGGAAAAGCAGGTGAATGGAGTCAAAGTTAATGGCGATGGTTCGATTTCAAATGCTATGTTATTTTCTCAAAAAATAGATGATACTCCAGGAAAATTAACTCCTGATGCAAACTTCTCTGGCGGTCTTTTTGGTAAAAATGGCGAAGTGCTTGCAGGGAAGGCTGAGAGTATTAAAGGAGAATGGCAAGGTGTAATCGGCGCTACTGCTACGGAAAATAAAAAATAAACGCTTTACCAGTTAATCAAAAAGCTATCCCAAAGGGATAGCTTTTTTAGTTTGTAATAAGTTTTAGTAGAGCCTTGGTAAAAAACAGTGAGTTTTCATAATGGGTATTATGTCCCGCTTGCGGAATCACTTGGTAAGTAAGCTGATTTTGCTCTGCCATATTTCGAAATTTTTGATCGTACTCGCCGATAAAAAATGTGATTGGTGACTTGGTGGCTTGTTGTAAGCGTTGGGCGTAAGACGGCTGTTTTGCCAAGCTAGTTGCTTCAAGCATCGTGGCGATGGCTAAGCCGCTGTTGTTTTGTCTTTTTTCGATTAAATTTGACCGCTTGTTTTGGTCTAAATTGGCAAAAACGGCTTGTTGGTACCAATCATTTAATACTTTCACTATCGGCTCGTGGCGGAAACGTTCCGCCCATTGATGATCGTTTTGCCAACGTGCTTGGCGTTCCGTATCCGTCGTTAAGCCGATATTCGCCCCTTCAAGAATAGTATGTTTGAGATAAGGATTATTGGCATTGAGTGCATAGTCCAACGCTAAACGTCCACCTAATGAATAACCGACTAAATAAAAAGGCTGATTGCCGATATATTGCAAAATGGTTTGATGAATGAGTTCTCTGGCGTGAGCAAAGCCGTGGCAGGCAATATGTTCGCTTGCACCATGTAAGGGGAGATCAATGGTAAGCGGTCGAATTTGCGGAAAATTTTGCAAGCGGTCTAACACCGCTTGCCAATCTTGTTGTGAACCAAGTAAACCGTGCAGAAAAACCACCGGTGTACCCGTTTCACTGTGCCATGTTGCGTGGAGCATTAGGCAATTTCCGCTTGAGAGATTTGTTTGATTAATGATTTATAAAGGTTGCTACCGTCTTGATCATTCACTTTAATTTCAACGATAGTCACGCCTTTACGTCCGTAAGCGAGTTTCAGTTTGGCTTTCAGATCAGCCCAAGTGAACGGGCGGATATATTCAATGCCGAACATGGTCGCAATTGATGCAAATTCGTAGTTATGCGATAAGCGGTAGAATTGTTCTTTGGCTCTCGCCTCCACTGGTAACATATCGAAAATCGCACCGCCGCTATTATTAATCACAAACAAAATGCAAGGGTGATTGATTTTGTTGAGTAAGGCGATAGAGTTCAAATCGTGTAACGCAGAAATATCTCCAAGCACGCCGACAGTCGGTTGACCGCTACCTTTTGCTACACCCGCCATGGTTGCGATTAAACCGTCAATGCCGCTTGCACCACGGTTGGTATAAACCGGATAACCTTCAGGTAATTTGCATAGCGCATCGACTAAGCGCACGAAGAGGCTGTTACCGATAAATAAATTACCGTTAGTTGCCAATACTTCTTCGATATGATGTGCTAATGAAGCTTCGTTTAGGCTGCCGCCGACTTGTTGCTCAATAAAACCGGCACAGAATTGTGAAAGTGCCAGCGGCTCTAATAACCACGGTTTTTGGCGAAGCGGCGGATGCACACGTAGGAAATGGTGCGCTTTTGCCACAAAGCGGGTTTGATGATGCGCAAACGGATTGAGGTAATTGCTGTATTCATCCACTTGCCAAAACTCGCCTTTAAATTCTTCAAGGAATTTATTCACTCTTTTACTCACGATTTGGCTACCGAATTGAATCACGATATCCGCTTGTAGCAAGCGTTGGTGAACCGTATTGTTCGACAACCAAATATCTGCATACGGTAAGCTCGCATCTACGCAAGATTGTACATCGGTAAGTAAGCACCAACCGAGCGTTTCAGCCCATGCTTTAATGCCGATACCTTGTTCGACCGGTAATTTACCCACCACGATTACACCGCGTTTGGTACGCCAGTAATCCCAATTCTCGTGCATTGACACTTCGCTTTGAATCGTTTGGCTGTTAATCCATTTCGTTTGTGAATTGATTAACCAGCTTTGAATCGGTTTTAACCACGGGTGAGTGCTAATTGCATTTTCGTCCGCTTCATATAACGGTTCGGCAAACGGCGCATTGATATGTACCACGCCGCCTTGTTGGTTTTGCGTGACACAGGCTTGCTCAATAGTTGCGACTAACCAGCTTGCGTTATAGTGTTCCGCCGGTTTTGGTAAATTAACGCTCGCAACCGGATAATTAGCAAAAATACCTTGTTGTGGAATAGCTTGATTTGCACCGCAGCCGATTAATTCCGGTGGGCGATCAGCAGAAAGTACGATCAATTTATGATGAGTGAGACTAGCTTCGATAACGGCAGGGTAAAGGTTTGCCACCGCTGTGCCTGAGGTCACAATAATCGCTACCGGATCATTGGTCGCTTTAGCAATACCTAAGGCAAAAAAGCCTAATCCACGCTCATCAAAATGGCTGTGGCATTGCGCTTGTTGGTCTTGTTGCAACTGAAGCGCTTCGAGTGTTAAAGGTGTTGAACGTGAACCCGGTGCGATACAGAAGTGTTTCACGCCATAACGTAATAAGGCATTCACAATTACTTTTGCCCAAGAGCGGTTAAAGGTGCTGACTGTCATATCTCTTCTCTGTTCTTAATAACTGGTTGAATTTTCACTAAATGGCAAGATTGTAGCAAAATCTGTAAAAAATAGGTGGAAAATTACCGCTTATATATGCATTTTATTCCATTTTTGTTCCTTTAATTTCATTGTTTTTTGATGTTTTTCCAAGAATTAATGAGAAGTAGTTCACATATTTCTATTTTACTAAATGAAAATTACGCCATTATGGATATAATAAATGGCGTATTTATTCATAAAGTTTATGAGGTTTGGAGAAATGTTGTCAGATGAGGATATTGTTCGGCGTTATCTCGCAAAAAATACGGAGTTTAAACGTATTGCGGACATCAGTTTGCTTGGTCATTCTTTATTTGATATGTGGAGTGATTGGCAACATGAACTGACGCTTAATGGTTTGTCGGTGGCAAATTTAGGCATTTCCGGTGTGAGTACCCGCCAATACTTAGACGTGATTGCGAAACCGCAACGCATTACTTCATTAGGGCAAAAGGTTTTTCTCTTCTTAGGCGTAAATGATATTGTGAAAGAGCCTGACTATTCTCCTACCCAAGTCATGTATTGGTTATTGCAAATTATTCAGCAAATTCAACCGCTTGCAATGCCAAATACCCGTTATTTCTTGTTGGAAGCCACGCCTGTTCGTCATATTCATACAGTCACGAACAGCCAAATTCAGCAGCTTAATGCCTATCTCAGCGAACATTGTCCGGCAAATCTTACTTTTGTTAAAACCTTTGACGCATTTGCGGATTCAGAGGGAAACCTCAATGCGGCATTTACAACGGACGGTTTGCACTTCAATTTACAGGGTTATGCGATCTTACGCCGCTTATTAGAAGCTTATGTGTAATGTGTGTTGGAAAGCATAACAGACTCAAGGAGTTTATATGTCAAAGTTATCTCGTACGGAAATATTAAATACGATTCGAAACGGTTTAATCGCCTCGTGTCAGCCGGTTGATGACGGCCCGATGGATAGGCCGGAGATTGTCGCAGCAATGGCACAAGCTTCGATTATCGGGGGAGCGGCAGGGTTACGTATTGAAGGGGTAGATAATTTAAAGGCAACACGTCCAACTGTAAAAGCGCCGATCATTGCGATTGTAAAGCGTGATTTACCGGATAGCCCGATACGCATTACGCCGTTTTTACAAGATATTGAAGATTTAGCGGCAGCCGGTGCGGATATTATTGCGGTGGACGGTACGGATCGGGTGCGACCGGTCACGATTGAAGCGGCGTTGAAACGGATTCACGAGCTAGGCTGTTTGGCAATGGCGGACTGTTCGACCTTGGCAGAAGGGCTATATTGCCAACAACTCGGTTTTGATATTGTCGGTAGCACAATGTCGGGTTATACCGGCGGGGAAGTACCGAATGAACCGGATTATCAGTTAGTTAAAGACTTAAAAGCAGCGGGCTGCTTCGTGATGGCGGAAGGGCGTTATAACTCACCACAACTGGCAAAAACCGCGATTGAAATCGGCGCGGATTGCGTCACGGTCGGTTCGGCATTAACTCGCCTAGAACATATTGTCGGTTGGTTTGCTGATGCAATCAAAACGGCGAAAGCTTAGGAGGCGTTTATGCGTTGTTTAGCATTAGATATTGGCGGTACTAAGATTGCTTCAGCGTTAGTCGAAAATGGGCTAATTTCCCAACGCCGACAAATCAGTACACCACAACAAGATGCGGCGGAAGCGATGCACCACACTTTAGCGAACATTTTGCAACAGTACCAAGGGCAGTTTGATGCGGTGTCGGTGGCTTCAACCGGTATTATCAATAACGGTGTTTTGACCGCATTAAACCCGAAAAATTTAGGTGGGTTAGCTTTTTTTCCGTTGCAAGAAAGTATTGCATGTCATACTGACAAACCGATTTTTTTACTCAATGATGTACAAGCGGCGGCTTGTGCCGAATATCAACATCAAGATAAACAAGCGGTCGAAAATTTCGTATTTATTACCGTTTCAACCGGGGTTGGTGGCGGCATTATCCAAAACGGCAAATTGCTAACCCAACCGAATGGCGTAGCAGGACATATCGGGCATACCTTAGCGGATCCGAACGGGCCAATCTGTGGCTGTGGTCGCCGAGGTTGTGTGGAAGCGATTGCTTCCGGGCGAGCTATCGAAGCGGTTTCAAGCCAATGGGCAGAGCCTTGTACCCCGAAACAAGTGTTTGAGCAATTCCGAGCGGGCAAAGTACAAGCGGTCGAATTAGTCGAAAAATCTGCAAAAGCGATCGCCAATTTAGTGGCGGATTTAACCATTGGTTTGGATACGCAAAAAGTGGTGATCGGCGGCAGTGTCGGCTTGGCGGAAGGCTATTTACCGCTTGTACGACAATATTTAGCCGAAATGCCGCATTTCTATCATTGTGAATTGGAAGCAGCGAAATATGGCGGCGATGCCGGTTTAATCGGTGCGGCAGCATGGGCGGAACAACATTTTTAATTAAATTTAAGGAACATAATATGAAAAATTTAACCGGTATTTTTAGTGCGTTACTCGTGGCATTCAACGAGGACGGCTCAATTAATGAGAAAGGCTTACGCCAAATTATTCGTCATAATATCGACAAAATGAAAGTGGACGGTTTATATGTCGGCGGTTCAACCGGCGAAAACTTTATGCTTTCCACCGCAGAGAAAAAAGAAATTTTCCGTATCGCAAAAGACGAAGCGAAAGATCAAATTGCGCTGATTGCTCAAGTGGGTAGCGTGAATTTACAAGAAGCGGTCGAATTAGGTAAATATGCAACCGAATTAGGCTATGACTGTTTATCGGCAGTGACACCGTTCTATTACAAATTTAGTTTTGCCGAAATTAAACATTATTACGACACCATTATTGCGGAAACCGGCAACAATATGATCGTCTATTCGATTCCGTTCTTAACCGGTGTGAATATCGGTGTAGAGCAGTTCGGCGAATTGTATAAAAATCCGAAAATTTTAGGGGTGAAATTTACCGCGGGCGATTTTTATTTATTAGAACGCTTGAAAAAAGCCTATCCGAACCATTTAATTTGGGCGGGTTTTGATGAAATGATGTTACCGGCGGTAGCACTAGGTGTGGACGGCGCAATCGGTTCGACCTTCAACGTGAACGCCCCGCGCGCTCGTCAAATTTTTGAATTGACCAAACAAGGTAAATTGGCGGAAGCGTTAGCGGTACAACACGTTACCAATGATTTGATTGAAGGCATTTTAGCGAACGGTTTATATCTCACCATTAAAGAATTACTTAAATTACAAGGTGTAGAAGCCGGTTATTGCCGTGAGCCGATGACCGCCAAAGCAACCGATAAACAACTTGAAGTGGCAAAAGCGCTTTATGCAAAATTTTTATAAAATTTGACCGCTTGTCATATATATAACAACAATAATTAGGAAATATTATGCGTCTTATCCCATTACAAACCAGTGAGCAAGTAAGCCTTTGGGCTGCTCGTCATATTGTTGAACGAATCAATCAATTTCAACCGACGGCTGATCGTCCTTTTGTGTTAGGTTTACCGACCGGCGGTACGCCGCTACAAACCTATCAGGAATTGATTCGTTTATACCAAGCCGGCGAAGTGAGCTTTCAGCATGTGGTTACGTTTAATATGGACGAATATGTAGGCTTACCTAAGGAACACCCGCAGAGTTACCATACCTTTATGCACCGTAACTTCTTTGATCACATCGATATCCAGCCGCAAAATATCAATATTTTGAACGGCAATACCGAGGATCATGATGAGGAATGTCGCCGTTATGAAGAGAAAATTCAGTCGTACGGCAAAATTCACCTGTTTATGGGCGGTGTCGGTGTGGACGGTCATATCGCCTTTAACGAACCGGCTTCTTCTTTGCGTTCACGTACTCGGATTAAAACACTCACTGAAGATACTTTGATTGCGAATTCTCGCTTTTTTGATAATGATGTTACTAAAGTACCGAAATATGCGTTAACCATTGGGGTAGCGACATTACTTGATGCGGAAGAAGTGATGTTACTGATTACCGGCCACAATAAAGCATTGGCATTACAGGCTTGTGTGGAAGGGGCGGTAAACCATATGTGGACGGTTAGTGCCCTGCAATTGCATGAACGGGGAATTGTGGTGTGTGACGAACCGGCAACCCAAGAACTCAAAGTCAAAACCGTGAAATATTTCACCCAACTAGAAGCAAATGCAATTCAAAGCGTGTTGTAAGTTTTAAGGTCTGTTACACTATTAACAGACCTTTTCCTTTGGAGAACAAGAATGAAATATGCTTTCACCAACAGTGTAATTTATACCGCTAAAGATGTGTTATATGGGCACGCAGTTGTTATTGAAGATGACAAAATTCAAGCGATTGTACGTGAAGAACAATTAGCGGACGATATCCAACGTATTGATTTAAAAGGGCATAATCTCACCGCCGGTTTTATTGATTTACAGCTAAATGGCTGTGGCGGCGTAATGGTAAACAGTGAACCGACAGTTAACACTTTTGAAATTATGCAGCAAACCAATTTACGTTCCGGCACGACAAGTTATTTGCCGACCTTTATTACTGCGCCTGATGAGGGAATGAAACAAGTAGTTGCGGCGATGCGTGATTATTTGCAGAAATATCAAAACCAAGCGCTCGGCTTGCATTTGGAAGGCCCTTATCTCAGCCTTGAGAAAAAAGGTGTACATCGTGCCGAATATGTGCGTGAAATCAGCCCCGAAATGCAGCAGTTTTTATGTGATAACGCTGATGTGATCACCAAAATTACCTTAGCGGCGGAAAACCCGACCGCAAAAGCAATTCCTGATTTTGTGAAAAGCGGCATTATTGTGTCGGTTGGGCATTCGAACGCCACTTATGAAGTGGCAAAACAAGCGTTTGCTAACGGTGCAACCTTTGCTACCCATTTACACAATGCGATGTCGCCGATCAGTTCCGGACGTGCAATGGGCGTTGTCGGCGCCGTGTTAGACAGCGATGAGGTTTATACCGGTATTATTGTGGACGGCTTACACGTAGAATTCGGTAATGTCAAAATCGCCAAACGAGCTAAAGGCGACAAGCTTTGTATCGTCACCGATGCCACCGCAGCGGCAGGTTCGGATATCGAACAATTTGATTTTGTCGGTACTACGGTGTATGTGCGTGACGGTAAATGCTATGACGCTAACGGCACTTTAGGCGGTGCATCAATTACGATGATCGAATCGGTTAAAAATGCGGTGCAAGAAGTGGGGATTCCGTTAGACGAAACGCTGAGAATGTGTAATTACTATCCGGCGAAAGCGATTGGTGTTGATGATCGTTTAGGTTCGATTGAAGTGGGTAAAATTGCGAATCTGACCGTTTTTACCAACCGTTTCGAAGTGATTGGTTGTGCAGTCAACGGTGAATGGAACGCTTTTAGCTAAGAATTGAATAAGCATTGAATGGAACAAGCGGTTAAATTTCGAGAAAGTTTTGCAAAAAAACATTGAAATTTAACCGCTTGTTTTATGGATTAGAGTGCTGCAAACGCTTTGTCAGCCGCTGCTAATGTCGCTTGAATATCTTCATCGCTATGTGCAAGAGACATAAAGCCGGCTTCAAATGCGCTTGGGGCAAGATACACGCCTTGTTCTAACATTAAATGGAAGAAACGGTTGAATTTCGCCGCATCGCATTTCATCACATCTTGGAAATTATTGATTTCCGCTTGTTCGGTAAAGAATAAACCGAACATACCGCCGACATATTGTACGGTTAACGGTACGTTATGTTTATCCGCTAATGCTTTAAAACCTTCCGCCAATGTTTTAGTTTGTGCAGCAAGTTTCTCTTCGTTGCCCGCTTTGGATAGTTCGGTTAAACAAGCTAAACCGGCTGCCATCGCAATCGGGTTGCCTGAAAGTGTACCTGCTTGATATACCGGCCCTGTCGGTGCAATGTATTCCATAATCTCTTTTTTACCGCCAAATGCACCAACCGGCATACCGCCACCGATAATTTTACCGAGTGTAGTTAAATCCGGTTTAACATCGTAATAGGCTTGCGCACCGCCTAATGCGACACGGAAACCGGTCATTACTTCATCGATAATAAACACTGCACCGTATTGATCACATAAAGCACGTAAACCTTTTAAGAAATCATTTTTCGGCGGAATACAGTTCATATTGCCGGCAACAGGCTCAACGATTAAACATGCAATTTCATTCGGATATTGTTCGAAAGCGGTTTTTACCGAATCTAAATCGTTGTAAGTACAAGTGAGCGTGTGCTTCGCAAAATCAGCAGGTACACCAGGACCGCTTGGCTGACCTAGGGTTAACGCACCGGAACCGGCTTTTACTAATAGCGAATCGGAATGTCCGTGGTAACAGCCTTCAAATTTGATAATTTTGTCACGACCGGTATAACCGCGTGCTAAACGAATCGCCGACATGGTTGCTTCGGTACCTGAGCTGACCATACGGACTAATTCGATAGAAGGGACTAATTTGGTAACCAATTCAGCGAGAGTGATTTCGCTTTCGGTCGGCGCACCGAAACTTAAACCGTTCGGTACCGCTTTCAGTACCGCATCAATAATTGCCGGGTGATTATGACCTAATACCATTGGCCCCCAAGAACCGACATAATCAATATATTGCTTACCGTCCGAATCGGTAATATACGCACCTTCCGCTTTTTGGATAAATACCGGTGTTCCGCCTACACCTTTAAATGCACGCACCGGTGAATTTACACCACCGGGGATAACTTTCTGAGCTTTTTCAAACAGTTGTTCTGAGAGGGTCATTAGTGTTTTCCTTACTTGATAAATATAGCCCTTATTCTCTTGAATTTATATTCTAAGTGCAACAAATAAAAAGATTTATAATTAAGTAATTATATAGACTATACAATTATTTTTCACATGGTTTGTTTTTTTAACGTTCTCTTAAACTTTCATTAATTGTAGAATTAAGAGGGCTGAGAAAATAATCTATGACGGTTTGTTTGCCTGTTTTAATTTCAACGGAAACTAACATTCCTTGCTTTAAGTATAATGGTAGATCATCTATAAGCAAATAATTTTTATCCATAGAAATAGTGGTATTAAATACAAATCCTAATTTTTCGTCTTGAATCGCATCTAGGCTAATATTCTTTACTTTTCCAGTAATATAACCATATTTTGTATATGGGAAAGCTATAGCTTTTATAATAACATCTTGCCCAGCTCTAATAAAACCAATATCTTTATTATTAATAACCGCCTCAATCTCTAGTTTATCTTCTTCTGGAACAATCATCATCAATGATTGCCCAGTTGTAACAACTCCTCCAATAGTATAAGTTTGAAGCTGCTGAACAACTCCATCTATAGGAGAACGAAGCTCCATAAAAGCATGCCTTTGCTCTGCTTTTACTTTGTCTAAAGATGCTAGAGATAAATTATTAGATATATGTTTTAATTCAGATAATAAATCCCGTTTAAATGAAGTAATGAAATTATGATATTCTTGTTGATATTGTATGATTTCTTTTTCAATTTCATTAAAGCGATTTTTTTGAGTTATTAAATTACTTTCGATTTCTAAAACTTTATTTTTTTGTTGATAATATTCATGTTTAGATGCACTTTTTTGTTTATATAATTTATATAAATCATGATTTCTTTCCTTTTCATAATGAAGGATATTTTCTAAATTATCAATATTTCCTAAAATAGTTTGTTTTTCTGCTTGCTTTTGTTCAATTTGAGCTGTTAATTTCTGTTTCTGAGCTTTCCATGCATAATACTGATTAATAGCAAGTTCTTGCTCTTGCTTTAATTTTGTTATTGGTAATACGATAGAGGGCTTTTTTAGAATGGGCTTATTTTCTTGTTCAATACCTTCAAGTAAGGCCAGTAAACGTAGACGGCTTAACTCCATTGCTATTAATGTTTCTTGAGATTGGAATAAGTCGGTATCGACCCCTGTAGTAGTTAATGAAATTAAGAGCTGGTTTTTATGAACTCTCTCACCATTTTTCACATATACTTGTTTAACTATTGCTGTTTCTAAAGGTTGTATATTTTTGCTCTTACTACTTGTAGTAATTTTCCCTTGAGCTACAGCAACTATATCAACTTTTCCAAAATTGGCCCATAATACAGTAAGACATAAAAATGTAATCATTGCTCTTGCAGACCATTTAGGCAAGCCTGAAACAGGTTTTTCACATAATTCAAGATGTGCTGGTAGAAATTCTATCTCATCTGCTGTTCTAGGTAAATTCTCTAATTGTTTGCGCCCTTTCCAAACAGACATAAAAATGGAGATATATTTCTGAATTAGATCTTTAATAGCTTGTAATTTAAGAAAAAACATAATTAGTGTGATTGTAGCTGATAAAGATGGTAATAAATTCCTTGTAATTCAAGTAATGAGTAATGATTTCCTTGCTCAACCAATTTCCCTTTATCCATTACTATGATTCTATCTGCATGCATAATTGTTGAAAGACGATGAGCAATCATGATAACAGTTCGCCCCGCGCAAATGTTTCTCATGTTTTGCATTATTATATGTTCCGATTCATAATCTAGTGCACTAGTTGCTTCATCAAAAATAAGAATTTTGGGATCAGAAATTAGTGCTCTAGCAATAGCGATACGTTGTTTTTGTCCACCAGATAAATTAGTACCTTGTTCACCAACTAAAGTATCATAACCCTCAGGCAAATTGATAATAAATTCGTGAGCTCCAGCAAGTTTCGCTACAGCAATAATTTTATCCATAGAAATTGATGGTTCTGCTAAAGTAATATTATCTCGAATCGAACGATTTAGTAAAATATTATCTTGGAGGACAATTCCCATTTGCCTGCGTAACCAAATGGGATCAATTAGAGCAAGATCTTGTCCATCAATTAAAACCCTACCATGTAAAGGTGAGTATAGACGTTGAATCAGTTTTGCCACCGTACTTTTGCCTGAGCCTGAACGTCCTACTATACCAATAATTTCACTAGGCTGAATTTTAAATGATAAAGCGTCTAGTATATTCATTCCATCAGGGCGATATCGAAACGATACTTGTTTAAATTCTATTTCCCCTCTAATTTGGGGTAATGCAATTGTACTTTTAGAACTTTCTGTTGGTATATTTAGAATATCACCTAAACGGCTAACTGATATACCTATTTGTTGAAAGTCTTGCCAAAACTGCGCCAAACGAATAACAGGGCTCATAACTTGACTCGCTAACATATTAAATGCGATCAATTGTCCAATAGTAATATCGTTATTGATAACTAAATGAGCTCCAATCCATAGATTGGCTACCGCAACTAGTTTTTGAATTAGAAGTATTCCTTGTTGACCGAGAGTAGTGAGTTTAGTTACTTTTAAACTGGAAGACACATAACTAGCAAGTAATTTATCCCAGTGTTCTGTGATTTGCGGGCTAATTGCCATTGTTTTAATTGTATTCATGGCGCTAACAGATTCAACTAAGAAAGAATGGTTATCCGCATTGCGGGAGAATTTGTCATTTAAACGATGCCTTAATATAGGACTGATTATTGCAGACCATATAGCATATAGCGGTAGAGATATAACAACAACTAATGTTAACCAAGTACTATATTGCCACATGACTATTAAAAATAAGAGGGAAAATATTAGATCTAATACAGCTGTTAAGGCTTGCCCTGTTAAGAAATTTCGGATTTGCTCTAACTCTTTTATTCGAGCTACAATTTCTCCTACCCTGCGAACTTCAAAATAAGCAATAGGTAATGAAAGCAAGTGGCGGAATAGTTTTGCCCCTAATTCAACATCTATCCTACTAGTTGTATGAGAAAATATAAATGTACGTATACCTCCTAATAGTATTTCAAAAATACTTACAACCATAAGACCTATTGCAACTACATTGAGGGTACTAAAGCTTTGATGTACCAAAACTTTATCCATTACAACTTGAAAGAAAAGAGGCGAGACTAAGGCAAAAATTTGTAAGGCAACTGAAATTAATAAGACTTCAAATAAAATCCGACGATATTTGATAATAGCAGGAATAAACCATGTAAAATCAAATTTCGCTAAAGAGCCTAGAGTTGAAAAACGAGAAGTCACAAGGATAACTTCGCCGCTATAGCGTTGTTCAAAATCTGATTCAGATAATAAGATAGTTTTATCAAGAGCAAAATCATAAATCAAATATTGGTTGGTTTTATAATTTATTTGAGCTAAAACGAAATGATTAGCTGTTTTTTTGTCCCATACCATAATAGGTAAGTTGATAAATGGAAGACGAACTTTATCCTTTTGGACTACTTTAGCTTTTAATCCTAACTCTTTCGCAGCTAGTAGCCAAGATTGTAAGTCTAGCCCTCTCCCATAAATATCATATTTATGCTTGATTTGTTCCGGGGATATTGGAATATTATGAAATTGAGCTAATAGTATTAATCCATCTAATGCAAAGTTATTATTCAAAATAAATATCCTATTTTATTTCTTCCCAAGAATCTTGAATATAAGTTAAGTTTTTAGAAATTTCGGGGTTAGGCATTCTGATAAAAGCATGACGTACGTACTCTGGAATAGCAAAACTTCCATCATCCTTAAAAATAGCCATTGCTTCGATAAGCTTATCTACTTTATCGTATGATAAAGAATATTTACCATTAGCCACAATTTTCTCAATTTTATGAGAATTATCAGGTACTGTTTGCATTTCGTTAACTGTAACGAAACGTCTTTTTAGACCACCTTTCCAGCGCTTAGTAGCAACCATTTCTGTTTTTAAGTTAAACCAGTTTTGTACTAAGAGGGCATTGCTAGATGTCGTATCTATAATTTTTAAGTCATTTCCTGATTTTCTAAATAGTAATTTACTAAAATCCTGGTGAATGTTTAGTGTATCGTTTCCTCCACTGTCTGAAATTATTATATTTTTATTTGTGTTTATCTCATACGTATCATTACTATCTCCTTTATTAAAGAGAATCGAATTAAATCCAGTAGAATTACTATATTTTCCGATGATTCTAGGTATATCATCGTACTTCATATTCTTGAAATCTTGAAACTCATTATTAGAAAAAACTTTTTCATAAGCAATATTTTCGGGAATTCCATTAGTAATTAAAGAAACTACTTCTGCATAGCCACTAGCTAAGGTTTTTCCTTGCATAAAATTAGCAACAATTTTCTCGGAATTCTTGATGTCTGCTTTTTTTAAAATATCAATAGAAAAATCGACACAATTATGTGCTTTACCAATAATATCGTAATCTTCTTTCTTTGCATTAGTATTTTCGTGCATCTTTTGAGCTTCAATTAATGCCTTACTATAAGATTCTTTTGATACTTCAATTACTTGATATGAATGTTTATTTGGTTTATATCTTATTCTTGATTGGGAATCCATGTATTCGGGAAATATTCCTCCTGTTATATTTCCTAATTCAATTTTTTCAGTATTAGCTCCAAACCAACCATCTCTTTTAGCGTTGTGAACAAATTCTATATTAGTGTGACCAATAATTGTATCTTTATATTCATGTATTACGATATAAAATCCTTTTCCTGTAGGAAATCCAGAATATACTTTATCAATTCTTTCAGCAGCTTGCTCCGTAAGTTTTTTGTTTAGACTCCATACTGATGACGGGGTGTAGTCATGGTGATTGTTATCATCACTTTTCTCTCGGCTATATTTATCAGAGTCATCTAATTTGCCAGTGACTTCAATAGTATCTAGTTCCATTGTATCGTTATTTTTAGACATGGAAAAACTCCTTTGAATTAATATTTGATAATAAAGGTATGTTGGTTTATTTGTTCTAATTTATAGTATCCTTTTCGGCAGCGAATAATACTTTTCATTCGACCGAATGGGAATCCTAAGCCGGCAGGCTTATAATGGCTCATTTCATCATTCTTCATGACTTTTGCTTTACATGGTGAATTGAATAAGGAGATAAGAAAATCTTTTTCTTTAACTAATTCAGGGTCTTGTATTTCAAATAAATAACCTTGTTTGGAGAGGTTTATGTGTCTTTTATCATTAGGGTAAATATTAGTAATGTAATTTGGTATAACACTTTGGTGTATTTGAATATTATATGGGTTAATACCTGTTTTCTTTAGATGCCATTCAGATCTAATCAGGTCGTTTAATGCAATATAATGATCTATATATCCAAACTCTGCTCTGAGGAAATTAATACTGCAAGCACTCATGGGTAATATACAAATAAGATAATAAATTGATTTCTTAAACATAGAAATACTCCCTTTGATATTAGTGTAGCAAGATAGTAACAGCAATTTTACTTTTCTATTTCAAATAAGTAAAAATACAACAGATGCCAGTTTATATTTAGTTACGATAGTAGAATTTAGTATCATGGTTAGTCAATTACAAAAAGTAAAAAGTGTGAACTATCTCAAAAAAAATGATGAAGAGATGTGATAAAAATGGTTTCACCAAAGTGTTATTTGCTGAATATATAATAGTAGTGAACATTTTGTTTGTAGGATTGTTTAGCTTCAGTAATTTAAAAAAATTTGAGAGTCCGCCCCTTTATGATATTCTGCACACATTTTTGTACATTCGTTTTGAGGGAGTAAACCCTTTATGTGGCTTACTTTTATAGCTGTTTTTATTGTCTCGTTCGCCAGTCTCATTTTTATGCGCCCTGTGGCGGAAAAAATCGGTTTGGTGGATAAACCTAACTATCGTAAGCGCCACCAAGGGCTTATTCCATTAATCGGCGGAATTGCTTTATTTTTAGGCAATCTCACCTTCTATTTTATGGAATGGCAAGATATGCGATTACCGTGGTTGTATTTAACGGCGGTGACTTCGTTGCTGATTATCGGTGTATTAGACGACCGCTTCGATGTTAGCCCGTTTATTCGTGCCGTTATCCAAGCAACGCTAGCCGGTTTGATGATTTATAACGGGCTTTCGTTGGATAGCTTAGGTCAGGTAATTGCACCGTTTAGTATTGAACTCGGTGTGTTGGGTATTATTTTCACTGTGTTAGTGACCATCGGGGTGATTAACGCCTTTAACATGGTGGATGGAATTGACGGCTTATTGGCGGGGCTTTCCAGTGCCAGTTTTGCCGGTATCGGTGTGCTGATGTGGCTGGACGAGCAATACACCTTAGCTTATTGGTGCTTTGCGATTATTGTCGTATTGATTCCGTATGCGCTGTTTAACCTCAGTGTCTTCGGTGCAAAGTGGAAAGTGTTTATGGGCGATTCGGGTAGTACTCTGATTGGCTTTACTATTATTTGGATTCTGTTACTCAGCACGCAAGGTCAAGGGCATACGATTAGCCCGATTACCGGTTTATGGCTGATTGCCGTGCCGCTAATTGATATGGTAGCGGTAATTATTCGCCGTTTGAAAAAGGGCAAAAGCCCGTTTCGACCGGATCGCTTACACTTACACCATTTAATGATGCGTGCGGGATTAACTTCGCGCCAAGCGTTAGCGGTGATTACCTTCGGGGCGGCAATTTGTTCTACCATCGGCGTGCTAGGTGAATATTACTATTGGAACCAGTGGGTGATGACTATTGGTTTTATTGCGCTGTTCTTTATCTATGCTTACTCAATTACGCATGCTTGGCGTGTTACTCGTTTGATTCGCCGAATGAAACGTAGAGCAAAAAGAAAGCTGAAACTTGAGCAATAATCATAAGGTTTTGTTATGCAACAACAGCAATCAATCAGCCTAAGCGCCTTTTTCAAAAGATTATGTAAAGGTACGACAACGCTTATTTTCACTACCGCCATCGGTGCGGGCGCTGCTTTTGGTTTAGCGCAGTTACAAACACCAGTATGGAAATCGGTCGCACAGTTTGATCAGCCGAGAGTATTAGAGCTTGGCAATTACTATGCACTGTATTCGACTTATAGTTTTTTAAATGGTGGTGATAATGTCACTTACCATGTCTTAAAAGACGATAAAAGTGCGCTTTCCTTAGCACCGGCGGTGTCACAAAAAGCGGAAGAACTTGCGGCACAGGCGGCGTATGAGGAATTTAAACGAAATCTTACGTCAGTCGATGTGTTAGTAAATTTCTTAGCGCAAACGGAAACGGTGAAATTAAAGGCTCAGCTTGAAAATAAGCCGATTGCGGTGGTAGCACAACAAATGGCAACCCAGTTTGTGTTTGATAATGCTTCAAAACGTCAACCGGCGGATCGTTTAAGCGTATCGTCAGTCAATCCGGAAGAAGCGCAACAGTTACTGAGCCAATTTATTGCGTTTGCTAATCAACAGACGAAACAAACCTTAAATGCGGAACTGATTGCCAAATGGAAAATCTTATTTCAACAAGTGAAAACGGCAGCGGAAATCAAATTAGGTGCAACGCAACAAGGCAATCAAATTGCTGCGCAAGATTGGAACGGGAAATTAGCTTTAATGCGTTCAGTACAACCGCTGGATGATAAATTGGTGGCATTCCGTTTCGTCAAAGCACCGAATGTTCCGCTTTCACCCCATTCTCCTAATCAATCGCTTTGGTTAATGATTGGCGGATTAAGCGGATTATTATTCGGTATCATGCTGGTTTCTTTTTCGGGTTTATTGAGCAGAAAGCAAGGTAATGGCGAAACAAATTAATGTGTTAACCGTTTTTGGTACACGTCCTGAAGCGATCAAGATGGCACCGCTGGCAAAGATGTTGGCGGATGATCCGGCATTTAATGCCAAAGTGTGCGTAACCGGACAACATCGAGAAATGCTGGATCAGGTATTGGAACTGTTTGAGATTCGACCTGATTTTGATCTGAATGTGATGAAGTCCGGACAAGACCTCACCGATATTACCGTGCGAATCTTGCAAGCACTACAAGCGGTATTTGCAGAGTATCGTCCGGATATTGTGTTGGTGCATGGCGATACCACCACCACATTCGCCACAACATTAGCTTGTTATTATCAGCAAATTCCGGTCGGACACGTTGAAGCGGGGCTTAGAACCGGTGACCTATATTCACCGTTTCCGGAAGAGGGCAATCGCTTATTAACGAGTGTACTTGCCAACTATCATTTTGCGCCAACCCAAGAAGCGAAAGCCAACTTATTACAAGAGCGTAAAGCGGCGCAATCTATTTGGGTGACGGGCAATACTGTTATTGATGCGCTTTTGAGTATTTTGCAAAAAATTGGTCATAATGAACCGCTTGCAAGGCAATTAGCAGCACGTTACCCGTTTTTGGATCATACTAAAAAAATGATTTTAGTGACCGGGCATCGCCGAGAAAGTTTCGGACAAGGTTTTGAGCGTATTTGCCAAGCATTGGTTGAGCTTGCGAATCAGTATCCTGAAGTACAAATTGTTTATCCGGTACATTTAAATCCGAATGTACACGAACCGGTCAGCCGTTTGTTAGCCGGTATTCAAAATATTTTTCTAATTGAGCCGCAGGATTATTTGCCGTTTGTCTATCTAATGGATCGGGCTTATTTGATTTTAACCGATTCCGGCGGTATTCAAGAGGAAGCGCCGGCGTTAGGCAAACCGGTATTGGTGATGCGTGAAACCACCGAACGTCCGGAAGCGATTAAAGCCGGCACGGTACGTTTGGTGGGGACGGATACACGAAAAATTATTGCGGAAGTAGAGCGCTTGTTACAAGACGAGAACGCCTACCAAGCGATGGCGCAAGCGCATAATCCTTATGGTGACGGTCAGGCTTGCCAACGTATCGTGACTGCAATTAAACAAACTTTCTATTCATAAGCTTTGTGCTGTCCACAAAGCTTTTTTTACCACCTGTAGTTATATGGTGGTTTTCGGAAATCAGCAAATGACAACTTTTAATACCATTTCAGTAATTGGCTTAGGTTACATCGGGCTACCGACCGCAGCGGCATTTGCGACAGCAGGCTGCCGAGTTTTGGGGGTCGATATTAATGCCGATACGGTCAATACCATTAACCAAGGTAAGATTCATATTATTGAACCGGACCTAGACCAAGCCGTCCAACAAGCGGTCGAAAAAGGGCTACTTTCTGCAAGTGTTTCGGTTCAGCCTGCCGATGCTTTTCTTATTGCCGTTCCTACCCCTTTCAAAAATCATTACCAGCCGGATCTGAGTTATATTGAAGCCGCCGCGCGTGCGATCGCACCGCATTTAACCGCAGGTAATTTAGTTATTTTAGAATCGACTTCACCGGTTGGCACGACGGAACAATTAGCCCAGTGGTTGAAAGAAATTCGCCCGGATTTGAGCTTCCCGAATGAAGCCGGAGAGGCTGCCGATATTCGTATCGCATATTGTCCGGAACGTGTTTTACCAGGCAAAGTGATGGTGGAACTGTTCCAAAATGATCGCGTGATTGGCGGACTAAGTGCTAAATGCGCACAACAAGCGGTCGATTTATACAAACTTTTTGTAAAAGGCGAATGTATTCAAACTAATGCCCGTACAGCGGAAATGTGTAAATTAACCGAGAATAGCTTCCGTGACGTCAATATCGCTTTTGCCAATGAGTTGTCGATGATTTGCGATAAATTGCAAATCAGTGTTTGGGAATTGATTGAGCTGGCTAATCGCCACCCGCGAGTGAATATTTTGCAGCCGGGCGCGGGGGTCGGCGGGCATTGTATTGCGGTTGATCCTTGGTTTATTGTTTCGCAAGCGCCGGAACAGGCGCGTTTAATTCGCACGGCACGGGAGGTGAATGACAGCAAACCGCATTGGGTGATGGATAAAGTAAAAGCGGCATTAGCGGATTGTGTGACGGAGAAAAATGTTAAACCGAGTGAGGTAAAAATCGCTTGTTTGGGTTTGGCATTTAAACCGGATATTGATGATTTGCGTGAAAGCCCAGCGGTGGAAATTACCGAAAATCTTGCAAATTGGCACAACGGTAAAGTGTTTGCGGTGGAACCGAATGTCACTCGTTTACCGGCAAAATTGCAAGATAAAGTCGAGCTGTTAAGCTTTGAACAAGCGTTACAGCAGGCGGATATTTTAGTCTTGTTGGTGGATCATCAATCGTTTAAAGCGGTGTCGGCCGAGGCAATTCCGCAGCGCTGGTTAGTCGATACAAGAGGCGTATGGATAAAATAATGCAGCGTAAAATTGCACCGAATCAATGGCTATCCGAATTTTTCGGACGAGACATTTACGAAATCAAAGTTGCAGCAGACGATATAGAACAGATTCGCTTGGTACAGCAACAAGGGTTTCAGTTTGTTGAGGGCGAGTTGGATTTCTGTCTGTCATTGGTAAATTTTTTGCCAAAAATGACCGCTTATCAGCTGGCAACCGAAGCGGATATTACTTCATTACAAGCGTTGTTTGGTACGGCATTTCCTATGAGTCGCTTTCGAGCGCCGTGGTTTTCCGCAGAAGAAAATCAACGTTTTTACCAAACGTGGATTAGCAACGCAGTACGAGCGGAATTTGATGACGTTTGCTTAGTATTAAAAACGGTAAGCGGTCAAATTCAGGGCGGAATTAGCGTTCGTGTACAAGATAAGCAGGCTCGGGTTGGTTTACTGGCGGTTGCTCCATCATTTCGCCGACAAGGTATCGCCAGTCAATTATTACAGGCGGCAATCAATTGGGCGCAACAGCAAGGTGCGGAAACATTAGCGGTTGCCACTCAAACGAGCAACCTAAACGCTATTCGCTTGTATCAGAAATTAGGCGCTTCGCTTCAGCAGGCAAGCTATTGGTTTTGTCTTTAAATAACGTGATGAAATATGATTCCATTTAATAAACCGCCGGTCATTGGCAGTGAATTGGCTTATCTACAGAATGCGATTAATAGCGGGAAATTATCCGGCGATAGCTATTATACCAAGCAATGCGAACGCTGGTTTGAACAGCACTTCGGCACACCTAAAGCGTTGTTAACGCCGTCATGCACCGCCTCACTTGAAATGGCGGCAATTTTGCTGAATATTCAAGCGGGTGATGAAGTGATTATGCCAAGTTACACCTTTGTTTCTACGGCAAATGCGTTTGCGTTGCGTGGGGCGAAAATTGTGTTTGTCGATATTCGTCCGGATACGATGAATATTGATGAAACGAAAATTGAGGCGGCGATTACCTCTCGTACAAAAGTCATCGTGCCGGTACATTACGCCGGCGTTGCTTGTGAAATGGATAGCATTATGGCGATTGCAGCTAAACACAATTTATATGTGGTGGAAGACGCAGCGCAAGCCGTGATGGCTTTTTATAAAGGCAGACCGTTAGGTACAATCGGGCACTTAGGTTGTTATAGTTTTCACGAAACTAAAAATTACAGCTCAGGCGGCGAAGGCGGGGCGATCTTAATTAATGACGCTAAATTGGTAGAACGTGCTGAGATCGTGCGAGAAAAAGGCACTAATCGCAGCCAATTTTTCCGAGGACAAGTAGATAAATATACGTGGCGTGATATCGGTTCAAGTTTTTTGATGTCCGATTTACAAGCGGCTTATTTAGCGGCGCAACTTGAAGCGGCGGAACAAATCAATCAGCGCCGTTTGAGTATTTGGCAACAGTATTTCGAAGCGTTTTCGCCTTTTGCAGCGGAACAACGCATTCAGTTACCGCAAGTACCGGCGGAATGTCAGCATAATGCGCATATGTTTTATCTAAAATTTAAAGATTTAACTGAACGTAGCGCCTTTATTGAATGGATGAAGCAAAAGGATATTTTAGCGGTATTCCACTATATTCCGTTGCATTCAAGCCCGGCAGGGCAACAATTCGGCACTTTTTTCGGTGAGGATCAATACACTAGCGTGGAAAGCGATCGTTTAGTACGTTTACCTTTATTTTATAATATGTCGGAAGCAGAATTACGCCTTGTGATTGAGGCGGTATTGGAATTTCTTCATCAATGAAATCGTTAAGTAGCACAACCCTTTGGACGGCATTTTCTACTGCATTTAAAATTGTCGTCGGGTTATTACTGATTAAGTTATTTGCGTTGCAATTCGGCACGGCGGGCTTAGGTCAAGTTGCCAATTTTATGACCCTAATTACCGTGTTAGGTGTTTTTGCCGGTGCAGGTATTTTTAACGGCGTCACCAAGTATGTGGCGGAATTTGAACATCAGCCTGATAAGTTAACCGCTTTGCTCTCAACCTCTAATCGCATTATTGTGCTGTTTTCCGGTGTGTTGGCATTGATTTTGTTCTTATTTGCCGAGCAGATTAGCCAATGGCTCTTTTATTCGAAAGATTATCAAGCCGTGATTATGGCAACTGCTGTTGCGCAGTTTGGGATTGCCAATAGCAATTATTTTTTAGCGATTTTAAAAGGCTATCGTAACGTCAAAGCAAATGCATTGAGCGTGATTATCGGTTCTTTGTTAGGCTTAATCTTTTTTCTCATCGGCTTATATAGCTATGGCTATCAAGGCGCATTAGTCGGTTTTGTTGTGTTACCGGCATTAGTGTTTTTGCCGGCTCGTTATTTCTTAAGCAGGCAGCTACAAGCGGTCAAATTTTGGGGAAATTTTACATTTTCTGCCGAATACGCGAAGAAATTGCTGAAATTTAGCGTGATGGTTTTTCTGACTGCAGTAACTTTGCCGGTTGCTTATGTGTTGATGCGAGATTTATTAGTTGAACATCATTCGTTAGAAGCGCTTGGTTTATGGCAAGGAGTGAGTAAGATTTCCGATGCTTATTTACAATTTATTACTGCGGCATTTTCGGTTTATTTGTTACCGACTTTTGCCAAATTGCATGAAAAATTTGCGGTGCAAAAAGAGCTGATTAAAGCGCTTAAATTTGTCGGTATTTCTGTTATTGGGATTAGCTTTATCATTTTCATGTTTAAGCATTGGATTATATTGCTGCTTTATACCGAAGATTTCTTGGCGATGGAGTCGCTGTTTATCTGGCAGTTACTTGGTGATGTTTTTAAAGTAATGGCTTATGTATTCGGCTATTTGGTTGTGGCTAAGGCATCGTTAAAACTGTATGCGGCAGCCGAGTTCTTACAATTAGCGTTATTAGTTGGTATGGGCTATTTGTTCATTCCGCCGTATGGTGCGGAAGGGGCAACGCAAGCCTATTTTGTCACTTACTTTTGTTATTTCTTGCTATGCGTGGCAGGATTCAAATACTATATGAAGCATTAAAGAAAAAGCCCTCGGGACATCCTGCCTGAGGGCTTTGTTATTAACAATACTTGCTAATTATTTGTTGAGGTTGAATTTAGACTGAGACACTCACATTTTCTTTCACACGGCAGCTACACGCCAGCACATAACCTTGTGCAATTTCTTCTTCGGTTAAATCGCCGGTGTGTACCACTTCATATTCACCGCCGGTGACTTTGGTTTTACATAAACCGCATAAACCGGTACGACAGCCGGAAACCACCGGTTGTTCTTGTGCTTCTAATGCGGCTAATAGGGTCATACCGACCGGCACTTCTGCAGTGATTTGTTTTGCACCGTTGATGGTTAAGGTGGTTTTCTTATCCGAACTGATTTCACCGGCTAAGGCAGTATTAAAGAAAGCTTCGGTAAAGAATCGATCTTCGCTTACGCCTAATTCGGTTACGATATCTTTTAACGCCACCATATAGGCTTCGGGGCCGCAGGTCATCACGGTGTAATCGCTCACATTCGGCACGGCATTTTTGATAATTTCTGCCGAAATTCGACCGCTTGCAAAGCCTTCGGTTGCCCCGACCGAAGCGTTAATCACTAAGTTGAGTTTCGGATATTTAGCTTGTAGCTCTTGCCATTCCGATTTGAAAATTACATCTTCCGGTGAATGTACGGAATGGATAACGGTTAAGTTTACTTCCGGACGGTTTGCCAATAACCAACGAGCCATCGACATAATTGGTGTAACACCGCTTCCTGCCCCGACTAATAAGTAATTATCTGCTAACACCTGTTGGCAAGAAAACTCGCCCATTGGATTCGAGAACCACACTTGGTCGCCGACTTTCACTTCATTATTAAGCCAAGTCGAACCGACCCCGCCTTCAATTTCACGCACGGTAATCGACACGAAACGGCTCTCGCCCGGGGTAGAAGAAAGTGAATAAGCACGAGTAATATGCGGCGTGTTTTTAATGCTGACTAACGCATATTGCCCTGCTTGGTATGGGTAGAAATCTTGTGCGATAAAGTTAATCGTTTTTACCTTTGGCGCTTCTTGTACGATTGAATAAACCTGTAATTCGTTAATACATAAAGGGTTTTTATTGGTATTTGCCATTTTAATTATTCCTTCTTGTTCTTTTCGGGCGGGCACTGAACCCGCCCCTACAAGCGGTTTAAATTTGCAAAAATTTTGCGAAATTTAACCGCTCTTTTTTAATTAGCCGATTATTTATTGATGATATGACCGAAATCTTGTTCAGGGGTAGTTAAACCGCTTAAACCGAATTTTTCGTGTAATAAATTCATCACATTGTCATTTAAGAACGCCGGTTTGCTTGGGCCTGAATAAACATTTTTCACGCCAAGCGCTAACAGCGTTAATAACACGATAATCGCTTTTTGTTCGAACCAAGAAAGCACAATCGAAAGTGGCAATTCGTTTAAGCCAATCCCTAATTTCTGCGAAAGCGTTACCGCTAACATAATCGCTGAATAGGTGTCGTTACATTGACCTGCGTCTAGTAAGCGAGGTAAGCCGCCATCAATCGTACCGAAATCCAGTTTGTTGAAACGGTATTTACCGCAACCAAGCGTAAGCACCGCAGTATCTTTCGGTAACGCATAGGCTAAATCAGTGTAATAGTGGCGTTCTTCTTTATCGCCATCACAACCACCGATCACAAATACATGGCTTAATTTGCCCGCTTTGACTAAATCAATTACTGCGTCCGATGCGTCAATTAAAGTCTTGCGACCGAAGCCAACGGTGATGTAATGTTCTAATTCGGTATATGGGAAGCCTTCACATTCCAACGCTTTTTCGATAACCGGTGCAAAGTTGTGTTTTTCTAAATGCACCACACCCGGCCAGCCTACGATGTTACAAGTGAAGATACGATCGGCATAATCGCCCACATTCGGATCGATTAAACAGTTTGATGTCATCACGATCGCACCTGGGAAGCGCGCAAATTCTTTTTGTTGATTCTGCCAGCCTGAACCGTAGTTACCGACTAAATGTTTGTATTTTTTCAGTTCCGGATAGCCGTGTGCCGGTAGCATTTCACCGTGGGTGTAAACATTAATGCCTTTGCCTTCGGTTTGTTCTAATAATTCTTTTAAGTCTTTTAAATCGTGACCTGAAATCAGGATACATTTGCCTTTCACCGGACGGATATTTACCGTTGCCGGCACCGGATTGCCGAAAGTTTCGGTTTCGCCGGCATCTAACATTGCCATCACTTTAAAGTTCATTGCACCAATAGCGAGCGATTTCTCGAGTAATTCGTTTAAATCGCTTGGTTTTGTGCCTAACCAAGCCATAAAGCCGTGGTATTCCACATATAAATCGTTATCGAATTTGCCTAACACATAAGCGTGTTCTAAATAAGCCGCCGCACCTTTTAAGCCGTAAAGCGCTAATAAACGCACGCCGTGAACTTCTTCACCGATTTCCGCTCGATCTGTATCTAATGCAAATTCTTTAGCCTGTTCGGCAAGTTGATCAATTGAAATGCCTTTGAGTTCAATGTGTGCTAATGGATGGTTGAGCGTGGGGTTCGGCTCAATTTCGCTGACCGCTTTAATTAATTCGTTACGATAAATAATCGCTTGTTGCGCATAGCCAACGATACGGTTTGAATCGAAGTTTACGTTGGTTAGGGTGGCAAAGAACGCACGAGGGGCGAAGTTGTCCGCATCGTGGTTGATAATGCCGTGTTCACGCGCTTTTAACGCCCACGCAGAAAGACTGTGTAAGCAGGCAATTAATAAGTCTTGTAAATCTGAGGTTTCCGCCGTTTTACCGCACATACCTTGACCGAAACTACAACCGTTTCCCACCGGGGTTACCATAGTTTGTTCACATTGAACGCAGTACATAAAATTACTCCAATTTAAATAATAAAATAAGTAACCTACTAAAATAGTAGGAATTAATGTTCGCAATCATAGCGATAACAAAAATGGAGAAAAAGCAGAAAATTTTGGAAAATGCAGGGAATTTGATCTAGTCGTAGTTATCTACTTAAAATAGGGTATAGGTTATTTTTATTGCAAATTATTCCTAATTTTATTGGTAAAGTTTTAGTGGTTTTTGACCGCTTGTTTTGATTCTAAGCGGCATATGATAAACTTTTAATCATCAGAGTATTTTTATACTGATCTGAAGCTGTCATTTAAAAAACATAATATTAGAACGTATCTCGGCGATCAGTATTGGTCGCTTTTGTCTTTGGCTATAACAAGCGTCATATATTTTCAGAAAGCATTTTATGAAACCGATTTATCACATTTTAGGCTCAGATATTCCACATCATAATCATACGGTGTTGAGCTTTTTCCAGAACGAACTGTTGCCTCAATTAAATGGTCAACAGCATTTCTTTTATGTTGTAGCGGATCGCTCACTACTTAGTGCGTACCCTAATCTATCTCTTTCTTGTTTCGACACGAAAAAAAGTATTGCTCAAACGGTGGTGCGTAAAGCTCGTTTGGATAAGCAGGCGCAATTTATTTTGCACGGTCAGTATAATTTTCCGCTTTGGTTTGCAATTTTAAGTGGGAATCTACCTGCTTCTCGCTGCTATTGGCATATTTGGGGCGCGGATTTATATGAAGACTCAAAAGCGTGGAAGTTTAAAATGATGTATCCCGTTCGCCGTATGGCACAAAATAAATTGCCGGTGTTATGGGGAACGAAAGGAGATTTGGCTTTTGCACATCAAAAGTTGCAACGTGATCCTACACAAGACAGCGTATTATATTTTCCAACCAAGATGGCAAATCTTCAGCCTCAAGAAATAGTGCCGAATCATTCACAATTAACCGTTTTATTAGGGAATTCGGGCGATCAGTCGAATCGTCATATAGATGCGCTGGTACAAATTAAGCAACATTTGGGCGATCAGGTTCGCATTATTATTCCAATGGGTTATCCGGCGAATAACCAGCACTATATCGAGCAAGTAAGGCAACAGGCGGTCAAATTATTTCCGGAAAATGCAATTGAAATTCTGACGGAGCAATTGAATTTTGAGGACTATTTGGCGCTATTGGCAAAATGCGATGCGGGCTATTTTAACTTTGAACGTCAACAGGGCATAGGAACCATCTGTTTACTGACGCAGCTAAATATCCCGACGATTTTATGTCGTAATAATCCTTTTACGCTTGATATGCAAGCGGAGAATGTCCCTTTTCTCTATAGTGAAGAGATAACGCCGACCAAGCTTGCACAAACTCAACAACAATTAGCGAATTTAGATAAAAGTACGATTAGCTTTTTTGCACCGAATTATCGTACGCAATGGTTAGCGCTTTTAACGCAGGTAAGTGAAAAATAATATGATAATGGAATATGCTTTACTCGGTGGATTTTATATCTTGTCGGCATGGCTGCTCTTAGCGCTTTGCTATATGGCTTATCAGCGAAAGCCTTTTTCGTTCCACTTATTATTTAGTGTTATTTATTTTGTGACTTTTTATTTAGGTTTTCCGTTATCGCTGACATTATTTCTAGGTTTTAATGTTGAGCTACAAAGTGCGGACAGCTTGTTGCTAACTTTATTTAGTGCTTTATCCGGTTACCTCATCTATTACGCTATCTATCATTCTTCATTATTATCAAGAGTGGATACAAGACAACAAGCGGTCGAATTTCCACAGAAATTTGCAAAATTTGAAGCAAAAGTGACCGCTTATCTGTTAGCGGGAGTGGCAATTGCGAGTTTAGTGGCGTTTATTGCGATAAATGGGCTACTACTCTTTAAACTTACGCAATATAACCAAATCTTTTCCGCAGCGGTAAGCGGCGTGGCTTTAAAACGCTTCTTCTATTTCTTTATTCCTGCGCTACTGATTATGTTTTTCTTATCGAACAATAAAAAAGCGTGGGTTACTTTTCTGAGCTGTGGTGTGGCATTTGGAGTACTCACTTATTTAGCAGTGGGCGGAACCAGAGCCAATATGGCATTGGCATTTGTGTTGTTCTTTTTTATTGGCCTTTATAAACGCTACCTTAGCTTTAAATGGTTAGTGATAGCGGGAGTAGCAATGATAGGTGCAATGTTCGTCTTAGCACTGGTACGTTACGGCTTGAATGTGAGCGGTAAAGAAGCATTATTTACTTTCTTATATTTAACACGTGATACCTTCTCACCATGGGAAAATGTTGCCTTAATTTTAGATCAACCGATGGAACATCAGGGATTGATGCCGATAGTGCGTGATTTTTATGTGTATATTCCTAAATGGCTATGGTTGGACAGACCGGACTATGTTTTAAATACGGCAAATTATTTTACGTGGGAAATATTAGGTAATTTTTCCGGATTAGCCATTTCGCCGACTCTCTTAGGTTCTTTCTATATTATGGGCGGCTTTCCGATGATCGCTTTAGGTATGGCATTTATTGGCTTACTTATTAAAGCTTTCGATAGATTGCTTGATTACGGCAGAACACATTCTCAAGCCAGTCGTGCCGCACTGATTCAGGCTTATTGCTTTGCGAATTTATTCAATATCATTGTTTTGGTGCGAGAAGGGAGCGATGCCTTTTTTTCTCGCTTGAGTTTTTTCAGTGTGATTTTTGCATTATGTTGGCTAATCGCCTATCTGGTTAGCACACTTGCTAACAACATTACACGTATAAAAGAAGGCTAATATGATACAAAGCGTCACCATTAGAGGCATTGAATTACTTGCCGCAAAAGACAAAATGACCTTCGTGGATTTTTTAATGAACCAACAAGCGATCAAAACCGGCAAACTAATTGCAATTAATGCGGAAAAACTCATTATCAGCGAGCAACAAGCCGAAGTTAACAAATTACTGGAGAATGCTGAGTATAAATATGCGGACGGCATTAGCATTGTCCGCGCTATTAAAAAGAAATATCCGAATATACAAGAAATAGAACGCATTGCCGGTGCCGATTTATGGGAAGCGCTGATGCAGAAAGCCGGCGAGTTAGCGGTTCCGGTATTCTTGGTGGGAAGCACTGCGGAGACATTGGCAAAAGTACAGCAAAAATTAACCGCTTGGAATGTCAATATTGTCGGGACGCAAGACGGCTACTTTAAAATGGAAGACGAACATGCGCTGATTGAAAGAGTTCGTCAGAGCGGCGCAAAGTTTGTGAGTGTCGCAATGGGTTCACCGAAACAAGAACTTTTTATGCAAAAAGCTCAACAAGCCCATCCGCATTGCTTATATATGGGCGTAGGCGGCACTTATGACGTATTTACCGGAAAAGTTAAACGTGCGCCTAAAATTTGGCAAGATCTCGGGTTAGAGTGGTTATATCGTTTATTGAGCCAACCGACACGCTGGCGACGTCAATTAAATTTAATTCGCTTTGCGTATTACTACTACACAAAACAGCTATAAAAAACAGCAAAATTGACAATTATTATTCATTTTGAATAAATTAAAAGCAGGCGAACGTATTTTTGTAACTTTTTTAAAAAAAGTGCTAGACAAGGTAAGGTGAAATCTATAATATACGCCTCCGTTGCGACGCACTAAACAAAACGATGAAAATCGTAAGCGTTCGTAGCTCAGTTGGATAGAGCGTTGGCCTCCGGAGCCAAAGGTCGCAAGTTCGAATCTTGTCGAGCGCGCCAGTGGTCAAAAGCAATATTCAATCGGCAATGGTGGCTATAGCTCAGTTGGTAGAGCCCCGGATTGTGATTCCGGTTGTCGTGAGTTCGAGTCTCATTAGCCACCCCATTTAAAATATACTCTTATGAGTAACTGACGGCGAGTAGCGCAGCTTGGTAGCGCAACTGGTTTGGGACCAGTGGGTCGTAGGTTCAAATCCTATCTCGCCGACCACTTTATTTTTCGTTCTTTAACAATTTATCAGACAATCTGTGTGGGCACTTGTTGATTGACTTAATTAAAAAATATTTTTGATTTTGAAGTCTTAATAGGTGCTTAAACTAGAAATTCATTTTTACTTTTAAAGTAATATGTAAACTTAGCTAAGCAGTTTATTGAGCGATTAAACTTTTTGAATTGAAGAGTTTGATCATGGCTCAGATTGAACGCTGGCGGCAGGCTTAACACATGCAAGTCGAACGGTAGCACGAAGGAGCTTGCTCCTTGGGTGACGAGTGGCGGACGGGTGAGTAATGCTTGGGAATCTGGCTTATGGAGGGGGATAACTACGGGAAACTGTAGCTAATACCGCGTAATATCTTCGGATTAAAGTGTGGGACCGCAAGGCCACATGCCATGAGATGAGCCCAAGTGGGATTAGGTAGTTGGTGGGGTAAAGGCCTACCAAGCCGACGATCTCTAGCTGGTCTGAGAGGATGACCAGCCACACTGGAACTGAGACACGGTCCAGACTCCTACGGGAGGCAGCAGTGGGGAATATTGCACAATGGGGGGAACCCTGATGCAGCCATGCCGCGTGAATGAAGAAGGCCTTCGGGTTGTAAAGTTCTTTCGGTAGCGAGGAAGGTATCAAATTTAATAGATTTGGTAATTGACGTTAACTACAGAAGAAGCACCGGCTAACTCCGTGCCAGCAGCCGCGGTAATACGGAGGGTGCGAGCGTTAATCGGAATAACTGGGCGTAAAGGGCACGCAGGCGGTTGATTAAGTGAGATGTGAAAGCCCCGGGCTTAACCTGGGAATTGCATTTCATACTGGTCAACTAGAGTACTTTAGGGAGGGGTAGAATTCCACGTGTAGCGGTGAAATGCGTAGAGATGTGGAGGAATACCGAAGGCGAAGGCAGCCCCTTGGGAATGTACTGACGCTCATGTGCGAAAGCGTGGGGAGCAAACAGGATTAGATACCCTGGTAGTCCACGCTGTAAACGCTGTCGATTTGGGGATTGGACTTTAAGTCTGGTGCCCGAAGCTAACGTGATAAATCGACCGCCTGGGGAGTACGGCCGCAAGGTTAAAACTCAAATGAATTGACGGGGGCCCGCACAAGCGGTGGAGCATGTGGTTTAATTCGATGCAACGCGAAGAACCTTACCTACTCTTGACATCCATGGAATCTTGTAGAGATACGAGAGTGCCTTCGGGAACCATGAGACAGGTGCTGCATGGCTGTCGTCAGCTCGTGTTGTGAAATGTTGGGTTAAGTCCCGCAACGAGCGCAACCCTTATCCTTTGTTGCCAGCGGTTCGGCCGGGAACTCAAAGGAGACTGCCAGTGATAAACTGGAGGAAGGTGGGGATGACGTCAAGTCATCATGGCCCTTACGAGTAGGGCTACACACGTGCTACAATGGCGTATACAGAGGGAAGCAATATGGCGACATGGAGCAAATCTCACAAAGTACGTCTAAGTCCGGATTGGAGTCTGCAACTCGACTCCATGAAGTCGGAATCGCTAGTAATCGCAAATCAGAATGTTGCGGTGAATACGTTCCCGGGCCTTGTACACACCGCCCGTCACACCATGGGAGTGGGTTGTACCAGAAGTAGATAGCTTAACCGCAAGGGGGGCGTTTACCACGGTATGATTCATGACTGGGGTGAAGTCGTAACAAGGTAACCGTAGGGGAACCTGCGGTTGGATCACCTCCTTACCAAGATTAAGCGACTGCAAGTGTTCACACAGATTGTTTGATAGAAAGAAGACGAAAACGGATATAATCCGGCATCCTTTTGGGTCTGTAGCTCAGGTGGTTAGAGCGCACCCCTGATAAGGGTGAGGTCGGTGGTTCAAGTCCACTCAGACCCACCACTCTAAACGAGTGAAAACTGAAAGGTGAGATTATGTTCAGTCATGATGTATGGGGATATAGCTCAGCTGGGAGAGCGCCTGCCTTGCACGCAGGAGGTCAGCGGTTCGATCCCGCTTATCTCCACCAATCATCATGACTAAGTGAATAAATAGAATGTTTGTTTATTTAGTCATGATGATAAGTCAAATTATTGTCTTAAATTGTTCTTTAAAAAATTGGAAACAAGCTGAAAAACTGAGAGATTTTTCAAGTTCGTTAAAGCGGAAGTGATAACGAATACATTGAAAGTCTGAGTAGTTAAAAAATCTTAGCTGAACAAAAGCAGCTAAGTGTTTAGTTTAAAAACTAACGTCAAATGCGAAGTTTGAAAGAATAAGAACATTTGAGGTTGTATAGTTAAGTGACTAAGCGTACACGGTGGATGCCTTGGCAATCAGAGGCGAAGAAGGACGTGCTAATCTGCGAAAAGCTTGGATGAGTTGATAAGAAGCGTTTAATCCAAGATATCCGAATGGGGAAACCCACTAGATGAAGAATCTAGTATCACTATCTGAATACATAGGATAGTGAGGCAAACCGGGAGAACTGAAACATCTAAGTACCCCGAGGAAAAGAAATCAACCGAGATTCTGTAAGTAGCGGCGAGCGAAAGCGGAAGAGCCTGTTAGTGATAATAGTTTTGTTAGGAGAATGAGCTGGGAAGCTCAATCGTAGAGGGTGATAATCCCGTATCCGAAAACATTATTATGGTACTAAGCTAACGATAAGTAGGGCGGGACACGAGAAATCCTGTTTGAAGATGGGGGGACCATCCTCCAAGGCTAAATACTCCTGATTGACCGATAGTGAACCAGTACTGTGAAGGAAAGGCGAAAAGAACCCCAGTGAGGGGAGTGAAATAGAACCTGAAACCGTGTACGTACAAGCAGTGGGAGCCTCTTAATGGGGTGACTGCGTACCTTTTGTATAATGGGTCAGCGACTTATATTTTGTAGCGAGGTTAACTGAATAAGGGAGCCGAAGGGAAACCGAGTCTTAACTGGGCGTTTGAGTTGCAAGGTATAGACCCGAAACCCGGTGATCTAGCCATGGGCAGGTTGAAGATTGGGTAACACTAATTGGAGGACCGAACCGACTAATGTTGAAAAATTAGCGGATGACTTGTGGCTGGGGGTGAAAGGCCAATCAAACCGGGAGATAGCTGGTTCTCCCCGAAATCTATTTAGGTAGAGCCTTGAGCGGACACCTTCGGGGGTAGAGCACTGTTTCGGCTAGGGGTCCATCCCGGATTACCAACCCGATGCAAACTGCGAATACCGAAGAGTGATACTCAGGAGACACACGGTGGGTGCTAACGTCCATCGTGGAGAGGGAAACAACCCAGACCGCCAGCTAAGGTCCCAAAGTACTAGTTAAGTGGGAAACGAAGTGGGAAGGCTTAGACAGCTAGGATGTTGGCTTAGAAGCAGCCACCATTTAAAGAAAGCGTAATAGCTCACTAGTCGAGTCGGCCTGCGCGGAAGATGTAACGGGGCTAAAACTAGTCACCGAAGCTGCGGCATCAGTAGAAATACTGTTGGGTAGGGGAGCGTTCTGTAAGCGGATGAAGCTGAATTGAGAAGTTTGGTGGACGTATCAGAAGTGCGAATGCTGACATAAGTAACGACAAAACGAGTGAAAAACTCGTTCGCCGGAAGACCAAGGGTTCCTGTCCAACGTTAATCGGGGCAGGGTGAGTCGGCCCCTAAGGCGAGGCTGAAAAGCGTAGTCGATGGGAAACGGGTTAATATTCCCGTACTTGGTATAACTGCGATGTGGGGACGGAGAAGGTTAGGTTATCAGACTGTTGGATGTCTGTTTAAGCCGGTAGGTGGGAATTTTAGGCAAATCCGGAATTCCGTTAACACCGAGAAGTGATGACGAGTCTCTACGGAGATGAAGTAACCGATACCACGCTTCCAGGAAAAGCCACTAAGCTTCAGGTTATACTAAACCGTACTATAAACCGACACAGGTGGTCAGGTAGAGAATACTCAGGCGCTTGAGAGAACTCGGGTGAAGGAACTAGGCAAAATAGCACCGTAACTTCGGGAGAAGGTGCGCCGGCGTAGATTGTAGAGATTTACTCTCGAAGGTTGAACCGGTCGAAGATACCAGCTGGCTGCAACTGTTTATTAAAAACACAGCACTCTGCAAACACGAAAGTGGACGTATAGGGTGTGATGCCTGCCCGGTGCTGGAAGGTTAATTGATGGTGTTATCGAAAGAGAAGCTCCTGATCGAAGCCCCAGTAAACGGCGGCCGTAACTATAACGGTCCTAAGGTAGCGAAATTCCTTGTCGGGTAAGTTCCGACCTGCACGAATGGCATAATGATGGCCAGGCTGTCTCCACCCGAGACTCAGTGAAATTGAAATCGCCGTGAAGATGCGGTGTACCCGCGGCTAGACGGAAAGACCCCGTGAACCTTTACTATAGCTTGACACTGAACATTGAATTTTGATGTGTAGGATAGGTGGGAGCCTTTGAAGCAGTCACGCCAGTGATTGTGGAGGCGTCCTTGAAATACCACCCTTTAACGTTTGATGTTCTAACGAAGATTGCGGAACGCGGTCTCGGACAGTGTCTGGTGGGTAGTTTGACTGGGGCGGTCTCCTCCCAAAGAGTAACGGAGGAGCACGAAGGTTTGCTAATCACGGTCGGACATCGTGAGGTTAGTGCAATGGTATAAGCAAGCTTAACTGCGAGACAGACAAGTCGAGCAGGTGCGAAAGCAGGTCATAGTGATCCGGTGGTTCTGAATGGAAGGGCCATCGCTCAACGGATAAAAGGTACTCCGGGGATAACAGGCTGATACCGCCCAAGAGTTCATATCGACGGCGGTGTTTGGCACCTCGATGTCGGCTCATCACATCCTGGGGCTGAAGTAGGTCCCAAGGGTATGGCTGTTCGCCATTTAAAGTGGTACGCGAGCTGGGTTTAGAACGTCGTGAGACAGTTCGGTCCCTATCTGCCGTGGGCGTTGGAGAATTGAGAGGGGCTGCTCCTAGTACGAGAGGACCGGAGTGGACGCATCACTGGTGTTCCAGTTGTCTCGCCAGAGGCATTGCTGGGTAGCTACATGCGGAAGAGATAAGTGCTGAAAGCATCTAAGCACGAAACTTGCCTCAAGATGAGTTCTCCCAGTCTATAAGACTGTAAGGGTTGTTGGAGACTACGACGTAGATAGGTCTGGTGTGTAAGTGGTGTGAGCCATTGAGCTAACGGATACTAATTGCCCGAGAGGCTTAACTATACAACGCTCAAGTGTTTTTGGGCATGAAGCAAATAAATGCTAAAGAGAACTAAACTAAAAATCAGTAGCAGCTTGTTTCGAATTTAAACCGAATTTCCCGACGACAATAGTGCGGTTGTCCCACCTGAATCCATTCCGAACTCAGAAGTGAAAAGCCGTTACGTCGATGGTAGTGTGGGGCTTCCCCATGTGAGAGTAGAGCATCGTCGGGTTTTTATTACCTTAGCTTATTTTAACTAAGTGAGTTAAGTTAATAAGTACAGAATTTGATTAACAGCCATAGTGCCGTGGCTCTACCTGACTCCATTCCGAACTCAGAAGTAAAACGCGGTAACGCCGATGGTAGTGTGGGGCTTCCCCATGTGAGAGTAGGGCACTGTTAATCTACTAAATTTGCGGAGCGGTAGTTCAGCTGGTTAGAATACCTGCCTGTCACGCAGGGGGTCGCGGGTTCGAGTCCCGTCCGTTCCGCCACTTATCTAAAAGCGAGTTAGTTACTCGCTTTATCTATATATGATACCAATAGGGGCGTAGTTCAATTGGTAGAGCACCGGTCTCCAAAACCGGGTGTTGGGAGTTCGAGCCTCTCCGCCCCTGCCATATTTAAGAAGCCGATTAGTTTATACTAATCGGCTTTTTGCATATTTATACTTTTTCTTTGAGGTTAGGTTTTCTGTTAGAATAATAAAATATTCCGAAACAAAAGTAGCTTTATGAAGAGTTTAGATCCTATTATTGAACAATTTCTAGATACCTTATGGCAAGAGCATGGGTTATCTGAAAATACCTCAGCTTCATATCGTTTAGATTTAGAGAGTTTCTCTGAATGGTTGCCTACACCCAAAGCATTTCTTACTTTAGATCATTTTGACTTACAGTCTTTTCTTGGCGAGAGATTGGAACAAGGTTATAAGGCAACGAGTTCAGCTCGAATGTTAAGTTGTCTACGTAAGTTTTTTCGCTTTTTATATATAGAGAATTATCGACAAGATGATCCTACATTAACTTTAACTTCTCCTCGTAAGCCGATTCATTTACCTAAATCTTTAAGTGAAGAGCAAGTGATGGATTTATTGGATTGTCCGAATACGTTAGATCCGGTCGAGTTACGTGATAAAGCAATGCTAGAATTACTTTATGCGACAGGGCTACGTGTTACCGAGCTTGTTTCTCTCACAATAGACAATGTGAGTTTACATCAGGGCGTAGTACGTGTTGTGGGTAAAGGTGATAAAGAAAGATTAGTACCGATAGGTGAAGAGGCAAGTTATTGGATTCAAGAATTTTTCCAATATGGGCGTGCAATATTATTAAATAATATACAATCAGATGTTGTATTTCCAAGTCGCCGTGGTCAACAAATGACACGTCAAACCTTTTGGCACAGAATAAAGCATTACGCTGTTTTGGCCGGTATTGATAGTGAGAAGCTGTCTCCACATGTATTGCGCCATGCTTTTGCAACACATTTAGTCAATCATGGCGCTGATTTAAGGGTGGTACAAATGCTTTTGGGGCATAGTGATCTTTCTACTACTCAAATTTATACTCATGTCGCGAAAGCACGTTTAAAATCACTACATCAACAATTTCATCCACGAGGATAATATGCAAAAATCATCATCTAAATTTAATTGGGCATTAGCATTCTTTTGCTTACCTTGTGCATTATGGCCGCTTGCATTATTGGTTTCACCCAAATTTTCTAGCCTAGCGTTAAGTCCAGCTCAGATTAATTGGTTTTCAACGGCTTTCTGGATTTATCCATTAGTCTTATTTGTAATTGCATTGGTTTTATATAAGTTACATCAATCAAAAAAATCGTTAGCAAGAGGCTTATTGATGTTTTTTCTCATTGGGTTTTATGTCTTACTTGGCTATATTATCCAATCCTTATAACCCATAAACCTGCGAAAGCAGGTTTTTTTAATGGCAAAGAAAAACTAACTGATCGCTGAAAAAGATAAGCGGTGTGCGTTTACGTAACCAGACTGGAACTTGCGCTTGTTGGTAGCGTTTCTTCATTTCTTCTCGCATCGGCTTGCCATACTGTTTGACTTTACCCTGATGCGCCAACTTTACTTGCAGCGGAGCATTTACTAACGCTTCCGGCAATAACAAGCGGTCAATTTTACCTGATTTTTTGTAAATAATGCTGTCGCCTAAATGTTGTAACTCGCCGACTCCGTCCGGTAGCGTTAACGATTGTTGTGTGCAGAGCGGCTGGCAAAAATCGTTTATCTCGAGCAGTTCACCGGTTAAATATAAATGATGTTGATAACGGCGTAGCCAAAAATCGGCTAATTTAAGCTGCGGATTTTTATCGGCATCCGCATAAATTGTTTGCTGAATCACTTGCATCAGCTGTGCCGTGCTTGGCATTTGTGCGCCGCATTTTTCCAGCCATAAACGAATTAATTGCTGTTGCTTTGCCATAGAAAATTGTGGGAACTCTTTGATATTTAAGCGCTTTTCAGAAAAGTCCGCATAGTGTTGTAATTCTTGAGCGAGTAATTCTTCCAATAACATTTGTTGTTCGGCACAATGCTGTGCAGAACGAGCCACCATTTGACTGAAATGCTGCCAGCGTTGATTCACAATCGGCAACACTTCATTGCGTAAAAAATTACGGTCGTAATGGCTGTCGTGATTACTTTCGTCTTCAATCCAAGTTAATTGCTGTTGCAGCGCATATTGTTCGATTTGCGCTTTGCTCACATTAAGAAGCGGTCTAAAAATGGTAAAATTTTGCCAAAATCCGACCGCTTGCATCGCCGATAGTCCTTTGATTCCACTGCCACGTTTCAAGGCAAGCAGGAACGTTTCTGCTTGATCATCAAGATGATGAGCGGTCACTAACACTTCGTTAGGCAGAATAATTTCACCGATTGCTTGATAACGTGCCGTTCTGGCGCCGGCTTCGATACCTTCACTGCGATCCACCGTAACTTTTTGCAAAATAAACGGGATTTTTAACCGCTTGCAAAGTTGCTCACAGAAAGCTGCCCAACTATCGGCATTCGGACTAAGTCCATGGTGAATATGTACCGCTCTTAGGTTGAGCTGTAATTCGGCTAACAGGTGCAGTAACACAATCGAATCAATACCACCGCTTAAGCCAAGCACAAAATCTCGCTGGGTCGGGAAGTAGTGTTTAAATTGTTTTCGAAGTGTATCAAATAACATATTGCGCCTTATTTATGGTCGGTCATTTTCCTCATTCTATCATTATTCAGCGGCTCTTTTTGAAAAAGAGCAGTGAGAGCCGACTTGAATATGTTAAAATTTAAAGAATTTTATTAAGAAGAGAAAAACAATGTTAAACCAAGTTTCAGAAAGCTTGCTTGCGCCAAGTGGGCTTGAGTTATCGCACTTGAGTAAAGTGCTTGATCATTTTGCGAATCGCCAAATTGATTATGCGGATCTCTATTTTCAATTAAGCCAAGACGAGAGTTGGTCGTTAGAAGATTCGATTATCAAAGAGGGCGGTTTTTATATTGACCGTGGTTTCGGTGTACGTGCGGTATCGGGCGAGAAAACCGGCTTTGCGTATGCAGACCAAATCGGCTTGAGCCAGCTTGAACAATGTGCAACCGCAGCCCGTTCGATTACTAATGCAAGCGGTCAATTATCGGTAAAAAGTTTCAAACAAACGAATGCGATCCAACGTTATGCTTCGGTCAATCCGTTGGATACGTTAAGCCGTGAGCAAAAAGTTGAGCTACTCCATTTAGTCGATAAAGTCGCACGTGCGGAAGACCCTCGTGTGATTCAAGTTAATGCAGGGCTTTCAGCAGTTTATGAAGAAATGTTAGTGGCTGCGACGGACGGCACGCTTGCAGCGGATATTCGCCCATTAGTGCGTTTATCAGTTTCGGTATTGGTAGAAGAAAATGGTAAACGTGAGCGAGGCTCTGCCGGTGCCGGTGGACGTTTCGGCTTAAATTGGTTTTTTGAACCGCAGGTGGTTAACGGAGAAATGACCGGTGACACTCGAGCAGTTTATTTGGCGAAAGAAGCGGTACGTATGGCATTAGTTAATTTAGGCGCAATGCCTGCACCGGCCGGCACGATGCCGATTGTCTTGGGTGCGGGTTGGCCGGGGATTTTACTCCATGAAGCGGTTGGGCACGGTTTAGAGGGAGACTTTAACCGTAAAGAATCTTCGCTATTTACCGGCAAAATTGGGGAGTTAGTGACTTCACCGCTTTGTACTATCGTTGATGACGGTACGGTGCCAGATGTGCGAGGCTCGATTACGGTGGATGACGAGGGTGTGCCTTCGCAACGTAACGTATTGATCGAAAACGGTATTTTGAAAGGCTATATCCAAGATAAACTTAACGCTCGTTTAATGGGTGTTGCACCGACAGGTAATGGTCGTCGTGAGTCTTATGCGCACTTGCCAATGCCCCGTATGACCAATACCTATCTCACGGAAGGCTCGCACAGTTTTGAAGAAATGATCGAATCGGTCGATTATGGTATTTACGCACCGCATTTCAGCGGCGGTCAGGTGGATATTACTTCGGGTAAATTCGTGTTCTCAACTGCAGAAGCTTATTTAATCGAAAAAGGTAAAATCACTAAACCGGTTACCGGCGCAACCTTAATCGGCAGCGGCATTGACGCTATGCAGCAAGTTTCAATGGTCGGTAAGAAAATGGAACTCGACCCAGGTATCGGCACTTGCGGTAAAGAAGGACAATCCGTCCCGGTCGGTGTAGGTCAGCCTACCGTGAAATTAGATAAGATTACGGTTGGCGGACGAGGGTAAATTTTGCGATCTTACTCGCGAAATTAACAAAATCTTCTTTATATAGGAAACAAGCGGTCATTTTCGGCTGATATTTTACAAATTATCCGCTTAATTTCGGACATCGGATAAAAATAAGGAAAAAATAATATGGCATGGGTACAAATTCGTTTAAATAGTACGGATAAACAGGCAGAACAAATCAGTGATTTTTTAGAAGAAATCGGGGCGGTGTCGGTCACTTTTATGGACAGTCAGGATACACCGATTTTTGAGCCGCTACCGGGTGAAACCCGTTTATGGGGTAATACGGACGTAGTGGGTTTATTTGATGCGGAAACCGATATGAAAGCGATTGTTGAAGCATTAATTGCTAGCCATTTAGTCGAAGCGGATTTTGCACATAAGATCGAGCAAATTGAAGATAAAGACTGGGAACGTGAATGGATGGACAACTTCCACCCGATGCAATTCGGTAAACGCTTATGGATTTGCCCAAGCTGGCGTGAAGTGCCGGATCCGAATGCGGTAAACGTGATGCTTGACCCGGGTCTTGCTTTCGGTACCGGTACGCACCCGACGACCGCTCTTTGTTTGCAATGGTTGGATAGCTTAGATTTAACCGGTAAAACGGTGATCGATTTTGGTTGCGGTTCAGGTATTTTAGCGATTGCGGCACTTAAACTCGGTGCAAAACAAGCGATCGGGATTGATATCGACCCACAAGCGATTTTAGCTTCGGGTAATAATGCGGAAGCTAACGGTGTGGCGGATCGTTTACAGTTATTCTTAGCGAAAGATCAACCGCAAGATCTACAAGCCGATGTAGTGGTGGCGAATATTCTTGCCGGCCCGTTGAAAGAGCTTGCACCAAATATTATTACTTTGGTGAAACCACAGGGTGATTTAGGTTTATCCGGTATTTTAGCAACGCAAGCGGAATCGGTCTGTGAAGCTTATGCGCCGGACTTCAATCTTGATCCGGTGGTAGAAAAAGAAGAGTGGTGCCGTATTACCGGCGTGAAGAAATAAGCGCTCATTTTTGTCAGATTATTTGCAAAAAAAGCGGAAAATTAGACCGCTTGTAAACAGTAAAAAGGGCTATCAAACGATAGCCCTTATTTTATCTGTCAGTTAACAGCTTATTTTAAGCTGCCCACCATATCTTCCGGACGAACCCATTCATCGAATTGTTCAGCGGTTACTAAACCTAAGTTAATCGCTTCTTCTTTTAAGGTTGTGCCGTTTTTGTGTGCGGTTTTCGCAATTTTCGCTGCATTTTCATAACCGATATGGGTATTTAATGCGGTTACCAACATTAATGATTGCTCAAGTTGTTGCTTAATGCGTGGGAAGTTTGGCTCAATACCGGTTGCACAGTGCTCATCGAATGATACGCAAACATCACCTAATAATTGCGCTGATTGTAAGAAGTTTGCCGCCATAACCGGTTTGAATACGTTCAATTGGAAATGACCTTGCGTACCGGCAAATGAAATGGTCGTATCGTTACCTAACACTTGTGCCGCAACCATGGTCATTGCTTCACACTGTGTTGGGTTTACTTTACCCGGCATGATTGATGAACCTGGCTCATTTTCCGGAATTAAGATTTCACCGATACCTGAACGAGGGCCTGAAGCAAGTAAACGAATATCGTTGGCAATTTTATAAAGTGACACGGCAATTTGTTTTAATGCACCATGTGTTTCTACGATTGCATCGTGTGTTGCAAGCGCTTCAAATTTATTTTGTGCAGTAATGAACGGTAAACCGGTGAATTTAGCGATATAGTTCGCTACGGTCACATCATAACCTTTCGGTGTATTTAAACCGGTACCCACCGCTGTACCGCCTAATGCTAATTCAGATAAGTGCGGTAAAGTATTTTCCAACGCTTTAATACCGAATGCTAATTGTGCCGCATATGCAGAGAATTCTTGACCTAATGTTAACGGCGTTGCGTCCATTAAGTGAGTACGACCGATTTTTACCACGTCTTTGAATGCTTCAGCTTTTTCCGCAAAGGTTTTTTGTAAGCGTTTTACACAAGGTAAGGTATGTTCTACCACTTTTTTGTATGCCGCAATGTGCATTGCTGTCGGGTAGGTATCGTTTGAAGATTGTGATTTGTTTACATCATCATTCGGATGAATAATCGATTTTTCACCTAATTTGCCGCCGTTAATTACGTGGGCACGGTTAGCGATAACTTCATTGAGGTTCATATTTGACTGTGTACCCGAACCGGTTTGCCAAATAACTAATGGGAATTCGCCGTCTAGTTTATGATCAAGAATTTCATCGCAAGCGGTTGCAATTAAGTCACGTTTTTCAGCAGGAAGCACGCCTAAATCGGTATTTGCAAAGGCTGCGGCTTTTTTCAAGTAAGCGAATGCTTCGATGATTTCAGCGGGCATCGATGCTTCCGGGCCAATTTTGAAGTTATTACGAGAGCGCTCGGTTTGCGCCGCCCAATAACGATTAGCAGGTACTTGAACTTCGCCCATTGTATCTTTCTCAATACGATATTCCATTTGTGTTCTCCTGTGGATAATGTAAATGTTTAATTTGGGTATCTAATAATTTCTAGGTAGGATAGTAGCACTGGCAAAAGAAGAAAGAAACCGACTCAAAACATTCCGTTCTACTTTTTTTATTATTTTGTGATATGGATCAGAATTTACCGAATTAGCTAAAAAAATAGCCATAGTAACGATTTTTTACTATGGCTTTTATTTATTTTAGTTTATAAGAAGAAAGTGCTTAATTGGAATAATTTTTCAATCTCGCTGACTTGTTTTTTGTCGTTCACAAACACAATCACTCTGTCGTTTTCTTCAATTTGGGTGGATTTATGGGCGATGATGATTTCTTCATTTCGCACGATCGCACCGACAATCGCACCTTGTGGCAGTTTCAATTCTCGGACGGTACGTCCGACAACTTTAGACGATTCCGCATCACCGTGCGCAATGGCTTCGATACATTCCGCCTGCCCTTGTTTTAATGAAGCGACTTGCACAATATCACCTTTGCGAACATGGCTGGATAACGCAGAAATCGTGGCTTGTTTCGGCGACAGCGCAATATCAATGGTTCCGCCTTGAATCAGGTGTAAGTAAGCCATTTTCTGTACTAGAACAATCGCTTTTTTCGCACCAAGTCGTTTTGCTAATAACGCCGACATAATGTTGGCTTCATCATCGCTGGTGAGTGCGAGGAATAAATCAATATTTTCGATATGTTCTTCAAATAGTAACTCTTGGTCGGATGCGTCACCGCACAGTACCAACGCTTTTTCTAATTTTTCAGCGAGTTTCTCCGCCTTACGAGGATCTCGCTCAATCATTTTAACGCTGCATTGTTCTTCGAGATCTTTTGCCAGACCGGTGCCGATACTACCGCCGCCGACAATCATCACTCGCTTATGCGGTCTGTCCAAGCGTTGTAACTCACTCATAACCGCTTTGATGTTATGGGTCGCACAGATAAAGAACACTTCATCGCCGGCTTCGATAATGGTTGAGCCTTGCGGAATGATGGCACGGTCTTGGCGGAAAATCGAGACGATACGTGTTTCAATATAAGGTAAATGGTCACGTAATGCCGAAATCGGATAGCCGACTAACGGGCCGCCGTAATAAGCTTTTACACTGACGAGGCTGACAAGCTCATTGGCAAAATGTGCCACTTGCAGCGCACCCGGATAATCAATTAAGCGCAGAATTTCTTTTTTTACCAATACTTCCGGCGCAATAATATGATCGATCGGCAACGCACTATCGGTAAATAGCTTTTCCTTTTCTCGTACGTAATCGGAATTACGAATCCGGGCGATTTTGGTTGGGATATGAAACAATGTATGAGCGATTTGGCACGCAATCATATTGGTTTCATCACTTTCGGTTACTGCAACAATTAAGTCGGCATCACTGGCGCCCGCATCTCGTAATACTTGCGGCGATGCGCCGTTCCCCTTTAATACTTGTAAATCGTGTTTATCTTGTAACGTGTTTAAACGCCCCTGATCGTCGTCGATTAAGGTAATGTCGTTATCTTCACTTACCAGATTTTCTGCGAGAGTGGAGCCGACTTGACCGGCTCCTAAAATAATTATTTTCATTCAGTTTTTACCAACTTTGCATAGAAGAACCCGTCTCCGCCTTTTTCCTGAGGGAAGAATTGCTTCATTGCTGTTTTTTCACCGTTAAAATCCATTTCTACCAGTTTGGCATCCGTTTGCTGGGCGACAAAGCGGTTGATTTGTTGCTCGTTTTCTTCAGGCAGAATAGAACAGGTTGCATATAATAAAATGCCGTTTGGTTTTAGCCTTTGCCATAATGCGTGCAGGATTTTGCTTTGCAATTCGGCGAGTTCGGCAATATCTTGTTCTTTGCGCAGCCATTTAATATCCGGATGGCGGCGAATCACACCGGTTGCCGAGCAAGGTGCATCTAATAGGATACGATCAAACATCACATCCGGTTCAAGCCATTCTTGCGGCTTTGAAGCATCTCCGCAAATTACCTTAGCGGTTTGCCCTAAACGTGCTAAGTTTTCTCGCACACGTTTGAGACGGTTTTCTTCAATGTCTAATGCAATCACTTGTGCTTGCGGTGCTTTTTCTAAAATATGGGTGGTTTTGCCACCGGGTGCGGCACAAGCGTCCAGCACTAATTCGCCGTTTTTTGCACCGAGTAATTCGGCAGACCATTGTGCATGCGCATCTTGCACGGTCGCCCAACCTTGCTCGAAATGCATAAGTTTAGCCACCGGTACCGGATTCTCAAGCAAAATGGCGCAATCCGGCACACAAGCGGTCGAATTTTCAGAATTTTTTGCAACTAACTCACCGAGCAATACCGCGTAGTCTTGCGCTTTAATATGTTGCTGATTTGCTCGAATCCACATCGGTGGGCGCTGATTATTCGCTTCCACAATCTCGCGCCAGTGCGGGTACACTTTTTTGATGCGATTCACAAACCAGTCCGGATGTAGCGTCTGCCAATGTTTATCGGCAACCGCTAAAATCTGTGCTTGTTCACGTAAGAAGCGGCGCAATACCCCGTTGGTTAGCGCTCTGAAGCTATCTAGTTTTAGCACTTTAGTAGCATTAACTACTTCATCCACTGCAGCGTGTGCAGGCACTCGCATATAGAGTAATTGATATAGTCCTACCAGTAATAAACAATGGACTAAATGAGTTTTGCCTTTAAGCGGCTTTGCGACTAATTGTTTAATCACCAGTTCCAAACGTGGTAATACACGACAGATCCCAAATGTGATTTCTTGCACTAAGGGAACATCTTTCGGATCAAGTTGGGTTTGTATTTCCGGCAGTAGGCTGGAAAGTGATTTCCCCTGATCTAAAACTTGTAAGATAATTTGTGCGGCAATCGCACGTGTATTTTGTTTGTTATTTTTCATATTAAAAAATGTCATGGTCTCTTAATAAATGCACATTGCCTTTACGGCGTAAAAAGCCGCAACGGTCAAAATATTCAATTAATTGTACGGTGAGCTTGCGTCCGTATTGAATTTCATCTCGTAGCTGATTTACCGAGATTTCGCCGTGTTGGAGAATAAAGTCTCGAATCAATTGTGCAAAGGCTTCAATTTGTTCATTTAATAAGAAACGGTCTTTTACAATAGGGATTAAATAGCCTAATTTCCCTGCTTTATATAATAAATTTCGCATTTCGGTTTCATCAATTGCCAATTGATTTGCAATATCTCGTACCCATAATGCTTGGTTGGTTGCTTCGAAAAGCGGTCGAATTTGTTGCCAAATTTGCAATTCTTGCGGATTGAACTCAATGCGGTGATCGGGCAGATGCAACCAGCCACGTGTTTGGGCTAATTGTTGTGTTGCCAACAGATCATCAATAAATGCCAATCCAAGTTTTTCAGGCAATTCCAATAATGCCATTCTACGTAGGCGGGCTTTCGCTACGCCTAATTGATCTTGATGGAGCGAATGATATTCCGCTAGTTTAGCTAAAATTTTTTGTTGAGCCGCTTGTTTGAAAGCTGGGCTATAAAGCCATTCGGCATTCGTATCAAAACCAAGTCTGGCAATCTCTGTCGCAAATAATTGTTCGTCCCATAATAAACGTTCCAGCGCAAGAACATTGTGTTGCAGATAAAGCGTGATACGTTGTGCATAATTACCGGTTTGCGCTAACGCGGTTAAATAAGCTAAACGAGCTTCGCTACGTTTATGGCGTTTCGGTGAATGAATTTCTAATACCTGTGCGCCGGCGACGGTTTGGCTATCATCACCATTACGTATAATCAGTTTATCATTGAATGCAATGTGTAACGGCTCATCTAATAGCACTTCTGCAAAATATTCAGCGTTTTTGACCGCTTGTTTCGCATTGAGTAAGCTTAATTTGCCGGTGATATGCGAGGCAAAATGGTAAATATGTGCCACTGACGTTTCTTTTAATGGCTGCGCAGCGGTCAGTTTTACCGTAATACGGTCGGTGGCAAATGTTGGTACCAGCTCGGTTAGCCAGTGACCTCGGGCGATTTGTTGTTTATCCACATTAGCGAGGTTCAGCGCTAAACGCTGTCCGGTAACGCCAGATTCTGACGGATGATTTTGTGCGTGAATCGCTTTAACTCGTACTTTTGTTCCATCGGACAAATAGATTTCATCACCAACAACAACTTTACCGGCAACTGCCGTACCGGTCACTACCAGCCCAGCACCTTTAATGTGGAATACTCGGTCGATAACATAACGAAACGGTTGGCTATTCGTCACTTGTCGGTTTTGCGTAATTAAATACGCTTTTAATTCGGCAATACCGGCACCTGTTACGCAAGAGGTCACAAAAAAAGGCGCGCTATTGAGCGAAGGTAATTGTTGCTTGATCTGCGAAATAAGCTGATCAATTTGCGCCGGTTCAACCTTATCCGCTTTGGTTAATACCACCATAATATGCTTGAAATTCAGCAAGTTAAGAATTTCGAAATGCTCAAGCGTTTGCGGTTTAAGCCCTTCTTCCGCCGAAATGACTAACAGAGCATGTTCTACACCGCCTAATCCTGCCAACATATTCGATAAAAATTTTTGGTGACCCGGCACGTCAATAAAACCAAGCGTATCGGTTTGGCTTGAATCTGTGTGTATCGGCAAATAAGCGTAACCCAAATCAATGGTTAAGCCACGCTTTTTTTCTTCCGGTAAATGGGCGGTGTGAGTGCCGGTGAGAGCATGCAAAAGGGCGCTTTTGCCATGATCGACATGGCCTGCCGTGACAATAATCATTCTTTCTCCAACATGGTAATTAATTGCTCAAACTGCGTAACCGATCTCAAATCTAACCAAAACTTCTGCTGTGCAAAACGCCCAATAATTGGACAACTAAAGGCTTTAAAGCGTTGCTCTAATGCTAATAAATCACTTTGCTTATCAGCGCTAATCGTGACAGCGATTGAAGGTAAGGTTTCGGTCGGAAGTGCGCCGCTGCCGATTTGGGCGACACTGTCTTCAATTTGCACGTTAAAATTCGGGGCTAAGTGCTTAATTAGCGCTTGCTTTAATTGTTCCGCCTTAACTTTCAATACATAAAGCGGCTGCGTGAGCAAATGTAACGTAGGCAATTCATCCGCTAATTTTTCTGGAAATAAATAGTGGCGCAATGTGGCTTCCAGTGCCGATAAGATCACTTTATCGCAACGTAGCACGCGTTTGAGCGGGTGTGCTTGTAATGCAGCGATTTGAGCTTGTTTACCGACAATAATACCGGCTTGAGGCCCGCCTAGTAACTTATCACCGGAAAACGACACTAAATCAACGCCGGTGGCCACTTTTTGTTGCACCATCGGCTCTGAAGGCAAGTTAAGCAACGTCATATCGGTTAATGAGCCGCTGCCTAAATCACTGATAACCGGTAAATTAAATGCTTTACCCAGTTCGACTAATTCTTCTTCGGAGACGCTGCTTGTGAATCCTTGAATCTGATAGTTACTGGTGTGTACCTTCATTAACAAGGCGGTATTTTCAGTAATCGCATTGCGATAATCTCTTAAATGAGTACGGTTAGTTGTACCGACTTCCACTAGTTTACATCCGGCTTGTTGCATAATATCCGGAATGCGGAATGCACCGCCGATTTCCACCAATTCTCCTCGTGACACAATCACTTCCTTGCCTTGGGCAAAGGTAGCTAACATGAGTAACACCGCTGCCGCATTGTTATTCACAACGCAAGCGGCTTCAGCGCCGGTGAGTTGGGAGATTAAGGCGGAAACAGCATTATCTCGATGGGAACGCTGACCTTGCTCGATATCAAATTCTAAGGCAACGTTGTGGCGCATTGCATCGGTTGCCGCAGTAATGGCTGATTCCGACCATAATCCTCTACCTAAATTGGTATGCAGCACTGTACCGGTCAGATTGAATACTTTTTTGATTTGTGGCTGGCACATGGCTTGTAAATTCGTTTCAATCAGCGCAAACAGCGCGGACTCATCTTGTAGAAAAGCTGGCAACATTTGGTTTTTGACAATTTGCTGCCGTGCTTCTTCAATAAAGGATCTCGCCTGTGTGACGAAGGCGTAATGTCCAAATTGATGAATTAAATCAGTACCTTGCGGGCTTTTTATCAATTTATCCATTGAGGGAATGAGTCGGAATAGTGCTTGCATAATTAAAAAAGAATAGGAGGATTTTGAACAATTTTAATAAATAAAGTAGAATACCGCTACTTTTTCCATGGAAGTGAGTCGCCTCCGGTGAGGCGGCAGGACTTCAAATCCTGTTGAGGACGCCAGCGTTCTTGGGTGGGTTCGACTCCCATTCACTTCCGCCAAATTCAATTAAAAAGGCTTAACTTAATGCTTTTATGCGATGTAAGTTAAGCCTTTTTGCTTTTTAGCGCTTTTTACAAGCGGTCTAATTTCGCCAAAATTTTGCAAATTTTTACCCAAAAACAACCGCTTGTTACACGAGGAATATATAAGGCAGTAGATTCATTACCCCGGCAGTCGTAATTGCCAAAATGAGCTTAGATAAACCGAACATTAACCCTTGGTTTTCACCTTTATCCAGTTTAACCAACATATTCGCTAAGGCGGTATTGGCAAATAAACTGACTAGCGAAAAGATAATCAGGTATAAAAAAGCAGTCACTTCCGAGATATATTCCAAAGCATAAAACCACGGCACAATCAGTAATGCGATAAGTATCGGTGCAATATAATTCAGTTTCACCACGCCGAAATTTACCTTGCGAGAGAATTGTGCCTGCAGCAGTACCGCAATCAGATTATTGATAAAAAATGCGATCGGTACCAATTCTTGCTGATCCAAAAGCTCGGTAAAAATGTAAGGGAAAATCACATAAAATGCCGAGCCCATACCGAGCGGAATAAATAGCAATAAATGCACAAAAATAAACCGCTTGTTAATCACTTCTTTAAATTGTGCGAAGCGGAAAGGGGTAAAACGGAAGTTGCATTTTTTTCTCGGCATTGTCTGCCACATAAAAAGTAACATGGTGACTTCAATCGCACAACTACACCAAATCAACCATTCCGCTTTTTGATAATGAATAAACGGAATGGAAACTAACGGTGCAACCATAGACGCCATACTGGAGATTTTGAGAAACTTCCCTTGCGCTTTGGTTTTAGAGGCATAATTATCCTCGGCAGAGGAGAGTAAAAATGCTCTAGCATTAGTACTAAATAGTGTACTACCTAAACCGAAGCAGAATGTTGCTAACAAGAGTAGAGCGTAATGATTAGTCGTGAGTAACAAAATATAGGCTAATGAATCCAGTAAGCACCCGAACAACATAATTGGCATTCGTCCGAAGCGATCTCCCCATGAGCCGGCAAATAAGGAGAAAGCTTGGCTGGCAAACACCAATAACGAAAATGCACTGGCAATTTGTACTGAGTCAAAGTCTTTGTATTTCATCAAATAGATAAAAAAGACGCTTTGCATGGCTGTGTACGCCAGGCCTGAGAAGAATCTGCGCCATAAAATAATATTTTGCATCTCCATATTTTTTTACCTTTATTTTTCTAAGCTCTGAAATCTCGCTTACGAATCCCAAGTACAAATAATGCACTAAAATAGACAATTGCCGCTAATACGATTAGCCAAGCGAGCCAATATACTTTTACCCAAGTTGTCATCGCATACCAACCTTCTAAACTTGGTGAGAAATAAGCAACCAATGCTCCCATTAAGCAAGCAGAAATAGCGACTTTTAATACAAAGAGCGCAGTTTTTCCGGTAATACGATAAGCTCCTTCTTTGGCTAATCCTCGATAAAGTAACGAAGCATTCACTGCCGCTGACAGTGCGGATGCCATTGCCAAGCCTAAATAGCCGAACGGAATTGCCAACACGCCGAAACAGATATTACAAATTGTGGCAATAATACCGATTTTGACCGGTGTTTTGGTATTTTGGCGGGCATAGAAGCCGTTTGCTAAAATGCTAATTAACATATAGCTGTTTAAGCCTAGGCACATAATCCATAAGGCGTGGGAGGTAGCAACCACATCGGATAAACCGAATTTGCCTCGCATAAAGATAGTCATCATTAACGGCTGTGCTAATACGGCGATACCAATCATTGCCGGAATGCCGAGTAATAACACCATTCTCACGCCCCAGTCCATCGTACCTTGGAATTCCACCGCACGCTGTGCTTCATCAATCTCTTTCTTTTTCGCAATACGGGACAAACTCGGTAACACAACTGTAGATATCGCAATACCAAATAGCCCGAGCGGAAACTCGATTAAACGGTCGGAATAATAGAGCCAGGTAATTGAACCGGTGACCAAGAAACTGGCAATAATTTGGTTGATTAACAGGTTGAGTTGGGTAACGGAAACCCCAAACAATGCCGGAATCATTAGGTTACGCACTTTAGTGACCCCTTCATCTTTCCACGCCCATTTCGGTTTAACCAATAAACCTTCTTTTTTCATAAATGGAATTTGGAATAAGAATTGCAACAAGCCGCCGAGAAAGATCCCCCAAGCTAAGGCAACATCAGGTTGTTCGAAGTAATCCGCACCGAATAACGCCATACTGATCATCGCAATATTCAGTAATACCGGCGAAAATGCCATCACCCCAAACTTACCAATGGTATTTAATACTGCACCGGACAGCGCCACAAAGGTAATAAACCATAAATAAGGAAAAGTGATTTTAAGTAGTAATGAAGCTTGGGTGAATTTCTGGGCGTCAGGGCCGTCATTAACCCAATCCATAAACCAACCGGTACCGAATAATGCTGCAACTACCGGTGAGCCAATCATTGCCACCAAAGTAACAATTGTGACTAAACCACCTAATGTACCCGATACTTTTGCGACAAATTCACGGGTTTTATCCAAATCGTTATCAGCGTTATATTCGGCAAGTACCGGCACGAATGCCTTTGAAAAGGCTCCTTCCGCAAATAGGCGGCGTAAAAAGTTCGGAATACGATTAGCAAATAGGAATACATCTGACATCGCTCCGGCACCGAGTAATCCGGCGATAACTACGTCTCGTACTAAACCTAAGATGCGAGAAATGAGAGTCATACTACTTACTAATATGCCCGATTTAAGAAGTTTTTTGCTCATAGAATATCGCTTACTATAAATAGGAAAGAAAAAGTTAGTTTAACAAAGGTTAATACAAAAAAGTGAAGAACCACATATGCCTGTTAGAGATAGAACATAGAAATAATAGAGGAATAGTTCACTTTTTTTCCATAAGCGGTCATTTTTAGGCGATTTTTTGCAAAAAATAGCAAGGATCCGACCGCTTGCATGAAGATCTTCATATAAATTGAACGGAATTTTATCAGTTTGTTGTAGGAAAATCAGAAAAAAACTGATAAAATCCCCGCCTATCGTTTTCTATCAGTAAAACGGTGTTATTTTCAAGCACGTGTCTCGTTGAAAATGAATTTAAACTATCGATAGCTAAACATAAACCAAAGTTTATGTTTTTTAATTTTTACACAGATATTTTAGGAGTTTGACCTTGGCTAATATCAAGTCAGCAAAAAAACGTGCGGTTCAATCTGAAAAACGCCGCCAACACAACGCAAGCCAACGCTCAATGATGCGTACATTCATCAAGAAAGTATACGCAGCAGTAGCAGCAGGCGATAAAGCAGCTTCACAAGCAGCTTTCGTTGAAATGCAAAAAGTAGTGGATCGTATGGCATCTAAAGGCTTAATCCACGCTAACAAAGCAGCTAACCACAAAGCAAAATTAGCAGCTCAAATCAAAAAATTAGCGTAATTGCTTTTTGTATAAAAGAACCGACCAAATGGTCGGTTTTTTTACGCCTGGCTTTATTTCACGGCATGAATCTTTTCCGTAATCCAGCTTGATAAAGCGCATTGTCGGCTTCAATCAGTAAATCCTGTTTTTCTTGTTCTGTCAGCATATAAATATATTTATATTGAATCGCACTATATAGTTTAAATAATAACAATGCGGTTGCTTCCAAACCTTGTTGGATTAAACGTACGAAAACGTTAATTGCACCTACCGTTTTTAAATCTGTTACCGTATAAATACCGACTTTAGCCAGTAATCTCTCAATACTGACATTTAAGTTTGGCAACATACGAATTTTATTCTGATTTTGGTTTTCGATTTTTGCTTTAGACTGTTGATATTCGAGAATAGCTGAGGATATCCAGTGGGAATAAGTTTGCAGATTATTGAGAATGGAAGGAGGAAGAAGATAAAAGATTTTAGAACGATTGCTGATGTGACGATCAACTAGAAAGTGAATAGATATCGTTTGAGCTATTTCCTCTAAGTATTGAACCGATTTGCGTACGTATAACTGTTGATTTTTGTAGAGAGCAAACATGGTATCGTCTTTAAAGATACCTAAGAATGAAAAATAAGGCTTAAAGGCGACCTCCCCGAGAGGGGATAATAATGCTTTAAGTTTTTCTAGCTCCTCTGCTGTGTATTTCATGCGTTCTCCTTTTGATAATTTAATTATTGTAACTTTTATTCGTTATGAATCGCTTATATTTATAATTAACATAAGAGAGATGAATAATGTAAAATAAATTAAGCAATGTCAATAACTTATAAAATCAAGGCCATATTCTATCAATAGTTTATTTATATACATATTAGACTTGCACTTGCTTAATAAGTAGTGTAATATACGCACACTTTGATACTCATCGTATTTACGATGTAGATACGAAGATTTTAAAGTCGCTTAATGTAATCATTTATTAAGCGGTACTACAGACATTGTAGTACATACAATGTTTCCGATTTGGAAACTATACAGGTATAACTGCGCTCCCTTATGCTATATGGTTTAAGTGGTAGTTCGGTTTTTTTATTAGCTAAATTTTAATTGGAGCTCTGGTCTAATGCAGAACCAAAGAATCCGTATCCGCTTAAAAGCATTTGATCATCGTTTAATTGATCAATCTACTGCGGAGATCGTAGAAACAGCTAAACGTACTGGTGCACAAGTTCGTGGTCCAATTCCTTTACCAACTCGTAAAGAACGTTTTACTGTATTGATTTCTCCACACGTGAACAAAGACGCACGTGACCAATATGAAATCCGTACTCACAAACGTTTAGTTGATATTGTTGAACCAACAGAAAAAACTGTTGATGCATTAATGCGTTTAGATCTAGCTGCTGGCGTTGACGTTCAGATTAGTCTAGGTTAATTGGGAATTTTAAGAGGTTATTACAATGATTGGTTTAGTCGGTCGTAAAGTTGGTATGACCCGCGTTTTCACTGAAGACGGCGTGTCAATTCCAGTTACCGTTATCGAAATCGAAGCCAACCGTGTTACTCAAGTTAAAACCCTTGAAAACGATGGCTATTCTGCAATTCAAGTTACTACTGGTACTAAAAAAGCTAGTCGTGTAACTAAGCCAGAAGCAGGCCATTTCGTGAAAGCAGGTGTTGAAGCTGGTCGCGGTTTATGGGAATTTCGTACTGAAGGTGAAGAATTCACTTTAGGTCAAGAAATCAATGTTGACATCTTCACAGATGTTAAAAAAGTAGATGTTACTGGTACTTCTAAAGGTAAAGGTTTTGCCGGCGGTGTTAAACGTTGGAACTTCCGTACTCAAGATGCTACCCACGGTAACTCTTTATCACATCGTGTACTTGGTTCTATTGGTCAAAACCAAACTCCAGGTCGTGTGTTTAAAGGTAAAAAAATGGCAGGACACTTAGGTGCTGAGCGTGTAACCGTTCAATCACTTGAAGTTGTTCGTGTAGATGCTGAGCGTAAATTATTATTAGTTAAAGGTGCTGTTCCAGGCGCAACTAATAGTGATGTTATCGTAAAACCAGCAGTTAAAGCATAAGTCTAGGAGATAGAGATGGAATTACAAGTTGTAGGTGCAAACGCACTAACTGTTTCTGAAACTACCTTCGGACGTGAGTTTAACGAAGCGTTAATCCACCAAGTAGTTGTTGCATATGCAGCAGGTGCTCGTCAAGGTTCACGCGCACAAAAAACTCGTGCTGAAGTGTCTGGTTCAGGTAAAAAACCTTGGCGTCAAAAAGGTACAGGTCGCGCACGTTCAGGTGATATCAAATCACCAATCTGGCGTTCAGGTGGTATCACATTCGCTGCGAAACCACAAGATCACAGCCAAAAAGTGAACAAAAAAATGTACCGTGGTGCAATCAAAAGCATCCTTTCTGAATTAGTTCGTCAAGAACGTTTAGTGGTTGTTGAGAAATTCGAAATCGAAGCACCAAAAACTAAAGTATTAGTACAAAAATTAAAAGATTTAGCGTTAAACGACGCTTTAATCATTACTGCAAACTTAGATGAGAATCTATTCTTAGCAGCACGTAACTTATACAAAGTAGACGTTCGTGATGTTCAAGGTATCGATCCAGTAAGTTTAATCGCTTTTGATAAAGTGGTTATCACTGCTGATGCAGTAAAACAAATTGAGGAGATGTTAGCATGATTCAACAAGAACGTTTGCTAAAAGTGCTTAAAGCACCACATATCTCTGAAAAAGCGACGAATAATGCTGAAAAAGGCAACACTATCGTTTTCAAAGTAGCATTAGATGCTAACAAAGTTGAAATTGCTAACGCAGTTGAACAATTATTTGAAGTGAAAGTGGATTCTGTACGTACTGTTGTTGTTAAAGGTAAAACTAAACGTCACGGTGCTAAATCAGGTCGTCGTAGTGACTGGAAAAAAGCTTATGTTACTCTTCAAGAAGGTCAATCACTTGACTTCGTTGAAGGTGCGGCAGAGTAATTACGGAGGAGAATTTATAAATGGCTATCGTTAAATGTAAGCCGACCTCCGCTGGTCGTCGTCACGTAGTTAAAGTTGTTAACGCAGAATTACATAAGGGTAAACCTTATGCACCTTTATTAGATAGCAAATCTAAAACTGGTGGTCGTAACAATTTAGGTCGTATCACAACTCGTCACATCGGTGGCGGTCATAAACAACACTACCGTTTAGTGGATTTCAAACGTAATAAGTTAGATATCCCAGCAGTAGTTGAGCGTTTAGAATACGATCCAAACCGTTCTGCGAACATTGCATTAGTGCTTTATAAAGATGGTGAACGCCGTTATATCTTAGCACCAAAAGGTTTATCTGTTGGTGATACGATTCAAGCAGGCGCTTCAGCTCCAATTAAAGCTGGTAATGCGTTACCAATGCGTAATATCCCAGTAGGTACTACAGTTCATAACGTTGAATTAAAACCTGGTAAAGGTGGTCAAATTGCGCGTTCTGCTGGTGCTTACGTACAAATTATCGCTCGTGAAGGTAACTATGTAACTTTACGTCTTCGTTCAGGCGAAATGCGTAAAGTATTAGCTGAGTGTACTGCAACCATCGGTGAAGTAGGTAACTCAGAGCATATGCTTCGCGTTCTTGGTAAAGCAGGTGCTAACCGCTGGAGAGGCGTTCGCCCAACAGTTCGTGGTACTGCGATGAACCCGGTAGACCACCCACACGGTGGTGGTGAAGGTCGTAACTTCGGTAAACACCCTGTTACACCTTGGGGCGTTCAAACCAAAGGTAAGAAAACTCGTCACAACAAACGTACTGATAAATACATCGTACGTCGTCGTGGCAAATAATTTTATTCATTAATATAGGATAGTCCAATGCCACGTTCCCTCAAGAAAGGTCCTTTCCTTGACCTACACTTGTTGAAGAAGGTAGAGAAGGCGGTGGAAAGCGGGGATAAAAAACCAATTAAAACTTGGTCCCGTCGTTCAATGATCATTCCATCAATGATTGGTTTGACCATCGCAGTCCATAATGGTCGTCAGCATGTTCCAGTTTATGTATCAGACGAAATGATCGGTCATAAATTAGGTGAATTTGCACCGACTCGTACATACCGCGGTCATGCCGCAGATAAGAAAGCTAAGAAATAAGAGGTAAAAGATGGAAACTATTGCTAAACATCGTTACGCTCGTACCTCTGCACAAAAAGCTCGCTTAGTTGCTGACTTAATTCGCGGTAAAAAAGTTGCGCAAGCATTAGAAATTTTAACTTTCACTAACAAAAAAGCAGCGGCTTTAGTTAAGAAAGTATTAGAATCAGCTATTGCGAACGCAGAGCACAATGATGGTGCAGATGTAGACGATCTTAAAGTTGCTAAAATCTTCGTAGATGAAGGTCCAAGCATGAAACGTGTAATGCCACGTGCAAAAGGTCGTGCAGATCGTATCTTAAAACGTACAAGCCACATCACAGTGGTTGTGTCAGATCGTTAATCGGTAGGAGAATAACAAATGGGTCAGAAAGTACATCCTAATGGTATTCGCCTTGGTATTGTTAAACCATGGAACTCTACTTGGTTCGCGAATACACAAGATTTCGCTGATAATTTAGAAGGCGATTTCAAAGTACGTAAATTCTTAAATAAAGAGTTAGCGAACGCTTCAGTATCACGTATCACTATTGAACGTCCTGCGAAAAGCATTCGTGTAACTATCCACACAGCGCGTCCTGGTATCGTTATCGGTAAAAAAGGCGAAGATGTTGAAAAATTACGTAACGCAGTATCTCAAATTGCTGGCGTTCCTGCTCAAATCAACATCGCTGAAGTGAAAAAACCAGAGCTAGATGCAAAATTAGTTGCTGATAGCATCGCTTCTCAACTTGAACGTCGTGTAATGTTCCGTCGTGCAATGAAACGTGCAGTACAAAACGCAATGCGTTTAGGTGCTAAAGGTATCAAAGTTGAAGTTAGCGGTCGTTTAGGTGGTGCAGAAATTGCTCGCTCAGAATGGTATCGTGAAGGTCGTGTGCCATTACATACTCTTCGTGCAGACATCGATTATAACACTGCAGAAGCTCACACAACTTACGGCGTAATCGGCGTTAAAGTGTGGATCTTCAAAGGTGAAATTCTTGGTGGTATGGCTGCAGTGATTGAATCAGAACAACAACCAGCGGCACAGCCTAAAAAGCCAGCTCGCAAAGGTCGTAAATAAGGAGAATCACTGAATGTTACAACCAAAACGCACAAAATTCCGTAAAGTACACAAAGGCCGTAACCGTGGTATCGCGGGCGGTACAGAAGTGAGCTTCGGCACATTCGGTTTAAAAGCAATTGGCCGTGGTCGTTTAACAGCTCGTCAAATCGAAGCTGCTCGTCGTGCGATGACTCGTGCGGTAAAACGTCAAGGTAAAATCTGGATCCGTGTGTTCCCAGATAAACCAATTACTGAAAAACCATTAGAAGTCCGTATGGGTAAAGGTAAAGGTAACGTTGAGTACTGGGTAGCTTTAATCCAACCGGGTAAAGTTTTATATGAAATGGATGGTGTTTCTGAAGAAATCGCACGTCACGCATTTGCGTTAGCGGCAGCGAAACTTCCGTTTAAAACCACATTTGTAACTAAGACGGTGATGTAATGAAAGCTCAAGAACTACGTAACAAAAATGTTGAAGAGCTGAATGCTGAATTAATCAACCTTTTAGGTGAGCAATTCAAATTGCGTATGCAAGCAGCCACCGGTCAGCTTCAACAAACCCATCAGTTAAAACAAGTGCGTCGTAGTATTGCACAAGTTAAAACTGTATTAACCGAAAAGGCGGGTGAGTAATGACTGATAAAATTCGTACAGTACAAGGTAAAGTAGTTAGCGATAAAATGGATAAATCATTCGTTATTGCTATCGAACGTACAGTGAAACACCCTTTATACGGTAAATTCATTCGTCGTACTACTAAATTACACGTACACGATGAAAACAACGAAGCTAAATTAGGTGATGTAGTAGAAATCAAGGAATGTCGTCCTGTTTCAAAAACTAAATCACACACTTTAGTTCGTGTTGTAGAAAAAGCAGTAGCTTAATCTACGAATCTATTTAAAAACAAGCGGTTTAATACCGCTTGTTTTTTGCAAATTTTAAGCCCTAAAGCTAAGCGATTAGGGCTTTTTTATTTGTAATTTTTGAGCGAAATATTACCGTTTGCCTGTAAATTTTATTTGATTTCAGGTGAGTTATTGAGGTATAATTCGCCACCTACTTGCATAGGGCAAGTAGATTTTCGTCCCGAAAGGGTTTTTTTTAATTTAACGGAGCACTAATATGATCCAAGAACAGACTATGCTGGATGTTGCTGATAACTCAGGGGCTCGTAGCGTAATGTGTATCAAGGTTCTAGGTGGATCGCACCGTCGTTACGCTGCAATTGGCGACATTATCAAAGTTACTGTAAAAGAAGCAATTCCACGCGGTAAAGTTAAAAAAGGTGATGTGTTAAAAGCAGTTGTTGTGCGCACCAAGAAGGGTGTTCGTCGCCCAGATGGCTCAGTTATTCGTTTCGATGGTAACGCTTGTGTAATTTTAAACAATAACACTGAGCAACCAATCGGTACTCGTATTTTTGGACCTGTGACTCGTGAACTTCGTTCTGAGAAGTTTATGAAGATCATTTCATTAGCTCCAGAAGTACTGTAAGGGGAATGTAATGGCTGCTAAAATCCGTCAAAATGATGAAGTAATTGTTCTTACCGGTAAAGATAAGGGCAAACGTGGTAAGGTAACTCAAGTGTTACCAAACGGTAAAGTGATTGTTGAAGGTGTTAAAATCATCACTAAACATGAAAAACCAGTTCCTGCTTTAGGTAAAGCTGGTGGCTTAGTGAAGAAAGAAGCTGCGATTGATGCATCAAACGTTGCAATTTTCAACCCGAAAACAAATAAAGCTGACCGTGTAGGTTTTAGATTCGAAGATGGTAAAAAAGTACGTTTCTTCAAATCTAATAATGAAATTATTTAATTAACTGGAGTAATGCGATGGCGAAACTGCATGATTACTACAGAGATCAAGTAGTTAATGAATTAAAAGCTAAATTCAACTACTCATCTGTCATGCAAGTCCCACGAATCGAAAAGATTACCCTGAATATGGGTGTGGGTGAAGCATTGACCGATAAAAAACTTTTAGATAACGCGGTAGCGGATCTAACAGCAATTAGCGGTCAGAAACCTTTAATTACTAAAGCACGCAAATCTGTTGCAGGCTTTAAAATCCGTCAGGGATATCCAATCGGATGCAAAGTAACCCTACGTGGCGAACGTATGTGGGAATTCTTTGAAAGATTGATTACTATCGCTGTTCCACGTATCCGTGACTTCCGCGGTTTAAATGCGAAGTCATTCGACGGTCGTGGTAATTACAGTATGGGTGTTCGTGAACAAATCATTTTCCCAGAAATCGACTATGATAAAGTAGATCGTGTACGTGGTTTAGATATTACTATCACCACAACTGCGAAAAGTGATGAAGAAGGCCAAGCTTTATTAGCTGCTTTCAATTTCCCATTCCGTAAATAAGGTAGGTTATCGTGGCAAAACAATCAATGATTGCACGTGATGTTAAACGTGCTAAATTAGCTGATAAATTCTACGCTAAACGTGAAGAATTAAAGAAAATCATCTCTGATGTGAATTCTTCAGACGAAGATCGTTGGGCAGCAGTGTTAAAATTACAAACACTTCCACGCGATTCAAGTCCTAGCCGTCAGCGTAACCGTTGCCGCCAAACTGGTCGTCCACACGGTGTACTTCGTAAGTTTGGTTTAAGCCGTATTAAGGTACGTGAAGCTGCAATGCGCGGTGAAATTCCAGGCCTTAAGAAAGCAAGCTGGTAATAACCTCTTTTAATTTGGAATCATGGGAGTAAATACATGAGCATGCAAGATCCAATCGCAGATATGCTGACCCGTATTCGTAACGGTCAAGCTGCGAATAAAGTTGCAATCAGTATGCCTTCATCTAAGTTAAAAGTTGCTATTGCAAGCGTTTTAGCTGAAGAAGGTTATGTTGAGAGCTTCAAAATTGTTGAAGGTTCAAAACCTGAATTGGAAATCACTTTAAAATATTTCCAAAATAAACCAGTTGTAGAAAGTATCCAACGCGTAAGCCGTCCGGGTCTTCGTATTTACAAACGTAAAGACGAATTACCAAAAGTTATGGGTGGTTTAGGTATCGCAGTTGTTTCTACATCTAAAGGTGTAATGACCGACCGTGCAGCGCGTCAAGCGGGCCTCGGCGGTGAAATTATCTGTTACGTAGCATAATAGAGAGGTAGGAAGAATGTCTCGTGTTGCAAAAGCACCTGTTAATATTCCTGCCGGTGTTGAAGTAAAACTCAACGGTCAGCTATTAACAGTTAAAGGTAAAAACGGCGAGTTATCTCGTGAAATTCATAATGCAGTTGAAGTAAATCAAGATGCTAACGCATTAACTTTCGCACCACGCGCTGGTGTTGCAAATGCAGATGCTCAAGCAGGTACTGCTCGTGCACTTGTTAATGCTATGGTTATCGGTGTTACTGAAGGCTTTACTAAGAAATTGCAATTAGTAGGTGTTGGTTATAGAGCACAAATGAAAGGTAACGTAGTTGCTTTAAGTTTAGGCTATTCACACCCAATTGAACATACGTTGCCAGCTGGCGTAACTGGTGAATGTCCATCTCAAACAGAAATCGTTCTTAAGAGTGCAGACAAACAGTTAATCGGCCAAGTAGCAGCTGATATTCGTGCATATCGCCGTCCAGAGCCTTATAAAGGCAAAGGTGTACGTTACTCTGATGAAGTAGTTCGTACAAAAGAAGCGAAGAAAAAGTAAAGTAAGGTAACACTATGGATAAGAAAGTAGCTCGTATCCGTCGTGCAAGCCGTGCACGTCATTTAATGAGAGAGCAAGGTGCAACCCGTTTGGTTGTGCATCGCACACCTCGCCATATTTATGCGCAGGTTATTGCACCTAATGGCTCAGAAGTACTAGCAGCAGCTTCAACTGTTGAGAAAGTAATTAAAGAGCAAGTTAAATACACTGGTAATAAAGACGCAGCTGCAGTAGTTGGTAAATTAGTTGCAGAGCGTGCTTTAGCTAAAGGTATTCAAGCAGTTGCATTTGATCGTTCAGGTTTCAAATACCACGGTCGTGTGCAAGTATTGGCAGACGCTGCTCGTGAAGCTGGTCTACAGTTCTAATAGAGGAATTTGAGATGTCAAACATCGAAAAACAAGCTGGTGAACTGCAGGAAAAGCTAATCGCGGTTAACCGTGTATCAAAAACCGTAAAAGGTGGTCGTATCATGAGCTTCACTGCTTTAACAGTAGTAGGCGATGGTAACGGTCGTGTTGGTTTTGGTTACGGTAAAGCACGTGAAGTTCCAGCAGCGATCCAAAAAGCGATGGAAAAAGCTCGTCGCAATATGATTAACGTAGCTTTAAACGAAGGTACATTACAACACCCTGTTAAAGGTTCACACACTGGTTCACGTGTGTTCATGCAGCCAGCTAGCGAAGGTACTGGTATCATCGCTGGTGGTGCAATGCGTGCTGTGTTAGAAGTAGCAGGCGTTCACAACGTTCTTTCTAAAGCATACGGTTCAACCAACCCAATCAACGTTGTTCGTGCAACAATTGATGCACTTGCAAATATGAAATCACCTGAAATGGTTGCTGCTAAACGTGGTAAAACTGTTGAAGAAATTTTGGGGTAATTGAATATGGCAAAAACAATTAAAGTAACTCAAACTCGTAGCTCTATCGCTCGTTTACCGAAACATAAAGCAACGTTAAAAGGCTTAGGTCTTCGTCATATTCGTCATACAGTTGAATTAATCGATACTCCGGCAGTTCGCGGTATGATTAATCAAGTGTCATATATGGTTAAAGTGGAGGAATAATAGAATGCGTTTAAATTCTCTTTCTCCAGCTGAAGGTGCTAAGCACAGTGCTAAACGTTTAGGTCGTGGTATCGGTTCTGGTTTAGGTAAAACTGGTGGTCGTGGTCATAAAGGTCAAAAATCTCGTACAGGCGGCGGCGTTCGTCGTGGTTTCGAGGGTGGTCAAATGCCTTTATACCGTCGTTTACCAAAATTCGGTTTTACTTCATTAAAATCATTCCATGTAGCTGAAATTCGTTTAAACGACTTAGCTAAAGTAGATGGTAACGAAGTAACTTTAGAAGCTCTTAAAGCTGCTAACGTAATCACTAAAGATATTTTATCTGCAAAAGTAATTTTAGCAGGTAAAATTGAAAAAGCGGTTGTAGTTAAAGGTTTACGTGTAACTAAAGGTGCTAAAGCTGCTATCGAAGCTGCTGGCGGTTCTATCGAGGAATAATAGATGGCAAAGCAACCAGGGTACCAAGGTAGTACACAAAAAGGGACTGGCGAGCTTAAATCAAGATTATTATTTGTTTTAGGTGCGTTAATCGTTTTCCGTATCGGTTCTTTTATACCTGTTCCTGGCATTGATGCTTCTGTATTATCCGAATTAGTTCGACAACAGCAAGGCACCATCATTGATATGTTTAATATGTTCTCTGGTGGTGCTTTAAGCCGAGCGTCTATATTTGCGTTAGGTATTATGCCTTATATTTCGGCGTCAATTATTGTTCAATTATTGACAGCGATTCATCCTCCTTTAGCTGAGCTAAAAAAAGAAGGTGAAGCGGGACGTCGAAAAATTAGTAAATATACTCGCTATGCTACTTTGTTATTAGCATTTATTCAGTCTATTGGTATTTCAATTGCCCTACCGAATATGTTGCAAGGATTAGTTCCTAATCCAAGTATCTTATTCTATGTAACTTCTGTAATCAGCCTAGTTACGGGAACAATGTTCCTAATGTGGTTAGGTGAGCAAATCACTGAGCGTGGTATCGGTAACGGTATCTCTTTGATTATCTTTGCAGGTATTGTTGCGGATTTACCGGCGACAATTGGGCAAACAATTGAGCAAGCTCGTCAAGGCGAAATTTCTCCACTTGTTCTTTTATTAGTAGCTGTAATCGCATTTGCGGTAACATATTTTGTTGTCTTTGTTGAACGCGGACAAAGAAGAATTGTGGTAAATTATGCAAGTCGCCAGCAAGGTAGAATGATGGCGCCAGCTAGATCTTCTCATTTACCATTAAAAGTTAATATGGCAGGTGTAATTCCTGCAATCTTCGCGTCAAGTATCATCTTATTCCCTGCGAGTATTACGCAGTGGTTTGGTCAAAGCGAAGGACTTGAATGGTTATTTGACTTATCACAATTATTACAGCCAGGACAACCGTTATATATTGTGTTATTCACAATGGCAGTAATCTTCTTTGCATTCTTCTATACGGGAATGCAATATAATCCTCGTGATACAGCGGATAATTTGAAGAAATCAGGTGCGTTTGTACCAGGTTATCGACCAGGCGAACAAACATCACGTTATATTGATAAAGTGATGACACGCTTAACCTTAATCGGTGCGTTGTATATTACTTTTGTTTGTTTGGTTCCTTATATCATTACATCTTTATGGAAAGTACCATTCCAATTAGGCGGTACTTCACTGTTAATCGTAGTGGTAGTTATTATGGATTTCATCGCACAGGTTCAAAGTCATTTAATGTCATTACAATATGACTCTGTGTTGAAGAAAGCCAATTTGAAAGGCTTAGGGCAGTAGTCCCTTAGATCAAAAAGGATAAGCAATGAAAGTTCGTGCTTCAGTTAAGAAATTATGCCGTAACTGTAAAGTTGTTAAACGTGAAGGTGTTGTTCGCGTAATTTGTAGCGATCCTAAACACAAACAACGTCAAGGTTAATTAGTATTCTTTCTTGCAAAGAACCCGCTGAGCAGGTATACTGCTCAGCTCATTCGTCCTGATATGCTGTTTGAGTATCCTGAAACGGGCTTTTCAAGATCAGCATATCAATAAACTTAAATAATAGGAGTGCATAGTGGCCCGTATTGCAGGCATTAACATTCCTGATCAAAAACACACTGTAATCGCATTAACTGCAATTTACGGTATCGGTAAAACTCGTGCTAAAGCTATCTGTGCAGCAACGGGTATTGCTGAAGATGTAAAGATCAGAGAATTGTCTGAAGAGCAGATTGAAAAACTGCGTGAAGAAGTTGGTAAATTTACTGTCGAAGGTGATTTACGTCGTGAAGTAACATTAAGCATCAAACGTCTTTTAGACTTAGGTTGCTACCGTGGTTTACGTCATCGTCGTAGTTTACCAGTACGTGGTCAACGTACTAAGACTAATGCGCGTACTCGTAAGGGTCCACGCAAACCGATCAAAAAATAATCGGAGTAGATAAATAATGGCTAAAACACCAGTTCGCGCACGTAAGCGCGTTAAAAAACAGATTGCAGATGGCGTAGCTCATATCCACGCATCTTTCAATAACACAATCGTGACTATTACTGACCGTCAAGGTAACGCTCTAGCATGGGCAACTGCAGGTGGTTCAGGTTTCCGTGGTTCTCGTAAATCAACTCCGTTTGCTGCACAAGTTGCTGCAGAACGTTGTGCTGAAGCTGTTAAAGAATTCGGCTTAAAGAACTTGGAAGTTATGGTTAAGGGTCCGGGTCCAGGTCGTGAATCAACAATCCGTGCATTAAATGCTGCAGGTTTCCGTATCACGAACATTACTGATGTGACTCCGATTCCTCATAACGGTTGTCGTCCACCGAAAAAACGTCGCGTTTAATTGACGTTAGAATAATTGGAGAAAGAAAATGGCAAGATATTTGGGTCCTAAGCTCAAGCTAAGCCGTCGTGAAGGTACTGATTTATTCCTTAAATCAGGCGTTCGTGCGATTGAATCAAAATGTAGAAATCGTCTTGATGTAGCACCAGGTCAACACGGTGCACGCAAGCCACGTTTATCTGACTACGGTAGTCAGTTACGTGAAAAACAAAAAGTTCGCCGTATCTATGGTATCTTAGAACGTCAATTCCGTAATTACTATACAGAAGCAAACCGCTTAAAAGGTAATACCGGTGAGAACTTATTAGTATTATTAGAAGGTCGTTTAGACAACGTAGTTTACCGTATGGGTTTTGCTGCAACTCGTGCTGAAGCGCGTCAGCTTGTAAGCCACAAATCTATCGTAGTAAACGGTCGTGTAGTGAATATTCCTTCTTATCAAGTTTCTGTTGATGATGTAGTTGCTGTTCGTGAGAAATCTAAAAAACAAGCACGTATCAAAGCATCATTAGAATTAGCAACTCAACGTGAAAAACCAACTTGGTTAGAAGTTGATGCAACTAAGATGGAAGGTGTATTTAAACGTACTCCTGAACGCTCTGACTTATCAGCAGATATTAACGAACATCTGATCGTTGAGCTTTACTCTAAATAATAGTTAATTTTTAAAATTACATTATTAGATTAGTAAATAAAGCTTAAAAACAAAGAGAGGATAAAATGCAGGGTTCTGTGACAGAATTTTTAAAGCCGCACTTAGTGAACATTGAACAAATCAGTTCAACTCACGCAAAAGTGACCTTAGAGCCGTTAGAACGTGGTTTTGGCCATACATTAGGTAACGCACTTCGTCGCATTTTACTTTCGTCTATGCCAGGCTGTGCAGTAACAGAAGTCGAAATTGATGGTGTATTACATGAATACAGCAGCAAAGAAGGCGTACAAGAAGATATTCTTGAAGTATTGTTAAACCTTAAAGGTCTAGCGGTAAAAGTGTCAAATAAAGATGATATCATCCTGACACTTAATAAGTCTGGAATTGGCCCTGTGACTGCAGCCGACATTACGCACGATGGTGACGTAGAAATTGTAAATCCAAATCACGTTATTTGTCATTTGACAGATAAAAACGCATCAATCAATATGCGTATCCGTGTTCAACGCGGTCGTGGTTATGTGCCAGCATCAGCTCGTGTACATTCTCAAGATGAAGATCGTCCAATCGGTCGTTTATTAGTTGACGCTCGTTTTAGCCCAGTAGATCGCATTGCTTATAATGTTGAAGCTGCTCGTGTAGAACAACGTACAGACTTAGATAAACTTATCATTGAGATGGAAACTAATGGCACAATCGATCCAGAAGAAGCCATTCGTCGTGCTGCAACGATTTTAGCAGAACAGCTAGATGCATTCGTTGATTTACGTGATGTTCGTCAGCCTGAAGTTAAAGAAGAAAAACCGGAGTTCGATCCGATTTTACTTCGTCCAGTAGATGACTTAGAGTTGACGGTTCGTTCTGCTAACTGTTTGAAAGCAGAGACAATTCACTATATCGGTGATTTAGTACAACGTACAGAAGTTGAGTTATTAAAAACACCTAACCTTGGTAAGAAATCACTTACTGAGATTAAGGATGTGCTTGCTTCTCGTGGCTTATCACTGGGTATGCGCCTTGAGAATTGGCCTCCAGCAAGTATTGCTGAAGACTAATTTTAGGTATTAGATTTTCTAAGAAGGAATAGGTTATGCGCCATCGTAAGAGTGGACGTCAATTAAACCGTAACAGCAGCCATCGCCAAGCGATGTTCCGTAATATGGCAAGTTCTTTAATCGGTCACGAGATCATTAAAACAACTTTACCTAAAGCTAAAGAGTTACGTCGTGTAGTTGAACCATTAATTACTTTAGCAAAAGAAGATAGCGTTGCAAATCGCCGCTTAGCTTTTGCTCGTACTCGCAACGTAGAAACAGTTGCTAAATTATTCAATGAATTAGGTCCACGTTTTGCACAACGTGCGGGTGGTTATACTCGTATCTTAAAATGTGGTTTCCGTGCAGGCGACAACGCACCAATGGCTTACATTGAGTTAGTTGACCGTCCAGAAGTTGCTGAAGCAGCTGCGGAATAATAGCTAAATAGCTTAATTTGAAAAGCCCGAGTTATCTCGGGCTTTGTTTTTTCTAATACTTTTAAGCTTTTTCTTACCGATTTGCTTTATCGTAACAAAGATCTTTTCTTGTAATTTAGTGGAAAATCGGTATAATCTATCCGCTTTTTCTATCTTTTTTAGATGGTTAAAGCATATCAGTACCCTCACCTCGAACGAGGGTTTTCTTTTTTACTATCAACATTTTTAGAGGAAGGTTATGGTAACCATTCGTTTAACTCGTGGCGGAGCTAAAAAACGCCCATTCTATCAAATCGTGGTAGCAGACAGCCGTTCACCACGTGACGGTCGTTTCATCGAGCGTATCGGTTTCTTCAATCCATTAGCTGCAGGCCAAGCTGAACGTTTACGTTTAGACGTGGCTAAAGTTGATGCTTGGGTTGCTAAAGGTGCTGAGCTTTCAGACCGTGTTGCATCTTTAGTGAAAGAAGCTCGTAAAGCGGCTTAATTTATTAAAAATTTTGCAAAGTAGGTGAGTAGCATGAGCGAACAAAAAATTGAAGTTGTCGGAAAACTGGGGTCAACCTATGGGATTCGTGGCTGGTTACGCCTCTATTCATCAACTGAAGAAACTGAAAGCATTTTCGATTATCAGCCTTGGTTCTTAAAAATTAAGGGACAATGGCAACCAATCGAATTAGAAAGTTGGCGTTACCACAGCAATGATTTGATTGTGAAATTAAAAGGTACCGACGATCGTGAAAGCGCGCAGTTACTAACGAATGCCGAAATCGGTGTGGATTTATCTGTGTTTCCTGAATTGGAAGAAGGGGATTATTATTGGCACGATTTAATCGGCTGCCAAGTGGTAAATCTCGAAGGCTATACCATGGGCGTTGTGACTGAATTAATGGAAACAGGCTCAAATGATGTTTTGGTTGTACGCGCTAACAGTAAAGATGCTTTTGGTAAGCAAGAACGATTAATTCCGTTCTTATATGAACAAGTAGTTAAAAGAGTAGATCTCGCCACTAAAACAATTACGGTGGATTGGGACGCTGGTTTCTAACCTCAGGTATGCGGTGCGCTTTGGCTTTAAGTAGTAAGGACATTTGAGGATAAATTATGTGGATTGGTATCATTTCACTGTTCCCTGAAATGTTTAAAGCAATTACCGATTTTGGGGTGACAGGACGTGCGGTAAAACAAGATCTTCTGCAAATTCAATGTTGGAATCCTCGTGATTTCACGTTTGATAAACATAAAACGGTTGATGATCGCCCTTATGGCGGTGGACCTGGAATGTTAATGATGGTGCAACCTTTGCGTGATGCGATTCATGCAGCGAAGCAAGCAGCAAAAGCAGAAGACGGTGTAGAGGCAAAAGTTATTTATCTCTCACCACAAGGGCGTAAGCTGGATCAACAAGGTGTGAAAACACTGGCTTCAAATCAGAAACTAATTTTAATTTGTGGACGATATGAAGGGGTTGATGAACGATTGATTCAAACTGAAGTTGATGAAGAATGGTCAATCGGTGATTATGTGCTTACAGGGGGCGAATTGCCGGCAATGACGTTAATTGACGCTGTTGCGAGATTTGTGCCCGGAGTGTTAGGCAAACAGGCCTCTGCAGATGAAGATTCATTTGCGACAGGTTTATTGGATTGTCCGCATTACACTCGTCCGGAAATGTTAGACGGTATTCCTGTTCCCGAAGTGCTGATGTCGGGTCACCACGAAAATATTCGTAAATGGCGATTAGAACAATCGCTTGAACGTACGTGGTTAAGACGCCCTGAGCTATTGGATAGCCTAGCTCTGACTGACGAACAACGCGTGTTGTTGGCTAAAATTAAGAAACAACACAAAATCAGTTAATTCTAGGATTTAGAAGGTTTTTAAAATGAGTAACATCATCAAACAAATCGAACAAGAACAGTTAAAACAAAACGTACCTAGCTTCCGTCCAGGTGACACATTAGAAGTTAAGGTATGGGTAGTAGAAGGTAGTAAAAGACGTTTGCAAGCGTTCGAAGGCGTGGTTATTGCAATTCGTAACCGTGGCTTGCACTCTGCATTCACTCTACGTAAAGTATCAAACGGCGTAGGCGTTGAACGTGTATTCCAAACTCACTCACCAGTAATTGACAGCATCTTTGTTAAACGTAAAGGTGCGGTACGTAAAGCTAAACTTTACTACTTACGTGAGCGTTCAGGTAAATCTGCACGTATCAAAGAGCGTCTTGGCGAATAATTCGCACACGCTTAATGCGAAAGATAAAAAGGCTTGGGGGAAACCCAAGCCTTTTCTTTTATGTACGTAATGCAACAAGCGGTCAATTTTAGCTAATCTTTTGCAAAAGTTTGTGGAAATCAGACCGCTTGTAAAAATAAAGGCAGGTATTTACCCGCCTTTGCTGAACACTAAAAATAAAATGAACGGTTTATTCCGATTCTTCTAAAATCACCCAACCGCTATCGAGCCAATCACAAATAGTATCTAACAATAATTCAAGCTCTTCTTGGTTTTTCACTTTTGACGCTAGCTTGTTCCAAGAGATTGCATCACCGTTGGCAATACGAATTAACAAGTTTTGTTCCGCTTCATTTAGTTCGTCAATCCATTCACCGTTTACATAAATACGTTGCGGATTTTCGGTATAGAGCATTTTGACATTCGCATCTTGTTGAATCCAACCGCCTTCTTCCAAAATACCTTGTACTTCATCCGGATAGTATTCGTTATCCGTTTGTAGTAGATCGTAACGACGAGAACTTACCGCAGTAGCAACGCTGTGAGTAAAGATTTCATCAAATTGATCAGAGTTTTGTAATAAGTCGATTAATTGATGCTTCAACACTTTTACCATTTTCGGATCAAGTAACGCATTCGGTTGTTCATGCGGTGCAAGGCGGAACGGGATATTAAATTCCGAGCCGGCAATCACTTCCGAATGGTGTTCCAATGTTTTGCAGAAGTTTTCGAGTAAATCCGCCGCATTCGGGTAGCGTAAACCGAATGAGAATGTTAGCCCTTCGGTTTCCGATACACCATAGTGAGCCATACGAGAAGGCACATAAAGCACATCGCCCGGATTCATCACTTCATCTAACACCAATTCGCCCATATCATCGAAAATACGGATAGGTTGGTTTGGTTTAAATTCGGTGGAAGGATCGCACCATTTACCGAGTTGCCAACGGCGCTGACCGTAACCTTGCACGAGAAAAACATCGTATTCATCATAATGTTTACCGACCGTACCACCTTTAGGTGAGCAAGAGACCATAATGTCGTCACGTTGCCATTGCGGTAAGAAGCTAAACGCTTGCCACAATGCACCGAGTTCCGGTGACCATTGCTCTAAGTTTTGTACCATAACTGAGAATTGCGCCGGCAAATCTTGTAAATCACTTTCCGTAAACGGACTGGTTTTGACCGACCATTGCTCATTTTCACATTTGATTAAGCGAGCAGTGATTTCCTCTTCTAACGCTAACTCCATAATATCTTCCGGCTCGAATAATCCGACAATTTGCGGTAAGCCGTTACGGATTAACAGCGGTCGTTTTTGCCAATAATCACGTAAGAAAGTTTCCGGGCTAATATTTTCAGGTAAGCAGAATGGAATGTTCATAGATGCTCCTCATGTCTTTTTTCTTTGATTAAAACTATTCTACCTGATAAATGTTTGAATTTCTTGCGTTATGTCAGCTTATTAGTGAGGAAAATATTTTACTTTTGTGATAAATTCCACAAAATTTGATTAAAAGCAATTAATAATGATTTTCATTTGTTAGAAATATATTAAAATAAATATAAAAGAATAGTTGAGTTTATTTTTAAAAAGGTGTGTGTTTATGTTACGAGCAATAAAATTAACAGCAGTTGCATTGGCAACATTATCTGCATTATCCGGATTGGCTAATGCGAAGCCAACTGAAATTACCGATATACTTGAGCGAAAAGTGACGGTCGAGTTGCCGGCTAAACGAGTAGTACTGGCGTTTAATTACCAAGATTATATGGCTGTCGGTGGTGAAAAAGCATTAGATAATGTGGTTGGCTTTTCTAAAGCGGTTTGGTCTGATTGGGCGCCGGCAAGTTGGGCGGAATTTAGCAAAGCGGTACCGAAATTAAATCAGTTGGAAGATATTGGTGAAGTAGAAGTCGGGACTTTCTCGATCGAGAAAATTTTAGCGCTTAAACCGGATTTCGTGCTTATGGCGGATTGGCAATTTAAAGCGTTAGATTCCGATTTAGAACCGTTAGAAACAGCGGGGATTCCGGTCGTGGTGGTGGACTATTTAGCGCAAACGGTCGATAAACACGTTAAATCCACCGAGATTATCGGTCAATTAACCGGACAAGAAGCTAAAGCAAAACAGTTAAACGATGAATACAAAGCGATTGTGAAAGATATTCAAGATCGTGTTGCGAGGGCAAATTTACCGAAACCGAAAGTCTATGTTGAATTCGGTAATAAAGGGCCGGCGGAGCATAGTTTTACGTTCGGTAAAAGTATGTGGGGTGCAATGATTGATTTGGTCGGTGCGGAAAATATTGCAAAAAATGCGGTGGAATTTTATAGCCCGATTAACCCTGAATTAGTGATAGCGGCTAAACCGGATGTAGTGATTATTTCTGGACGCGAAACTGAATTGAAGAAAAATCCGGAAGCAATGGTGGCGGGCTTTAATATTGATAAACAAGAAGTGCAAAAACGCTTAGCTGGTTTTGCTAAACGTCCGGGCTGGTCTGAATTACCGGCAATTAAAAATCAGCGCTTATACGGTGTATATCATGCCAATTCTCGTACGCTTTCCGATAGTGCTTCAATTCAATTTGTGGCAAAAGCGATTTATCCGGAGTTATTCAAAGATTTAGACCCGACTAAAACTTATCAAGAGTTTTACCGTAAAAACTTACCTATCGTGCCGCAAGGGACTTTCTACCTCTATCCAGAGAGTAAATAGTCATGAGTCAGACAACGATTGAAAACATCGTTCAAAACCAACGCAAGCTGGAACGCAAGCGTTGGTTTATCGTTCTTACTTTCCTTGCAATCAGTTTAATCGGTTTGGTATTTGATATTGTAACCGGTCCTTCTATGTTGCCATTGGATGAAGTGGTAAAAGCGTTATTACGTTTTGAAGATGTGGAAACTACCACGAATGTCATCGTTTATGACTTACGTTTACCCATGGCATTAATGGCGTTGGTCGTTGGGGCGGCATTAGGCGTTGGCGGAGCGGAGATTCAAACCTTGCTGAATAACCCGATGGCAAGCCCTTATACCTTAGGTTTAGCTGCAGCGGCAGGTTTAGGCGCTTCAACAGTAATTGCGTTTGGCGGTTTCGGCTTGCCTTCGGCATTTGCCGTACCATTAGGTGCTTTTGTGATGACCATGTTGGCATCCGGTATTTTGTTTGTGTTTGCTTCAATGCGCCGTTTTAGTTCGGCGATGTTGGTATTAGTCGGTATTGCGTTATTGTTTTTATTCCAATCACTGCTATCGTTGATTCAATTTATTGCCGCACCGGAAATTTCGCAACAAATTCTGTTCTGGTTGTTCGGTAGTTTAACCAAAGCGACTTGGGAAAACCTCTCGATTGCAACTGTGGTTACCATTGTGTGCGTTAGCTTACTGGCAAAAGATTTATGGAAATTGACCGCTTTACGTTTAGGTGAGGCACGTGCGCTGAGTCTAGGGATCAACTTGCAACGCTTGCGTTTAAAAACGTTAGTCTTGGTAGCGATTATGACTGCCACTGCGATTAGCTTTGTCGGCATTATCGGCTTTATCGGTTTGGTCGCACCGCACGTGGCGCGGATGTTATTGGGCGAAGATCAACGCTTTTTCCTGCCAGGTGCAATGCTGATCGGCGCGGCGTTTTTATCGGTTGCATCGGTATTATCCAAAGTGATTGTACCCGGCGCATTGTTTCCGGTGGGCATTATTACCTCATTTGTTGGCGTGCCTTTCTTCTTTTGGATTGTGCTTACTAAGAAATAACAAGCGGTAGAATTTATGTTAAAACTTGCAAATGTACATATTAAGCGAGGCTCGCTTGTTATTGCCGACCAATTAGATTTATCGCTCGAAAAGGGCAAAGTCTATACAGTATTGGGCCCAAATGGGGCGGGCAAATCCTCACTATTAAAAACGATTTTTGGTGAAATCGGCTGTAAAGGGCAAATTCATTATGCGGATCAGACACTGAATAAACGAGCTATTTCGGCATGGCGTAAACGTATCGGCTATATGCCGCAAGATACACAAGTTGACGCATCGTTGACCGCATTAGAAGTGATTTTACTCGGCAGAATGGATGCACTAAATATGCATGTGAGTGACGAGTTGTTGACCGAAGTCGCCACCATTATGCAGAAACTCGGCATTGCACATCTCGCTCATCAAGATGTCATGCAGCTAAGTGGCGGACAGCGACAAATGGTGATGTTTGCCCAAGTATTATTGCGTCAGCCGGAAATCTTATTGTTGGATGAACCGGTCAGTGCGTTGGATATGCACCACCAAATCAATTTATTGGAACACGTTTGCCAATATACGCAACAAAATAATCTGATTACGATCATGGTATTGCATGACCTGAGCCTTGCCGCACAATTTTCTGATCAGGTGATTTTATTGGGTAACGGTAAATTACAAGCTTTCGGTGACGCAAAACAAGTGTTACAGGCTGATCTTATTCGTCAGTTGTATAACGTTGAGATTGAAATTTTATATGACAGTACCGGACAACCGGTGATTCGTCCGTTACGTCATTCGCATTAGGAGTAAAAAATGAAAAAAGTATTATTAGCAACCTTACTCGCTTTTTCAGGCGCTGTGTTGGCTGCAGATCACGAAGTTAAAATGTTAGATAACGGTAAAGACGGTGGTATGGTGTTTGAACCGGGCTTTTTAAAAGCGGAAGTTGGCGATACGGTAACTTTCGTGCCGACTAATAAAGGTCATTGGGTGCAAAGTAAAGCAGTGCCGGAAGGCGCAGAGAAATTCCTCTCGAAAGAAGATGAACAATTTAGTTTAACGCTTACCCATGAAGGGGTTTACGTATATGTTTGCCCTCCACATCGTATGATGAATATGAGCGGTATTATCCAAGTAGGCAAACCGACCAATTTAGAAAATGCGACCAAAGAAGTTGAGAAAATTGAAAAGCGTACCACAGAGCATAAAGGCCGTTTATTTGAATATCTCGAGCAAGTGAAATAAGGATTACAATGAAAAAGCAGTATTTTAAACATCTTATTGCCAGCACGTTACTATTTGCCGGAGTTTCGGCGCAAGCGGAAGTAAAAGTGTTACAAGACGTATTGGATCGCCAAGTGAAAGTTGATGTACCGGCGAAACGTATTGTGCTTGGTTTTTATTATCCGGATTATATTGCCGCAACCGGTTCGGAGAATTTTAAAAATGTTGTCGGTATTTCGCGTGAGTTTTGGGAAAAATTTAACCCCGGTAGCTGGACTTTATTTAATAAAGCATTACCGAATTTAACGGAAATGGCAGATATCGGTAATATCAATACTGGTACATTCTCGCTAGAAAAAACCTTAGCGTTAAAACCGGACGTATTGGTGTTAGCTGATTGGCAATATCAAACGATTGCCGCTGATATTCCTCGTATCGAACAAGCCGGGATTCCGATTGTTGTGGTGGATTTTAATGCGCAAACCGTAGAGAAACACACGAAAAGTATCCAACTTTTCGGACAACTCGCTGGCACGGAAACACGTGCAAATCAGATCGCCAACGAATATGAACAAGGAATTAAAGCGATCCAACAACGTGTAGCGGCAAGCGGTCAAAAACCACCGAAAATTTACGTTGAATTCGGCAACAAAGGTCCGGCGGAATATAGCTTCACTTTCGGTAAAAATATGTGGGGAGCGATTGCGAATACGGTTGGTGGCGACAATATTGCCGCACCGTTTATTGAAAACTGGGGGCCGATTAATCCGGAACAATTCTTAGCGTCTAATCCGGAGGTGGTGATTATTTCCGGTACGGAAATGGGCACCGATAAAAATGCCGAAATTATGGCGATGGGGATTAATATCAGTGAAGCGGATGCGCAAAAACGACTCGCCGGTTTTACTCAGCGTGCCGGCTGGTCGAACGTACCGGCGGTGAAAAAAGGCAATGTGTACGGTATTTATCACACAGCGTCTCGTTCTATTACCGACTTAGCCAGTGCGCAATTTATGGCGAAAACGCTTTATCCGGAACAGTTTAAAGATATTGATCCGGAGAAAACCTATTTGGATTTCCACCGCCAATATTTGCCAGTTGTACCGCAAGGCACATTTTTTATTAAGTTAAAATAACCCATCAATTTAGTGGCAAGCGGGCTTTGGCTCACTTGCCTTTTTTGAGCCGCTTATGTCACATTCGATAGCCATTACTACCTGCCAAACTTACCCCAATCTTCCCGAGAATTTACAACCACTGGTTCGCTTACTACAGGCTAACGGACTGCAAGTGAAAGTGGATTGTTGGCAAAATCAGCCGCAAGCCGATGTTATCTTACCGCTTTGCGCGTGGGATTATGCCCAACAGCCGGAACGCTTCCGCGAATGGCTGCAACAAGCGGTCGAATTCGGGCAAAAATTTGCAAATTCCGTTTGGTTAATGGATTGGAATATGCACAAAAGCTATTTACTGGATTTACAGCAAATGGGCGTAGATGTGATTCCGAGCCAACTGTTATTGGCGGATCCCACTCAAATTCAGACCGCTTGTCAGTCGTATCACCAAAACGGACAAGTTGTGGTGATCAAACCGGCGATCGGGCAGAGCGGTAATGCGGTCATCAAATGGCAAGCGGATCAACCGATACCGGATTTTAGCCTCTATTCGGGGCAACAAATCGTGTTACAACCCTATATTGCGGAAGTGGCGGAGTATGGCGAAACCAGTTTGATTTTCTTTGCCGGTGAGTTTAGTCATGCGGTAAGACGCCAACCGCCCAAAGGCGAATGGCGGGCAAATTCAGCTTACGGTGTAGCAATCTTACCAGTAGTTCCTCCACAAAATATTATTCGACAAGCACGAGATGTTTTGATGAGATTGCCTGAAATACCAAGCTATGCACGGGTGGATGGTACGATTATTGGTGATCGATTTTTGCTGAATGAATTGGAATTGATCGAACCGGCATTGTACCTGCATACGGATCCGCAAGCATCGGCACGATTTGCACAGGTACTTATGCAAAAAATAACAGAAATTTGACCGCTTAACGGACACCAAATCAGTGTCCATTAAGCTTTGTGGTTAAGCAATATCTTGTTGTAGAAAACCGTACAAAAAATTGCTAATTATTTGATAAAACACGGTACTACTGTGAATTTGGGCGGTTTTCTCCGCCCATTGCGGTAGCCAGCTGAGTAATTGTTGTCGGATAAATTGTTGCTGAATTTGGCTAGGCTGTTCCGTTTCAATCAGTTTGATCAACACTTCTAAATAAATACAGAGGTGATCGCTCGGTTCATTATGTAACCGATTGATTTTAAGCTGAAATTTCGTTAGCCATTGATCCATTACCGCAAGATTCTCACTGAGATCCCGTTCATCCAAATAGTAAGAGGCGTACGGGAGCGCACTTAATTTGCCCTCCAATAAAAAGCATTGCGCAAAATCCGCCGCCAGTTCTAAGCGAGGTGAATCGTAAGCGGTCAATTTTGCCAATTCATTTTGCAAGTCGGCAACCTGTGGCTGAAAGCCAAGCTCGGCAAAAAATGCAAAAAATGAGGCAAATTGACCCGCTTGTAATGCCTGTAACTGCAGTTCCGATAGTTCTTTGGCGAGTAACGAATGAAACCAACGGTAACAGAATAGTCGTTCTTCCGAACTGAGTAATTGCGAGTGTGCCATTAACGAGTTACCTCTGTCGGGCCGCTGAAACCGTTCGCTGCCGGTGCATCGCCTTGCCATTTTTCCACATTCACTAAACAAGTACTGACAGACGTTGCTTGCGATAAACTTGAAGCGCCGATATCGAGTGTTAGCGTATTCGGGCAGCCGTAAGTATCAATTGCACCCACACTTTCATCAAGCGGTGAGAACCAAGCTCCTTCTTGTAAACGCACTACACCGCTTGGGAAGTTATCGGATAATACCGCGCCGACCAGCACTTGCCCACGTTCGTTATAGACACGCACTAAATCGCCGTCTTTAATGCCTAACTTTTCTGCGTCTTGCGGGTTCATATAAAACGGTTCTCGTCCTTGCACACTGTAGGTTTCACGTAACGATTTGGCTTCACACAGTTGTGAATGTAAGCGTTTATCCGGATGCACGGATTGTAGCCAGAACGGATATTTATCCGATTTCGGCCCACCGTGCGAACGTTCCGCTTTTTCAAACCACATCGGGTGGCCTTTACAGTCGGCATAACCGAAACTCGCTATTTTACGGCTAAATATTTCGATAAAGCCGGAAGGTGTGCCGAGTGCGTGTAATTCCGGATCTTCACGGAAATCGGCGTGACGAACCCAAGGTTTACCCTCTGGGAACAGCACGTAACCTTTTTGCCAAAATTCAGCGAAAGACGGCATAGCAAATTTGCCACGGTTTTCATTGCGACAATCTTTGTATAAACGTTCTAACCACGCCATTTCGTCCATGCCTCGGCAATATTCTTTTTCTTTGCCGAATCGGCGACATAAGTCTTTGAAAATTTCAAAATCAGGACGAGACTCATATAACGGCTCAACCAATTTTTGCATCGCTAAAACACCTCGGTTGCTGTAAGAACCGTAGGCATCAATATCGTTACGTTCAAACGGCGTACAAGCCGGTAAAACAATATCGGAGAAACGACAGGTTGCCGTCCAGCTATAGTTAATCGATACCACGGTTTCCAATTTTTGGAAGGCTCGTTTCATCTTATTCAAATCGGATTGGCGGCTCCATTGGTTACAACCGGAGAAAATTGCCATTTTATACGGTGCATAGGTAATTTTTCTGCCGTTGTAATCAATGGTTTCACCTGAGTGAAGTAAAGAATCGGTAGTACGAGCAACAGGAATCACCTCACTATAACCTTGGTAATCTTTATTGGTATATTTAGCGGTTTGTCCTTCGTCTAAATTAGACGGGAAGGATCCCGGCATTGCCGCACCGGAACTAGATACACCGATAGAGCTGTAATGGTGTGCATAACTGATACCACCGCCGGCAAGCCCAATTTGTCCGAGCATAGCGGCTAAAACCGCGCCCATCCAGTAAGGCTGTTCACCGTGTTGTTGGCGTTGAATCGCCCAACCGAAAATCAGTTGGGTACGTTTGCCGGCTAACATGCGGGCAAATTTACGGATTTCTTCCGCTTCAATACCGCAAATCGATGCCGCCCATTCGGCGGTTTTCTCAATTTTGTCTTCGGTTTCGCCGAGTAAGTAAGGCACAAATTGCTCAAAACCGAGCGTATACATATCAATAAACGCTTTGTCGTATAAATTCTCACGATACAAGGTGTGAGCAATCGCCAACATAAACGGCACGTCCGTTTGCGGATTGATATAAAGCTGTTTACAACCAAGGAAGTTTTGCGTTTTGCTTTTCACCGGATCAATGCTAATGACATTGATTTTTTGTTCCGTCACTTTCTGTTTAAGCTGTTCTAAGTAGCCGTAAGATTCGTGCGTTTCGCAGTTCCAGCCGACTTGTAAGTTTTTGACCGGATCGCTTGCCCAGAAAATTAAATTCTCGGTTTCTTTAAGAATGACTTCCCACGATGTCCCTTGTGAATACACTTCGGTTGAGCCTAACACATAAGGCAAAATGGTTTGCCCCGCACCGGTGGAGTAATCACCGACAGTGCCAACACTCGAGCCGTGCATCGCAATTGCACGGATCATATGGTTACCGCAACTATGGAATTGACCGGAAGAACGCCAGCCGACATTGGCGGTATGTAATGCCCAAGGGCCGTAATTTTGCTGAATACGCTCAAGTTCTTCATAGAAAAGGTCAAGCGCTTCGTCCCAACTGACACGCACAAAACGGTTATCGCCACGTTGTGTTTTATTGCTGTTGTGGCGGTTTTTGAGCCAATCCAAACGCACCATCGGATAACGAATACGTGCTTCACCGTACACCAAGTCTTTGATGCCGTTAATCATTTCGGTCGGGTGTTTATCCAGCTCGAACGGCTTAATTTCGGCAATGCGACCGTTTTCAATTTTAGCTCGCACCGCCCCCCATTGCGCACCGGTAATTTTCCAGCCGTTTTCGACCGCTTGTGAAGCCTCGGCATTTGCTCTCGGCACAAGGAAATTCGGCATCGCCATAGAAGCCGCCATCAGCGATATATTTTTTAAAAATTGACGGCGTGAAGTTGAAAGTGATGATGACATACAAACTCCTTATTTAGCGGCTTTCGGTTGGCTGTCTGAGGCGTGCATTTGCAAATAGCGTAGCACCTGTTTACGGGTCGGATCGTCCATATCGGTAAAACCAACCATACCGTTAAATACGGCAACCCATTCATTCGCATCGTGCATTTTGGTATCACGTTGCTTGTGGCAAACGCTACATTCGGTCTTGAAGGTTTGTTCCGCATTTGCCCAAAAATCGGTCAGGCTGTCGGTAAATTTAGAATTTTTTACCCACGCTTGTAGTTTGACTTTCTGCCACACTAAACCGGTAAGCGGATCTTCTTTCTTCTCAAGCACTTCAAACGTAGGGTTATTTTGCATAAAGTCTTTATCCATTACCGCATCGGTAATTTGTTTAGAAAATTGGTTATACCAAATGCGACCGAAACCTTTGGTTTTACGCCACATTTCCAACTCAATTTGCGAGGCATTTTGTTTGGATTGCAATAGTTTAATCGGCACACCGGCTTCAAGTTGCCCAATGGATTGCTTGAGTGATTCGTCAGCGAAAAGGGCTAATTCGGAGGGAGTGTAAGCGGTTGAATTTTGGGCGAAACTTGCAGAACAGAATGTCAGCAAACTTACGCCAAGCAGCCAAACAGATTTCATAGAAAACCTCGGAGGATAATGTTTAATTATTCAGCTATTTTAACAAAAATAGGCTTAAAGCCATGTTGATATAAGTCATAAAATAATAACTATTATTATTCGGAAAGAAATTTGCAAAAAATTTCCAAAATTCGACCGCTTACAGGCTATAATAACCAGTATTTTTGAACGAATTTTTTAGGAATAGCAAAATGACAACAAAATTTAATGTAAAAACATTCCAAGGTATGATTTTAGCCCTACAAGATTACTGGGCAAACGTAGGTTGCACTATTGTTCAGCCGTTTGATATGGAAGTGGGCGCAGGTACTTCTCACCCGATGACCGCACTTCGTGCCTTAGGCCCTGAGCCAATGGCATTCGCTTACGTTCAACCTTCACGCCGCCCGACTGACGGTCGCTATGGCGAAAACCCAAACCGTTTACAACACTACTACCAATTCCAAGTGGTGATCAAACCGTCTCCGGATAACATTCAAGAACTCTATTTAGGTTCACTTAAAATGTTAGGTTTCGACCCGACTCAACACGATATTCGTTTCGTGGAAGACAACTGGGAAAACCCAACGTTAGGTGCGTGGGGCTTAGGCTGGGAAGTGTGGCTCAACGGTATGGAAGTTACACAATTCACTTACTTCCAACAAGTTGGCGGTTTAGAGTGTAAACCGGTCACCGGCGAAGTTACCTACGGTTTAGAACGTTTAGCAATGTATATTCAAGGCGTGGACAGCGTGTACGACTTAGTATGGTCAGACGGTCCACTTGGAAAAACTACTTACGGCGACGTGTTCCACCAAAATGAAGTAGAACAATCAACTTACAACTTTGAATACGCAGATGTGGATTTCTTATTCAAAGCGTTCGAACAATACGAAAAAGAAGCTACGGAATTATTAGCTCTCGAAAAACCGTTACCATTACCGGCTTACGAACGCATTTTAAAAGCGGCACACAGCTTCAATATGTTAGACGCTCGCAAAGCGATTTCGGTAACAGAACGCCAACGCTATATCTTACGCATTCGCACCTTAACCAAAGGTGTGGCAGAAGCGTATTATGCAAGCCGTGAGGCGTTGGGTTTTCCAGGGTGTAAGAAGTAATTGTGTTTGAACGAGATTTCATAAAAGATGGGAGGTAGTGTCATGGTGAATAAAGTGTTTATACCTTTATTTGGGTTGGCTATTGGAGCTAGCCTATTATCTGGTTGTACCAAAATGGAAAACTTTAGTACAGATAAAGTTCTAGACGATGTGACTACAACTAAAGATACAGCAAAAATTAAAATCACAACAAATATACATAACGTATTTGCTATCCCTAATCATTCTTGCATTACATTAGATGAACACAAAGTAAAAAAAGTAAATACTACTTTTTCTCGTTCTATCACCGATGATTGGGCGATGTGGGGAAAAACAGAGTCACTATTGATCAAAGAGTATCCAGAAAAAACTATTGGTATGAATTCTATTTCATTAGAACACGCTAGTGAATTAAAACGTATTTTGCCTAATAATGTTAAAAGTTACTCTTCTTATGAATATGAAGTTGAAGCTAATAAACCAATCACATTTTTTATAAAAACAACTAAAGGAACAGGTTTATTCGCCTATTTAGCATTATTTGCAAAGGATTCAGAGGAACTATTTAGTTTATCATCTTCATTTATACCTGAAAAAGGAAGAGAATATCAGCTGTTTGTTACTTTAGGTGAAAGTTCGTCTTTAATATCACCATCTCAAAGAAAAACTACCTATGAATATTCATTTAATTTATTTGATATTAGTCAAGGTACTTTGAATAATCAAAATAAATTGATGAGTAAGGTGAATCCTTGCCGTAAAGTGAAGTAAAGTTAAATTTTGCAAATGAGCCGGAAAATGCAGTTTGAGAGCAGTAAATTAACGTGGTGGAACAAGCCGAAATTTTATGCCATTAGCGAAGAAAAAATCGAAATCACCACCGAACCGCACACCGATTTGTGGCAGAAAACTTATTATCATTTCAAAAATGATAATGCCCCAATGCTACAAATCGACACGGAAGAGCAGTACTTTTCTTTTGTGGTAAAAACGGATTTTTCAGGTAGCCAACACCGCTTTGACCAATGCGGTGTGGTGATGTATCTCGATAGCGAAAATTGGCTCAAAGCCTCGGTGGAATATGAAAATGGCGATTTTCAGCATTTAGGTTCGGTGGTAACCAATCAAGGTTATTCCGATTGGGCAACCACAGAAATTCCCGCAAGTGTAAAAGCAATGTGGTATCGCCTTAGCCGTAGGGGACAAGATTTTCGTATTGAATGTTCGCCAGACGGCGTGAATTTCAGCCAAATGCGAATTTGCCATATGGCAAATGCCACAGGGAAAATCCACTTCGGTGTTTATGCCTGTAGTCCTGAAAATTCCTCATTTAAAGCGGTATTTACCGATTTAAGAATAACCGCTTGTGAGTGGCAAGCCCACGTAGGGCAACTCCCTGATGATTAAATTCTGCGAGAAAGGGCTAAATGCGACTTTACTCGAAATTACCAAAACCACTTTCACAAAAATTGCGTTCTGATCAAACAGATGCAGAACGGAAATTGTGGTAACGGATAAACTGAGATTAGCTTTGGGGTTTTCGTTTTAATCGCCAAAAGCCGTTGCTAAATTACATTATGGATTTTTACTGCCCGAAAGCGAAGTTGAGAGTGCGAGAGAACGATTAACTTTTGTATTCTAGCATTTACGTACTAGGTTAAGAATAATGTTGTCGCTCTGCGACAAGCTAGGTTGTGGCGCAACCACACAATGCCTAACCTTACACGTTAGTGTGAGGAATTTGACAGAATTCAAAAAAACGAACTTATATAAAATTTTAAGAGATAAAAAATGACAACACAAAACTTCCTCGCCGAGATCGGCACTGAAGAGTTGCCACCGAAGGCACTCAAAAAATTAGCGACCGCATTTGCGGAGAATGTAGAAAACGAATTAAACCAAGCGGGTTTATCATTCGAGAAAGTGGAATGGTTTGCAGCACCACGTCGTTTAGCGGTGAAGGTGTTAGGTTTAGCGACCGCTCAACCAAGCAAAGAAATTGAGAAACGTGGTCCTGCGGTGTCGGCGGCGTTTGACGCAGACGGCAAGCCGACCAAAGCGGCGGAAGGCTGGGCGAGAGGCTGTGGTATTACCGTTGATCAGGCGGATCGTATTGCAACCGATAAAGGCGAATGGTTAGTTCACCGTGCGGTGATTGAAGGTCAGCCGACTAAAAATTTATTGGTGGACATTATTTCTCGTTCTTTAGCGAATTTACCGATTCCAAAAATGATGCGTTGGGGCGATAAAACCGAGCAATTCGTGCGCCCTGTGCATACGGTTACCTTATTCTTTGGTGGTGAGCTCATCGAAGGCGAAATTTTAGGCGTGAAAATCGCTAATGTAGTACGTGGACACCGTTTCTTAGGCGAGCGTGAATTTACCATTTCACATGCAGATGAATACCTTACTGCATTACGTGAAAAAGGTATGGTAGTTGCCGACTTCAACGAGCGTAAAGCGTTGATTCTTGCAAAATCGCAAGAAAAAGCGACCGCTTTAGGTGGTGTGGCAGACATCGAAGAAGACTTATTAGATGAAGTGACTTCATTGGTTGAGTTTCCGAACGTATTAACCGCAAAATTTGAAGAGCGTTTCCTTGCCGTGCCTGCGGAAGCCTTGGTTTACACCATGAAAGGCGACCAAAAATACTTCCCGATCTATGATAAAGAGGGCAAATTATTACCGCACTTTATCTTTGTGTCGAACATCAACCCGGAAGATCCAACAGCAATCATCGAAGGTAACGAAAAAGTGGTTCGTCCACGTTTAACCGATGCGGAATTCTTCTTCAAAACAGACTTAAAACAGCGTTTAGAAGATCGCTTACCACGCCTTGAAACCGTGTTGTTCCAACAACAGTTAGGTACGTTACGTGATAAAACCGCTCGTATCGAAGCATTAGCAGGCGAAATCGCAGCGCAAATCGGTGCAGATAAAACGAAAGCGGAACGTGCGGGCTTACTTTCTAAATGCGACTTGATGACCAATATGGTGTTTGAGTTTACCGACACGCAAGGCGTAATGGGTATGCACTATGCGCGCCACGATGGCGAAGATGAAGAAGTGGCAGTGGCGTTGAACGAGCAATATATGCCACGTTTCGCTGGCGATGAATTACCGAAATCGTTAGTTGCTTGCTCAGTAGCATTAGCGGACAAATTCGACACGCTCACGGGGATTTTCGGTATCGGTCAAGCGCCGAAAGGCAGTGCTGACCCATTCGCACTACGTCGTGCAGCATTAGGCTCGCTCCGTATTATCGTGGAGAAAAATTTACCGCTTGATTTAGAAGATTTAGTGCGTAAATCGGCTGCATTATTCGGTGATAAATTGACCAATGCAAATGTAGTTGAAGATGTAGTGGACTTTATGCTCGGTCGTTTCCGTGCGTGGTATCAAGATGAAGGTATTGCGGTGGACGTTATCCAAGCGGTATTGGCTCGCCGTCCAACTCGCCCAGCAGATTTTGACGCTCGTGTGCGTGCAGTGTCGCATTTCCGTACTTTAGATTCAGCGGAAGCGTTAGCGGCAGCGAATAAACGTGTAAGCAATATTTTAGCGAAAGTGGAAGGTGAAATTTCAACAGAAATTGATCGTTCATTATTAGTTGAAGCAGAAGAAAAAGCTCTGGCAGAACAAGTACTTGCGTTACAAGCAGAACTTGCACCGAAATTCGAAAATGGCGAATACCAAGTTGCGCTTGATCGTTTAGCGAGCTTACGTGAAACGGTAGATAATTTCTTTGAAAAAGTGATGGTAAATGCGGAAGACGAAGCACTTCGCCGTAATCGCCAAGCGATTTTGAATAATTTACGTAACTTGTTCTTACAAGTAGCGGATATTTCCGTTTTACAATAATGAGTTTAAATTAGACCGCTTGTTTAAGCGGTCTAATTTTAGACAGAATGGGTAAAGGCTAATCGCTAATCCGATCTCTATTAAATTTCTAGCAAACACAGCGATAATAAGGAAGCAATATGTCAGTAAAAACCGAAATTTTATTTAGTAATCATTGGAACGTACGTGTCAGTGATCCGGGTGAAGAGGGTAATGTAAATCATTTTTTTGAAACGGTGTTCATTACCTTAGAAGTGAAGATTGATGGTGACAACGTTTGTTATGAGTTTACGCGTAAAGTAGAAGAAGATGTCAAAATTCAGCGTAGCTTTACCGATGTAAACGAACTTTTTGAATTTTTGGGCGACTATTTAAGCCCGGTGGCGTTAGGTAATGTTGGTGTACGTATCGGTCAACTTAAACTAGCTTAATTGGAACAAGCGGTGATATTTGTAAAAAATTTTGCAAATTTGACCGCTTGTTTTTCTCCTCCATTCAGTCCTTTCTACGTTTTACCATTATGCTAAATTCACAAAACCCCCTTTATCTGCAAACTAAACCGTATTGGGATTACTTGCGTATTGAAAAGCAAGCCAGCCCGCATACTCTAAGCAATTATCAGCGCCAGTTATTAGCGGTTAGTGAAATGTTTAGTCAGGCGGGGATCAGTGCTTGGCAAGAGGTTAATTCAGCCGCTGTGCGTTGGATGCTTACTCAAAGCCATAAGCAAGGGCTGAGTGCTAAAAGTATCGGTTTGCGTTTGGTGGCGTTGCGTCAGTGGTTTAACTATTTAGTTCAACAAGAACAAATGACGGTGAATCCGGCATTAGGCATTAAATCGCCGAAAGTTGGCAAGCATCTACCGAAAAATATTGATGCGGAACAAGTTGGGCTATTATTCAATGTGGAAGCGAGCGAACCGCTTGAGTTACGTGATTTGGCGATGATGGAATTAATGTACAGTTCCGGATTACGTTTATCCGAATTACAAGGTTTGGATCTTGGTGATATGGATTTAGCTACACGTGAAGTGAAGGTGTTAGGTAAAGGCAATAAAGAACGCATTTTGCCGATCGGCACAAAAGCTTTACAAGCATTGCAAGCTTGGCTTGAGGTACGACATGATTTTAACCCGCAAGATAATGCGGTTTTTTTAAATAAACGGGGCGGAAGATTATCACACCGTTCGATTCAACTTGCGATGCAGAAATGGGGCAAAAAGCAAGGATTAGAAACGCATTTACATCCGCATAAATTACGTCATTCATTTGCCACTCATATGTTGGAAGCGAGCGGCGATTTACGTGCAGTACAAGAATTATTGGGACATAGCAGTTTATCAACTACTCAAATCTATACCAGTTTAGATTTCCAACATCTTGCACAAATTTATGATGCGGCTCACCCGAGAGCGAGACGCAAAAAAGAAGAGGAATAGTTAAGCGTTTGAACGTGTTTGGGTTTCGGCAGGCAATGTTTCCATTTTGCACAAGAAATACCAATACTGGCAAATAACCACGGCAACTAATGCCAGTTTGCCCCAAATATTCGGTAATACGAAAAATGAGAACAGGCAGAATGGTGCTGAAATCATTAAGATGGTAATCTTTTGTTTCATCGTCATCGCACGTTTTTCATCATAATCTTTTAAATATTTTTGATAGATTTTGGTGCGCATAAACCATTGTTGTAACTGAGGCGAGCTTTTACTAAAGCAGAAAAGTGCAAGTAACAAAAAAGGCGTAGTCGGTAGGCCAGGTAAAATAGCGCCTAAAATCCCCAGCCCGATACATAAAAAGCCGATAGCGATATAAAATAGTCTCATAGTTATTACATTTGATAATTAGTCTCAAACGCAAATACTAGACCTATTTTAGCGAATTTTCAACTAATTCCACTGAATATTTAATGGTTTTATTCCTATCTTTTTCGTTTCAAGACAATTTTTCAGCTGATTGATTTGTTCACAAATCTTATCTGTTACCGCTTGTGCTTCAGCTATTTTTTCTGCGGTTACCCCTTCGGGCGTTTTATCAAATAAGATGGCATCTAATAAGCGTTCTGCATGCATTCCATCATGACAATAATGTAACACGCCGGCATCATTAAATGCCGTAGCAACCGTACTAATTTGTGTGGTGGCAATACCTAAAGCGCCGTCTTCACCACCTAATTCTCGGAAAAGTTGGTGTTGCGGAAAGCCGCCGCAAGCCAGAAAGAATGCACGGCGAAACACGGTATTCCCTGCGCCGGTCATTCGCATATGTTGCCATGCGTATTCAAAGTTAGGATGAGATGTATAACGTTCATGTAATCCCATCGGTTTTAGCGCAAGGCGTACCACACTGATTTCCGGCCGGAAAGTGAAAATGCCTTCGGCAATTTGTAAGGCATGATCTTCGTAGGTATCATCTGCGTCTAAAAAAGCGATCAAGTCAGCTTCGCTTTGTAATGCGCCCCAATTTCTAGCTTTAGCAACACCGCCATTTTTCGGCATTGGTTCGACACGAATTTTATGCGGTACTTGCGCTTGTAGATGTTGAGCCAGTGCTAGCGTATTATCGGTTGAGGCATCGTCAATTAGCCATAACGTGCCTAATTCCGGTTGGTTTAACGCACTTTGTACCGCACGCACTAACGTCTGTTCGGCGTTATAGCAAGGAATAATCACATCTATCATATAAACTCAAATCCCTGTTCATCAAATTTTAAAACGGAAGCGTAATCCGCTTTCCAGTCACCGAGGACGATGCGGGTAAATTTCGCCTCAGAATGCACCGCTTGGCGGTGGGTGTGGCCATGAATCAGATAAGTTGCGTCAAAGCGTTTTACCATTTCGGCGGTAAATGCCGGATTCACATCCATAATATCAGCGGATTTAGATTGTTTATCTTGTTTGCTTTTGGCACGAATTTTCTGAGCGATACGGATGCGTAATGAGAGCGGTAAACGTAAAAATAACCACTGCAGCCATTTCTGATGGACTTTACGGCGGAATTGTTGGTATTTCACATCATCAATACACAGAGTGTCACCGTGGCAAATCAGCGTTTTGTGACCGTATAAATTGAGCAGGTAATAATCGGGCAGAATTTCAATACCGGTTTCTTGCGCGAAGCGTTTGCCTAATAAGAAATCACGGTTTCCGCAAATAAAATAACATTTTACACCGCTTGTAGTGAGGGTTTTTAGGGCATTTTTCACTTGGTCGATAAGCTCGGATTGTTCATCATCACCAATCCAAAAATCAAAGAAATCACCTAAGATATACATACTTTCCGCAAGCGGTGCTTTTTGTCGCATAAATTGCAAAAAGTGTTCGGTGATCTGAGGTTGTGCCTCGTTGAGGTGTAGGTCTGCAATAAAATAAATCATTTTGCTCGCAATAAAAAAACGGTTCAATTTGCAAAATTTTAGCAAAATTGAACCGCTTGGAATAGGTTATTCGCTACGGAAGATGCCACGAATAAATTGAATGGAGAGGAAGAAGAGCAGTGCTAATACGCCGTATAGAATATAACTGAAAATCGGCATTGAGCTGCTTTCGCCTTCGGCTAACGGTTTGATTGACACAATGTTTCTAAATTCGTTTAAGAAATTGATTCGCCAGCCGTAATATTTAATTTGCACCAGTTGTTTTTCATTCGCATACGCTTGGGCTTTGGCTTGAATATCGGCAGAACCGAATTTGAAATAAGGTGGTAAACCCCAACCGGTATCTTCGTTACGATATACCATCACTTTTTTCGTTTCTGGATTTTCAGTAAAGAGGAAGTAAACATCACGAACTTCGCCATCAGCAGGGTTTGCTTTACTGATGATACCGTCTTTATCCATACGGCGAACTTCCATTCCTGTTACAGTGGTTGTTTCATAGCTTGGCATCGCATAATTGACCGCACCGCCCAACACAATAAAAAATGAGAGTGAGACGAGAATCAGAAAATATTTTAAAATCGCTTTCATTCGAGTTCCTTTATTTAACCTTTAACTTTAATAGATTAGAGTTTAATCTTGAATAAGTTTTGCACATTTTCGGTAGTAATGCGAGCTAATTCTTCCGTTGAAACGCCTTTTAGTGCGGCAAGATACTCACAAGTTTCACGCACGTAAGCTGGTTGATTCGGCTTACCACGGTATGGGATTGGTGCGAGATAAGGCGAATCGGTTTCTACTAATAAACGATCGAGCGGCACTTTACGTACCACATCGCGTAATTCTTCCGCATTACGGAAGGTAATAATGCCTGAAATCGAGATATAGAAACCGATATCTAATGCACGTTTTGCCATATCCCAATCTTCGGTAAAGCAGTGCAGCACGCCGCCGCAATTCTCCGCTTTGCCTGCAATCAGCATATCCATTGTGTCTTGACGCGCTGAACGAGTATGGATAACAAGCGGTTTATTCACTTTATTAGCAATTTCAATTTGTTGCGAAAACAGCGATTGTTGTAATGCTTTGGTTTCCGGCGTGTAGTAGTAATCCAAACCGGTTTCACCAATCGCAACCACTTTTTCATCTTGTGCAAAGGCAAGTAATTTGTCGTAATCAAATGGCTCTTCTTCGACATTCAGCGGGTGAACGCCACAAGAAAGCGAGACATCATTACGATGCACAGTTAAGGCTTTCATCGCTTCAAAACGTCCGAGTGTAGTACAAATCGAAATAAAATGATGTACGCCACGCGCTTTAGCATTTTCGATGACTTCGTCCACATTTTTATGGCGAGTTTCATAATCTAAAGCATCTAAATGACAATGTGAGTCGATAATAAATAAGTCTTTCAATGTTTTTTCCTTTTTATAAAGCAATTACTCGAACACCTCTAACACGAGTCGTGTCAGGCAGTTAAGTAACATCAATTCCAAATTAACCGCATTTACTTGTTGTAAGTCTTGGCAGGTTTGCTGCAGAATTTGGTGACCTTTTAGCAGCGCTTGGGCGGAGAGTTGTTGGCTAAATGGCAGAATACCGGCTTGTAAATCCGGATTTGTCCAACCGACGGCGATATCCATTTTGGCTTTTAACGCATCGGCAAAAAAGCTATCCAACCATTCTAATTGCTGCAATACCAGTTCCTTTTCTTTATCGAATGCGGTAAAGAGTAGCAATACATCTCGGCTTTTAAAGAAGCGCCAAAAGGTTTGCAAAAAGGTTTTACGGGCTTGCAAGCGGTCATTTTCTAAAAAAGTTTTGCAAATCAGCGGGCGTTGATGACATAAACGCATTGCAATTTCACAGGAAGCAAAATCAACACTGCTACAGTTTGCTTGCAACCAATCTAACGCAATATCTGTTTCCGGCGGATGAATTAGCCACGTTTGGCAGCGGCTTTGAATCGTTGGGAGCATCGCACCTTGCAACGGTGCTTCAAGCAGAAAATATACGCTGTTATGCGGTTCTTCGAGCGTTTTTAGTAACGCATTGCTACTTGCTTCGGTTAAGCGTTCCGCCCCTCTAATATATACCACCGCATTGCCGCCTTGTTGCGAGAAGTTTTGCAATTTGGCGTTGGTTTCACGTACTTGATCGATACCGATATCTTTACCGTCAATCGGTTCTAAAAGATGAAAATCAGGGTGGTTTCCGGCAGCGGTCAATAAACAACTTTTACATTGTTGACAGGCTTGTTCGTCGTGCGGATTTTGGCAAAGTAGCCAATGTGCAAAATGGCGAATAAGTGTTTCTGTGCCTAAACCCGAATCGGTTTTAAATAACAGGGCGTGATGACCACGCCCATGCAAAAAGGATTCTGTCAGTTGTTGATAAGTGTGTTGAAGCCAAGGATATAGCATATTTATTTTGCAATTTTTAAGAAGTTTTCGACCGCTTGTTGAATATCTGCGGCAACTTGTTCGATAGATTGTTCCGCATTGATGATCACTGCTTTCTCGTTATTTTGCGTCAGTTCCAAATAACGTTGACGTGTGCGATAAAAGAAATCGAGACTTTGCTGTTCAATGCGATCCAATTCGCCTCGACCACGTGCGCGAGCTAAACCGACCGCAGGATCGATATCAAGATAAATGGTCAGATCCGGCTCAAATTTGCCTAGTACGGTTTCTTTTAAGGTTTCGAGTAAGAGACGATCAATTTGACGTCCACCACCTTGATAAGCCTGAGAAGACATATCGTGACGATCGCCCAACACCCATTTGCCCTCTGCCAATGCCGGTTTAATCACGTTGTCAACTAATTGAATACGTGCCGCATATAACATCAGTAATTCGGCTTTATCGCTAACCGCTTCTTCGGTTTCATGTTTGATTAAATGACGTAATTTTTCTGCGAGCGGTGTGCCGCCGGGTTCTCGGGTTTGTACCACGGTTTTGCCTGCTTTTTCCAGCTGAGCCAAAATCACTTGGTGTGCGGTTGTTTTACCTGCACCTTCTAAACCTTCCAGAACAATAAATTTTCCACGCATCTTATTTTTTCTCAAGTCTCTTGTTTCGTTCAATCTTGATCCATTCACGAACCGCTTGATTGTGTTCGTTTAAGGTTTTACTAAATTTGTGTCCGCCGCTGCCGTCTGCTACAAAATAGAGATACGGCGTATTATCTGGTTGTGAAACTGCTTTTAATGCCGCTTCGCTTGGCATTGCAATCGGGGTTGGCGGTAAGCCGTCAATCACATAAGTATTATAAGGCGTTGCTTCCTCTAAATCTTTGCGACGAATATTACCGTTGTAACGGTCACCCATGCCGTAAATTACGGTTGGGTCGGTTTGCAATTTCATTTTTAATCTGAGGCGATTAATAAACACAGAAGCCACTTGTGGGCGCTCACTCGCAACAGCAGTTTCTTTTTCCACGATAGAAGCCAAAATCAGCATTTCATACGGGCTTGCAAGCGGTAGATTTTCCGCACGATTTTGCCAAGCGTTATCCAATGCTTTTTGTTGCTTTTGATAAGCTCGTTTAAGTAATTCCAAATCGTTTGAGTTCGGAACATAACTATAGGTATCCGGGGCAATCCAGCCTTCGAGTTTCTCATGGGCAATACCAAGCAGTTGAGCGATTTCCGCTTCGGATTTTCCGTTTAACGTATGTTGCATATAACTTGCTTGCGCCAATTGTTCACGCCAAACCTTAAAGGTTTTTCCTTCGATAAACTGTACGTTAAGTTGTACTTCTTTGCCGGAACTGAAATGTTTCAGCAAATCTTCAACCGTATTCAGTCCGTTCAGTGAGTAAGTTCCCGCTTTGAATTTGCTGAGTTCCGGTTTAAAGCGCATAAGGTAGGGGAGCAGGTTAACATCATCATGATTAACGATACCTTGTTCTTCCAGTAATTGCGCCAGTTTTTGGCTGGATGTGCCTTTTTCTAACAGAAAGAATTGATCTGCTTTAGCGGTGATTGGATGTTTTGCTAAATCAGAGAGTTTTTGATAGCCGTAGAATGCACCGCCTAAAGCGATAATGCCGATTAAGCCGAGTGAAATAAGAAATTTTTTGATCATTAAATAAATTCGCTATAAATGATGTGTTGAATAATTGCAGTAAAAATGTTATGAATTTTACACTATAAACACAAAACAAGCGGTGATTTTTTTAATAAAATTTGTAAGGAAGTAAAAGTGGTGGGTCGTGAAGGATTCGAACCTTCGACCAACGGATTAAAAGTCCGCTGCTCTACCGACTGAGCTAACGACCCATTTCAGATTGGACTGATTTGGTAAGTTCTAAAGTGGTGGGTCGTGAAGGATTCGAACCTTCGACCAACGGATTAAAAGTCCGCTGCTCTACCGACTGAGCTAACGACCCTTTAGAAGGTATCGCAAGTTAAATGGTGGGTCGTGAAGGATTCGAACCTTCGACCAACGGATTAAAAGTCCGCTGCTCTACCGACTGAGCTAACGACCCTTAACGTTGCGTAACAGGCGCATATAATACGGATTTAAAAAAAATGGTCAAGTGCTTTTTGGCAAATTTATCTTGTTTGAATGGTTTGTAAACGATTTTGATTATTTTTGAACAATCTATTTGAATGGCACGGAAAAATTGCAGTCATTTAGGCAAAAAATAAGGCGGTCATTTGACCGCCTCATTCGAAATTATGCGTTAGCTTTTGTCACGTAGTCAATCGCTGATTGAACTGTTGTGATTTTTTCAGCTTCTTCATCTGGAATTTCGATATCGAATTCTTCTTCTAAAGCCATCACTAACTCAACAGTGTCTAAAGAGTCTGCACCTAAATCTTCAATGAATGAAGCTTCTGGTTTAACGTCTTCAGCTTTAACACCTAATTGATCAACGATGATTTTTTTTACGCGTTCTTCAATGCTCATTTTGTTTTTCCTATGTGAAATTCGCTTAAGTGCGAGAGTTAAATAGTGTAAAGAAAAAAACGCTAAATTCAACGCTTTTCAAAAAAGGTCAAACCAGCCTAAATTTTCTCACACAAGAACTAAAATTGTTTATCCGTAGTAATCGGACAAAAAAGCGATCGATATTCTAACATTATGAATAGGCTTTATCCATAGCGTATTACGGTTTGTAAGTGATTTTCTCACTATTAAGCGGTTCGTTTTCAGCAATTTTTTGCAAAATAGAACCGTTTATCGCCTTAAATTTGTGCTAATTCGGCGCGCATTTGATCGATAACCGCTTTATAGTCGGGTTGGTCAAAAATAGCGGATCCGGCAACGAAAGTGTCGGCTCCCGCTTTAGCGATTTCTGCGATATTCTCGATTTTTACGCCACCATCAATTTCTAAACGGATAGGGTAGCCGCTTTTATCGATTCGACGACGAGCTTCTTGCAGTTTTTCTAAGGTTGCCGGGATAAATTTTTGTCCGCCGAAACCAGGGTTCACACCCATCAGCAAAATCATATCCACTTTATCCATCACATAATCTAAATAGCTTAGCGGTGTTGCTGGATTGAACACTAAACCCGATTTACAGCCAAGATCACGGATCATTTGCAAAGTGCGATCGATATGATCGGTCGATTCCGGATGGAAGGTAATATAGTTTGCGCCCGCTTTGGCAAAATCCGGAATTAAACGTTCGACCGGTTTTACCATTAAATGAACGTCAATTTCTGCAGTGATGCCGTAATCACGTAATGCTTTACAGATTGCCGGACCAAAAGTCAGATTCGGCACAAAATGGTTATCCATTACATCAAAATGAATAATGTCACCACCGGCTTTTAGTACTTCCGCAACATCATCGCCTAAACGAGCGAGATCGGCGGAGAGAATGGACGGGGCGATTAAAAACGGTTGTTGAGCCATGTTTTATCCTTATAAATAATAGTCAATCGATTTTAAAACATAGCCTACCATAAAATGTGAAAAGAAAAGGCGATCTAAGTCGCACTTTTAGCATTTAGCACAAAAAATAGTCAAATGAATAATATCCATAAAAAAATTATAGAAATAAAAATAGTTCTCAGGTAGGATATATCCACTTTTTATTTATGGAAATAAATAAACTCCTGGAGGATTTTAATTATGAAAAAAGGGATTCACCCTGAAAATTATCGTGAAGTATTGTTTTATGACAGCTCGGTACAAATGGGCTGGGTTATTCGTTCTTGTGCTGCAACTAGTAAAACGATGGTTTGGGAAGACGGTAAAGAATATCCGTTTTATCCATTAGATACATCATCTGCATCACATCCTGTTTATACAGGTAAACGTCGTGAAGTGAATACGGAAGGTCGAGCAAGTAAATTTAACGAACGCTTTAAAGGTATGGCTGGTTTAACGGCTAAAAAAGAAGGATAAGATATGAAAATTTTAAACTCATTGAAAACGGCAAAGACACGTCACCCGGATTGCCAGATTGTGCGTCGTAAAGGCAAACTTTACGTGATTTGCAAAAGCAACCCTCGTTTTAAAGCTCGCCAACGCTAATTTTTTTACATGACATAACGTAAAAAAGCATATTCAGCGAATTGAATATGCTTTTTTTTATACTTTTGCAAAAAAATCGTCTTTTTTAACCGCTTGTTATTCGGTCGGTGCAATTTCTTCGGTTGGAAGGGCTTGTTGATCTTCCGCTACATCCGCTTTAGTATTTTCCGTTTTACTCTTATTGAGTGAAATCGCATCTAATACGGTCGGTTTGCTTGCCTCAACAATATTTCCAGCACTGGTGCAATAATGTTGTCCTCGGTCACGCCACATCGGAATTTGGCGATTCGGATCACAATTAATCGTACCGTAGCCGTTAATACCTACCCATTGCAAATTCTTCGATTTCGGTAATTTAAACGCCGTAGGCAATGCACGTTCTAAGTATTGTCTATAGACGAATAACGCACCGCTAGAACCAGTCAAGTTGGTATCGGTGTTGTTATCTTTACCCAACCACACGGTAGTTACGTTTTCGCCGTCCACCCCAACAAACCAAGTATCGCGCGCATTATTGGTTGTCCCGGTTTTGCCGGCTAAATGCAAATGCGCAAATTCATTTTGCAAGCTACGGGCAGTACCACGTTCCACGACTTGCTGCATCGCATATAAGGTTTGGATTGCGGCTTCCGGCGCTAATACTTGTTGGCTCACTTCTTCAACGTTACGTTGATAAAGCGGACTACCATCGTGAGACGTAATCGATTCAATCGTGGTTAACGGTGTTTTTAAACCGTTATTTGCCAGGACTTGATAAGACTTTGTCACATCGTACGGTGAAATAGAGTACGAGCCTAACAACATAGAAGGGTAAGCCGGAATATCCGCTTTGTCCCAACCCATTTCTTTTTGCTTCGCAATCACTTTCTTTAAACCGACTTTCATACCGATATTCACGGTCGGAATATTTAATGAACGCACTAACGCATCCATTAACATCACCGAGCCGCTGAATTTTTTATCGTAGTTTTTCGGTGTCCATGGCGGAGAACCCTTGGTATAAATCGTAATCGGTTTATTCTGAATCGGTGTATTTAATCGGAAATTATTCGGATCCGAAAGTGCAATCGCATAAATTGAAGGCTTCACCAATGAACCGATCTGACGTTTAGTCTGAATTGCTCGGTTAAAGCCGGCAAATTGAGTTAAACGGTCACCAACAATCGCACGAACCTTACCGGTTTTATATTCGGCAACCACAATCGCAGATTGTAAATCTTTGATTTTACTATTCGAAGCTTCCAGTGATTCTAAGCCGTTAATTACCGCCTGTTCGGCAGAACGCTGTTGTTTGCGATCTAAGGTTGTGAAAATTCTAGCACCGGACAGTTGTGCATATTTACTTTCACCTAACTCTGTTTTCAGATCGAGATTGAGTGCTTGCATAAACGCAGGTTGCTGACGATAAATGCTGCCTTTTTCTTTTACTCCGAGCGGTTGTTTCACTAATAATTCATATTCCGCTTGGGTAATAGCTTGATTTTCAAGTAATAATTTTAATACGACATTGCGGCGCTCAAGAGCCGCTTCCGGATGACGCCACGGATTATAGAGGGAAGGTCCTTTTACCATACCAACTAATAACGCCATTTGTGACGGGGTAATTTCTTGGATTGGGCGACCGAAATAGAATTGGCTCGCCAAAGCAAATCCATGTACCTGATAACTGCCATTTTGACCTAAATAAATTTCATTCAGATAGGTTTCTAAGATACGGTTCTTTTCGTAGCGGAAATCCAAAATCAGCGACATCAGCGCTTCATTCACTTTACGTACAATCGTCTTTTCACTGGTTAAGAACAAGTTTTTGACTAATTGTTGGGTAAGTGTACTTGCGCCTTGTACTGTTCTCCCAGCTTGATAGTTTGCCAGTAACGCACGGGCGATACCCATCGGGCTGATACCGTCATGCTGATAGAAACGTTTATCTTCGGTCAGAATTAACGCCTGAATTAAGAAGTAAGGGTATTGTTGTAAACGTAACGCTTGGCGTTCTTCGTCATTATCCGAATGCAGCATAGCGATTAATTTCGGGTCGAGTCGAAACTCATTGATTAATCGGCGTTGCACTAAATCTTCGATGTGCGATAGCTTGTCGTTTTCAAAACGTAAACGTAATACACGCTGTGCTTCCGGTGTTTCAGGAAACGGGAAAGCACGGCGTAACAATACGAGTGTATTGTTTTCAATTTTAAAATCGCCTGGCGTGGCAATTTGAGAAACTTGGCGGTAGCCGTTATCGAGCAACGCTTGTTTGGTTGCTTCAAGCGATAACTTATCTTCAACACTGATGCTTTCAATGCGGCTATAAACTTCTGCCGGCAATTGCCATACTTGACCGTCCATTTTGGCTCGAATACGCCCGTCGAGATAAATCCCGTAAAATGCGGCAAAGCAAGCACCGACAAGACCTAGTTTAAGACAGGTCGGAATAAAGAACGGTTTTTTCTTTAGCTGTTTATCTTCTTGTTTTGGCGTTTGAGGTTCGGTTTGGGTATTTGACATAGAAAATTATTTGCAAAAAAGTCAGCGAATTAGACCGCTTGTTAGAGCCTCCCTGTTAGCAGGGAGGCAATAGTAGGTGTAATTACGGATTACGTTTAAATTTACTGAAGTCAGGTTCACGTTTTTCGTTGAAAGCGTTACGACCTTCTTGACCTTCTTCCGTCATATAGAACAACATCGTCGCGTTACCTGCTAATTCTTGAAGACCGGCTTGACCGTCACAGTCCGCATTTAATGCCGCTTTTAAGCAACGTAATGCGATTGGACTGTTTTGTAACATTTCACGACACCAACGTACGGTTTCTTTTTCAAGATCCGCATAAGGTACAACTGTGTTTACTAAGCCCATATTTAATGCTTCTTGTGCATCGTACATACGGCATAAGAACCAGATTTCACGTGCTTTCTTCTGACCTACGATACGAGCCATATAGCTTGCGCCCCAGCCACCGTCAAATGAACCCACTTTCGGGCCGGTTTGACCGAATTTTGCGTTATCGGCTGCGATCGTTAAGTCACACATCATATGTAATACGTGACCGCCACCTACCGCATAACCTGCTACCATTGCAACAACCGGTTTCGGACAAGTACGAATATCACGTTGGAACTCCAACACGTTTAAGTGATGTACACCACTATCATCTTTATAACCGCCGTAGTCACCACGAATTTTTTGGTCACCGCCGGCACAGAATGCATATTCACCTTCACCGGTTAGCACAATCACACCGATTTTTTCGTCAAAGCGAGCATCGGCGAAAGCGTGGATCATTTCTTTAACCGTTTGTGGACGGAATGCGTTACGTACTTCAGGACGATTGATGGTAATTTTTGCAATACCATCAGTTGATTTGTGGTAACGAATGTCAGTGTAACCTTCGCTGTGATCTACCCATGTAACTGGTGCATAAAGAAATTCTTCGCTTGGATATAACATTGGAGTTCCTTTTTAATGTGTATAAAAAATTCGGGCAATTATAGCCGAATTGAGAGGGATTAACGAGAAAATAAGCGGTCAAATTTTGTAAAAAATTTACAAAAATCCACCGCTTATGTTTAGAGACGATTAGGCTTTTGTGACACGAACGACGCCGTTTACTTTGGTTAGCTTCTGAATCACTACATAAAGATGAGCGTTATCCGTTACGGAAATACGCATTTTCACTTGGTAATTACCCGTGCCGTTCGGACGGCTTTCTACTGTGCCGATATTGCTGTTCATTGAAGCGATCGCATTGGTTAGACTTGCCAATACGCCCGGCTGGTCTTTGATTTCCAATTCGATATCAATATCCAAATGTTCCGGCTTCACTGCTTCATCCGCAATCTGATCAATATTATCTAAATGTTTCAGTGCGGCACGAATTTTAGAACGGGCTTTGGCACTGACCACAAACGTCAGCCAAGACGGGCTTGGACGTTTACCTTGTTCGGTCAGAATTTCAACCGTTTGCCCCGATTGCAGCGGTTGTGAAATCGGATACGGATTGCGATCTACGATTGCGCCGACACAACGATCACCAATATCCGAGTGAACCGCATAAGCAAAGTCGATAGCGGTTGCTTTTGCCGGCAATTCTACAATACGACCTTTAGGCGTAAACACATAAATATCATCAGAGAAAAGGTCGGATTTAACGTTCTCAATAAATTCATCCGAGTTACCGGCGCTTTGTTGCAGCTCGATAATACTGCGCAGCCATTGTTGCGCTTTTTGTTGTACGCTGGTTGCAGTGGTTTGATCTTCGGTATAACGCCAATGAGCCGCCACGCCGAGTTCCGCCATTAAATCCATATCTTCGGTACGAATTTGTACTTCAATCGGCACGCCTTTATGCCCAATCATTGAGGTATGTAATGACTGATAACCGTTGCTTTTCGGCACGGCAATATAGTCACGAATTTTATAAGGGCGAGGCTTGTACAGCGAGTGCATTTGCCCCAACACACGGTAGCAATTATCTAGGTTTTCCACCACCACTCTAAACGCATAAATATCTAAAATGGAATGGAAATGTTGGTCGCGTTGACGCATTTTTTCATAAAGCGAGTAGAGATGTTTTTCTCTACCATAAACACGGCCTTTGATACCGGCTTCGTCTAAACGTGATTGAATTTCGTGAGAAATGGTCGAAATAAGGTCTTGGCGAGTACCGCGCGCCATATCAATCGCCATACGTAAGACACGATAACGATGAGGGTGCATCGCTTGGAAGCAGAGATCTTCCAATTCGTTTTTGAGATGCTCAATGCCTAAACGATGTGCTAACGGACTGTAAATCTCAAGCGTTTCTTTCGCAATACGGCGGCGTTTGTCCGGACGTAACGCACCCAGTGTACGCATATTATGGGTACGGTCAGCCAGTTTGATTAACACCACTCGAATGTCTTTGGTCATCGCCAAAATCATTTTGCGGAAATTTTCAACCTGTGCTTCTTGGCGAGTACGGAATTTTAATTTATCCAGCTTGGAAACGCCTTGCACAATTTCCGCAACACTCGCACCAAATTCGGCTGCAAGCTGTTCTTCCGTGTAAGGTGTATCTTCAATCACATCGTGTAACAGTGCCGCCATTACCGCTTCGTGGTCGAGTTTCATTTCCGCAATAATGGATGCCACTGCTACAGGGTGAGTAATGTAAGGCTCTCCGCTTGAGCGAGTTTGCCCCTCGTGCGCATCACGCGCAATCACAAAGGCACGCTTTACCAGCTCGATTTTATCAGCAGGTAAATAGCCCTGAATAATGCTATCTAACGGTTGAAAAAGATACACGGTACACCTCGATATAATGAAAAATGGATAATTGACAATAGATAGTACTACTATTTATTTTCAATTATCCATCTAAATATTGAATAAATTTGATCTTAAGCGTTAGCTTGAACATCTGCTAAGAAAGAGATCGCTTCTTGTTCAGCAACTTCTTGTTGGATCGCATCATTGTTTTCTAATTGATCCATGATCTGACTATTGATTAAACCTTTTTCGATTTCACGTAATGCGATAACCGTCGGTTTATCATTTTCTTCAGGCACAAGTGGTTCACGAACGTGAAGTTGTAATTGTCTTGCACGGCGTGCCGCGGTCAAAATTAAGTCGAAACGGTTGCCGATTCTATCTGCTGCTTCTTGTACGGTTACACGAGCCATTTTGTTACTCCAGAGTTTTTGCGAATTTCGTTTATAAAAAGACGACAGATTATACAGAAATTCGTCCCTGCTTACAATGCAAGCGACCAGATTTGCAAAAACTTTATCAAATTTGACCGCTTGTATTTATTGGAAGATATTTTAAGAAATGGAATCTTCTTTATTCAAATAATCTTTTTATTTCTTTTTCATATAAATAAATATTTACGGGATTAGTCGGGAGTAACGAATCCAAATATTCATTAGCTCGTTTTACATAAGCTTCATGGTCTTTATCGTGATTATCAATAACATCCAATAATACTTTTGCACCGTCAAAAGCATCAAATTGATCATAATAATATCCGACACCCTTCGGTAGTAATTTAGAATTGTGGATAAATGGATAACCACCATATAAAGCATCATTATAGGCGTAATTTAAGCCGTTTTCCCATTGATGACTTACCACAATATCTACATAACGAGTTAAGAAATCCGGCATTTGATAACGACCTTCGACAGTCATTATTTTATTCTTAACAAGATTTGTTCTACCAATAAAATTAAAGAATGTTGGGTTATTACGTTTTTCATAAGTATTACATAAATAGACATGTTTAATTTTTTCAGGCGCAGTTCGATATGCTTGTTCACAAATTAATACGGGGATAAAACTTGTCTTTACTATATTAATATTGGCTTCAAATGATGCTATTCTTTTTTCTGATAAATAAGTCGGTTTATAGCCGAATTCTAGATTATGTTTTTCTTTTAAGCGTTTAATAACTTGATCGCAGAATGTAGGAGCCCAAATAGCTGGTACGATGTAAGAGTTACAGCGATACATAATAGAAAAATAAGAATGGCAGGTATTTTCATGTTGAGGAATCATCCAAACACTATCGAAGTGCGTGCCATTAAATACACGTCCACTTTTTTTCTCAAATAAGAAATTTTCCATATCCATAATAAAATCATTGCCAATTTTATAGCAAACGACTTTTCCATTATGCCCATGCATTTTTTCGACATGATGAGGCTCTATGACTAATGTTCCTTCAATTAATACATCTAATTCATCAATTACATCATCAATATAGGCAAATTTAAGATTCAGTTTATCTAACATAAAACCATCCGGTGGCGTTGTTCTTTTTTCTGGCCCCCAAGAGACCAATACAACGTTTTCCACAATGTTAGAATGACTAAATAATTGATATAGAAATATAATGTTTTGATTTGCGCCATTTGCCCAAATATCGGTAACAGAACTTTCTAAATTAAAAGTAATACCAATTTTATATTTCCTACTCATAATAACCTCTATCAATCTTCAATCTAAATATATCGATATTATCAATATATTTAGATTAAATATTTATTTTATTATATGAAAAATCTCGCTCAATAAATGAGCGAGATCTATTTTCTGTATTTAAATGATTATATTACCTTACCATTGATAACCGATACCGGCACCAACATTAAAGTCACCTTGGGTTGTTGCTCCTGCACTACCTTTAATAATAACTCTATTGTTATCAGATAGGCGAGAGAAACCGACTGCTACAGCACTCTGACCATTATAGTTACCAACGCCTGCACCAACCATTGTACCGCCAGCTTTAGTAACTTGTGGGATATTGGCTACAGCCACTGCTCCCGCAATACCCGCTCGAAGTTTGCGATCCGTCTTACGAAGGTCTTTTCTAATTTGACCGACATCACCTTTTACTTCATCTAGCTGAGCTTTATTTACCGCATCAGTTGGTTTGACACCTCGAGCGACGTTAGTCACACGGCGCTCGTTTCCTTTAGAACCTACGGAAATAGTATTGTCTTCATCCGCAACAGAATCAGAACCTAATGCTACAGAATTTTTAGCTTTAGCATTTGCATTCTGACCGATAGCAGTTGATTTATCACCTGTTGCGCTAGCATCAGCACCTGCTGCAGTTGCTCGGTTACCTTTCGCTGTAGCATTATTGCCCATACGAGTAGATTTTTCACCTAGCTTATCTGTAGTTTCGCCAGTATTTGTAGATTCAAAATCTTTCTTCATACGTTGTTCTGCTTGTTCAGCTTTAGTTGCTGAGCTATCTGCTGCAGTTGCAGAACTTGCCGCAGCCGAAGCCGAACTTGAAGCGGCACTTGCAGAAGAATCCGCTTTAGTCGCTGAGCTATCTGCCGCCGTTGCTGAACTTGCTGCAGCTGATGCTGAGCTTGACGCCGCACTTGCAGACGAATCTGCTTTAGTCGCTGAACTATCTGCTGCAGTTGCCGAACTTGCCGCAGCTGACGCAGAGCTTGAAGCCGCACTTGCAGACGAATCCGCTTTAGTTGCAGAGCTATCTGCCGCCGTTGCCGAACTTGCTGCAGCTGACGCAGAGCTTGAAGCGGCGCTTGCAGACGAATCAGCCTTAGTCGCTGAGCTATCTGCCGCCGTTGCGGAACTTGCCGCAGCTGAAGCCGAGCTTGAAGCGGCGCTTGCAGAAGAATCAGCCTTAGTCGCCGAGCTATCTGCCGCCGTTGCAGAACTTGCCGCAGCTGACGCAGAGCTTGAAGCCGCACTTGCAGACGAATCCGCTTTAGTTGCAGAGCTATCTGCCGCCGTTGCCGAACTTGCCGCAGCTGAAGCCGAGCTTGAAGCGGCGCTTGCAGAAGAATCAGCCTTAGTCGCCGAGCTATCTGCCGCCGTTGCCGAACTTGCCGCAGCTGACGCAGAGCTTGAAGCCGCACTTGCAGACGAATCCGCTTTAGTTGCAGAGCTATCTGCCGCCGTTGCCGAACTTGCCGCAGCTGACGCCGAGCTTGAAGCGGCACTTGCAGACGAATCAGCCTTAGTCGCTGAGCTATCTGCTGCAGTTGCAGAACTTGCCGCAGCTGACGCAGAGCTTGAAGCGGCACTTGCAGACGAATCAGCCTTAGTCGCTGAGCTATCTGCCGCCGTTGCTGAACTTGCCGCAGCTGACGCAGAGCTTGAAGCGGCACTTGCAGACGAATCCGCCTTAGTCGCTGAGCTATCTGCCGCCGTTGCTGAACTTGCCGCAGCTGACGCAGAGCTTGAAGCGGCGCTTGCAGAAGAATCAGCCTTAGTCGCCGAGCTATCTGCTGCAGTTGCAGAACTTGCCGCAGCTGACGCAGAGCTTGAAGCGGCACTTGCAGACGAATCAGCCTTAGTCGCTGAGCTATCTGCCGCCGTTGCTGAACTTGCCGCAGCTGACGCAGAGCTTGAAGCGGCACTTGCAGACGAATCAGCCTTAGTCGCTGAGCTATCTGCTGCAGTTGCTGAACTTGCCGCAGCTGACGCAGAGCTTGAAGCGGCACTTGCAGAAGAATCAGCCTTAGTCGCCGAGCTATCTGCTGCAGTTGCAGAACTTGCCGCAGCTGACGCAGAGCTTGAAGCGGCGCTTGCAGACGAATCCGCCTTAGTTGCCGAGCTATCTGCTGCAGTTGCAGAACTTGCCGCAGCTGACGCAGAGCTTGAAGCAGCACTTGCAGAAGAATCCGCTTTAGTTGCCGAGCTATCTGCCGCCGTTGCTGAACTTGCCGCAGCTGACGCAGAGCTTGAAGCGGCGCTTGCAGAAGAATCAGCCTTAGTCGCCGAGCTATCTGCTGCAGTTGCAGAACTTGCCGCAGCTGACGCAGAGCTTGAAGCGGCACTTGCAGAAGAATCCGCTTTAGTTGCAGAGCTATCTGCCGCCGTTGCCGAACTTGCTGCAGCTGACGCAGAGCTTGAAGCGGCGCTTGCAGACGAATCAGCCTTAGTCGCTGAGCTATCTGCTGCAGTTGCTGAACTTGCCGCAGCTGAAGCTGAGCTTGAAGCGGCACTTGCAGACGAATCAGCCTTAGTCGCTGAGCTATCTGCCGCCGTTGCTGAACTTGCCGCAGCTGACGCAGAGCTTGAAGCGGCGCTTGCAGAAGAATCAGCCTTAGTCGCCGAGCTATCTGCTGCAGTTGCTGAACTTGCCGCAGCTGACGCAGAGCTTGAAGCAGCACTTGCAGAAGAATCCGCTTTAGTCGCTGAGCTATCTGCTGCAGTTGCTGAACTTGCCGCAGCTGATGCTGAGCTTGAAGCGGCACTTGCAGAAGAATCCGCTTTAGTTGCAGAGCTATCTGCCGCCGTTGCCGAACTTGCTGCAGCTGAAGCTGAGCTTGAAGCGGCACTTGCAGACGAATCAGCCTTAGTCGCTGAGCTATCTGCTGCAGTTGCTGAACTTGCCGCAGCTGAAGCTGAGCTTGAAGCGGCACTTGCAGAAGAATCAGCCTTAGTCGCTGAGCTATCTGCCGCCGTTGCTGAACTTGCCGCAGCTGACGCAGAGCTTGAAGCGGCGCTTGCAGAAGAATCAGCCTTAGTCGCCGAGCTATCTGCTGCAGTTGCTGAACTTGCCGCAGCTGACGCAGAGCTTGAAGCAGCACTTGCAGAAGAATCCGCTTTAGTCGCTGAGCTATCTGCTGCAGTTGCTGAACTTGCCGCAGCTGATGCTGAGCTTGAAGCGGCACTTGCAGAAGAATCCGCTTTAGTTGCAGAGCTATCTGCCGCCGTTGCCGAACTTGCTGCAGCTGAAGCTGAGCTTGAAGCGGCACTTGCAGACGAATCAGCCTTAGTCGCTGAGCTATCTGCTGCAGTTGCTGAACTTGCCGCAGCTGAAGCTGAGCTTGAAGCGGCACTTGCAGAAGAATCCGCTTTAGTTGCTGAACTATCCGCCGCCGTTGCCGAACTTGCCGCAGCTGTTGCAGCAGTTTCAGCAGCATTTTTAGCTGCTTCAGCTTTGGTTTCAGAGGCTTTAGCAGCAGTTGCTGCATCTTTCGCTTCTTTTACCGAATCTTCGATCTTGGCTAAGTTATCTGTTACTGTTTTAGCTGCATCAGAAGCTGCAGAAATGGCAGTTTTTGCGGTTTGTGATAAACCATAAACAATTTTTCCTGTGGCGTCAGTTGATACAGTTAAATCAGATGTTGCGGCGAAAGTAATACTGTCGTCTTTAGATAGATCCCAACCTTCGGCTTGACCATTTTTATTAGCTTGTTCAGCTTGAGCATTTTCGATATTAAATCTATATGCTCGACTAGTATCTGCTTTATTTGACATAGCTGCACTTACTGCTGTTGCTGTATTTTTAGCTTCAGTTGCAGTTTGTTGAGCTGTATCAGCGGTTGCTTTGGCTGTATCCGCAGTTGTTTTAGCTGTATCAGCAGTTGTTTTAGCAGTATCAGCGGTTGCTTTGGCTGTATCCGCCGTTGTTTTAGCAGTATCAGCGGTTGCTTTGGCTGTATCCGCCGTTGTTTTAGCAGTGTCCGCAGTTGTTTTAGCAGTATCAGCGGTTGCTTTGGCTGTATCCGCCGTTGTTTTAGCAGTATCAGCGGTTGCTTTGGCAGTATCAGCGGTTGCTTTGGCAGTGTCTGCTGTTGCTTTAGCAGCATCCGCAGTATCTTTTGCTGCTTTAATAGTATTTTTTGTGGTTTCAGCTAAACCATATACGATATTACCTGTGCCATTGGTAGAAACTTCTAGATCGCTTGTAGCACCAAATGTTAGGCTATCGTCTGTTGATAATGTCCAATTATCCGCAACTCCATCAGTAGAGGTTTGTTTGGCTTGAGCATTTTTTACGTTAAATGAATACGCGCGACTTGAATCTGCCTTAGTTGCAACCGCATTTTTGGCTTCATTTGCTGCAGTTTGGGCAGCAGTGGCTTTTGTATCTGCATCAGTTGCTGTCGCTAGAGCTTCGTTTGCTGTTTTTTGAGCTCCTTGAGTAGCCGCTTGCACTTTTTCTTCTAGGAGGATAATTTGATGGCCATTAACCGCATCTTTACTATTAAGTGCTATTTCACCATCTGCAACATTGGTAATTTTTTGACCGCCAGCATCAACGCCTTGTGCAGTTACTTTTCCTGCAAAGGTTGGAGCATCTACGACATCATATTGCACACGACCGTTGGTACCAACAGTTACTGTAGTATTTTTGCCATTACGGAAGTCCACAACATTATTGTTATTGATACGAGCTTTTGATGCACCATTTTCTTGTACATTAAAACCTAAATATTTGATTACAGTATATAATTGGCTACCATTAACCGCATCAGTTGATGTTTGGGATATATCACCCGGTGCAACGTATTGAATTTGTCGTTGTTCTTGAGCATTACCTACGGATACTACTCCCGCTCGCAGATTACCAGCAAAGAAATGCCCCCCATTAGAACCATTGGCAGTATTAAAAGCAAGATCTTGACCCATTTGTAATTGACGTTCTGGTAGAGGCGTTCTAGTTGTTGATCCTGCACCAAGGGCAACAGACTTATTGGTTGTCGCCTGAGCACCAGCACCAAGAGCAACAGTATTCTCTTGTGTCGCATCCGCACTCCATCCGAGTGCAACAGAAGTTGTGCCGCTGGCAACAGTTTCTGCGCCAACGGCAATTGCTCCAGGCTTAGAAGCTTTTGCCCCTCGTGCTATAGTATCGCCACCAATTGCAATTGCTTGGCTATTACCAGTCGCATTACCAAAACCAATCGCTAAACCTTGTGTATCGTTATAAGCCATACCACTTGTATTTAGGCTTTTACCTGTGATAGTTGCTTGAACAGCTAATGCATCACTCGCTAATAAGGTTCCACCTAAAATAGCAAATGTAGCTGTGATGGCGCTGGTTTTAGATAAATTAAGTGTAGGGTAATCGTTCGTAACTTCATCAATTACTTTGCTTTGAGAAGATGACTTGACATGTCCTTTGGCTAATTCAGACACAGCCGTCCATGACTGAGTTGCTTCATTCCAAATCACACGAAAAATTTTATTCATATAAAACATCCTTAAAAAAAGAGAAAAATATAATTAGATAAAAAGATGTTTATTTTTTATCTAGAAAAAAATCGGCTAATTGTATAGATTTGGATGAAATTTTATGTAAATAGAATTATTGGAAATGTATTTGTTTGTAAATTAAACAACAATTTGTTGAGTGAGCTAGCCAATTTGGGATAGCTCATAATAGATAAAGCGGTTAAAACTTCCGCTTCAATTTGCAGGCTTGCATGATAGAGACGGCGAGTTCTTCTACGGATTGGTGGGTAGTGTTGGTGTAGGGGATATTATACCGGCGGAACATTGCTTGGGCTTCCAATACTTCGGTGCGGCAGGTTTTGAGGTCTGCGTAGGTGGAATCCGGGCGGCGTTCTTGGCGAATATCGTGTAAGCGGTCGGGTTTGATGGTCAATCCGTATAATTTATTACGATAAGGTTTTACCATTCTTGGCAGTTCCGTGCTGTCGAGATCTTCCGGTGTGAGCGGATAATTTGCCGCACGAATGCCGTATTGTAGCGCAAGATAGAGGCAAGTCGGGGTTTTGCCGCTGCGTGATACGCCAAGTAGGATCACATCCGCCTGTTGGAGATCTTTATCCGAAACGCCGTCATCATGATTAAGGGCAAAATTAACCGCTTCCATACGTTCGTCATATTTTTCGACATTATGAACACGACTCACCACTTCATGGCTGGCGTGCATACCTAATTCCTGTTCTAACACGGCTAAAAAGGTATCAAAAAAGTTGAGTAAAACGCCTTTGCTGGTTTTGAGAATTTCTCTGATTTCTTCATTGACTACGCTCATAAATAAGATCGGTGGATGCGGTTGTTTTTCCGCTACCGCATTAATTTCGGCGACCAATTTATGGGCTTTTTCCGGTGTGTCGATAAACGGGCAAGTGGTGCGTTTAAATTGCATTTCGGCAAACTGCTCAAGCAGGGCGTCACCTAAGTTTTCTGCGGTGATTCCGGTACGGTCGGAAATAAAAAACGCATAGCGCACATTTGGCATAATCAGTCCTTAATGAATAGGGAAAAGCGGTCTAAAAAAGCCGATTTTTTGCAAAATTTGGGCAAAATTAGACCGCTTGTTTGGCTTATTAATGTTTGATGTTTTCAGCTAAATATAACCAAGTTTCAATCACGGTATCCGGATTGAGTGAAAGCGTTTCGATGCCTTCTTCAACCAGCCACTGCGCAAAATCAGGGTGATCGCTCGGGCCTTGTCCGCAAATACCGACATATTTGCCTTGTTTACGGCAAGCTTGGATCGCCATACTGAGCATAGCTTTAACCGCTTCGTTGCGTTCATCGAAGGTCGCAGCAATCGGGCCGCCGCTATCACGGTCAACGCCTAACGTTAGCTGGGTCATATCGTTTGAGCCAATAGAGAAGCCATCGAAATAAGCTAAGAATTGTTCAGCTAAAATGGCATTGCTTGGCACTTCGCACATCATAATGAGGCGTAAGCCGTTTTTACCGCGTTCTAAACCGTTAGCTTTTAAGGTTTCAACCACTTGGCGTGCTTCTTGCAGAGTACGTACAAACGGAATCATCACTTCAACATTGGTGAGTCCCATTTCATCTCGTACATGTTTGATAGCTTGGCATTCAAGTGCGAATGCTTGGCTGAATTCCTTAGAAACATAGCGTGCCGCACCACGGAAGCCTATCATCGGGTTTTCTTCATGCGGCTCGTATAAATCACCGCCGATTAAACCAGCATATTCATTCGATTTAAAATCGGACATACGCACAATCGCTTTACGTGGGTAAACGGAGGCGGCAAGCGTTGCCACACCTTCGGCAATTTTATCGACATAAAATTCAACCGGTGAAGCGTAGCCGGCAATACGTTCACTGATTTCTTCTTGTAGATCGCTGTCTAAGCGGTCAAATTCAATCAGAGCTTGCGGGTGAATGCCGATTTGGCGGTTGATGATAAATTCCATACGGGCTAAACCGATGCCTTCACTTGGCAATTTAGCAAATGAGAAAGCCAGTTCCGGATTGCCGACATTCATCATAATTTTTACCGGTGCTTGCGGCATATTATCGAGTGCAATGTGGTCAACTTTCACGTCTAACAGTCCTTGGTAAATTAAGCCGGTGTCGCCTTCGGCGCAAGAAACTGTTACTTCTTGACCGCTTGTTAGCAGTTCGGTGGCATTGCCGCAGCCCACTACGGCTGGAATCCCCAATTCACGTGCAATGATTGCTGCATGGCAGGTACGTCCGCCACGATTGGTGATAATTGCCGAGGCACGTTTCATGACCGGTTCCCAATCCGGATCGGTAATATCCGCCACTAACACATCGCCGGTTTGGACTTGATCCATTTCTGAAGCATCTTTCACTAAACGTACTTTGCCTTGCCCGATTTTTTGTCCGATTGCACGACCTTTAATCAGCACTTTACGCTCACCGGAAAGGGTATAGCGTTGTAAGCTATTACCTTGTGCTTTTTCTTGTGATTTCACTGTTTCCGGGCGTGCTTGCAGAATGTAGAGTTTGCCGTCAATACCGTCACGCCCCCATTCGATATCCATTGGGCGGCCATAATGCTGTTCAATAATTACCGCATATTGCGCTAGCTCGGTAATCTCCGCATCGCTGATGGCAAATTGGCGGCGTTCTGCAGCCGGTACATCAATTGTTTGTACCGATTTTCCCGCTTGTGCCTGTTGGCTGAAAATCATTTTAATTTGTTTAGCACCCAGCGTTTTACGCAAAATAGCCGGACGATTGGCGTTAAGTGTCGGTTTATGAACATAGAATTCATCAGGATTTACCGCACCTTGCACCACGGTTTCACCTAAACCGTATGAAGCGGTAATAAAGACCACATCTTCAAAGCCGCTTTCGGTATCAATTGAGAACATCACACCGGCAGCGCCGCTGTCCGAACGCACCATACGTTGAACACCGGCAGAAAGGGCAACCACATCATGCGCAAAGCCTTTGTGTACACGGTAGGAGATTGCTCGGTCATTGTAGAGTGAAGCAAATACGTGTTTCATTGCTTCTTTTACATTATCTAAGCCATTGATATTCAAGAAAGTTTCTTGTTGACCGGCAAATGACGCATCCGGTAAATCTTCCGCAGTTGCCGAAGAACGTACCGCAACTGAGATTTGATCCGAGCCGGCTTCATTTACCATGGTTTGCCACGCTTCATTGATTTCAGCGTCAAGCTCAGCAGGGAACGGCGTATCTAAAATCCATTGGCGAATATTTTTACCCACTTGGGCAAGAGCAACGACGTCTTCAACATCTAATTGCGCTAATGCCGCTGAAATACGTTCATTTAAGCCATTATGGGCAAGAAATTTACGATATGCGCTGGCAGTCGTTGCAAAACCATTTGGCACACGTACGCCTTTTTCAGTAAGTTGACTAATCATTTCACCTAATGAGGCATTTTTACCACCGACAATTTCAACATCGGTCATACGTAAATTTTCGAACCAGATAATGTTGCGATTTGGCATGCTATTTTTCCTTTAGAAAGTTATTTAGTTGTTAAAATAAAGTAAACACAAAGTGAAGAATAGCTCCATTCTAGGGAGCATTTTTTTAAAAGTCATTAGTTTTTTGGTGTGAAAAAATAATTTATTTTTTAAATAAAATATCAATTGGAGAAGTAAAAAGGAGTCTATTGATCTATAAGGAAAAATTTCGGATTAGAAAATAAGATAAGTTAATCGTTTGCTATGGTGATTAAATCAATGCTTTGTAGATAAAGTAACCAAGTTTCTTTTAGGTGGCGATTTTTATATGTAGGAATGAACCTGATGAACTATGAAGTTTTAATTTGGAGTAAAAATCCATAATAATGCAAAAGCCAATCCGTAGAAATGTGAATAAGAGCACAAAATATTTTCAGAGCCGGATTGACTTAGCATTGCGCTATTTGCGCTGCTTATTAAGCATTACTATATTCGGTACGCTCGCCAAGCCAGCGGTGAATCAGTGCTTCTGCAAGCGGTGGATTTTGCTGAATAATTTGCTTGGCATAGTTTTGTACTAATGGAATCATTTTGCGATCTCGCATTAAATTCGCCACTTTAAATTCCGCCATACCGGTTTGTTTGGTACCGAGAATTTCACCCGTGCCGCGAATTTCTAAATCTTTTTCGGCAATATAGAAACCGTCTTGGCTGTCGCGCAACACCTGTAAGCGTTTACTCGAAATTTTGCCGAGCGGCGGTTTATAAAGTAATACGCAATGCGAAGCGGTTGCGCCACGTCCGACCCGCCCACGTAACTGATGTAGCTGAGCAAGTCCTAAACGTTCGGAGTTCTCGATAATCATTAGGCTGGCATTCGGTACATCAACCCCCACTTCAATTACCGTCGTGGCGACTAATAAATCAATATTTGCCGCTTTAAATTCCGCCATAATCGCTTGCTTTTCTTGCGGTTTCATTCGTCCGTGTACCAAGCCGATACGTAAGTCTGGTAAGGCTCGTTGTAAATCTTCGGCAATCGCCGCTGCCGCTTGCGCTTCCAAGACTTCTGATTCATCAATTAAAGTACAAACCCAGTAGGCTTGGCGTTTTTCATTTTTACAGGCGGCATACACACGGCGCACAATTTCATCTCGTCTGTCTTCCGAAATCGCCACGGTGGTAATCGGTGTTCGCCCCGGTGGCAGCTCGTCAATAATAGAGGTATCCAGATCGGCATAGACTGTCATTGCCAAGGTACGAGGGATTGGTGTGGCGGTCATAATTAGCTGGTGCGGATAAATGCCGTCTTTCGCGCCTTTTTCACGTAGGGTTAAGCGTTGATGTACACCGAAACGGTGTTGTTCATCAATAATCACTAATGCGAGGTTATGAAACTCCACGCTTTCTTGGAAGAGGGCGTGCGTGCCGATAATCATCTGCACCTCGCCGTTTTTAATTGCTTCCAGTTGTGCGGTGCGAGCTTTGCCTTTTACTTTACCGGCAAGCCAGCCGACTTCAATACCGAACGGGCGCAGCCAGTTGGCAAAGTTATTGGCGTGCTGCTCGGCAAGGATTTCAGTCGGTGCCATTAATGCCACTTGTTTTCCGTTATCAATTGCAAGTAGGGCGGCAAGCGCAGCGACTAACGTTTTGCCCGAGCCAACATCACCTTGTACTAAACGCATCATTGGCGAAGATTTTGCTAAATCTTGCTCAATATCCGCCGTTACACGGCTTTGTGCGTTGGTCGGTTTAAACGGCAAACTCGCCAAAAAGCGACTTTTGAGATCGGTTTGATAGCGTAGCGGTGCTGCGGCAAGCTGATTGACCCCAACTCGTACTTGTTGCATGGCTAAGTTGTGCGCCAATAATTCTTCAAAAATTAGGCGTTTTTGTGCCGGATGATCGCCTTTTTCCAGCTGTTCGGCAGAAACGCTCGGTGGCGGGCGATGCAATAATTGCAATGCTTCTTTTAAGCTGTATTTATGCGGATTGTATTCGTCCGGCAACAGTTCACCAACTTTGATTTTATCCAATAACGCTAATGCTTGCTCAGTGAGCTTACGTAACGAATTTTGCTTTAAACCTTCTGTAGTGGAGTAAATCGGCGTTAAAGTTTCGGCAAGTTCAAGCGGTTGATTATTGCGAATAATTTGATATTCGGGGTGATGAATTTCCGCCATAAAACGCCCGCGTTTGATTTCGCCAAAAGCTTTGATACGTGTGCCGGCGGTCAGGCTGTTTTTCATTCCCGCATTAAAATTAAAGAATTTCAGCGTGATTTTACTGGTGCCGTCAGAAAGCACGGTGGATAAAATCGGACGGCGACCGAATTGTACTTCGGTGAGCTGCACGATGCCTTCGATGGTTGAAAAACTTTCCGGACGCACATCAATAATCGGCGTAATTCGAGTACGATCTTCATAGCGATAAGGCAAATGAAATAACAGATCTTGCACGTTATTAATGCCGATTCGGCTAAGTTTTTCCGCAATCGCCGCACCCACCCCGGAAAGGGCGGTAAGTGGCACACCGTCTAATAATTGTTCGCTCATAGTAAAATTTTGATTAAATCCGACCGCTTGTTTTCGATTGGGCTAATATAACAAATACTGTTTTTATGTACAAATCAAGCGGTCTGTTTTCATTAATTTTTTGCAAATTGCAAAATTCTGTGAAAATTCGACCGCTTTTGTTTTAAAATAGATCCCATTTTTCGATATTTAAAATAAAAATAGGAATAACAATGCGTACAAGTCAGTATTTATTTTCGACCCTTAAAGAAACGCCGAACGATGCACAGGTGGTGAGCCATCAATTAATGCTACGTGCCGGTATGATTCGTCCGATGGCTTCAGGTTTATATAACTGGTTGCCAACCGGGATTAAGGTGTTGAAAAAAGTAGAAAATATTATTCGTGAAGAGATGAACAAAGGTGGTGCTATCGAGGTGTTAATGCCTGTGGTGCAACCGGCAGAATTATGGCAAGAATCAGGTCGTTGGAACGATTACGGTGCGGAATTACTGCGTTTTGTTGATCGTGGCAGCCGTGATTTCGTATTAGGCCCAACTCACGAAGAAGTGATTACCGACTTAGTTCGCCGTGAAGTGTCTTCTTACAAACAACTTCCGTTAAATTTATACCAAATTCAAACTAAATTCCGTGATGAAGTGCGTCCACGTTTTGGTGTGATGCGTTCACGTGAATTTGTGATGAAGGATGCGTATTCTTTCCATGTGGACAAAGCGTCATTACAAGAAACTTACGATGTAATGTACCAAGTGTATAGCAATATTTTCACTCGCCTTGGTTTAGATTTCCGTGCGGTGCAAGCGGATACCGGTTCAATCGGTGGTTCAGCTTCACACGAATTCCAAGTGTTAGCGTCAAGCGGTGAAGATGATGTGGTATTTTCAACTGAATCAGATTTCGCAGCGAATATCGAATTAGCAGAAGCGGTTGCGGTAGGCGAACGTCAAGCGCCAACGGCAGAAATGCAATTAGTCGATACACCGAATGCGAAAACGATTAACGAATTAGTCGAGCAATTCAATTTACCGGTTGAAAAAACGGTAAAAACTTTAATTGTAAAAGGCGCAACCGAAGAACAGCCGCTTGTAGCATTAGTGTTGCGTGGCGACCACGAATTAAACGAAATCAAAGCACAAAAACATCCGTTAGTTGCTGATCCGCTTGAATTTGCAGATGAAGCGGAAATCAAAGCGAAAATCGGTGCGGGTGTGGGTTCACTTGGTGTAATTAATCTGAATATTCCGGCGATTATCGACCGTTCAGTAGCAGTTATGTCAGATTTCGGCTGTGGTGCGAATATTGACGGTAAACATTATTTCAATGTGAACTGGGAACGTGATGCGGCAATGCCGGAAGTAGCGGACTTACGTAATGTAGTGGAGGGCGATCCAAGCCCAGACGGCAAAGGCGTGTTACAAATTAAACGTGGTATTGAAGTTGGTCATATTTTCCAACTTGGTACCAAATACTCGGAAGCAATGAAAGCGACCGTTCAAGGTGAAGATGGTAAACCGCTTGTGATGACCATGGGTTGCTATGGTATCGGTGTAACACGTGTGGTTGCAGCGGCAATCGAACAGCACCACGATGATCGCGGTATTATTTGGCCGTCAGACGAAATCGCACCGTTCACCGTAGCAATCGTGCCGATGAATATGCACAAATCGGAAAGCGTACAACAATTCTCTGAAGAATTGTATCGCAGCTTAAAAGCTCAAGGTGTGGATGTGATTTTTGATGATCGTAAAGAGCGTCCAGGTGTGATGTTTGCTGATATGGAATTAATCGGTGTACCGCATATGGTCGTTATCGGTGAGAAAAATCTTGCGAACGGTGAAATTGAATACAAAAATCGCCGTACCGGTGAAAAACAAATGATCGCCAAAGATCAGCTTTTAGCTTTCTTAAAAGAAAATGTAAAAGCGTAATTTGCAAAAAAGAGATGAAAAGAGACCGCTTGTTTTAAGACAAGCGGTCTTTTTTTCACTAAATTACAATGGCTCTTTTTGTGTTTGATTACAGTATTCTTTCAACATTTCACGTAATTTGTCGTTATTTTGTTTGAAATGACGGCATTTCGGACAAAGCCATAAATGGACTTGTAATTGAACACTATCTTTAACTTTAAGTTTTTGTTCACAACTTAGTGAAATTAATTCTGAGGCATGCTCACAATTCATTATTCTTTTTCTCCTTCGAACCAGTTTCTTGCTAGGCAAGCTTGTAGTTGTAACCTTGCGCGATGCAAAATAACGTGTAAATTAGCTGTAGTAATACCACATTCTAAACAAATATGCTCACTGCTCATTTCTAAATGCTCACGCATCATAAAAACACGCGCTTGCTGTGCAGGTAACTTATTTAAACAAATGTCGAAGATCGCCCAAAATTCTTTCTTATAAGTTATTTGATTTACATCTTCCCATTCTCTCGGCTCGTAAGTTTCTGAAGACCAATAGCCGGAATGATCGAAAAATTGATTAGGGCTTTCTTCTTCCATTAATTCGGAAACATTGACGGTTCGTTTCCGATATTTAATTAAATCTATAATTTTATTTTTTAATATAGCAAAAATCCACGTTTTTAATGCGGCTTGTCCTCGAAAGGAGTGTGCACTTTTATAGGCGCTCATTAATGCTTCTTGTACTACATCTTCCGCTAGATCAGGGTCTCTTAATTGCAACGTCGCGAATTTGATCATTTGCAAGCGGATTTCTTCGATTTTTTGCGGTGTAATCGAGTTCAATTGCTCAATTTGTGACATCTTTGTTCCTTTTTGTGTAAATTAACTGAAAATTATGTAATTATATTTATAGACTATTAGACAAAAGGATTATACATAAAAGGAGCCAATAATGAAAAACTTAACCCCTTATGACGTAACACCTGAAACAATTTTTAATCAACGCCGCCAAATTATTAAGGCAATGGGGCTTGGATTAGCAACGGCAGGTTTGCCTAAAATGGGTTTCGCTGCACAAGAAACTAAAACATTAGCCGCATTAGATTTTAAAGCCGCACCGGCTTCTGACTTAGCTTTAACGCCTGAAAGTAAAATTATTGGTTATAACAATTTTTACGAATTCGGTACAGATAAAGCTTCACCAGCTAAATTTGCTCAAGATTTTAAAACGGATCCGTGGCAATTAGAGATTGCTGGAGAAGTTGAAAACCCTTTCGTGTTGAATCATTCTCAATTATTCAATACTTTTCCGTTAGAAGAACGTATTTATCGCTTCCGCTGTGTTGAAGCTTGGTCAATGGTGGTTCCATGGGTAGGCTTCGAATTGGCTCGTTTAGTTGAAATGGCGAAACCTACCAGTAAAGCGAAGTTTGTTGTATTCCATACATTGCACGATCCGGAACAAATGCCGGGGCAGAAAAATAAATTCTTCGGTGGCGGTATTGATTACCCTTATGTTGAAGCACTTACCTTAGAAGAAGCGCTTAATCCGCTTAGCTTACTTTCTGTCGGTTTATACGGCAAAATCTTACCGCCGCAAAACGGTGCGCCGATTCGCCTGGTTGTGCCATGGAAATATGGTTTTAAGAGCATTAAATCTATTGTAAAAATTACGTTCTCGGAAACACGCCCGAAAACAACGTGGGAGAGCCTTGCACCGAATGAATACGGCTTTTATGCCAATGTAAATCCAAATGTCGATCATCCTCGTTGGTCACAAGCGTCTGAACGTGTAATTGGTGGTGGCGGTTTACTTGCTGTTAAACGTCAGCCAACATTAATGTTTAATGGTTATGAAAAAGAAGTGGGGCATTTATATAAAGGTTTGGATTTAAAGGTGAATTTTTAAATGTTGACGTTATTACGAGGAATTATTCATTTTAGCTGTGCGCTACCTTTGACGTGGCTATCTTATGTTTTATTGGTTGGAGATGGCGAAGCATTAGGTGCAGATCCGAGTAAGGATTTGATTCACTTTTTAGGCTATACCGCAATCATCATTTTTTGTGTGATGTTTTTATTGGGTATCGTACTTCAGGTACTGAATAAAAACCAATACCAAATTTTACGTCGCCCACTTGGCTTATGGGCATTTGTATGGGCATTACTTCACGTATGCAGTTACTTAGTTTTAGAACTTGGATTAGATTTCTCTCTATTCGTAAGTGAATTATTTGTAAGACCTTATTTAGTCTTGGGTGGGTTAGCTTTTCTTGTATTGCTCATTATGTCGATTACCTCTTTACCATTTATTAAGAGAGCATTGGGTAAGAGATGGTTTAGTGTGCATCAATTAGCCTATCCGGCAATTGTACTTGCTGCGATACACTATTATTGGTCGGTTAAAGGCGTTACATTAGGGCCGATTGTGATTGGTGTTATGGTGACGGTAATTGTGTTGTGGAAATTTTTAGGTAATAGAATTTTGCAGTTACTTAAAGCGTAGTTGTTTCATAGTGTGTATCCTTGCTAAGTTCTAGCATTTTGCCGAGGTTCTCTCGGCATTTTTTATGGATAAGCGGTCGTATTTGTGAAAAATTTTGCAAATATAACCGCTTGTTTGGTGGGTGGAAATGCTATGAAAAAGGGCTTCGTAATCGAAGCCCTTATTTGTTTAAAGTAGATTATAAGATGTTTTCAAATTTTTCTAACATCTCTTTCGGCCATACGCTAGATTGCACTTCACCGATATGTTTTTTACGAAGAAGGAACATTGCCATACGAGATTGACCGATACCGCCACCGATTGAAAGCGGTAAACGACCCGCTAATAAATCTTTGTGCCAATCCATTTCTAAGCGGTCTTGGTCACCAGTTAATTCAACTTGTAAACGAAGCGCTTTTTCATCAACACGGATACCCATTGATGAAAGTTCAAATGCCGAACCAAGTTGTTCGTTCCACACTAAAATATCACCGTTTAAACCTTTGTAACCGTTTTCAGATTCCGTTGTCCAGTCATCGTAGTCCGGTGCACGACCATCGTGCGCTTTACCGTCTGATAATTTACCGCCGATACCGATTAAGAATACCGCACCGTGTTCTTTACAAATCGCGTTTTCACGTTCTTTACCGGTCATGTTCGGGTAGCGTTGTACTAATTCTTCGCTGTGTACGAACGTAATTTGTTTCGGTAGGATTGACGGAATATCAAAACGTGCTTCCACTGCTAATTCGGTTAAACGAATCGCTTTATAGATTTCGTTTACGGTTTCTTTTAAGAAATCAAAATTACGGCGACCTTCAGGAATCACTTTTTCCCAGTCCCATTGGTCTACATACACAGAGTGTGTCGGGTCAAGAGAGTCTTCGTCCGGACGTAATGCTTTCATATGTACGAATAAGCCTTCACCTTCTTTGAAACCGAAACGCGCTAAAGTGTGACGTTTCCATTTTGCTAATGAATGAACTACTTCAAATTTTGCGTTTGGAATACATTTTACGTTTACTTGTACTGCTTTTTCGATACCGGAAAGGTTATCTTGCATACCGTTGCCCACTTCGCTCAAAATAGGGCCCTGTACTTCAATGATGCCTAATTTATCAATTAAATATTGTGTGAAAGTGTTTTTAACAAAGCTAATTTCTTGTTGTTGTAAAATAAATGTCTTTTTCATTGCTTATCCTTAAATAAAATCGTTTATGCGATAAACCGTATCGGTTAACGGTATGAACACAATTTAATACAATTCATAAAAAATACAACAGTTGTCAAATAAAAAACTTAATTCATTAGATTTTATCTAATTTTTTATGGTAAATTTTAAGAATTCTTTAATAAAAGTGAAAAATGGAGTGAATTTTGCACACGAATTATCATTCAAAACAGCAAATTGATCCGCTTGATCAGCAAATTTTACGTGCATTAGTTGCAGATGCCCGCACCCCTTATGCGGAAATGGCAAAGAATTTTGGGGTAAGTGCCGGTACTATTCATGTACGTGTCGAGAAAATGCGGCAGGCAGGTATCATTGAAGGAACAAAAATTCGCATCAATGAACGCAAGCTCGGTTATGACGTTTGTTGCTTTATCGGGATTATTTTAAAATCTGCAAAAGATTATGAGACAGTGATTGCAAAGCTAAATGAATTCGAAGAAGTTGTGGAGGCCTACTATACTACGGGGAATTACTCAATTTTCATCAAAGTGATGACACATACGATAGAGGAGTTACACCGAGTATTGGCGACTAAAATTCAGTTGATTGACGAAATTCAGTCAACCGAAACGCTCATCTCAATGCAGAATCCGATTTTACGAGAAATTAAACCTTAATATTGGTAAATTATTTGCGGAAATTGACCGCTTGTGATGATTGTACGCAAACGTTTACAGGTGATCCAGTTCACAAATTTGAAAATTTTTTAGTAAAAACAATCGCTTATCTTTAGGTTTCGTGCTTGAATAAGCACAAGTTTTAAATTTCATAGAGTCTAGGTAAAGGAGAGACCATATGTCTGAAGTATTCCATTTAGGTTTAACCAAAGCAATGTTAAAAGGTGCGAAAATTGCGATTGTCCCGGGTGACCCAGCACGTAGTGAGCGTATTGCGAAACGTATGGATAATCCGGAGTTCTTAGTTTCTACCCGTGAATTTACCTCTTGGTTAGGCTATGTTGATGGTGAGCCTGTTGTTATTTGTTCAACAGGTATCGGTGGTCCGTCTGTTTCAATTTGTGTGGAAGAGTTAGCGCAACTTGGCGTTCGTACTTTCTTACGTATCGGTACAACAGGTGCAATTCAGCCGCATATTAATGTCGGTGATATTTTAGTAACGACAGGTGCGGTACGTTTAGATGGCGCAAGCCGTCACTTTGCACCACTTGAATACCCGGCGGTTGCAAATTTTGAATGTACTAATGCGTTATATGCAGCGGCACAAGCGGAAGGGGTAACGCCTTATGTCGGTATCACGGCTTCATCTGATACTTTCTATCCGGGTCAAGAACGTTATGACACGTTCAGCGGTAAAATCTATCGTCATTTCCAAGGTTCATTAAAACAATGGCAAGATTTAAATGTAATGAACTTTGAGATGGAGTCAGCGACTTTATTTACGATGTGTTCTGCATTAGGTTTACGTGCTGGTATGGTTTCTGGTGTAATCGTGAATCGTACGCAACAAGAAATTCCAAATGAAGAAACTATTCATGCAACGGAAGCAAAAGCGGTTGCAGTAGTTGTAGAAGCAGCTCGTCAACTTGCTAAAGGCTAATATAGTCAGGCATTGATTCACAATAAGCGGTTAGATTGCTAAAATAATTTGCAATTTAACCGCTTTTTTATTTTATATGCTCACTCAATATCGCAAAATTTTGATGCAAGACCACTGGCAGGTAGAGCCTACAGGGCTAACGGCACAGCAGTCGGCTTGGTTATTACATCAAGGATCGTTAACCCAGAAGCTGTTACAAGTTACCCGAGACTTTAATGTTCAAATTACTGATCAACGATGGCTTGCAAAAAATTCTGAAAATATGACCGCTTGTGGTTTATTCGATTCCTCAGATTACTGGCTTAGAGAAGTGTTATTAAAAGAGGGAGATCAGGCGTGGATTTTTGCGCAAACCTTGTTACCTAAACAAACAATAGAAAATGTTGCAGGAAAGGTTCCTATTCTCGGCGAGCAGCCTATCGGCTTATGGCTGTTTGCCCAACATCCTGAGCGAACGCTATTAGCCTGGCAGCAAGATTGTGATACGGGAATGTATATGCGCCGAGCTTGTTACCGACTAAACGGTTATCCACTAGAAATTAGAGAATTGTTTCTACCGGCGTTTCCGTTTCCTTAATAATAGTAGAGGATCGATAATACGATCCTCTTTCTTTTCTATTTATTTTCTTCAATCACAATGCGAGAGTTTACCGGTTGTATCGGACGGTTATTTTCTTGACCGATAATTTTTTTCATCGCATCAATTTGCGCTTTGCTTGCAGCAAGTGGCGTTTTGAATACCACCCAATTTACCCCTTCACTACACGGCGGCGTTGTTAATGAACCGTTCAAACGGAAGTATTCCTGATTTTTCGGTAGTAATTGTTGTGGGTTCAATATGCTTTTTGTAGTTTCCCCTTTCGCTAGAATTTTGGTAATGAGAGGCGTCAATGCAGGATTCTCTTCACCTTGTTTAAACATCACCGCAAGAACTGCCAATTCACCTTGAGCCGATTGATGAACAAAATGAGCTTCAATCGGAAAATGTTTACGTTTAAAGGTATGTTCGCTTGGGGTATGGAAATGGAATTGTTTTAGGATAAATTGTTTGTTGTCTAGTTGGATCGGACTAACAGCTTGGGTTGGTGTCGCTTGTAGGGTATGTCCGTTATTTTCTATTTGATATTCACCGGAAAGTGAAGAGCTCAATGTGAGATGCTGTTTAGTAGAAGCGATTGCTTGAGAAAGATCGACAGGAGATTGGTTTTTACCGATTTGGCATAATTTAAAGGATTCATCGATCGTTCCCCAATGAGAAGGACTGCTATCCCCTTCGTATGACCAATGCGGATGAGAATCACCATAAGTGAAATTGCTTAATGCAATAAGAACTGTACTAAGAAGTAAATGTTTTTTCATTATGTTGCTCCTATTATTGTTGTTTAGCCAGTTGTCATTTTGTAATCAATTTTATCAGAGGAAATCTCAAGAGTGGTTAAACTTGTTTTGAAGATATTGAGAGACTTGAATCAATAAAAATAAGAGAGTAGCATTTCATCAAATATTTTCTTTCTTTCTATAATATGAAACCAACAATCCTTTTATATGATTCGGGAATGGGCGGGCTAACCATTTATGATGCTATTCGCCAGACTTTACCGAATGCCTATTATCTTTATTGTTTCGACAATGCTTATTTCCCTTATTCCGAACGTTCTGAAAATGTATTAATTGAACAAGCGGTTAAAATTGTGCAAAAAATTGCAGAAAAATACCCGCTTGATATGGTCGTGGTTGCTTGCAATACCGCAAGTACGGTCGTATTACCCGCTTTAAGAGAAAAATTTACCTTTCCAATTGTTGGAACCGTACCGGCAATTAAACCGGCGGCGGCGGTCTCTGAGACAAAAACAATCGGACTGCTCGCCACTAAAGGTACGGTTGAGCGACCATATGTTGCAGAGCTTATCGAAAAGTATGCTAAAGATTGTGTCGTGGAAAAAATAGGAAGCACTGCATTAGTAGAACTGGTAGAAGAAAAAATCCGAACAGGGCAAGTCGATCAAGAACGATTAGGTGAAGTGATCACTGAATGGCAAACGCATCCAACGCTTGATACCGTGATTTTAGGTTGCACTCACTTTCCGCTCGTAAAACAAGAATTACAGCAATTGCTCCCGAATGTGAAGTACTTCATTGATCCGGGCAATGGCATCGCTAATAGGGTAAGCGATTTACTTAGTGAGTTCTCGCAAGAGAATTCAGCACAAAACAGGGAAAATATCGCCTTTTGCACAAAAATGGATGAAGAGTTCTCTAAAAGAGAAGTAATCATGCAACAATGGGGCTTCAAGCGGTTAGAATTACTAAATTTTTTTCAAAAGTAAATTCTTTATAAATCAATATGTTATTGTTTTTTATTGCATAAAAGTGGTGAAAAACGCAACATTCGATAAAAAAATATGAAAAAAGTGCTTGCAAGGATTTTAGATTTCTCTATAATGCACCTCACACAACGACGCACTGTTGTGAACGATTTAAAATTGATTGCCAGTGCGTCGTTTCTTTTTGTTCTTTAACAATTTATCAGACAATCTGTGTGGGCACTTGTTGATTGACTTAATTAAAAAATATTTTTGATTTTGAAGTCTTAATAGGTGCTTAAACTAGAAATTCATTTTTACTTTTAAAGTAATATGTAAACTTAGCTAAGCAGTTTATTGAGCGATTAAACTTTTTGAATTGAAGAGTTTGATCATGGCTCAGATTGAACGCTGGCGGCAGGCTTAACACATGCAAGTCGAACGGTAGCACGAAGGAGCTTGCTCCTTGGGTGACGAGTGGCGGACGGGTGAGTAATGCTTGGGAATCTGGCTTATGGAGGGGGATAACTACGGGAAACTGTAGCTAATACCGCGTAATATCTTCGGATTAAAGTGTGGGACCGCAAGGCCACATGCCATGAGATGAGCCCAAGTGGGATTAGGTAGTTGGTGGGGTAAAGGCCTACCAAGCCGACGATCTCTAGCTGGTCTGAGAGGATGACCAGCCACACTGGAACTGAGACACGGTCCAGACTCCTACGGGAGGCAGCAGTGGGGAATATTGCACAATGGGGGGAACCCTGATGCAGCCATGCCGCGTGAATGAAGAAGGCCTTCGGGTTGTAAAGTTCTTTCGGTAGCGAGGAAGGTATCAAATTTAATAGATTTGGTAATTGACGTTAACTACAGAAGAAGCACCGGCTAACTCCGTGCCAGCAGCCGCGGTAATACGGAGGGTGCGAGCGTTAATCGGAATAACTGGGCGTAAAGGGCACGCAGGCGGTTGATTAAGTGAGATGTGAAAGCCCCGGGCTTAACCTGGGAATTGCATTTCATACTGGTCAACTAGAGTACTTTAGGGAGGGGTAGAATTCCACGTGTAGCGGTGAAATGCGTAGAGATGTGGAGGAATACCGAAGGCGAAGGCAGCCCCTTGGGAATGTACTGACGCTCATGTGCGAAAGCGTGGGGAGCAAACAGGATTAGATACCCTGGTAGTCCACGCTGTAAACGCTGTCGATTTGGGGATTGGACTTTAAGTCTGGTGCCCGAAGCTAACGTGATAAATCGACCGCCTGGGGAGTACGGCCGCAAGGTTAAAACTCAAATGAATTGACGGGGGCCCGCACAAGCGGTGGAGCATGTGGTTTAATTCGATGCAACGCGAAGAACCTTACCTACTCTTGACATCCATGGAATCTTGTAGAGATACGAGAGTGCCTTCGGGAACCATGAGACAGGTGCTGCATGGCTGTCGTCAGCTCGTGTTGTGAAATGTTGGGTTAAGTCCCGCAACGAGCGCAACCCTTATCCTTTGTTGCCAGCGATTTGGTCGGGAACTCAAAGGAGACTGCCAGTGATAAACTGGAGGAAGGTGGGGATGACGTCAAGTCATCATGGCCCTTACGAGTAGGGCTACACACGTGCTACAATGGCGTATACAGAGGGAAGCAATATGGCGACATGGAGCAAATCTCACAAAGTACGTCTAAGTCCGGATTGGAGTCTGCAACTCGACTCCATGAAGTCGGAATCGCTAGTAATCGCAAATCAGAATGTTGCGGTGAATACGTTCCCGGGCCTTGTACACACCGCCCGTCACACCATGGGAGTGGGTTGTACCAGAAGTAGATAGCTTAACCGCAAGGGGGGCGTTTACCACGGTATGATTCATGACTGGGGTGAAGTCGTAACAAGGTAACCGTAGGGGAACCTGCGGTTGGATCACCTCCTTACCAAGAATTAAGCGACTGCAAGTGTTCACACAGATTGTTTGATGAATGAATAAGCGTTTACGTTAAGTGGTTTAAAAAGTTATTGAAAAATAACGGAATTTAACGTAGAATAATGCGCTCAAATGGCAAAGTGGAGAGCATCTTTAAATGTTGTCCCCATCGTCTAGAGGCCTAGGACATCGCCCTTTCACGGCGGTAACCGGGGTTCGAATCCCCGTGGGGACGCCATTTAAAGATGACTTTTGTTGTCTAAATTGTTCTTTAAAAAATTGGAAACAAGCTGAAAAAACTGAGAGATTTTTCAAGTTCGTTAAAGCGAAAGCGATAACGAATACATTGAAAGTCTGAGTAGTTAAAAAATCTTAGCTGAACAAAAGCAGCTAAGTGTTTAGTTTAAAAACTAACGTCAAATGCGAAGTTTGAAAGAATAAGAACATTTGAGGTTGTATAGTTAAGTGACTAAGCGTACACGGTGGATGCCTTGGCAATCAGAGGCGAAGAAGGACGTGCTAATCTGCGAAAAGCTTGGATGAGTTGATAAGAAGCGTTTAATCCAAGATATCCGAATGGGGAAACCCACTAGATGAAGAATCTAGTATCACTATCTGAATACATAGGATAGTGAGGCAAACCGGGAGAACTGAAACATCTAAGTACCCCGAGGAAAAGAAATCAACCGAGATTCTGTAAGTAGCGGCGAGCGAAAGCGGAAGAGCCTGTTAGTGATAGCAGTAGACACAGAAGAACGAGCTGGGAAGCTCGACTATAAAGGGTGATAGTCCCGTATTCGAAGTGTCTATTGTGGTACTAAGCTGACGATAAGTAGGGCGGGACACGAGAAATCCTGTTTGAAGATGGGGGGACCATCCTCCAAGGCTAAATACTCCTGATTGACCGATAGTGAACCAGTACTGTGAAGGAAAGGCGAAAAGAACCCCAGTGAGGGGAGTGAAATAGAACCTGAAACCGTGTACGTACAAGCAGTGGGAGCCTCTTAATGGGGTGACTGCGTACCTTTTGTATAATGGGTCAGCGACTTATATTTTGTAGCGAGGTTAACTGAATAAGGGAGCCGAAGGGAAACCGAGTCTTAACTGGGCGTTTGAGTTGCAAGGTATAGACCCGAAACCCGGTGATCTAGCCATGGGCAGGTTGAAGATTGGGTAACACTAATTGGAGGACCGAACCGACTAATGTTGAAAAATTAGCGGATGACTTGTGGCTGGGGGTGAAAGGCCAATCAAACCGGGAGATAGCTGGTTCTCCCCGAAATCTATTTAGGTAGAGCCTTGAGCGGACACCTTCGGGGGTAGAGCACTGTTTCGGCTAGGGGTCCATCCCGGATTACCAACCCGATGCAAACTGCGAATACCGAAGAGTGATACTCAGGAGACACACGGTGGGTGCTAACGTCCATCGTGGAGAGGGAAACAACCCAGACCGCCAGCTAAGGTCCCAAAGTACTAGTTAAGTGGGAAACGAAGTGGGAAGGCTTAGACAGCTAGGATGTTGGCTTAGAAGCAGCCACCATTTAAAGAAAGCGTAATAGCTCACTAGTCGAGTCGGCCTGCGCGGAAGATGTAACGGGGCTAAAACTAGTCACCGAAGCTGCGGCATCAGTAGAAATACTGTTGGGTAGGGGAGCGTTCTGTAAGCGGATGAAGCTGAATTGAGAAGTTTGGTGGACGTATCAGAAGTGCGAATGCTGACATAAGTAACGACAAAACGAGTGAAAAACTCGTTCGCCGGAAGACCAAGGGTTCCTGTCCAACGTTAATCGGGGCAGGGTGAGTCGGCCCCTAAGGCGAGGCTGAAAAGCGTAGTCGATGGGAAACGGGTTAATATTCCCGTACTTGGTATAACTGCGATGTGGGGACGGAGAAGGTTAGGTTATCAGACTGTTGGATGTCTGTTTAAGCCGGTAGGTGGGAATTTTAGGCAAATCCGGAATTCCGTTAACACCGAGAAGTGATGACGAGTCTCTACGGAGACGAAGTAACCGATACCACGCTTCCAGGAAAAGCCACTAAGCTTCAGGTTATACTAAACCGTACTATAAACCGACACAGGTGGTCAGGTAGAGAATACTCAGGCGCTTGAGAGAACTCGGGTGAAGGAACTAGGCAAAATAGCACCGTAACTTCGGGAGAAGGTGCGCCGGCGTAGATTGTAGAGATTTACTCTCGAAGGTTGAACCGGTCGAAGATACCAGCTGGCTGCAACTGTTTATTAAAAACACAGCACTCTGCAAACACGAAAGTGGACGTATAGGGTGTGATGCCTGCCCGGTGCTGGAAGGTTAATTGATGGTGTTATCGAAAGAGAAGCTCCTGATCGAAGCCCCAGTAAACGGCGGCCGTAACTATAACGGTCCTAAGGTAGCGAAATTCCTTGTCGGGTAAGTTCCGACCTGCACGAATGGCATAATGATGGCCAGGCTGTCTCCACCCGAGACTCAGTGAAATTGAAATCGCCGTGAAGATGCGGTGTACCCGCGGCTAGACGGAAAGACCCCGTGAACCTTTACTATAGCTTGACACTGAACATTGAATTTTGATGTGTAGGATAGGTGGGAGCCTTTGAAGCAGTCACGCCAGTGATTGTGGAGGCGTCCTTGAAATACCACCCTTTAACGTTTGATGTTCTAACGAAGATTGCGGAACGCGGTCTCGGACAGTGTCTGGTGGGTAGTTTGACTGGGGCGGTCTCCTCCCAAAGAGTAACGGAGGAGCACGAAGGTTTGCTAATCACGGTCGGACATCGTGAGGTTAGTGCAATGGTATAAGCAAGCTTAACTGCGAGACAGACAAGTCGAGCAGGTGCGAAAGCAGGTCATAGTGATCCGGTGGTTCTGAATGGAAGGGCCATCGCTCAACGGATAAAAGGTACTCCGGGGATAACAGGCTGATACCGCCCAAGAGTTCATATCGACGGCGGTGTTTGGCACCTCGATGTCGGCTCATCACATCCTGGGGCTGAAGTAGGTCCCAAGGGTATGGCTGTTCGCCATTTAAAGTGGTACGCGAGCTGGGTTTAGAACGTCGTGAGACAGTTCGGTCCCTATCTGCCGTGGGCGTTGGAGAATTGAGAGGGGCTGCTCCTAGTACGAGAGGACCGGAGTGGACGCATCACTGGTGTTCCAGTTGTCTCGCCAGAGGCATTGCTGGGTAGCTACATGCGGAAGAGATAAGTGCTGAAAGCATCTAAGCACGAAACTTGCCTCAAGATGAGTTCTCCCAGTCTATAAGACTGTAAGGGTTGTTGGAGACTACGACGTAGATAGGTCTGGTGTGTAAGTGGTGTGAGCCATTGAGCTAACGGATACTAATTGCCCGAGAGGCTTAACTATACAACGCTCAAGTGTTTTTGGGCATGAAGACTAAAGACTAGAAAATCAGTAACAGCTTGTTTCGAATTTAAAGTGCGAATAAAAAGCAGATAAAGAACAAAGAAAAAGACAGATAAAGACGAAGGCGATAGCCGAAGTCATCGACAGAATATTCTGGCGACCAGAGTGCTGTGGCTCTACCTGACTCCATTCCGAACTCAGAAGTAAAACGCAGTAACGCCGATGGTAGTGTGGGGCTTCCCCATGTGAGAGTAGGGCATCGCCAGATTGAATTTAGGGACCCTGTGGTTAGCGATAACCACGGGGTTTTTGCTTTTTTACAACGGACAACGCTGTTGTTTTATCTTCAGCCTCATCCTCAATCTCAACCTCATTTTTATCTTTATTCAGCTTCTCCTTTCTCTTTTTTCCCTTCTTTCAACAGCCTCCACCGCCGTAATTTGCAAAACAGCAGGGAAATTTGACCGCTTGTTCGGGAAAGACGCATATCTATTAATTGTTATGTTATGAGCGGAAATATTATGTCCTACGAGCCTATGCATATTGTTCTGTCAGCTGATCGCAAATATGCGGAACAAGTGATTACCTTAGTCAAATCAGTTTGTTTCTATGATACAAATGTTCACTTCTATTTAATTAATAAAGATTATTCTCATGAATGGTTTAAAGCTTTAAATCAATATCTGGCTTATTTCAAAAGTGAAATCACAAATGTCTCAATTAACGCAAGTTTTTTCCAGAATTTGAAAACGATTGCTCATGTTAGTGAGAGTACTTTCTACCGCTGTTTGATTCCACAAATTATCCAAGCAGATAAAGTGTTGTACTTAGATAGCGATATCATTGTAAACGGTTCATTGAGAGAACTTTATGATCACGATATCAGCAATTATATGCTAGGCGCTGTTGAAGATTATATTCTAAGTAGCCGTTATTTTAGGCACACTATATTAGACTGTTATCCCTACTTTAATTCAGGCGTGTTGTTGTTAAATAATAAAAAATGGCGAGAAATTCCGGATTTACAACAAAAGTTGTTGGAAACCATTGAACAATATAATCGTCAAGGTGGTGATTTAGGAGACCAAGATATTTTAAATATGCTGTTTAGGCATACTTGGTTACCTTTACATCGGAAATATAATTATCAATTTGGTAATTACTATTACTTACAGCAATTAAATCATTTTGAATTGTATTCGGAGATTATGGATATTAATGGGCAGCAGCCGTTAGTTATTCACTACAATTGTGCTTATAAACCGTGGGTTGCCGGCTGTGAAAATCAATTGGATATAGAACAACGTTATTGGTTCTTCCATCGTTTAGAGTGGGCTGAACTAATTCAATATCGTGCGGCATAAAAAAGCGGTCAATCTGCCCTACTTTACAGACTAACCGCAAGGTGGTGTGTTATACCACGAGGTTTAGATTATAGTTGTTGGAATAATTTTCGTTGTATCCCAGAAATCAATATGAGCATTGACAACCGGGGCAATGATATTAGAGCGAATAACAAAATCGCCGAAAGCTTCGTTGGTTTGACGTTCAGTTGCCCAACGTGCGACTAATTGGTCAATTTCATTCACAATTTCCGGTAAAGTAATATTTTCTTTATATAAGCGAGGAATACGCAAACCAGCACGATCGCCGCCGATATGTAGGTTGTAACGTCCAATTGCTTTACCGACTAAACCGATTTCTGCCAACATTGCTCGCCCGCAGCCATTTGGGCAGCCGGTGATACGAGTAATAATACTTTCATCGGAAACTTGATGTTTGCTCATCACTTTATCAAGCTCAGTAATAAAGTCAGGTAATACGCGTTCCGCTTCCGCCATTGCCAATGGACAAGTCGGCAAGGATACGCAAGACATTGCGTTTTCACGCAATTTTGAAATTTCTTGGATTAATCCGTATTGGCGAGCAATTGCTTCAATTTGTGCTTTATCTTGTTCCGCAACGTTTGCCACGATCAAATTTTGGTTTGCGGTAATACGAAAATCACCTTTATGTACTTTAGCGAGTTCTAACACGCCTGTCATTAAAGGTTTGTCCGCTCGGTCGGTAATACGACCACTTTCGATAAATAAGGTTAAATGCCAGTTATTGTCGATACCTTTTACCCAGCCGATCCGGTCACCTCGTTCAGTGAATTCATACGGACGTGTCGGTTCGAATTTGATATTCATACAACGTTCCACTTCCGCTCTAAAGCCGTCAAGCGTCATATTTTGTACGGTATAACGTACACGTGCATTTTTACGATCAGAACGGTTACCGAAATCACGTTGGGTTTTTACCACACCTTCGGCGGCGGCAAGCGTATGTTCTAATGGTACAAAACCGAGTGAATAAGCGACATTCGGATAAGTTTTGGTATTACCGTGTTCGAAGGATAATCCTCCGCCGACTAATACGTTAAAGCCGCATAGCTGTCCGTTTTCATCTTGAATTGCAATAAAGTTCAAATCGTTGGCATACACATCCACATCGTTAAGCGGTGGAATAGCGACCGCGGTTTTAAATTTACGAGGTAGGAAGGTTTTACCGAGAATCGGTTCATCTTCAATCTTAAGCAAATCGTCCGAGCTCTCGACTTTTTTACCGTCCACCCAAACATCTAAATAGCCACGAGAACGAGGCAAGAGGTGTTCCGAAATCTTTTTCGCAAACTCATAAGCTTGTTGATGTAATTCGCTTTCAATCGGATTTGAAGTACAAAGTACGTTACGATTCATATCGGCAGCGGTCGCAATTGAATCCAAACCGATGCTATGTAACAAACGGTGCATCGGCTGTAATTTGCCTTTTGGTACGCCGTGATATTGGAACGTTTGGCGATTGGTTAAACGAATGGATTGATAGCGGGTGTGTTCACGGGCAAATTTATCAATTTCAATCCATTGATAAGGTTTGATAATACCGCCGGGTAAACGGCAGCGAAGTAGCATAAATTTTAATGGCTCGAGTTTCTCTTCTAAACGCTCGGCACGAATATCTCGGTCGTCTTGTTCATACATACCGTGAAAGCGAATCAGTTGGAAATTATCACCTTTGAAACCGCCAGTTAAGCCGTCTTTTAAATCATCTAAAATTGTGCCACGTAAGAAATTACTGTCGGTTTTTAAACGCTCGTTGTCAGATAACGGTTTTTCTTGCCACTCTAAGCCTTTGGTTTGTTTATCACTCATTTTCTCACTCCTAAATTCCACTGATTTTTAATAAACATCACGTTGATAACGTTTTTCTTCACGTAAATTATCTAAATATTCTTCTGCTTCATCCGCATTTAGATTGCCTTGCTGGGCGATAACGTCTAATAACGCTTGATTTACGTCCTTCGCCATACGGCTTGCATCACCGCATACATAGAGATAAGCCCCTTGCTGTAGCCATTGCCATAGTGTTTCGGCTTCTTCACGGATTTTGTCTTGTACATAAATTTTTTGCTCCTGATCTCGTGACCATGCAAAACTGTATTTATGTAGGAAGCCGTCTTTAGCGAATTGTTGCCATTCGGTTTGATATAGGAAATCGGAGGCGAAATGTTGATTACCGAAAATCAGCCAGTTTTTACCTTCCGCTTCATCGGCGGCACGTTGTTGTACAAAGGATCTGAACGGTGCGATACCGGTACCGGAGCCAATCATAATGATCGGTTTGGAGGAATCTTGCGGCAATTTGAAATTGTCGTTATGTTCAACAAAGATCCGTACTTGCCCGTCTTCTTCAACACGATCGGCTAAATAGCTGGAAGCACCGCCTGCACGTGCTTTGCCGTTATAGTCGTAACGGACAACGCCAACACTGAGATGTACTTCTTCACCGACCTCGGCTTGTGCGGAGGCAATCGAATATAAACGAGGGGTTAGTGGGCGCAGTAAGGCAAGCAACTGAGCTGCTGAGAGAGCTGCCGGATAACTATTGATGACATCAACAAGCGGTGTATTTTGCACAAAATTTTGCAATTGCTCGCTATCCGCTACAATTGCATTGAGTTCTGTATGATTAGCGAGAACTGCATAATTTTTGACGAAAGCCGCTGTGTTTTGCGTTAATTCAAACTGCGTTTGTAAAGCAGTAGATAACGGTAGCGTTTGATCTTGCAGAGCCACTTGTTCTTCTGCAGATAAGCCGAGAGCGGTTAGGATTTCATTGACTAACGCCGGATCATTTTCAAAGTAAACGCCCAGTACATCACCGGATTGGTAACTTAAACCGGAACCGCTTAAATCAAATTCCAAATGGCGAACGTCTTTTTCCGCATCTTTTGCCGTAATACGTTGGTTGGTGATAAGCGTTGCCGGAAATGGATTTGCTTTATTGTATTTTGATTGATTGGTTACTACGGGAGTTTGGGACGCAGTTGGCGCTAAATTAATTACAGCGCTTTCGTTGTTTTTGGCTTTAATGATTTCGACAATCTCATTGATCCACTGATCGGCGGTCGTTTGGAAGTCTAAATCGGCATCCACACGATCGAATAAGCGTGTTGCACCTAAATCATAAAAACGCTGATCAAAGTCTTTGCCAGCTTGGCAGAAATTCGGATAAGAAGAATCGCCTAAACCTAATACGGCAAATTGCAAGCGGTCTAATTTCGGTGCTTTTTTACCATTGAGCAGCTTTAATAACACTACGCCTTCTTCCGGTGCTTCGCCTTCGCCCTGCGTTGATGTGACTAATAAAACGAGCTTCTCATCGGCAATATTTTTCGCTTTATAGTCTTTTAATGAGGTGCGAGTCACATTTACCCCTTCAGTAGTTAAGCGCTCTGCGAGTTTATCTGCGACCGATTTGGCGTTGCCGGTTTGTGAGGCGGAAAGCACAGTCACTTTAAGCGGTTCTGCCGGCACCAAAGCGGTCAAATTTGACGGATTTTTTGCAAAATTTTCACCAATACTATTTGTGCCTTGTGCCTTTGCCCAAGCGTAGCCAGATAGCCATGCCAGTTGCAAATAATCTAAATTTGCCAAAACTTGTACGGTTTCAGCGGATAAAGGTAATTCGCCTTTCGTCTCAACGCTCATATAAAATCCCCACGTTTAAAAATACTTCAATGGCGTATTTATAGAGTGATTTTATTATTCTTAAAAATACTAACAGGGCATAGTTTAGAGCAAAATGGAATATAGAATTTAAAATGTGGGCTTAGATCAAAGTTTATAAATGAATTTGTGACGAGAGGAGAGAAAACGGTATGTTTTTATGCGCTTTCGGAATATTAGCAAAGATTTTGCTATGTATTAGAGTGAATAATTAGTCGAAAGAATAATAGGGCGCAATGACGCCCTATACTTAATTGATCAGCCAAGCGATCGTGATAACAACTGCAAAGACGCATAGCCAAAACAGCTGTACTTTCGCATTTTGGCGGTTGAGTGCTTGATTATGTAAGCGGCGTTGTTCCAATTTTTCACGATAAACGGCTAAGTCCGCTTCTTTAAATGAAAAGCCGCAATGCGGGCAAGCGATAACACTCTCGCTAATTTTGTGCCGACACTCTGGGCAACGTTGTAATGCCATAACAGTTCCTTAAAACAAGCGGTCGGATTTGGCTGCTTTTTTGCAAAATTTTGTCAAAATTCGACCGCTTGCGATTACCAGATACGAATACGCTCCGCCTCATTGCGATACATTTTATCGCCGGCTTTAGTACCGAATGCACGGTGGAAGCCGCTGATATTCAGTACCGGCGCATAAGCGCGGAATTGCCCCGGGGCGTGCGGATCACTTTTCACTTGGTGAGTAAGCGCTTGCACGGTCGCTTTATGACGCCACGAACGTGTCCAGCTCATAAAGAAACGTTGATCGCTGGTAAAGTTTTCAATCGTCGGGCTGCTGCCGTGATCTTGCTCGTACAGCTTCAGCGCATCGTAAGCAATACTCAAACCGCCTAAATCGGCAATATTTTCACCTAAGGTAAAACGCCCGTTGACAAATACTTTTGGTGCGACTTCAAACTGATCGAATTGTGCGACTAATTTATCTGCCAAGGCTTCAAATTTTTTGCGGTCGTCCGCTGTCCACCAATCTTTTAGATTGCCTTCGCCGTCAAATTTTGAACCGCTATCGTCAAAACCGTGGGTGATTTCATGACCGATAATCGCCCCGATTGCGCCGAAATTAACCGCCGGATCTGCCTGTTGGCTATAAAGCGGCGCTTGTAAAATACCAGCCGGGAACACAATACGGTTCATTAATGGGCTATACGAAGCGTTTACCACTTGCGGTAACATTCCCCATTCATTTAAATCAACCGGTTTGCCGACTTTGGCAAGATTATAGTCGTAACTCCATTTGGCAATTTGTTGCATATTGGCGTAGAGCGTACCTCCTTGCGCCACGGTTTTAAGGGTTAAGTTACTGTAATCTCGCCATTTGTTAGGATAACCGACCTCGACAATAAACTTATCTAATTTAGCTTTCGCTTTTTGTTTGGTTTCCGCCGACATCCAAGCTAAGTTATCAATACGATGATGATAGGCTTTAACTAAATACTTCGCCATTTCAAGCACGTCGTTTTTTGCCGATTGCGGGAAGAATTCTGCCACATAAAACTGTGCAAATTCTTGTCCGAGCCAGCTATTTATCGTGGCTAAAGCACGTTTTTCTAACGGACGTTGTTGCTTCTGACCTACTAATTTTTTGCCGTAAAACTCAAAACGAACATCATCCATTTCTTTGTTTAAGTAAGGGGCGTTATCCGATAAGGTACGGAATAATAAGTAGTCTTTAATTACCGCTAAGTTTTGCGGATTGATAAGCTGATCCAACGCTTGGAAATAACGAGGCTCATATAAAATTACCTCATCGGTTTCCACGCCAACCGCTTTCAAATACTGAGCTAAATCAATGTTTTTACTCAGTTTTTTCAGCTGTGCCATATTGGTTGGGTTGTAGCGTTTTTGGACGTCACGATCTTCTTCATTGGTAAATAATGTTTTCGCAATCGCTTTTTCGTAAGCAACAATCGCTTTCGCTTTTGCTGCCGGATTGCTGACATTGGCATAACCTAAAATCTGCTCAATATACGCTTGATAGAGCTTTAATGTTGCACGATTTTCCGGCGTATCTTTTTGGAAGTAATCGTTGCTTAAACCTAAATCCACATTACTTAAATAGACCCCGTTTTGGCGGGAGTTTTTTAAATGAGCGAATACCGACCAACCGAATAAAACTTCGTTACCGGCTTTGGTTTCTTCAATCAAATAGCGTTCTAAATCGGCAAAGGTATTGAGCTGTTTGATTTTCTCAATATCTTTAGCAATCGGCTTAAGCCCAGCTTGCTCACGTGCATTTAAGTCCGTGTAGGTTTCATATACCGCTTTTAAACGTTGGGCTTTCGCATCATTTACAAATTTCGGCTCGGAAATGACCGCTTGTAAGAACTTAATCGAGCGTTGTTCATTCAACTCGTTTAATTCCGCTAGCGTTCCCCATGAGGTTCTGTCTGCCGGAATCTGCGCCGTTGCAAGCCATTTGCCGTTTACAAAGCGATAAAAATCTTGTTGCGGCGCAACGGTGTTATCGACACCTTCCGTTAAAGTGGATTGATAAGTTGTACAGCCGGCTAATCCAAGTGAAAGGGCTGCCAGACTCAATAAAAATTTTTTTGCCATAACCTTACTCAACTAAAATTTTATGATGGGTTTCTCTAAATGCTTTTGGAGTATCCAAATATTCTTTTTTAAATACCGAGTAGAAATAGGGTAAAGAGGGATAACCGCAAATTTCTGAAATTTCTTGGATCGAAATATCAGTAAATTGTAGCATATATTTTGCACGATTAAGTTTTTCTTCATGAATCACTTGGTGAATTGTCTTATTCAATTCGTTTTTAAAACGTTGTTCTAAATTAGAACGTGAAATTCTTAAATGATCGAGAACTTGCTCAGTTTTAATTCCTTTGCAGGCATTATGATGAATATAGTGCATTGCTTGAATCACAAACGGATCTTGGAATGCGTGGAAATCGGTGGAACGGCGTTGTTCTACCCGTAATGGCGGGATCAACAAGGGAGAAAGGCTTAATTTTTTGCCCTCGAATAAATGATGTAGCATTTTTGCTGCTTGATAGCCGATTTGCTTCGTACCTTGTACCACAGAAGAAAGTGAGACGCGAGATAGATGCTGAATCAGTTCTTCATTATCAATACCAATGACAGAAATTTGTTCCGGCACAGCAATATTTAGATATTCACAGGCTTGCAATAAATGTCTGGCTCTGGCATCGGTTACCGCAATAATACCAGTTTGCGCCGGCAAAGAGACTAACCATTCGCTTAAAGCGGATTGTGCTTCCAGCCAATTTTTCGAATTCACTTGATGGCCTAAATAAACATTCGGTTGGTGTTCATATTTTTCCATTAAACTTAAGAAGGCATTTTGACGTTCCACTGACCAATGTTTTTGTTCATCACTTGGAATGCCGTAAAAGGCAAACTGATTAATGCCTTTTTGTTTTAAATGTAAAAATGCCATTTCGACCAGCGCGTAATTATCGGTGGCGACATAAGGTACTTTCGGATAAAAAGCGTTATTTTGATATGAGCCGCCAACTGCAATGACCGGGATATTTAATTCGCCTAATAACGTGGCGGTTTCCGGGTCATCAAAATCGGCAATAATTCCGTCAATTAATAACCCCTCAATATCTTTTTTATGATAGGTGAAATCATCTTGCATAAAGATATTCCAAGTACATTGCGATGCTTGGATATACTGCCCGATCCCTTCAATAACTCGGCGATCATAAATTTTATTTGCATTAAAAAGCAGTGCAATTTTGAAGCTTTGATCTGACATTTGTCCCTCCTTTTGAAGCGTTACTATAAGATAAATCACTTTTATGCGCAAAAGAGGAATGACAAGCGGTCAAATTTCAGCGAAATTTTGCAAACCTCGCATATCTTACAATGCGAGGTTTGAGAAGATGAGCCACCGCTTGGGCGGCATAAAAGACTAGCCGAAACGGCTTTCGGATTTTTGCCAAGAGAACGAGCCGTCAGCAAGTTGTTTGTCGCCCAGTTCTTTATAGTCAAAGTAACTAAATTCAGCGGTGGATTCATAACCTGAATAATCAACCGCAGCTAAGCCGACAAAAGCCCCGGTGAAAAAGCCGCCGTAGCTACGCAACACGTAATCATCCGATAATACGGCAGCGTCTAACACTACTGGAATGCTATGCCATTGTTTGCCATCAAATGAATATTCGTAGGTATAGGATTCTTTACGTACTTTGGTTTTAAACCAGACGTATTCCGTACCGTCCGGAATCACAATCGCATTATCTTTCAGATACGAAGTATATTGTCCATTACGTGCGCCACCTTTGTTTTCCGCCACTTCAATCACTTGCTGACCTTGGTCGTTTTTGGTGATGAAAATCCAAGACCAATGTGAATGGTTGTAATAGTTAGTTAAACCTGCCATAGATTGATAGGAAAACGGCGTGAATTTCACTTTAGTTTCCGCATCAAAATAGAAGGCTTGCCAACGGCGAGCGATTAGCGATAAATCGTGCGTATTGGCAAGTGAGCCACGTCCAATAAGTTTTAATGAGCCATTGCCCACTTCTCCCATTTGAGGGCTAAACGGAACACGTAAGGTATTCCAATTCATATCCAGTGTTGGGCGATCAAATTCATCGTGTTGTGAGTGATCTGCCGGTGCTTCGGTAAAAATCGCATCTTTCGGCGCTTCGACAAAGGTACGTCCGCCGTGTCCACCGACAATATAAGGCCAGCCGTCTTGATCAAATTCAACTTTTTGAATTGAGGTTTCACGCCCTAATGTCGACCAACCACGAGGATCGGTTGCCGATTCAGTCGCGTGATTCCACGGACGTGCGGTTAATGAAGCGTAATACCATTCACCGCTTGGTGTTTGTACCAAAGAACCATGCCCTTGTTTTTGTAGATAAGAATTCGGCGTATCAAAGTTGGTAATAAACGGCGTATTCGGCGCAAGTTGGAAAGAATATGCATCAAGCGTTTTCGAGCGAGCGACCACTTCTTGGTGAGTAAAGACCGTACCGCCTTCTGCGGCAAACAGATAATATTCGCCATTGATTTTATAAATATGCGGACCTTCAACCAATTTCACTTCCGTGCCTTCAAAAATAGTGCGCTGTGTTTCCGGTTTGAGTCTCATCGTGTTGACATCAACTTCCGTTAAGGTAATGCCATCAAACGGATGATGATATTCACGATGATCCCAAGTTTGTTGCACGAGGTATTTTTTGCCGTCATCGTCGTGGAACAGTGAGGCATCGAAACCGACTCCATTGAGCTTAATCGGCGTAGACCATGGACCTTGAATCTCTTTCGCAGTCGTTAAGTAATTGGTCATGTCTTTGAAAGCGCCGTCCACCACTTTCACATCGGTATAAACTAACCAGAATTGCCCGTCGGCATAGGAGAGATCAGGCGCCCAAATACCACCCGAAGATGGATTGCCTTTCATATCCAGCAAGGTTGTCGTATCTAGCACATTTTTGACTAAGTTCCAGTGTACAAGATCTTTCGAAGCGTGAATTCGCACACCGGGGAACCATTCAAAAGTTGAAGTGGCAATATAGTAAGTGTCTGCTACTCGAACAATTGACGGATCCGGGTTAAAGCCCGGTAAAATTGGATTTTGAATTTGCATAATAAACTCCTGTGAAATCATTTTTTTGAATAGGCGGTGATTTTTTCATTGATGTGATCAATATCGGTATCACTGAGCGGGTAACGACTCATCACGATACTCGCGACAATCGCTAATACAATCGGCGCCCAAATCATTGAAATATTAATACCGGCTAACGCATCGCCGGTTTGTGCGGCTAATGTGCCGTCAAAGCCATAAACCGCATTAATGTAACCGGGGATAATACCGCCTAACGCCAAGCCGATTTTGAAGAACAAGCCCATTAACGCATTGATAATGCCAGCAACACGTTTTTTCGATTTGAATTCACCAAAGGTAATCACTTCAGGCACTAACGCCCACATAAAACCGGTTGCAGAAGTTAAGCCCCATTGTTGTAAGAAACGACCGATATAACCAAGAGTCGGCGAATCTTTGAAAGCGTCAAATTGCCATACCCATAAGCAGAGTTGTCCTAATACGAAAATACCGAGAAATAAGTGGAAGAAATTCTTTTTACCGATGCTACGGCGTAATTTAGGCCATAAGAACACCAGGAAAATACCCGGAATTGAACCTAATAACCCGATAGAAGCAATCCATTCGGAATGACCAATGTTATATTTTAAGTAGAACGGCCACACGGTATTTCCGAAAAACATAAAGGTAAAACCGATTAAAAAGAATAGACCAAGAATTTGTAGCGGACGATTGCGTTTTAATTCGATGATAAGGTCGGAATATTTTACTTTTTGGGTTTCTTCTTCGGTTGGAATAATGCGCTCTTTAATCCCCGCATAAGAGAATATTAATGCCGCAAAGCCAACCACCATATAAACCGCATAGACTTTAAACCACGCCGGCCCCGCTGCTGCCGACATATAATCGCCTAATTGCAACTCGATACCGAAAAAGCCGGTATTTTTAAGTTCTGCATGAGGGGCAAGTAATTGGACAAAAAGAGGGAACAAGGTATAAACCAGTAAATTGGCAATATTTGCCATGGTCATACGGGTTGTGGTGAGTTTAGCGATTTCTTCCGTATCACGGGTTAAAGATGCGGAAAGCGAGCCATAAGGAATATTCACAAAAGAATAAATCATTGCGGTGGCAAAATAAGAAAGGAAAGCGTAAATCACAGAACCACGGACGGATTCAATCGGTAAGAAAAGTAAGGAGGCCAAAATAACAAGCGGGATACCAAATTTCAGTAAATAAGGACGATATTTACCTTGATTGGTCGGTTTGCTTTTATCAATAAATGCCCCAACCCAAGGATCCCAAAACACATTACTCCATTTCACAATTAAGAAGATTGTCGCACCTGCTGCGGCAGAAATACCGTTTACCGTAGTAAGGTAAGTCAGTAAGAAACCGCCAACCGTACCAAATACCAAATTCTGTGCTAAATCACCGCTACCATACGCAATACGCTCAAAGGTACTGAGTTTAGCAAACTCGTTACTTTTATCAGTTGCCATGTTCATAATGAACTCCTTTTGGTTAAATTGACGAGCTTATTTTCAAGTAAAAAAATTCGCACTTCAATTATCATTCTTTTTTATGCTATTACGTTTTTTCGCTTTTGTGATCTCTGCCACAAAACAATAAAAATAATGAAATCAATAGGATATAAAAAAGCATATCTTTTTAAAGAGATATGCTTTTTGAAAAATGCTTATAATAAGCGGCCATATTTCTGTAAAATTTTGCAAGAATTTGACCGCTTGTTGTGTAACCAAATTAGGCTTTTTTCTTACTCATACTATCCGCCCAGACTGCAAGCAATAAGATTGCGCCTTTTACAATGTATTGCCAGAAAGTTGGAACGTCTAACATACTCATACCGTTGTCGAGTAAGGCGATAATGAAAGCACCGATCACCACACCATAGATAGAGCCGATACCACCGGCTAAACTTGCACCGCCGATAACACAAGCTGCAATTGCATCAAGTTCGGCATTTTGTCCGGCTGACGGTGCGCCTGCACCTAAGCGAGAACTTAAAATCAAACCGGCGATACCGACTAATAATCCGTTGATTGCAAAAATCATTAATTTCACTTTTTCTACTGCAATCCCTGATAAACGGGCAGCATCAATATTGCCGCCAATCGCATAGATATGGCGACCAAATGCGGTCTTGCGTGCGATAAATGTACCGGCAATCGTGAGTAAAGCGAGTAATAATACTGGGAATGGTACGCCACGGTAGTCGTTAAGTAGATAAATAGCGCCAAGTACCACAATTGCTACCAAGCCGTATTTCATCGTTTCTTTACCCATGGCCGGCACATTTAAATTAAGGTTTTGACGTGCTTTACGTTGGTAACTGCCCCAAGCGATGAATAGGAACATACCGATTGTACCTAAAATCATCCCCACCGTATCAGAAAGATAACCTTGACCAATTACAGTCATATCTTGGCTGATTGGTGAAACGGTTGTACCGTTGGTTAAGCCGATTAGTACGCCACGGAAAGCAAGCATACCGGCGAGCGTGACAATGAAAGACGGCACTTTTTGGTAAGCAACCCACCAACCGTTCCACGCGCCTAATAATAAACCTAGCACAAGGGTAACAATGATAGTGACGGAAAGTGGCCAGCCCCACCAAACATTAGTAATTGCGGCAAATCCACCGAGTAAGCCCATCATCGAACCGACTGATAAATCAATTTCTGCCGAGATAATCACAAACACCATACCAATAGCGAGAATCCCCGTGATAGAAGTCTGGCGGAGTAAATTAGAGATATTTCTCGCACTTACATAAGCCCCGTCAGTGGCAACAGAGAAGAATGCCATAATCACGACAATGGCAATCAACATAATATAAACTTGTAAATTAATTGATTTTAACTTGTTCATAGGTTACTCCTTGAGGGCGGCTTCCATCACTTGTTCTTGGGTTAAATTATGATTGATTAAATCCGCTTTGATTTTGCCTTGGTGCATGACAAGCACACGATCACTTATACCCAGCACTTCCGGTAATTCTGATGAGATAACAATCACTGCCATTCCTTGTTGGGCAAGTTGGTTGATGAGTTTGTAGATTTCGTATTTTGCCCCAACGTCAATGCCTCGGGTCGGTTCATCTAAAATCAGAATTTTAGGATTGAGCAACAGGCATTTCGCTAGGATTGCTTTTTGTTGGTTACCGCCGCTTAAACGCCCTATGGCAAGCTCCGGCGAAGAAGTTTTCACCGTAAGTTTGGCGATAGATTGGTTGATAATGGTTTCTTCTAACGGTTCATTAATCACTTTTTTGCCGAAACAGAACTGCGGTAATGCGGCTAATGTGATGTTTTTACCGACGCCCATAATCGGCACAATCCCGTGTTTTTTACGATCTTCCGGCACCATCACAATCTTTTTCTCAATTGCTTGAGCGCAATTTTTGATTTGGACTTTTTGTCCTTCTACATAAATATCACCTTGGTATTTACCTAAATAAGAACCGAAAATACATTGCGCCATTTCAGTTCGGCCTGAACCGACTAAGCCGGCAACACCTAAGATTTCACCACGACGTAGTGAAAAACTAGCATTATCTACCCGTTTTATATGTGTATTGGTTGGATGCCAAGCGGTGATATTTTCCACTCGTAAAATTTCCTCACCAATATCGTGCGGTTCGTGTGGATAAAGTGAAGTAATTTCACGGCCGACCATCATGGTAATAATGTCATCTTCACTCATACCTTTTGCCGGGCGAGTGCCGATATATTCGCCATCACGAATCACACAGATATTGTCTGAAATTGCTTTGACTTCATTGAGTTTGTGCGAAATATAGACGCACGCAATATTATGTGCTTGTAAGTCCTTGATAAGATTGAGCAGAATTGCTGTTTCTGTTTCGGTTAAAGATGCGGTTGGTTCGTCTAAAATTAATAAGCGCACTTGTTTATTTAACGCTTTGGCAATTTCAACTAATTGTTGTTGACCTAAACCTAACTCGGAAACTTTGGTGTTCGGGTCGATATTCAGTTGTACCTGTTCCAGTAAGGTCTTACAACGCAGGTACATTTCATTATCGTTTGTTATTCCATAGTTTTTCATCTCGTTGCCTAAAAACATATTTTCAAGCACGGTCATATTTTTCACGAGAGTTAATTCTTGGTGGATAATGGAAATGCCTTTTTCTTCGGTATCTTTGATATTTTTAGCGGTGAGTTTTTCGCCTGAGAAATAAATCTCACCTTCATAATCACCATATGGATAAATACCGCATAACACTTTCATCAGGGTCGATTTGCCTGAACCGTTTTCACCACAGAGAGAAAGTACCTCGCCGGATTCTAATGAGATAGAAATATTGTTAAGGGCAACGACATCACCAAACCGCTTGGTAATATTTTTCATTTCTAATAATTGAGCCATAATCCTTTCCTCTAGTTAAAAAATGTGCGGTATGACTACCGCACAGGATTTTAGAGCTAATTATTTACCATATACTGCTTCTTTAGTGTGGAAGCCATCTTTAATCACAGTGGTATCAATATTCTCCTTGGTTACCACAACAGGTTCTAATAAGTAAGCCGGTACATCTTTTACGCCATTATTTAGGGTTGAATTTGATTCCACCTTCTCGTCTTTACCTAAAGCAACGGAAAGTTCTGCGGCTTTATCAGCAAGGTTTGTAATCGGTTTATATACGGTCATTGTTTGTGAACCGTCAATAATACGCTTGATCCCTGCGATGTCTGCATCTTGACCGGAAATCGCTACTTTACCAGCCAGACCTTGCGCGCTAAGTGCTTGGATTGCACCACCTGCCGTTGCATCATTGGAAGCAACCACTGCATCAATGTTGTTTTTGTTAGCAGTTAAAGCATTTTCCATAATTTGTAAGGCTTTTTCCGCAAGCCATGAATCTACCCATTGGTCTCCCACTACTTTGATTTTGCCACTATCAATATGCGGTTGTAGAACTTTCATTTGACCTTTACGGAACAATTTCGCATTGTTATCTACCGGAGAACCACCCATTAAGAAATAATTACCTTCCGGTTTTTTCTCAATAATACTTTGTGCTTGTAATTCGCCTACTTTTTCATTATCGAAGGATACATAGAAATCAATATCCGCATTATTAATTAAGCGGTCGTAAGCTAATACTTTTACGCCTTCTTTTTTTGCTTCGGAAATAACGTTAGAAAGCACTTCACCGTTAAACGGAATAATCACTAATACATCAATATCTTTATTTAACATATTCTCAATTTGAGAAATTTGTGCGGTTGCATCACCATTTGCGGATTGCACAAACACTTTTGCACCCAATGATTCCGCTTTTTTTACAAAGATATCTCGGTCTTTTTGCCAACGCTCTAAACGAAGATCGTCAATAGACATACCAATTTTTAGATCTTTGGCAATGGCGGTTTGACCTAAAGCTAATAAGGTTGCTGCGGCTACTGCTAATAACTTAGATTTAAGTTTCATAGAACACCTCTGATTGGTTTAAGCATAAAAAATAAGCGGTATTGCTTCGTGCGCAGTTTGCTTAGATTTCAAATAAGGTGCAATTATCAGATTTCATAATGTCATTACGTTTTTTCGCTTTTGTGATCGCCGCCACAATAACCAATTATCAAAATAGCAAAACAAAATAACGTAATTGAACCGCTTTTTAATTTTCATCATTATGCTCTCGTTTTCAAAATCCATTGATTCATAGGAGAATTAATTATGTCTAACTATTTCGATAAAATTGAAAAAGTAAAATATGAAGGTGCTAACTCAACCAATCCTTTTGCTTTTAAACATTACAATCCGAACGAAGTGATTTTAGGCAAAACGATGGCGGAACATTTACGTTTAGCAGTGTGTTATTGGCATACTTTCTGTTGGACGGGGAATGATATGTTCGGCGTAGGCTCTTTAGATCGTAGTTGGCAAAAAACGGGCGATTTACTCGAAGGTGCAAAACAAAAAGCGGAAATCGCCTTTGAATTCTTCCAAAAATTAGGGATTCCTTACTACTGCTTCCACGATGTAGATATTGCACCGGAAGGCAATTCATATAAAGAATACGTACATAATTTCCATACTATCGTAGACATTCTTGAGAAAAAGCAAGCGGAAACCGGTGTGAAATTATTATGGGGTACGGCAAACTGCTTTACTAACCCTCGTTATATGTCTGGCGCATCAACCAATCCGAATCCGGAAGTGTTCTCTTGGGCGGCATCGCAAGTATTCAATGCGATGAATGCAACTAAACGCTTAGGCGGTGAGAACTATGTGTTATGGGGCGGTCGTGAAGGTTATGAAACTTTATTAAATACCGATTTAAAACGTGAACGTGAACAAATCGGTCGCTTTATGCAAATGGTAGTGGAACATAAACATAAAATCGGCTTTAACGGTACATTATTAATTGAGCCGAAACCGCAAGAACCGACTAAACACCAATATGACTATGACGTAGCAACCGTTTACGGCTTCTTAAAACAATTCGGTTTAGAAAAAGAAATCAAAGTAAATATTGAAGCAAACCACGCAACTTTAGCCGGTCATACTTTCCAACACGAAATTGCAACTGCGGCAGCATTAGATATCTTCGGTTCGATTGATGCTAACCGTGGTGATCCGCAATTAGGTTGGGATACCGACCAATTCCCGAATAGCGTGGAAGAAAATACGCTTGTGATGTATGAAATCTTAAAAGCAGGTGGCTTTACTACAGGTGGCTTCAACTTTGATGCGAAAATCCGCCGTCAAAGTACAGATCCGTATGATTTATTCCACGGTCATATCGGTGCGATTGACGTACTTGCGCTTTCATTAAAACGTGCGGCGAAAATGATTGAAGACCAAACCTTACAAGGTATCGTTGATCAACGTTACGCAGGCTGGAACGGTGATTTAGGTCAGCAAATTCTTGCCGGTAAAGCAAGCCTTGAAGATTTAGCGAAAATCGTTGAAAGCAAAGCACTTGATCCGAAACCGGTTTCAGGTCAGCAAGAATACTTAGAAAATTTAGTGAATAATTATATTTATCGTTAATTCAGAGCTTACCCTCTCCCTTTACGGGAGAGGGAGGAGAAAATCTGTAGGATTTTTGGAGGGAGAGGGGAAATTAACATCTTTTCCCTCTCTCTGTCTGCAGATTCTGAACGAATCCTTCGACTGTCTCTCTCCCGCAAGCGGGAGAGAGTAAGAAGGTATCAGGAGGCTTTATGTATATCGGAATTGATTTAGGCACATCAGGCGTTAAAGTCGTTTTACTCAATGAATCTCAAGAAATCATCGCAACCACCCATCAATCTTTACCTATTTCTCGTCCTCATCCGCTTTGGTCGGAACAAAATCCGGAAGACTGGTGGCACGCAACCAATTTAGCTATGCTCGCTTTGGCACAACAGCAAGATTTAACTGCTGTGAAAGCGATCGGCTTAACCGGCCAAATGCACGGTGCGACTTTATTGGATAAACATGATCAAGTATTGAGTCCGGCAATTTTGTGGAATGACGGGCGTAGCTTTGTGGAATGTGCCGAATTGGAATCATTAGTGCCGAATAGCCGTGAAATTACCGGTAATCTGATGATGCCGGGCTTTACCGCACCGAAATTAAAATGGGTAGATAAACATCAGCCACAAATCGCCGAACAAGTGGATAAAGTCTTACTGCCGAAAGATTATTTACGTTTACGTATGACCGGTGAATATGCTTCCGATATGTCGGATGCCTCCGGCACAATGTGGCTGGATGTCGGTAAAAGAGAGTGGAATCAGGCGTTATTAAATGCTTGCGGACTTGATGTTAATAATATGCCTAAACTGTTTGAAGGCAACCAAATTACCGGTTATTTACGCCCTGAATTGGCAAAAAACTGGAAGTTAAATACCGTTCCGGTAATTGCCGGGGGTGGCGATAATGCCGCCGGTGCAATCGGTATCGGGCTTTACCAAGCCGGACAAGCGATGTTATCGCTCGGTACGTCAGGGGTGTATTTTGTCGTAACCGATAAATTTAGTGCCAATCCGCAAAAAGCGGTACACAGTTTCTGCCACGCGTTACCGGATCGCTGGCATTTGATGTCGGTCATGCTCAGTGCCGCATCAGCGGTCGATTTTGCCCAAAAAGTTACCGGTATTAGTGATATTAAAACGCTATTCCAACAAGTCGAAAACTGCAGCCAAGCGAGCGATGCGATTTTCCTACCTTATTTATCCGGCGAACGTACGCCGCATAACGACCCTTATGCCAAAGGCGTGTTTTGGGGCTTAACTCATAACGATAACCCGATTACCATGGCAAGAGCTGCGGTGGAAGGGGTCAGTTTTGCATTAGCGGACGGTATTGATGTGTTACACGAAACCGGTGTGAAGGCGGATAATATCGCTCTGATCGGTGGTGGAGCGAAAAGTGCTTATTGGCGACAATTATTGGCGGATATTACCGGAAGAACCTTTGAATATCGTACTGGTGGTGATGTCGGCCCGGCTTTAGGGGCAGCGAAACTAGCACAGATTGCCTTAAATCCGAATGAAGATATTGCTAATTTCTGTCAGCCGTTACCGCTTGAAGCGGTTTACCAGCCGAATTGCAGTAAGTTTGCCGAATACCAAGACAAGCGGTCAAAATTTGCTGAAATTTATCAAAGATTAAAAGGTCTTTAATGCTCGGAAATCCAGCCCGTTCAATATGGACGGGCTTTTTTGTCCATTTTATTCAAAAATCTTACAAAAATTTATTTTACGCCCTTGATCATTTCATTTTCATCCCTATTTATTGTTTCGTCTGAACGGGAACGTTGAACGTCCCGTTTCTTTTTTCAAAAATACTTGCAAGAAAATTTCAAATTTAGCCTTGAAAAGTTGTGAAAGAACACCATCTTGTGGGTAACGTTACGAAAACGTAATCAAACAAATTTATATTCAGAGGAATTTTAAAATGGGTAAAATCATTGGTATTGACTTAGGTACAACAAACTCTTGTGTAGCGGTAATGGACGGTGACAAAGCACGTGTAATCGAGAATGCGGAAGGCGCACGTACAACTCCGTCAATCATTGCTTATACAGATAACGAAACTTTAGTTGGTCAACCGGCAAAACGTCAGGCGATTACAAACCCGAAAAATACATTATTTGCAATCAAACGTTTAATCGGTCGTCGTTTTGAAAGCGAAGAAGTACAACGTGATATTAAAATTATGCCTTTCGAAATCACACGTGCTGACAACGGCGATGCGTGGGTAAACGTAAAAGGCGACAAATTAGCACCACCGCAAATTTCAGCAGAAGTGTTGAAAAAAATGAAAAAAACAGCGGAAGATTTCCTTGGTGAAGCGGTAACTGAAGCGGTTATCACTGTACCGGCATACTTTAACGATGCGCAACGTCAAGCGACAATCGATGCAGGTCGTATCGCAGGTTTAGATGTTAAACGTATCATCAACGAACCGACAGCGGCAGCGTTAGCGTTCGGTTTAGGTTCAACTAAAGAAAACCAAGTGATCGCAGTTTACGACTTAGGTGGTGGTACATTCGATATCTCAATCATCGAAATCGATAACTTCGACGGCGAACAAACATTCGAAGTATTAGCAACCGGCGGTAACACTCACTTAGGTGGTGAAGACTTCGATAACCGTGTAATTGACTACATCATTGACGAGTTCAAAAAAGAACAAGGCGTTGATTTACGCAACGACCCAATGGCATTACAACGTGTGAAAGAAGCAGCGGAAAAAGCGAAAATCGAACTTTCTTCAGCACAATCTACTGAAGTAAATCTTCCGTATATCACAGCAGATGCAACAGGTCCTAAACACTTAGCGATCAACGTAACCCGTGCGAAATTAGAAGCGTTAGTAGAAGATTTAGTCGCAAGCTCAATTGAGTCACTTAAAACCGTATTAAAAGACGCAGGTAAATCAGTGAATGAAATCAACGACATTATCCTCGTTGGTGGTCAAACACGTATGCCGTTAGTACAACAAAAAGTGGCTGAATTCTTCGGTAAAGAAGCACGTAAAGACGTGAACCCAGATGAAGCGGTAGCAATCGGTGCTGCGGTTCAAGGCGGTGTATTAAAAGGTGATGTAAAAGACGTTCTTTTATTAGACGTTACGCCATTATCTTTAGGTATCGAAACCATGGGTGGCGTGATGACTGTGTTAATTGAGAAAAACACAACGATTCCGACTAAGAAATCACAAGTGTTCTCAACTGCGGAAGATAACCAATCAGCGGTAACCATCCACGTATTACAAGGTGAACGTAAACAAGCGTCTGCGAATAAATCTTTAGGTCAATTCAACCTTGAAGGTATTAACCCGGCACCACGTGGTATGCCGCAAATCGAAGTTACTTTCGATATCGATGCGAACGGTGTAATTAACGTATCTGCGAAAGATAAAAACACAGGTAAAGAACAACAAATTCGTATCCAAGCGTCTTCAGGTTTATCTGACGAAGAAATCGAACAAATGGTTCGTGATGCGGAAGCAAACGCAGAAGCGGATAAAAAATTCGAAGAGTTAGTTCAAGCACGTAACCAAGCAGACGGTATCGCACACGCAACTCGCAAACAAATCGAAGAAGCGGGTTCGGCGTTAAATGCAGACGATAAAGCGAAAATCGAAGCGGCTATCGCTGACTTAGAAAAAGCAGCGAAAGGCGATGATAAAGCGGAAATCGATGCAAAAACTGAAGCGTTAATTAAAGCATCTGAACCTTTAATGCAAGCGGCTCAAGCTAAAGCGCAAGCAGGTGAACAACCGCAACAATCTGCAAAAGATGACGGCGTAGTGGATGCTGAGTTTGAAGAAGTGAAAGATAATAAATAATCTTTTACGCTCAAATCGTAAAATCAAAGGGCGTGGCGACACGCCCTTTTGGTGTATATAACAACTCACTCTCTCCCCCTGAGGGAGAGAGACAGCAAGAAATTGTGAAAGACAATTTCTTGCAGAGAGAGGGGAAACAGGCGGTTATATTTCGCAAATTTTTTACAAAATACATCCGCTTCCCCCTCTCCCTGATTTTCTTCTAAACGAAGAAAATCTTTCCCTCTCCCACAAGGGGCGAGGGTGGTGATTTTATCTATCCGATAACGCCCGTCTGTGACGAGCGCTATCCAATCAGCTAGTTACAAGCGGTCAAATTTCCGTAAAATTTTACAAACGAAACACTATGGCAAAAAAAGATTACTACGAAGTCCTTGGCTTACAGAAAGGGGCGAGTGAGAACGATATTAAACGTGCTTATAAACGTTTAGCATCAAAACACCACCCGGATAAAAATCAAGGCAGTAAAGAAGCAGAAGAAAAATTTAAAGAAATCAACGAAGCCTATGAAGTGTTAGGCGATGCTGAAAAACGTGCCGCATACGATCAATACGGTCACGCTGCTTTTGAACAAGGCGGTGGTGCTGGAGGATTTGGCGGTGGCTTCGGCGGAGGCGGTTTCGGTGGCTTTGAAGACATCTTTAGCGAAATGTTCGGTGGCGGTTTTGGCGGCGGTGGACGTCGTAATCGTGTCGTACGTGGCGATGATTTACGTTACGACATTGAAATCTCGTTGGAAGAAGCGGTTAAAGGCTGTAAAAAAGATATTCGTATCTCAACGCTTGCTGAATGTGATACCTGCCACGGCTCGGGTGCGGAAAAAGGTTCGAAAGTGGAAACCTGTTCGCACTGTCACGGTTCGGGCAGAATCCGCCGTCAGCAAGGTTTCTTTGTGACGGAAGCGGTTTGTCCGAGCTGTCATGGAAGCGGTAAGAAAATTGAAAAACCTTGCAAATCTTGCCACGGTGACGGACGTGTTCAGAAAGCGAAAAACTTATCGGTAACCATTCCGGCTGGTGTGGACACCGGTAACCAGCTTCGCTTATCTGGCGAAGGTGCGGCAGGTGAGAACGGTGCGCCGGCAGGTGATTTATACGTAGTGATTCACGTTCGTGAACACGATATTTTTGAGCGTGACGGTTCAAATCTTTACTGCGAAGTGCCAATCAGCTTTACGATGGCGGCATTAGGCGGTGAGATTGAAGTACCGACACTTGACGGTAAATTAAAACTGAAAATTCCGGCAGAAACCCAAACCGGCAAATTATTCCGAGTGAGAGGTAAGGGCGTGACAAGCCCTCGTGGCGGTTATGCAGGTGATTTAATTTGCAAAGTAGTGGTGGAAACACCTGTTGCGTTAAATGACGAGCAAAAAGACTTATTACGTAAACTGGAAGAAAGTTTAGAAGGTAAAAGTCAGCATCGTCCGCAGCAAGAAGGTTTTTTAGATAGTGTGAAAAACTTCTTCTCGAACTTAGGTAAAAACTAAATATTAAAAAAGGCTTAGCGAATTTGCTAAGCCTTTTGTTTTATCTACAGTGGTAAAATTTAGGGCTTTTTTAACCGCTTGTAGAGGACGATTTAATAGTATTTAACTGGGAATTGTTTTTGGATATGTTCAATACTTTCCACTTTTTCATAGCCTGCCAGTTTCACCGCATCTTCAGCTTTCGCTTTCGTCCCTAACGCTTGGCTGATAAATGAAAAGCCTTGCTGCTCAATCACAGTGTGTTTATAAAAATCCACAATATCTTGCTGGGTAAGTTGTTTCACCGCTTCGATCATTTTCGCACGTTGGTTAAATTGATCATTACGGCGATTAAAGTCAAACGTGAATTGAGAAAACTCTTGGTTTAACGATTCCGGTTTACGTTGTAATTTCTCGATTAAACTCTCACGATATTTCACAAATTCCTGCTCCGATAAAGCGGTCAATTTTGTTAAACTTTCTGCAAAAAAGCGTTGGTTATGTTGCATAATGCCCGCCGGTGTTGTATTCGGGCTTTGCACCATAAAGCGCATACCGGCAGTTTTACCAAGTTTAGTATTGGTTGCATAGACCACGTAGCCTAATTGTTTTTGGGTACGTAAATCATCGAAATACCAGCGCCCGATAATATCACGCAATAAATTAGCTCGAGCCGAACCTTCTAATTCGCCATAGCCTTTTGCAAGATAAGTGATGCTTAGTGCATTGTCCTCATGCGGTACGGTTTGTACATAGTTGAGTTTGCGGTTGCTGTCATTCAGATCTAAATAACGTGCTTTACCTCGCTCCACCTCACTACTTTTAACAATGCCTTTTATGTCACTGACTAAATCTTCAACCTGTTTATCGTTGAGGTTGCCCACTGACAGTACGCCTAATCCGGTTGATTTTGTTAACAATCTATCTCGCATCGCTTTTACATCTGCCAAAGTAGTGTCGGTTAGTGCTTTGCGTTGTTTATCTTCTTCAAAATAAGGGTAGCTGGCAAAGTTGGCAATAGCCTGGTTTGCTTGTGTTAAGCTACTTTCTTTGCGTTGACCGTCTAGTGCTTCGAATGCACGTTGTTTGGCTTGTGCTAAGAAGTCTTCCGTTAATTCAAAAGTTTTGAATTGATTCAGCGAGTCTTGGATTAATTTCGCTAAATGCTGTGTGTAGCCGGCCGCTTCAACCGAAAGCCCATTCGGATAAGTGGTAATCGCTGCTTGCATACCGGCAACCGCCGTTTGGAACGCTAATTTCGTTTGAGCAAGGCTATTCATATAACCTAACAGCGTGGCGCTCACCGCTTCTTTTAAATCATCTGTTTTCGGCATGATCGAGAAACTCATTGATACAATCGCTTTCGGATCATTGGCAAAGTATTTGCTCGGCATTGCATAAATTGCTTTGCCTGCCGTACTGATTAATGCCTTGGGTACTGTTCGATCGCTGATTGGTTGAATCAGAGAAAAATCAGTTGCGAAATAAGGATTCAGTTCGGGTAGCTTTAAAGCCGGATTATGGCTGAAATCCAACCATTTTTTCCGTTGTTCGTCACTGATTTTTGCAATCGAATAATTGGCCTCAAAGTAAGGTGATTTTTTATCGGTATGCGCTTTTTCATCAACCAGTAAAATACGAGCGTTGTCTAATGTCATCTCAGCCAGTTTGGCTTTGATTGCTTGTTTATCCATCGTATCAACCATAAAGTCCGCATCTAAAATATGTTCTAATGGATAATGTAGCATTTGCTCAGCTAATGATTCGATGTAAGTACCACTTTTTTCCACCTGTAAATGTTGAAAATCCTGCTTTAAGCTTTCCCGAACTTCATTGAAGTAACTTTCTTGAATACCGGTTTGTTTCACTTGTTCGATTTGCTGGAAAATCAAGGAAATGATCTTATCTTTTTCGGTCAAACCCTTGTCGGTTAAAGCAACATAAATGGTGAAATTACCACGATTACGGCTGACATTTGGTGTTGCTTGTGCAGCAATACCACTATCTGATAACCCTTGTTTGATTAAGTAGTCAGATAAAGTGCCGTCGGTATTATTGTTAAGAATATAAGCTAAATAATCGCCGGTTTTATGGGCAAATTGTGCTTCATCATTCGGTACATCAAATGAAACTGCCAGCATTTTGGTCGGTTGTACCGGTTTGTAATGAATAACGACTCCTTTATCTTCCGCTCGGAAAAACGGCACATCTACACTCGGAGCAGCAATATTTTTATTTGGCACTTTACCTAATGTACGATCAGCTAATGCAGCAAGTTGCTCAATAGATTGATTCGAATATAAAACTGCTTTGACTAAATTTGCCGAATAGTAGCGTTGGTAAAATTGCTCTAACTCCATTTGTAATTTGCTGTTCGGTTTATCCGAAAGTGTTTCCTTATTGCCAACCGCAAATTTGGTAATAGGGTGTGCAGGATTAGCGGTTGCTAAATTAACACTGTTCAATAAATAACCGTCACTGGATTTAGCACGAACCATTTCGGCATTTACGGCATTCACTTCTCGTTTCGCATTATTTTCTGACAGGAGAGGTTGTGCAAAAGCATCCGCTAGACGTGTGACCGCTCCATCAAACGCATTATTATTCACTTCTAAATAATAAGCTGTGCGATCAGCTGTGGTAGAGGCATTGTTATAGCCGCCATTTTCCGTTAAAAAGCGATCTAGACTGCTAGTCTCTGGGAACTGTTTAGAACCCATTAAGATCATGTGTTCCAAGTAATGAGCCAAACCTTGTTGCTGAATGGGATCTTCCATAGAACCGATTGGTAGCGCTAATGACATTAACGACTTGTTTGCTTTGCTATCTGAAATCAGGAGTACGGTCATATCGTTTTTTAAACGAATAGCCTGATAAATTGCATTGTCATTCGGGCTTTTATTGATCTGCTGATTGATAAATTCAAAACCTTGCGTTTGTGCAGCCGATAGGGATGTGCTAGCGGTCGGATTTTGCGGAATATTTGCAAATGTGGTTGTGACGCTGACACTGAGCGCAATCGCAGAGTAAAGCGCATGACGAATCATACGGCTTATTAAGGTTTTCTTCATGAATTCTCCTTTTTATTGTTATGCGGCTTACTGTCTTGCATTAAAGCAAACCATTGTTTCGTTGTATGATGAATAACACTGTAATCCAATTCGGAACTTTGTACTAAAACTCGTTGTAGGTAACTGGCTTCAAACGAATTGTCTTCTAATAATTTAAAAATTTTCTGAGAGCAATATTCTTCAATATTTTCAACATCTTCTATTTTGGCAAAATAATCGTCTAAACCGGCAGAAATCCCCCAGCGTAGCGCTTGAAAGCTATTGAGATAATCTTCTATATAAATAGTTAATTGCTCCTGCGCTTGCTGCTGAGTGATCGGATTAAATTGGAAGATTTGAGTATCTTCGCCATTACGCACAATATATTTCAAACGAATGGAATTATTTTGTACTTGTGTTACTAAATAATAAATCCAAAAGCGGATAATATCTTTATCTTTTAATGAACTTACTTTCCAGAAGACGATTTCATCGTCAAATAATTGTTGGATATTTCCATAGAGTTTTATTTTATTTGAACCAATTGGGAAATATTGCTCAATAGTTAAAATATCACTCTGCTTTAAGTATGGCGATATTTCATTTCTCATGGTTTTTATTGAGTTTTCCAGTTCGGTTTCGGACAACTTAGCAAAATTAGATGAAGGTAAATTGCCTTTTAACTGTTCTTGGTAGAATAAACTCTGACTTTGTTCCTCATCAATCGTTAATAGTTTGGTTCTTAACTGGTAATTATCCAATGCATTCAAAGTAAACTTTTCCGATTCTTCAATACTTTCTTCATCGTAATTAAAATAAATACCCAATTGGCGGTTAAAGAAATATTTAATTGGGTTTGTGATATAACTAATTAATTCATTTAAATTAAGTTCCGTTGGGCTATCCGCTGTAAGCTGCCCGTTTAAGAAATTCGATTGAACTGCATTCTGTTCAAATAGTTTAAGCCACTCTTTATCATAAGAAATATGAGGGTAACTAAAGTTGCTTGGGCTAAAGACCGTCATAGGATGGCGTTTCACGATAAAATTGACAGCATCTTTTTCAGCTAAAATTTGTTGAGCCGATTCGGATAAATGTTCTCCGATATAATCTAATAATTGCGATACTAAAACGGAAGGTAAACGTGCTTTATTATCCGTTACCGATTGTCCGACATAGCTCACGTAAAAAATTTCCTGAGCTGAAAGTAAAGCCTCTAAAAATAGGTAGCGATCATCGTCTCTGCGTGCGCGATCCCCTTTTTTCGGTGCGTATTGCATTAAATCGAAGCTATTTATCGAATGTTGTCGAGGAAAATCAGCTTCATTCATACCGAGCAAACAAACCACTTTAAATGGAATAGCTCGCATTGGTAATAACGTACAGAAATTCACTTTTCCTGCTAAAAATTGCAGACTATTTTGTTGTGTATTGAAACTCTCTTGAAGTAATAAGGCGAGAATTTCAATAGAAATTTCGTCCTCAAAGCGTACGTGTTCAATTTTTTCCAATACAGCCTGCAACGTCGTTTGTAGCAGAGAAAGTGAATCGAAATGCTCGCCATCATCTTGATAAAAATCGCTGATTAATTCGGTTAGCTTTTGTTGCCAAACACCAATGCTGTGTGATGTTTGGATAAATTGCTGCCATGTACTAAGTTTTTCTAAATAATGGCATAAGTAACCGACAAGCTCGGAAGCTAAACCATAACTTTCGTTAAATCCAATAGCTTCTTGCCAAATACCATTTTCTTCTTTGAGGCTTGTACCGAGTAACAAACGAGTTAAACCGTTTTGCCATGAATTGTAGTTTTGCCATTGCTGTTGTTCTGTGGTTAAGCCTGCGCGGATACCCACTTCTTTTATCCAATGACGTAGGGTATAAATATCATCAGATTGGATGCGAAAACGGCTTCGGATCGCATTTACATCTAATAAATCTAAGAGTGCCTCTGCGTTAAAGTTACTTTCTTTTAAATTAAGTAAACTTAAAAAACTACTAATAATCGGATCTACCGCAGTCGCTTTTTGATCTGAAAGTGTAAAAGGAATTCTTCTCGGATCTTTATGATCAAAGCGAGAAAATACCGCATTAATGTAAGGTGCATATTTATCAATATCCGCAGACATTACAATAATATCTTTGGGTGTTAATGTCGGATTCTGCTCGAATAATTTTAAAAGATAATTATGTAATACCTCTACTTCACGCATTACGCTATGGCACGAATGAAATTGTAATGATTGGTCTTGTTCGTCTAATTCAAAAGTTTGTGCATTATTAAACGCTAAAATGGCATTTTTGAGCTTGATGAGATTGGTTTCGCCGATATACGGATCGAATACATCTAGGCTATAGTCGAACTCTTGCTCTACTAGTTGCGCTAAAAATTCTCGCCCCTGTTTTCCCCACATGGTAAGTAATTGATTACCTTGCTTTTCCAGTAAATCGGTTAAATCAGCTTCCGATAATTGCTGCTTCAAAGCTAATTTCTCTAGTGCGCTATCTTCAACACTATCGCCCCAATATTCTTGGCTTGGGTTTAAGAAAAATAAGTGAATATCACAGTGTTCACTCAGTTTTTTTAACACTGCTAATTGAGTCGCAGGGAGAGAAGAAATGCCGAAAATAAAGATTCTCTGCGGAAGTTGTTCTTTCTCTTGAGTAGTTAAATTATCTAATTTTTGGAAATACTGGTCTTGTAAATAAGCTCGGTGCGAAGTGATGAATAGGCTTTCATCACTATCTAATTTAATATCGTCAATTAACGCGTTCCATAAGATAGCTTGCCATTGTAGGTTAGCTAGGATTTCTTGTTCATTTTTAACTTTAAATGCATTGGAATGCATGATTTCAGCAAGTACCGCTTCAAGTTGGTTGTTTTCCCAATGTACTAACCAATGAGGTCGATAAACTAAATATTGGTCGAATAAATCCGCAATTTTAGTCGAAAGCTGATAGAGTTTAAGTTGATATTGGCGTAGGTCTTGCTGTAGATATGATTTTAGTGCGTTGAATTCTGCCGTATCTAAATGGGTAGGAATCAGGCGCATTAATCGCCATGTCACTGAAGAACGCTCAAAAATATTTTCTTTCGGTAACGAAGGGAATAGCACACGGTATTGTTGCCATAAAAAGCTGGTGGGAAATAAAAAGTCATAGTTCCCCGCCACACCAATGGAATCGGCGATTTGCATTTGTAACCATTGTGCCATACCGACACTTTGTACAAGTATGGTTTCGGTGCTGAACGGATTGGGATTCGGGTTGGCTTTTTGTAGATGAATCAGCATTTCTGCTAATGACGATAGCTTTTGTGAATGGTAAACCGTGAACATAATTGATACCTCATATAAGGCGATGATTTTCTACTAATTAGCTTAGAGATTCAATTACTTTTGCCGATACCTTACGGATAAACAAGCGGTCGGATTTTACGGTTTTTTTGCAAACGCTATGGAGTAATTTCTACTTTGCCTAATGGGAAACTCACACTAATTTTATTTGCTTGGCATTCAATTTTAAATTTCAAATGATTTTGCTGAATATATTGTTCGCAACTTTGCTCTGCGTATTTTAATGCGAGTTGATTTTCAATAATTTGTAGGGCTTGCTGTTGTTGATAAATATAATTTGTTTTTTCTGTTTGATGACTTCCCCAACGTGAAACCACAATAAATATAATAGAAAATAATAGTATGCCAATTAATATGGAAATAAATGATTCAGATTTAAGTAATTTATTCATTATTTAGCATATTCCTTGAAGAGGGAAGTTCTTCCCAATAAGCATATTTATTCTCTAAATTTAATATGACACTCTTTTTAAAAGTAATATTTCGTTCTTCTCTGTTGTTGTCATACGATGAATATAAAATGCCATAAATTTTAGCAGTACCTTTAATATCAAAATGGTGAGAAGTAATAATAATGCCATAGAAATCTTGATTAAGCGTTTCATTAATATCACCTTTCACTAAAATAATCTTAGGATCTTGTTCTGAAGTTACCGGTAGTTCGTTTAAATGTGTTATTTCACTGATTTCAGTATTAGCAAGATTTAAAACATCAGCTAACCGAGAGAAGTGAATATATTTTTCTTTAGTCGGTCGCTTGCCAATAAATAAGCTTTTTTTAATACAATAAAAAGAATACTTTTGTTTCTTTGTCGCAACTTTTACTTCTGCTACTTGAGTATTAAGAGTATTAATAGGCGGCGTGTCTTTTATTTGTTTGCAATTGAGATGTTGTTTATTGAGTTTTTCTAAAATAGAGAGTCTTTCTGATAAATAATTATATTGATAACTCTGCGTTTTTATTTCAGATTGAATAAATTTTTCTTTGGTTAATAGAATAATACTAATCACAACCGATATGGTGATTAATGAAACAATTAATATGCTACTGTTTAACGTATGTTTTTCCATCTTTAATTTAGGATATAAATATAACTTGTTGTACTGTATTCAATGTTTTTATATTTCACTGATGCGAGTTTTAAAGTAACTTGCATCAGTTTTTCAGGCTTTTTCCATGAGAATGAAAGCTTCTCAACTTTAAAATCATCAATAAAAGTGAGCTTTTTCCACTTTTCCGGACAGCTATTTAGGAGTTTTGCACATTCGTTATCTCGACAATCAGCCAGTTTATTTTTATCGTAAAGATAGATTTCTTGATTTTCAAATTTAAAGCCGAAAATTTCTTTTGCTAAATCATGTGTATTATTTGTCTTGTTATTTATACATACGGAATTTTTTGTTTTTCTTTTGCCAAGGCATCCGTCATTATTTAAATCATAGAAAAATATTAAGCAACTTTCATTATCTAATACGTATCGTTTGTTTTTGTGTTCAAATAAATAAAAGTTACTATTTTCTCTATAAACTCCTTGAAAGCCTAAATGCTGAATATGCTGCTGAAAATAATGGATAAGTTGATGGGTTTCTTTTTGTAAAAATAAAAGTTCTTTTTGCTTTGAATTATTTTGAGTAAATTGTGCATAAGATTTAGCGGCTAATAGTAAGATAAATACGGCTAATGTGAGTGATAATAGTAGCTCAATGAGGCTAAGTGCCGATAGTTTATGTTTTACAATGACTGCGTTTATGTTTTGGTATGACATAAATTCTTCCCCATTGATCTAATTGCAAAATTTCATCGGCTTTATTCAGTGATAAATGAATGCATTTTGATTCTAGTCTACCGGCGATTCCATCAATATTAATAAAAGACTCAGGATATAAACTTTTATTTTTTATTACCGTACCTTTATGATGATTAAAATGAAGCTGATATTCATCAGCTATATTGCATTGCTTTACATTTAAACAATTACAAATAATTTGTTTTTTATTATTATTTGACTTTTTAATTGCAATCACACACCAACTTTTCTCTTGATTATTTTGTGAAATAGTAAGTGTATAATTTGACTTTTCGTAACGAGATTTTGTTTGTAATTGATACAGAAATGATTGGAGGGATTCTATTTCGCTGTTTAATGCAATGAGATCATTTATATGAAATGTAATCGGAGAAATAAAATAAATTGAAATTACCAGAATAGTAAAGGTAATAAGAATTTCGATGAGTGTGAATGCTTTAAACATAAATAGTATTCCTCTTGCAAGGAATACTATTTAATTCGGTTAGAGAATGAAATGAAGTTTATCTATTTCTTCGATCAAGATCGCAAAATTAGAAAGCTGAAGTGTCTTGGAACAGTCCTACTTTTAAATCGGTTGCTGTATAGATAACGCGACCGTCAACTTCTACTTCTCCGTCAGCTAAGCCCATTACCAATTTACGATTGATAACACGCTTCATATTAATGCGATAAATAACTTTTTTGGCAGTCGGAAGGATTTGCCCGGTAAATTTAACTTCACCCACACCTAGCGCACGACCTTTGCCTTTGCCACCAACCCAGCCAAGGAAGAAACCGACTAATTGCCACATTGCATCTAACCCTAAGCAGCCCGGCATCACAGGATCGCCAATAAAATGACAGCCAAAGAATGGAAGTTCCGGATGAATATCTAATTCGGCTTCGATATAACCTTTATCAAATAAGCCCCCGTTTTCGGTCATTAAGTTAATGCGATCCATCATTAACATGGTTGGAGCAGGTAATTGAGGACCTTCTTTGCCGAATAATTCACCACGACCTGATGCTAATAAGTCTTCATAGGTATAGCTTGATTTAATGTTTGGTGTACAGTTGTTCATTTTTTTTCTTCCAATAAATATGAGAAAAGCCCGTACAATCAGGGCTCAGGATTGTGAGCGATAGTACAGGCTTTTAATTTGGCGTACAACTGTTAGCTGAACTTGTCGGATCAGTGTTTACTGAAGCATTTGCTAATTTTGGCAAAAAACGAACCGCTTTCTTCGCGTTCTTGTTCCTGCTCAATGTGTTGATGAATCAACCCAAACACAGAAGGTTTTGCTGTTTTAGTCGCATTCTCTTCATCATAAAAATGGCGATCTAATAAAAGTTGAATAGCTTCGAAAACATTTCCAACCGCCCAAATTTTGAACTGTCCGGCTTTTACGGCTTCAATCACTTCTGTTTTTAAACTCAAATGCGAAATACAGGTTGCAGGGATAATCACTCCTTGTTTTTCTGTTAAACCGCGAGCTTGGCAGATATTAAAGAAGCCTTCGATTTTTTGATTTACGCCGCCGACACTCAATACGTTACCAAATTGGTCAATAGAACCGGTAACGGCAATTGACTGCGGTAAAGCTAGCTTGGATAGCGCACTGATTAATACGCAGAAAATAGCAAGCGATGAGCTATCACCATCTACTTCGCCATAAGATTGCTCAAAGGCGAGTGATGCGGAGAACGGGAGTTGTGTCGGAAATTCTAATAAATTGGCTAAGCAAGATTGCGCAATAATTATACCTTTCGAATGAATATTTCCGCCTAATTCAACTTTACGTTCAATATCGGTAATTTCACCGTCGCCGTGTTGTACGTTACAGCTAATACGTAACGGCTCACCGAATGAATGGGGGATACCGTCAAACTCAATCACGGACAAACCGTTGATTTGACCGATTTCTTCATCTTCGGTCTCGATATATAACTGGTGCGTAAGAATATCTTGTGTCGTATATTTATTTAAAACAGAGGATTGCTGTTCTAAATAATCAAAATATTCCGTTACTTGGCTTAAAGCGGTCGAATTTGGGTAAAAATTTGCAAGGCCTAACAAATGCTTTTTGAGTAAAGTCGGTGAAATAGAGACCAATTCTTGGCTTTCACTTTCTCGCACATAGGCTTGTAAAAGCTGATTTAGCGCTTGGTTAGTAAACGATTTGTTAATCCATTTTTGGGCGCTTGATTGAACATAATCACCCCATTGCTCAATATTTTCGTCATTAAGAGTTAAATAGGATTCTACTTCGGTATATTGTGCAACTTGATAGAGGCTGTCGTCATATTCAGCCAATAGAGATATATCTTCTCGGCTACCGATGAGTACCAGTTTGAAATTTGACTGAATAGGAGGAAGCAGATAAGGGATATTATTCACTGCATTTTGTTCAAATGAGCCGAACAGTAACGCCTGTTTTAATTTGTCCCATTGCGTGATATCCAATAATAATGAGTTCACATTCAGCAGCAAAATACCGTTGTTTGCTTGTTGAATCGCACCCGTTACGTTTTCTACTTTATGCTCTTTTTCAAGATAAATGCTGTAACCGAATAAGTGATTACGACTAAATTCAGTTTTGGTCACCAGAGGAGATGTAAGATTTTCGGCAAGATAATGTTTAATTTCCCGGATAAATTCAGGGAATGTTTCCGTCTTTATCACTAATAGCGAACCAAATTGCCCACGTTTGAATTGGTCAATCGCTTGTTTTGCATTGGGTTGGAAATCAAAGAACCCTACTTCATTGCTCGTTTCTTGAAATGAATGATGTAAGGTGAGAGATTGCCAGTCTAATGGGGTTAAATTCACGAAAATGCCTCATAATAGAAATTTGGTTTATTATACAGAATTCCGTTATACTTGCCTAAGTTTAAGCACTGTGAAGAGAAGAAAATGCGCTATCAAAAGTTAGAGATTCAAGAAGCGAATTGGAAATGGAAGTATTTGCTCAAAAAGCATCGAGAAGGTGAAAATATCACTAAGTACGAAGAAACCAGTTTGATTGAGCTGAAAGTCCAACTTTTAACGACGCTTCAACATTCGCCGGAAGAAATCGAGCAATGGATTAAAATGGAGATGACGGCGGAGCAACGTAAGAAAATGCGCCAGTCGATTCGTGCCAAGCGTAAGCGTTTTTTTAATGCGGAGAAACCAACGACGAAGAAAAAATCGATCGATTTAGAATATGCGAGTTGGTTACGTTTATCGAAGTATTCGAAGGAAAGAGAGATGACGTTGTCCGAAGCTATCAATCATTTGATTGATGAGTTGGAGAATCAACATATCTATTTGGATCAGATGGAAAAAATGAAATCCAGCCTAAAAGACTTGCTGAAATAAGCGGTCGTTTTTCCCCGAAATTTTGCAAAAAAATATGAGCGCTACGTCTAGCGCTCATAGTGTTCTTATCAGTAAATACTGGCTTAGAAAGTTACTCTCACACCAGCAGTCACAACATTGTTATGACCTTTACTTTTCGTAAGTTTTAAATCGTAGTTAACATATAACGAGGTGTTTTTGTTCACTTCGGTTAATGCACCTACACCAACCCACGTTTTGCTTTTCGCAAGACCGATACCTTTCACATCGAATTTCGCATCTTGTAAACCGGTATAGCTTGCTTTAAAGCTAAGATCTTCATCATTAAACGCTTTTTGGTGATTTACATAACCTTGAAGGGTTGTTTTCATCCCTGCAACGTTTACATCTAATGACGTACGTAAACCAACAAGTCCGCTAGTTTGTTTATAGGTTGCTTTATCTGCAGTTAAACCGAATTGACTGTTTTCCTCACTAAATGCGCCACGTCTGACAACATCGTGATTTAAACCGACAAACGGTGTAAATGCAAGATTACCCATTTTGAAGTCATAGCCTGACTCTACATAAGCAGAAAGCACTTTATCACGGTGGTTAATTTTTGCTGTACTCACGTTATTATCCGCCAAAATAATATTACGTTCGACATCTGAATCAACACTGCCGTAACCTACACGACCTTGTACATACCAAGGTGTTTTGTGCTTGTTACCTACACGAGCATATAAAGACGCACCAATTCCATCCGCTTTTGAGCTACCACCGTAACGGTTGAAGCTTACATCCGCTTTTGAGTAATTAAGCGCAGCACCTAAAATAACATCGTCAGTGAATTGTTTATCAAAACCTAGTTGGCCTGCATAGGTATTTGTTTTACCTTCACCGAATCCTGCTTCTTTTAAGGTACCGTTTCCGTAAATACCGGTTACCCACACACCTGCGGTGTTACCGATATTATCTAATGCACCAAGCATCACTAAACGGTTAGATAAGTCTTTGTTTACTGTTTCTGCATTTTCAAAAGTAAGCGCCTGCGCTGACGCATAAATTTGACCAGATAAGCTATCTAAGACTACGCTTTGCGTATTAGCATTTGCAATGCTATTTTGTAAAACAGCCGCTTGTTGTGCAAAAGAGTCATTCGTTGCAGTTGTTGTGCCTTTATTTTCCTCAATTTGTGAATCTAAAGTAGTGAAACTGTTTTCTAACGCCATAGCAACATTTTCCCACATTGCTTCGCCAGAGGTTGTTTTGTTCACATAATCTGCAACATTTTTACGGCTAACTGTTGCACTGATCTCATTCTCACTGGTTTTAACTGCCGTCGCATTTAATAAGCCAGAAGTTTCAATCGCACTAAAGTTGCCTTTAATTGCAGTATCAGAGGTAATTGCAGAAGTAGTTACACCTTTCGCTGTAACATATTGTGCTTTACCATCTTTTTCTGCGGTTAGTGCTAAAGTTGAATTATTTAAATCTACTTCACCTTTCACATTTAAGTTAGAACCTAAATCTGACACTAACGTACTTTGCGCTGAAGCGATGTAGTTATTGTTGATGGTTGAATAACCTTGGTTAACAAACGTACCTTCGTTATTTACGCCATTTTCTAACGTTGTACTGTTTGCAACTAAAGTACCACGATTACCTACATTGACTTTTGACGCATATTTCTTACCGTTAATGGTGATAGCACCTTCGTTTAAGGTTGTTACACCTTCAAAAGTACTTGCACCTGATAAGACAAGTTCACCCTTACCATTTTTAACTAAGCCGGCGTTACCGTCAATATCATTCGAGAACTCATAACGTCCATTTGGGATATTAACAGTCACGTTATCTGCAAATGCTAGGCCTTTGTCAAAACGTGCAGGACCCTTGGTAGCTTTTTCAACATTGAGTAAACCCCAACCATATACATCATCTACACCACGCGCACCGATATCGGTTGCTGTGGTTAAGATAGATTGTTTGATTAAGTTACCATCCATCCAAGGGTATTTTTGTTTCACTAATGCTGCAGTACCAGTTACGGCCGGCGCAGCAAATGATGAACCACTTGATACTACGTTGCTACCTCTTAAGTTGAAAACGTAGTCGCCCATTGCTGAAACGGTCCAATTTTTCGCCACACCCGCTTGAGAGTATGGTAATAAATTGCTCCATTCAAAATTACCTAAACTGTTAGAGCTTCTTGTCGCTAACGCAACAACAGAAATCCAACCCTTCTCCAATTCCGGCATATAGTGAGGTAAACCTGCTTGAACGCTCGGATCTTTATCACCACGGTTATTACCCGCAGCCCAAATAAATAAACCGCCGTCTTTTACTTTATTTTTATAGACATTCAAGATGCTACTATCGAATTGGCGTTCGTAATAGTACATAGAACGACTATCATTGTTAAAGTAAGTTAATGGTTTTGGAATACCATATGACTGATTGAAGATTCTCGCACCTCTATTCCATAAATCGTTATAAAATGAAGCGCTAGCCAATAAACCTGAACCATTGGCGGTGGTTCGAGTAATATCCGCTAAAAGTAGTTTAGCTTTCGGTGCTACACCGTTGTTTGATGTACCACCACCCACCATTTCTGCCACCATAATACCGTGAGTTGCCGATGAAGGCGCAGAACGGCCTGTTTCAATGATTTCAGCACGATGACCGAATTTTTTCTCGATATCGTTTGCCATCAGATAGTTTTTAAAGCCGCTATCTAAAATACCAACGATTACACCACTACCATCCAAGGTAACATTGGCCTTGTTATTTGGATCGTGTAAGTTATAACCGCGTGAACGGTCATTCCATTGTTCGCCTCGAGTAGGCACATCAGATGCAACAATTGGAGAGCGTGTTGCGATAGGCTTACTTGGACGAATAATGATAGGACCTGTATCAGAGATAGGTGGTTCAGGTTCACGAACCGGCTTAGTATCTACGATAGGTTGCGTTGGCGTATCAACAACCGGTTTCGTATCTACGATAGGCTGGCTTGGGTTTTCAACCGGATTACGAACAACCGGTCGAGTAGGCGTCTCAACAGGTTTCTTGTCCACTACAGGTTGAACTGGAGGCTCAACAGGCTTTTTGTCGATAACTGGTCGAGTTGGTGTCTCAACCGGTTTTTTGTCAACTACCGGTTGAGTTGGCGTTACAACCGGTTTGGTATCTACGACAGGCCTTGTTGGCGGTGTTGTCGGTTTATTTACAACAGTTGGTTTACCATCTGAGATAATAACTCGAACAGTGGTTCTACCATTTACTGTTGTATAAATTTTGGTAACGATGACACCATTTATTTTGGTCGTTACCGTTCGGGTAATAGTACCCCGATAGCGAGCTGGATTAAACCAAGACGAATAATAATTCCGATTGTTATTATTCGTATAATATCCTGAATACATTGACGAATATTTATTATAGCTATTCGCCGCATTCGGATAATATCTCGCAGTGGTCGCAAGCTCGCTGGCTAGCTTACTTGCATCTGCCTCGGTTGATAAGGCTAACATTGTTGCCATCGCAACAACTAAGCTCTTGCTTTTCATGTTTTAGTTTCCTTCTAATACATTTGAAAATATCCCCCCATCTAAAATTAAATATTTATTACGGATCCTTTTAATAAATATTTAAAAAATAAGGGGGCTAGGATTAAAACAAAAAGGAAGAGTAAAATCAATATAATCTGATCATTATTATGAATATGATTAAATTTGATAAATAAAAATAATCACATTTTGAGCAAATAAAAAGGCTAAATTGTTTCCAATTTAGCCTTAAATATATATTAAACGCTTTTTTATTGTACGAATCCGACTAATTTATACACTTCTTCAAGTGTTTTTCTTGCTCGTACTCTAGCTTTTTCCGCCCCTTCTCGGAAGATTTTTTCGAGTAACGCTTCATCTTGACGGAAGTGGTTATAACGCTCTTGAAGATCCGTTAGAAGTGCCGAAACTTGTTCCGCTACTTCGGTTTTTAAATGACCATACATTTTACCTTCAAATTCCGCTTCTAATTCCGCAATGGTTTTACCACTTACCGCAGAAAGAATATCTAATAAGTTTGATACGCCGGCTTTATTTTCACGGTCATAACGTACCACAGGCGGCTCATCGCCATCGGTCATCGCACGTTTGATTTTCTTCGCAACCGCTTTCGGGTCTTCTAATAAACCGATGACATTATTACGGTTGTCATCTGATTTCGACATTTTTTTGGTTGGTTCAAGCAATGACATCACTCGCGCGCCGGCTTTCGCAATAAACACTTCCGGTACTTGGAAAACCGGCTCAACTACATTACCTTCCGCATCTTTTTTGCCATATAGCGCATTAAAACGGTTGGCGATATCACGAGTAATTTCTAAGTGTTGTTTTTGGTCATCACCAACCGGCACTTGATTTGCTTGATAAAGTAAAATATCCGCTGCCATTAATACAGGGTAAGTAAATAAGCCCACGTTTACGTTTTCTTCATAACGTGCCGATTTATCTTTAAATTGGGTCATACGGCTCATTTCACCGAAATAAGTGTAGCAATTTAATACCCACGCTAATTGAGTATGTTCTGGTACGTGCGATTGAATGAAAATCGTGCTTTTATTCGGATCGATACCACAAGCTAAATAAAGGGCTAATACGTCTAAAGATGCTTTACGTAACGCTGCCGGATCTTGGCGTACGGTAATGGCGTGTAAATCAACAATACAGAAAAGGCAATCGTAATCGTCTTGCATTTTCACCCAGTTACGCAATGCGCCTAAATAGTTCCCGATCGTCAATTCGCCCGATGGCTGCACACCACTAAATACAATAGGTTTGGTCATTTTTTATAATCTCTTGTTAAATTAGAAACGAATGGACTTATCTTAGCCTTTATTGCCATTCGATAAAAGCACAAGCGGTCAAATTCCATAAATTTTTTGCAAAAGGATTAGGAAATTTGACCGCTTGTTATGAGCAGAATTAGCTGACAAACTTTAAGACATCGGCAAATTCACCGGTAACGAAGGTTGGGTTTGATTGCTCGATTGGTACGTTGTAGTTATAGCCGTAAGTTAAGCCGACCACATCACAACCGGCGGCTTTGGCGGCAATCACGTCATTTTCCGAATCGCCGACAAATAACATTTCACTTGGCTGAATCGCAAATTTTTCACAGATATACAACATCGGATCCGGATGCGGTTTGATTTTCGGTAACGATTGTCCGCCTAAATATTCGCTGAATAATTCAAAAATCCCGAATGCGCTTAATACCGGCTCAACTAATTTGGTTGGTTTATTTGTGATGACCACAAGCGTATAACCTTGTGCTTTTAAGGTTTCTAATGTCTGTTTTACATTTGGATAAAGTACACTTTCTTCACAAATATAAGTCGCATAATATTTATCGAAACTGGTGCGTAGCTGCACTAATTTTTGTGCTTCAAACACTTGTCCTGTATAAGCAATCGCATTTTGAAAGAAAATATCCGCACCTTTACCAATCCAAGTTAATACTTTTTCTTGAGTGGTAGTCGGCAGACCATGTTCGGCAAACATCGAATTAACCACCAAAGTTAAATCCGGTAGGGTATTTACTAATGTACCGTCAAGATCGAAACCAATTACTTTATATTTTGTAGTCATAACTTTTTCCTTATCTAAATTCAGTTGAAGCTAATTTTAGCAAATAAAAAAGCCGTAACAATCAGAGGTTACGGCTTTTTGGCTATTTTGAATGTTTTACAGCATAATTTGCAAAAATTAATGCGGCAAGGGATAGTATGGCAAGAATAGCCAATCCTAATGTTAAACCCATTTTATTTCTCCTTAAACGCACGACGAAAAATTCTTCCGATAGTTAAACAAGCGTAGGCGATAATACATAAAAATAAAATATTTAGACTACGGAATTCCAATGATTCTTTGCTATATAAGATTACCGGCAACGCCAATAATGCGACTTTCGCAATATCATCACACATTTTTCCCCAAGATTCAAACGACTCTCTTTCGACCGGTTGTTGAAATAGATTCCACATATCAGCTCCTTTTTTTGAAGCATAGCCTACAAAATCTCACGGTAGATTCAATCTCAATTTTGTGTGTTTTCGATCACGATCGCAAAATTTAGGCGATAAAAAAGCGGTTGAATTTCATTAGAAATTTGCAAAATTTCCACCAAATTCAACCGCTTGTCATTATGCTTTTTTACGAGAATATGCCCAGATTATTATCGCTAGTCCGCCGATAATCATTGGTAATGATAATAACTGTCCTCGCGTAATCAAATCATCTACCGTGTTTACGTTCGGGTCGATATCACGCACATATTCGACTAAGAAGCGGAACACACCGTAACCGATTAAGAACAGTCCTGCCACCGAACCTGCCGGACGAGCTTTTTTGATAAACCCATTGAGAATAAAGAACAATACCACGCCTTCTAAGAAAAACTCATAGAGCTGCGAAGGATGACGAGGTAAATAACCGCCGCTTGGGAATAATACCGCCCAAGGCACATCGGTGACACGTCCCCAAAGTTCATCATTGATAAAGTTACCGATACGTCCCATACCAAGCCCGAACGGAATCAGTGGCGCAATAAAATCTGATGTTTGCCAGAAGCTGCGTTTTTGGCGGAACGAAACCCAAATCATTGCAACAATCACACCGATTAAACCACCGTGGAATGACATACCGCCTTCCCAAATACGGAATAAGAACATTGGGTCCTGTAACAAGCGGTCGAAATTATAGAAAAACACATCACCGATACGCCCACCTAATACCACGCCCCAGAAGCAGGTATAAATAAGCTGATCAACTTGTTCGGTTGTCCAAACGCCGTTGGAATTTTTTGCACGGCGCATACCTAGCCAATAAGCGAAACCGAAACCGATTAAATACATCAAACCGTACCAACGTAGGGAGATTGGACCAAGGCTAAAAATAATCGGATCAATTTGTGGAAATTGAATAAATTGTTCGTTCATATTGTTCCTTTAAAAAAATTCCCCTCTGAGGTAGAGGGGAGTAAGTAAAATCGAGCTATTTTAAAAACATATTAACCGCAATCGCAACTAACATCACCGCAAAGGCTTTTTTCAAGATTGCGACTGGTAACACATTTGCCGCATTCGCTCCCAGTTTAGAAGTAAAATAAGAGGTTAATGTAATGCCGAATAATGCTGGTAGATAAACATACCCAAGCGAATAATCCGGCATTTCAATATTCCAACCGCTTACAATAAAACTAATCGTACCGGACAAACCTAAAAATGCGCCGCAGAATGATGAAGTACCGATAGCCCGTTTCATTTCAAAACCACGGCTATTTAGAAATGGTACGATAAATGCACCGCCGGCAATCCCCGCCATACTTGATAACATACCAATCACACCACCAGCTATGATAGTAGATTGAGTGGTAAGCGGTTTAATTTGAGGTGTTTTTTTCAAAGAAAACAACATTCTTGCCGCTAAATACAACACCATGATTGCAAATATTTTCGACATTAATTTGGCATCTAAATTACTGATGACCAAGCCTGCAAGAAACACGGAAGTCATTAAAGCAGGAATGAAATACTTGCTGACTTGTATATCTACATTACCCAATTTGTGATGACGTTGTGCCGAGGAAAATGCGGTAATTACAATGGTTGAAAATGAGGTGCCTAGCGCGGCAGACATCAAGTTTTCCGGCGTTACGCCCGCCATCGGCAATAAGTAAACTAAGCTTGGCACGATAATTAAACCGCCGCCAATACCGAATAAACCGGCTAAAAAGCCGACGATTGTACCTAATGCAAGACAACTCAAAAATACTTCTATCATTACGATTTTCCTTTCTGTTGCTGATTATTCCACGCACGGCTAGGTTTGCGAAATTCGCGTTTTTGATAGTCACGTTTTTGAACATCTCGTTTTTCCGTACGTTCTATACGTGGTTTTTCAACTGTTTCTACTTTTTTCGATTCATTTAATAACACACCGGCAAATTCTTTCATCACTTTGCGATACACATCTCGCTTAAACGAAACCACCTGACGCACCGGATACCAAAAGCTCACCCAACGCCAACCGTCAAACTCTGGACTTTTGGTTGTTTTTAAATCAATCGAATTTTCATCACTGAGAAGTTGTAGCAAAAACCAACGTTGTTTTTGCCCGATACACACCGGCTGAGAGCCATCACTACGCACTAAGCGTTTGGGTAATTTATATTTCAGCCAATATTTAGACGCCCATAATAATCGTACATCTTTTTTGGTTAAGCCGACTTCTTCATAGAGCTCACGGTACATTGCCGTTTCAATGTTTTCGCCCTCGTTAATTCCGCCTTGCGGAAATTGCCAAGAGTTTTGTCCAAACCGTTTTGCCCACAGAACTTGTCCTGCTTTATTACAAATGACGATACCAACATTTGGGCGGTAGCCATCGAAATCGATCACTTAACCACCTTATTTCTTTTAGGTAATAGAGAAAATAGGTGAGATTGTTTCACACTTTACGCCTTAGAACAACCTTTAAAGCCAATTTTGTAGATAACTCTGTGGATAAGTTGTCAAGCGAATGCGTATTCTAATCGAATAACTTCGTTAACTCCTTGTTTTTATTTACTGGATAATGCAGGTTTATTTTAGATCAATATGCGATCTTTTTTAGTAGATAGATCAGCGGTTTTAGAGAATAATTCAGCAAGTATATGGATAACCTTCCAGATTATGCAACCAGTGTGGGGTTTTATTCACATTGGTGGACTATTTATCCCCATCATCTGTGGATAAAAGTGTGATAGATCGGAATAATGATCGTGAATAACTTTAAACAGCAGAGGTAAATAGATAAATTATATAATAAAAACAATGGGTTATGCGGTTATGCACATGTGTTAAAAAGAGAAGAAATTTATTGATTGTTTTTTGAGCAAAAAGAAAAGCAGATCGTGTTTAATGATCTGCTTTTAGTGATATGGAGTATAACGAACTAGTTTTTGCTGGTTTTATATACTTTCATCGCTTCCGGAAGAAGACGTTCAAGGTTTGCTTGACGTTCTTCATTAGATGGGTGAGTTGAGAAGATAGAAATGCCTGAATTACCAGCCGCTTTACTCATTTTTACCCATACATTTGGTGCAGCGGAAGGGTTATAACCTGCACGTGCCATTAGCATTAAACCGATTTCATCCGCTTCAGTTTCTTGGCTGCGAGAGAAAGGTTTATTCACGATTAAATCCGTACCTGTACTGACTAAACCACCGGTGTCTGCCCCAATTGCAACAGACACTGCTGCATCGGCTACCGCACCTAAAATACCGGTCGTCATTTCGACGTTATAAGCTGATTTACTATGTTCTTGCAATGCGTGTGCCATTTCGTGTCCCATAACGGTTGCAATTTCATCATCCGTCATATTTAGGCGCTCAACAAGCCCGGTGTAAAAGCCCATTTTTCCACCTGCCATTGCCCATGCGTTTAACTCTTTTGAACGGAATACGGTAATTTCCCAATTGAACGGTACACCCGTTGTATTGGCTTGCTCGGCATGAGGTTTCATGCGATTGAATATGGTTTGTACACGTTTTGCGGTCGTAGAAGTTCTATCGATTGCTTGCGCATTCTGTTGCTTCATTTGCATATAGCCTTGTTCTGCTTTGCTATTCATTTGGTGGGTGTTCACACAAGCGGCAATCGTTGCCAGTACAAATGCGGAAAAACCGAGTTGCTTCACTAATTTCATCTTCATTCCTTACTGATTTGTATTTTTGTGATGCTTAAAGAAACCAAATATTTGGCATTGATAATGAATAAAAATTCAATACTTATTCTAGTTCTGATCAGTTGTAGAAGCAAACAAACAATGCGATTATAGTGGATATTTTATTTTTGGATGAAGACGGCACAAGATGAGTAAATCGCAAGGTTTTCAATTTAAGCAGTTTTTTATCGCACATGATAAATGTGCAATGAAAGTGAATACGGACGGGATCTTATTAGGTGCAAGCGCAGATGTGGCGGGGGTTGATCAGATCTTAGATCTCGGTACCGGCACCGGTTTAGTGGCGGTGATGTTAGCGCAGCGAACGGTTGAAACAACGCAAATTACAGCGCTTGAATTAGATTTGAACGCTTATCAACAAGCGGTCGAAAATTGCCAAAATTCTGCATTTTCTGACCGCTTACAAGTCTATCAAGGTGATGTATTGCAGCATCATTTTGCTAAGAAATTCGATTTGATTGTTTCTAATCCGCCCTATTTCGCTGATAGTTTGGCTTCACGATCGCATGCCCGAGATTTAGCACGAGCTGCGACACAAAGTCATTTGGCTTGGTTGTTACAAGCAAAACAATGGTTATCGGAACAAGGTGAAATTACTTTTATTTTACCTTTTGATGCAGCAGAAAAATTGCGAGTACAGAGCCAAACAAGTGGTCTGTTTTGCACAAAAATTTGCAAAATTATCACTAAGCAAGGGCAACAGCCTAAGCGGATGATCGTGAGTTTTTCGCTCAGAAATGTGCCGCTTAAAGCGCAAGAATTGGTGATTTATAATTCGGATAATCAATATACCGAAGCGTTTAAACAGCTGACTAAGGCGTTTTATCTCAATATGTAATCAACAAAAAAACCGACCAATTGGTCGGTTTCTGCGTTACGCTATTTTATTCTTCTAATTCGGCGAGATCTAAAAGTTCCGGTGAGAGGATGATACCGGTGAGATCTGCATAAACATAATCTTCCGGGAAGAATGTCACGCCGCCGAAGTTAACCGGTGTATCGACTTCGCCAATGTTCGTGTCATCGGCACCAACAGGAATCGGTGCTAACGCGTGAATACCGATGTCTAAAGTTTCCAACACATCAAGTTGACGCACCGCACCGTACACAATAATGCCTTCCCAACCGTTATCGACTGCTAACTGAGCTAATTCCGCATCAATCAACGCACGGCGAACCGCTCCGCCACCATCTACGAGCAGCACACGACCGTTACCTTCTTCTTCCAGCACTTCTGCAATTAACCCGTTGTTTTCAAAGCATTTTACTGTGGTGATCTTGCCATAAAAAGACGATGCGCCACCGAAGCTTGAGAAAATAGGTTCTACGACATCAACTTGATCAGAATAAATATCACAAAGTGCCGAGGTATCAATACGCATGAGATGCTCCTGTTTCTAAAAGTATATATCGCTTTGGAGTATACCCCCAGATAGTGAATTTACAAAATTTTTGGTGATTTCGACCGCTTATTTTGCGAGATAGCTCACATTTTTAAACATATAACTAAAATGCGTGATATATAACCTCAGATTCTTTCTCTAAAGCTGAGCGCTCTGTTACATTTTTGCCATTCTTTAATTAACATTTAATTTACATTATGCACAACAGAGACCTTTACCCACACGAAATCCTACAAGATGTTATCGACAAAAGTTTTGCCAAATCACAAAGTAGTTTAAAGATGCTTGCCATTTTGAGTTTTCTTGGTGGCGGTTATGTGAGTTTCGGCTATATAGCTTATTTAAAAGTGGTCAGCGGTATTCCGCCGGAGTGGGGCGGACTTGCTAACTTATTGGGGGCAGCGGTTTTCCCGATTTGCTTAATTTGTATTTTGATTGGTGGCGGTGAGCTGGCGACCGGTAATATGATGCTGATGGCATTAGGTAAATTCAGTAAAAAAGTCAGCTTACCGAAATTAGTCCGCAACTGGGTGATTGTTAGTTTAGGTAACTTAGTCGGTGCGGTAACTATGGCATTTTTCTTAGGGCATTATGTCGGCTTGGCGGAAGGTGTTTCGGCAGCGAAAACCATTGCGATTGCGGAAGCAAAAGTGCATATGGACTTCGGTCGCGCATTTATCTCGGCAATTGCTTGTAACTGGATGGTTTGTATGGGCATTTGGTTCTACTTTGGCGCAAAACAAACCTCAGGGCGAATTTTAGCGATGTGGTTCCCAGTGATGACCTTCGTATTAATCGGTTTACAACATTTTGTAGCGAATATGTTTATTATTCCGGCGGGCATTTGGGCAGGCGCTGATGTAACTTGGGGGCAATTCTTCTTTAATATGATTCCGGTGTTCTTAGGTAATGTGACCGGCGGTGCGGCATTCGTTGGTGCGTCTTATCTGTTTGCCTATAAGCATTTACTGAAAGACGACTACTCAATCTAAGCTAATTTCAAGCGGTTATTTTTCTGCAAAATTTTGCCAAAAAATGACCGCTTGTTTCTTTTCTAAAAAGCCCTTCCGAATCATGCTAAATTTTGTACAAAACCGCTTGTGTTTCAGAAACAAAAAACGCTACGATCTTGTTTAAAAATCATTGAAGTTGGGATATCAAATGAGCTTAGATAAATACTATCTGAAAATGGAAGAGCATTTTCTGTATGTGCCTTACTACAATCATCACCGCCGTATTCGTGTGCTATTGCCGAAAGATTATCACAACGAGAATTGGCAAACCTATCCTGTACTTTATATGCATGATGGGCAAAATGTGTTTTATAGTAAAGAATCCTATTCGGGTTATTCGTGGAAAATCATCCCGACTATTAAAAATCACCAAGAATTTCCAAAACTGATTATTGTCGGGATCGATAATGCGACGGTACACCGCTTAGACGAATACGCACCGTGGCGTACCGATGTCGGACATACGCCCGAGGCGCGCAATGCCGGCGGTATGGGTGTGGAATACGGGCAGTGGGTGGTGAATACGGTGAAACCGTTTATTGATTCACACTACCGAACCAAACCGCAACGTGAGCATACGCTATTAGCCGGTAGCTCGATGGGCGGCATTATTACCGCTTATATGGGCGCAGCTTATCCGGATACTTTCGGCCATTTAGGCGTATTTTCTTCTGCGTCTTGGTTTAGCGAATCCGCCTTTTTGGATTTTGTACATCGTCACCCACTGAATAAAGCAAGCAAAGTGTTTATTCAGGTTGGCACGAATGAGGGCGATGATATGGATGCGCAATATATTTCGAATATGAATCAGGCTTATATCAATAGCTCGCTTTATTACTATCAAGCACTACTTCGTACTTTTCATCCAATTGATAATATTCGCTTAAAAATTATGGCAAATGAAACCCACCATGAAGTACATTGGGCAAATCATTTTGTAGAATTTTTAAGCTTTTCGTTAATGGGAAAATAGACGAGCAAAGAAAGCAAACAAGCGGTTAAATTTTACAATTTTTTTGCAGAATTTAACCGCTTGTATTTTGGGAAGGAGTGTTTAGATAATATTTTGCTCTGCCAATTTGCCTAAGAAATACGGCATCATTTTACGCCATGACGGCCAGTCGTGTTCTACGTCATGTCCCCAATAATCGAACCAAGCCGGAATGTTTTTCGCATTGAACGCTTCTTGTAAACGGCGGGTATCTTCCACGTGTTGTTCTTCCCAAGCACCCTGTCCGACCGCAATAATAAAATGATTTTGGCGGTAACGATTTAAGAACCACTCGTCATTTTGTCCCCAAAGCGAATCGATAGACGAATTAAAATAGACGGTCGGATCGCCATAGAATTCACCGGTAAAGAAACGGGCATCATAAACACCGCTGAGCGCAATGGTGGTATCAAACAAATCAGGGTGACGAAGTGCAAAATTTACCGAATGGAATGCACCCATACTGCAGCCGGTAGCGATCATCGTACCGTTCCAATTTGCTTCGTGGCGGATTAACGGCACTAATTCGTGGACGATATAACGATCGTAAGCGTTATGTGCCAACGCCATATCGTGGCCGGATTTGTGTAATGCCAACCACGATTCGCTATCGTAGGAATCCGGTGTGTAGAACTTGATTAAACCGTGATCAATAAACGCACGGCAGGCCTCAATCATACCGAAGTTTCCGTATTCGTTTTGATTACCTCCCGAGGAAGGAAAGACGATTACCGGTTTACCGGCATGACCATATACATTAAAGTGCATTTCACGACCTAATTCACCACTCCAATGACTTCTTCTTTCAAAATGCATTGTTAGCTCCTTTACTGTTTTTGTTGTGCAAAACGGACAATTTCACGTAACTGTTCCATGGTTTCGGTGCGGACTAAAATTCCATGCTCACCCATAATTTTGGCAAATACGCCCGGCACGGTTTGTACGCTGATAATATTGTCGGCATATTTATGGCAAACGTCCTCAATAGTATTCACATAATTTTGATTCGCTTTACGTGAGATATAAACGACATTCCACGGGTGGGTAATGTCAGCATAGAATTTGTTTTCCGTCACGATATTGGCGTATTCACGGAACACATCAAAATCATTCGCATAGTTCCACATATCAATGGTTAAACCGCCCGGTGGACGGCAGTTGATTTCAAGTGGTAATAAATCACCGGTTTTTTTCACACGGAAAAATTCAAAGTGGAAGAAACGTTCACGCACTTTAAAGGCTTCAACACAAATTTTGCCTAATTCGACTAATTTCGGTGAGGTTTCGCGTGGTACGTAATAGAACATATCACCGTCTTTTTCCACGGTGTCTAATACCGCTTCGGAGTATTCAAGGCTGGAATAGAACACGATATTACCTTCGTGATCGGTTAAACCGTCAAAGGTCACGATATCGCCGTCAATAAATTCTTCCATAATATATTCAACCTGCGGATTTTGAACGGCGAAGAATTCATTTAACTGCGCTTCGTTACGCACTTTATAAGTGTCCGATGCGCCAACACCCGAGTTCGGTTTAACGATCACTGGGAATTTCAGCTCTTTTGCCAATTGACGAGCGTCCTGCTCATCTTTAAATACACGACCTTTCGCTACGTTTAAACCGGCTTTACGAAAGACTTCTTTCATTTGCGCTTTGGTTTTAATTGTGATCATATCCTCATTTTTATAACCGAACACGTTGAAATCGGTACGTAACTTAGCGTCCAATTCAAGCCAATATTCGTTATGCGATTCAATGCGGTGGATACGTCCGTATTTATGTACAAAGTAACCGACCGCGCGATAAACCTGATCGTAATCTTCCATATTATCCACACGATAATATTCGGTTAAATGCGCTTTTAAATTATCACTGAGCTGTTCATAAGGCGTGTCGGCGATACCTAAAGTATTAATGCCTTTTTCCTTCATTCGGACGGCGAACGTCTCAAAATTGGTCGGAAAGTGTGGTGAGATCATCACGAAGTTGAGTGGTGTTGTCATATGTTGCGTTCCTAAAATAAACAAATTTTTATTAAAAAATATTATATGTGTATAGATTCTAAGCGACTTTAGTGTGTTTGGGTAATGATTTTCACATTTTCTTGATTTGAATAAATAATAATGAGGATGTGAGGCTAGATAAACGGAAGGCAAGCGTAGGATGAGCATCAATTGGGAAGTAATAGAAAATAAAAGCGGTCGGTTTCTTTGCAAAATTTGCCAGAAAACCGACCGCTTGTAAGCTATTTAGCGATTATTTATTTTCAATCGCAAGGCTTTTGTTGTCTGCAAGGTGAAGATTCATCTGATTGTATGGAATCTCGATACCAGCTTTATCAAATTCAAGTTTGACCATTTCGGTAATTCCCCAGTAAGCTGTCCAGTAATCAGCTGTTTTCACCCAAGGGCGAACTACAAGCTGAACACTATTTGCCGATAATGCACCGACTGCTACCACAAATGCCGGATCTTTTAATACTAAAGCGTTATTTTCTAAGAGACGAGATACAATTTCTTTCGCCTCTTTTAAGTTAGATTCGTATGAAATATCAAAGATAAAATCAATACGACGAACATCGTTAGCAGAGTAGTTGACGATACTGTCTGAAAACACTTTGCCGTTTGGAATTAATACGGTTTTGTTGTCACCAGTACGCAATTCCAATACTAATAAGCCCATTTGCTCAACCGTACCGGTCATACCGCCGGTTTCGATTAAATCGCCTTTACGGAACGGTTTGAAGATTAATAACATCACGCCTGCCGCAAAGTTTTGTAATGAGTTTTGCAGTGATAGACCAATGGCTAAACCTGCCGCACCGATTAATGCCACTAATGAACTGGTGTTAATGCCTAATTGTGAAAGTGATGCAATCACTACAATTAATAACAATAAGAAATAGCTGATTGAGCTAACAAAGCTTTGTAACATTTCGTCTTTAGTTGAAGCTAAAGCTGCTTTGCCTAATAACTTACTGATTAAACGAGCGAAGAATTTACCGACAATAAAAATAACAACGGCTAATAATACCTTTGTTCCGTATGGGATAACCCAATCGTTCAATAAAGTTTGCATATCCATAGTGCTTACTTTATCAATCACTTTCGTTGTTTCAGTAACAACATCAATATGTTGTGCTGTTTCAGCGGTTTTTTCTGCTGACATTTGATTTTCCTTTATGTTAGCGTCCTTCAATAAGTTGAAGGACAGAGAAATTGAAGGTGCGCATTTTGCATAAAATGCGTACTAATGACAATCGAAATTATGATTAGTGCAGGCTATTTGTAAAATTTTCGATAAATCTGACCGCTTGCCTGCCTTGCTAGGGGCGATTATGTTAAAATTACGACAAATTTTTTATCAAGAAGTAGAACAATGACCACAGAAAAAGTAATCAGTGCCAGCGTACAGTTTTTCACCATTAGTGATGATGAAGCCGGACAGCGTTTAGATAATTTCTTGCTCGCCAAATTGAAAGGCGTGCCGAAAAGTTTAATTTATCGCATTGTGCGTAAAGGCGAAGTGCGTGTGAATAAAGGCAGAATCAAACCGGAATACAAACTACAAGAGAACGATGTTGTACGTGTGCCGCCGGTGCGTGTCGCTGAGAAAAACGAAGCACCAATTTCCACTAAATTGAATAAAGTTGCCGAGTTAGAACAGCAAATTTTGTATGAAGACGAGGTGATGTTAGTGATTAACAAGCCGTCCGGAATTGCGGTTCACGGTGGGAGCGGATTGAGTTTCGGCGTGATTGAAGCATTACGTGCATTACGCCCACAAGCAAGATTTTTAGAACTGGTTCATCGTATCGATCGTGATACGTCCGGTATTCTGTTAGTGGCTAAAAAACGTTCCGCATTACGTAATTTACATGAGCAACTGCGTGAAAAAGTGGTACAAAAGGATTATCTCGCTTTAGTGCGTGGACAATGGCAATCGCACGTCAAAGTGATTAGAGCGCCATTGTTGAAAAATGAATTAGCAAGCGGTGAACGTATTGTCAAAGTGAGCGAAGAAGGTAAACCGTCCGAAACTCGCTTTGCGATTGAAGAACGCTATGCCAATGCGACTTTAGTTAAAGCTTCACCGGTAACCGGTCGTACTCATCAAATTCGTGTACATACCCAATATGCCGGACACCCGATTGCTTTAGACGATAAATACGGCGAAGCGGAATTCGACAGTAAAATGAAAGCGGTCGGTTTACACCGTTTATTTTTACACGCCTATTCAATCCGTTTCGAACACCCGAAAACCGGCGAAGAAATGCTGATTACCGCCCCATTGGATAAAACCCTAAAAGGTGTATTGGCGAAGTTGAGAACAGAAAAATAGCTAAGAACAGGAGGCTGTGATGAGTTTAAGTGTCGAGCATCTGCAACATACTGCAGACACTTTGGAACAAGCCATTTTACGTTTAACGGAAACGGATCCTAAAGAGACCGTGTTATATGATTTATTTCGTAATGCAGCTATTAAGAGCTTTGAACTTTCTTTAGAAACGACAGGGAAATTACTTAGAAAAGTACTGAAATTGTATAGTGGTAGTCCACGAGAAATAGATCGTCTGGTATTCAATGACTTATTTCGCTATGCCAATAAACACGGTTTACTTGACGAAGCTGCGACTGAACGTTGGTTAACTTACCGAGCAAATCGTAATATTACCGCCCACGATTATGGGGTGGTTTTTGTCGAAGAAACATTAACAATGTTGCCCCACTATTTAGTTGATTTACGTACACTAGCCGGTGTAATGAAAGAGGTTTTTGATGCGTCAGCCGATTGAAAAATTAGCAGTTAAGCCAAAACATCTATCCGTTATTTTGCAAATTTTGGCGGAAAATGCACCGCTTGCAGAGGTGTGGGCTTATGGCAGCCGTGTAAATGGTAATGGACACGAGGGAAGTGATTTGAATCTTGTGGTAAAAGGCGATGCTGATCTTGTTCAGTTACAAGCTGCATTCCAAAATAGCCTGTTACCAATGTTAGTAGATATTCATCAATGGGAACGATTACCTATTAGTTTTCATACCAACATACAAGCCAATTATGTTGTGTTACAAGAGAAGAAATAATGCAAATTCATTTCAAAAATTATCAAAAAAAAGACCGCTTGTTAGATTTAACTCAGCCGAAAATTATGGGGATTTTAAACTTCACTCCCGATTCTTTTTCCGATTCGGGTAAATTTTTCACGTTGGATAAAGCGTTATTTCAAGTGGAAAAAATGTTGAATGAAGGGGCTGATATTATTGATATCGGTGGTGAATCAACCCGTCCTAATGCGGAACTTGTGACATTGGAACAAGAGTTGGAACGTGTTGTACCATTAGTAGAGGCGGTTCGTAAACGTTTCGATTGTTTGATTTCCGTTGATAGCTCAAAAGCGGAAGTGTTTAAACAGTCAGCGGAAGCAGGAGCCGATATTCTCAATGATATTCGAGCTTTAACCGAACCGAATGCGTTAGATACTGCGGTTGAATTAGGTTTGCCGATTTGTTTAATGCATATGCAAGGCAATCCGCAAAATATGCAACAAAATCCCGAATATGATGATGTATTGGAAGAAGTGGCGGATTTTCTCAATCAACGCATTTTTGAATGTATCACGGCTGGGATTCCAAAAGAACATATTATTCTTGATCCCGGTTTTGGTTTTGGTAAAAGTGTACAGCATAACTTTACACTACTTAAACATTTAAAAGCCTTTTCGGATGCTGGTTTTCCGGTACTTGCCGGTTTATCTCGTAAGTCGATGTTGGGTGCAATAACCGGTAAACCGGTTGAGCAGCGAGTAACAGCTTCAGTTGTCGGTGCATTAATTGCGGTGCAAAACGGCGCTAAAATTATTCGAGTACATGATGTGGCGGAAACTGCGGATATGTTGAAAGTATGGCAGGCGGTAGCGGAATGTGAATAAATGAAAAAGAGATGTGAGTTAATATTCACATCTCTTTTTGTTTAGCCTTTAGTAAGAATACACTTCGTTTTTCACCGGTTCCCAATTGACTTTAATTCGATCACTTGGAGCTTGTGGTTCTTGGAAAGATGATTCTTTTTCTTCTGGTTGAAATGGCATTGCTACCGGTTCAATCACTTCTTCTTGTGCGATATCTAACTGATCTTGGTTATCAATACTATCAATGTCAGTTTTAACAACTGACGCTGATCTTCTCATTGCCTTAGTCTTTCTAGACTTTTTGTTTGTGGCTTTTTTCACATTAGTTTGCTTAGCTACCGCTTTCTTAGCTTTTGTCGGCTGTAAATAAGTCGCTTTTAATGTATTGCACCAAACTTGGCTAAATTGCGCTTTTTGCGAATGTCCGTGTTGTTGTAATTTTTTAGCTAAATATCGTTGTGAAGCAGGATCTTGTGTCAAGATAAGATAGTTATCTTCTCCAATCACTTGGCTGAGGGTTGTCTGATACACAGCCATTTGATACAACATTCGATTACCTTCGGATAATTTAGCACCTTTAGATTTCCGTTCCTTAGGATAGAGGCATTGTTCAAATTTATTTTTTTCAATGACCCATTTTTTTACATCTTCATTCGAAATCTGATATTTTGCTTTTCTTGAATTAGAGGAATTCGAATCAGTGTAACTTCCGCAAGCAGTCAGCAGCAACACAATAAATAATGTGAGCGTCCTGAATGTTAATTTTTTCATTAGTGGTAGTACCTTTTTAGAAGAGTTCGCAAATTATACAGACTATTTTTAATTTTTCATTACAAATTTTATAATTTATTGTCTTAATTTTAACTTATTAATCACGATAAATTATTGGAGAATATTTTGTGATAGCCTTGTATCACGCTACAAAAAGCACTAGAGTATTCAACTTTTCGAACCAATTTAAAGGAACCCATCATGACAGTACGCGTATATGGCATTAAAAATTGTGATACGGTAAAAAAATCACTGAAATGGCTTGAAGAACATCAGTTACAACCCGTTTTACATGACTATCGTGTAGAAGGATTAAATGCTGAATGGCTTGAACAAATTGAGAACCGATTCGGTTGGGAAGCTTTGGTGAACAAGCGCTCAACTACTTGGCGTAATTTAGATGAAGCGGTTAAAAATAATTTGGATCGTACAACGGCATTAAAAGTGCTATTAGAGCAACCGACCCTCATTAAACGTCCGATTATTTTACAAGACGGCATTGCGCTCATTGGCTTTGATGTCAAACAATATGAACAAGCGTTCGGTAAATAATTTATTTTTGGAAAATTAGAATATGAAAAACAACATCATCAACCTCGCACAAGATTTAATTCGTCGCCCCTCAATTAGTCCGGCTGACCAAGGCTGTCAACAAGTGATTGCAGATCGTTTGCAGCAGTTAGGCTTTACGCTCGAGTGGTTGCCATTCGGCGATACGTTAAATTTATGGGCAAAGCATGGTAGTACTCATCCGGTCATTGCATTTGCCGGGCATACCGATGTAGTACCGGTTGGTGATGAAGTGCAATGGACTTATCCTCCGTTTGAAGCTCGTATTGTGGATAATATGCTTTACGGACGTGGTGCGGCAGATATGAAAGGTTCTCTTTCCGCTCTGGTTGTTGCGGCAGAAGAATTTGTTAAAGCAAATCCGAACCATGCCGGCACGATTGCGTTATTAATTACCTCCGATGAAGAAGCTGCAGCAAAAGACGGTACGGTAAAAGTGGTTGAAACACTGATGGCAAGAGGCGAACCGATTCACTATTGTGTCGTGGGCGAGCCTTCCAGCGGCAAAGTATTGGGGGATGTCATTAAAAACGGCAGACGAGGTTCAATTACCGGTGATCTTTATATCGAGGGTGTACAAGGCCATGTCGCTTATCCGCATTTAGCCGAAAATCCGGTGCATACGGCATTAAATTTTTTAACCGAATTAACCACTTATCAATGGGATAATGGTAACGAATTTTTCCCACCGACCAGTTTGCAAATTGCAAATATCAAAGCGGGAACCGGCAGTAATAATGTGATTCCGGGCGAATTATATGTGCAATTTAACTTACGCTATTGTACTGAAGTCACCGATGACATGATCAAAAATAAAGTGGCGGAAATGTTAGCTAAACATCAGTTAAAACACCGTATTAGTTGGAATTTATCCGGTAAACCGTTTTTAGCCGGTAATGGCGAATTGGTCAAAGCGGCGGTACAAGCGGTCGAAAATGTCACAAAAATTACCCCTCGTTTAGATACGGGCGGTGGAACTTCAGATGGGCGTTTTATCGCTTTAATGGGAGCGGAAGTCGTTGAATTCGGGCCGTTAAATGCCACCATTCATAAAGTGAATGAATGTGTTAATGTTGATGACCTTGGCAAATGTGGCGAAGTGTATTATCAAATCCTGGAAAATTTACTGAATGGCGAATAACTTTCCCTTTAATAAAGAGGAGATTTTTCAATGATACAACATCTAACCGACATCCTAACCGGTAAAACACGCGAACATCTTGTGTCGTTGCCGAATCCGTTATCGGATAAACACTTTCTGCAAGCTGAGGTGGTCGATGCTTTTCTTGCATTGCAGCAGGCGGCAAAAGAAGCCGGTTTTAATTTACAGCCGGCTAGCACTTATCGTGATTTCGAGCGCCAAATGCTAATTTGGAATGCAAAATTTAATGGGGAGCGTAAGGTACATGATGATAACGGCTGTGCGATTGATATGAGTAAATTGGACGATTTACAGAAAATTCAAGCGATGATGCGCTGGTCGGCAGTACCTGGTTCAAGCCGGCATCATTGGGGGACGGAAATTGATATTTTTGATCCCGATTTGCTGCCGGAAGGGCAAAATTTACAGCTCGAGCCTTGGGAATACCAAACCGGTGGTTATTTCGCGCCATTAGCCGAATGGCTTCATCATAATGCCGAGCGTTTCGGTTTTTATTTCCCTTTCGATGGTATTCATAATGCGAAAGTAGGCTATGAGCCTTGGCATATCAGTTATCGTCCGATTTCCGCGGAATATGAAAAGCTATTCAGTCATGAGATTTTGCAAAAATCGTGGCAAAATGAACCGCTTGCCGGCAAAGCCTGCTTACTTGAACATTTTAACCAATTATTTGGTTGATATTTCCACGGAATGCTCAGACGGTACGGAAATGGAACCTAATTTTTCTTATTCTATATACCTCCGTGTTTTCCGTAGTGAATTACCGAACTGAATAATCTTTTGTGATTAATATAATGACAATTCAACTTATCAACGAATCTTCAAATGCTGAGAAATTTCAGCAAATTTGTGACAAATGGCAGTTAACTCATGATCAATCTGCCATATTAGCCTTAGTGTTGACTGACGAACGTTTAGAATTACGTAAACTGGACGAGCCGAAACTTGGTGCGATAGCGGTAAATTTTGTCGATGGTACCATGGCGCACCGCCGTAAATTCGGTGGTGGTCGAGGCGAGGCGGTCGCAAAAGCGGTTGGAATTAAAGGGGACTACTTACCCACGGTGATTGATGCGACGGCAGGACTTGGCAGAGATGCTTTTGTGTTAGCCTCTATCGGTTGCAAAGTGTTATTAGTCGAACGTAATCCGATTGTTGCCGCTCTCTTAGAAGACGGTTTGGCAAGAGCTTATGCCGATCCGGAAATCGGCGGGTTTATGCAGGAACGAATGATTTTAGCTGATGAGCGTAATATCTCGTTACTGGATGCAGAACAGCAAGCCGCCGATGTGGTTTATCTCGACCCGATGTATCCGCATAAACAAAAAAGCGCATTAGTGAAAAAAGAAATGCGAGTATTCCAACATTTAGTTGGTGCAGATTTGGATTCGGATGATTTCTTTGCGCCGGCAAAATCGCTTGCCCGCAAAAGAGTTGTAGTCAAACGTCCTGACTATGCGCCTTTTTTAGCGGAACAAAAACCTGACTTTTCTCAAACAACAAAAAATCACCGCTTTGATGTTTATCTTTCACATTTAAAATCTGCGTAAATTTTTGTGAAAATCAGACCGCTTGTCCTATGAACTTCTAGGCAAGGCACTGTTTTTTTAGTAGGATTATAATCTTTGATAGTTTTTAGGTCTAATAAGATAAGGTGTTATCGTGCCACAACGTGATTATGCAGCCCGCTCGAACAAAAAAAAGGGCACTAATAAATCTCTCATTTTAGGGATTATCATCCTCTTGCTTTTGACTGGTGGAATTGGTTTATGGGTATTAAAAGAAAATGCACCAACGCAAGCAATGCCTGTAGCGCAGCCGACTCAATCAGTTCAACAGCCTCAAGGTCCAGCCTTACCAAGTCGACCGGAAGAGGTGTATAGCTATATTCGTGATTTAGAAACACGTGAGGTGTTAACCGACAATAGCCAGAAATCACAAGAAAAATTAGCTCAGCTTTCGGCAGAGCAAAAACAACAGCTTGAAGCAAAATTAAAGCAAGAAGAGGCAGCACGTTTAGCAGCAGAAAAACTAGCGACTCAGCCTGAAGCAACGACACCGGCAGCATCGACGGAAACGGTTACGGAAGCGCAACCTGCGGTAGTCGCATTAACACCGGAAGAGTTAGCGGCGAAGAAAGCGGCTGAACAAAAGGCAGCAAAATTAGCGGAAGAAAAACGGAAGCAAGCAGAATTGAAGAAACAGCAAGATCTTGCGAAGCAGAACCAAGTGCCGGTTGAAACTGCGAAACCGGTAGAAACTGCAGCAAGTATTGAAGCAAAACTTAGTGCAGAAAAAGCGAAAAAAGCGGAGCAAACGAAAGTAGTTGCAAGTGCAGCGAAACCGGCAGACAAAGCGGCTAATCAAGCCGGACGTTTCGGTTTACAATGTGGTGCATTTAAAAATAAAGCACAAGCTGAAAATATGCAGGCTCGTTTGGCGATGGCGGGTTTTAATGCTCGTATCAGTTCAAACTCTGATTGGAATCGTGTTTTTGTCGGTCCGGTAGGAGATAGAGCTGCAGCTTCGAATGCACAATCAAATGCACGTAGTGTGGCGGAATGTGTAATTGTTTCGATGTAATGCGATAAAAAATAAAAAAGGGGGCTGTAGCCCCCTTTTTTATTAAAATACATATTTCCCGCTAATAGAAAAACTATGTTCTTTAGTCTGATTATGATTGGAAATACCTAAATCGTAATGAGTAGATACATTAAAATGACTTAACCGATAGTCTAATCCCAATCCGAACCAACTAGTATAACGATCCTGTTTCTGTCCGATAATGTGAACTTTCCGACTAGAGCCGTTAAAATTACCGTCAAAATCAAACGAAGTTGGGTCGATAGCATAAGCCTGAGTGAACTGCATTTTCAACAACAGATTATTCATCATCTGATAATTCATTCGTAATCCGGCTAACATACTATGGCTATCAAATTTCTTAGCAGGACTCTTAATACTGAAGTTTAATTGCTCATTAAATCCGTCACGTTTTAAATGCTGATATTGATAACCAATAAAAGGAGTAATATTTATCTTTTGCCACACTTGTTCAATACCAAGTTCTCCATAAAGATGAGTATGTCGAATACGATAATCCGACTTAACAATATTATTCAGCATTAGTCGTTCCGACTCTACTTTATTTATTTGAGATCCGAAGCTACCAAATAAATACGGTTGATTAAATCGGTATTTTCCATATACGAATAAGCCTTTGCTATCCAGGTCGGCTCGCCCCGCCATCCCTAATTTTGCGATACTTTTACCGGAATTTATCCCAAAACCTATTAAATGTGCGCCAATTTGGTGATCCCAGCCTAGCATCATCCGATTTTGGTTAAACTTCGCAGTACTAAATCCCGCTTGTGTCTTTTTACTTTTCCCGGCTTGCCAATCTGCCCACACACCGGCTTTAAATACGGTTGTAGTCAAACGATTAAGCAGCGTACGGTTAGCGTCAAAACCTTGAGTTAGTAATAAATTAGGCAAAGTCGCATGCAATTCTCCGCTTAAACTATCGACGGCAGGTATTAAATCCGCAGAAAACAGATTAACCAAACTCACCGTATTCTCATACAAGCCGGAACCGCTATCATTAGCGACTTCATCAATAATATTATCCACATTCGTCGCTGTATTTTTACGCATTGTCGTTGCGGAAGCTCCTGCCACAGCTAAAGCTTTCGCTGTCGTATTACGTTTATAAGTTGCAAATAAACTATGCTCTTTTTGCTCTATTTTCTCAAGGTCGATATAAGGCTTATTACCGGTCGAAATAAAATAATGATTTTCGTAACCCGTAATCTGTTGTGCGGAGGCAATCTTACGAGTCGCCGCTTGATGACTTGGTATCGTATCTATATTTTCGATGTCCGCAACGATCCGGCTGTCATTAAATTGCATTTTTCCCTCTACCGTCAGATCGGATTTATCAATATCAATGACTAAACGGGCTTGCTTATCCGCAATATAATCTCCTTTTAACCTTGCTCCTTTTCCATAAACATAAAGAGAACCCGCATTGGTAAGATTACGATTAAAATTAACCGCTTGCTCCGTATTTTTCACATAGAGAGAACCGTCTTTTTCAATCTGAACGTCTGATTGTAAACTTCCGGAAACGCCTAGAACACCCTCTCGAACTACCGTTTTACCTTGATATTGATTATTACCGGTTAAAAACAAAGCGCCATTACCTTCTTTAAGCAACCCCGCATCACCGGCAATATCATTACTCCAAGTAAGCTGATCTTTACTATAACCTTCATCCTTAACATTTACACGAACCAACTTATTTTCTTTATCGTCACGATTGGTCATCAAGCGAGTATCAAATCGTCCGATTCCTTTTAAAGCTCGCTCTTGATTAATGATCCCCCAGCCGAATTTATCATCCGAACCTTCCGTAACCTGTTCAAATTTTCCCGGTTTACTTGCCGTTGAAAGCACCGTCATAACGGCAAGATGATTATCATACCAAGAGAATTTTTCCCATACGTTTCCTACGACAGCAGTAACAATAGGCGTCGCAAAAGACGTACCGTTACCTGTTCGATTGAACCCGTTTATATCGACTTGCCAATTTCCCTGTGCGGCAATACCGTAATTTTTCAATTTTTCCCCGATTCTATTGGAATAATCGGCTAATTCCGTTGCGCCGATATAAGGAACGGAACTCACAATTAACCAACCGTTTTGAATTTCCGGATCTCCTAATACGATGTGAGCCTCATTTGATGCCCAGTGACTTCGTTCATTACCCGCCGCAAGCACGAAAATACCGTTCTGCTTTGCAAAGCGTCCGATATTAAGATGATCATAATAATCGGTCGGCATTGTCGTTCGCGTTACACCGAACGATAGATTAAATAATCTAACCCCTTGATTATAAGCATGGTTAAATGCTCCGCTTTGCACGTTCATCGTGAAATCATCCTCCGTAGAGGTGTAACCGTACAAGTGAGAATTTGCATTATTTTTTGCAATCAACGTACTAACTAATACACCGTGAGACCATTTATCCCCGATTGCTCCGCCAAAATAGTTACGATAATCAATATGCATACGGTTACCAAAAATATTACCGACAACCGATTCTTGATTACTAAATGCGGTATCTATCACCGCAATTTTAGGTGCTTTTAGTTTTGTTTCATTTTGATTAACATTATGTAATACATCTAGCCGAACATTCTCGGATGCGGCAAAACGATTTTGTTTTTCCGCATCTAAGCGTGCCTGGCGTTCCGCTTCTTGTTTTTCTGCTTCTAAACGTGCTTGACGTTCCGCTTCCTGTTTTTCCGCTTCTAAACGTGCTTGACGTTCCGCTTCCTGTTTTTCCGCCTCTAAACGTGCTTGGCGTTCCGCTTCCTGTTTTTCTGCCTCTAAACGTGCTTGACGTTCCGCTTCTTGTTTTTCTGCCTCTAAACGTGCTTGACGTTCCGCTTCTTGTTTTTCCGCATCTAAGCGTGCTTGACGTTCCGCTTCCTGTTTTTCCGCTTCTAAACGTGCTTGACGTTCCGCTTCCTGTTTTTCCGCCTCTAAACGTGCTTGGCGTTCCGCTTCCTGTTTTTCTGCCTCTAAACGTGCTTGACGTTCCGCTTCTTGTTTTTCCGCATCTAAGCGTGCTTGATATTTAACATCTTGTTCGGCAACAAGCTGAGAAAGTAATTGTTGGTCTTTTTCAACAGATTGATATTGAATGACTCCCTCACCTTTTGCTGTATAGATCGGAGCCGTAAGCAGTTCTTTAGATAGATCCGATTTGGCTTGATCAGAAATGACTTCATGTACAATGTCTTGAAGTTTGACGCTTGAAGATGGCATTCCCTGCGTTTTCTGTACAGGTGGAGTAGGAGACTGATGAGTCGCAGACGAATTATGTTGTTCGCTCTCCTTACAACCAAGTAAGGCCGTACATAGACTTAAAGAGAGTAAAGATTTGTTATACTTTTTCATACATTCCTTTTCACTTATTATGATTTTTATACTTAATTATTGTACGCTTTCGTATACGCAAATCTCAATGAATTTCAAATAAAAATGCCGCCCCCAATCTTATCTTGAGAGCGGCATTTAAAATTATTAACTCTGTCTGTATTTACGTTATTTTTTAATTAAAAAAGTCACCGCTTCTACATAGCGTTTAACAAATTCATTGGTTGAGGCGGAATCGGCAAAACCTTCCATATTGAGTTGATATTGACCGTTTACAAAAAAGGCTGGTACGCCGCGAATTTTAAAATCTTCCGCGAGTTGCACCTGTTTATTGACTAAACCGTTTACCGCAAAACTGTTGATACCATTATCAAAATCCGCTTCGCTAACGCCGTTTGCAGTAAATACCGCTTTGATATCATCCATTGATTTGAATGCATCTTTTTGTGCCGCTTCAAATAATGCGGTTTTTACTTTATCTTCCACGCCAAGAGCCATCGCTAATGCCCATGCACGAGTTAAATTCTCGGATTGACGACCTAAGAAATTCACGTGATATTGAACTAATTTAGCGTCGTGTGGAAGTGCTTGTTTAATTTGGCTTGGGATTTTATAAGTTAATTCAAAATCATAGCAGTGCGGACAGTAGAACGAGAAAAATTCCACTACTTCTTTTTGCGCTGAAGGCGCTTGGCGCACTTGCGTATATTCTTTACCTTCTGCCGGCGTTGCTGCTAATGCTGCTGAGTTTACGGTGAAAAGTGCAGAAAGTGCTACTAATACTGATTTTAATGCAAATTTTTTCATTATGTTTCCTCAAATAGATTCGCCTATTGGACTATATTAGTCGTTTAAAATTCCACGGGCACGTAATAATGCCGTTTTAAAATCTTCTTCATAATCTTTTTTAATACCGGGAATCGGCTCATGTTTATCCGCATTGCGCATTTTTAATTGATAAATTAACACTTCATCACGTAATGCCGTATAGTTATCCGGCTCACCTACCTCAACCGAAAGTTGCTGCAGAATATCGATGAGATGTAAATCCGGATTCTTGCGCCAATGTTCACCTAATAATTCAAGTAATTCTTCTAAACGTTTGCATTTCATACTTTGCTTCCTTAAAAATCCTTGTTGAAAAGTGTTCAGAATCATATACTTTTAGCCACACTTTTGCAAAAAACTTGGACATAAAATGCGACAAATAGATCAAATTACTGCAGTGATTTTATCCGGTGGGCTTGCTCGCCGTATGAATGGTGTAGAAAAAGGCTTACAGCAATTAAACAATAAAACATTGATTGCGCATATTGTAGAGCGCCTTACGCCGCAGATTGCTCAGATTCATTTGAATATCAATCGTTCACAAGCGGAATATCAAACACAGTTTCCTGATTTGCCTTTTTATTGCGATAGTTTGAGCGATTTCCAAGGACCTCTGAGCGGAATGCTTTCCGGGTTTGAAAAGATTAACAGTGAATACCTGTTATTCGTCCCGTGTGATACGCCGTTCTTACCAAATAATTTAGTGAAAAAACTCTCAGTGGCATTGGCAATCAACCAAGCTCAAATTGCTTATGTGCATGACGGCGAGCGAGCGCATCCTACCATTGCATTAATTCATCATTCGGTGGTTGAACCGCTTCGTCTTTATCTGGCAAGTGGTGAACGTCGCTTATTCCATTTTTTCCAAACACAAAAAAGTGTTGCCGTAGATTTTTCGGAACAAAAACCGGCTTTTCAAAATATGAATACTTTTGAAGATCTGGCGCATTATCAGGCCATACCAACGACAACACCTAAATTATTGGGTATTACCGGCTATAGCGGCACCGGTAAAACCACCTTGTTGGAAAAATTAATTCCCAAATTGACCGCTTGTCACATTAGAGTCGGGCTGATTAAACATTCGCATCACAATGTCGAAGTAGATAAACCGGGTAAAGATAGCCACCGTTTGCGTGTAGCCGGTGCAAACCCGACTATGATTGTATGTGAAGAGCGCTGGGCATTAATGACCGAAACACCGGTACAAGCGGTCGATTTTCAGCAGTTAATTGCAAAATTTGATCGTAAAGCAGTCGATTTGATTTTGGTGGAAGGTTTCAAACATGAGTCGATCGCAAAGATTCAGCTGCATCGCCAAGCGATTGAAAAACCGTTACCGGAGCTAGATCAATGGACAATTGCGACAGCGACTGATTACCCGCTCGAACGTGAGAATCGCTTAGATATTAATGACATTGAGCAGATTGTGGACTTCATTCGGCAGTGGCTTAAAAGTTAAAAGAAAGCGGTAAGATTTTTAGTAAATCTTACCGCTTGTTGCTTATTTAAGACCGAGTTTTTTCTCGAGGTAGTGGATATTAGTACCACCTTTACGGAAGTTTTCATCTTCCATAATCAGATTGTGTAATGGAATATTGGTTTTAATTCCTTCTACAATCGTTTCTGATAAGGCATTTTGCATACGACGGATAGCAATATCACGATCTTCTGCAAAAGTAATCAATTTACCGATCATTGAATCATAATGCGGTGGTACGGTATAACCGGTGTAAATGTGAGAATCCCAACGAACACCTAAACCGCCCGGTACGTGTAGACGTGTGATTTTACCCGGTGAAGGTAAGAAGGTATTCGGATCTTCCGCATTGATACGACATTCGATCGCATGACCTTTCACTTTAATGTCTTCTTGTTTGATTGAAATCGGAAGACCTGCTGCCACACGTAATTGCTCTTTTACTAAGTCCACGCCGGTAATCATTTCTGTTACCGGATGTTCTACTTGTAAACGGGTATTCATTTCGATGAAATAAAATTCGCCGTTTTCGAATAAGAATTCGAATGTACCGGCACCACGATAGCCGATTTCACGACACGCATTCGCACAACGCTCACCGATGAATTTACGTAATTCAGGCGTAATACCCGGAGCCGGTGCTTCTTCCACCACTTTTTGGTGACGGCGTTGCATTGAACAGTCACGTTCCGCTAAATAAACCGCATTACCGTGTGTATCCGCTAATACTTGGATTTCAATATGGCGTGGATTTTCTAAATATTTTTCCATGTACACCATATCGTTATTAAATGCCGCTTTCGCTTCCGCTTTGGTCATTGCGATAGATTCTTCGAGATCTTTCTCGTTATATACCACTCGCATACCACGACCGCCGCCGCCGCCAGACGCTTTAATGATAACCGGATAACCGATACGTTTTGCAATTTCTTTATTTTTAATCGGATCGTTGCCTACTGGGCCATCAGAACCCGGTACACAAGGTACGCCCGCTTTTTTCATTGCATTGATTGCCGATACTTTATCACCCATTAAACGAATCACATCAGCAGTCGGGCCGATAAAGGTAAAGCCTGAGTTTTCTACTTGTTCGGCAAAATCCGCATTTTCAGATAAGAAACCGTAGCCAGGGTGGATTGCGTCTGCGTTAGTCACTTCTGCAGCGGCAATGATCATTGGAATATTTAAGTAACTTTTTACTGAAGGTGCAGGACCGATACAAATTGTTTCGTCCGCTAAAAGCACGTGTTTTAATTCACGGTCAGCCGTTGAATGAACCGCAACAGTTTTGATACCAAGCTCTTTACATGCACGTAAAATACGTAATGCGATTTCACCACGGTTTGCAATGACAACTTTTTCTAACATTGGAGTTTTCCCCTTTTACCAAGGAAGAGAACGGAACACTCGGAAGAAGCTGTAAGCGGTCAATTTTACTGATTTTTTTGCAAAATTTGAGAGAAAATAGACCGCTTGTCAGCTTGCAGAATTCCGTGTATTCCGTTATTTCCGTGGTGAATAAATTATTCGATGATGATAAGTTTTTGGTCGAATTCAACCGCTTCGCCGTCGTTTACTAAAATCGCTTTAACCACACCGGCTTTGTCTGATTCGATACGGTTCATCATTTTCATTGCTTCAACGATACATAATGCATCACCAACGTTTACTGTTTGACCTACTTCGATGAATGGTTTTGCATCCGGGCTTGGGCTACGGTAGAACGTACCTACCATTGGTGAAAGCACTGCGTGACCGCTTACTTCTGCTGATGCAGTCGGTGCTGCCGCTGCAGGTGCAGCTTGTGCAACAGGAGCCGCTGCTGGCGCAACCGCTGCCGCTTGAGGTGCCGCAACATATTGCACTGCCGCTGATGCAGCCGGTTGAGCACGACTAATACGTACTGTACCTTCTTCTTCAGACACTTCTAATTCAGTGATGCCTGATTCTTCAACTAATTCGATAAGTTTTTTGATTTTGCGAATATCCATAGTGAGATTCCGTTTATATAGTCAATTAAAAAGAGAAACTCTGCAGGTATTGTGCAGAGTAAATATCTTGCCTAGATTACCTGAATTTCGCCTATTTTGCGAATAAAATCTCGTAAAATTGGCGAAATTCACGCAATTTTATAACTCATCGTAGGAGTTACAAAGAGTTATGCTTTCCCATTTTCTTCATACCCTTTGAGTAGGTAATTAATTTGCCAATTCAGAAGATGTTGATAAGCCCTAATTCTACTATGTTTCTCATTTGTTAAGGTTTGTTCACTGCTCATTAAATTGTTGTTCTGATCCCATTGATACTTGAGTAATTCAGGTGTTGTAAGGTCAACAATACCTGAATCATCAGCCCATACAGCAGGATGGAAAGCAAAGTAATTCGGTGATACAGGCGCTAATAAGTTTTCTCCTCCACATGTCCAATACTTCACATCAGATAAGCTGAAATGATAAAGCGTTGGAAAAATATCTTTATGAGATCCTAATTTAGTCGGCGAATAATCAATACTAAATTGGCTTTTAATTTGTTCAGGAATACTTAAAATGAACGGCACAGAATGCGCCATAAAAAGTTCCTTAGGGAAAAATTGCTTCATGCCTCGAATATGATGATCACCTGTCGCAGCAATAATTGTATTGTTTGCTTTGTTACTAGATTTTATGTGGTTAATGAAGTTGCCCAATGCATTACAAGCATACTGAAAACTTTCTAGTATATTACGACGTTCGGTTTCATTATCTCCCATTCTCCCTTCAAGTACATTCGGATCCACTATTTTAGCTTCATATGTTTTAGGCGCTTGATACGGAGGATGGTTTGTAATTGTTAAAATGTTAATAAACATTGGTTCATTAGCATTAGCTAATAATTCTTCTGCTAATTTAAATGCAAATTCATCCGCTATTCCCCAATATGAAAATGTCTTTTTGGACTCCGGGTATCTGTCCATTAAGTCATTTTGATCATAGATCTCATCAACACCTTGAATGGGTAAATAATTAGCTAAATTTCTCCACATCAAATTACCGGCAGAAATAAATACTGTTTTATATCCTTTTTCTTTATAGACCAAAAATGGATTTGTCTTAATTACTGTATTTTGAACAATTGATTGCGTTATTTCTTGTACCGGGCTATGAAAATAAATTGATGCCAGGCTGCTCATAGTTCCATTAGAGGAGGAAAGGAATCTTTTAAATACAAATTCACTTTCCATATAAGGGCGTAAAGAAGCTAATAAATCATTGTTTATCGGATCATCAGTAATTAATCCATTTCCCCCAAAACTTTCCATAATAGCTAGAATAACGTTAGGTTTTTTCTTTTCTAAGTACTCGTTCTTTGGCGTATGAGCATATAATGTGTCTTTATTTAAAGCTAAAGCATCCTTAATTAGTTGCTCACCTTCTTTTTGATTTACTGCAGCAAAAGTGACATTGCTTTTTCTATCTTGGAAAGCCCATCGAATAGCTAAAACACCATTCGGAACCATTTTGTTTAAAATGGCTAATGATGATACTTGAGCATGAATTCTACCTAATGGCTTAGAATTAATCGTTCCACGAATCATTAAAAACATTACTAATATCGTTAGAATAAATGATAATACGTTTAACCAATTAGATAATTCATATTGGATAATGGCAGCACTTTGAATAAAATAATAAGGAATTAGCCCTAAAATAACAGATGTTATAGATATCTTAAATAAAGGGTAGTCATCAAAAATACTTTTTAAGACAGCTTTAGTATCCTCTTCAATGAGACCAAAAATAAAAACGTCATAATAAGTTTTATAAGTTTTAAAATAGTAATAATTTCCTATTAAAACTAGAGAAAATAAAATTGAAATAATAATCGCATACCAAGAATAGCCTGTTAAAATCACTTGGTGAGATAGTGTCGTTAGGAGTATGCTCGAAATAATAAAGGGTACAGCTAAAAATAAAGAGATTATTTTTAAATCAAAACGAAGTCCGATATTCCACATTCGATTAATGGATTGAATATTTTCTGCTTTGTTTAATATGTCTTTTTCAATAAATGAGTTAACCATAATTTTTCTAATTATAGAAAATATGGAGGTAAGATAAATAAAAAGTCCTATATGAATAATTAAAATAGATATAAAGGAAAGTTTTGACATTTTTTATAATTAACCTGATTTTTTATTTATAATAAGTAGAATAATAAATACCAATTAAAATAAGAGCATCTTTAGCCATTCATTACCTCTTCTAATTGTATTTTGTTTAATTCTGAAATTGCGAAGTCGAGTGCGTAATCATAACCTTTTGCACCTAAACCGCAAATCACGCCTTTTGCTATATCACTTAGATAAGAATGATGGCGAAAAGGTTCACGAGCGTGCACATTTGAAAGATGGACTTCGATAAACGGAATAGATACCGCCAACAACGCATCACGAATTGCCACGCTGGTATGGGTAAAGGCACCGGGGTTGATGATAATAAAATCGGTATTTTGAAATGCTTGATGAATACGATTAATCAGCGGCTCTTCACCGTTTGCTTGAAAATAATCTAATTCATAGCCTTGTGCCTGAGCTGATTGTTGTAAGTGTTGTTCAATATCTGCGAGGGTTTGCGAGCCGTAAATATGCGGTTCTCGTTTGCCTAACATATTTAAATTAGGGCCGTTTAAGAGAAGAATTTTTTTCATATCGATTCCTTACAAGCGGTAAAAAAATCCCCCTCTTTTGCAAAGAGGGGGCGGGAGGATTTAATTACTCTTCGATGGTACGAAGTAATTCGTTGATGCCCACTTTACCTAAAGTTTTCGCATCAACTTTTTTCACGATGACTGCGCAATATAGGCTGTATTTACCGCATTTTGACGGAAGACTACCGGATACAACCACAGAACCTGCCGGTACACGACCGTAGTGGATTTCGCCGGTTTCACGGTCATAAATACGAGTTGATTGACCGATAAATACGCCCATTGAAATTACACAACCGTCTTCTACGATTACGCCTTCAACCACTTCTGAACGTGCGCCGATAAAGCAGTTATCGCCGATAATAGTCGGGTTTGCTTGTAACGGCTCTAACACACCACCGATACCTACGCCACCAGATAAGTGAACGTTTTTACCGATTTGTGCGCATGAACCTACGGTTGCCCAAGTGTCAACCATCGTACCTTCGCCCACGTATGCACCGATGTTTACATAAGACGGCATTAATACGCAGTTTTTAGAAATGTATGCACCTTTACGTACAGTTGCAGACGGCACCACACGGAAACCTTCTTGTGCAAAACGTTCTTCAGTGTAATCTGCAAATTTTAAACCTACTTTGTCGTAGTATTTGGTTTCTGCGCCGTCAATAATTTGGTTGTCATTGATACGGAATGAAAGTAATACTGCTTTTTTTAACCACTGATGAGTTACCCACTCACCGTCAATTTTTTCCGCTACACGATATTTACCGCTATCTAAACCTTCGATAACTTCTTCGATTGCTGCACGAGTTTCTGCATCAACTGTTTTTGGTGTGATTTCAGCACGACGCTCAAATGCCGCTTCAATAATTGCTTGTAAAGACATTGTTGTGTTCCTTTAATGTGAATGGGAATGTGAGAGAAAATTTGTCGCAATTTTTAACATAAATAGCCATTTTTTGCTACTAGAAAAAAGACAATCGGTTAGATTGACAAAACTTTTTGCAAAATTTTGCACAAATCTAACCGCTTATTCTCTCTTAGGGGAGGAACTCTACTTTTAAGCAAGCCATTAGTTGACTAGGCTAGAATTGATCAACAATTTCCTTCAACAAGCGGTAAGATTTTGCCTGTTTTTGTTCATCGTAGATATAAGTTACCGCCATAATTTCATCAATTTCCACTCGTTTAGCTAATTGGGTTAATTGAGCTTTGACTGTTGCCGGCGAGCCGACTAGCGTACAAGCGGTCATTTGTTCCACCACCGCTTTTTCTTGGTGGTAAATCTGCATTTCACGTAAATCAACCGGTCCGAAGTGCAGCTCGTTTTCCGTACGGTTAAAGTTTTGCCATACTTCCGCATCATTTGCCATTGGCGGTTGTAAATTCTGTTGTGCGTTCGTCACGACATTGATAAAGAATTGGGTTTGTGTGGTCACTAGACTTTGTGCTTCCGCATCGCTATCCGCCACAATCGCATTCACGCCCATAATCACATAAGGTTTTGCCAAATAGGCGGACGGTTTGAAATAACGGCGATAAATTTCGACCGCTTCCATCATCATACGTGGGGCAAAATGTGCGGCAAATGCATAAGGTAAGCCCAGTTCTGCCGCTAAATAAGCGCTTTCGGTGCTGGAACCTAAAATATAGAACGGAATATCTAAACCGGCGGCAGGGTAAGCGGAAACCGGATTGGTATTTTGGAAATAACCTCGCAGTTCGGCAATTTCATCCGGAAATTCGAGATGTTTTGCCCCTCGGCGTAACGCATTAGCGGTACGCATATCGGTGCCGGGCGCTCTGCCTAAGCCAAGTTGGACACGATTTGGATAAAGAGTCGCAAGCGTGCCGTATTGTTCCGCCACAATATAAGGACTGTGGTTCGGTAACATCACACCGCCTGAGCCGACCGCAATTTTTTTAGTATTGGCTAACGCGTGTTGAATCAGCAGGGTGGTTGCCGAGCTGGCTAAGTTTTTCATATTGTGGTGTTCGGCAATCCAATAGCGAGCTAAATCCAGTTCTTCCGCCAGTTGTGCCAGTTTTACCATAGATTGCATTGCTTGTGCGTAGTCTTGTCCTTCACGTACCGGGACGAGATTTAAAATAGAAAGTTGCATAATGTGATAAATCCGAGTGTGATAAATAAGAAAACGGTGTAAAAAATGCTTCTTTTTACACCGCTTGTATAGACGTTAATTAGAAATAACCACGTTGATATTGTGCCGGCACAAATTCAATACCGCTGTTATTTGACGCATTTTGTGCGTATTGTACATTCAATAACCATTGTGGGTCACGTAATAATGCACGACCAACGCCCACTAGATCCGCATCGCCGATTGCTAACACGTGATCAACCACATTCGCATCGTCTAACATACCGACCGCAATGGTTGGTAAACCGGTCGCTTGTTTTACTGCACGAGCTAGATACACTTGATAACCTGCGTTAAATGGCGGATGTTTGCCTTCGGCTAACACGCCGTCACCGCCGGCACTTACGTGCATACAATCCGCACCGGCTGCCGCAAAGCGTTTTGCCATTTCCACACCGTAATCCGCATCAAAACCGTCCGCACCGAATTCTTGTGCTGAAATACGTACGATTAACGGCATATCCGCCGGCATTACCGCTTTAGCCGCTTTAATTACCTGCTCACCGAATAAGAAGCGATCTTGACCGTATTCATCGCTACGTTGGTTTGATTTCGGCGATGAGAATTGGTGAATTAAATAGCCGTGCGCACCGTGAATCTCAATCGCATCAAAACCTGCTTCCACCGCACGTCTTACCGAGTCTTGGTAAGATTGAATCACATATTGAATTTCCGCATTGCTTAATTCACGAGGTGTTTTTAAATTCTGACCTGCATAATCTAATTCACCGTAATGAATTGCTGAAGGGGCAACCACATCATCGCAATCTTGCGCTTTACGACCGGCGTGACCGATTTGTACCGCAATTTTACTGCCGTATTTATGTACGGAATCGACAATCGCTTTAAACGCATCACGCTGTGCATCATTCCATAACCCTAAACACTTCGGTGTAATACGACCGTTTGGTGCAACGTTAGTCATTTCCACAATAATTAAACCGACACCACCAATCGCACGAGCGGTGTAATGCACAAAATGCCAGTCGTTCGGTATGCCATCTGTTGCCGAATATTGGCACATCGGCGGCATCACGATACGGTTTTTAAGTTCAAGATTTTTGAGCTTGAAAGGTGTTTGTAAATATCTAAATTTCGCCATGTCTAAATCCTTACTTGCAAAAAATTGTATAAATTTTACCGCTTGTTATAATATAAAAACTAATCATATTTGTTTATGGAAGTTATAAAGATGCGTGATATTAGAACGGTGGATTTAAACTTATTGAAAGCGTTTGATGCACTCTTGCAAGAGCGAAACGTGACCAAAGCGGCACAACGTTTGTCTGTGACTCAACCGGCAATGAGTGCGATGCTTAATCGCCTGCGTGACAGTTTTGGTGACCCTTTGTTTGTACGTGTGCAACACGGGATTGAACCGACTGCCAGAGCCTTGGCATTAATGCCTTCGGTTAAAACTATTTTGGCGGAAGTGAATCGAATGTTACGCCCGGTGGAATTTGATCCGCAAACGGCTGAAATGACGATTAATATTGCTTCCACCGATTACGGTTTGGAAGCTATCGGTACACCTTTTTTAGCGCATTTGAAGCAACTTGCACCAAAAATTCGGGTCGCTTTTTTACCGGCACAAGATGTGGATTTGTTAGCGCAATTCGAACAGGCACGCATCGATATCGCACTCATTTCAACTCGGCATATTCCAGCAGATTTACACAGTAAACCGCTGTTATCAGAACATTATGTTTGCGTGATGCGAGCAGATCACCCAATGGCAAACCAACCATTAAATTTAGACAACTTTTGTGAATTGGATTTTGCGATGATGTCCTATGACGGCGGGCAATTTTACGGCGCTTGCGATGAAGCGCTGGCGAAACTTGGTAAAACTCGTCGTGTGTCAGTATCGGTCAATCACTTCTCATTGCTACCGAATATCTTACGTAGTACCGATGTGGTTGCGTTGGTGCCATCGCGTTTAACTCATAATCTCACTGGCTTGGTCTGCAAAGCTCTTCCGCTCGAAGTACAAGGTTTTGCAATCCAAATGGCGTGGCACGAGCGTACTCACCAAGACCCTGCATATCAATGGATAAGAAATTTATTAGTGGAGAGCTTGCGAAGATAATAGTTTTTATAATTTTTTACCTATTTATAAGACGGTTATTTCTGGCATCCAAATTCTTTAAGTAATATATCAAATAAATAGTTTTCAACATTTGAATAATTGTTTTTCTTTAATCGACATAATGTAACTCTCCATGGGATTGGTTTATTAATTCTACGACAAATAAAGTCAGATGGATATTGGTCAACCATAGGGTAGGGTAATATGGTTAATAAATCTTTATTAATTTTTGCTAAGTTTAATAAAAAATCCCATGAGCTAGATTCTAAAATAATATTCGGATAGATATTATTACGCTCAAATGTTTCCATTAATTGATGATGAATCATAAATGTATTATCAAAAATTGCCATTTTTGCATTATGTAAATCTTGCCATTCAATGATTTCTTTGCGTGCCAATGGGTGTTGAGGTGATAAGAAAACAGCTAGTTCCGAACAATGGATTTCGAACGAATCGATGACATTTTTAGAAATATGTTCCGGATAAAGCAAAACAGCAAAATCTATATTCCCTAGTAATAATTCATTTTTTAATACAAAAGCCCCTTGCTCTTTAATCGTAAAGTTGATGGTGGGATTATTAAGAATTAAATTAGGCATGATTTCTGAAAATATTACTGAAAGAATCAATGGAGGAATGCCTATAGTTATATTTCCCGTAATTTGCTCTGCCATTTTATGTAGCTTACGGTTCATTTCAGTATATTTATTAATGACTTCTTTAGCATCATTGTAATATGTTTCACCTAGGTAGGTTAGGCCTATTATTTTATTATTGTTACGCTTAAATAATTGTATATTTTCACGTTGCTCAAACTCACTAATCATCATACTTAGAGCCGGTTGTGAAATATAGAGATTTTGAGATGTTCTACTGAGATTAAAATCATTATCGACAATTGCGACAAAATAGCGTAAATGGCGAATATCCATATTTATTTCCCCTCTTTTTCCCCTTTTACTTAGATGTTCTAGGTTATCGTGTTGTACCTTGATTTGCAACTTAGGCTATAAAATAAATTTATAGGTAGTTAAAAAATTAGTATTTCTTTCTCTCAGATTTTGTTGTTAACCTTTTCTCATACCTTAGAAATTAAACGCGTTAAACCTATAAGGAATAAATTCTCTTTTCAGTATATAAGCATAACTTATCAAGTGGAGGTTAAGTATGTCTAAAGTTATACCTATTGCAGAGGTAAAAAAATATCTTTTTGATGGGATGAGCATTATGTCTGGCGGGTTTATGGGAGTTGGAACATCCGCAAAACTTGTTCAAGCAATTTTAGATTCAGGCATTAAAGATATTACATTGATTTGCAGTGATACAGCAACAATCGAGACCGGTGTCGGTCCATTGATTGCACATAACCGCGTTAAGAAGGTCATTGCTTCTCATATTGGTACAAATCCCGAAACAGGTAAGAAAATGATCTCAGGGGAGATTGAAGTTGAATTAGTTCCGCAAGGGACATTTGCTGAGCGTGTTCGTGCCGGTGGTGCGGGGCTTGGCGGTTTTCTTACTCCAACTGGCGTAGGGACTGTTGTTGAAGAAGGTAAACAAAAAATTCAAATTGATGGCAAAGATTTTTTATTGGAATTACCACTAAAAGCGGATCTTGCCATTATTAAAGCAGATACGGCAGATGAAGCTGGTAACTTAATTTACCAAGGTGCAGCTCGTAATTTTAATCCATTAATGGCGTTAGCAGGAAAGGTTGTGATGGTAGAAGCGGCTCATATCGTAAAAACAGGTGAGTTAGATCCAAACCTTGTCATGACTCCGGCAACCCTTGTCGATTTCTTAGTTTCTTAGATATGGAGTATAGATTATGAACGCAAAAGAACTTATTGCTCGTCGTATTGCAATGGAATTAAAAGATGGCGATGTAGTGAATCTAGGTATCGGCTTACCAACAATGGTCGCAAATTATTTACCTGAGGATATAGATATTACATTGCAATCGGAAAACGGTTTTTTAGGTTTAGTTGCTGCTAATCCAGATGATCCCAATCCGAATATCGTAAATGCAGGAGGACAACCTTGTTCTATCAAGGCGGGCGGAGCATTTTTCGATAGCTCTTTCTCTTTTGCCTTGATTCGAGGCGGTCATGTAGATGCTTGTGTTTTAGGTGGTTTAGAAGTAGACCAAGATGCAAATCTAGCAAACTGGATGGTTCCTGGAAAAATGGTACCCGGTATGGGCGGAGCGATGGATTTAGTTACCGGTTCTCGCCGAGTCATTATCGGTATGGAGCATTGTGCGAAATCGGGTTCGTCTAAAATCCTGAAAAAATGTTCGTTGCCACTTACGGCAAAAAATAAAGTGAGCATGATTGTCACTGAATTAGCCGTATTTGAATTCATCAATGGAAAATTAGTGCTCACGGAACACGCTCCAAATGTGGATTTAAACACTATTAAAGAAAAGACTGAAGCAGAATTTATTGTTGCAGATAGCTTTAAAGAAATGGTGTTATCTGACCGCTAGGAGGAAAAGATGATTAGTCGAGTATCTCGCATAATGACTACAATAGTAAGTAAATATATGCCAGACCCTCTTGTTCTTGCTGTATTACTTAGTATAGTCATTTTCTTCTGTTCTTGGGGATTAACGGATCATAATCCGCTCGAATTAATCGATATGTGGGGAAACGGATTTTGGAATCTCCTAGCATTTAGTATGCAAATGGCTATGGTCGTTGTTACAGGTAACGCTTTAGCATCTGCACCTCAAATTCGCCGTTTCTTAAACTTGACTGCATCTATAGCAAAAACCCCTGCACAAGGGGTTATGCTAGTTACTTTTATGAGCTGTCTTGCTTGTGCAATTAACTGGGGATTTGGTCTTGTTGTTGGTGCAATGTTTGCCAAAGAAGTTGCTCGTAGAATTAAAGGGACTGATTATGCATTATTGATCGCTTGTGCATATATCGGTTTTATGACATGGGGCGGTGGTTTCTCTGGCTCAATGCCATTACAAGCGGCAACACCGAATAACCCTATCTCCCATTTTATCACCTCTTCATCTTATCTGAATGGTGTAATCCCAGTAACACAAACTCTACTTACGGGATATAACATCTTCATTATCGTCATGTTACTCATCTCATTGCCTTTCATTACTAAGCTCATGATGCCGAAAGAAAATGAAGTGCGTACGGTTGATCCTTCGTTACTTGCATCAGATCCTGATTTCAGCAAAACATTAGGTTCGAACGCAACAATCGCAGAAAAAATTGAAGAAAGCCGAATCCTTGCTTATCTCATTGCTGGTACAGGGTTTACTTATCTTGCCATGTATTTCTATGAGAGAGGGTTTAATCTCACTATTAATACAGTGAACTTTATTTTTCTTATGCTTGGTATGTTTTTACACGGCTCGCCTGCAGCATATGTAAGAGCAATTACTAATGCTGCGAAAAGTACAGCTGGCATTCTTATCCAATTTCCATTTTATGCGGGTATGCAATTAATGATGGAACACTCTGGTCTTGGTGGAATGATTACTGAGTTTTTTGTGAGCGTATCGAATAAAGACACATTCCCGGTATTAACATTCTTTAGTTCTGCATTTGTTAATTTTGCAGTTCCCTCCGGCGGTGGCCATTGGGTTGTTCAAGGCCCATTTGTTATTCCCGCAGCGCAGGTTCTAGGGGCAGATTTAGGTAAAGCGACAATGGCGATTGCTTATGGTGATATGTGGGCAAATATGGCGCAACCGTTTTGGGCGTTGCCGGCATTAGGTATAGCGGGATTAGGTGTCCGCGATATTATGGGTTATTGCATGACAGCTCTAATATTTACTACACCTATTTTCGTAATTGGTTTGTATTTTTTATAAATTTCTTAGTGAGGTATGAATATGAAAAATGTTGTTATTGCAAGTGCTGTACGTTCAGCTATTGGTAACTTTGGTGGCTCTTTAGCAAATGTAAGTGCAGTCGAATTAGGTTCAATAGTCATAAAAAATGCGATTGAAAAGGCAGGGATTGATATTACCACTGTTGATGAAGTTATTATGGGGAATGTATTACAGGCGGGTTTAGGACAAAACCCTGCTCGTCAAGCTGCATTAAAAAGTGGCATTAGCGAGGACGTTAGTGCATATACAGTAAATAAAGTGTGCGGCTCAGGTTTAAAAAGTGTGGCATTAGCAGTACAAGCTATTTTGGCTGGGGATGCAAAGATTATTATTGCCGGTGGTATGGAAAATATGAGCCAAGCCCCGTATTTATTAGATAGTAAAGCACGTTGGGGTTATCGCTTGGGTGATAATAAAGTGCAAGATGTCATTTTAAAAGATGGATTGATTTGTGCCGAACATCACTACCACATGGGCATTACTGCTGAAAATGTGGCGGAAAAATATGCCATTACCCGTGAACAACAAGATGAATTAGCATTGGCTTCTCAACAAAAAGCGGTTTCAGCAATTGAAGCGGGTGCGTTTAAAAATGAAATTGTGCCGGTTACAGTAAAAGTGAAGAAAAAAGAGTTTGTCTTTGATACCGATGAATTTCCAAAAAAAGATTGTTCTTTAGAAGGATTGGCGGCTTTACGTCCAGCATTTGATAAAGAAGGTTCAGTTACTGCGGGTAATGCATCAGGGATCAATGATGGTGCTGCTGCACTTGTTATTGTAGAAGAGGAAACAGCAAAAGCATTGGGCTTACCAATCCTTGCTCGTGTAAAAGGCTATGCCAGCGGTGGTGTTGCGCCTGAAATTATGGGAATGGGACCTGTTCCGGCAACGCGAAAAGTATTGGAAAAAACAGGGCTGAGCTTAGATGATATTGATTTAATTGAAGCAAATGAAGCATTTGCGGCTCAATTCCTTGCAGTAGGAAAAGAACTGAATTTTGATCCGGAAAAGGTGAATGTTAACGGTGGTGCAATTGCGCTTGGTCACCCGATTGGCGCGAGTGGTGCAAGAATTTTAGTAAGTTTGGTTCATGCACTTCATGCTAGAGATAAAAAACTAGGACTTGCAACATTATGTATTGGTGGCGGTCAAGGGATTGCCATGATTGTTGAACGTGTTTAATTCAAAGCGTGTGCTGAATGTAGCACACCTTATTTTCTCTCATCTTAATTTAAAAGGAGACATCTATGTTAAATAATAAAGTTGCTTTAGTAACAGGTGCAGCAAGTGGTATTGGATTAGCAATTAGTCAAACTTTAGCAAATGAAGGAGCTAAGGTATTGATGGTTGATGTCAATGAAGCGCTTTTAAAAGAACAAGCGGAAAAAATTAATGCAAGCTTTGTTGTGGCAGACCTATCTAAACGAGAAGGCTGTAAAGAAGCAGTTGATTTTGCCGATACTTTGGGTGGAGTAGATATTCTCGTAAATGTTGCCGGAATTCAGACTGTTTCACCGATTGAAGAATTTCCGGAAGATAAGTGGGATTTCATGATCAATTTAATGCTTACCGCCCCATTCCTATTAACGCGTTATTCGTGGCCAAATATGAAGAAGAAAGGTTGGGGACGAATTATCAACTTAAATTCAATTCATGGGTTAGTTGCTTCTGATTTTAAATCTGCTTACGTATCCGCTAAACATGGTTTATCAGGCTTAACCAAAGTTGCTGCATTAGAAGGCGGTGCTTATGGTATTACGGTGAATTCAATTTGCCCTGCTTATGTAAGAACACCTCTTGTTGATAAACAAATTGCGGATCAGGCTGTTCACCATGGTATTTCGGAAGAAGATGTTATCAGTAAAATTATGTTACAAAAAGCGGCGGTTAAGCGTTTAATTGAGCCGACAGAAATTGGTGAGTTTGTAAAATTCCTTTGTTCTGATGCTGCTGCGTCAATTTCAGGGACTTGTTTATCGGTCGATGGTGGATGGACTGCTGGCTAAATATATGTAGTACAAGGATGTACTAAATTTTGAAATAAAAGCCATCGTAATCAGTAAACAAGGAGTATCTATGTTTAGTTTATTAGGGATTTTTATCGGGCTAGTATTGCTCATGTATCTTGCATTTAGAGGGTATTCTATTGTTTGGATTGCTCCACTTTGTGCAACGATAGTTGCTTTTACCGGAGATCTAAACGTTCTGGATGCATATTTAGGCAGTTATATGAACGGCTTAGTTGATTTTGTTAAAGCATGGTTCCCTGCCTTCTTACTCAGTGCTATTTTCGGCAATTTAATGGATGTAAGCGGGGGAGCAAAATCAATCGCAGTATGGTTGACTAAAGCACTGGGATCAAAAAGCGCGATTGCTTCGATCGTGTTAGGATGTGCTTTGTTGACTTATGGTGGTGTCAGTCTGTTTGTGGTTGTGTTTGCCGTCTATCCTTTAGCTTTAGCTGTATTTAAAGAAGCGAATATTACGCGTCGTTTAATTCCGGGGACGATAGCATGTGGGGCATTTACCTTTACAATGACAGCTTTGCCGGGTTCGCCTCAAATTCAAAACTTAATTCCGACCAGATATTTTGGGACAGATGCGATGGCAGCTCCGATTATGGGGATTATTGCTTCAGCGGTTTTATTCTTTGGCGGCGTCGCATATCTCGAAATGCGCCGTAGAAAATATGCAGCGAATGGAATTTTTTTCACTGAACCACATTCCCACGCAGGAGAAGTTGAAAATGAAAAGCTACCAAACCCTCTCCTTGCTATTTTACCGCTTATCAGTGTAATTGGTGTTTTGAACTTTGTTCCTGCAATGATTGGACTAAAAAGTAATGATCCTAAGAATATTGTTTTAGCATTAATTGCAGGGATAACATTAGCTGTTGTCTTAAATTGGAATAAACGAGATAAATTTATTCCGGCTATTGGTAAAGGGGCTAACGGTGCGGTTGGAGCAATTATCAATACGGCTGCTGCAGTTGGTTTCGGTAGTGTGGTCAGAATGGCTCCTGGGTTTGAACATTTAACAACAATGATTCTTAACATTCCGGGTAGTCCGCTTATTTCGATTTCCGTGGCGGTTAACGTTTTGGCTGGCGCGACCGGTTCAGCATCCGGTGGGATGGGGATTGCGTTGGAAGCGTTAGGTGAGAAATATCTTGCTATTGCTAAACAAGCTAATATTTCACCAGAAACGTTCCACCGTATTTCATCTTTATCATCAGGTGGTTTGGATACTATGCCCCATAATGGAGCGGTGCTTACATTATTAAGTAATACCGGCATGACGCATAAAGAATCGTATTTAGAGATTGCGGTAACCTCGTTCTTATTGCCGATTGTTGCTACGGTTATTGTTATTACAATATTTAGTTTGTTTGGTATTTATTAGTAATTCTACAAATGATTAAAAATACATACAGCGTATTAAGTGGATGAATTTCCCTAATTTTTTGCAAAATTTTGGTAAAATTTAACCGCTTGTATATTCTCTCGTTTCAGTAAACAGAAAAGCAATTAAATATAGTTATAGATGGTAGGTTTCTCTAATGAGAATTGCCTACCTCTATTGTTTTGTAACCGTATTAAGAAAGAACTATTTTCTTGTATAGCATTTCATACCTATCCAAAATTTTTGTTTCTATTTCCCACATTTGTTATCGGCTAAACAAAACTTCACAAATGCCTTTAATACTGCGGAAGGATGTTTATGAGAGGGGTAAACCAAGTACATTTGATGCTGGTATTTAGGCTCGTTAGGCAGAATTTCAACTAATTGCCCTGATGTAAGATATTGTTCTACACAATAAGGGGGCAAAAAGCCGATAGCACAATCATGCAGTGCATATTCCAAAATCGCTTGAAAATCATTACTAACAAAATAGGCGGGAAGCTCAATATTTTGTTGTAAAAACATTTTTTCGAGTCGTAATCTTCCATTTTCTCCATAGCCTGCGAGAGGGAAATGTTGTAATTCTTCCAAGGAATTAGGTGCCCCGAACTTGGCTAAAAATGCAGGGGTGGCTACCAATATTTGCCCAACTTCCGTTAATTTTTTGGCGATTACTCGATCGTCCGATTCTCGATAAAACCGAAAAGCGACATCAACACCGTCAGCAAAAAAGTCGGTAATACGTTCGCTGGCGGTACATTGTATCTGAACATTTGGATAACGTTGTTGGAAGTCTCGAATGATTTTCCACGCAGGAAAATAAGAAGGTGGCGTGGTAATTCTTAGTAGACCGCTGAGTTGTTGTTCATCATGGTGTAGATTACGTTCCGCCTCTAAAATGGCTTCCATATTGAGATAGGTTTGCTCGTAAAATTTTTGACCGGCAACAGTGGGCGTAACGCCGGTTTTAGCTCGCTCAAGAAGCTGAATTCGTAAGTTCTTTTCTAATTCACTGATGTTACGACTTAGGGTAGAAAGAGGCAGTTGTAATTTTTCAGCTGCTTTTGACAAACTGCCCATTTGTACCGCACAAATAAACATTCTAATTGCATTTAAATCCATATCATCCCCCATTAATGTTCCTTCCATTTTTGGAAGATAAATTCCTATTATAGATTATTCTATTCAATATATAAAAACATTAAACTAGCCAGCCTTAATTCATTTACATTGCTCGGAGAATATGATGATTGCAGTTTATGCGGTTGCGGTAGTTAAACCGGAACATATTGATACATTTAAAACATTGGTTAATTCATTGGTTGAGGCTTCTCGCCAAGATAAAGGTTGTGTGAGTTACCAACTTGGTACTGTTGCCGGCAAAGAGAATACTTTTGCTTTTGTTGAACAGTGGCAGTCAATGGCGGATTTAGAAACTCACACACAACAAGCTCACTTTACGCAAGCGGTTGAAAAATTTGCGGATTTACTTAGTCAATCACTTGATATTAACGTAGTCGAATTATTTTAAGGAGAAGTTTAATGGCAATTTCTAAACAAGAAATTTTAGACGCATTTCATTTCCGTCACGCATGTAAACAATATGATCCGACTAAAAAAATTAGTACGGAAGATTTTGAATTCATTTTAGAAACAGGCCGTTTATCGCCAAGCTCATTTGGTTTTGAACCTTGGAAATTTTTGGTCATTGAAAACCGTAAAATTCGTGAACTGATTCGTGATAATGCTTGGGGCGCAGCAGATAAAGCAACGGATTGTAGCCATTTTGTCGTGTTCCTTGTTCGCCAAGAAAATACGCTGAAACAAGGTAGCGATTACACACAATATATTATGAATGATGTATATCATTTACCAAAAGAAGTGGTGGATTTACGTAATACTTTCTACAAAGATTTCACAGAGGAACATATTGCGATTGCGAATAATCCTACTTGCTTTTACGATTGGGCTTGTCGCCAAAGCTATATTGCATTAGCAAATATGATGACTTCTGCTGCAATGATTGGTATCGACAGTACGCCGATCGAAGGTTTCCATGTAGAAGAGATGAATAAAATGCTGGCAGATGCCGGTTTGTTTGATCCAAACCTATTCAAAGTGAGTGTAATGGCTGCTTTTGGTTATCGTGGTATGGAACCATTCCCGAAAGCTCGCCAGCCAATGACTGATGTCGTTGAGTGGGTAAAATAAGTCTCGCTAATCAGGTTATACAAGCGGTGGTAAATTCCTAAAATTTTACCACCGCTTGTTGTTTGTTACTGAATAGCAAAACTACACTATCTCGCATCCCCTTTCGGGCTTACCCCAAAATGTCTTTTATATTCTCGGCTAAACTGACTTGGGCTTTCGTAACCGACTTGGAAAGCAATATTAGCGATATTGCTTTGCTTGGTTTGAATAAGCTTTTGTGCGGTCAGTAGGCGATGCGATTTTTGATATTGTAACGGCGACATATTGGTCATTTTTTTAAAATGTAAATGAAAACCTGAAACCGACATTCCCGCCTGTTTCGCTAAATCATCTACCCGTAACGGTTCAGACAAATGTTGCTCGATCCAAAGTGCGGTTTGAGCGATTCGATTTGTGTGGCTGCCTATTTGTACCAATTCCCGTAATTTCTGCCCTTGATCGCTTTTTAGCAGAACATAATAAATTTGTTGTTGAATGAGCGGTGCAAGAAAATCAATATCTTCCGGCGTTTTGAGCAAATCAATTAGACGCTCAAACTGAGCCAGCAAATTTTCTTCCATTTGCCATTGTAAGAAAGCGGTCGATTTTGGCTGATGTTTTGCAATAGTTTTTGGAATATGTGGCACGATACTTGCCACCATGTTTAGGTCGATTTTCATCGTCATCATCAAGTAGGGCTTTTCAGGGCTTGCTTCCGCCACTTCTACCGACAATGGCACGTTTACCGGACAGAACATAAAATGTTGATTACTGAATAGTGTACATTGATCGCCAATACAAATTTTTCGCTCGCCTTGCAACACAATACAAATGCGAGGTTCAAGAATTGTGTTCGCCACAGGCGTTGGGCGATCAGCGTGCTGAATGACAAGCCCTTTAATGGGTGTTTGCCAAAGTTGGTTTTTCGGTACAAGCGGTAATAATTTATCAATAATTTGCATTTTTGGAGAATTAGGCAAGTTGTTTGGAGAAATAATATACCTGTAAAACAAAAGCTATCATAAGATAATCACAGTTTCAAACGCAATGAATTTATCGTGTGATCAAGGAGAAACAAAATGAAAGACGTACAAAAAACGATTGAAATTTTACAACATATCTCTACACAACTTACTGCAAATGCGCTTAATCATCAAATTATGTCACGCGTATTTGCTAGCCAAGGATTTCCCAAGCTTGCAGAAAAATATGCGGAACACGGTACATCCGAATTGGATTTTATTGCTCAATTCCATAATCGCATTTTAGATTTAGACGGCGAAATTCGCCAAGACGAAATTCCCGCTCGCCAAATATTCAACGATATTGAAGACTTCTTAGCATACGATTTAAAAGCCTCACTAGACGGCTTACCAATCATTGAAGACGTTTTAAATGCGGGTTATTTAGATATTACCTCTTACGACCTTATCAAAGAATATTATAAAGATGAGGAAGAAGATTTAAACTGGACGAAGTCGCAAATCGACTTAATCCAAGCGGTCGGAAAACAAGTTTATTTAGCAAAAATGCTATAAGGAGCAAACAATGGCAATGGTAAAAGATTTTTTATATAACAACCTAAAACATAACATCGAAGCGGGCAAAATGCAGTATGGCGTGGCGTTAGAAACCACCTCAGCCGATGTGGCGGAAGTGCTTGCGACCACGGATTATGACTGGCTTTTCATTGATGCGGAACATGGTCCGTACAACATTCAGACCATTTTAAACGTAGCTAGAGCGATCGCTCCTTATGAAATGACACCTGTGGTACGTGTTGGTGAAGCAACCGCTGGTACATTCAAGCAGTTAATGGATTCAGGGATTCAAAACATTATCGTACCAATGGTGGAAAGTGGCGAAGAAGCGGCACAAATCATTCGTTGGGCGAAATATCCGGCTGAAGGTAAACGTGGTATGGGGGCAGGCGTGGTACGAGCTTCTCGCTTTGGGCGTATCCCTGATTATCAACAACGCATTGATGATGAATCAATGATTATGTTGCAAATCGAAAGCCTAAAAGGTATGGAAAATTTAGATGCTATCGCAAGCACCAAAGGCGTAGGTGCGATTTTCTTAGGCCCTGCGGATTTAGCGGTGGATATGGGATTAGGTCCAAATATTCTGCATCCGGACGTAGTGGCAAAAATGGAATATGCGATCAAGCGTATTCGTGAATTAGGCGTACCGGTGGGTACAATCGCAGCTACTCCAGAGCAAGCAAAACACTACGCAGATCTTGGCGTATCATTCTTTGCTCTCGGTGCAGATACGGCATTTATCGCAAGTGCGGCAGATAGCATGCTAGATGCGTACCAAGGTTTGAAAAAATAAGATATAAGGAAGGACAGGGATAATCCCTGTCCATATATTTATTGAACATCTAAACGTTTACGTGAATTAACTTCTTCTTTAAATCTATAGCATTTATAAAATATATCTGGAATTGGTTTATCATTTTTTCTGAATTCGAAAATCTTCATTTGAATTCTTTTTAAAATTTCTGGAACTTGATTAATATCGTTATTCTTAATATTACTAAATACATTGTTCTCTTGTTCTAAAAACTCAGTTTTATCTTTTATAGATTTTCCTAGAGAAAAAATCTTGCCTCCTAGATGTTTCAATAAACCAAAGGCAATAATTCCCCCTCCCCAAAGGTTATTTATAGTCAAAGAATCTATTTTAATTAAGCTATTAAAGAAAGAATAAGATCCTATTGCAAGAATAATAATTACAAGAGAACAAAAAATCCATTTTAAAAAAGATAAATATTTCTGAGAGAGATTCCTATTCCAACCTATATTTTGATATTGACATGCTAATGCAGAATAGGGATAGTTAAAATTAGAAATAGAATCTGAATACCAATTTCTTACTTGTTCTTTGATTGAATAATCTCTTTTTTCAGCTTTAATTACTATTTTATTAATATCATCATCTATAAATTTCTTGAGTCCACTATAAGATATATTAAATAAGCTACAATCAAATTCTTGTTGTATCTCTGCGGCATATTCTTGACGACTAGTTGCGCAATACCCCATAACAAGAGATAATGCGATGAAAAATGTCGCAGCTATATTGAAGTATACTTCTTGAATACTAGCTATATTGGTAAACGGTAAATATTGTAGTAATTCAATTAGAATAGCAATAATCAAAAAAACATTTTCACATATTCTAAAATTTTTAGATTCACTATATTTAACCCTCTGAGCCACTAGTCTATTCAAATACCATTCTTCATTCTGTTTACTAAAAATATCCACCATACTAAACCTCATAATCAGGAAAATTTTGACCCAAAACATTTTTCCAATAATCAAACTTTTTAATTATATTATCTGATTCATTAGCCTTAGTTAGTTCTATCAAATCACAACAAATACGATTCTTTAACACTAGTTTTTCATTAGCATTTAATCTATTAATATTCCCTTCAATTCCTTTCGGATCTGCTATATTTATATCAAGGGCTGAATACAAATATGTTAAAGAATTTTTAAACTCAGTTTCTAGATCAGAAAACCAATATAGGCGATCATAATATTTAGCCAACATTATTTCGAGTAGATAAGATGACTGAAACTTCGATTTATTTGCAAAAGACTTACTATTCCAATACTTTACTAATCTGACAAGTTCTAAAAATTTTCCCGAATGCTTTTGATTTACTGAAGTAATAAGCTCCTTATCTTTTTCTGGATTTGTTTTCATCCATTTACCTGAACCATTTGGTATTAGATAAACATTAGATGTTGTATGAAAACAAGGTACTAAATCAAAATTCCATTCATAAGAAGGAAGCTCTAAAGTTACAGCTTGCTGCATTCTATGAATATCAGCATTACTATAATGTGAAATATTACTTAGTGCTGATTTGAATATATTCAAAACTTTTGTTGAATTTAAGGAATTATCATCATTCAAACATTGTCGCCATAACTCTGGTTCTTCATAACTTTTCAAATAAATACTACATTCTTTATAATCCCTGTCATTATCCTCCCAGTATAATTTATGACCATTCAATCCAATCATTAAATCTATGTCATCGATCGGTCTAATTTTAGTTTTTCTAGAAAATGAACCAAAATGCAAATTGAAACCATCACAAAAATACAAATATTCTTTATTTTGTTCGAATCTTTTTATATTGCTTAGTAACCAATTTTGACTATCTCTAGCTCGTTCGGCTCACCCTTTAGGCATATTTACATCGTTAGCTATAAGCTGGTTTAAGGCTGATAAAATTGTTTTTGGCATAATACTTCCTGTTATACAGTATGATTGTATTCTATATTGGTATGACCAGACGGAATTTCAAGCAATTAAATAATTTTTTTACTTAAAAAAACATTAGCATTTATGAGTAGATCATTTAGATATTACAATAAAGGTTATTAATGGATAGAAATATCCACATGGCAATAAACTTTGTAGAAATAGGCAAGAATTTTAAAGAAATATGATACCGCTTAGCAAATGAAAATCATAAAATAGTCATCATTCAGACAATACTTCAACAAGGACAATATTATGAAAATTTTTTACAAAACATCAGCAACAGCAACAGGCGGTCGTGATGGTCATACACGCGTAGATGACGGTTCGCTTGGTTTAGATTTAGTGAGTTTCCAAAATGAAAGCGGTAAAGTGGGGGCGAACCCAGAACAGCTTTTCGCTATGGGCTACGCAGCGTGCTTTGACAATGCGATTATCCACGTTGCCCCAACGCTAGGCATTAAACCAACGAAACATTCAACAACAGTGGGCGTGGGTATCGGTCAAAAACCAGACGGTGCATTCAGCTTTGAAATTGACATCACCATTACCGTGGAAGGCTTGAGCTTAGAAGATGCGAAAACCTTAATCGAAAAAGCACACTCAACTTGCCCATATTCAAACGCAACACGTGGCAATGTCGATGTACGTTTACACGTGAATGTGATGCAAACTTTTGACTTGTAATTAATAAAATGCCGCCTGAAATTTTAGGCGGCATTTTTTCATCTCGAACAAACAATAGTATCGTAAGGAGTTTGGTATGAATCAACGACAAGCGATTTTGCATTATGCTAAAACACAATACGGCGTAGATCCTGAATTTCTTTTTGTCGATAAATATCCTTCTTATGCGATTGCGGTATTACGCCACCAAAGATTAGAACTATGATCTGACTGCAAAATAAAGATTTGTAGAATCAGGCATAAAATTTAGAGAAATTCTATAATACTTATTACTTGATATACGTATGATAATACTGATAAGCGGTTAAATTTACCCAAAATTTTACACAAACCGACCGCACTTTTAAAGATTTAGATAAATAGGCAAGAATTTTAGAGAAATGCGATATTGCTTTCTGAAAGAAATACGTAGAATAATCATCATTAAATTCATACTTTATTACAACGCAGGCTTAAGTCAGCTCAACGAATATTCAGGAGTAAGTTATGTTAGATTTTGAAACCACCGTACGTACACGTCAATCCATTCGCAAATTTCTGCCTACCCCGATGACAGAAGCGGAAATCCAACAAGTGTTAGCGGATGCACAAAATGCCCCTTCTGCATGTAACACTCAGCCTTGGTTAGTACATGTCGTATCAGGTGAGACTTTGCAACGTTTGCTTAAACGTTTTAAAGACAGTTTTGCCGCAGGTCGCAACACGGCGGATTTTGAATTTAACCAAGCGAAGTATTTGGGTGATTACGAAAAACGTTGGCGTAACCAATATGAACACGTTTTTACCACCAGCTACGGCATCCCTCGTGAAGACAAAGCAGGCCGCCAAGTGGTTTACGATGACAACATTATCGGCTATGGCGCACCGCATATGGCATTTTTATTTATGCCAACGGTGGACAATCATGATGTAAACATTGCGTCTGATATTGGTATGTATTCACAAACCTTTTTACTTTCTTTAACCGCTCGTGGTTTTGGCGGTATTCCGCAATTAGCGTTAGCAATGTTTGCGGATGATGTGCGTGAAGAGTTAGGTATTTCAAGTGATTATAAATTATTGCACGCCATTTCGTTTGGTCACCCTGATTGGGATGCAATGCAAAATAAACATCATTTAGGTCGTGTACCGGTTGAAGAAAGTGCGGTACTACATTGGTAAGAATTAATGGGAGAACATAATGAATTCACTTTTTCAAACTTATACATTAAACAATGGCGTAGAAATTAAAAACCGCTTAGTGGTTGCACCAATGACTCACTTCGGTTCAAACGAAGACGGTACATTAGGCGAGCAAGAACGTACTTTTATTAGCAACCGTGCGGTGGATATGGGGATGTTTATCACAGCGGCTACGTTAGTGGCGAAAAATGGTAAAACCTTTGTAGGACAACCTGAAGCCCTTGACGATAGCCACTTAGACAGCTTGCGTGAAACGGCAAAAGTGTTGCAAGCGCAAGGTACCAAAGCAATTTTACAAATTCATCACGGTGGCGTGAATGCACAAGCCAATTTAACAGACGGACAAGCGTTAGTTAGTGCATCAGACCACGCTGAAAGCGGTGCAAAAGCAGCAACTGCAGACGAAGTGGTTGAATTAATTCAAGCTTATACCAATGCAGCTGAATTGGCGATCCGAGCAGGCTTTGACGGCGTAGAAATTCATGGTGCGAATGGTTATTTGATCCAACAATTCTTCTCGGGCGAATTTAACCGCCGTACAGATGAATGGGGTGGTAGCCTTGAAAAACGCTTACGTTTCCCATTGGCGATTGTGGACTCAGTTATTGCATTAAAAGAGAAATATGCAAAACCTGAATTTATCGTGGGTTACCGTTTCTCGCCAGAAGAACCAGGCGAAAATGGCTTAACAATGGCAGATACTTTCGCTTTAATTGATGCGTTAGTGGAAAAACCATTGCAATACTTACATGTTTCATTGCACGAATTTGACAAAAAAGCACGTCGTGGTGCAGATACCAACCTCACTCGTATGCAACTTATTCATGAACGCATTAACGGCAAATTGCCATTAATCGGTGTAGGAGGCTTACTTTCAGGTGAGCAAATCCGAGCGGCATTCCAAACAGGTTGGGCGGAATTTATCGGCTTAGGTAAAGCGGTAATGGTCAATCCAAACATTGCGACTTTATTGAAAGAAAACCGTGATAGCGAAATCGCAACCGAGCTTGATCCAACTCGTGCCGACCAATACGGTATGCCAGACATTCTGTGGGGCTTATCTCAACAAGGCGGTGCGTGGTTGCCACCTGTGAAAGGTCAAGACTGGAAACCATTAGATATTTAATCTTTATTTAGAAGGAATACACAATGAAAATTTTTTACAAAACCTCTGCAACATCAGTAGGCGGTCGTGACGGTCGCACACAAGTAGATGACGGTTCACTCGCATTAGATTTAGTCGGCTTCCAAAACGAAAGTGGCAAAGTGGGTGCGAACCCAGAACAGCTTTTCGCAATGGGCTACGCAGCGTGCTTTGACAATGCGATTATCCACATTGCCCCAACGCTAGGCATTAAACCGACTAAACACTCAACGACTGTTGGCGTGGGTATCGGTCAAAAACCAGACGGTGCATTCGGCTTTGAGATCGACATCACCATTACCGTGGAAGGCTTAAGCGTAGAAGAGGCGAAAACCTTAATCGAAAAAGCCCACGCAACTTGCCCATACTCAAATGCAACCCGTGGCAACGTGGACGTGCGTTTACACGTGAATGTGATACAACTCTTTGATCTATAAGGAAATTAACAATGACAGCCTATGTGGTTTTTATTCGTGACGAAATGAAAGATCAAACCGCTTACGATGAGTATTTACAACTAGGCGTGCCGACACTGGCTCCGTATGGTGGCGAGATTTTGGTGGCAAACGGTGAATGTCAAGCCCTTGAGGGTGCGGAAATTGACGGTTCCGTAGTGTTACGCTTTCCTGATATGGCGGCCGCCCGAGCTTGGTACACCAGCCCTGAATACGAAAAAATCAAATCAATGCGTTTGAATGCAACACTAGGGCGTGCGGTACTATTAAATGGTATTGCTTAATTCGCTGACAAGCGGTTAGATTTTGCAAAGTTTTACCGCTATTGGAAGAAAGTAATACCGCCTGAGATTGATATTTCAGGCGGTATTTTGTCTATATGGCGAGTAAACAAGCGGTCGAATTTTCGTGAAATTTTGCCAATTTATGAATATCGCTCAAACTTTACAAAAAAATTAGCGACCTAACAAACCGACAGCTTCAACGATTTTGATTAAGCCTTCTGCTGCTACATCGTTGATAATTTTGCCTTGTTTATTGAAGTAATAAAAATTCATTATGCGTGTTGCGAATTTATTCCCCGTAGGGGCTTTACCCATAAAATCGCCCAAGTGAGTGCCTGTGCATAGCCATTGCACCACAACGATATTGCCTTCTTCGACCATTGCTTCGGCTTGCCATTGAACATCAGGGAAGCTTTGGCGGAATAAATGAACAATCGCCAGATAACCTTTTCCGCCAACCATTGGTTCAGGAGACATTGGTGTATAAAATGGGGCATCGTCAGCTACTAACTCACACATTAATGCTTCATCAGCAGTGTTAATGGCAGTTTGAAAACGTTGCATTTGCTCTTTTTGAAAACTCATAATTTCTCCTATGAAATAGTGTCTTTTGAGTTGTGAGAAATTATATCTTATGTAAGATAAATTTATAATAATCTATTTTCTTTAAACACTTTGAAGAAAAACTTATAAATTAAAGCAGGTTATAAGTTATAGAAGTTTTACATTCCCTGTTACTTAAGGAAAAAAATATGATCACGTTACATTATCTAAAACAATCTTGTTCACACCGTATCGTATGGCTACTTGAAGCCTTAGGTGTGGATTACGAACTCAAAATTTATGACCGCTTAGAAGGTACAGGTTTCGCACCAGCAGAACTGAAAGCACAACACCCACTTGGCAAAGCCCCTGTGTTACAAGACGGCGATTTAGTGTTAGCGGAAGGCAATGCGATTATCCAACACTTGCTTGACCGTTATGATTCTGAAAACCGCTTCACCCCAGCCCATAAAACGGACGCTTATTCTAACTACGTTTACTGGTTAGCGATTTCAGCCTCAATGTTCTCAGCGAATTTGTTAGCGTTAGTCTCAAAGAAAGGTGATTTAGGCGACTTCGCCCAATACACCAACGCACAAGTCGGCTTATATTTCAATCACGTAGAACAATCGCTAGAAGGCAAAACTTGGATCGTAGGCGAACAACTCACCGGCGCAGATTTTGCATTAAGTTTCCCACTACAATGGGGCTTAAACTATGTGAACAAAGCGGATTACCCAAATATCACCCGTTACCTAGAACAAATCGAAACCCACCCTGCTTATCTCAAAGCGAATGAGAAAACAGCAGGTGGGTTGGATTTGAGTCGATTCTAAAATACAAGCGGTCGTAAATTGTTGGGAGTTTACGACCGCTTGCTATGTTAGTTTTTATTTTACTCATGCTTCCCAAACATTCCTCCATTCATTTCTGACTTAGACGCGTTGTTTAAAATGTTGGGGAAAATCAATCACACTTGTTGTGTTTTACGGTACAGTATTTCCATACTTAATGAGATTAGTAATGCGATGCCACCAAGGATGAACAGAATTCGGTGGTCATTGTGGGTGGCGCTAAATACAGCGGATAAACCATAACCAGCTAATGCCTGAGCAGATGCAAAGAAAATGGTAGCTTTACTCCAGTTTACGTTGCGTAGCCGTGGACAGGAGGTCATTTCAAAAATGCGAGCAAGCATTAATGGCACGATACCTGGTGGAAATGAACCGATGATAACCGTAAGTATCGCCATTACAATGATATTTTCTGTGGCACATAATGCAAAAATAGCTAAAAATTCGACCGCTAGTACCGTGCGTAAAGTTGGTTTTGCACCAACTTTATCGGCGAAATATCCATAAAGTGGTGGCCCAATCATCGAACCGATGCCATATAGGCCCCAAAATAGTGCGCCTGTTCCAGCGCCAAATTGTAAGCCTCGTGCAATGTAATCCACAATAAATACGGCTGGTGCAACAATAAATACAGCCATCAATCCGTATTGTAGGTATAAAATGAGAAAGATAGATTTAGGTTCGGGAGCGTGTTGTTGAACCGATGCTGATATTGGGGAATTACCCACTTCTTGTACTTTTGCTACGGGATCAGGAATATTAAACCAACTCAGCGAGGTTAAAATTGTAGAAAAAACACCCAAGCCAAACCACGTTGTTTTTAGCCCTAAATCAATCAACATTGGCACGATGGTAGCGGAAGCGAAAATTCCTAAGCCAATACCTAAGAAGATTGCACCGCTAGCAAGATTACGGCGTTCTGCAGGTACGTGTGGTGTGATAGTTGCCGCAACTAATACCATAATTGCACCACCTGAAATCCCTGAAATTAATCGCCAAACGAAATACCAAGCAGTTGAAAGCGGGAAGGCGCAAGCAAAAAATGAGAGTGTAACTAACAGCATCATTACACGTAATGTTTGCTTGTTAGAAAAGGCATTTCCCATCGGTCGCCCAGATAACGCACCGATCAAATATCCAGCTAAATTTGCCGCACCTAAATAAGCTGCATCTGAAGCTGAAAACCATTGTTCACTAATTAGCAACGGTAATAGTGGCGTATAAGCAAAACGTGCCAAGCCGATAGAAATCAAACTTGCTGACAGTCCTGCAAAAATAAACCATGCAATGGATTTTTGTGTTTGCATTTTTTCTCCTTATGGCAAGCGGTCTAATTTTGCTATTTTTTTGCAAAAAAAGACCGCTTGTATCTTATTGATTTTCTAAAGGTAAGTATTGCACTGGCACCCAAGAATACCCTTGTTCTTCTTTCACAATATGTCCGATTCCTGGGAATGGAATATGTGCTGCACCTACCCAAAGTTTCCCTTCACTCACCAGTTTTAAAATGCGTTTACGGGTAGCAATCGCTGCTTTTTCATCACTATCTACTTCCATTGAAATATCAGGATTTTTTAACTGAATCGTATGGCTGTGAATAATATCGCCCCATACCAACAATCGATCTTTGCCTGAACCAACTAAATAGCCTGTCATACCTGGTGAATGTCCGAATTCTTGTACAGTTTCAATGCCCTCAATAGGGTTTTCACCTTCATTAAATGTTTTAAATTGTCCTGCTGCTTGATAAGGCGTTACCGCTTGGCGAGCCGAATCAAAGAAAATTTGTACTTCTTTCGGCTGTTGGGCTGCAATTTCTTTGCTTAACCAAAAATCTGCATCTTTTTTCGGCGCGTAAAGTGTTGCATTTGGAAATGCCATTTTACCATCGGTGGTTGCCACACCACAGGCGTGGTCAGAATGTAAGTGCGTAACCACAATGTTTTTCACTTCTTCAGGTTGAACACCTGATGCTTTTAAGTTTTCAACAATATGACCTAACGTATCGCCATAGCATTTTGCAGCTCCTGCATCAATGAGGGTATAACCTGAAGGCTGCTTGATTAAAAATGCATTAACAGCTGTTTGAATTCCGTCTGCAGTGCGTGGTAAAAACATTTTGTCGAATACCGCTTGCATTTCATCTGCTGAAATGCCGTGGATCCATTTATGTGGCACGTTCACAGGGCCGTCATATAACGCAGTAACTAATAAATCGCCTAATTGCATTCGGTAAAACCCTGCAACTTGTTCATTTGCTTGTGTAGTAGATGTGTGAGTATGCGCCGTTTCAGCTATTACTGCTTGAGTAAAAGTTGCCATCATTGCTGTTGTAATAGCGGTTTTGATGAATTTATTTAAAGTCATTGTTTCTCCAAATTAAAGTTTTGATTGAATCCATTTCCCCATTTCTTCCACTTCGGGCATTGCCACAAAATGTTCAATAGGATAAATCTTGAAAGTGAAATCACGGTTTTTCGCTAGCATCTGCTTGCCTTGCTCAATCTGCGTGAGCGTAATCAGCAGATCTTGGCTTCCGTGTAGCCATAAAATCGGCGTAAAATATCCGCTGTCTTGCCATTGGTTAGCTAACGGAAGATAGCCTGATAAGCCAACAATGCCGCCTAGTGGTTTAGAGTAGGTTGTGCCAGCTAGCAGTGATATGGCACAGCCTTGGGAGAAACCGCTCAAAAAAATCCGTTCGCTTGGAATGCCTTGAGCGATTTGTTCATCGATCAATTTATGTACATAATTGACCGCACATTGAATGCCCTCTCCATCTTCTTCAACGAGAAAATTATCGCCTAGTAAATCGTACCAGCCCGAAACGGGGGCGTTCGCCCATTTGACGAACCACACAGGGGCAGAAGGCAAAACGAATTTTACATTCGGCAACAACTTCGCTAAATACTCGGCAACAGGGCGGAATTGCAAACCGCTGGTGGTTAAGCCGTGTAGGAAAATTACGCAAGCGGTAGGATTTTCAGGATTTTTTGCAGACGGCACAACAAGCGGTTCGCAATGTGGAATAAGAATGTTTGCCATCAGTTACACCCATCAATACCGCACGCTATTCCTGCGGTGATCTCAGATTCGGCTTGCTCGTTCCACGCTTGGTTTAGGGCTTGCAACATATAGTCTGCAGGTTGTGCGCCTGATAAGCCAAATTTGCCGTCAATCACAAGAAAGGGCACGCCTTGAATGCCAATTTGGCGGGCTTCTTGTTCGTCTTGGCGAGCTTCGTTAGCGAACTGGTCAGAGTCCAATAATTTTTCTATCAATTCACGATTAATACCGACATCTTCGCCACATTTCACTAAATTTTTACGTTCCGCAAGAGCCAGATTTTCAGTGAAATAAGCGTACATTAAACGCTCGTTCATCACATCGGCTTTGCCTAAACTTTCTGCTAATTTGGTCAAACGGTGTGCATCAAAAGTGTTGGTGTTTTGCACCGTTTCGTATTTCATCTCTAAACCAGCCTTTTGGGCTGTGGCTTCCACGTGGCGGATAAATGCTCTCGCATTTGCAGGTGTTCTACCGTATTTGCGTTTAATACGTTGCTGTGTTGTCGTGGTAACTTCATTTGACGCAGTTGGGTCTAGTTCAAAAGCTTTATGTACGATTTCAACGTTCTCAGCGTGGGCAAACTGGCTCAATGCTACTTCCAAATGACGTTTGCCTATATAGCAGAATGGGCAAGCGTAATCAGACCAAATTTCAATTTTCATAATGAATCCTTATTTCTTTAAATCTAAAAATATAGATATGTCTTGGCTTTAAAAAAACGCCAAATAACGGCGTTTTCAGTTAAATCGCAACACGAAGAGCGGTTAGAAATCGCTCGATTTTTTCAGCATTGTAGCGGTAATACGTCCACTTGCCTGAACGGCTTATTTCCACTAGCCCAGCTTTTTTCAGACTATTTAAATAACCTGATACTACGGATTGCGCCAAACCCGACTTAATCGTAATCGCTTGCACACACACGCCACCATCAGCTGCAATCGCATCAGCAGTAAACTCCGCCCCACGAAAATGTTGCTCGGGCGACTTAATCCAACGCAACATTTGTAAGCGATGTTCATTCGCCAATACTTTAAAAATTTCGACTAATTCCATATTCGCTCCAAAATTTGATGTGAATATTATATCTATAAATTTAGATTTGTAAATGAACTCGTAAAATATTGGGGAAATTTAACCGCTTGTAGAATGGAAATACTGTCTGAAAATACTTCCAGACGGCATGAGTTTGACTTTGTGTTCTATCAGCGCTGATTCCTAGAGCCAAATAATGCTCTATTCAAAGTGTGGGGTATGAACTGAAAACCTACAACCACTTAGAAGGCACTAGGCTGTGACTCAGCACACAAAACAGATACTTATTCTAATTACGTTTATTGGTTTGCTATGTTGTACATTAAAAAACAAAACCGTCCATTACTAATGAACAAAAGCGTTCGATAGTAATGAATGGTTTTATTGATAGGTATTTACAAGCGGTTTAATTTTCCTAATGTTCTGTAAATCTCTTTTTCTGCTTGGTATCTGCCCATAATCAGAATTTTAACACGAAACATTATAATCTAAGCTACGGCAGAGATTAATTGCACTAGTGCTAGTAGTGAGATGTTAGCCTTATTAGAGAAGAGTGCTGACATGCCGATTATTCTGAATTACTCAAAACTGTATGTATATTAGGTACCATTTTGTGGTGTTAGTATATTATTCAATTATCGATTTAAAATTAAGGGACATAAAAATGGGCATGTTATTTGTGATGTTGATGTTGGTTGAATTGGTTGTTTACATTCCGCTTGCTATATATTTTATCTGTCGAATATTTGACACCAAAACGTCCATCTTATGGCGGTTGGGTGCTATAGCTGTTGCGATATTCGGTATTTTCATATTGTATGCATGCACGCTGGAATATTTGTTACATGGTCGCATTATGTTTGAATTTAAACGTTGGTGGAATTAATTAGATGTGAACAAAGATATGTTTACGATTATTAATGATTGTATTAAGGGACTAATTTTTACTGAAGATATTACTTGCAATTTGAACTAGCGTAGCTCGCTCTTTTCGTATTTTTATTGTCCTAAAAACAGTACTAGATAGCACAGTAATTAAATTTTTACCCCCCAAAAGTCCTCCGCCATTCATTTGGGCTGACGTGGAAGCGTTGTTTGAAATGTTGTCGGAAACTGACCGCACTTTGGAAGCCGATTTGTTCTGCAATTTGTTCGATCGATAGAGTGGTGCTTTCTAGTAAATCACGAGCTTTTTGCAAGCGGCTGTCAATCAACCATTGTGCGAAGGATTGCCCCGTGGCTTTACGGAAATGACGAGTAAAGGTGCTACGGCTCATTGACAGGCGATTTGCAATTTCATCAATAAAATAGACCGCTTGCAGATTTTTGCGAATGTCGTCCAGCAGTTCGTTGATGTTTTCATCAGGTGTTTTGCGTGGGACGGGCTGTTCGATAAATTGTGCCTGACCACCTTCACGATGAGGCGGCGTAACAAAAAGCCGAGCTAAATGATTAGCCGTTTTTACACCATAAATTTCCCGCACAATTGCCAAACAACAATCCAGCCCAGCCGCTGTGCCGGCGGATGTCATCAAGTTGCCCTGTTGCACATAAAGTGCGTTCAAATCTAACCGCACTTGTGGAAAACGTTGATGAAAATCTGCTTCACCCATCCAATGGGTTGCCGCCCGTTTGCCATCTAATAAACCTGAATATGCCAAGGCGTAAGTGCCTAAACACAACCCGACAAGCATTGCGCCACGGGCATTTGCTTGTTGCAACGCCGTTTGCAATGCCGCTGTTGGTTTTTCATCAAAATCATTCCAAGTGGGGACAATAATAATATCTGCGGTTTCAAGCAGACTTAAATCACTGTCGGCTTGCACTACTGAACCGCCTGAAAGCGAGATTTCAGGTTGTTCCGCCACAATTTTCAAATCAAATAACGGTTCATTTGCCAATCCTGTTGCGGAAAATACCATTTGCGGCACGGCAAAATGAAATAAGCTGAAATGTGGGTAAAGGATCAGGGCGACAGTTTTCATTTTTTCTTTTAGTAGATTGAAATTGACCTGAATTTTATGTTTTGGGTAAAAGCAGTCCATTTATTGACTACTTATAGGAAAGATTATGCCGTCTGAAAGTTTTTCAGACAGCATTGAAATCACAATGTGTTAAATAATCTATCCCCTGTATCAGGACCTTTACCATTTTGAATGGTATTAACTTTTGCCCCTTGATATTGATTAGACGATACACGCACAGTCATCAAGTTAAAATGTTCAAACTGTGAAACAGCATTACTTGGCATAACAGTTGTAGCAACAATCATAGATTGCTTAACAATTTCAGGCAATATTGTGCAAATACGTTCAATGCTTTTGCCTGAATTGATAACCGCATCTGCTAATATAATAGTTCTAGTATTTACGGAAGCCAACGTATCATTATCTATTTGTTTATCAATAAAATAGACGGCAACATCACATCCTTGCTCTTCCAAGCCATCAGCAATCCCCAAACCAAAAGGCAAACCTGCACGCATCAATATCCAAACAGCAAACTTTGATTGGTTGGGATTAGTGGTATAGATAGCACTCCCCATATGTACACCCAAAGCATAATGTGCTTGCCTTAACCTATAACCTGTTTCCATTGAACTGCTTTTACATCGCTCAATCCAATGGCTTTCATTGTCTGCTAAATGTTCCTGTAAAATAAAAATTCCCATTTTTTAGTTTTCCTTATAAAAAAGCTGTTTGATAGGATAATGCCATTGTGTTGCAAAAATCTGTTTGATTTGAGAGTTGGGATTACGTAAAAAATATTCACTTACAGCTTGGTTCAGCTTTTTATGGGCGACAATATACCCCTGCTCGGCAACTTTCAACATTGGTATATCAATTACAGAATCTCCAATAGCAATGACTTGAACACCACGGGCTTTAAAAGCAAGAGTAATGTGTTTCTTTAATAACGGTGTAACGAAAAATGTTTGTGTTTTATCGGTTACATTGCCCCATACGTTATCTATATCTCCAAGTTCATCAGCTTTATTTTGCCAAATATTCTGTACACCAGAAGTTAAAGCACAAATATACGCTTTGGTATTTTGCTGTTTGACAAATGTCCATACTTTATTACTGATTTGGATTTTAGGAACAGCGTATTTAACGGCTTCTTCAAGTTCTTCACTATTAAATTGTTGATACAGATTTTGTACTTGAAAAAACTGATAACTGCTGTATCTATCTCCTGCAAATATCAGTTTCAGTGCAGATTTTTCTATATTCAAAAAATCACAGAAATCATAAGTAGTATCGTTTTCCGATAAAGTATTATCGCAATCTAATAAAACAGCCACAGAATGTTTTTTCTTATTGGTTTCTAAAAACTGATTAACAAGTTGCTTTGCAATGCTGGGATAATCAAATCTACTGAAATCTGTTATCCAATGCGTAATAAATTGAATACAATTTTGTGTATTTTCATCTAGAATAATCAACTCTTTGCCTAACTCATCACAAGCAGCTCCTAATCCTTTTATTTCAAAACATTTCCAAGCAGCAATTTTATCTGTTTGTATTGTTAGATCTTGAGGTCGTCGAGGATCATTTCTAGAAAATTCTACAATTTTTTTTGTTAAAGTATCCAAATAGAAAAAATGGTCATAACAGTATTTATCGGCTTTTGTAAAAACTGTGTTAAAACCCGTTTCATCTATAAATGCGTAATGCCCATCTACAAATACCACATCGTGAGTCAATGAAGTTTTTTCCACAATATCAATAAAATGATTGCGTAAAACCGTTCTCTTTTCTTCATCAGCCTGCTTTAATGGAATACCGTATTCTTGATTGGAAAGTTCATTTAATGTTGCTGAACCTTTAATGTGGACAGCAGATATTCCTTGTGCGGTCAAATGTGCTACGACACGTTCAAGCAAGTAATCTTTACCCGATCTCGATACGCCATACACTGCTATTTTCATCTTTTTTGTTTCCTGCATATTTATCGTAATAGCATTCGCCGTCATTAAGCGGCTTCATCTGCTTCATTTGTTGTTCAACTGTATCTAATGGCAAATTAAATGCACCATAGTTATATTGCTCATTGCCGTAAAATCTACCACACGGATAAATGCCGCGTTTGGTAATAAAAATATTGTTTCTACCAACACCACATAAATTACCGTACATCGTGCAATCATACTTTTTCTGATTATTAGGATCTAATTGGCGTAATTGAAGCTGGCTGCCTGAAAATGAATTTAAGAAATCACGAAATTCCACTGCTGAAACGACCAAATTTTCATCATGCGAATCAAAAAGTCGAGAAAAAGTAATGTTTTTAAATTGATTGTTCACAAAAAAATCATGTAATTCATCACGGTACTTCAATGTTTCTTGATGAACGGTACAATTAATAGGCGGCTTTTGATTAAAACGCATTTCATATTTACCAATACCTTTAAACACATCTTTAAAACGTTCCCTGCCAATATTATGTAATTCTTCATATCCATCCAACGAAATGTTTAATTTAATAAGTGATTGGTTTTCAAAGAAAAAATCCAACATGTCTTTTTTGAAAACTGTGCCGTTGGTAATCGTATAAAATTGCAACCGTGTATATTGCTTTTCCTTAACGTAGTTAATTAACGTGTGAATTTTTTTAAACTGTAACAAAGTTTCACCCGCACCAACAATACCTATTTTGAAAATGGGTACATCATTTTCAAGTACATAACGGTAAATATTATCGGCAATAACAATCATCTCATTACCAGTAAATTCTTGACGTAAACCACTTAATTTACCGTTTTCTTCATTTTGAAAATGGCAGTATGCACATTTCAAATTACACAATTCCCCTAAAGAAATACAGGCTCGGTCTATCATTTGGCTTCCTTAAATAATTTTTGTATTTGTTGGTAGTTGATTTTATTGGGATTAAGGTAATCTACTGCTCTCTTATTTTCACGGCTACGGATTTGTTTGTCCGTTTTATCTGCCAGTTGATTGATAATTGAAGCATTATTTTTAATGCAGGCTTTAATCAATGCCGTAAAGCCATTACTGTCTTGCTGATTAGCACAAGCGCCTTGCGATAAAAAGAATTCCACACCTTCTTTAAAGCCACTCCAAGCAGCAATCATAAGTGGTGTATTTCCTGCATTTTTACCACTGCTCCCCAAATCTATATCAGTCTGATATGTTGCTAACAGTTTGATAACTGACAAATCTTTTAGTTGTGCAGCATGGTGTATTGCAGAAAAACAGTATTTATATTTATCCTGTTTATCCATATCAATATTTGGTAATCCTGATAAGAATTTAATCATTTCCAAATTTCTATTTCTGACTGCGGCAATCAAAGGGGTAAATCCGCTGTCAGGATCATGTAGGTTAATATCAACATGGGTGAGATCAAATACTTTGACTTCTGCCAATTTATTCGCTTTAACTAATGCAAAAAATTCAATGGACTTAACCAAATCAATATCTTGGTTTGTATTACCAAATTGGAGCAAATAATTTTTTGGCGTAATTGGAATAACATTTTTGGTATGTGAGGCTAAAAATTGAAAATAAATATCATCTGATAAAAGATAAACATCAGCACTTGGATTAGCTCTTGCTTTTCTTATCGCAATGTCAGCAATTTTTTCATCGTTATTACCGTCTGTTTTGATATTTTTGCTGATAACGAGATTACTTTTTCCTGCTGTTTTGATTTTGTCAATATTAGCCATTATTAGCCAAGCATTCTGTTTCATGCCATCTTTGCCTTTATCTTTTTGGTAATTTAGTTCAGAAATGACAATATCAGGAATGATCACTTCATCAAATTGTGCTAGCAATTCTTCTGTAAATGAAGGGCGCTTAATCAGTGCAGAAGTATCGACTACCACAATGTCTTGTCTGCCCGATGTATTACCTAAAATCTTATCGGTTGATGCATCAAAGATTCTCGCTAATTTTAGAAGTTGAGAGGATGAAGGTTCGGTTTTACCATGTTCCCAATTGGAAATGACAGGTCGAGCGATATTCATTTTATCAGCAAGATCTTGTTGAGACATTTTATATTTCTCTCGAAATGTTTTAATGTTTGTTCCGATGGTCTCTGTAATCATAATTTACAATCCTTGTGTTTGATCGAATTAACTTAGCTTAAGGTGACATTGATTATAACGGAGGCTAGAGAATGAATACTAGTCGGAATTAGTGGATGTATGAATTCATTACAAAGTGTAATAAAAAATGACAAATATCACCTAAACAGCTTATGTTTCCGAACTTTCTTATCCAATTTTCAAACAATCTTCTAAGATTTTAAATAGAGGGGAATTGTGGTGGAAGTTAGGGCTGTATAAAGAATATTCATCATGTCTGATGGTGTGATTTGTTAGTACTTCTAGCAATTTCGTTCGTTCAATTTCTTTGTTGTTCCAATCTTAGGAAATCAATCACTTCGAACCACTACTGTCTTTTATTTTGATTTTTTTTGCTATGCCAAGTGTATTAGCATACAGTACATATATTACGATCAACGGAATAATAGAAATAAAAAAAACGCCGCCTGGAATTATTTTTCAGACGGTATTTCTTACCTAAATTTGATCGTACTTTATGTAGTACGTACTACTTCAATAACCTTGGCTCGTTTTTACACCATAAATTTCCCGCACAATTGCCAAACAACAATCCAGCCCAGCCGCTGTGCCGGCGGATGTCATCAGGTTGCCTTGTTGCACATAAAGTGCGTTCAAATCTAACCGCACTTGTGGAAAACGTTGATGAAAATCCGCCTCACTCATCCAGTGGGTTGCCGCCCGTTTGCCATCTAATAAACCTGAATATGCCAAGGCGTAAGTGCCTAAACACAACCCGACAAGCATTGCGCCACGGGCATTTGCTTGTTGCAACGCCGTTTGCAATGCTGCAGTTGGTTTTTCATCAAAATCATTCCAAGCGGGGACAATAATAATATCAGCGGTTTCAAGCAGCCTTAAATCGCTGTCGGCTTGCACTACTGAACCGCCTGAAAGCGAGATTTCAGGTTGTTCCGCCACAATTTTCAAGTCAAATAACGGCTCATTTGCCAATCCTGTTGCGGAAAATACCATTTGTGGCACGGCAAAATGAAATAAGCTGAAATTTGGGTAAAGGATAAGGGCGACAGTTTTCACGGTGTTTTCATCTCTTTTTCAAAGCGAAACATTTCATTAAGCGGTGAATTTTGTTCGTTTCTAAGGCACTTTCGTATTATCTGCATATTTTACAATAAAAAAATGGTCGCAAAACATCCTTGTTTTTCGACCGCTTGTTACCTTAAATTTAAGTTAGAACATTGAACGACCGCTTGCCGTTTTTTCTGGTACGGCTTGGATTACGTCCCAGTGTTCTACGATTTTACCGTTTTCATCAAAGCGGAAAATATCCACCACCGCTTCGCCTTTATCTTGCGGATTTAACTTGCTATGAACGTGCAACATCACTAAATCACCTTCTGCCACCACACGTTTGATTTCAGCACGAGATTGCGGATGTTCTTTTAAGAACGGCGCAAATGCGTCCACAAAGGCTTTGCCACCGTCCGCTACGGTCGGGTTGTGCTGTAAATATTCTTTGCCGATATATTTGTCTGTGCCTTCTTGTACTTTGTGTTGGTTAAACACTAATTCATAAAACTCAAGAGCGTTCTTCTTATTTTGCTCCGGTGTGGTGTGTGCCATTGCTGCTGTTGTGGCTAAAAGTGCGGTTGAAATTACTGCAGTTTTAAGTAATTTTTTCATATTGATTTTCCTTTGCTTGACTTGAATAGTTTCAAATAATCTGTTGCCATTATATTGAAATAAAAAATGGGAAAAAGGCTGGTTTCTGAATATAATTGTTTTAAAAATTGAAACAATAAGGGTGAAAAGTGGATAGAATTACTGCAATTCAAGTGTTTTTAATGGTGGCGGAAACCGGCAGTTTTACCGCAACAGCGGAACGGTTGGATCTTTCACGCCCGAAGGTTACTCGCGCAGTTGCCCTTATGGAAGAATGGTTTAATGCTCGGCTTTTGCAACGTACCACTCGCCACGTTTCGCTGACTGATGCAGGCGAACAAGCGGTCGAATATTGCAAAAAAATGACGGAATTAACCTCGGCTATTGAACAGGATTTTTTAACTAAGCGAGGGGAATTACGAGGCTCGTTGAAAATTGCCTCGAATGCAGCATTTGGTAGCACCCATTTGCTCAATGCGATTCGCACTTTTTTAGCCAAACATCCGAAGCTGAATATTCAACTGATTTTGGCGGATAACATGGTAAATTTAGTTGAAGAGGGAATCGATCTTGCCGTTCGTTTTACTAACAACCCCGATCCAAATGTTGTAGCTCGTCCATTATTCACTTGCCATTCTTTATTAGTGGCAACGCCCACCTATGTAGCTCAGCACGGCATAATTCACTCACCGCAAGAATTAGCTAATCATCGTTATTTAGCACACGCAAATGTAAACCGAAAAGAGTGGACATTTATCAAAGACGGGCAAGAAACCGTGTTGGAACTGACCAGCCAACTCACCATCAACGACACAGGGGCATTACTTAATTTCACCTTAGCAGACGGTGGCATTGCAATGTTGCCTAAATATTTTATTGAACAACAGCTCAAAAACAATCAACTACAAATTGTGCTACCCGATTGGCAAATGCCGACTTATCAAGTGTACGCCGTCTATCCCTCCCGCCGCCAACTCCCCCAAACCATCCGCAGCTTTGTGGATTTTTTAGTCGAAGAGTTTGAGGGGAAGGGGGATTGGTAGGGAGAAAGGGAAAGTTCGGTCGATTTGCAAGGTTTTGCTGGAAATCGACCGCTTGTTTTTTTTATGAAATTTATATATTCGTTCTGATTACAGAGTATATTATAAAGACTCTAGCGGCTGTATCTATGTTATTAAAATTCACAATTACCGAATTTTTATTGACTTAATATTCATGTGTTTGATAAAATTCGCTCGTTGTGAATTTTTCTGAATGTCGTCAGTACTACATATATAGTTCCTTTGAACTGGGAGAAATCCTAACATTTACAGGGCACAAGTATTCAAGTATTTAGAATATAAATGCATAAAATGTAATGCAGCTGGCTTATGACTGAGCCAGCTGCTCAATCTTAGGGGTTGAGAATATCAAAGCAGACTTGTTATTGCGATGACACTGCCAAGTTTAAAACATTGTGTTTTAAAGGGATGCAGGAATAACAGGAGTGCATTTATGAAAATGTATACGTTACACAACCTTTGGTATTCGTTAATCAAGAAAAAAAGTCGCAGAAATTTATCTAAAGATAAAAACAAGCGAAAATCCTTAGTAAAAAAATTATTATCATTACTTGAATGCATTACAAAAATTGCTAATGTAATTGATAAATTAATTGATTTTTTTAATCAGTTAAAGGAGTTTTTTTAATGATTTGAAAACCCCTAACTTTTGAGAATTATATTATGTTAGCTAAAGCATTAAAGTTGATTAGACAATTCAATCATATCAAACAAAAAGATATGGCTATCAAGTTAGGTATATCTCCATCTCATCTATCCGAAATAGAATCAGGTAAAAATTCCATATCTATGGAATTATTAAATAAATATTCATCTGTTTTTGATATAAAAACATCTCAAATATTACTGTTTTCCGAACAATTAGAAAATGAAAAACCATTTAGTCACAATGTAAGAACTTTTATTGCTGATAAAATACTAAAAATTATGGAATGGAAAATTGAACAAGATAAGAAGAAAATCTCTAAAAATTCCAATTAGACAAACTAAAGAATATGATTTAAATCAAAGCCCATTCTTTAAGCTTGTATCAATTAAAAAATTATTATCTATATTAAGAGTGTCTCAAGAGGAATTAAAAGATATATTAGATAATCCTACTAGTTATTATTCTATTCGAATAGAGAATAATAGAGATATTCAATCTCCTAAGAAATATAGAATTCTATATCGTATACATAATAGAATAGCTCATCATTTAAGAGCAATTATTACTCCTGATTACCTTTTCTCTGATAAAAAAGGTTGTAGCATATATGATAATGCTATAGTTCACTTTGGCTGTAAAATGCTACTGAATGTAGATATATCTAAGTTTTTTCCATCAACTAATAGAAATAAAATTTATTCATTTTTTAAATATTCTATGCAATGCTCATCAGAAATATCTGATATTATGTCTTATTTGTGCTCAATAAATAACCACATCCCAACAGGGAGTCAGATAAGTATGAGGTTAGCTTATTTAGTAAATAAGAAATTGTTTGATGATTTATATAAGTTTGCTAAAGATAAAAATCTAAAAATGAGTGTTTGGGTTGATGATGTTTCTTTTTCGGGGGATAAGATTGATTCTAGCGTTATTTATGTGGTTGAGAAGATCATTAAAAAACATGGATTTAATGTTAGTAAAAATAAAACTCAGATAAGACATTCAACTGAGAATAAATCTGTCACTGGAATTTTTATTAGTGGAGATATAATGGAAGCAAGCGAAGAACTTTATAAAAAACGTAGAATTAAATTAAGAGAATGGAGAAATTTTATAAAGAATAAAGAAATATCGCTTAAAGAATTGGAAAAAGTTAAAGATTCTTTACTAGGATTACTTAATTATCTTAACCTTTTTGAACCATCATCAAGTAAGTATATTGCTTTAATAAAGAATGATTTTTTAAGTTATTCTAATAAAAGAATAAGTGTTTAATATAGAAATACATTTATTTTTTTCTATATAAATTTCATGATGATCAATCAAGTATTTTACAAATATGTGCATATTTAAAGTACATATCACCGTCTGAACAATAACATTCAGACGGTATTTTTTACCAAATCCCCAACCCCCCAAGAAACTCCCTCAAACTCAAACACTGCACTCCCTCAAACGTATTTCCCTCAAACTCATCCATTGTAACCACATATTTCGGGTAGTTGTCTTGGATTTTCAGCAAGTTACCAAATTCTCGTTCTAGCGTTTTTTCCTCGTTAATTGTCAGTGTGGCTTGCACATAAATGCGTTCGCCATTTTTTTCTGCGACAAAATCAATTTCTTGGCTGTTTAAGCCACCGATTTTAACCTCATAGCCTGCAATTTGAAGATGATTGAAAATAGCATTTTCTAGCAACTTTCCTCGGTCTTGCACACGATAACCAATCAGCGCATTACGAAGCCCCAAATCTTCAAAATAGTATTTTTCACCAATCTCAAAAATGCGTTTTCCTTCAATGTCATAACGTGGCACTTTGTGGATTAAAAAGGCATTAGCAAGGTATTCAGCGTAGTTTTGCACCTGTGTGGTGGAAGTGGTAATTTTTTGTGATTTTAAGAAGTCCGAGATTTTTTTCGCGGAAAACAGGTTACCGATATTACTGGCTAAAAATTGCGTCAATTGTTCCAAAAATTGCACATTACGTAGAGAATAACGATTTACAATATCTCGAATTGCGATGGTGGAATAAATGTTTCGCAAGTATTCAAACACGATGTTGTCTTGCAACGGCAAATCTTTCAAATAAGGCAAACCGCCATATTTTAAAAAAAGCGACATGGCTTTATCGCTGTCTTCTAACTGCATAAATTCTAAAAATTCAAAATAAGAAAGCGGATGTACGTTAATTTCTATCGCCCGTCCGCTTAATGCACCGGCAATATCTCGTGACAGCAAGTGAGCATTACTTCCCGTGCAATATAAATCTAGTTCATCATCAAGCAGGAGTGAGCGTAATGCCTGTTCAAAATCTGTGATTTCTTGGATTTCATCAATAAAAATATAATTTTTCTGACCGCGCTTTTTCTGTTCTTGAACAAATGAATTTAGCGTTTCGGCATTTGTGATGTGGCTAAAAGCAAGATCTTCTTTATTGATATAAATGATGTGGGCGTTTCTATCCTCAACTTGGATCTCTTGCATAATCTGAAACAGTAAGTAGCTTTTGCCAACACGGCGTTGCCCAGTGAAGACTTTAATTAAGCTTTTACTGATAAATGGACGAACTTTTTCTAGATATTTTTTACGATAGACTAAATCTTTTTTCATAACTCTCCCTTAATTTATAATTGATACTATAGTGATAATTTTAAAAAGTTTCAATTATATTTTAAACTTTTTGGAAACTTGATAAAAGTTTCATTTATAAATGAAATCAAAGGTTCGGTGAGTTTTATCCGTTTTATCACTTAATTAAACTTGACCTGAATCTTTCGTTTTGTGGCAAATAAGTCAATGTTTTTGTTTTGGGGAAATCTGCATAATATTCCTACACCGCAACAAGCGGTCATTTTTCGGAAAAATTTTACAAAGGATACAATATGAAACTTAAAGCAACTTTATCAGCATTAACATTAGGTTTATTAGTTGCAAATTCAGCGTCAGCATTGGAATATCAACACGTTCGTAACGCAACGGCAAAAATCAATTACGCAGGCACAACATTCTTAGTTGATCCGTATTTAGCAACGAAAGGTGCTTATGAAGGTTTTGCGGGCACAGTAAACTTTGAAAAACGTAACCCATTGATTGATATGAAACAATCAGCGGAAGATGTGATCAAAGGCGTGCAAGCGGTAATCGTTACTCATACTCACGATGATCACTGGGATAAAGCGGCACAAGAGAAATTACCAAAAGATTTACCGATTTTCGTACAAAATGCGGACGATGCAAAAATCATTCGTGGTCAAGGTTTTAAAGATGTGCGTGTAGTGGGCAACCACACTGAATTTAACGGCGTGAAATTAACTCGCATTAAAGGCGGTCAGCACGGTACAGACGCAATGTACGCAAACCCAATGTTAGCGGAAATGTTAGGCGATGCGATGGGCTTCGTGATGGAAGCGAAAGGCGAGAAAACCACTTACGTTGTGGGTGATACGATTTGGAATCAATCAGTAGATAATGTTGTTGCAGATTTCAAACCTGAAGTGATCGTGATGAACACTGGCCGTGCCGAAATGTTAGAGCCAAAAGATGCGATCATTATGGGTAAAGAAGATGTGGCAAAAATGCGCAAAGTTGCACCAAAAGCAGCCATCATCACTGTGCATATGGACGCTGTAAACCATGCGACGGTAAGCACTAAAGATATGCGTGAATTTGTGAAAGCAAAAGACTTAAAACAAGTGGCTGTGCCGACTGAGGGCGAAACGCTTAAATACTAATTTTATATATACTTCCATTTAACAAGCGGTCAAATTTCGTAAAAATTTTGCGAATTTTGACCGCTTGTTGTTTTGATATAGGGTAATTCCTCACTCATCTCATTTTATTTTTTTATTTAAAGTAATTTAAGTTATTTACATTAATTTAAATTTAGTTGTATCATCACTGCTTTGTGAACGTTTTTAATAGGCTTTCTAATCAGTAAAATAGTTGTCATGCATTAGAAAGCCTACAATTTGCTGACAATTCCTATGTAAAGAACGTATTGGAGTTGTTTGTCAATTACAAGAGAAATATATGCAACTTATCCAATCTAAATTTCGGAAATCGAAAATTTCCCTTTTGGTCTTATCGACACTTGCCTCTCAAAGCATGAATGCCGGCGTAATGCGCCATGATATTGATGTACAAACTTATCGTGATTTTGCGGAAAACCGTGGGGTATTCCAACCTGGCGCAACTAATGTGCCTGTATATAAAACGGACGGGACACTTTCCGGCATAATTGCAAATGTGCCTGATTTTAGCGCAACCAATGATAGTGATACCGGCAATATGACTTCTTATAACGGGGGCTATTCTACCGTTTTTAATCCAAGTTACGGGGTTTCAGTCTCCCATGTTTCTTATACGGATAATCTTACTTGGGCGCGTCGTTTTTATATTCATAATGACGGAACTTTGTTTGAGGGCTCCGATAAAAACGAAAATTACTATAAGTTAGGTGAACAAACAAAGCGTGCCGTTGATAATCGGGCGCCAAACGGATTCGATTATAAAATTACACGTTACCGTTCTATTGTGACGGAAGTTGATCCAATTGATATGTTGCCAAGTAATAAAACAGAACAATTACTCGGTAAAGAATTGGGGCCCGGGGCACTATTAGCCCGTGTTGGCGGAGGTTTGCAAGTAAGAGCGATTGACGGTTCTACGGCAGCAACCGGCTGTGGTGAATTTGAACGGTGTTACGGATGGCTTTCGGGTGGTTTGAACAAAATTATTTGGCATTCTACAGATGGCGATAAACAGACTTATTATATTGATATCAATAATGAAGCTAAGACGGCATTGGATATTGGTACAAAATCCGGAGATAGTGGTAGCCCTGTTTTTTGGTGGGATGAAACAAATAAAAAATGGTGGCTGATTGCAACAAACCAATCGGGGGGAGGTGGTGCAGGTTATGATAAATTTTCTTATCTTCGTGCAGCACCGAAATGGACGGAAGAACGTATTGCAAGCTATATTGATGCACCGATTAATACCACGAGTAGTACGACGCAGATTACATGGCAAAACCAAAATACAACAACAGGCGAGGGCAAATTAACTGTTAATGATGGTACGGAGTTTACATATCATGGTTTAGCTACTGTACCCAAGAATGCAGCTGATGTGACAGTTCAATGGATTTGGTCTAAAAGTAAAGATCTGATTTTTGGTGGGCAGGGTGGCACGATCAATATCAGTGATGACGCTGATATTAATATGGGCGCGGGTTCTTTGACCTTTAACCAAAACTTTACTCTGACTGGCAAGGGACGTTTAAATAGTGCGGGTTATATTGTGAATAAAGATGCAACCCTTACTAGTACGATCACCGGCAAAGCAGGCGATACCTGGCGAAAAATTGGTAAAGGAACCTTCCGTTTACAAGGTAATGGTAATAATGAAGCCGAATTAAATATTGGTGACGGTACTACTTATCTTGAGCGTAAAGATGGCTATGCGGCGCGTCATATTCGTTTAGCTTCCGGACGTGGTACGGTGGTATTAAGTGATGAGAAACAGTTAAAAATCACAAAGAACAAAGATAATACCAATACGGTTGGTTTTGCCTTTGGTACGCGCGGCGGTATTTTAGATTTAAATGGTACTTCTACAGAATGGAATGATATTTACCATTTAGATAGCGGTGCAACTATTACAAACCGTAATAAGGATAAAGAAAGTACCTTTAGCTTTGCGCCGCATAACGGTACTCGTACTTTCTTAGGTTCATTTAACGATAAAAATGCGAATGGTACGTTAAATGTCACATATGCACCGAAAACGAAAGATTCGGAATGGCGTTTAAAAGGTAATTCCGACATTAAGGGAAACTTTAATGTGACAAGCGGTCGAATTGTTCTTGGAAATTACTATACGCCGCATTCAGAAAACTATATTGATGATACAGATTTTCAGAAGGCGGGTCTGAAAGCCGGTAAAGTGGAACTAGCAGAAGGGACTACATTTACTGTAGGTCGAAAAGCGAAAGCAGAGGCGACTTTTAATGTACAAAATAATGCAACTTTATCGGTCGATACGATAATCGGTGGTTTAGACCCTAAACAGACACAACAAGGTTTACAAGATGGTGCGGTATTAAACGGCACAGTGGCTTTAGCACAGCGCAGTCAATTAACTTCGAATGTGGCGCAAGGTTTTACCACCACAATTAATGCCAATGTTAGTGGTGGCTCTTTTACTAAATATGGTAAAGGTACTACGGTATTAAACGGTACCAATAGTTTTAATACAGCACGAATCGAAGACGGACAGGCAGATATTGCTGATATAAAAAGTTTAGGTAACAAAACGGCTGTTTGGTCAATGTCAGAAAATGGTGTTCTGAATGCGATGGGCAATACCGATAAGGTAAGTAATATCTTAAATGTGATTGCAAATGACTCACAGGGTGTCTTGGCATTTTCTGGGAAATTAGCGGATTACATTAATGCGTTTAATGAAAAAACGAATTTATATTTAGGTTCAACGAGTACACTTGAGTTAGGTGAAGAAAATAAAACACTCGAAAATAACCAGCTTCGTTTAGGTGGTGCCAAAGGCACGGTTACCGTATTGGGTAATTTGAAACAAGACGCTTCGTTATCAATTGGTAATGCTAAACAAACCGGTAAGGTGGTTATTGCTTCACATAACCCAAACTTTAATGGAAAAGTCATTGTTGGTAATGTTGAACTGGATACTAAATTTACAGATTCACTAGGTAAGGCTCGAGTTTCGTTAGGTTATGCAGCAATAGCAAATGCGAATTTAATGAAAAATATTAGCAAAGATGTTGAAACTGAAGGGGTATTACTGGTTAAACAAGATAGTGATTTAGCTAACTTAGAAAGCTATAGAAATGTAGCTATTGGGGCAAAAGGCTCAGAAAAAGTTAGTTTAACTAAGCTAGGTGCTACGCAAAGCGGTTATCACTTTGGCGGTGAAGGCGAATTAGTGCTGAATGCGAAGCTCAGTGGTAATCATAATCTGACTGTGGATGGACAAGGCTATCGAGGCGGTGAGATTACTTTAACACAAGCAAATGATTTTAAAGGCAATATTACCGTTCAGGGGCATCGTAATAATAATACCGGCGATATTACCCTAAATATCACTCATGATAGTGCCTTAGGTAAAGGTAATACATTAAATCTGGTTAGAAATGGCGTACTTGAGTTGAACGCGAATGCCAGCGTTGAATTAGGGCAGAATGATGCCTCGGCGGCAATAAAAAATACCAAGGATACAGTACGTACGTTAGAACTTACTACATCAACAGCTTCTGGCGAAAAAGTATCGCCGTTTGCTTCTTTGGAACAGGTGACTAAAACACTTTCAGCGGCACTTAACGGTAAGTTACATTTAGTTAAAACTGGAGAAGGCAATTTACGCTTAGCCACAAATGGCTCGAATTTAACAAATATTGATATTAACCAAGGGATGTTAAGCCTTGCCCATACACAAGCGATCGGTGCAGAAACTAAAATTACGGTCAATCATGATGGGATCTTAAATAGTGGAATGCAAGCCGTAGGTAATGTGGTATTGAATACGGATGGCTCTCGTACAGCGTTACTTTCAAGTACTAAGGGAACTACAACACTTAATAGCTTAATCTTGGCAAAAGATAATCAGCTCATTGATTTTAATGATGTAACGAAAAGTGCAAGCGCAGCTAAAAAAGAACGCTCACTTTATGTGAAGAATTTTGATTTTAATGGCAAAACGCTCACATTAAAAAATGCAGATTTAGTCTTAACAGATAAAGTCACCGATAGTAGTCAAGTAGCGGGTAAATTAGTACTAAATGCCGCGAGTGCCTCAGCAAATAGTAACGGAACCGCTTTCTTTGACCGTAGTGGTACACTTGAATTAGCTAATGGTTCCGTATTGGATTTAAAAGGCTATTCCAACGAAAACGGTGCCGCGAAGAAAGAAATTATTGTAAATAATAGCTCAATTGGCACATCTCATTGGGTGTCGGATGGTAGTGATTCAAGTAATTTTAATAATAATATTACTTTTGTTGGTAATAGTCGCTTGCGTAATGGTAGCGACTCGGGCAAAAAAGTCATTTTCAGTGGTAATTTTGCCGGTGCAGAGAATACCATTGCGCAAATTGAAGGACATAGTCCAATTGCATTAACCGGTGACCTCAGTAAGTTTTACGGAAGATTTGGCTTAGCACAGAAGTTGCTTGAAATAGACGGCGCAGATGGTCAGGTCGTTAATGCCGGCTTTACCCAAAATGCGAATCAGAAAAATCATGGCTTTGTCCATTCGCAAAATAAATCATTAATTCTTGCGGGCGATAACCGTGATTTTACCGGTTCTATTAGCCAAACTTCGTCAAACGGTAAGCTGACATTGCGTGGTGTTAAAGCAATGCCTATTTTAGCTGCGGAATTAAGTGCACAAGCGGGCGAATTTGTGTTTGATCTTGCAAAAGATGAACAAGTTACTCTAAATCCGAAACGTAGCGGAGCAGGTACATTTGTGAAAGCCGGTGCAGGGGTATTACGCTTTTCAAATACGAATAATACCTTCAGCGGAAATTACCGAGTGGACAACGGCATCTTGGCAATCGCGAATACAGCAACAGTCGCAAATGCAAAAGCGATTTCTGCACAAAAAGATGGCACATTACAATTAGATTTCAACAGCACAGAACAGGTGAACTTTGATTTGACGGGTGCCGGAAATATTCTGAAAACAGGTTCTGGTACGGCAACATTTAATCGAGATATGTCGTATACCGGTCTAACAACCATTGATTCAGGAGCGCTTGAGACCAAGAATCTTGCAGGCTCAGTGCAAGTTAACCCGCAAGGCGTGTTTTATATGGCACAACAAGCGGTCGAAATTGCCGGAAATTTTGTAAATAAAGGCCTAGTTTATTTAAATGGTCAAACTAATGCGACGGTTGAAGATAAATTGAGTGTAGGCGGTAACTATGTGGGTGAACAAGGTAGCCATTTAGTCTTTGATACAACATTAAATGACGATACTTCTAGAACCGACAAGTTAACGATTAAAGGTAATGCTCAAGGACAATCGACGGTTTCGGTTCGTAATTTTAACGGACAAGGTGCTTTAACGCCAGAGGGGATTAAACTCATCAATATTCAGGGGCAATCTGATGCAGAGTTTAATTTAGATAAACGTTATACAGCCGGTGCTTTTGAATATGTTTTATTAAAACAAACGCAAGGACATGAAGCAAACTGGTTGTTGACGAGTGTGGCTCCTCAACAAACCGGAACTTCACAACGTATTTTACGTTCGGAAGCGGGGGCGTACTTAGCACAATTAAAACCGAAACATAATCTCAATGAGTTTATGGAAAATAATGATGGTCAAAGTGTTTGGTTAAGTACCTTTGGTGAGCAAGCTAAATTTGCTGTTGAAACAAGTAACCAACTTGATGTTAAACGAAATTCAACAGGCATTAATGTCGGCGCTAATTTATTTACTGCACAAAATTGGCGAACAGGCGTGTTACTTGGTGCGGAGAAACAAACTTTAGAGGTTATTCCAAGCTATACCACTTATAAAACAAATGGTAGATCTACAATCTTAAATGCTGGAGCCTTTGCACAGTATGTACAAGATGATGGTGTGCAATTCAGCTCAAGTATTGCTTACCATTGGGATAAACATCGAGTGAGTACGCAAGGTTTCCGTGATGATTACTATAGTAAAGGTTTCTCGGTAAATTCTACATTAGGTTATCGTTTCATTATGTGGGATAAGCAAGACTTTGAATTAGGGCTAATGCCAAAAGTAATGTATAACTTGGAGAGTAACCGAATGAAAGAACACCGCGATATAAATGGAAATCAGCTATCTTCGCAAGGTTGGTCTCAAGAAGCCGGCTCCGGTATTGCATTGAGTGTAGGGACAAATAACATTACTTTGGCTACTAGCATTGATTACTATAAGCCAATGAAACAAGCAAAACTTAGCATTAATGCGACCGAGTTTGCCGCTTTAAATAAAGCTTATGCAGAAAGCAAAACTCGTTTACAGTGGCGTATAACACCGAATGTGTTACTACAAACAGACTTTAAGAAACGTTTCGGTAATGAGCGTAACCGTGAGGTATCGGCAAGTTTGAATTATAGTTTCTAACGTCTCTAATCAGAAAACCCGGCTTTGGCCGGGTTTTCTTTTAGCGATTTGCAAAAAAATCAGTAAATTCGACCGCTTGTATTAGCCTGCCTTAAGGCTTTCTCTCGCGGTTTTGCCGAATGCTCGTTTATATTCACGGCTGAATTGCGGTAGGCTGTCATAACCTACCTGATAGGCAATTTCAGAAATGGTCTTCGTGCCGGTTTTCAGTAAGCGATGTGCTTGTGCTAAGCGCAGATTCTTTTGATATTGCAACGGACTCATACCGGTGAGCTGGCGAAAATGTGCATAAAAACCGGAACTGGACATACCGATGCTCGTACTTAATTCTTCCACATTAAACGGCTGGTTATAATGCTGATTCAGCCATTCAACCGCACTTGCTACTCGCTGGGTATTTGAGCCTTGGGTCGCAATTTTTCGTAATAATCCTCCCTGTTCACTACACAGTAAACGATAGATGATTTCTTGTTGTAATAACGGATAGAGAATCGGTATGTCATTTGGTGAATTGTGTAAATCAATTAAACGGCATAAAGCGTCTTCCAAAGCAGGAGAGAGCTGACTGAGCGGTTTTTTGCCCGAAAAAGAAGGAAAAGCATAATCTTGGCTAAGTAAAGCTTCGGTTAATTGCTGAAGTTGCTCCGGCGGCAGGTAAAAGCGTAAATCAATATAAGGCTGTTCTGGTGTTGCCTGATAATGCGCGAGAATAGGCATATCTACCGCATAGCAAGCAAAATCACCTGCCCGATACTGGTAATGATATTCACCGATTTGCACTTCTTTTGAGCCTTGCAATACGACTGAGAAGCCGGATTTTTCAATTTGAATTACATCTCCGCCGGTTTTATTGGTGTGAAAAATATGAAAATCGGGCAGCAATGTTTCAAAAGTATGATGAAATTTTTGAGGGTCAATTAATGGCTTAACTTTTTCGAGTAATTTCATTTTTATAGAATTGTGCAAAAACTTTGGTGGTTTATGCTAACACTAAAATCAGCAGATTTCTATAATGTTGCCATCCGTAGCCAATAGGAATGGAATAAAAATGAATCAACAACAAATTGCAAATCTCGTGCAAGCGCAACGAGATTTTTTTAATAGTAACGCAACCAAGCCGTTAGCGTTTCGCAAAGCGCAATTACAGCGCTTAAAAACGATGTTAATTGAAAATGATCAGGCAATTTTAACAGCGCTTTTTAACGACCTAAATAAACCGGAATCGGAAGCCCGTTTAACCGAAATCGATATGCTCGTGCATGAGATCGATTTTATGTTAGAAAACTTGGATGAGTTGGCGAAACCAAAATCGGCAGGGCAGTCAGCGATTACCGAAATGGTGATGGGCGCAAAAGCGGACGCACAGATTATGTATGAGCCGTATGGTGTGTTTTTAAATATTTCACCGTGGAATTACCCAATACAGCTTTCGATTTCGCCGATTATCGGCGCAATGGCGGCAGGTAATACGATTATCCTAAAACCTTCGGAATTTACCGTACATTCTTCCGCACTTTTGGCTAAATTAGTTGCTGAATATTTCAAGCCGAATTATTTCACTGTGGTGGAAGGTGATGTTGCGGTAAACCAACAGCTATTGACGGAGAAATTCGACTATATTTTCTTTACCGGTAGCGTGCCGGTTGGGAAAATCGTGATGGCGGCGGCGGCAAAACATTTAACGCCGGTAACGCTGGAATTAGGCGGGAAAAGCCCTTGTATCGTGGATGAAACGGCAGATCTCAAATTAGCGGCGGAACGTATTTTATTCGGCAAGGTGTTTAACAGCGGACAAACCTGTATTGCACCGGACTATTTATTGGTGCAAGAGAGCGTAAAAGATCGTTTAGTTGAGGAGATCAGACAGCGTATCAATGCGATCTATCAGGGTAAAAATCCGACCGAGATAGCGGATCATGTCAAAGTGGTTACCCCTCGTCATTATCAACGTTTAAAAGCCTTTTTAAATGACGGACGAGTGTTAGTCGGCGGAGAATACAACGATGAAACCAGCAAATTGGCATTTACTTTAATCGATGAAGTGAATTGGCAAAGCTCGGTAATGCAAGAAGAAATTTTCGGTTCTATCTTCCCGATGTTGACCTTTAAAACGATGAATGAAGCGATTGCTCAGGTGAAAGCGAATGCTAAACCGTTGGCGCTGTATTTATTCACACAAGACAAAGCAACGGAAGAACAAGTATTGAATGAAGTGTCATTCGGCGGCGGCTGTATTAACGATACCTTTATGCACGTAACACACGCCGGCTTACCTTTTGGCGGTGTGGGTGACAGCGGTATGGGTGGTTACCACGGCGCACACAGTTTCTATGAAATGAGTCATGGAAAAAGCGTGATTAAACGCATTTAAATGATTCTTTATCTACTTGGGATAAGTAGGCAAAGAAGTATTGTATGAAATAGAAAAACATGGAAAAGCGGTCAAATTTCTCAGATTTTTTGCAAAAAATTGAGGAAATTTGACCGCTTGTTTTTTTAGATTTGTTCAGCGGTATAACCGAGCTTTTCAATCGCTTTGATCATCTGTTCTATCGAGACATTTTCGCTCGCGATGATTTTGACTTTACGCTCTTTCATATTCGCTTTGGTTGAAATCACCCCATTAATCACACGCAATTCTTTATTAACCAAATAGACGCATAATTGGCAGTTCATTTCTTTAATATAAAAATTCACTTCTTTTTGTGCTTGTTGTTCAGCTGCTACATTGCCGCTTGGTATAGCTTGATTGGCATAAACCAGCGGTGAAATTCCGACAGAAAAAAGCAAAATAAACAGTAATTTCATGCTAATAACCAAGGTAAAACAAACGGATAGCTCAAGAAAAATAGAATAATCATAAAAGCAATCCAATATAAAATTATCAAGGTACGACGAGAACAATATTTGGTACAAATGATTTTGTTAGAAAACATCAGTAACCAAAAGCCGTAACCGAATGCACCAAGCGACACAAACAATAACGGTAGCTGTAAATATTCATACTCGCTGAGGCTAACCAACCACGGCGAAGAAATACCAAACACCAGATAAAACAAAGGTGCGATGCAACACACCGTTGAGCTTACCGCCGCCAGCAATGCAGCGGTAAGTGAGGCAAAAAAACGATTATTTGAGTTCTTTTGAGATAAGCTCATAACCAAACTCTTTTGCATCAAATGAATTAAGCGGATCGCCGCCGACTTCTGCGTACGGATAGCCGAAATTGTTAATCGGGGTTAATTCCGGTTGCGGGTATAAGTCGAAATCACGTGCGTGGTTAAAGCCCATCCAGTTTGCTTCCCAGTTACCGAATAAGTATTTTGAAACCGCTTGTGTATCGGCGTCATTGACCGCTTTTTTCTCAGTTAAACGCATTTTCGCCACGTCCGCTGAATCAACTGGCACCCAACCGAAACCTGCCAAATAAAACTCGGCACGGCAGTGTTGTCCGCTATTTTCATTAGCGATACCGTCTTTTGCGCTACCGAAGGCGGTTTTAGAGAATTTCGACATTTTTGGTGCCGAGCCTAAACGGATACCGAATACTTCACGTGCCGGAATATCAGACGCTCGTGCTAAGGCGACAAACACAGAGTTAATATCGGTACATTTGCCTTTTAACACACCGGTAGTCAGCATTTTTTCCACATCACCGTCACCGCAACCCAATACGGAATTATCACGTTCCATATTTTCCACAATCCATTTGTGAATCAGTTCCGCTTTTTTCAGCGGATTGGTTTCTTTGCCGACAATTTTATCCGCATATTGCTTCACAATGCCGTCTGTTTTGATATGCGTAGTCGGTTTGAGATACTCTTGCACATCTACCGAATAAATGATGTTTTCCGGTGGCTGATAACTATTTAAAGCCCCTGTTGCCATCGGTTCACGATCTTTGGTTTGCACTACTAATTTCACTTTTAACAAACGTTTTTGCGCTTTTTCATCCCAATTAGCGAATAGCGTTTTTGCACCGTATTGGTTATTTTCCGTGATATAGGCTTTGTTGTAGTTGCCTTCAAAGTCAATCGATTTGACATCTTGGTAATCATTACTGAACGGTAGCGGAACCCATAAATTAGTTTCGCCTTTTGAGCCTTGCGGCACAACAAGATCGTAACTTTGATTAAATTCGTAAGTATGAGTGGTGGTGTTATAATTTGGAACTTGGTTGGCGAATGCAGCCGAGCTTGCCAGCAAGGTGGCTAATAGCAGTTTTTTCATGAGAGATCCTTAAAATAAACAAACTTGTTATATTTCACTCAGGATGAATGAGACGGGTGCATAATAGATCAAAACTTATAAATAAGAAAGCGTATAAACAAAAAACAAGCGGTTAAATTCTAGCTGAAGTTTGCAAATTTTTAGCCAAATTTAACCGCTTGTCTTTAGCGTTTTTTCTCGTTGGAATAGTGGATTCGCCATAACATTCGGGCATCCAGATTACTTGAGGCAATCATAGTGAGGAATACCGCCGCCCCGAAGAAAAATGCCGCATCACCGACTGAGAAGCTGAGAATTTGTCCTCGCTCCAAGAGGGACATCATTAACGCCAATACAAATAAATCCAGCATTGACCAACGTCCGACAAAATGCACGTAATGTAGCGCTTTCATTTGCCAATGAATCGGGTGTTTCCATTGGTAATGAATCGCTAACAGCAGATATAAAATTATCGCTACCTTACTGAACGGTACGGCAATACTTGCAATAAATACGATTGCCGCCACACTGTAGCTGCCCATACTGATAAAGGTGAGTACTCCTGAAAATAAGGTATCGGCAGAAACCGAACCGGCTAATCCGGTTGCGGAAATCGGCAACGTATTTGCCGGAATCATCATCACAACACCCGCTAATAAACACGCCCACACACGTTGTAATTTTATGCTATCCGGAATGGCTAAGTTGCTTTCGCAGCGAGGGCAACGCTGGCGACCTTTTAAATCGACAATCTTTTCATCGAATGTATATTCGCACGTTGGACATAACGAAGGATGAGTTGGATAGCCTTTCGGAAGCAGGTGGTATTCGGGATAGAAATATGCCCAAGCTTCTTTCGGATCGATTTTAATAAACAGCAAGGTGGTTAGAATCGTCACGATTACAAAAGCACTGAGATGAATGCTAAAGCTGAGATCCGCATAATCACGAATTTTAAACGCCGCTACGGCTAATGCGACTAGATAAACGTCTAACATTACCCATTCTTGAATGCGAGATAGCAAAATCAAGGTGTAACGAGGGCGATGTCCCAGTAATTTTTGGAGCCTGATTGTCAGCACTAACATTGCAAACGAAATCGGAAACACGACAGAACAGAGCAAGACCATAAATGCGGTGTAAGGATAGCCTTCAGTCGCCATTTTCCAAACCCCGCCCCATACGGTTGCGTGAATCGGCACACCGAGTAAGTCGATACTCATTAACGGAAAAGTGAGTGCAAAGGGTAGTAAAATTAAAATCGCTAAGGCGATAATTGAACAACGGCGTAAGCTCCAACTATTCGCCGGGCGTAATACGTCGTGGCAATTGGGGCAAACGGATATTTGAAACGGCAGATCTTGTGGCACTTCTACCACCGTTTCACATTCTGGGCATTGCTGTAAAGTTATCTTATTTATTTTCATCTATTTTCCTATTTTTTAGGAGTGCTATTTTCTACTTTATGACCTGTATTGCAAGCGGTCATTTTTTATCAATAAATTACGTTGCATTTTTTGCAATTTAATGTCGCAATAATATCAATTTACGCAATATGAAAAGTCCGTATAATCGATTGCATAACAAAACAACAATGTGTAAACACAACATCATAAAACAACACACTCAACATCATACATATAAATAAGGAAGCACAAAATGGCTAACTATTTCAACACATTAAACTTACGTCAAAAATTAGACCAACTCGGTCGTTGTCGTTTTATGGATCGTAGCGAATTCGCAGACGGCTGCAATTTCTTAAAAGGCAAAAAAATCGTTATCGTAGGTTGTGGTGCGCAAGGTTTAAACCAAGGTTTAAATATGCGTGATTCTGGTTTAGACATTAGCTATGCGTTACGTGCTGAAGCAATTGCAGAAAAACGAGCGTCATTTACTCGTGCAACCGAAAACGGTTTCAAAGTCGGCACATACCAAGAATTAATTCCAACCGCTGACTTAGTTATCAACTTAACGCCGGATAAACAACACTCAAAAGTGGTTGCAGATGTTGTTCCGTTAATGAAACAAGGTTCTGCATTCGGTTACTCACACGGTTTCAACATTGTTGAAGAAGGTGAGCAAATTCGTAAAGATATTACTGTTGTGATGACAGCGCCAAAATGTCCGGGTACGGAAGTACGTGAAGAATATAAACGTGGTTTCGGTGTACCGACACTTATCGCAGTTCACCCTGAAAATGACCCGAAAGGTGAAGGTATGGCAATCGCAAAAGCGTGGGCATCAGCAACCGGTGGTGACCGTGCAGGCGTATTAGAGTCTTCATTCGTAGCAGAAGTTAAATCTGACTTAATGGGCGAGCAAACAATCCTTTGCGGTATGTTACAAGCAGGTTCAATCGTATGTTACGACAAATTAGTCGCAGACGGTAAAGATCCGGCATACGCAAGCAAATTAATCCAATACGGTTGGGAAACAATTACTGAAGCGTTAAAACAAGGCGGTATCACCTTAATGATGGACCGTTTATCAAACGCTGCGAAAATCCGTGCTTTTGAATTAAGTGAAGAAATCAAAGTTCAATTGAACGACCTTTACTTAAAACATATGGACGACATCATCAGCGGTGAATTCTCATCAACCATGATGGCAGACTGGGCAAACGGTGATGCAAACTTATTAAAATGGCGTGAAGAAACCGGTAAAACCGCATTCGAAAACTCACCGAAAGCAGACGGTATCAAAATCTCTGAACAAGAATACTTTGATAACGGTGTTGTGATGGTTGCAATGGTGAAAGCGGGTGTAGAAATGGCATTCGATGCAATGGTTGCAAGCGGTATTTACGAAGAATCGGCATACTATGAGTCATTACACGAATTACCGTTAATCGCAAATACGATTGCACGTAAACGTTTATACGAAATGAACGTAGTAATTTCAGATACGGCAGAATACGGTAACTACTTATTCTCTCATGTTGCAACGCCAATTCTTGCAGAGAAATTAATCCCGATGTTACAAAAAGGTGACTTAGGTGAACCGACACCGGCTGCTGAAATTGACAACGTTTACTTACGTGATATCAACGATGCAATCCGTAATCACCCGGTTGAATTAATCGGTCAAGAGTTACGTGGTTATATGACGGATATGAAGCGTATTTCATCGCAAGGTTAATTAGAATAAATCAAAGCCTGCTTTGCAAGAAGCGGGCTTTTTGTCTTTTTTGCTTTTGCAAAAAATTAGGAAAAAATGACCGCTTGTTTGCGGTGTTATTCATATAAAAGGATATTAGGAATGAAAAGATTAAAACTATCAGCTGTGTATTCGGCACTATTAGCGGGCGGGTTATTCATCTATGCGGACAGTGCGATTGCGATGGAATGTAAGGCGGGGGAGGTGGAACACCAAAATGGAGTATCTCTTAATAATTGTACGCTTACGACTAAAGATCCTGACTTCCCTTGGGCATTAGTGTATGTCTCTGATAGTGATAATATTATATTTAATAATCTTACGACTAATTCGGATACTAGAAGTGTTCATGCGAATAAGTCTAATGTAACAATTAAAAATAGTTCTCTTACGGCTAGTAATACTAATGCAGATCAACATTATTTTGAAAGTGTTGTTCAATCGGAATCAAATTCTAATGTAAAAATAGAAAATTCTACATTAGTTGCTAAGCCTTATCATAATTCTGCTTCTGTAATCAGTCTTTCTGAAGGCAATATGGAGATTAATAATAGCGTATTATCTTTAAATGAGAGTGATACCCCTAAAGCGGCAAGGGCTTTTGCTAAAATTTATCAAGGAAACTTATCCATTAGAGATAGTCAACTAAATGTAGAAAATGCTATAGAATCTTTTTTTGAAGTAACCTCTGGTACAAATATAAACATAAATATTGAAAATACGGTTGGAAAATCAAACACATCTACCTTCTTAGATATAAGTGGCGGGAGTAAAGTAAATGTTGAGCTAGTTAATTCGCAATTTTCTGGTGGGATAAGTGGTGCTTGGGATTTATTTGAAGAAAAAGAACAATTTGATTTGGACTTAATGTTAACGAATAGTAATTTATCAAGTAAAGTTTTATTCCATAATTCTCAGCTTCTTCCATATTCTCGTTCTACAACAAAATACCTTATTGAAAATATCAATTTGGTTGCTAAAAATTCTAATTTATCAGGTGTAGGTCGTTTATTAAAAAACGAAGAAGGTAATTACGATGATATTTTTAACGTGACATTAGAAACTTCAAATTGGAATTTGAATGGTTATTACCCAAATTTTAGTGTTACTAATTTGGATATGAAAAATGCTACTGTTAAATTTGGGCAGGAAATAGAATCTGCTCCAGCTGAATCATGGAAATTTCATACACTTGAAATTTTAGGAAATCTCTCAGGTACTGGTAATTTCACTCTTAACTCAGATCTTGCTAATCAACAAGCGGATAAAATTGTGGTAACCGGAGATGATAGCGGAGAATTTGGCTTAAATGTTAAAGACTCGGGTAATGAACCAAAATCGGCAAATGGTAAGGTAACATTAGTTGAAACTCAAACAGGTAAGGCGAAATTTGCTTTATTAGGGCGTGATTATGTTGATGCCGGCGCATATCGTTACCGCCTAGTAAAAGACGGTAATCATTGGGTTCTGTCAAATCATGCGACAGAACGTGCAACCGCAAGTAACAGTACACCGCCGGTTGCAAATAATTCGACAAATTCGACCGCTTCTCCAACCATGCCGGTTTCTCCAATTGTTGTGCCATCGCTAAATCCGACAACGGCAAATCGTGAAGTGATGCTAAGTGAATATTCTAATGCGTTAGTATCATTACGTCAGGCTCAGCTTTTATTAGTGGAAAATAGCTTAGAAGGTTTACATAAGCGTTTAGGTGAATTAAAGCAAGGTGAAAAAGGCAATGTTTGGGTGCGTAATGCAAATAGTCGTAATGAATTAGATGCTATGCAGGCTGCGGAAAATGCGCATTCATCCGGCTTTAAACAAGATATTCATACGCTTCAAATTGGTACGGATGCTGCGGTAACAGATAATATTCGTGTCGGTGGTTTTGTCGGAAATTCACGTTCAGATCTAGAATTTGGTGGTGAATATGGCTCGGCGAAAGTGAAAGCACAAGCCGTGGGTGTATATGCGACTTATCTGGCGAATAATGGTTTCTATTGGGATAATGTCGCAAAATACGAGCGTATTACGGCAAAATCTAATCAGACCGGTAAACGTCATTACAATGCGCATACGCTTTCGAGCGAAATCGGACGTATTCATACATTAGGTCGTTGGACAATTACGCCACAGTTACAAGCCGCTTGGACGAAACTTTCAAGCAAAGTAGATGAAGAAGGCATTTCCGCATTAACTGCAAGAGCAGGCGTGCGAGTAGCAAACCATCTTGATTTTGCCGGTTGGAAGTTTGAGCCTTATGCAGAACTAAACGGCATTACCACTCGTACCAATCAGAATGCAGTGCGAGTAAATCAATATAGTTTTGATGTGGCGGAGACTAAAGGTCGAATTGAAAGCGCTATCGGTGCGAATGCGGTTGTAGGCAATCATCGTATCGGTTTAGAGGCTTCACTGACTAATGGCAAATACTTAGATCAGCCATATAAAGTACAACTTGCTTATCGTTATCACTGGTAAGCTGGTTCCAGCTTATTAAGTTAAGCCCATAAGTTATGATTTAACTTATGGGCTTTTGAATAATTAGAATTATAGTATTTAAAAAAGCACCATAATTTTAACTATGGTGCTTTTCTTGAATTTTAAATAGATAAATATACTATGTATAAGTTATTTATTGGGGGTATTTTAAGCGATATACTAATTATTGTTTCTTAGCACCGAATACACCTATTTTTATTTCTTTAGCATCTTTTTTAAGATAATCACCAGTTAATTCGCTAGCTTGAGGACCAAAGAAACCTCCCTGCGTTTTTATACCATTAGCCTCGCCAAAGAATGTATTTTTAGTGATATCAGCAGAAAGTAAAATTGGGTTATTGGTATCTTGTTGGGGAATTACGCCTGCGAAAACTTTGCGATCGAAGTCGACTGTAAACTCTGCATTACGAATATGTTCGGCACTGTCTACATCTAGCATTTTGTCGTTACCAGAAAATTGTATTGCAGAACCTTTATAAGTATAAACGCCATTTGTTGGCATCTCTTTCGTAGCTTGTTTTCCTATTGCGGTAAGGTATTGTTTGTCTGAATCTTTCTCCCAGACAAGTCCCCATATAGTGTAATTTTGCTTATCTACTTTACGAATCATATTACCTGAATTAATGGTAATATAGTTCGAGTTAAAACTATTCGAAGGAATTAAAGGTACATTTTTTCCATCGATAGATAATATTCCGAATGCGCCTTCAGACTCTGAAGAAAGGTTTAAATTTTGAACCATACCTTCTACTTTCGGTACAATATAACCACTACCAACAACAGCTTTATTTTGGGTATAAGGTGAATTTACTTGCTCTTTCTCATTAAGAGCAGGATTAGGATTTGAGACAGGTTTATTTGAATCTACTGTGGGGGCTTTATCGACTTGCGGTGCAGGAGTCACAATTGGTGCCGTATCATTACTCGTTTGATTCGTTTTTACTTCCGATGATACATTTGAATTGGAGTTGTGCTTTGGTGCTGAATCTGAACTTCCGCCGCTACTTCCACAAGCAGCTACACCTAATACCATTAATAAGGTAAGTGCAATGTTATGTTTTTTCATAAGTTCTCCTGAATACGTGTAATAGATATAAATAAGCAGAAAATCTACTTATTTATATTATATGCTGAAGAATATATAAAAAACATAATTTACAATGTAAATATATTTATTTTTAAATCATAAATTCAATCAATTCATTTTGTACAAAGAAATTGAGTAATAACGGTTGGAAATAGACTTCATCACCCACAGCGAATTGTTCCCGTCCGAATTGAGCATAGCTGACCGAGATTTCAAGCGGCTCGTGATTTTTATGTCGCACTTCTAAAAATACCGTGGGACCTGCGGTATGTACTCGAGATATGATGCCTTTTAGCGAATTTTCTTTATGCGTTTTACTAATGGCAATTTCGTGCGGACGCACATACACCACCACATCATCAGCGGCATAACATTGCTCGATTGGCTTGTTAAACGTATCAATATGTAACATGCCGGCTAAAATATAGCCGTGTAAAATATTCACATCACCCAGAAAATTTGCCACAAACGCACTTCTCGGCTGTTTATAAACCTGTTCCGGCGTGCCGATTTGCTCGATTTGTCCCTTATTCATCAGAATGATTTTATCCGCAACTTCCAATGCTTCATCTTGATCGTGGGTAACAAAGATACTGGTGAGGTTAATTTCATGATGAAAATCACGCAACCAACGGCGCAAATCTTTACGCACTTTCGCATCTAAGGCGCCGAACGGCTCGTCTAACAGCAATACTTTAGGCTCGGTTGCGATCGCTCTTGCCAAAGCAACACGTTGACGCTGACCACCAGAAAGCTGATCGGGATAGCGTCCGCCAATATGTTCCAGCTGAATTAATTCCAAGAGATTTTTGACTTTTGTTTGGATTTCTGCCTCCGACAAACGTTCTTGTTTCGGCTTCATTCGCAAGCCAAAGGCAATATTGTCGACAATCGTCATATGGCGAAACAGTGCATAATGTTGAAATACAAAGCCGATATCTCGTTCTTTCGCCGATAGCTGAGTCACATCGCAATCATCAAATAAAATTTGACCGCTTGTTGCAGTTTCCAGCCCGGCAATAATACGTAACAACGTGGTTTTTCCACAACCGGACGGCCCGAGTAAGGCGGTTAATTCGCCGTTTTGAATCGTAAAATCAATGTTATTTAGTGCTTGGAATTGTTCAAAGCTCTTATTAATTTGTTTAACGCTAATTGCCATAATTGCCCCACTATCATGCTAATTTCGCTTCTGTCCACTGACGAATAAATAATAAAATTAAAGATAAACCGAGTAATAAAATCGCAACCGAAAATGCCGCTACAATGTTGTATTCGTTGTATAGAATCTCGATTTGCAGCGGTAAAGTATTGGTTAAGCCGCGAATATGTCCGGATACCACCGATACCGCGCCAAATTCGCCTAAAGCACGGGCGGTACAGAGTACAACACCGTGTAATAACGCCCATTTGATATTCGGTAAAGTGACGTGATAGAAAATTTGCCAGCCGTTTGCGCCCAATACCGCCGCCGCTTCTTCTTCCGTTGTGCCTTGTGTTTCCATAATCGGAATCAATTCTCGTGCGACAAAAGGCACAGAAACAAATAGGGTGGCTAAAATAATGCCCGGAATGGCATAAACAATTTGAAAATCGACCGCTTGTAAATGCGGATAAAGCCAACTTTGTGCGCCGAATAACAACACGTAAATTAAGCCTGCCACCACTGGTGAAATCGAAAAAGGTAGATCAATTAGCGTTAATAAAAACTGTCTGCCTTTAAATTGATATTTAGTCACCGCCCAAGCTGCGGCAATCCCGAAAATCACATTAAGTGGTACGGCAATCGCTGCCGCTAATAAGGTAAGTTTTAGGGCGGAAATCGTATCTTCTTCGCCGATTGAGGCGAGGAAAAAATCGAATCCCTTTGCCAAGCCTTGTGTAATCACCACCAATAACGGTAAAAGTAGCAAAATCACAAATAGCAGAATCGCCAAGCTAATTAATAGTTTTTCAACAAACGGTCGTTTTTGAAGTACATTTTGCATATTCTGATCCTGTTTGAGTTATTTGCTGGTACGTTTCGCAAAGTAACGCTGAATATGATTGATAACAAAGATTAGTAAAAACGAAATTATCAGCATTAATGCCCCGATTGTTGCTGCGCCGACATAATCGTATTGATCAAGCTTTGACATAATTACAAGCGGTAGGATTTCGGTTCTAAACGGCAAATTACCGGAAATAAACACGACCGAACCGTATTCGCCGATGCCTCGTGCAAAAGCGAGGGTAAAACCGGTGATCCAAGCCGGTAAAATTGCCGGAAAAATCACATAGCGAAAGGTTTGAAACGGGCTCGCACCTAAAATTTCCGCCGCTTCTTCCACATCCTTCGGTAAGTCTTCCAACACCGGTTGTAGCGTTCGCACTACAAAAGGCAAAGTGACAAACAAGAGCGCTAAAGTAATGCCCAGTGAACTGTAAGCGATCTTCGTTTCAAAAAATTGCCCGATAATACCGTTGCGAGAATAAATTGCCGTGAGAGCAATGCCTGCCACCGCAGTCGGGAGCGCAAACGGCATATCAATAAACGTATCCATCAAACGCTTACCCCAAAACTGATAACGCACCAATACCCATGCCAACAGCAAGCCGATAAAACTGTTCAGCAACGCGGCACTAAATGCGCTTTTAAAAGACAAGCCTAATGCCAATAATAACTGTCGGCTAGTAATTAATTTGAGAAATTGCTCAGCAGAAATTTGGGCGGAAAAGATAAATAGACCGGCTAACGGAATCAGTACAACAAGGCTTAAAAAGGTCAGCGTGTAGCCTAACGAAAGATTAAAACCGGGAATAATTCGAGTTTGTTGCATAATATTTCCTTAGCCTATTTATTGGTAAATTTTTTCTAAGATTTGATCGAAGATCGCTCCGTCATCAAAAAATTTCGGCTGAATCAATTCCCATCCGCCGCCAAAGATGTCGTGCATTTTAAGTAATCTTAGTTCGGGAAATTGTTGGCTAAATTCTGCCAAAATTTGACCGCTTGCAGGGCGATAATGATGTTTGGCAATCAGGCGTTGCGCCGCTTCGCTATACAAATAATTCAGGTAAGCTTCCGCCTGTTTACGGGTGCCTTTTTTATCCACCACTTTATCCACCACAGCAACCGGTGGCTCGGCAATAATAGAAACTTTTGGGGTGACTATTTCAAACTGATCACCGCCTTCTTCCTGTAAGGCGAGATAAGCCTCATTTTCCCAAGCAAGTAAAACATCACCTAAACCTCGTTGGATAAAGCTCATCGTTGCGCCTCTTGCGCCGGTATCTAATATCGGTACTTGTTGATAAAGGCGAGTAACAAATTCCAACGCTTGTTGTTCAGTACCAAAACGATCTTGAGCATACGCCCAAGCCGCCAGAAAATTCCATCTTGCTCCGCCGGACGTTTTTGGATTCGGCGTAATCACTTCAATACTCGGATCACGCACTAAATCCTGCCAGTCGTAGATCCGCTTCGGATTCCCTTTACGCACTAAAAACACAATAGTCGAACGATACGGTAAACTGCGTTCGCTCAAACGTTGCTGCCAATTTGGATCGATCAGATCTTGATGTTTATTCAGTGCATCAATATCACCGGCCAACGCTAAGGTGACAATATCCGCCTGTAAGCCGTCAATCACTGCCCGAGCTTGTTTACCGGAGCCACCGTGTGAGGTTTTCACAGTAATCTGTTCACCGCTTTGTTGCTGCCAATATTCCGCAAACAAGCGGTTATATTCCTTATATAACTCTCGGGTCGGATCATAAGAAACGTTTAATAACTCAACCGCATAAGCCTGTACTGACAGCATTAAACAAGCGGTCAAAAAGTAGAATTTTTTTACAATCATCGTGCTACATCCTCATATTGGCTAAAAAATCTAACGGCATAATCGGTTTTAGCAAAGAACTGAAACTTTATTGATATAGCTTTATGGAATAAAAATAGGGTAGAACATCACAAATTGCTTGTTTTAAATCAAATGACCTTGGACAAAGCTTTTAAAAATCAGCTTTATTCCAAAAGACTCTAATCTATATCCTGTTATTATTTTTCAGAATAAAAAATTTCTCTTATAACTTAATACAACAAATCGTGGCTTGTTTTAAGCGAGTGGGGAAAATATGAATTACTTACCAATTTTTGTTGATTTAAAAAATCGTCCTGTTCTGGTTGTGGGGGGTGGACACGTTGCGCTGCGTAAAATCGATGCGCTATTGAAAGCGGGGGCTTCAGTCAAAGTGGTGGCGGAAAAACTCCATTCTTCGCTACAAGTGTTAGTTGATGAAAGCAAAGTTGAATGGCTTGCCAAAGCATTTGAAGCGAATCAAGTTACCTCCAGCTATTTAGTGATCGCTGCCACCGATGACAATGCCTTAAATCAACAGGTATTTGATGCGGCGGAAAGCCAACAACGTTTAGTGAATGTGGTCGATGACCAACCTCGTTGCAGTTATATTTTCCCTTCGATTATCGATCGTTCTCCGGTGCAAATTGCGATTTCCAGCGGTGGAGCGGCACCAGTCTTAATTCGTTTATTACGCGAAAAATTAGAAGCCTTGATTCCGCATAATTTGGGCGCAATGGCAGAGATTGCGACCCGCTGGCGTTATGCGGTCAAAACCAAATTCCCTCAATTAACCCAACGCCGCCGTTTTTGGGAAAAACTGTTTACCCATCAAAGTTTTCAGCGTCTGACTGAAAATCATCAAATCGAACAAGCGGAAGCGTTAGTGGAAGCAGAATTACAAAACAATAATCCGGTTTTGGGCGAGGTTTCGTTAGTCGGTGCGGGGCCGGGCGATGCAGGCCTACTCACTTTAAAAGGCTTGCAAACCATTCAACAAGCGGATGTGGTGCTATATGACGCATTAGTTTCCGAGGCGATTTTAGAATTGGTTCGCCGTGATGCGGATAAAGTGTTTGTCGGTAAACGAGCCGGCAAACACAGCGTAAAACAAGACGATACCAATCAGCTGTTAGTTAAGTATGCCAAACAGGGTAAACGTGTGGTGCGTTTGAAAGGCGGAGATCCGTTTGTGTTTGGGCGTGGTGGCGAAGAATTGGAAGTGCTTAAAGCAGAAAATATTCCGTTTAGTGTCGTGCCGGGCATTACTGCCGCATTAGGGGCAACCGCTTATGCAGGGATTCCGCTTACGCATCGTGATTATGCACAAACGGCAATGTTTATTACCGGTCATTTGAAGCCGGACGGTAGCCAACTTAAATGGGAGACACTCGCCCAAGGCAATCAAACATTGGTGGTTTATATGGGGACAATTAAAGCCGCCGAGCTGTCCGCCGAGTTACAAAAACACGGCAAACCGTCCGATACACCGGTAGCAATCATTAGTAACGGCACATTACCAAATCAACAGGTACAAACCGGTGTGCTGAGCGAATTGGCAGAACTTGCTGAAAAGGCCCCGACACCGGCATTGATTGTGATTGGCGAAGTGGTGAAATTGCAAAAAGACCTTGCTTGGTTCGGCAAAGAAGCGGTGCAATTCGTTTCAACTCAAGAAACCCTTTGGCAGAAACAAACATTACAAAGTAAAGAAACACACTGGAAACAAGCAGCGTAACGGGAGGAATACGATGAGTTTTTTAAGACCGAATTTATGGCAAATCCCGACGCCGAGCGAAGCGGATTTTGCAAATCTTAGTCAAAAAGAGACCGCTTTATATCAACGTATTCAACAGATTAGCCAACAGCATCGTAATGCAAAATTCGCCAGCAGCTTGGCAGTGGAAGATATGCTGATTACCGATGTGATCGCTAAAAGCCAAGCAAACATTACCGTGTTTACCTTAGAAACAGGACGTTTAAATCCGGAAACTTTAGCCTTAGTCGATAAGGTGAAAACGAATTACCCGAATTTAAATTTCCAACTTTATTATCCCGATACGCAAAAAGCGGCGGAATATGATCGGCAAAAAGGCAAATTCGCTTTTTACGAAAGTGTGGAATTACGCCGTGAATGTTGTTTTATCCGCAAAATCGAACCGCTTAATCGAGCCTTACAAGATGCAGATGCATGGCTAACAGGACAACGCCGAGAACAATCGGTAACCCGTACCGAACTTGCTTTGCACGAACAAGATACTAGCCGAGGCATTGATAAATATAATCCGATTTTTGATTGGTCCGAATTGGAGGTTTGGGCGTATATCTTAAAACATCAAATTCCTTACAACGAGCTGTATAAACAAGGTTTCCCAAGTATCGGCTGCGAGCCTTGTACCCGCCCGGTAAAAGCCGGAGAAGATATCCGAGCCGGTCGTTGGTGGTGGGAAAACAAAGACAGTAAAGAGTGTGGATTACATAAATAAAAGGAACTGAAAATATGACAACGCAAAACAATATCGAAAACGGGCATTTAGATTGGCTTGAGGCGGAATCGATTTACATTATTCGTGAAGTGGTCGCGGAATGTAGCAATCCAGCATTACTATTTTCCGGCGGTAAAGACTCAGTGGTATTACTCGCTTTAGCTCGTAAAGCATTTCAGTTGGAAGGTAGAGAACTCGTTTTACCTTTCCCATTAGTACATATCGACACAGGGCATAATTATCCTGAAGTGATTCAGTTTCGTGACGAACAGGTGAAAAAATTAAATGCAAAATTGGTGGTTGGGCACGTTGAAGATTCAATCGCCAAAGGCACGGTGGTATTACGCAAGGAAACCGATTCTCGCAATGCGGCACAAGCGGTCACTTTATTAGAAACGATTGAAGCCAACGGCTTTGATGCCTTAATGGGCGGCGCAAGACGAGATGAAGAAAAAGCCCGTGCTAAAGAGCGGATTTTCTCGTTCCGTGATGAATTCGGTCAATGGGATCCCAAAGCACAACGCCCGGAATTATGGTCGATTTATAACGCTAAATTACATAAAGGCGAAAATATGCGAGTGTTCCCGATTTCTAACTGGACGGAACTCGATATTTGGCAATATATCGAACGTGAAAAATTGGAGTTACCGCCGATTTATTATGCTCACCAACGTGAAGTGGTAGAACGCAACGGCTTACTTGTGCCGGTTACTCCGTTAACGCCGAAACAAGCAAATGAAGAAAGTAAAATCGTATCTGTGCGTTTCCGTACTGTGGGAGATATTAGTTGCACTTGCCCAGTTGCCAGCACCGCTGCAACACCGGCAGATATTATTAAAGAAACCGCAGTAGCCGAAATTTCAGAACGATCCGCCACCCGAATGGATGACCGAGCCAGCGAAGCGGCAATGGAACAACGTAAAAAACAAGGTTACTTTTAATCGCACTTTTGAATTTTGCTGGCGCACGTCTCCTGACGCGTGCTATTACAAGGAACAGATAATATGAGCAATTTAAACCAATATGCACCACTTCGTTTCATCACCGCCGGTAGCGTAGATGACGGTAAAAGTACCTTAATCGGACGTTTACTTTATGACAGTAAAGCGTTATTGAGCGATCAATTATTAAGTTTAAATAAATCTAAAAATGCCGGTGAGGTCATTGATTTTTCAATTCTGACAGATGGCTTGGAAGCAGAGCGTGAGCAGGGTATAACCATTGACGTGGCGTACCGCTATTTTTCTACCGCAAAACGCAAATTTATTATTGCCGACACACCGGGGCATGAACAATATACCCGTAATATGGTGACCGGTGCTTCAACTGCTAATGCTGCCGTAGTATTAATTGATGCTTCGCAATTAGATTTTTCACAGTCGGAAGTAGAACTTTTACCGCAAACCAAACGCCATTCGGCAATCTTAAAACATTTGAATACGCCCACTATTTTAGTGGCGGTAAACAAAATGGATTTGCTCGGTTTTGATGTTGCAAAATTTGAAGCGATTACCACCGCTTACCAAAAGTTAGCCGATCAGCTTGGTATTCAACAGGTGCAATTTGTGCCGGTTTCTGCTTTGCAAGGCGACAATATCGTGCATAAAAGCGAACGCACGCCTTGGTATGACGGAGAGCCGTTACTCACCATTTTAGAAAACTTGCCGAGCAACGAGAATTTATCGGAACGAGCAGAAGATTTTCATTTCCCGGTGCAGTTAGTCAGCCGTTTAGATCAAGATAAAGCGGACGATTTTCGAGGTTATCAAGGCAGAATAGAAGCCGGTTCGGTTAGCGTAGGCGATACGATTCGAATTGAACCGAACGGCTACACCTCGACCGTATCGGAAATTATTAGCCCGAACGGTATTGTACAAAGAGCGGTTGCCGGTGAGCAGGTAACGATTCGTTTGGCGGATGATATTGATATTTCGCGCGGCGATACTTTTGTTGCACAACATTCGCCTGTAACCGCAACCAAGCGCTTAACCGCCACGGTATGTTGGTTTGACCAACGTGCGTTAAATCCGGCACGTAAATATTTACTGAAACACACCACGCAAACCGTGTTTGCTAAAGTTACCGCAGTTGATCACGTACTAGATGTAAAAACCTTGAGTAATTCGGCGGAAGCGGACAGCTTAAAATTAAATGATATCGGTGAAGTACAACTTAGCTTACAAAAGCCGATTACTGCGACCACTTATGCACAAAATGTTACGACCGGATCATTTATTTTAATTGACGAAGCGACTTATCACACAGTAGCGGCAGGCATGATTCTTGCCACCAAATAAGGTTCACCTTAAGAACAAGCGGTCTAAATTTGCTAAAAATTTGTAAATTTAGACCGCTTTTTTAATGAGGAGAGAATGACTTAGCTAGCTTTGTTGCCAAAACGGTTGCCAACAAGGAAGGCAACTAAGCCGATAACTAATGACGGCACAATCGCATGGAAGCTAAAAATGTTGATTTTAAAGCTAGTAAAAATCACATAACTTGTTAAACCTGCCAACATTGAGCTAATTGCCCCTGTTGCATTCGCATTTTTCCAGTAAAGTCCCAACACGATCACCCACAAGAAAGTTGCTTCTAGGCCACCGAGTGAAAGTAAGTTAAGCCAAATTAACATATCCGGCGGATTTAACGCCGCAAACACTAATAACACCGCAAAGGTAAGCGTAGTCATGGTTGAGAAGCGTTTTAACTTAGCTTCGTTATCGACTGCTTCCGGCTTCACCGCTAAATATAAATCTTTGATTAAGGTGGAAGACGATTGAATTAATAATGAGTCAATCGATGACATAATCGCAGCCATCGGGGCGGCTAAGAAAATACCGGCAACTAACGGTGGAAGCACCTGAATCATCAGCGTTGGGATAACCTGATCCGGAATTTTTAAATCAGGAATGACCGCACGTCCAAGCACGCCGGCAAGGTGCATACCGAACATCAGCAGCGATACCACTAAAGTACCGATGACTAACGCTTTATGTAAAGAAGCGCTGTCTTTATATGCCATACTGCGTACTGCAAGTTGCGGTAAACCGATTAAACCGAAGCAGACCAATACCCAGAACGAAGTCATAAAGGTAAAATCTAACGGACGTTCGTCAATACCGTACGGCTGGATGAGTTGTGGGTTAATCGTTTCTAAGGTATTTACCGCATTTTCAATACCGCCTGCGGCATAAATCACGCCACCGAGCAATAAGAAAGTACCGACTAACATCACTAAGCCTTGAATGGTATCGGTTAACACTACCGCTCGGAAGCCGCCGATAAAGGTATAAATACCAACCGTAACCGCAAAAATAATTACCGCTGTTTGGTACGGCACACCTAAGGTGGTTTCCAGTAAGCGACCGGCACCGATAAACTGTACCGTCATCATCGCAAAGAACGAAAGTAACAATGCCAGACTTGCAATCCAAACCACAAATTTATTTTGATAGCGAGCAAGCAATAAATCATTGATGGTTACCGCATTATATTTCCGGGCGAGTAACGCAAATTTTTTACCTAGCGCGCCTAACGCCAGTAACACCGCCGGTACTTGGATCATCGCGAGTAATACCCAACCTAATCCGTATTTATAAGCAGCGCCCGGGCCACCGATAAACGAACTTGCACCGACATAGGTAGCGGCAGTGGTCATTGCCAACACAAAACCGGACATTGAGCGGCTGCCCACATAATATTCGGATAAAAAGCTACCGCCTTGGCGTTTACGGTAGGCATAAAACGCCACACCGAATACAAAGCACAAATAAGCAATTAACGGCAATAACATCTCTTTATTCATTGCTTTGTTCCTTATCTAAGTCAATATGTTGATAAACCTTTTTGATCATCCAATACACAATCGCGGTAAAGCCGAGCGGCAATGCGATACAAGCAAGTTCAAACCAAATCGGAAAGCCGAAAATACCTCGTCCTGCCGGTGAAAAATAGGCGAAAACGACCCAACCGAGCAAGTAAACTAAAGCAAGCCAAATTGCCCAGCGAGCTTCTCTAGCAAGTTGTTGATAATGCATAAGACACCTTTTGATGGTTAGAAAAAAGCCTCAAAATGAGGCTTACTAAATGATTAATATTGCCAATTATCAGGATCGATACCTAATTCGCGCATTTTTGCTTTAGCTTCTTCCGGAATTTCATCGCTACGTTCTTTCATCAGATCTTCATCCGTAGGCAGCGGCTGTCCGGTAAACGCATGCAAAAATGCTTCGCACAGTAATTCGCTATTAGTTGCATGGCGTAGGTTTTTGATCTGACGACGTGTACGTTCGTTGGTTAAAATTTCTAATACTTTAATCGGGATCGATACGGTGATCTTCTTGACCTGTTCGCTTTTTTTGCCGTGTTCGGCATACGGGCTAATATATTCGCCACTCCAATCTGCCATAGTTAAATTCCTAATCTTCGATAAAATTGTCGGTATTGTAATCAAAACTATTTGATATCGCAATCTAGACGTCTAGATTTCTATTTTGAATTTTACGCTTGTTTACTTTGTGTTTTAGGAAGAGTTGGTTAAAATGCGCCAATGATTTCTTTGATAAGGTAAAGATAATGAAATTAAAACAATTAGGCTTAGTTGCGGGGATCGTGATGTTAACAGCATGTTCATCGGCGATTGATCCGGCGACCGGAGAGCGTAAAGATCCACTGGAAGGCTTTAACCGCGCGATGTGGAAAGTGAATTATGAATATATCGATCCTTATGTATTAAAACCGGTAGCAACAGGGTGGCGTGATTATGTACCAAGCCCGATCAAAACCGGTTTAACCAATGTTGCGAATAACCTTGATGAACCGGCAAGTTTTGTTAACCGCTTGTTGGAAGGTGAAGGTAAAAAGGCAATGATCCACTTCAACCGTTTTTGGATTAACTCGATTTTCGGTTTAGGCGGGTTAATTGACTGGGCGAGCCAAACGCCGGATCTCAAACTGGATAACGGTAATCGTGAGTTTGGTCATACGCTAGGCAGTTATAATGTGCCGGCAGGTACTTATATTATGGTGCCGGGTTATGGCGCAACCACACCTCGTCAAGCGGTCGGTAAAGCAGCGGATTCAGCTTATCCTGTATTATCTATGCTTACGATGCCTTGGACAGTCGCGAAATTTGCCGTACAAGGTGTAGATAGCCGCTCAAAATTATTAGATCAAGATGCATTATTACAGCAGTCTTCCGATCCATATGTTACTTTCCGTGAGGCTTATTTCCAAAATCTCGAATTTAAAGTGAGTGACGGTAAAGTTGCGGAAGAAAGCGGTAAAGAACAGCTTTCCGAACAAGAATTACAAAATATCGATTAGGATCAAGCGGTCAAATTTGCAAAAAAAGTTGTAAATTTGACCGCTTGCTTTTGGAATGTTAAAGGAGTGAAAAATGAAAACCGAATTTATTCGCCAAATTAGCCAAGGTATCAGCCTTGAGAAATGTAATGAGTTATATGTGATTCGAGTGCAACATGCTTTAGGCTCTGCGCTGGTTGCTTTGCAAGGTGCACAATTATTAAGTTGGCAGCCGGCAGCGGCACAACAAGATGTGTTATGGCTTTCGGAGATTGAGCCGTTCCAAAAAGGCAATGCGATTCGTGGCGGAGTGCCGATTTGTTATCCGTGGTTCGGTTCGGCAAAAAGTCCGTCACACGGTACGGCACGCATTCGTGAATGGTCGCTCAGTCATTATGAAATGGATGAAGAATATGCCTATTTAGAATTTTCGCTCTATGACGAACAAAATATTATCGAAGCGAAAATTGAAATGGCGTTTAACCAAGAATGTCATTTGATTTTCACTCATTATGCAGAGCAAGAAGCACAGGCGGCATTGCATAGCTATTTCAATGTGGCGGATATTCAGCAAACCGAAGTGAAAGGTTTACCGCATGAATGTTTTGATTCGCTGACTAAACAATTTGTACAAGTGCCTTCACCACGTAAAATCCATGAAAATGTAGATTGCATTTATAGCGCGGAGCAGTCTATTAATTGCATTGAAGATGCGGCAAATCAACGTACGATTCAAATTGAGCATATTGATGCGAGCGATATTGTGTTATGGAACCCGTGGCATAAAGCAACAAGCTCCATGAGCGAAACTGGCTACCAAACGATGTTATGTGTAGAAACTGCCCGTATAAATCGAAAATTACAACAGGGCGAAAGTTTTGAAGTTATCTTTAAGTTAGTGTAATAGTGAGAAAACGGTAGGGGAAACCTTACCGTTCTATTTTGAACTTTTTCCTGTAAAATGGGCTCAAAATTATCGAAATTAATGAAAGATAGGAACAAATATAATCAAATATGCCAAAAATAAAACTTAATGAAACAACACTTTCCCCCTTCGTTACCCAGCAAATCGAACAAAACGACGCTTTTACTTTACTGAACGGCTTATGCCAGTGGCTTAGAGCCGGTAAGCCGGAACAAGCGGTCGAAAAATTAGAATTTTTTACCAATTTACTTAAGCAACAGCCGGAACTCGCTCAAGCGGTGGCAACATTGATCTGCCGTTGGCTTTGCCAGTTACGTTTATATCCGATTTTAGTCAGTAGCGGCATTTTAGGTCGCCAAGGTTTCGGACGTGAAATGCGTAATCGCTTATATGAGAAGCTCAATCCCTCATTTAAAGATGTGAATGATTTACGTGATGTGTTTATTTTATTGTTTTGCGATCGGCATGATGTGGACTGGATTAATGCCATTCCGACCAAAAGTTGGTTAAATTTTCTCAACACTTTAGATCGCAGTGTAAGTGAACAGGATAGAACCTGGCTGTATGAGCATATTCGTCACGAAGGGTTATTTGCGATCAAAATGCTTTCGATTTGGATTGCGGCAGAGGATTTGGAGCCGGAGTTAATTCGACTTGATCCGACATTACTGGATGCGGATTCGCCTTTTGTCGCATTGCAAAAAGAAGTTTTCCAATGGCTAGAGGCTCGCCGTCAAAATCAATATTATGACGATAGTCATTTACAGGTGATGTTTAGCCAATCACGTGAATTGGTTGATCGCTTACAGAAAAAAGGATCGACAGCCGGTTCGTCACTTGGTGTGGCGCACTTGCTTGAGCGTTTAAGCCAAACGTTAGACCGTTTATCCATGTTGATGGAATTATTTTCTACCAACAGAGTAGCTCGTTTGCGCGTGTTACAAATTACCAAAATGTTGGCGGAAGCTTCGGCAAAGCAGCACAGTATTTCCGATTTATGGAAACAAAGCGTCAAAATGCTTTCTCGCAGCATCACTCAACACACCAGTGATCACGGCGAACATTATATTACCCGTGATAAAAAAGAATATTTCAGCATGTTTTATTCTGCTGCCGGCGGTGGAGTACTGATTGCGCTGATGGCGCTATTTAAAGTGTATCTAGGCGGAATGATTGACGATAAGGTCTGGAAAGGTATTGCGGAAGGTTTGAACTACGGTATCGGTTTTACCATTATCTTTATGTTGCATTTTACCGTGGCGACCAAGCAGCCGGCGATGACTGCCGCCCGTTTTGCCGAGGCAGTCGAACGAAACCCGCAGGGCAGAGCGGTGAATATGAAACTGGCGCAATTGTTGGTGGACGTATTGCGTTCACAAAGCATTGCGGTACTTGGGAACGTGATTGTGTCGATGAGTGTGGCGGCATTGATCGCCTATGGCTATACAAAACACACCGGCAAAGCGTTATTAGACAGTGAGATGGTGCAATATCAGCTAAGTTCGATTGATCCGACCAAAGGGACGTTATGGTTTGCGGCAATTGCCGGTTTGTGGTTGTTCTGTTCGGGGATTATTTCCGGCTACTTTGACAACCGTAGCAACTATTTAAATACCCGTATGCGCTTAAGACAGCACCCGTGGTTAAAGGCAATTTTACCGTTATCCATCCGAGAGAAATTTGCTGACTATGTGCATAATAATGCAGGTTCGATTATCGGTAACTTAGGATTCGGTATGTTGCTTGGTATTACCGGTGTGATTGGTTATTGGTTAGGATTACCACTTGATATTCGTCACGTTGCCTTTTCTTCGGCGAATGTCGGCTATGCGGTGGTAAGTGAATCATTAGGCTGGCAAGTGTTACTGCAAAGCATCTGCTTTGTGTTGATGATCGGTGCGGTTAACTTGATTGTCAGTTTCTCTCTAACGTTATGGATTGCATTGCGTTCACGTAATACCGAAATTGATAGCTGGCGGGAAATTTTAAAATGCTTATGGGAAATTATCCGTAAGCGCCCGTTAAGTTTATTGTTACCAGTTCAGTTGAATAAGTAGTAAGACGATACAAGCGGTTGAATTTGCAAAATTTTTTACAAATTCAACCGCTTGTTTTTTTAGCTAGCTGTACATCGCTTCAATTTGCGAGCGATAGCGTTCTAGAATGACCTTACGGCGTAATTTAAGCGTTGGCGTGAGTTCTTCCATATGGATACTAAAAGCTTGCGGCAGTAAGGTGAACTTTTTAATTTGTTCGAAATGGGCAAGCTCTTGTTGTAACTCTTCAATGCGCTTTTCAAATAATTGAATAACCGCCGAATGCTTGATTAATTCAAGGCGATCATGGTACTTGATATTCAATTGTTTAGCGTATTCTTCCAAAGCTTCAAACGAAGGCACAATCAGTGCCGATACATATTTTTTGGTATCCGCAATCACTGCAATTTGTTCAATAAATTTATCTTTAGCCAATTTACCTTCGATATATTGCGGGGCAATATATTTACCGTTTGAGGTTTTCATCAGCTCTTTAATACGGTCGGTAATATACAGATTGCCATGTTCATCTAATGCGCCGGCATCTCCGGTACGTAAGAAGCCGTCTTCGGTAAAGGCTTTAGCGGTTTCTTCCGGATTTTTATAATAGCCTTTCATCACCATACCGCCGCGAACCAGAATTTCATTATCTGCACCGATTTTTACCTCGGCATTCGGCATGAGCGTTCCAATGGAATTTAAAGCAAAGTTGCGATCTGCCCAGCAAGAAACGGTAGCGGTCGTTTCCGTCATACCGTAGCCTAATTTTACATTGATACCGATGCTATGAAAAAACTCCCCGATAGTCGGTTCTAATTTTGCCCCGCCGCAAGGCATCATTTTGATGTTTCCGCCTAATAACGCTCTTAATTTTGTCAGAACTAATTTATTTGCCAGTTTGTAAGCTAATGTGGCTTTTTGTGTGCGAACAAAGGTTTTTCCTTGTTTTAACGCCCATGTGAATAATGCACGGCGGTGAAAAGGGGCTTGTTTTACTTTATCAAAAATTGCGCCATACATTTTTTCGTATAAACGAGGAACTGCACACATTAAGGTTGGTTTTACCTCGGTTAATGCTGTGCGCACTTCATTAGTGTCTTCTAAATAACAGACTGTAGCACCTTTATGTAATAAATAAGCGACCCAAGCCCGTTCGAAAATATGTGAAAAAGGTAGGAATGACAAAGAAACATCATCAGTCCCTACCTCCGGTAAAGCTAGATCATGCGCTTGTAATTGATGAGCCAGATTTGAGAAGTCCAACATCACGCCTTTAGGTGTACCTGTTGTTCCTGAAGTATAAATCAGGGTGAATAAATCATCGAGTCGAGCGCTGTTTAGACATCGGATGAGTTCAGGTCGGTATTTTTCGGAACTTTTTCCCAAGAAATCATTCCAACCACATGACGAAGAATCATTGTCAAACGTTCCCTCAAGATGAGGTTTCATGACAATAATTTTCTCAAGCGAAGGACAGTTTTTAGCAATTTTTAATGCAACGTCAAGCTGTTCTTGATCTCCTACGAACAAGAGTTTGATGTCTGCATTATTAATGATTAATTCAGCTTGTTTGGCAGTATTTGTCGCGTAAATTGGTACCGTTACGGCACGAATCTGTAACGCACCTAGATCCGCTATAGTCCATTGCGGCATGTTGTGAGCAAAAATGCCAATTTTATCTTGTATTCCAATACCATGAGCTAGTAATGCGAGCGAAACGTTATCAATCTGTGATTGAAAGTCTTGCCAAGAAATATCCACCCATGTGCCATGTTCCTTATGGCGTAAAGCGGTCGAGTTTTGTAGCTTTTTTGCTTGTTGTCGTACTCGATGAACGAAATGGAAGTCTAACAGCTGATTCATATAAATCCTTTATTTATTAGTTTAAGCTTACATTTGTACGCTAATGTAATATTTAATAAAGATAAAAGCTAGATCCTAAGTAGATAAAAAGCGAACAAATGTGAGCTGAATCTCTACATTATTATAAATTTTAAACATATTATGGATGTATTGTATGGGTATCAAATTTAATCACGTTGTGCTTGCCCTCCTCTCAACTACTGCAGCAAATACGATTTTTGCAAATCAATCGCCGATTGATGTCAAACGTGAAGAAATCGTTATTTTTGCACGCCAAGGAGATAGTCAGCTTGAGCAAGCTATTACTCAAATGTCGGCTTTATATAAAAAGACACAAGACCAAAAGGTCAGAGATGATTTAATTGCTTTAATGGTCAGGAAAGGTCAATTTAAAGAAGCGACACAGGTCTGTCCGAGATGTAATGTAAATAGTTTCTCGGAAAGCGAACTTGAAAATTTGGCAAAGGCATATCGCACAAGTCAAAATCTTCCAAAATCCCTTCAGTTATATGCGAAGCTACGCAGTTCTTATCCCCAAAACCCAAATGGCTTGTTAGGCAGTGCACTTGTTGAAACAGAGCTAGGCAAATATCAAGATGCACAAACACATCTTGCCCAATATAAGCAAAAGTTTGGTACTGATGATGGTTACAAGGACGCATCAAGCTTTCTGTTAGATCAAACGGAACCTGAATTAGCTAAATTAGGACGTTGGCAGGATCAAATTAAAGCCAATCCGTCAAATCATAAATTGGCAATACAGCTTTATCGGTTAGCGGCAAAATTGAATGTTCATCCTGTTCAAGATCAGCTTGTGCAAAGCTATCCGGAACTGTTTACAGCAAAAGATAAAGCTTGGTTAGAGCATAGCGAAGTGATTTCGGCGGTAAAAGGCAATAGCAGTTTGAAAAAAGTCGAACTGCAAAATGCTCATAAACGCTTAACACGGGTGATTGAAAATACGGATACAGAAAACCCTTTATATCAACAAGCGATCCAAGACCGTTTAGCGATTGCTAATCGCTTGAATAATAATGAACTGGTGAGAGAAGACTACCAACGCTTAACTGCTTTAGATAAAGGTATTCCGGATTATGTGAAAGAAGCGTATGCGGATACTTTATTAAGAGAAGGTTCAGCTTTTAAAGCATTAGAGATTTATCAAGAACTGGAAGCCAAAGAACGAGCGCAGCACAATGCGGTTAATACTGCGTTATTGTTTAAGTTAATTAGTGCTTCAAGCGATGCTGGTTATTTCCAACAAGCGCAAGATTATCAAGATCAAATTCGTGAGAGTGAGACCATTTGGGATTTCACACATACGACCCGTTTAAGTAATCCGAATTATGAGCGAGCTTATTACAATCAGGTCAATCTACATAACTGGCGTGGAGATAAAACAACAGCGATTGAAAAGTTAGTCGATAGATTGATGCATCTCGTGCCGGGTGATCCTTGGACTATGTTGGCATTAAGTGATTTGGAAAGCTCTCGTAATAACCATGATCGAGCAAATTTTTTAGCTGATAAAGCAAGTCATTTCTTAGGTGAAAGTGATCAAGGCGCTTATAAAAATCAGCGTGCCAATATCGCACTTAGTCAAGGGAATTTACGAGAAGTTCGTAAGTTGATAGACAGTTATACCGAGGAAGAACGTGATGGTGCTGAGTCGGTTTTAAAAAATTATGAAGATGCTCGCCGAGGTAGTTTTAGTGCTTCATTCGGAGTATTGCATCAGACTGCACCAAAAAACAAATCAAGTAATGAAACGACGCAAGAATATTATCTGAATTCACCGAAAAGTGCGGACGGACATTATGCTTATGTGCATTACGCGGAAGAAAAAGTGCCAACAGAAGATACGGTGTTGAAACAACGTCGTATCGGTGTCGGTACGAATGTGAATTTATATCCTATTAACGTGAATATTGAAGCCGGTAAGGGGATTAAATTACACGATAAAAGTTATCTATCATTAGCTACTTCTTATCAGTTTAATCAACGTTGGCGTTTTGATTTATCTGGTAACCTGAATGGTAGCGGAACACCGATCAAAGCGATTAACCAAGGGATTTATACGAAAGATATCGGTTTCGGTACAACTTATACCTATCGTGATTTATTCCGTATCGGTGCCGGTATTAATGCAATGAAATTTGATGACGGTAATCTGCGTAAATCGTTTTATGCATGGGCTTCGGCAGAAACATTCAGAAAAGATCGTTGGGCTTTAACTAATAATTTGCGCTTTGATTATCAACGCAATAAAGAAACTGCTTCAGCATGGTATTACAACCCATTAAAAAGCCGCAATATAGAATTCGGTGCGGATCTCAGTTATTGGCAGCCGATGAATTACGGCTTGGCTTTAACGCATCATATCCGAGCGAGTGCGGGTCAATATAAACAGCAAGGACACAAGGCGGAACGCTCTTGGGCGTTAAGCTACGGACATGATTGGCGTATTACCAAGAAAGTGAGTTTATCTTATGAAGTCGGTCGTAAGAAAAATATCTACGATGGCGATGCGGAATTTAATAATTACGGCAACGTAAATCTTTCATATTCTTTTTAGTGGGTAAAGCAAGATGATATTGAAAAAACTCGGTCAGACATTAGCGGTCTGTTTTTCGCTATTTTTTGCAAAGGCATTTGCTGCCGATACATATAGCGTTTTGGCTTATCACTCGGTGGTAGATGAAAGCGCACCTAAGGATAAACGTCTTTATGTTTCACAAACGATTACCGCACAGCAGTTAATTTCGCATTTTAACTGGTTTAAAGCGCAAGGTTACAATGTGGTGAGTTGGCAGCAAGTAATGGATGCGGAACAAGGAAAAACGACTTTACCGCCGAAAGCCGTCCTAATTTCTTTTGATGATGGTTATGAAACCATGTATAGCGTGATTTATCCATTGTTAAAAGCTTATAACTATCCGGCTGTTTTTGCACCGGTATCAAGTTGGATTGACACCCCGATGGGCGGAAAAATTCAATATGGTAATGAAAAATTGGATCGTGCTAAGTATTTCGCGACTTGGCAGCAAATTGATGAGATGCAAAAGAGCGGCTTAGTCGAAATCGCTTCACATACGCATGATTTACACCATGGCGTGAAGGCCAATCCGGGTGGTAGTCAACTTGCTGCGATGATTGCGCCGGAGTACAAAAACGGTAAATATGAGACGGAAGCTCAGTATAAATCCCGCTTGTTAAACGATATGAAAATGTCGGTAAACCTGATTAAGAAGCATACGGGTAAAGCACCAAGAGTGATGGTATGGCCATACGGCGCATTTAATGATGCGGCGATTGAATTAGCAAAACAAGCGGGTATGCCTTATCACTTTACCTTGAAAGAGAAAGTAAATCACGTTGGCGATACGCATATTGGTCGTTTCTTGATTGATGCGGAGTCTAATTTTGCCGTGATTGCGGATTATCTAAATCGTACGCAAGATACGGAGAACGAATCTACGGTTCAGCGTGAATTGCATATTAATTTAGACCATGTGTATAGCCCAGATCCGGCGGTGTTTAAAGCTAATTATGACGCATTAATTAGCCGTGTCGCTCAGTACGGCGTTACGGCGGTGTATCTGAAAGCATATTCGGATCCGGATAAAGACGGCATTATTGACGGAGTATATTTCCCTAATCCGCATTTACCGGTAAAAGCAGATATTTTCAGTCAAGTTGCTTGGCAATTACGCACACGTGCCGGCGTTAAAATTTACGCTTGGATGCCCGCTTCAATTGAAAGCTTACCGAGCCATGTTCGTAATGCGGATGTGATGAAATCACTATATAAAAATCTATCGCTTTACTCTAAAGGTGACGGTTTATTCTTTGATAGCAAGATTGGTAAGGATAAATGGAGTAGCAATGATGCTGCATCTATTGAATTTACCAAAGAGTTGAAAACGGCTGCTGAACCTTATTTATTTTTCGGTACGCGTCACCAAAAGTTATCAAGAAATATTAATCCGGTCGGAAAAGATTTCAGCCAAGATTTAGTGAACTTCAGCAAAGAATATGACAGGGTATTAATTGATGCCAGACCTTATTCTTTAGGAGGGGTAACAACAGCCTCACAAGCGAAAGACTGGTTAAAGGATATCGCTCATATCGTTAAGGACTCCGGTGTTTCAAGTAAGAAAGTATTATTCGATTTCTCGATTGTAAATCCAAAAACATCTAAAAATGTCTCTACAAAGGAATTAATCAGTTGGATTAAAGTGTTGGAACATAATGGAATAATGAGTTTTGGGTATTATCCGAATCGCTATTTATTTGATGAAACCGTTCTTAAAGAACTAAAACCTTATGTGTCTAGTAATAGGGATATCACAAGGAAATAAGTAAGGTGATGATATGATTCTAGAAGTATTGAGTTTATTTGTATTTGCTTATCCTGCCGTAATGGCGTTTTATTGGGCTGTGGCGGGAGGGGCTTATTTTCTATTTAAGGAAAAACTAAAAGTCCCGCCTAAATTCAGTGAGATGAATAAAGAAGATGTACCTTTAGTGAGTTTGATGGTTCCTTGTTATAACGAATCGGATAATTTAGATGAAGCCGTTCCACATTTATTGAATTTAAAATATCCAAATTATGAACTGATTTTTATCAATGACGGTAGTCGGGATAACACCGGCGAGTTAATTGATAAATGGGCGAAAACCGATAATCGTATCGTTGCTTTACACCAGAAAAACTCAGGTAAAGCGAGCGCATTAAATAACGGCTTAAAAATTGCGAAAGGCAAATATGTAGGATGTATTGACGGTGATGCGGTATTAGATTACATGGCACTGGATTATATGGTACAGGCATTGGAATCTAATCCGGAATATGGCGCGGTAACCGGCAATCCACGTGTACGTAATCGCAGCACGATTTTAGGGCGTTTACAAGTTTCTGAATTCAGTTCTATTATCGGGTTAATTAAACGTGCTCAATGTTTAATGGGGACGATTTTCACCGTATCCGGCGTATGTTGCTTATTCCGCAAAGACGTAATGCATGAAATCGGCGGTTGGAGTACCAATATGATCACCGAGGATATTGATGTAAGTTGGAAAATTCAGACCTCCGGCTACGATATCTTTTATGAGCCTCGTGCATTATGTTGGGTGTTAATGCCGGAAACAATCAAAGGACTGTTTAATCAGCGTCTACGTTGGGCACAAGGTGGTGCAGAAACGATGATGAAGTATTTCCCTAAAATTTGGCATTTAAAAAATCGCCGTCTATGGCCGATGTTTGCTGAATATATTATTACTGCAGTTTGGGCAATTTCATTAGTGGGCGCAATGATTACAAGCGTATACCAGTTAACTTTTGATGGTAATGTAAGTTTCATTAATTGGGGTTCTTTAAAGCCGAGTATGGCAATTTTATTTATTGCGTTTTTTGCCCAATTAAGTATCAGTCTTTATATCGATAACCGTTATGAACGAGGGGTTGTGAAGTACGCTTTCTCATGCATATGGTATCCATGGTGGTATTGGATGTTAAATACGGTCACATTGTTATGCGGAATTCCAAAAGCAATTTTCCGTAATAAATCGAGATTAGCAGTATGGACAAGCCCAGATAGAGGAGTATAAGGATATGCCGGCACAACAATTACAAAAGCTAATGATCATCAACAAAACAAAACAGTTAGGGTGGAAGATTCGTTTAAAAAGTATGTTTTTAACGGCTTTGACTTGGGCTGTTTGGTTATCTATGGCATTTATGGTTTATGAATATCGACAACATATTTGGGATAACCCTGTGTTAGATGCTTACTATATCGGTGAAGTGATTCTAATTATGTTTGCAATCGTATTTGCTCTTATTTTTTGTACCATTTGCTGGTCATTTTTAGCGAAAAGCAAACGTAAGCATCACTGATAATGATTTAATAACTATTTGATAAAAGCCCCTTAGTTATCACTATTAGGGGTTTTTTTATAGGTATTAAGCGGTCAATTTTACGTGGTTTTTTACCAACCTAATTTAAAGTGATAGGAAACACATGGTGTTGTATTACTAAATAGCTGTATTGCAACTAAATTATTTAATCCGTGTCTTAGTGTTATAACATTTCTTTTGGTCATACCCTTCTCTTCTGAGAATAGAAAAATTTATTCTCGCCAAACAGTAGTTTAAAGATAAATAAATTTTATAAAAAAGTTATTCTTGTTTTTTATTTTTTTTATTGCTCGTTTTTAGAACTAAAAATATCTAAGTTAAATTAATTATAAAAAAATAAATAAAAAAGTGAACTATTTTTGTATATAAATACTCTATTAAATGCCATATTTATTGAAATAAGAATAGCTATAAATTTTTTATTTAAATTATTTTTAGTGTAAATGATTGTAAAAAATAAAGAATTCTTTCATGCTTAATTCTTATTTAATTTATACAAGTTTTTTTGATTTTTTGAACAGAATAAATTTCTGTGTTTTTAACGACTGATATATTCTTAGATCCCTTTTAGCACATTATACGAATTATAATTATTATTGATTTTGTTTATCAGTGATTATGTATAATTTTTGTCTAATTTGTTTGCTTTTTTATGCAAATATCTAGTTACATATTTTAATTTGTCAACCAAATGTAAGTTTAAAACTTGTCGGTCATCTGACTTGATCTAAATTTATGGATGAGTAAAATCTGCCACGCAAACGATTAATGAACGATCGTTTTGTAGTCCTTTCATATAAAAAGAGGTGTAAATTTATGAAAACAAAATATTCTGCCTTAGCAATTGCTATTATATCGGCAACAGCAAGTTGTGCTCAGGCTGCCCAATTTTCTAATAATATTAAAACTGATTTATATAACATTAAATCAGATTTTGGTGTTTATTCTCGTTATCAACCAATCTCTTGGTTTAGACCGGTTGGTAACTCAGGTGCTCGAATTACCGACCATACAAGAACAACGAATGAAGGTACCGTTCGTACGGTGACTGAAACTCGTAACGGTGTTACGACGCAAACGATTTATAAAACAGTGAATGGTGTGACAACTATTACGAAGATTGTTGATGGTGTTGTGGTTTCCGGACCGGATATGAATCCACCGACAACAGAACCAAAACCGGTTGCTGAACCACCAGCAACAGAAGTAGAACCCGTTACTGATGTAACGAATCCTGAAAATGGAAACGGTCCGGTAGCTGAACCACCAGCGACTGAACCAGTAACTGAGCCAGTTACAGATGTAACAACCCCAGGAAATGAAAATGGCCCAACCACCGAACCACCAGTAGTTGAGCCAGAGAAGCCAGTAGTAGAACCGATTGCAGACGATACTCCTATTAGCCCTTCGTATCCTATTGTAATCAAGCCAACGCAGCCGTCAAGCCCAATTTCTGTGATTGAAGCGAGAAATGTGCCAAGAACAGGTATAGCTTGGAATGATACTTCTAGAGGTTACAACCCGGAAGATCCGAATAATAAAGCCAATGTAGAACTTCGGGGTGAAGGCGTAACCGTTGCTGTTTTAGACAGTGGCTTCAATAACCCTACGGTAGCGAGAGATATTCAAAATAAATTTGGCCGCCGTGGAACAATTTTAAATACCGGTAGATATGCGCCGGCGGATGCAACTCACGGTATTCAAGTTGCTGAGATGGTTGGCGGTAATACTTCAAATGGTGTTGCGCCAAGAGCGAATTTACTCTTAGCGGATATTACAAGAATGAATTCAGATGGTTCTGCCGGTCTTTTAGCAACAGCAGATATTTATCAGCAATTGTGGAACCGTGGTGCGCGTATTTTCAACCAATCTTATGGTATTCCTAAGCAAGTGACTTACTTTAATAATAACCCTCGTTCGGCTTATTACTACGGTCACCAATTTAGTCCGAATCTTTTAGATTTCTATACAGATGCAGTTAATAAAGGTGGTTTATTCGTATGGGCAGCAGGTAACAACCGTGGTGAACGTGAGTCTTCTCCACAAGCGGCGCTCCCTTATTTTGAACCGCAATTAGAAAAAGGTTGGTTATCGGTTGTTGCTTTAGCAGCACGTGATAACGGTCGTTTAGGCGATTTCTCATGGTCTAACTTATTGCCGTATTCACAAGCGGGTCTAGCAAAGAACTGGACAGTTTCTGCAATGGGTGACTATATATTTAATATTAAAGGTAGCAACTATATTGCAAGTGGTTCTTCTTTTGCTGCACCGGCAGTAACTGGTACAGCAGCACTTGTTAAACAAAAATATCCGTGGATGGACGGTAACCTCATTAAACAATCAATTTTAACGACGGCAACCGATATCGGTGCTCGTGGTGTTGATGATGTATATGGTTGGGGTTTACTTGATGTTGAAAAAGCGGTGAAAGGTCCGGCACGTTTTGATAGTCGTATCACACTAGGTGAAGATGTAAACGTCACTATTCCACAAGGCAGTTACGCATTTGAAAATGATATTTCGGGTGATGTGGGCTTAGTGAAAAACGGTCAGGGTGAATTAGTGCTTACCGGTGCAAGTTCTTTTACCGGTGACACAAATTTAAATGAAGGTGCGATTACGATTAACGGTAAGAGTTATGGTTCTGCGGTAAACGTAGGCAGAAACGGTACTTTAGTGGCAAATAGCACCGTATTATCAAATGGCGTGAATAATGATGGGGTAGTGGTAAATAATGGTAACACCGTCATTAAAAATGGCTATGTAGCATCAGCAAAGAGTACATTAGTATCAAGTTTAGATTCTAAACTCTCAGTTAAAGGTGATGTAGATCTAAATAATTCAACGCTTGTATTAACTGCAGAAAAAGACGGTCAAGCGCAATATATTACGGCGAAAGGCGTAACAACCGAGGCGATTACATCAGATAGCGAAATTAAAGGTGAATTCGGTGCAGTTGAAACTACAACCAGTCTTTTAAATGCGACGGTAAATAAAACAGCTGAAAATGCGGTTGAAACAACTTTAAGTCGTCAGAATGTAGAAACGTTCGTCGCTAATAGCGAAGCTCGTGATGCCATGACAGAAAGTGTTGCAAGCAACTTAGAAAGCTCATTCTCAGCATTAGATCGTCAAATTGATGCAAATAATGCAGAAAATTCAACCGCTTTCGCACAAGATGCAGCGTTATTACAAAATAGCCTTGCAGCGGTTTCAGCGGGTCAAACAACAGTGTTAGATAGTCTTTCTGGTCAAATTTACGCATCAGCGCAGGCGTTAACATTCCAAAATGCGGAAACGGTCAATAAAGATTTAACTAACCGTCTCTCTATGCTTGGTACATTAAACCATACAGCTGATGCCTCAGGTGTTTGGGTATCTGGAATCTATGGTAACGGTAAGTTAAAAGAAAACGGTTTCGGTGAAGGTAAAACAAAAACTTACGCTGGTCAAATTGGTTTCGATAAATTAGTAAACAATAACTTTATTTTAGGTACCGCAGTAAATTACTCAACAGCAGATGTGAGCTTCGACCGTTATGGTGGTAAATCGGATGCGAAAGGCGTAGGCGTGTCATTATACGGTCGTTGGAGTGATAAAAATGCACCTTGGTATTTACAAGGTCGTGTAGGTTACGGCTGGGTGGATTCAGATGTGGAACGTACCATTATCTTAAATTCAAATAACAGCAGTACGGCGAAAATTAACCATAAAGATAAAGTGATCTCAGGTTACTTAGAAACAGGTTACGATTTTAAACAAGGTAATGTCACCTTCACGCCATATATCGGTGTGAGCCATGATGTGGTGAGACGCGGTGCCTTTAGTGAAACCAACAGCCAATTTGGTTTAACTGCAGACAAAGCGACTTACCAACAAACAAGCGGATTAGCTGGTGTACGTATGTCACAGGCAATCAACCTTAATAATGGTGTGAAAACAACCTTACAAGGATATGTAAACCACCAAACTGCATTTAATAATGAAGATTTAAGCTTCGATGCAAGTTATACCGGTTTACAAAATGCAGACTTCCGTGTGAAAGGTATTGGTCTGGCGAAAAATAAAACGTGGGTAGGTGTCGGCGCGCTAACTGAATTCACACCGAATACTGCGTGGTATTTAAACTATGACTTAAAACTTGAGCATGGAAAAGGTAAAAACAATGTGTTATCAACGGGGGTGCGTATAAGTTTTTAATTAAATAATATACTCTAAATTTACATACATATTTCTTTCCATTAATAAAATAGGTACAGACAAGAGGTTTGTGCCTATTTTTTATTTATGCCATTCCATATGAATAACCATAAAAAAGCGGTCGGATTTGCAAAATTTTTTACAAATCCGACCGCTTGTTAACGCATTGAATTAATTACGCTTTAGCTTTTTCTGCTGCTTTTACGATAACCGCAAATGCAGGTGCTTTTAATGACGCACCGCCGACTAATGCACCGTCGATATCCGGCTGAGTGAATAATTCCGCTGCATTCGCATCGTTTACAGAACCACCGTATTGGATGATAACTTGATCCGCAACCGCTTGTGATTTAGCTGCGATGTGACCACGGATGAATGCGTGAACCGCTTGTGCTTGAGCAGGAGTTGCCGATTTACCTGTACCGATTGCCCAGATTGGTTCGTAAGCAATTACCGCACCGTTGAACGCTTCAACGCCTAACGCATCAATTACCGCATCAATTTGTTTTGCACATACCGCTTCTGTTTGACCCGCTTCGTTTTCCGCTTCGGTTTCACCGATACATAATACCGGTACTAAACCCGCTGCTTTTAACGCACCGAATTTTTTCGCAATAAACTCATCGCTTTCTTTGTGGTAAGTACGGCGCTCAGAGTGACCGATAATGATATATTTTGCACCGAAGTCTTTTAACATTTCTGTTGAAATGTCACCTGTAAATGCACCTTGTACATTTACATCTACGTTTTGTGCGCCTAATGCGATCACTGATTGACCCGCTAATGCCGCTTCCGCTTCCGCTAAGTACATTACCGGTGGAGCGATTGCAACATCACAGCCTTTAACATCCGCTAATTCCGCTTTTAAGCCGGCAATTAACTCTTTCGTGAATGCTTTGCTACCGTTTAATTTCCAGTTACCCATTACAAGTGGACGACGTGCCATTTTATTTCTCCTATTGAGTTTGAATATAAAAAATATAAGCGGTGTGAACTATATCAAATTTTGCAAAAGAATTTGATTCTTTTCTGAAAGAATTACGATTTATATCAATAATCCACAGAGCGGGTTAAACATTTTTTCTTTTCTGCGAGAAAAGCAAATATGCAGGTTTAAAAGTTAGCTATAACTGATAGAATAATACTATTTGAAAGAAACGGCTGAAAGGTATCTTCGGATGCCTTTTTTATGCTTTATAAAAGGGCGTGTAATGCAATTAAATTATCTCTTAGGACAGCCACAGCAAGCGGGCAGATTAAAGGCGGAATTTGCAGATTTTATCGTGCGAGAAGAGCTGGGTTATCCGCTTAGCGGCGAAGGCGAATTTGTTGCGGTGAAAATCCGTAAAACCAATGCGAATACGTTATTTGTCGGCGAACAGTTAGCGAAGTTTGTCGGTATCTCGGCAAAAAATATGAGTTATGCAGGGCTTAAAGATCGCCATGCCGTAACCGAACAGTGGTTTTGCTTGCATTTAGCCGGTAAAGAAACGCCGGATTTTTCACAATTTGAATGTGAGGGCGTAGAGATTTTAGAAATCACTCGCCATAACCGTAAGATTCGTGTTGGTAGCTTAGTCGGTAATCATTTTGAATTGCTGTTACGTGATGTAAGTAAATCGGATGAACTCAACCAACGCTTAAGCCAATTACAAGCGGTCGGATTTCCAAATTATTTTACCGAACAACGTTTTGGGCGTGATGGTCATAATTTAACCCAAGCACTTCGTTGGGCAAATGGTGAAATTAACGTTAAAGATCGCAAAAAACGCAGTTTCTATCTATCGGCAGCACGTAGTGAAGTGTTTAATTTGGTGGTTTCGCAACGTATTGCGGATTGTTTAACCCAAACCGTTTTAGCCGGTGATTATGTGCAATTATCTGGTTCGAACAGTTTCTTTGTGGTCGAACAAAATGAAATTGCTGAAACTCAGCTGCGACTCGATTCGGGTGATGTGTTATTAACTGCGCCGTTAATCGGTGAAAAATCGTTAGAATCAAATGCGAATGAAATAGAAAAAGCGATAGTTGAACGTCATGCGGTATTAGTCGAATTAATGAAGAAAGAGCGAATGGCAAATGCACGCCGCGCAATGTTCTGTAAACCGCAAAACTTTTCATGGGAATTCGAGTCTGAAGGTTTACGCCTTAAATTCTTTTTAGATTCAGGTAGTTATGCGACCGCACTAGTACGTGAATTAATTCAATTAACGGAACAAGAATAATGAATATTTTAATCAGTAATGACGATGGCTATCATGCGCAGGGCATTCAAACGTTAGCAAAAACATTACGTGATGCAGGACATGTGGTGACACTTATTGCACCGGATCGCAATCGTAGCGCGGCCTCAAGTTGCCTTACATTGATGGAGCCTATTCGTGTACATCAAATTGATGAATTTAACTATTCTGTGATTGCGGGTACACCGGCAGATTGTGTACACTTAGCGCTTAACGGTTTTTTATCGACCGCATTTGATTTAGTGATTTCAGGCATTAATCACGGTGCCAATTTAGGTGATGATGTTGTCTATTCCGGCACGGTTGCCGCTGCATTGGAAGGGCGACATTTACCATTGCCGAGCTTAGCGGTTTCACTTGTCGGTAAAAAGTCACAGGGACATCTATTCGGTAATAATCATTTTGAAACAGCGGCGCAAGTCGTATTGGATTTATTGCCGAAGGTACAAAAAGGTATTTTACCTGCACGTCAGATTTTAAATATTAATGTGCCGGATGTGCCGTACGAACAAGTAAAAGGTGTGATGGTGACCCGTTTGGGACATCGTTCTCCGGCTGCGGAAATTGTCAAACGAGAAGATCCTCGAGGTTCAACAATTTATTGGCTAGGTGCAAATGGCGTACCAGTGGATGCCAGCGAAGGGACGGATTTCTACGCATTAGAACACGATTACGTGTCAATTACGCCGATTCAGGCGGATATGACTGCCCATTATTCAATCCAAGCGTTAGAGGATATTTTCTAAATGAAATTGTTCGGTACAATTTATGATAAAACAATGGAATGGTCTAAACACCGTTTCGCTGCTTTTTGGTTAAGCTTTGTGAGTTTTATTGAGGCGATTTTCTTTCCAATTCCGCCGGATGTGATGCTGATTCCAATGTCGATGAGTAAACCGCAAAATGCAACTAAATATGCTATTTATACGACCGTTGCTTCGGTTTTAGGCGGTATAATCGGTTATTTTATCGGTTTATATGCGTTTGATTGGGTGCAAGGCATCATTGCCGATTGGGGAATGCAAGCAAACTTCGACAAAGCGAAATCTTGGTTTGAAACTTGGGGTGTTGCGGTTGTTTTTTTAGCCGGCTTCTCGCCAATTCCGTATAAAGTGTTTACAATCTGTGCAGGTGTAATGCAAATGGCGTTTTTCCCGTTTGTGGTTACCGCCGCTGTTTCACGCTTTGCTCGTTTTATTTTAGTTGCCAAACTTTCGGCATGGGGCGGTGAAAAATATGCAGAAAAAATCCGCCGTTCTATCGAATTAATTGGCTGGGGGACGATTGCATTGGCAGTTGTCGCTTATCTGGCTTATGAATTATTTAAGTAAGGATATTATATGAAAAAGTCACTTTTACTTTTGCCATTAATGGTATCGTTAGCGTTAACCGCTTGTAATTCTTCTTCTGAATCGGAAGCAAGCGTAGCAGAAGCAACAGCTTCATCAACAACCTCTGCGATTCCGACTTGGCAATCAGCTGAAACTATTCAGGCAACGGATATGCCGGCTTCAATGAGTTCTGCACCAACTCATACGATAGGGCAAGCGCCAACCACTTACAACAACACACCGCAGACAACTTATAGCGCTGCACCACAACCGGTACAACAACCGCAACCGGTAGCAGTTCAGCCGCAAGCAACTTCGGTAGCGCAATCTGAAACTATCGGTAATTGCCAAGTGATACGTGATAGTATGGGGACACCGGTATATGCGCAAATGGTTAAAGGTTGTTATACTGACAGCAACTATACAGTAGGCAAAAGCGATACGATGTATCTTATTTCCTACTTAACCGGTCAAACACCGGCACAAATCGCAGCATTGAATAACATCAGTACCACGACTAAATTACAAGTCGGTCAAGTACTGCGTGTAAGATAATATGCCAACATTATCATTTGTTTAACGGCAGCCGTAATGACGACTGTCGTTTTATTCGTTTATAGATTTAGGAAAGTGAAATGAAGAAAGTATGGTTTTTAATTCCATTAGCGCTTGGTTTGAGTGCGTGTAGCTCAAATCAGTCTGTTTCAAAGGATGAGTCGGAATTAGCACCGGGCGTTATGCAACCTGTTTCAGGTTCTGGTGCAGAGGAAGGCAGTTATAGCTGGACTTCAGAAGTGGAATCAGCGCCAATGCCGGCGTCGATGACTAAGTAACCTATTTATAAAAAAGGACACGTAACAAAATGAAGAAATCGTTTCTCCTATTGCCTGTAGCCGCACTTATTTTAACTGCATGTAGTTCAAATGATCCGGCGCCGGTAGTGAGTGCAAAAGATAGCACGGAATTAAGCCCGGGTGTAATGCAACCGGTATCCGGTACGGCGCCGACAACTTACGGTTGGCAGTCTGATATTCAACCGGCATCGATGCCAAGCTCAATGGGAAATGTACCGGCGAGTGTGCCGGCTGTTTCTCAGCCTGTGGTAACCAATCCCGTTATTACCGAACAGCCGGCTCAGCCTCAAACAGCCACAAAGATTGTTAAAAAGACAAAAACAGTGGAGAAAAAAGTAAATCAAAATTTCGAGATCCCGCGTGATGCGAATAATGCGCCGGTATATAGTCAAATTCAAAAAGGCTTTTATGACGGCTCAACTTATACGGTACGCAAAGGCGATACGATGTTCTTGATCGCTTATATTATCGGTAAAGACGTAAAAGAAATTGCCGCATTAAATAATATGAGCGAACCGTACCAATTAACCGTTGGGCAAAAATTGAAAACAGGTAAATCGGCGACAGAAACCGTTACGGTTGAAGAAAAAGTGACGGTGCCGGTAGAACCGAAAATCACTTATCAGCAAGGTGCAAACGGAACCACTTACTCTTCTGACGGTAATATTACCGGTCCGGTAAAAGCAAGTACCGGCGCTGTTGCTCCGGCTGCGACATCAACGGCAAATAACGGTATTCGAGCTTCAGTGGGTACGGCTGCAACAGCGGCATCAGGTGGCGTAGTAGCAACAGCTGCAACTATACCAGCTGTACGTGCAACAACCGCAACAGCACCTAGCTACTCTAGTTCTAATACGGTAGCTGCACCGGCTTCAAACTTTAAATGGCAATGGCCGACAGCCGGTCGTGTTGTATCCGGTTTCTCTTCTGCCGAAGGTGGTAACAAAGGTATTGATATTGCCGGTAGCAAAGGGCAAGATGTAAAAGCGGCAGCGGCAGGTAAAGTGGTGTATGCAGGTAATGCTTTAGAAGGCTACGGTAACTTAATTATCATTAAACACAGCGATGATTTCTTAAGTGCTTACGCGCATAACGACAGCATTAAGGTGGATGAGCAAGATACCGTAAATGCTGGAGAAACCATTGCGAAAATGGGTAGTACCGGTACAAATAGTAACAAACTTCACTTTGAAATTCGTTACAAAGGTAAGTCTGTTGACCCAACACGTTATTTACCGAAAAAATAGTAATTTTTAGCTAAAATATGACCGCTTGTGAGTGCGAACAAGCGGTCTTTTTTCATCAATTTTTTACAATGCGAACATTATTACTCATCAGTGTATTTATTGGTTTTCTGGCTTCTTGTGAAGTTCACCAAGAAAGTATCAGTGTAAAACGAGACAAGTACGGTTGCTTATCATCGAGTGGTTTTAGTTATTCATTTTTGCAAAAAGAATGTGTACAACCTTTTCAAGTAGCAAACATTCGTTTAGCTGATCCTGTAAATCAGGATTTGGCGATTTATGTCGTTTTATCCGAAGATAAAGCTCAAGCGGAACTATTTTCAGCAAATTTACCGCAAGGCATAATTTTAGATGCGGTCAAAGGCGGATATTTATCAAAGGATAATCAAATCCGATTAATGAAACTTGCCGAAGGTTGGAAAATTTATTTATAAATTAGCCCGCTTATTATTTGATAAGCGGTCATTTTTGTGAGGAAAATTGCAAATGGTTACACGTTGTGGCTGGGTTGGCGAAAGTGAAATTTATATCAATTATCACGATCAAGAATGGGGAAAGCCGGAATTTGATAGTCGCAAATTATTTGAAAAAATTTGTTTAGAAGGGCAACAAGCGGGGCTTTCTTGGATTACGGTTTTGAAAAAGCGTGAGGCTTACCGTCAGGCATTTTTCCAGTTTGATCCGGAGCGTATTGTACAAATGACGGAATCGGATATTGACCAACTTATGCAAAATACCGGTTTGATTCGCCACAGAGCTAAACTGGAAGCGATTGTTAAAAATGCCAAGGCTTATCTTACTATGCAAGCAAACGGAGAAGACTTCAGCCGGTTTATCTGGGCGTTTGTTGGCGATAAACCACAAATTAACGATGTACCGGATTTATCCGTTGTACCAGCAAAAACGGAAGTTTCAGCTGCAATGTCGAAGGCGTTAAAAAAGAAAGGTTTTGTATTTGTCGGCGAAACCACTTGTTACGCTTTTATGCAATCGATGGGATTGGTTGATGATCACCTGAATGATTGTTGTTGTAAGCGTACGGGGAATGGATAAAAGTATCAGCCTACAAAAATAGGAATTTGTAGGCTGATTTCTTATTGATTAATGAGCATCAAATAAACGTTTAATTACGGCAACGACCAAATTACATTTAGGAACAATCGAATTGACTTCTAAATATTCGGTTTTTGCATGCATATTACCACCTGTTGGTCCTAAGCCATCAATCGTTAAACAACCTGATGCTGCTGCAATATTGCCGTCACTTAAGCCGCCTGCATCGACCCATTTGATTGGATATTGAAGCTGTTTACCTACTTCGTCAAAGATCTGTTTCACTTTTGGCAAGTTTACTTCATCAATCATAGGTGCTTCGCTGTTCACTAATACCTTAGTTGCGGTTACTCCGGCCACAAAAGGATTATCCAGTACTCGTTTTAAATGTCGCTCGAAATATTCAACGGAAGACGGTAAACGGTAGCGCATTTCAATCGTTAAGGAGGCAAAATCCGCAATAACGTTATGCGCACTGCCTCCGTTATTGATGACGCAGTTAAAGGTATGTCCGACTTCAAAGTCGTTTAATTTTGAAAATTCGACAATAAAATTCGCAGCCTCGACTAATGCAGAGCGACCTCTTTCCGGATTATTGCCCGCATGTGCGGCAACACCATGGAAATCAATTTTATAAGTAATTACTCCTTTTCTGGTTGCCACCATTGAGCCGTCTTCTCGAGCTGGCTCCATAACAAAACAATATTTGGCTTTACGAGCATATTCACGAATACTGTCTTTGGCATAGGTAGATCCGATCTCTTCGTGAGAATTTAGGTAAACCGCAATATTATATTTAGTTAAATCAAGTTCCTGTAAAACATAAAAACTCAGCAATGCACCGGATTTGTCATCGATAACGCCCAAAGCATTAATTCTTTCTCTGTCATTGGTAAAAGGCACATAGCTTGCAGTGCCGACAGGGAAAACCGTATCCATATGCGCGATAAACAAAATATCGAATTGTTCCGCATCGGGATTATTGCTAATGAGTAAACAATCTGCAACTTTATCACTATTCATTGGGATTTTTTTATGGGAAAGCCCAAGCTTTTCTGCTTTTTGAATAAACCAGTCGGCAACTTGATCTACACCGCTAATATGAGATGCGGGGCTTTCAATATCCGTAATCGTTTTTAACTCATGAAGAAAGTCATTTAATTGACTACTTTGCATAATAATTTACTCCTGATTAGACGATAAATCTCATTAATAACATCGCTAAATAAGCATTGACAATACAGATACCGAATAATACGAGATAGTGTCTACCGGGAACGCCTAATACGCCTAAAACACGTCCCATATATTGCACAGTCGAACCGACAAGTGCCATACCCGGTAATAAGATAGCGATATGCTGTGCGTTTAATGTACCTTCTTGCACTAAGGCAACTAACACACCGGCAGCACCGCCCCAACTTAGAAATGCTGCTAAAAATACCGCTATTGATTCGCCGGGTAATCCGAGAGGTGCCATAATAAATCCGATATATTCACCAAGCAGTTTTAGTAATCCTGATGCGTTGAGTACATAAATAATGACAAATGCCATTAACACATTCGGAATGGTACTGGTTATCGCAATATTCCACCCTTTTCTTGCCCCTTCGATAAATACGTCGGTGACTAATTTGTTGTCGTTGCTGTTATTCATACACCCACCTCATCATCTTTAACGAATTTTTTTACATACAGACGCATTAGATTCGCTCCGAATATTTTAAACAAGAAAATAATGCCTAAGCACATTGCAATGGAAAGCGGTGCGACACTACCGGCTTTATCGGTAATCAATAAAAGAGGAGCGAAAGAAGAAAGGAAATTTGTTAAGAAGGCACCGGCACTAAATTGGAATGCGGCAAAAATCAGTAATTCTTTATGACTGATTTGATTTTCGTTGCGTAGGAGGCGAGTAGTGGAACTACCGGCATCGGTACTTTGCGTACTGGCAATTAAAGAAATAGAACAAACACCGGGAATACCCATCAGCGGTTTTAAAATAGGGCTTAGCCATTTGGATGCGGCTAATAATGCCCCGAAGTGTTCAAAAATCGCGACAAATCCTAATGCTAACATCACACTCGGAACTAATGTTAAAGCAAAGATAAATCCGCCTTTGGCACTTGTACCGCCCGATGTTTTTAGCCATTCGGGAAATTGCCCGGTAAGTTTACTGTAATCAAAGATTCCACCCCATAAATCTTTGGCAAAACCACCAAAGAAAATGATGGCACATAGCAATGAAATTGTCCCAACTATCAATTTCTTCGTACTTACTTCATTACTCATGTTTTCTCCTTAATTGAGTTATGATAGGCAGAGAAAATATAGTATAGATAATAAAAGATTACTGTGATTGATTTCACAAAAACGAAATGTCATTTAGGGAAAGAAAAAGCGGTCGTATTTTCGTGTATTTTTACGTTTTAAAAATGTAAAAAAATTGGAAATTAGACCGCTTGTTTTTTAGATTTTAGCTTCAATTAATTTAGCTAATGCTGCGATGTGATCGGCATTGGCATTGAGTGCCGGAATGTAACGATAAGATTGTCCACCGGCGTTGAGGAAGTTTTCTTTGTTTTCCTCGGCAATTTCTTCCAATGTTTCTAAACAGTCCGCAGAAAAGCCGGCGCAAATCACGGCAATTTTTTTCACACCTTGGCTCGGTAATTTTTCTAATGTTTCATCGGTATAAGGTTGTAACCATTCTTCATCGCCAAAACGAGATTGATAAGTTACCAACCATTGTTCGTCAGAAAGCGATAATTTATCTGCAACTAATTGTGCGGTTTGCTGGCAATGTTCCGGATAAAAATCACCTTCAGTTTGATAGCGCTTAGGAATACCGTGGAACGAAAACAATAATTTTTCATCTTCGGCTAACTGAATCGTATTCGCCAGCGCCTGAATATAAAGCGGATCGTCGTGATAACTATGAATAAACTCAAACGGCACGATTTTGCGTTGTTGCGTTAAACCGCGAGCAAAAGCATCTAACACCGAGGCGGTTGTAGTACTGCTGTATTGCGGATAAAGCGGCAACACGATGATTTTACTCACACCGGCTTTAATTAATCGGTCGGTTGCGCTTTCGATACTCGGATTACCGTAGCTCATCCCAAGCTCTACTAAGACGTTGCGGTTTTGTTGATTAAAGTAATTTTGTAGCGCTTGCTGTTGTTGGCGAGAAATTGAGAGTAGCGGTGATCCTTGCTCTGTCCAGATCTCTTGATACAGTTTTGCTACTTTAGGCGATCTTCTGGGTAAAATGATCCCATTTAAGATCAATTGCCATTTGAATTTAGATAAGTCGATCACACGAGGATCACTTAAAAATTGTTTAAGATAGCGTTTTACCGCCGGAGCTGTCGGCTCATCAGGAGTGCCGAGATTCGCCAGTAGTACGCCGATTTTGTTTGAGGTCATAAGAAAGCTCTTTGAATATGGATCGAAATAACTGAATTTTGCGTTAATTCGGATATGAAAACAAATAGAATTTTTGTGTTAATTACAGAGATAGGTGATAATCTATATCAAGCGGTCTTTTTTCGGAAAAACTTTGCAAATAATCGAAGGGTATTTTGCTTTCGTCCTTGATTTTTGTTTAATTTATCGGTAAAATCGCAACTCTTTTTTATGGTCCTCGTTTGGCAAAGATTTAATTCCAGCCAACATATTTAAATATTTAGGTAGATAGCAATGAAACGTACATTTCAACCTTCTGTATTAAAACGTGCTCGTACTCACGGTTTCCGTGCTCGTATGGCTACTAAAAACGGTCGTCAAGTTTTAGCACGTCGTCGTGCTAAAGGTCGTAAATCTTTATCTGCATAATTTGCAGTTAAAGCAAAGCCTTATCACATCTGTGAAAAAGCTAACCTTTTCTCGGGAGCTACGCTTGTTAGCTCCCACTCAATTTAAAGCTGTGTTCGAACAACCGCTTCGAGCTAGCACTCCCGAACTTACTATTCTCGCTCGTCGTAATAATCTCGATACTCCTCGTCTTGGTTTAACTGTTGCTAAAAAACATTTAAAGCGTGCTCACGATCGTAACCGTATTAAACGTATTGTGCGTGAAAGCTTTCGTTTAAAGCAGCATGAATTACCAAGTGTAGATTTCGTATTTGTAGCAAAAGGCGGTATTGGTAAGCTTGATAATGCCACTCTTTTTGCGATGTTGGAGAAGCTATGGGCTCGTCACATCCGTCTGGCGAAAAAGCCGTAGGTGTAAAAGTAACACTTTCAATTGGGGCTCGTTTATTATTGCTACCAATCTATTTTTATCGTTATTGCATTAGTCCGTTAATTGGGCCTCGTTGTCGTTTTTATCCGACTTGCTCAACTTATGCAGTCGAAGCGATTAAAGTGCATGGTGCGATAAAAGGTGGTTGGCTGGCGACAAAACGAATTGCCCGTTGCCATCCTTGGAGTGAAGGCGGCGAAGATCCCGTGCCGAAACGCTGTTGTAAACAGCATTCGAATAAAGATCATTAGTTTAAGTAGTAAGAAAAAAGGCGACCGCTTGGTCGCCTTTTTTGATCTTTTTGCAATTATGCGTAATACATTTCGAATTCTACCGGGTGTGGCGTCATATTTAAACGCTCAACCTCTTTACGGCGGATGCCGATATACGCATCTACGAATTCTTTCGAGAATACGCCGCCTTGAGTTAAGAAGTCATAATCAGCTTCAAGTGAATCTAACGCTTCTTCTAATGAGCTTGCCACTGCTGGAATTTCTTTAAGTTCTTCCGGTGGTAAGTCATAAAGGTTTTTATCCATTGCATCGCCCGGGTGAATTTTATTAATTACACCGTCTAAACCTGCCATTAATAACGCCGCAAAGCAGAGGTATGGGTTTGCTAATGGATCCGGGAAGCGAGCTTCAACACGCGTTGCTTTCGGGCTGGTTACCGCTGGGATACGGATTGATGCCGAACGGTTACTCGCTGAATAAGCTAATAATACTGGTGCTTCAAATCCCGGTACTAAACGTTTGTATGAGTTTGTACTTGGGTTGGTAAACGCATTTAATGCTTTAGCGTGTTTAATGATGCCGCCGATATAATAAAGAGCCGTTTCAGATAAACCAGCATATTTGTCACCCATAAATACGTTTTTGCCGTCTTTGCTTAACGACATATTACAGTGCATGCCTGAGCCGTTATCACCTGCAAACGGTTTTGGCATAAAGCAAGCTGTTTTACCGTGTTCTAACGCAACATTTTGTACCACATATTTATAGATCTGTGTTTCGTCCGCTTTTAACGTTAGGCTGTTAAATTTCGTCGCAATTTCATTTTGACCGGCTGTTGCCACTTCGTGGTGGTGTGCTTCAACGACTAAACCCATTTCTTCTAAAATTAAGCACATCTCCGAACGAATATCGTGTGCCGAGTCGATTGGCGCAACTGCACAGTAACCGCCTTTTTTGAGCGGACGATAGCCTGTATTGCCGTCTTCATATTTACGATTTGTGTTCCAAGCCGCTTCAATATCATCAATTTTGTATGACACGTTGTTCATACCAACGTTATAACGTACATCATCAAATAAGAAGAATTCCGGTTCCGGACCAAACATTACGCTGTCAGCAATACCGGTTGATTTTAAGTAATTTTCCGCACGAATAGCGATTGAACGCGGGTCGCGGTCATAAGATTGCATTGTGTTTGGGTCGTAGATGCTACAGCGGATAGTAAGAGTAGGGATTCGAGCGAAAGGGTCAACAACAGCGGTTTCGGCGATTGGCATTAAAAGCATATCGGCTTTATTGATTGCTTTCCAACCTTCAACAGACGAACCGTCGAACATTTTACCTTCTTCAAATAAGTCTTCTAAATCGTCACCGATTAAACTTACCGGGAGTGAAACACCGTGTTCTTTACCTTTGATATCGGTAAATTTTAACATTACGAATTTGATATCGTTATCTTTAATTAAATCAAATACTCTTTTTACAGACATTGTGGAAGTTCCTTCAAGCGGGTTGATTTTCACAGGAATTTGCGAAAGTAAAAAGATACAAGAATTTTAGAAAATTTTAAATAGATAAACAGAATTATTTGCAAAAATTTTCGATTCGAAAGTAAAAATCTTTCGAATACTGTTTGTAACGGAACTTAATCGTTTGCGTAAGGACAAAATATAACCATCTTAGAGTGAGGCAGATGGTTTTAGTTACGAAATAGATTTATGGTCGGATCTCTACGAAAAAAGAATCATTTGCATGAACTATTTAAAAGTTAATGCGTCTATCTATACGTGCGGACTTGATTCGGACAGTTAAAAATTTTATTCATTATGTATTAAAATGGGCTGGGTTTTATACCTAGCCATTTTTATTTCCGTACACTTTTCTTCTTAATAGCCCTTGGACTGAAAGTCCGGTAAAAAGGCATTCGAATTTAACCGCTTCACTTCGGTTTCTATCCTACCGTCTTCAAATAAACTGAGTTCTCGCCAGCCTTGCGGTAAGAGATCAAGGGTAAACTCATCGCAGTTCGGTTTAAATTGAATGCAAGTTGAAGGGGTTGCCAACACACGATAACCTTTCCAATCAGCATCGACTTCTTGGTGAATATGTCCGTGTAAAATGGCTTTAACATTCGGATAACGGCTTAATACTTCCGCCAAAGCGTTACTATTTTTTAAACAATGCTGATCAAGCCATGCAGAATTAGTTGGTAAGATATTATGATGTAATACAACCAAAGTGTAGCGATCCGGGTATTCAGCCAATTTGCTATTTAACCAAGCAAGTTGTCCGAAGGATAAATTCCCACTAGGCGCGTTTGCAACTTGACTGTTAAGCAAGAGTATTTGCCAGTGCGAGCCTGCCAAAATTTGTTTTTCTGATTGAATATGCGGATGCTTGCCTAAATAGAGGCTCATTTGCGGCTGTCTATCATGATTTCCTTCCAACCAAAAAACCGGTTTAGCAAGCTGCTTAACCATTTCAGCAAAACGATGGTAGGCTTCAGGATTGTGATCTTGAATAAGATCACCGGTAGCAAGCACTAAATCATAGTTAAACGAAGTTTGTCGGATTTGCTCAAGTACTGCTTGAAAGCTGTCTGTCGTGTTTACGCCGAGTAATTTTTCATGTTCAGCGGAAAATAGGTGAGGATCAGTGATTTGAAGTAATCGCACAACAGGTTCCTTTTTACCTAGCGAATAAAAGCCGTTCATTATTTTCTCCTTATTAAGCGACTACTTTTATGCTCTCGTAGCTCAATACTTTACTATGTTATTTTAGTTTATCAGCTACTGATGATTAAAAATGAGCGTTATGCCTCATTTTTCACAGAAATTTACGTTTTTTTGTATATTTATCAATCAATTGCCCTCGATTACCTCCAAAAGAGGGCAAAATTTTAGTCAATCAAACAAAAGGTTTCTTACTTTTGGTATTTTTGATAATTAAGTTGAAGCCATTGTAAGCCGACAACGGCAATCACATTGTCGATTTTCCCTTCGCAAACCCATTGATAGGCTTGTTCACGGCTGACAACGTGTACCAAAATATCCTCGCCTTCTTCTTCCAAGCCGTGTACCGCCCCTGATTGAACCGCTGAGCTATCGACTAAACCAAGGAATAAATGTAAACGCTCCAATTGTCCGCCCGGGCTATCCCAAATGCTCAGAGCATGTTCCACCTTTTCTACGTATAAGCCGGCTTCTTCTTGTGCTTCTCGGATTGCTACGTCCGCCGGATCTTCATTTCCTTTATCTACCATACCGGCAACCAGTTCCAGTAGCCAAGGCGACTTATCCGAACGAGGATCATAAGCGCCGATACGAACCTGTTCTACTAATACTACGCTATCACGAACCGGATCATAGGCAATCAGTGCAGACGCAGCCCCTTTAATTAATAATTCACGCACAATTTCACCGCTCATTTCGCCGGAAAATAATTTATGGCGAAAGTGCATTTTTTTCAGTTCAAAATGCCCTTTATAGACGGTTTCTTCTTTGAGCATATGTAAGTCGTGTTGTGAGAATTGAAGAATCTCAGCCATATAAATTCCTTAGCTTTTACGTAAGCGGTCTGTATGAACAATAAATAGTGCAATAATCATCACTAAAATAGATAGCGCAAATAACAGTGTATGTATTGCATTGGAATGATCGACAATAATTAAGCGCACCATGGCGGTAATCCCGATATACAGGAAGTAGCGCAGAGGGAAGTGATAATTATATTTAAAATATTGCACGATCAACGCTAAAAATTCGAAATAGAGGAAGAAAATCACAATTTTCTCGACAATTTGGAATTTTTCGCTGTGGTTTGCCAATAATTCGAATAAAGAATAGGCTTCGGAAAAGAGCGAATAAGAGAGTAATAACCCCGCTACTAATAATGAAATATTGAGCGTCCACTGGAAAAACTCGGAAACAATTTTTCCAAAGCGAGAGTGTTTTTCTGCTAATGTGAGTTTAGGCATTTAAGTTCCTTGGATTAACTTGATAAACAAGCGGTTGAAAATCGGAAATTTTTTGCAATTCCCCTACTTTCCATTCGCTAAGAACGACAAGCGCGTTCGCTAAATCTTGATAAAAATAGCATAAGTAAAACGGCAGCTGATGATAAAAATGCAATGTCCCAGTCGGGCAGTATGCCGAACGAACAATGCGCTGTTGTGGAAAATGTTGTACTTCAGACAATTTCACAATCCCCACGCCCTGCGATTTCAGTACCGCTTCATGTAAACACCAACTCAAATAAAACCGATCGACTAATTCGGTAAACGGTGTATGGTTTCGCTCAAGTAAGCCTTCAATTTCTTCCGCATGGGCGTAATGACGTAACAGATCGGTATAACGTCTTACTTTTTGCGGATGTTCAATATCAATCCCCACTTGTAATTTACTTTTATGATAGCAAAAAATCACCGCCACCCATTCGCCGGAATGGCTGATATTAAAATCGATGTTCTCATGTTGCACAAAAGGTCTGCCGCTTTGCGTACGTTGAATATCATCCAATAAATTTAGTGGTAATTGATATTTTTGAAACAGTTGAGTTAATAAAAAATGGGCGGTTCTGCGACTTTTCCAACGTTTTAATTGGCGTTCGGAAAGCCCTGCCGGCGGTAAAAAAGGAAGTGGTATCGGCTCATCATAATGAGCAAATACCACTTCAATAATTGGGAATGAATCTGCCATAAATGGGGTCTTACAAGCGGTTAAATTTAATCGAAATTTTGCAAAAAATTAGCGATATTCTACCGCTTTATCGCAAGGGTTAAAACACCCGCTGCGACAAGCGCAATACCGATCCAATCTTGACCGCTCGGTCTTTCGCCTAAAAAGATCACGGCAAATACGGTAACCAAAACAATACTAAATTTATCAATCGGGGCAACTTGCGAAGCATTTCCCATTTGTAACGCTTTGAAATAGGCAAGCCATGAAACACCGGTTGCTAGTCCTGATAAGATTAAAAATGTCCAGTTTTTACCAGTCAGAGAACCGAACGGCTGCCATTTACCGCTATAAGTCAGAAAGGCGGCGAGGGCGATCAGAATGACTACCGTTCGGATAAAGGTGGCGAAATCCGAATCAATACCCTGTAAGCCGACTTTAGCAAAAATTGCAGTAAGTGAAGCGAATAATGCGGAGGCGAGTGCCCAATAAAGCCATTCATTTGACATTGTGATACCTCTTTTGGTTTAAAAATAAGCAAATAGATGAAATTTACCCCTTATTTTAACAAAATTACAACGAATTCCACTTTTGTATTAGGTTAAAAAAATGTTAATGTCGGGAAAGAGGTAAAACGAAAACATAATAACCTCATTTAACGATAGGAGATTTTTATGATCAAACAGATTCAGAAATTTCTGAAACTAGAAGCAGCAAGTGGGATTTTATTGTTGGTTTCAGCCTTACTCGCAATGATTTTTGCGAATACGGATTTAAAACAACTCTATTTTAGTTTTTTGCAAACAGAGGTAGCGATTAAGTTTGGTGCCTTCAGCATTGATAAGCCGTTACTCATGTGGGTGAATGACGGTTTTATGGCGGTATTTTTTATTTTAGTCGGCTTAGAAGTAAAACGAGAATTGTTTGAAGGATCGCTATCCAGTTACCAAAAAGCCGCTTTTCCAGCTTTTGCCGCTATCGGCGGAATGGTGATTCCGGCATTAATTTATTGGATGATTAACCGTGATTTCCCCGCTTATAAAGATGGTTGGGCAATCCCGATGGCAACCGATATTGCATTTGCGTTAGGTATTGTGGCTTTACTCAGTAAACAAGTGCCGCCGGCACTCAAGGTGTTTTTACTTGCCTTAGCGATTATTGATGACCTTGGTGCAATTGTGGTAATTGCCTTGTTCTTCTCACATGAGATGAGTATTCAAGCGCTGATTATTGCGAGTATTTCGATTTTGATTTTAATCGGGATGAATCGCTATAAAGTAGTCGGGTTAATGAACTATGCGATTATTGGTACGATTTTATGGGCATCGGTGTTGAAATCCGGTGTACACGCTACATTAGCGGGTGTGATTATCGGTTTCTGTATTCCATTGCGCGGTAAAAACGGTGAGGCGCCGTTGCATCACCTTGAACATACCCTTGCGCCGTGGTGTTCATTTGCGATTTTGCCGTTATTTGCATTCTCAAATGCCGGTGTGTCGCTAAGTGGTATGAGTTTAGAACAAATCGCTTCACCTTTACCTTTAGGCGTGGCTCTAGGCTTAATTATCGGTAAACCGCTTGGTGTATTCTTATTTAGTTATTTAGCGGTTTTATTGCGTATTGCGAAGTTACCGAAAGGCATTAACTTTAAACAAATTTTTGCGATTGCTGTACTGTGCGGTATCGGCTTTACCATGTCGATGTTTATTGCAGGGCTTGCTTTCGGCGAAGAACATGCGGACGAGAGCCTATTAGCGCTTGCTCGTTTAGGTATTTTAATGGGAACTTTCGTTTCGGCGGTTATCGGCTATTTCTTATTAAAATTGACAACGAAACCAAGAGTTAAAGCGGAGTCGGCTGTCTTATAAGCGGTTAAATTTCTCCGATTTTTTACCAATGAAATGCCCTATTCCCATCAGGTTAGGGCATTTTTATTTTAGGAACGGAGGAACTTCCGGTTAAAATAAACTTCTTATAACTTCAAAAAATCATAAAATGATAAAGGAGATTTTTATGAAAAAAGTTGCGTTGCTTGCAACATTAGTACTGTCGGCGTGTGTTTATGTTGTTCCCCCGACTGATGTAGGAAGTGGCTATCCGGTGAGTAATCCGAATGTCATTATTATTCCAAGCCATCAGCCGAATAGCCAACAGGGTTATCCGCATTTACCGCATAGCGGATTAATTAAAACGGCATCGGGTAAATGTTTAGATCAAAGCGGTTCCGATTATCGCGGAATCATTGCTTATCACTGCCACGGTAAAGCGAACCAGCGTTTTGAGTTCGTAAATTCGCAGATTAAGGTGAATGGACAATGTTTGGATGTTGGCGGTGAATACCAATACAACGGTGCGAAAGTGATTACTTATCGTTGTCATGGTGGTGAGAATCAGCAGTGGTTTAGAGACGGGCAACAAATCCGTAGTAGTATGAGCGGTAAATGTTTAGATATTGGTAAACGAGGAAATAAACTGGCGATTTATCAATGTGACGGCAGCCGAGGACAACAATTTTTCTATTAAGTAAAAAAGGTGCAATGAGTTGCACCTTTATTTCGTTTTAAACCTGTAACCAAAAGGTAACCGGCCCATCATTTTGCAAGCTGACTTGCATATCTGCTGCGAATTGTCCTGTTTGGGTATGAATTTTCTGAGCGGCTTGCTGATGGAAATATTCGTATAGCGCATTCGCTTCCTGAGGGGCAGCGCCACGCGAAAAACTTGGACGTAAACCTTTATTGGTATCAGCGGCTAAAGTAAATTGTGATACCACTAATAAACTTCCGCCAGCTTGTTGCACGTTTAAGTTCATTTTGCCCTGTTCATCGGAAAACACTCGATAGTTAAGCACCTTTTCAAGTAATTTATCCGCTTTGGCTTGGTCGTCACCTTGTTCTACGCCAAGTAATACCAATAAACCATGCGCAATTTCACCGACCGTTTGACCTTCAACTTCTACTTTTGCCCATTTTACACGTTGGATTAAGCCAATCATTTTAGTTCTAATTCTCCGTTTTTTATCATTTCTAAATCTTTTAATACCGAAGCGAATTGCCCGCCGAGTAACACAACTTGCCAGCTTAAATGAATCCAAACAATCATAATCGGTAACACGGCAAGTGCGCCATAAATGGCTTGATAAGACGGAAAAGTCGTAACATACCAAATAAACGCTTGTTTACCCAAAGTAAAAAATATTGCGGCAAATAATGCACCGATTGTCGCATGTTTACCTTTTACTTCAGTATTTGGCACAATCTTATACACTAAAGTGAATAATAACCAAATTAAGCAGAAAGGCACATATTTGAGTAAATGGTGGCTAAAGGACAACATTCCGTTTTCGCTAAATACGTTAAAAGACATCACATAAGTACTTATTGCAATACTCATTCCGGCAAAAATCGGCGCAAAAATCAGGATTAAAGTATAGAGTAAAAAAGAGATAAAAATTGACCGCTTGCGTGTATTATGCCAAATGTCATTTAGGCTTTGGTCAATACTGGAAATCAACATCACTGCGACGACAAATAAGCCGATAATGCTGATTAATCCCATCTTTTTCGAATTGCTGACAAACAACTCAATATATTCTTCGACCATATGTCCCGCATTTGGCGCAAAGTTATCATAGATAAAATCTTTAAGTAATTCGGTGGCTTCGTGAAAGATTGGGAAAAAAGTAAAGACGGAAAACACCACCATGATTAACGGCACTATCGCTAACATTGTGCTGTAAGTCAGGTAGCCCGCCGAAATAGCAATTTTATTTTGCTGCCAGCGTTTAAAGAATATTTTGCAAAATAGAGTAAGCGTATTCATGGTAAAAATTTGATGAAATTTAACCGCTTACGAACACTCAAATTCAGCATTCGTAAGCAAGAAAAGGCTAGAGAGGGTGATTTATTTTCTAACCAAATAATCCCCTTCACAGACCCATTTATAGGTGGTGAGCGCCTCTAAGCCCATTGGACCTCGTGCGTGGAGTTTTTGGGTACTTACTGCCACTTCCGCCCCTAAACCGAATTCACCGCCGTCAGTAAAACGGGTACTTGCGTTGATATAGACTGCCGCCGCATCGACTTGGGCGACAAATTGGCGCGCCAGTTGGTAATCAGAAGTCAGAATTGCTTCCGAATGTTGCGATCCGTATTCACGAATATGTTCCACTGCCTTGGCTAAGTTATCGACCACCACCACATTTAAATCTAACGAGAGCCATTCTTGACGCATTCTTGCTTCATCAAGCGGTTCAATTCCCTCAGTTTTTTGCAAATCATCGGTATGTAATGTCACGCCTAATGCTTTCATTCGATTTGCAAGTTTCGGTAAAAATTCGACCGCTATTGCTTTTTCAACTAATAAGGTTTCGAGCGTGTTACAAGTGCTTGGGCGTTGCGTTTTGGCATTCGCAATCAGCTCTAACGCTTTTTGTTGGTCGGCACTTTTTTCGACAAACATATGGCAAACACCGATCCCACCGACAATTACCGGAATGGTCGAGTTCTCTTTACAGAACTGATGCAAACCGGCACCGCCACGAGGGATTACCATATCAATGTAGCGATCGAGTTTTAATAATTCGAGTAACAAAGCACGAGCCGGATCGGTAACCGCCTGAACCGCCAGTTTCGGTAAACCGGCGGTTTCTAACGCTTGTTGCACCACTTCTACTAACACAGCATTGGTAAATTTGGTTTCTTTACCACCACGTAAAATCACCGCATTGCCGGTTTTTAAACAGAGAGAAGCGACATCAATCGTTACGTTCGGACGTGCTTCATAAATCGTAAGAATAACCCCGAGCGGTACACGCTGACGTTCAATTTTCAGTCCTGAATCTAACACACCACCATCAATCACCTGCCCGACCGGATCGGCTAATTTCACCACATTACGTACATCGTTAGCAATACCTTGCAAACGGCTTTTATTTAATAACAAACGGTCGATGATAGCGGTCGAAATTCCCTGATTTTTTGCAAATTCAATATCTTTGGCATTAGCGGCAAGGATTTCAGTCGAGCGTTGTTCCAATTGTTCGGCAATAGTAAGAAGCGCTTGGTTTTTTTGAACGCTTCCGAATTGAGCAAGTTCGACACTGGCGGTTTTAGCTTGTTGGGCGAGGATAATCATTGACATAGTGGTATCTCTAAATAGTGGAAATGGACCACAGTCTATCATAGCTATTTAGATGGGTTAAAGCGGAAAATTTTAGCTAATTGGTAAGAAAAATAGTTCTCATTTATATAGATTGAGGCTGCAATTTATGTTTATAATTGTAATTATTTGTATTTAACGAAAATAAAAGTCAGTTGCAAGCAAAATAAAAAGGGAATCCAATGAAGACCTATCAAAAAATATCAATGGCGACGTTATTTGGTGTTTTTGGCGTAGTGAATACGACACAAGCACAAGAAACAATTGCAGAACTGGAGGAAGTTACTGTAACGGCTGAACAAGAACAATCTAAAAAAATTGGCGAAATTAAGAAAAATCGCCGAGCCATTCAAGAAGAGTTAATTGCCGATACCAAAGATCTCGTCCGTTATACCACCGATGTGGGGATTGCCGATAGCGGTCGTCATTTGAAAGGTTTTGCGATGCGTGGGGTGGAGGGAAACCGTGTAGGGATTAGTATTGACGGGGTAAACTTGCCGGATTCGGAAGAAAACTCGCTATACGCACGTTATGGTAACTTTAATACCTCACGTTTAACCATTGATCCTGAGTTAGTGACAGGGATTGATATTGTACGTGGTTCGGATTCATTTACCACAGGTAGCGGCTCACTTGGTGGCGGCGTGAATTATCGTACTTTAGATGCTGCAGATATTGTGTTACCCGGCAATAAAGTCGGTGTGTTATTAAAAAATAGCTACGCCAGCAAAAATAGTGAATGGGTACACACTGCCGGCGCTGCCTATAAAGATGAGAAGTTGGATGCGGTCTATTTATATTCCACCCGTTACGGTCATGAGCAAAAAAGTTTAGGTAACGGTAGAGTGGCTTGGAATAACACCAGCGGTGCACCGGATCCGTCATTTCATCGTAACCACAGTAACTTGGTGAAATTCGGCTACTTATTTAACGAAAAACATCGTGTAAGTGCTGCTTACAGTAATCAGCTTGCGAAAGCATTTACCGATGAACGCTCTTATAACTATTTGGACTCTTCTTGGCGTGATACTGATGATGAAGGTGAACGTCATAATGTAAATGTCGCTTATGAGTATTTTCCGACTAGTGGTTATCTGTCTTATTTAAAAACCGAATATGATTACCAAAAAACCGATGTTCGAGCGATTAACTACAAAGGAAGTAGTGATTTCCAAAAATTGCATATCAAAAAATCATTAGATGAAATTTATGATCGTAATATGAATAATGAATTTCATCGTATCGGTTTACGTTTAGATTCTATTCCGTTTGAAACGGAGTACGGTACGCATCAAGTGACTTTACGTACTGCCGTATCGCAACGTGATTTTAAAAATGAAAATACCGATACTTATTTATTCTCTGACTCAACATCTACTTCGACTTATGCGATTCAACACCCGATTCGCACTCGTGCGTTTTATATTGCCGCACAAGATCAAATTCAGTGGAATGAAATGTTCTCCGGTACGGCAGGGCTACGTTATGACCAAGAACAACTTGCCCCACAAGAGTTGAATGCTAAATGTTATAATTGCGATACCCGTGGTAAAGCAACGACATTTAAAAATTTAACCGGCTCATTAGGTTTGAATGCACAAGTGACACCAGTATGGCATCTAGGTTATTACGTTTCAACCGGCTATCGCGTACCGTCCGCTTCGGAGATGTTCTTCTCGTATAAACATCCTTCGGGTAACTGGTTGGCAAATCCGTATTTGAAAGCGGAACGCAGTGTAAATAATTCGATCAGTATTCGAGGCGAAAACCAACTCGGGCGTTTAAATGTGAGTCTATATCATATTCGCTATAAAGATTTCTTGTTTGAACAAGAAACTAATGGGTTAACCCAAATGGAATGTGATGCGCATTGCCAATATTACGGTTATAACTCAATTAATCCGACCATTTTCAACCAAGCGATTAATGTGGATAAAGCACGAATTTCCGGCTTGGAAGTGACGAGCAAGGTAAATTTAGACCAAGTTACCGCATATATTCCGAAAGGCTTTAAATTCTTAGGCAGCGTGGGGTATTCGAAAAGTAAATTATACGGTACGGAAGCAAGCTTACTTTCTGTTCAACCGGTAAAAGTGATTTTAGGCTTAAGTTATGAAGATCCGAATGATCTTTGGGGTATCCATTCTCGTTGGACTTATTTAGGCGCTAAACATGCCAAAGATGCAACCATTGTTACCTATGATGATTCTCGTACCAAACGAATAACGGAACCTTTCCCATATTTAAGCGGTTCGGCAACCTTAGTTGATGTATACGGCTTCTGGAAAGTACATAAAAATGTAACTTTACGTGCAGGCTTATACAATATTTTCAATCGTAAATATCATACATGGGACGCATTACGCGGTATCAACCGTTTAGGCACAACCAATACGGTTGATAAGGAGTTACGCGGTTTAGAACGTTTTGTTGCACCGGGACGTAACTATTCGGCTTCGGTAGAAGTTCGTTTCTAGTTTGATATAATCGTTTTAATAAACTACAGAAAACACGGATTACACAGTATTGCTGTAACCCGTGTTTTTTTATGGGCAAAGGGAATTGTGTGAGAAGAGGTGTTATTGATCGCGATGTAATTAAACGAACCTTAGCGTATATAAAGCTTTCCAGTGTACTCCGTGTATTCTATGGTTATAAAGATTAAAAAAGCGGTGTAATTTGCAAAAAATTTTACAAATTACACCGCTTGAGAGGATAAAGGTTAACTAAAACTCTGTAACTGTTGTGGTATCAGAACGTTTATTTGACGCACCAAATGCCCCATTCTTACCTTCTTTCGCATAATTAAATACACCGCCTACATCACGAGCCAATGAACCATAAAATGCGCCTTTGGTTTCAATACCATCTTTGCTTGTACCGCTAAAGGTATTACCGTTAATATCGCCGCCAAAACTTAATTTAGTTGCATCACCGGCTAAATCAACTTTAACTTTTTTATTGGTAAAGTCAGCAATTACTTCAGAAGTAAGCTGTTTATAATCGTTTCCACTACCATAAACGGCAAAACCGGTATATTTGAAGCTTCCTTTCGCTTCTATTGGGTAATAGTATTCACCACGAACAGAAATATTACCGGTTTCAGGTGTTAAAAAGCCTTGAACAAAGGGGTGTCCTACATTATTAATGATCGCAACACCATAACGCACTGCTTTAAAATCTAACCCTCGTTCGCCATATTGCCCTTGACTACCGACATAGCCGGAAAGTTTTTTATTAGCTAAAGGATCTAGATCTTTATTTGATAGTGTTTTTAAATTTTCAACAGCAATTTCTCGTAATTTATCATCAACATTGAACAGAGTGATTTTTGTACCGTCAATGTCTAAAGCATCTAAATCATCATTTTTAGATGGGTTTATACCTTTAAATGATCCATTACCAGAAGTGTTTAAAATGACACCGCTTAAGAGTGTACTTTCTTTTGTAGCAAAGCCATCATTTACTGCGCTAAAGAATTTGCTATTTGCATTTTTGGCACTAGTGTTTGTGCTTGAATTGCTACCGGCTGCCGGTGGATTTTTAGCACTTTTAGCTTTATCAATTTTTGGCGGCTCAGTTGAACCACCGCCACCACCGCTTGAATAACAAGCGGTTAATGCAAATGAACAAGCTACTGTGAGTAGTGTTAGGGGGAGTTTTTTCATTGGTAATTAACCTTATTTTATTTCAAAAGTTTTTAAATTTTTATTTTCTATTGGTGTACAGCTAGAGTAGCCACAGTTTTGTTGAGTAGCTCCGAAAACACCATTATTCCCTTTTTCTGCACCTTCAGTTTGATAGAATATTCCACCTATATCAGAAGCTCTTTTACCAAAAAAAGCTCCTTTTGTTACGATACCGTTATGAGTACCTTCAAATGTATTGTTATTGATATTTCCACCAAAAGTTAATTTATTTTCTCCCGTTGTATTTAAAACATTAACTTGAACTTTCTTATTATCAAAGTCGGCATAAGCAGTTGTAGCATATTCCGCATATTGATTACCATTACCATAGAAAGTGGTACCTTTATACTCATATACTTTTTCTACTGGTAATGAGTATAGTGGTTGAGGAGAACTATTATTACCTCTTGAAGCATCCCAATAGTTAAATGGAGATTTTGTTTCTTCTCCGGTTTGGGCTGCAGTTGTAGGTGTTAAATACCCTTGTACGAATAATGAGGTTTTACCATCTTTATCAGTATAATATCCATATCGCATATGTTCAAAATCACTTCCTGTACTTTTACGAGGAAGACTCCCTACTTTGCCTTTACCATTTTCAGTAGTAATATCAAATATTTTTCCTTCAATTTCTTCATTATAAGTAGAGGCAAGGTGAGATTTCATTGCATCTGTATCAAATAATGTGATTGAGTGTCCGTCAATTACTAAAGTATTTAAATTTTGATTTGTGCTATTCTTATCAATATTAGAGATAGATAATTTTGTGTCATTGATAGTAGCATTACTACCACTTAGAGATATAATTTTACTTTCTCCAGAGATTATACCGTTGTCTTTAAATGCTTTTTCTAACGCTTTCTTAGCTTCTTCCGCTGTTAATACTTTGTCAGTTGGATTTACAACTACAGGCTCTTTTTTCTCTACTGCGTCGGCATTATCATTTTGCTTTTTAGCTAATTCGGCTTCTAATTCTTTCTTTTTCTTTTCTAAATCAGCGAGTTTTTTCGCTGTTTCTGAATCTTGTGCGCGTTTTACTTTTTCTTCGGCTTTTTTAATTGCTTCTTCAGTTTTGTTTTTTACTAAATTTTCATAGCGTGTCGCGCCTTTGTTGCTCGATGAACAAGCAGTGATTGCTAACGAGCATACAACTGCGATTAAGCTTAAACGTAAGTTTTTATTCATTATATGTATTCCTTTAGATTTTTATAAAAGTGGTATCCAGACTTAGTCAAATTACGCTTTGGTTATGACCTAATTTGATAGTTATTTTGTAAATTTTTAAGTAATTTACAGTTCGGATTCTATCAGTGCTTAATTGTAAATTCAATACAAATAAAAATAATTCGTAACTCTATTTGTGGGTGGTTAGTAGTTCTTTTTCTACTCAATTTTGCAGATTTTGGGTAAAATGAAGTACTTTTTGCTTAATGACATTCATGCTATGACTCAACACCTTATTCATGTTCTTCCTCCTCAACTTGCTAACCAAATCGCTGCCGGTGAAGTGGTGGAGCGTCCTGCATCCGTTGTAAAAGAATTGATTGAAAACAGTTTGGATGCCGGCGCAAATCAGATTCAAATTGATATTGAGAAAGGTGGTGCGCAACTTATTCGTATTCGAGATAACGGCTGTGGCATTAGTAAACAAGATTTAGCTCTAGCTTTGGCTCGTCACGCTACCAGCAAAATTTCTAGCCTTGAAGATTTGGAGATGATTTTAAGCCTTGGCTTTCGTGGTGAGGCTCTGGCAAGTATCAGCTCAGTTTCACGACTTACATTGACCTCTCGCCCCGAAGGGCAAGCGGAAGCATGGCAAGCTTATGCGCAAGGACGTGAAATGGAAGTTGAAATCCAGCCGGCTTCGCATCCGGTCGGCACGACAATTGAAGTGGCGAATTTATTCTTTAATACGCCGGCACGCCGTAAATTTTTGCGTACCGATAAAACCGAATTTGCGCATATTGATGAAGTGGTTCGTCGTATTGCGCTAGCAAAACCGAATATCAGTTTTACTCTAACTCATAACGGCAAAACAGTACGCCAATATCGCAAGGTACAAGATAATTCAGTCGAACAGCAGCAACGCCGAGTGGCGGCAATTTGCGGTGATGAGTTTATCCAAAATGCGATTCATATCGACTGGCAACACGGAGACTTACACTTACACGGTTGGATTGGTTTGCCAAATATTTCCAGACTGCAGAATGATTTGTGTTATAGCTATGTGAACGGACGAATGATGCGCGATAAAACCATTAATCACGCCATTCGCCAAGCCTATGAATCGACCAATATGCCGGCAGGCAATTATCCTGCGTTTGTGGTCTTTTTAGATATTGACCCAAGTCAAGTAGATGTGAACGTGCATCCGGCAAAACACGAAGTGCGTTTTCATCAAGGGCGCTTAGTACATGATTTTATTTTGCAAGGCGTACAAACTGCCTTACAGGGGCAAACGGAAATTGGTTTAACCGATCAAGTGAATGAGCCCTTGCCGAGTTATCAACGAGATACTAATCGTATAGCGGCGGGTAGTAATAGCTTTTTAGCGCCGCAACAAGCGGTCGAATTTACAGAAAATTTTGCAAAACCGACCGCTTCTCGTGTACCAAGTTACTCAGCTCGTACAACGAGCGTCTCTAAATCGGCACAAAAATGGTATGGAGAATTAGTCAGTCAGCCACAAACTCAATCGAATAACATAGCGGATTTAGTTGAACCGAAAGCTAATTTTGCACCGGTGATTTTTGCTCAAGAGATAGATGAAGCAGAACATAAGCCAACACAATCTTTACCGGTGACAGCAAGTCATTGGCAGCCGTTAGCCATTGTGCGAAATCAGGCGCTATTATTAAAAGCGGAACAACAATTTTATTTGCTTTCATTGGAAAAATTAGCCCGTTTGCGTTTTCAAACACAACTTACCAAAGGAGAAAGCCAAGCGTTACTGATTCCGCTGAATTTAAGCTTAGATGAAACGCAGACACAGCGTTGGCAAACACTCAAGGCACCATTGGCAGAATTAGGCTTCGCAATTAGTGAGAAAGCGTGGCAAGGGCAAATTCGTCTTTCGGTTGCCCAAGTGCCGAGATTATTACGAGAGCAGAATTTACAACAAATCTTATTAGGTTTATTAGATTCACAAGCGGTCGATTTAGCTCACTTTTTTGCAAAATTTGCGCCGATTCCGACCGCTTACAGCCTCGCTGAAGCGGTAAGTTGGCTGGCAGAGACCGAACCGTTAGCGAAAGCGGAGCTAGACAAGTTAAAAATTGAAGTGGATTTTTCGCCATTTCTAGCTATTTGCTAAATTTTTATAAGTATCGTGATTTGGCTTTTGGTAAATTTCCGCTAAAATTCGACCGCTTATAACTTTAGATAGAACAAAATGAATAAAAAACCTTTTGCAATTTTTTTAATGGGCCCAACAGCTTCGGGCAAAACGGATTTGGCGATTACCTTGCGCCAAACGCTTCCGGTGGAAGTGATTAGTGTGGATTCGGCACTGATTTACAAAGGTATGGATATTGGAACGGCAAAGCCGAGTAAGGCTGAGTTAGCGCTTGCGCCTCATCGGTTAATTGATATTTTAGACCCGCTAGAAAGTTATTCGGCGATGAATTTCCGTGAAGACGCATTGCGTGAAATGGCGGAGATTACCGCAAACGGACGTATTCCGTTATTGGTCGGCGGGACAATGTTGTATTACAAAGCATTGTTGGAAGGACTTTCGCCGTTACCGTCTGCCGATCCGAATATTCGTGTGGAAATTGAAGCGAAGGCAGAGCAAATCGGCTGGGACGGATTACATGCGGAATTACTAAAAATAGACCCTACCGCCGGTACTCGTATTAATCCAAACGATAGCCAACGTATTAATCGTGCTTTGGAAGTTTTTTATCTGACCGGTAAGACGATGACAGAGCTGACCGCACAATCGGGTGAAGCGTTGCCTTATGATGTGTTACAGTTTGCGATTGCGCCGCAAGATAGAGCGGTATTACATCATCGGATTGAACAGCGTTTTCATAAAATGATGGAACTTGGCTTTCTACAAGAAGTCAAAAAACTATACGCAAGAGGGGATTTACATAAGGACTTACCTTCTATTCGTTGCGTGGGATATCGCCAAATGTGGGAACACCTTGACGGTGATATTTCGCTTGATGAAGCCGTATATAAAGGTATTTGTGCAACCAGACAGCTTGCAAAGCGCCAAATTACTTGGTTGCGTGGCTGGGGAAGTGAAATTGAATGGCTAGATAGCTTAGATCCGACCAGTTCGAAGCGGAAAATGATTGAAAAGATCGAGCAAAGATGGCGTAATCTATGATAATATCTCTATTGCCTTTGGCAGAAATAAGACGATATTTAACACAAAAATAAAAAAGGAAAAGAAAATGGCAAAAGGTCAATCTCTACAAGATCCATATTTGAATGCACTTCGTCGTGAGCGCATTCCTGTTTCAATTTATTTAGTTAACGGCATTAAATTACAAGGTCAAATTGAATCTTTCGATCAATTCGTAATTTTATTGAAAAATACCGTGAGCCAAATGGTTTATAAACATGCAATTTCAACTGTAGTTCCTGCTCGTTCAGTTTCTCATAACAACGGTGGTTCTTCACACGCTCAACAAGCTCAAGCAGTTGAAGCTCCAGCAGACAAAGCGGAATAATAAAGCTATTACTACGCAAGCTTTTTTTACCGAACAGATGCCAAATACAGATGAAAATGCTGTATTTGGTTTTGCTTTATCTGAGAATGGGAAAACTTCCGATAAAGAGTTATCGCATACGAAAGATAAAGCAATTTTAGTCCACCTCTTCCTTTCTCAACATAAAGATATTGAGAATCTGATGGAATTCCAAACGCTTACTGAATCGGCCGGTGTTGAAATTCTTGCCACACTAACCACTTCTCGTTCTGCACCGCATATCAAATATTTTGTCGGACAAGGTAAAGCCGATGAAATCGCTCAAGCGGTTGAAGAACTCGGTGCAACCGTAGTTTTGGTCAACCACGAACTGAGTCCTTCGCAAACCCGTAATTTACAAGCGTTATGTGAATGTCGTGTCGTGGATAGAACCGGTCTGATTTTAGATATTTTTGCCCAACGTGCCAGATCACACGAAGGTAAATTACAGGTCGAGCTGGCTCAACTTAAACATTTGGCAACACGTTTGGTACGGCGTTTGGGCAATCAAGATCAGCAAAAGGGCGGGGCAGTCGGTTTACGCGGACCGGGCGAAACTCAGCTTGAAACTGATCGCCGTTTGATTAAGGTACGAATTCAGCAACTTCAAAATCGCTTGGAGAAAGTGAATAAGCAACGCAGTCAAAATCGCAAAACTCGTCAGAAAGCGGATATTCCGACCGTTTCTTTAGTCGGCTATACCAATGCAGGGAAATCTACCTTATTTAATGCGATTACCAATGCCGGTGTTTATGCGGCAGATCAGTTGTTCGCAACGCTTGATCCGACTTTACGCCGAATGCAGATTCAAGATGTCGGTACCACAATCTTAGCGGATACGGTAGGTTTTATTCGTTTCTTACCGCATGATTTGGTTTCCGCCTTTAAATCGACTTTACAAGAAACCACCGAAGCGAGTTTACTGTTACATGTCATTGATGCGGCGGATGATCGTAAAAATGAAAATATTGATGCGGTTAATCAAGTCTTAGATGAAATCGGTGCGTTAGAAATTCCAACGTTATTGGTATATAACAAAGTCGATAAACTCGAGGGCGTAATGCCGCATATCGAGCGTAATGACGATGGTAGACCGGTGGCGGTTTATCTTTCTGCACAAGCCAATCAAGGTATTGATTTGTTGTATGAAGCGATTCGGGAATGTTTACGCAATGAACTTGTGTGCGAGAAAGTATTATTACCGGCAACCGCTGGGCAAATTTATACGCAATTCCGTTTACAACATTGTATTAAAAATGAAGTCTTTAATCAGTTTGGTGACCGATTGATTGAAGTAGAAGTAGATTTAGTGCAATGGAATAAGTGGCTAAAACAATTTCCTGAATTAGCGGAGTATATTGAATTCGCAAGTTGGGAAGAGAACTAGAATACAAGCGGTAGCATAGCTACCGCTTTTTGCAATTTAAGGAAGTCGTATGCAGATTCAAGATTATCAAAATTGGGTCAGAGAATTTTATCAGACACAGGGCTGGTATCGTTACAATCCGTTTATTCGAGTGAACTTTTTAAGCGAAGAAGTCGGTGAAGTGGCGCGGGCGGTACGAGCGATTGAAATCGGTAGAGATCGTCCGGATGAAACCGAGGCGTCTTATCAAGAGAAAAAGGCGTGTTTGATCGAAGAACTGGGCGATGTGCTGGATAATTTGTTTATTTTGGCGGATAAATACGATATTTTGATTGAAGAAGTGATTGAAAAGCACCAAGCAAAATTCATTAAACGTTATGTAAAAGACGAATAAAAAAGCCGCTTGTTAGGATTAACAAGCGGTCTGATTTCATTAAAATTTAGCGAGTACCGTAAACCACAATGGTTTTACCGTGTGCTGAAATTAAGCCTTCATCTTCTAACATTTTTAAGATTCTGCCGACCGTTTCACGTGAACAACCGACCATTTGTCCGATTTCTTGTCGGGTGATTTTAATTTGCATTCCCTCAGGGTGAGTCATCGCATCCGGCATTTTCGCCAGATTCATTAAAGTTTGTGCAATACGACCGGTTACGTCTAAGAAAGCAAGATTACTTACTTGGCGTGAAGTTTGGCGTAAACGGCGAGCCATTTGCGCAGAAAGATACATTAAAATATCCGGATTTAAATGCACAAGCTGTTTAAATTTTTTATATGAGATTTCCGCAATTTCGCAAGCACCTTTTGTTTTGACCCAAGCGGTACGCGGTTGAACAGATTCTTCAAATAAACTGATTTCACCAACAAACTCGCCTTGACCAAGGTGGGAAAGAATCATTTCTTTGCCTTCATCGTCTTTAATAAACACCGCTACTGAACCGCTCACAATATAGAATAAAGATTCCGCATCTTCACCGGCGTGAATCAGTGTGTATTTTGACGGGTAACGATGAATATGACAGTGAGTCAGAAACCACTCCACAGCAGGGTCATGGATTGATGGTGGTGCTGAGATTTCTCCGTCAATTTGAGGCGTAGAAATTGAAATATCTTGCATCTGCATAAAGACCTCTATAAATCATTTATAATTATTTGATATCCTAAACGCTAAAATTGTATCACGAGACGCTCAATTAACCTAAAAAAGATTTTTTGTCTTTAATATCAAGGCTTTGATGCAGCTCCGACCAGACAATCACGACTTTATCCGCTTTTAATTGAGTTAATAAACGCTCACGTTTTTCCTCTAAAGAAAGTTCTCTTTCGCCGTAATCGGTGCCTTCTCGTAAAATAAATGAATCCAATACATTATTTAATGTTGCGGGTTCAAGTTCTTGCCATGGAATAATCATAAAACTTACTCAAATAACGGCTTAATCAATGCCCATTGTTTTTCAAAATGTTGATGTTGGTTATAACTGAAGTTGGAACGTACTAAACGTAAGAATTGACCTTCGCAAAAATTGACTAAATAGCCGGCGAGCGCTCGTTCATCTTCGAACGTTTTACCTTCACGTAATTTACTCATCTGTAAAATGTTGGCGAACTGAAACTCTAAGCCGTCAAAAAATTTGGCAACACGTGCTTTTAATTGATCGTCTTCAAACATTAACGCATGACCGGTCAGAATGCGAGTTACCCCCGGGTTTTTGCGTGCAAATTCAATTACGGTGTAGAGGATTGCTTTCACCGCCAATGCGGTCGAATTTTCTTTACGTTTACTTGCATTAATATAACTGGTTAGCGTTTGTTCGATACGTTCAATCAATGCTTCAAACATTTTAGTTTTGCTTGGGAAATAACGGTAAAGCGCGCCTTCCGAAACGCCAACTGCTTTGGCTAAACGTTCGGTGGTTACACGTTGCATACCGTCTTCGGAATTTAATAAGCCAATCAGCACTTCAAGTACTTGTTGCTGACGTTCTTTCACCGATTTTTTAGGCATCTTAACTGTTGGTTGTGTCATAAATTTCTCTTGTTTTAGTAATCTGCTCATCATTACAAGAAGCCGCAAGCGGTCATTTTTGCAAAATTTTTTACAAATTCGACCGCTTGTTTGGGTATCTAATTACTGTTTACCCGAATGACCGAAACCGCCTTCGCCACGTTCGGTTTGTTCAAAATCGTTTACGATATTGAAGCTTGCTTGTACTACCGGTACGAAAACTAACTGAGCAATACGGTCGCCGACTTCAACGGTAAAAGGTTTATCGCTGCGGTTCCACAATGACACCATTAACGGACCTTGATAGTCGCTATCGATTAAACCGACTAAATTGCCTAACACGATACCGTTTTTATGCCCTAAACCTGAACGAGGCAAAATCACCGCCGCTAAATTCGGATCAGCGATATAAATTGAAATACCGGTTGGAATCAGTACGGTTTGACCGGGTTCTACGATTAAAGCGCTTTCAGTTAAGGCACGTAAATCTAAACCCGCCGACCCTTCGGTTGCATAGGCCGGTAATGGAAATTCGTTGCCGATACGGCTATCTAAAATTTTTAAATCGATTTGTTTCATTTATGTTCCTATTTGTCGTGTTTAAATTGCTCAATAATCTCGTGAACTAAGGCTTCCGCCAGTTTGCCTTTATCTGCAAGCGGTAGCATTTTTTCACCGTTTTGCCAAAAGAGTTGTAGGGCATTTTGATCTTGCCCGAACACTTGTCCGCCGGACACATCATTGGCGCAAATTAAATCTAAATTCTTACGTTTGAGTTTATCTTTAGCGTAGTTCGCTACATCTTGCGTTTCCGCTGCAAAACCCACGGTAAACGGGCGATTTTCAGTTAAATTTGCCACATTGGCGATAATATCCGGGTTTTTAACTAATTTAAGAATCAGTTCGTCATTACCAGTGGTTTTCTTGATTTTTTGTGGAGCGACTTCAGCCATTCGATAATCGGCAACGGCAGCACAACCGATAAAAATTGCAGATTTTTGTGCAAATTTGACCGCTTGTTGTTCCATTTCTACCGCCGATTCCACATCGATTCGAACGACATTTGCCGGTGTGGCAAGATTGACCGGACCGGCAATCAGATTCACTTGTGCACCACGTTTGGCAAATGCTTCAGCAATCGCAAAGCCCATTTTGCCGGAACTGTGATTGCTGATATAACGCACCGGATCGATCGCTTCACGGGTTGGGCCGGCGGTAATTGTCACGCTAATATCTTTCAGATCTTGTGAGCGGTTAAAGTGATCGCATACTGTTTGGAAGATCTCACTTGGCTCGGACATTCTGCCGGCACCGACATCACCACAAGCTTGGAAGCCGCTATTCGGACCGATCATTTGTATGCCGCGATTTGCCAATACGGCTAAATTTTCTTGCGTAACCGCTTGTTTGAACATTTGTTGGTTCATTGCCGGTGCGAGTAAAATTGGGCTGGCAGTTGCTAAACAGAGGGTAGAGAGCAAATCATTTGCCATACCGGCACGTAAACGAGCGATAAAATCGGCAGACGCCGGTGCAATAACGACTAAATCCGCCCATTTTGCCAATTCAATATGACCCATTGCGAGTTCCGCTTGCGGATCTAATAAGGAATTGGAGACCGCATTTGCCGAAATCGCTTGTAGGGTAAGCGGGGTCACAAAAGCTTCTGCCGCCGGTGTTAATACGACACGAACGTCTGCATTGGCTTTTTTGAAATGACGAATTAATTCAATCGTTTTATAAGCGGCAATGCCACCGGTAATGCCGACTAAAATGCGCTTGTTACTGAGCATAGCAATTCCTATTCTAAAAAAATATTTATTCATTTTCTGAGCATAAGCAAAGAAGATGAGCTGGATAATTCTACCTTAATAAGTACTCACTCACAATAAAGCGATTTTTGCGATCTGTGTCGAAAAAATAAAACTTTCCTTTTGATTCAAATAATTAGCTTCTTTATGCTTTTTTCCTATTTGGTCTAACTGAGTAAAAAATAATGTGTAATGCAGAATTAATGCCACGAGAAAAATTATTAGCTTATGGAGCAGAGTCCTTAACTGATCAAGAATTATTGGCGATTTTTTTGCGTACCGGTATTAAGGGGCTGCCGGTGATGCAATTATCTGAAACGGTGCTCAAACAATTTGGTTCGTTAAGAGGGTTACTTAGTGCGGATGTAACAGCATTTTGTCAGATGAAAGGATTGGGACAAACGCAATTTATTCAATTACAAGCTTCAAAAGAAATGACTAAGCGTTATTTGGCACAACAAATGCAAGCGCGAGAAAACATTACAGAACCTTATTTAGCCGTGATGTGTTTTCAGACGGAACTGGAATCGGAAGAACGAGAAGTATTTATGGTGATGTTTCTCGATAATCAGAATCGCTTAATTAAAAAAGAAAAAATGTTTTACGGTACGATTAATCAAGCAACGGTTTACCCTAGAGAAATAATCAAAGAAGCATTAAAATGCAATGCGGCGGCAATTATTGTCGCCCATAATCATCCCTCAGGTCTTTGTACGCCTTCGGAATCGGATAGAATACTCACTAAGAAGATTGAAATGGCGTGTGATTTGGTTGAAATTCGCTTTGTTGATCATATTGTCGTCGGAAAAGGTGATTATTTTTCCTTCGAAGAAGAGAGGTTTCGCCGAAATAATTCATAAATTGAGACTTGAATAACGCTATCAAAGCGAGTATAATCCGTGGTCTTTAAATATGACTTTGGTCGGGCTGAGCCTGACGAGGCAATTAGATAAACTGATATAAGTCCTAATCGCCCGAACCATTTAAACATTACTTAAGTAATTGGAGAATTAAAATGTCAAGAGTTTGCCAAGTAACCGGCAAGCGTCCAGCAGTTGGTAACAACCGCTCACACGCATTAAACGCGACTCGTCGTCGTTTTTTACCTAACTTACACACTCACCGTTTTTGGGTTGAGAGTGAAAACCGTTTCGTAACTTTACGCTTAACAGCGAAAGGTATGCGTATTATCGACAAAAAAGGCATCGATGCAGTATTAGCTGAAATCCGTGCTCGTGGCGAAAAAATCTAAGGAGCTAACCAATGGCAGCTAAAGGTAATCGTGAGAAAATCAAATTAGTTTCAACTGCTGAAACTGGTCACTTCTACACAACGACTAAAAACAAACGTAATATGCCTGAAAAAATGGAAATCAAAAAATTTGATCCAGTTGTGCGTAAACACGTTGTTTATAAAGAAGCTAAAATCAAATAATTTGATTCAATGTTTCAAGAGCCCAGCTTTTCAGCTGGGTTTTTTTACGCCAATTTGGCAACCGTTTGCATTTTAGACATTTGAGTAAGCTATCTAAGGTTACATATAAAAATTACTTTATTTTTTGCCAAAAAAATGTACTATTATGCGTCCTTAAATGTCACCCGCATTTAAGCCTGTTTCCAACCTGCACCGCCTTTCTTTTGTTAAATCTAGGGGCAGGGTAAAAACAAAAAAGCTGAAACGCTTTTTTTAATAAGTAGCGAGTCAAATGCCCCATGGCATCTGTTTTTTCAGAAACAGAAAGCTTAGGCTTCCCGCAAGGCACCCGACTTATTTTTTTCACCTATCAATAGGAAACTCATTTCAAATGACAATTACCACTCCTGTAAAAGCAGTTCTCGCATCAAACAAACATTTCTTAGATCGCCAAGATAAAATGGAATCAAATGTTCGTAGTTATCCTCGTAAATTACCTTTTGCGTATGCAAAAGCACAAGGTTGCTGGGTAACGGACGTTGAGGGTAACGAATACCTTGACTTCTTAGCGGGCGCAGGAACACTTGCATTAGGTCACAATCACCCGGTATTAATGCAATCAATCAAAGATGTATTAGAAAGCGGTTTACCGTTACATACGCTTGACTTAACTACTCCGTTAAAAGATGCATTCACAGAAGAATTACTTTCATTCTTCCCGAAAGATCAATATATCCTTCAATTTACCGGCCCATCAGGTGCGGATGCTAACGAAGCGGCAATCAAATTAGCCAAAACTTATACCGGTCGTGGCAATGTGATCGCATTCTCTGGCGGCTTCCACGGTATGACACACGGCGCATTATCATTAACTGGTAACTTAGGCGCTAAAAATGCGGTACAAAATTTAATGGCCGGCGTGCAATTTATGCCGTATCCGCATGAATATCGTTGCCCGTTCGGTATCGGTGGTGAAGCAGGTGCAAAAGCGGTTGAACACTATTTCGAAAACTTTATCGAAGATGTGGAAAGCGGTGTGGTAAAACCGGCGGCGGTAATTTTAGAAGCGATTCAAGGTGAAGGCGGTGTAGTACCGGCGCCAATCAGCTTCTTACAAAAAGTGCGTGAAGTGACCAAAAAACACGGTATCTTAATGATCGTGGACGAAGTTCAAGCTGGTTTCTGCCGCAGTGGTAAAATGTTCGCTTTCGAACACGCAGGCATTGAGCCGGATATCGTGGTAATGTCAAAAGCGGTTGGCGGTTCATTACCGTTAGCGGTATTAGCAATTCGTAAAGAATTCGATGCATGGCAACCGGCGGGTCACACCGGTACTTTCCGTGGTAACCAATTAGCAATGGCAACCGGTTATGCTTCATTAAAAATCATGCGTGAAGAAAACTTAGCGCAAAATGCACAAGAACGTGGCGAATACTTAACCAACGCATTGCGTGAATTAAGCAAAGAATTCCCATGTATCGGTAATGTGCGTGGTCGCGGCTTAATGATGGGTATCGATATCGTTGATGAGCGTAAACCACAAGATGCAACCGGCGCTTACCCACAAGACGGTGAATTAGCGGTAGCAATTCAAAAAGCGTGTTTCAATAATAAATTATTGTTAGAACGTGGTGGCCGTGGCGGTAACGTAGTACGTGTTCTTTGTGCAGTAAACATCAACCAAGCGGAATGTGAAGAGTTTATCAAGCGCTTCAAACAATCTGTAGCGGATGCAATCAAAGCAGTACGTGGTTAATTTTAACCCTACACGAGCCGTGTAGGGTTGCTTTATCTGAGCCACGCTGTGGCTCTTTTTATATCCTAGCCCCAACGGGGCTGAGCTTAATTAACCTAGCACGGCGCGTGCTAGGTACGAGAGAAAAAATGGCAGATATTTCAAAACACAGACAATCACTTTTCTGTAACGATCCGCAATCTATCGCTGATTACGAAAATGCGATGAATAATGCGGTGCAAGCGGTAAGTACTTGGTTAAAAAACGACAAAATGTACACTGGTGGCTCAATCAAGCAAATGCGTGCTTTGATTGATGGCTTTAATCCGTCAAAAGAAGGCGTAGGCGTACAAAAATCACTTGATCACTTAGTGGAAATTTTCTTAAAACCAAGTCTTAAAGTACATCACCCACATTCACTTGCGCATTTACATTGCCCGACAATGGTAACCAGCCAAATTGCGGAAGTGTTAATTAACGCAACCAACCAATCAATGGACTCTTGGGATCAAAGCCCGGCGGGTTCGATTATGGAAGAACATTTAATTGATTGGTTACGTCAAAAAGTTGGCTATGGTGCTGGTACTTCAGGCGTGTTTACTTCAGGCGGTACGCAATCAAACTTAATGGGCGTATTACTTGCACGTGACTGGGCGATTGCGAAAAACTGGAAAAACGAAGACGGCTCGGAATGGTCAGTGCAACGTGACGGTATTCCTGCGGACGCAATGAAAAATGTGAAAGTGGTTTGCTCGGAAAATGCTCACTTCTCAGTGCAAAAAAACATGGCAATGATGGGTATGGGCTTCCAATCTGTGGTAACAGTGCCGTGCAACGAAAACGCCCAAATGGACGTTGTGGCATTAGAGAAAACATTGGCGGATTTAACTGCACAGGGCAAAATTGTTGCTTGTGTGGTGGCAACAGCCGGTACCACTGACGCTGGTGCAATCGATCCGTTAAAAGAAATTCGTGCAATCACCAATAAATTCGGTGTGTGGTTACATGTAGATGCAGCTTGGGGCGGTGCGTTATTACTTTCTAAAGATTTCCGTCATTTCTTAGATGGTATTGAAGAAACCGACTCAATCACGTTAGATTTCCACAAACACTTCTTCCAAAGTATTTCGTGTGGTGCGTTCTTATTAAAAGATCAGGCAAACTATCGTTTTATCGACTATAAAGCGGATTATCTTAACTCAGAATATGACGAGGCACACGGCGTACCGAACTTAGTGGCGAAATCATTACAAACCACTCGTCGTTTTGACGCATTAAAATTATGGTTCACGGTAGAAGCGTTAGGTGAAGATTTATATGCTTCAATGATTGACCACGGTGTGAAATTAACTAAAGAAGTGGAAGGCTATATTAACGCGACTGACGGCTTAGAAATGTTAGTGCCAAGCCAATTCGCCTCGGTATTGTTCCGTGTGGTACCGCAAGGTTATCCGGCAGAATTTATCGATACCTTAAACCAAAACGTAGCGGACGAGCTTTTCGCTCGTGGCGAAGCAAATATCGGTGTAACCAAAGTGGGCGATAAACAATCACTTAAGATGACCACGTTAAGCCCGATTGCAACCTTGGAAAACGTGAAAGCGTTATTAGCACAAGTATTAGCGGAAGCGGATCGTATTAAAGATTCGATTGTAAACGGTACTTACGTGCCACCGATTGATTAATTGGTAAAACTTTAGTGAAAAAAGACCGCTTGTAAGATTGTCTTACAAGTGGTTTTTTTCTGGTCGGTTGAATAAGATTTGTTATAAGAAAATAGCCGACTTTATGCGTTTTTTCTTGACTTATTTTGAATAATTGATTTAATGGTAGGTCGATTTTTTCTTTTCAAATTCAGCAGTAAATTATAAGAGGCATATTATGGCAGAGAGTTTTAGCGTAACACGTCGTTACTTTGATGATAAAAATTATCCACGCGGTTTTGCTCGTCACGGCGATTACACCATTCGTGAATCTCAAACTTTAGAGCAATTCGGTCAAGCGTGTTTAGCATTAGAAACTGGCGAACGTAGTCCAGTGACGGCAGAAGAAGAGCGCTTTGTTGCTGTAATGAAAGGTGATGAAATTGCTGAAAGCATTATTGAAAAATCATGGTTAAAATACCGTACTTTAACCAGCAAAACAAAACGTATCTATACGCTTTCAGGTAATGCAGGTAACGATGCCGGTGATGATTTCAGCGCTGCTGAATAATAGGCATTTCTAAGTATTTGCAATTTTAAGTGTGCCACGGAATACGCTGAAAACACGAAAGTGTTAGTCAGGGTATTTTGTGGTTTCTTTTTTTATATTAATTTTACTTTTCTCAGCCAGTCTCTTATACGGTTGGGGACAATGAATAGTGATAAATTATGAACCTTCCTATTGAGCAATATTCTGATCTTCTTGCAAAAAAAGCAGAAAATTTGACCGCTTTACTTGCGCCTTTTAATCCGCCTGCACTTGAAGTGTTTGAGTCTGAAACCAGCCATTTCCGTATGCGTGCCGAATTCCGAGTATGGCATGATACTAACGAAGCCGGAGAAAATGAGCTCTATCACATTATGTTCGATCAGGAAACTAAGCAACGTTATCGAGTTGATCAATTCCCGATTGCCAATCATCTGATTAATAAAATGATGAGTAGTTTGCTAGCTGAAATTAAGGGCAATGAATTACTGACTCGTAAATTATTCCAAGTGGATTACCTTAGCACGTTAAGCGGTGAAATTGCGGTATCAATGCTTTACCACAAGAAATTGACGGAAGAGTGGCAAGCGGAAGCCAGTGCTTTAAAAACACGTTTGGAAAACAAGGGCTTTAATGTACAACTTATTGGACGTGCGACAAAACAGAAGATCGCTTTGGATCGTGATTATGTTGAAGAAGTATTGCCGGTGGACGGGCGTAATTTAATTTATCGCCAAGTAGAAAACAGCTTTACCCAGCCGAATGCTAAAATGAATATCAAAATGTTAGAATGGGCGAGAAGCTGTACTAAAAATAGTACCGGTGATTTATTGGAACTTTACTGCGGTAACGGGAATTTCTCGATTGCATTAGCGGAGAATTTCCGTAAAGTGTTAGCCACGGAAATTTCAAAATCTTCAGTTCACTCTGCGCAATATAATATTGAGCAGAATGAGATTGATAATTTGCAAATTATTCGAATGTCAGCGGAAGAATTTACTCAAGCGATGAATGGTGTGCGTGAATTTAATCGTTTAAAAGGAATTGATTTAAAAGCTTATGATTGCAATACGATTTTTGTTGACCCGCCACGAGCAGGTTTAGATCAAGATACCCTAAATATGGTGCAGGCTTACGAGCGAATTTTATATATTTCGTGCAATCCGCATACGTTAGCCGATAATTTACAGCAATTAACCCAAACGCATCGTATTGAGCGTGCGGCACTTTTTGATCAGTTCCCTTATACTCATCACGTAGAAAGTGGTGTGTGGCTGATTAGGAAATAAGCATAAATAGTCGGTTATGCTGAAAAATAAATCACTTGATGATTTTTAACGATTTTTCGCTTGACCGATTTTGATAAAACTTATATTATTCCGCTCGTTTTCAACGGAGGAATGGTCGAGTGGTTGAAGGCACCGGTCTTGAAAACCGGCGAGGGTTTACGCCCTCCGTGAGTTCGAATCTCACTTCCTCCGCCATCAAATTTATAGCTTGTTGATTCGTAAATCAGCAAGTTTTTTTCTCTCAAAGAGAATACAATTTAGAATATGTTTTCAATCCGGAGGAATGGTCGAGTGGTTGAAGGCACCGGTCTTGAAAACCGGCGAGGGTTTACGCCCTCCGTGAGTTCGAATCTCACTTCCTCCGCCATCTATTCAGAGCCGCTTGTAATGCAAATTACAAGCGGTTTTTTCTTGGCAAAATTTTGCAAATTTCCTGATAAATCTGACCGCTTACAGCTAACAAAAAAGCACAGAACTTACATTCTGTGCTTTTTGCATTTTATAACCAACCTTTGCGTTTAAAGTAGATATAAGGTGCGGCGGCTGCGCAAATCATTAAGCCGATTGCCATCGGATAGCCGTATTTAAAATGTAATTCCGGCATAAATTCGAAGTTCATTCCGTAAGTCGAGGCGACTAACGTTGCCGGTAGGAACATCACCGATACGACCGAGAAAAACTTCATAATTTTATTCTGCTCAATATTGATATAACCCATTGCCGCTTGCATCAAGAAGTTCACTTTTTGGAACAACGATTCGTTATGTGGCTGGAGTGATTCAATATCTCGCATAATGTCACGAGCTTGTTCAAGCTGATTGTTTGGTAAGCGGGTTTTACGCAATAAGAAACTTAACGCACGTTGCGTATCCATCAGACATAAACGCACTTTTGAGCTGGCATCTTCCAATTCGGTTAAATCGGAAAGCGCATCGTCAAAATTTTCACTTTCTTGCTTACCGTTTAAGATTACACGGCTTAAGGTTTCTAAATCCGCATAAATTGTTTCGATAACATCCGCAAGCTGCTCGATTTTGGTTTCGAATAAGTCGAGCAGTAATTCGTACGCATTGCTATCAATTAATTTTTCACGGCGCGAACGCATTCGATATAAACGGAACGCCGGTAAATCACGTTCACGTAGAGTAAATAAACGCCCGTCGCGAATGGTAAATGCTACGGTGGCAATATCTGCGTAATCGTCATCATCTAAACAATAGAAAAAAGAGTGAAGGTGTAGGCCGTCTTCGTCTTCGAAGAAGCGCGCGGAAGCCTCTAAGTCTTCCAATTCGTGTTCTTCCGCAAGCGTTTGGTCTAAACCACGCTGTAGTACGCTACGTTCGTCATCGCTCGGATCGATTAAATCAATCCAAATTGCATCGTTTAAGTCGGTAGCGGTTTCGTCAACGCTGATAAGACGTGCGTTATCTAATGCAAATGCACGGATCATTTTATTCTCCAATGGTTAGGAGGTAATGAACAAAAAGGAACAAAAAAGATACTAGGCGAGAGTTACCGACTTGTCGGTAACCTGAGGGTTTGGACAAGTGGGTTAGAAATCTGATAAGTATCGACTGTGACTGTCCAAAATTGTAATCCTCAAATAAAAATAGTGTGCGAATGGTACAGATTAACCGCTTTCTAGTCAAGCAAGCGGGCATTTACTTGCTTGATTTTGCAAAATTTTAAGGAAAAATGACCGCTTTTTTGCTATCGTTAGCACTCCGAAATAATCGATGAGAATTTGACAATGACTGATTTACAACACACGACAGAAACGACTGAAAACGAAACAACGCATTTTGGTTTTAAAACCGTTGCCAAAGAAGAAAAACAGCAACTAGTTGCTAATGTATTCCACAGCGTTGCTGGCAAATACGACTTAATGAATGATTTGCTTTCGTTTGGTATCCATCGTGTTTGGAAGCGTTTTACCATTGATTGCAGTGGCGTGCGTAAAGGGCAAAAAGTGTTGGATCTTGCCGGCGGAACCGGTGATTTTACTGCAAAATTTTCGCGCATTGTCGGCGAAAGCGGCGAAGTTGTGTTAGCTGATATTAATAGCTCTATGTTAGAAGTCGGCCGTGAAAAATTGCGTAATTTAGGCGTAGTCGGTAATGTCAGTTATGTACAAGCTAACGCAGAATGTTTACCGTTTGCGGATAATACCTTCGATTGCGTGGTAATCAGTTTCGGTTTGCGTAATGTGACGGACAAAGACAAAGCGTTACGTTCGATGTTTCGTGTGTTGAAGCCGGGTGGCCGTTTATTAGTATTAGAATTCTCGAAACCGATTATTGATCCGATTAGCCAATTATATAATTTCTATTCTTTTAATATTTTGCCGAAAGTGGGCGAAGTAGTGGTAAATGATGCAGATAGCTATCGCTATCTTGCCGAATCGATTCGTATGCACCCGAAACAAGACGAATTAAAAGCGATGATGGAAAATGCCGGTTTTGAAAGCGTCAATTATTACAACTTAAGTGCCGGTATTGTAGCGTTGCATCGAGGGTATAAGTTTTAATTTATTGTAATCCAAGGAATACGCTATGTTATCTCAACTTAAACAGCAGCTTATGTTGCCGCAGTTTGCGTTCGGCGCGATAGAAACCGCTTTTAATGCGTTGCTTCAACGTTCGCCGCACGTATTGCCGGCATTACGTAAGTTAGCGGGCAAGTGTTTACATATTGAATTAACTTCACCGGCAGTTAATTTTTATCTGATCTTTAGCGAAACTCGTGCGGAATGGCTGTCGGTTTACGAAGGCGAAGCGGATTGCCACGTACAACTGTCGTTTGAAACCTTACCGAAACTTGCCGATAAAGCCAAATTAACCGAGCTGATTAATAATAAATCATTGGTGCTGAACGGCGATATTCAGGTGTTACAACATTTCACTGCATTGTTAGATGAATTGGAAAAAGATCCTGCCGAATTGTTGTCGCCTTTTGTCGGCGATGTGTTGGCTCAGACTTCAACCGATTTTGCTAAAAAACTATTTAACAAACTAAAAGGACAAATTGAGCAGAATCATCAACATATCGCAGATAATTTGATGAATGAGCGTCCGGTATTGGTACATCGCTTACAAGCGGTTAATTTTTACGATCAAGTTGCAGAGCTTGAGCAACAAGCGGTCGAATTTGAACGAAAATTTGCAAAATTTGAGAATAAATCATGACGTTTAACAATACTCGCCGCCTTTATCAAATTATCACTACGTTTCTGCGTTACGGTATTGATGAAATCATTCCCGATATTCCGCTCACTCGCCATGCTCGTTTAGGACGTAAGGCGATCTTTTGGGTGCGAAATCAGCACAAAGATCAGCCGTTCGGTGTGCGTTTACGTTTAGCTTTGCAAGAGTTGGGGCCGGTGTGGATTAAGCTCGGGCAAATGCTTTCTACCCGCCGTGATTTATTTGAGCCGGAATTAGCGGATCAGCTTGCTTTATTGCAGGACTCGGTTGAACCTTTTAAGGGTAAATTAGCCCGTCAAATTATTGAACAAGCCTTAGGCGGAAACCTTGAAACTTGGTTTGACGACTTTGATGAGCAAGCGCTTGCCTCCGCTTCGATTGCACAGGTTCACACGGCAAAATTTAATCAAAATCAATCGCTTGCCGGCAAAGATGTGGTGATTAAAGTGATTCGTCCGGATATTGAACCGCTTATCAAAGCGGATATTGCGTTAATGTATCGCTTGGCAAGCTGGATTCCTCGTCTGTCGAATGATGCGAAGCGTTTGCGTGCGACCGAAGTAGTGCGTGAATATGAAAAAACGTTACTTGATGAGCTGGATTTGACCCGGGAAATGGCAAATGCGATTCGCTTGCGCAATAACTTTGAAAATAGCGAAATGTTGTATGTGCCGGAAATGTATCAAAGTTTTTGCCATAAAAACGTGATTGTGATGGAACGTATTTATGGTATTCCGGTGTCGGATGTCGAAACGCTTAAAGCCAACGGTACAGATATGAAATTATTGGCGGAACGTGGTGTACAAGTGTTCTTCACCCAAGTATTTCGTGACAGTTTTTTCCATGCCGATATGCACGCCGGTAATATTTTCGTTAATCCGAATCATCCGGAAAATCCGCAATATATCGGCATTGATTGCGGTATTGTCGGCACACTGAATCAAAATGATAAACGCTATTTAGCGGAAAGTTTTGTCGCTTTTTTTAATCGCGATTACCGCCGTGTGGCGTTAATGCACGTGGAATCGGGCTGGACACCGGCAGATACTGACATTGATGCGTTTGAGCAGGCTTTCCGTGAGGTGTGCGAGCCGATTTTCGCCAAACCGTTATCGGAAATTTCTTTTGGTCACGTGTTGCTGAATCTGTTTAATGTTGCACGTGAATTTAATATGGAAGTGCAGCCGCAATTAGTATTACTGCAAAAAACCTTGCTCTATATTGAGGGATTAGGCAGACAGGTTTATCCGCAGCTGGATTTATGGCAAACCGCAAAACCGTTTTTACAAAATTGGTTGAATGAACAAGTGGGCGTGAAGGCGATCTTACGTGATTTAAAACAACGTGCGCCGCAATTTAGAGAACATTTTGCCGAATTTCCGGAAGCGGTATTCAACGCCTTACAGCAACAGAAGCAGATTAATTTCCGCTTAGATGAGCTGAATAAAACCTTGCAAGCGCAGGGGCAGCAAAAATCGCGTAATGTACAAAGCATTATTAGCGGTTTGATTATTATCGGTGTGTTATGGCGATTTGATAACTTACCGTTATGGGTAAGTCTCGGTTTATTATCAGTGGCTCTGTTATCCTTGTTCTTGCAAAGAAAATAAGGCTCATTTGCTTTCGTTACTTTTGTTTGGAAACGAAAACAAAAGTAACATATAATACAAACAATTTTTCTTAAACTTAAAACAAAAAGAGGAACCTTTATGGGTGGTATCAGCATTTGGCAATTACTTATTATTGTAGCAATTATCGTTTTATTATTTGGTACAAAAAAATTACGTACGTTGGGTACGGATTTAGGTGAATCTGTGAAAGGCTTTAAAAAAGCAATGGCAGATGAGAAACCTCAAGATGCTAGTTTTGAGAAAGTAGAAGCAAAAGAAGCTGCAGCTACCGAACAAAAAGCAAAAGAAAAAGAGCAGGCATAGATTGTGTTTGATATAGGTTTTTCTGAATTAGTACTTATTTTCGTTGTGGGGCTGGTTGTACTGGGTCCACAACGTTTACCCGTTGCTATTCGTACCGTGATGGGTTGGGTTCGTACAATTCGAGGATTAGCCGCTAACGTGCAGAATGAATTAGCACAAGAACTTAAATTACAAGAGCTGCAAGAAAGTATTAAAAAAGCAGAAGCGTTAAATTTAAGTTCGCTTTCGCCCGAATTGAGCAAAACGGTGGAAGATTTAAAACAATCTGCGCAACAAATGCAGGCTGATCTCGCTTCAGCAAAAGGGGAAATTACCAAATTAACCGATGAGCAAGTCGCTGAAATTCAAGCAAAAATTGAGCAAGAAGAACAGCAAATTGCCGTGTCGGAATCGCAAAAAAATCTGGAAAAGCAACCGCTTGTTGAGGATGAAGCTACGATAGAAACTGCGGAGTTATCTCCGGCAGAGCTCGCAGAGCAAGCCGAATTGGATGAATCGCAATTCACCGCATATTATCCGCCTGACGATGATCTGGCAACGCCAAGTTCATCAGTATCACAACAACAGGATAAACAGAATGTCAGTTGAACAATCTCAACCTCTGATTAGCCACCTTGTTGAATTAAGAAACCGCTTGCTCCGTAGCTTTATTTGTGTGCTTGTGGTTTTTTGTGCTTTAGTTTATTGGGCAAATGATATTTATACCTTGCTCGCTACGCCGTTAACGGAAAATTTACCGGCTGGGGCGACCATGATTGCAACCAACGTTGCTACACCGTTTTTTACCCCGATTAAGTTGACCGGTGTTGTAGCGGTATTTTTATCGGTTCCCTTTATTCTTTACCAAATTTGGGCATTTGTTGCTCCTGCATTATATAAGCATGAGAAACGATTAATTTACCCGCTATTGGTTTCAAGTACATTATTATTCTATTTAGGTGTCGCATTTGCTTACTATGTCGTGTTCCCATTGGTATTCGGTTTCTTAACCAGTACCGCGCCGGAAGGGGTGCAAATGGCAACCGATATTAGTAGCTATTTAGATTTCGTGCTCACCATTTTTTTAGCATTCGGTATCTGCTTTGAAGTGCCGGTTGCGATCATTTTACTTTGTTGGTCTGGTGTCACTTCTGCCGATGATCTGCGTGAAAAACGCCCTTATATTATTGTGGCGGCGTTTGTGATCGGTATGCTATTAACACCACCGGATATTTTCTCCCAGACGCTTTTAGCCATTCCGATGTGTTTGCTATTTGAAGTCGGGTTGTTTTTCTCGAAGTTCTATAAGCCGAGAGATGAGCAAGAGGAAACTATCGCTAATTAATCTAAACCCGCTCACAAGCGGGTTATTTTTTATTAAATTTTGCAAAATTAGGAAGAAATTATGGCTCAATATCTTAACACTTCGTTTCCCACTCGCCGTATGCGCCGTTTACGTAAACACGATTTCAGTCGCCGTTTAGTTGCAGAGAATCAATTGACTGCCGGAGATTTAATTTATCCGGTATTTGTAATTGAAGGTGAAAATCAACGTGTGAAAGTGCCGTCAATGCCAGGAGTGGAACGCTTGACTATTGATCAGCTTTTAATTGAAGCGGGGGAATTGGTTAAATATGGCGTGCCACTAATTGCATTATTTCCGGTAGTGGGTGATGCGAAAAAATCACTGATGGCGGAAGAAGCGTACAATCCGGAAGGTTTGGCACAACGTGCGGTACGTGCATTAAAAGCGGCGTATCCTGAATTAGGCGTGATGACCGATGTGGCGTTAGATCCGTTCACGACACACGGTCAAGACGGTATTATTGATGAAGAAGGCTATGTGCTGAATGACATCACAACTGAAGTATTAGTAAAACAGGCGCTTTCTCACGCAGAAGCTGGAGCGGATATTGTTGCACCCAGCGATATGATGGACGGCCGTATCGGTAAAATTCGTGAAGCACTTGAAGCGAAAGGCTTAATCAATACGCAAATTATGGCGTATTCGGCTAAATATGCGTCAAATTATTACGGCCCGTTCCGTGATGCGGTCGGTTCGGCAGGCAATTTAAAAGGCGGTAATAAATTTACTTATCAAGTTGATCCGGCGAATGCGAATGAAGGTTTACACGAAGTGGCAATGGATATTCAAGAAGGGGCGGATATGGTGATGGTAAAACCGGGTATGCCGTATTTGGATATGGTGTGGCGTGTAAAAGAAACCTTTGGCGTCCCGACTTTTGCCTACCAAGTATCGGGTGAATATGCAATGCATATGGCGGCGATTCAAAACGGTTGGTTAAAAGAACGTGAATGCGTAATGGAAGGTTTGCTTTGCTTTAAACGCGCGGGAGCGGACGGTATCTTAACTTATTTCGCTAAAACGGTGGCGAAATGGTTATACGAAGATAATCACCAATAATCACAAGCGGTTAGATTTGAGGAATTTTTTGTAAATGCTTCAGTCTAACCGTTACTTTTTTAGGAGATATAAATGAACGAACAATTTTCTCTTCAACCGTCGAATGATTCATTACGTACCGTGATGTATATCACATACGGCTTATTCGGCTTAGGCATTATTTTCGGCGGTTTACCGGCGATTGCCGGTGTAATCTTGGCGTATATCAAGCGTGCAGATATGCAAGGCACGGCTTATTACGATCATATGTGTTTCTTGATTCGTACTTTCTGGGGAACGCTAGCCGGTACTATTTTAGGGATTGTCCTGTCACTAATCGGCATTGGTATCTTGGTGATTTGGGCGATTGGAATTTGGTATATTTTCCGAGTTATCTACGGTGCGGTAAAATTATTTGATAACAAATCGGTAACGCCGACCGGTTGGTTTATGTAGCGAATTGCAAAAAAGCGGTCAAATTTGACCGCTTTTTTACGATTGGCATTTATTGTTCACATTGATTAGCGAGGCAGCTTTTGGCAGCGAGGGCAGAAATAGCTATTACGTTGCCCGATAACTTTTGCTTCAATGATTGTGCCGCAATCATTACAGGCTTCACCTTTGCGGCCGTAAACTTGCAATACTTGGGCGAAATAACCCGGTTTACCGTCTGGTTGAATAAAATCTTTCAGTGTCGTTCCGCCTTGAAGAATCGCTTTAGTCAGTACTTCTTTAATCACTTTCACTAAGCGCTCACATTGTTTTTCAGTCAGATTTTGCGTAGCAAGTTCCGGATGAATTCCTGCCATAAACAGTGACTCACAAGCGTAGATATTACCCACACCCACCACAATATCGTTATTCATAATAAAGTTTTTGACTGCCACGGTTTTGTTACGGCTTCGTGCAAATAAATACTCAGCAGTAAAAGCTTCCGATAGCGGCTCTGGTCCTAACCGAGTAATTAATTCGTGTTGTTCGGCATTTTGAGTCCACAGCCAACAGCCGAATTTACGAGGATCGTTATAACGTAAAACTGTCCCATCTTGCGTGATAAGGTCAACATGGTCATGTTTGCCGGCAGCTTGTTGGTTTTCCTGCAAAATACTTAGTGAGCCGGACATTCCCAAGTGAATCAAAATATCGCCTTGTGTGGTATGTAAAATTAAATATTTGGCACGGCGAGATAATGAAACGATTTTCGCCCCTTGCATTCGGTGCAACTCATCGGAAATAGCCCAACGCAATTTATTGGTTCGAATCGCAATTTGTTTAATCGTTTTACCTTGTAAATAAGGTTCCACACCTCGTAAGCTAGTTTCAACTTCCGGCAATTCAGGCATATATTTTCTCCAAAGATTTGAGATAAACAAAGGGCAAGGATAACCTTGCCCGATATAATTATTTCGCTCTTACGAAACGACTAAGGATTGCGCCAATCACTAATCCGCCTATCGCAAACGGTAGCCATTCCATTGAGTATGCTTTGAGTGGTAAGTTATCTGTAATACCGACACCAGCTACTGATAGGATAGAGATAATTGTCACTAGAATCAATGATGTGCGTAATGCTAATAATGGTAACTTTACAAACAGATTCAATAAAAGTAAAAAAATCACTGACATTGCAATTGGGTAAAGTACCAGTAACACTGGGATTGATTTGCTGATTACCGCACTAAGCCCTTGGTTCGCTAAACCAAAGCCGATTAGGGTACAGATAAGCGCATAAGTTTTATAAGAAATTTTCGGAAAAATTTCATTGAAGTATTCGCTTACCGCAACGATTAGACCGATTGCAGTGGTTAAACACGCAAGCGAAACAATCGCACCTAAAAGTGTTCTGCCTAAATCACCAAATGCTTGGGTTGCGGCAACGTTAAGAATATAAGTACCAAGATCCTGTTTCTTTGCCGTTAAATCTGCAACAACATCAGCAGAAATTGGTAATTTATTGCCGATCCAACCGATAGAAAGATAAATTAACGCTAATAAAATTGCCGCAATCATACCTGCCATCGCAGTTTGCTTGCTTAATGCTTTTTCGTCCGAAAGACCTTTACTTTTAATCGCATTAATTACAATAACGGAGAATGCCACGGAAGCTAAGGCATCCATGGTGTTATAACCTGCTAATATACCGTTTACCATTGGCGCTTCAATAACGCTCGAACTACTTGGATTGCCTGAGAACATTGTAATACTGCTGATAACAAGCGCAAGAATTGCGAGGAGTAGCAATGGTGTCAAAATAGATCCGATTCGCTCTACCATTTTGGAAGGATTCAAACTTAACCAGATCGCTAATGAGAAATAAACTAAAGTAAAAATCAATAACGAAAGTGGTGTTTGTTCACCTAAAAATGGTAATACTGCCATTTCATAAGCGGTTGCAGCTGTACGTGGAATCGCAAAGAAAGGCCCGATAGTTAAGTAAATTGCTACCAAGAACAAAAGTGAAAACCAAGGATGAATACGATGTAAAGCTGCTTTGTAGCCCCCTTTATAAGAAGCACTCACAATAATACCAAGTAAAGGTAAACCAACCCCGGTTATGACAAATCCGATAGTTGCAGTCCAAAAATCCGCACCGCTTTCAAAACCTAATTTCGGCGGAAAAATTAAGTTACCCGCCCCAAAGAAAATGGCAAACAGCATAAAGCCGACCACAAATGTATTTTTAGTCATATACATACCACACTTTTAATTTGTTTATAAACAAATATTAAACACGAAAGGAAAAACAGAAACCCGAAAAATAGCAAAACCGAACTTTACCGAAAAAGTAAAGTTCGGCTAAAAATGGACCGCCTGTAGCGGTTAGCTCATGTATAAACCACCGTTGACATGGATAGTTTCGCCGGTGATGTATTTTGCATCATCGCTTGCTAAGAATGCGACTGCTTTCGCAATATCTTGTGCAGAACCTAATTGAGCTGCCGGGATTTGGCTTAAGATCGCTTGTTTTTGATCTTCATTTAATTCGTCAGTCATATCGGTTGCGATAAAGCCCGGTGCTACAACGTTTACCGTAATGCCACGAGAAGCGACTTCTTTTGCTAATGATTTAGAAAAGCCTACTAAACCTGCTTTTGCCGCACAGTAGTTGGTTTGCCCCGGGTTACCCATTGAGCCGACAACTGAACCGATAGTAATGATACGTCCGCCTTTTTTCATCATTGGACGTAATACCGCTTTAGATAAGCGATAAACAGAAGTTAAGTTGGTTTGAATAATGTCGAACCAATCGTCTTCTTTCATACGCATCAATAAACCGTCACGAGTGATCCCCGCATTGTTTACTAAAATATCAACATCACCGAAATCCGCTTTAATTTGAGCTAAAACGGCTTCGATAGAAGCTGCATCCGTTACGTTTAAAACTAAACCTTTGCCGTGTTCGCCTAAGTATGCAGAAATACTTTCCGCGCCTTTTTCCGATGTTGCAGTACCAATCACGGTTGCACCTTTTGCTACCAATTCTTCTGCGATAGCTTTACCAATACCACGAGTTGCACCCGTTACTAATGCGATTTTACCTTGCATTTTTGACTTGCTCCTATTTATTGTAGGGACGCCATGCTTGGCGTCCGTTATATATTACTGTGCGGCAGCTTCTAATGAAGCCACGTCATTGACTGCTTTGGCATTTAACTCTTTCACGATACGACCTGCTAAACCGGTTAATACTTTACCCGGGCCGATTTCATAAAGAGTTGCAACACCTTCGTTTGCCATTTTTTCTACCGTCTCAGTCCAACGAACCGGGTTGTAAAGCTGGCGAACGAGTGCGTTACGAATTGCCTCAGCATCTGTCTCTACACTAACATCAACATTATTAATAACTGGTACAACCGGTGCGTTTAACGTGATATTTTGTAATGCTTCGGCTAATTTATCCGCAGCCGGTTTCATTAATGCACAGTGAGAAGGTACGCTTACCGCTAATGGTAATGCACGTTTTGCACCTGCCGCTTTACATAATTCACCCGCTTTTTCTGCAGCCGCTTTTGTACCGGCAATAACCACTTGTCCCGGGCTGTTGAAGTTTACTGCTGAAACGATTTCGCCGACTTCCGCTTGAGCTTGTTCACAAGCATTAATAATCGCTTCGTTATCTAAGCCGATAATCGCATACATTGCACCTGTACCTGCCGGAACAGCTTGTTGCATTGCATTACCACGTAATTCCACTAATTTGATTGCGTCTTGGAAATTTAATACGCCCGCACAAACTAATGCTGAGTATTCGCCTAAGCTGTGACCAGCCATCACAGACGGTTTTAATTCAGGGTATTTTTGTTGCCACACACGATAGATCGCAACCGATGATGCTAAAAGCGCCGGTTGTGTACGTTGTGTTTGACCTAAATCTTCTGCAGTACCGTTTTGGACTAAATCCCAAAGATCGTAACCTAAAACATCAGATGCTTGTCTGAAGGTTTCTTCTACAATTGGAAATGCAGTTGCAAGATCCGCTAACATTCCGACCGCTTGTGAGCCTTGACCTGGAAATACCATTGCAAAATTTGACATATTTTTTCCTCTTATTTGTAAATTTGGTATTTAAGACGCACTTTGTGCATCCGTTATAAATAGTGTTAATCCGGCGAATAATAGAGCTTACCGATTTCAATACGCTGACGACCGGTTTCTAAACGCCATTTATTCGAATCGCGTAAAGAATATACACAACCGCAGTATTCTTGCTGGTAGAAACGTTCACGTTTACTGATTTCGATCATACGTTGCGAGCCGCCATTTTTACGCCAGTTGTAATCCCAATAAACCACATCATCGAATTTTGCCGCCGCACGATGTCCGCAATCGTTGATTTGGTTCATATCTTTCCAACGAGAAATACCTAAACAGCTGGTATAAACCGGGAAGCCGTTATTGTGTGCGTATTCCGCCGCTTTTTCGAAACGCATATCAAAGCACATCGTACAACGAATACCACGCTCCGGTTCCCATTCCATTCCTTCCGCTTTTTTAAACCATTCACGGCGATCATTCTCGTAATCATCATCGAAATCAATAAACGGAATGCCCCATTTCTCGGCAAAGCGAATGTTTTCTTCTTTGCGAATCAGGTATTCTTTCATTGGGTGAATATTCGGATTATAGAAGTAAATGGTAAATTCAATACCCGATGCATGGATTGCTTCCATCACTTCGCCGGAACAAGGGGCGCAGCAAGAATGCAACAATAATTTATTATGTCCGCCGGGAAGCGTTAATTTTTCACGCACAAAAGGTGCATTTGGATCCTTGCCTTTACGCGTTAGCTTTTTCTTTTGTTGCAACGCTTGTTTATGCTCTAAAGGTTGTTGGTTTTGTTCTGTCATAAAAATTGTAAAAAATTCTAAAAATTTGACCGCTTATTAATACGAACGATCGACCGATAAATAAGCAAGAGAAATCAATGCTTGTTTGTATTCGCTTTCCGGTAAAACTGTAAGTGCATCAACCGCTTTCTGTGCTTCTTGTTTAGCACGAGTCATTGCATACTCAAGTGATTGGTGTTCCGCCATAATTTCTAATACGGCTGGAATTTGTTCACGTTCTCCGCCGTTTTCAATTGCAGAACGAATCATATCCATTTGTGCTTGATTACCTTTCGCTTGTGCAGCGTGCATAGCGTGTAACAATGGTAAAGTCGGTTTGCCTTCAACGAAATCATCACCCACATTTTTACCGAAGCTTTCCGCTTTTGCCGAGTAGTCTAAAATATCATCAATTAATTGGAAGGCAGTACCGAGGTAGCACCCGTAATTTTTCAACGCTGTTTCAACCGATTTTTCTACCCCTGCCACAATCGCAACACATTGTGTCGCCGCTTCAAATAAGCGTGCGGTTTTATTGTAGATAACACGCATATAATTCGCTTCGGTAGTATTCGGGTCATTCACATTCATTAATTGTTGCACTTCGCCTTCAGCAAGTGCATTAGTGGCAGCAGACATCACTTTTAATACTTCAAGTGAATCAACACTGGTCATCATTTGGAATGAACGCGTATAAATAAAATCACCGACTAATACGCTTGCGGCATTACCGAATGTGGCATTCGCCGTTGCACGGCCTCGACGCATATCCGACTCATCAACCACATCATCGTGTAATAAGGTTGCGGTATGGACAAATTCGATAAAAGCGGCACAGGTAACGTGTTTGTTACCGGTATAACCTAATGCGTTAGCGGCAAGCACCGCAATTAACGGGCGAATACGTTTTCCACCACCGGCAATAATATAATGGCCTAGTTGGTTGATTAAAACGACTTCGGAGTTAAGCTGAGCGAGAATCTCCGCATCTACCGCTTGCATATCTTGTTTGGCAAGCGCTTGAATTTGCTCGAGTGTTAATAGCGTTGTCATTGCGTTCTCATATTAAATGTGAAAATTTGGCGGTGATTCTACCTTAAATCTGGCAAGCTTCAAAAAAGAATCGAAAAAAGCGGTCAATTTCGGCAATTTTTTTACAAAATAACCGCTATATTCTTTCTCTTAGCTATTCTATTCTCTCATTTTCCTAAATGTGGGGGCTTTTGGTTATATTATTTACTAAGAGTAAATAGTTTATCCACTCTAAGCTATCTAAACATGAATAAAATTTTTCGATAGAATAACTTTCGAAAAATTTTATTCATTTTTTAGAATTTAGGACGTTAATTATGGCAAAACAAATCGCTGTGTTAGTTGGTAGTGGCAGTAAAACATCAATTAGTCAGTTAGTTGCGAATCACTTAAAAAATGTAGCGCCGGCAAGTCTTCAATTAAATTTCGTTAATATTGCGGATCTTCCTTTATATGATCGTGATTTAGATGAAAATAGCCCTGAGGCATACATTCGTTTACGTAACGCAATTGAACAAGCTGATGGTGTATTATTGATTACGCCTGAACATAACGGCGGTATGTCAGCAATGATTAAAAATGCAATTGATGTAGGTTCACGTCCGATGGGACAAAGCAAATGGCTTGGTAAACCTGCCGGTATCGTTTCTGTTGCAGCAGGAATGTCTGGTGGTGTGCGAGCAGCGGATCAATTACGTGTAGTGGCTTCTGGCGCATTTATTAATATGCCGGTTGCGCCGTTTGCAGCGAACGTTGGTGGAATTTTCAACGGTGTATTTAACGAAAATGGTGAGCTTGTTTCTGAAGCTGTAGCAGGGATGTTAAAAGGCTTTATTGACGGCTATGCTGATTTTGTCACTAAATTCTAATCAGTTCATATAAGACTTCTATATTACAACTACTTAATCAAGCGGTTGAATTTTTGCAAAATTTTGCTGAAATTTGACCGCTTTTTTGTTGTCTATATCACTGTTAATTGTTTCAAAATTGGAAATAGTTTATCAATAAAAAGACTATTTATCTTCTATTGTTCAATAGATAAAATGTGTACCTCTATTGTTTAGTCTTATTATTTAAAGGAAAGCAAAATATGAACTCAAACTTAGCAAAATTTACTCCATACGCATTAGCATTATTACGTATTGTTGCAGCTTATATGTTCTTACTACACGGTACGGCAAAATTCTTTGAATTTCCGGTATCAATGACAGGTGGTAACGGTGCTGTACCGTTAATGTCAATGTACGGTATCGGCGGTATTTTAGAAATCGGTGGCGGTATTTTATTACTTTTAGGCTTATTCACGCGTCCTGTGGCATTTTTACTTTCGGGTATGATGGCGTATGCTTATTTCTTTATGCACGCAACGGCGGAGAATATTGCCCTCCCTCTAGTAAACCAAGGTGAATTAGCGCTGTTATACTCGGTGGTATTCTTCTTATTAGTGTTTGTCGGCGCAGGCGCATTTGCATTAGATAATAAACGTCAAAATACTAACAAATAAGGCTTTTAGCCGATAAAAAAGTGAAGCGGTCATTTTTTGCAAAAAAATTGCAGAATCTGACCGCTTTTTTGTTATAATGGCGTTATCTAAAAATCGAGAGGGGAAAAGCTACGATTTTTTTCGTAAATTTCAGATGAACAAGCGAAAAAATACGTAGTTTTTTTAGGTTAATCATAGGCAAAAATAATGCTTGTTGCTTTCTTTAATGCTGAAAATAGGGCGTAAGGGAAAATAACGCAGAAATTTTTCAATTTTTCTGAAAATCGTTCTTGCTCTTTGCATAGTTTTTGCGTAGAATTGACCACCTATTTTATATGAATTTAAGAGTGCCTAAGCAGAAGCGATTGGCACAAATTAGCGGAGTAAATATGTACGCAGTTTTCCAAAGTGGCGGCAAACAACACCGAGTAAGCGAAGGTCAAGTAGTTCGTTTAGAGAAACTTGAAATTGCAACTGGTGAGAAAGTTGAATTTGACTCAGTGTTAATGGTCGTTAACGGTGAAGATGTTAAAATTGGTGCACCAGTAGTTGCTGGCGCAAAAGTAGTGGCTGAAGTTGTAGCACAAGGTCGTGGCGATAAAGTTAAAATCGTTAAGTTCCGTCGTCGTAAACACAGCCGTAAACAACAAGGTCATCGTCAGTGGTTCACAGAAGTGAAAATCACTGGGATTCAAGCATAATTTCAGAGGAGATCAAGTAGATGGCAACTAAAAAAGCTGGTGGTTCAACTCGTAACGGTCGTGATTCTGAAGCTAAACGCCTTGGTGTTAAACGTTTTGGTGGCGAATCTGTATTAGCAGGTAGCATCATCGTTCGTCAACGTGGTACTAAATTCCACGCTGGTAGCAATGTTGGTATGGGTAAAGACCACACTTTATTCGCAACTGCTGACGGTAAAGTTAAATTTGAAGTGAAAGGCGAGAAAAATCGCAAATACGTAAGCATCGTTGCTGAGTAATTCATTTCAATATAGATTTGAAATAAAACCCCACGAATGTGGGGTTTTTTCTTACCTTTTTTCCAACCTCATAAAAAATTCATGAAACAACAACCCTTGCTTGGCTTTTTATTTTCTTTGATAGCCATTCTGATGTGGGGCATGCTACCGCTTGCGATTAAACAGGTACTAAAATCACTCGATTCTCAAACAATTGTTTGGTTTAGATTCTTAGTCGCAACGCTTGGTGTTTTTGCCATGCTTGCCTTTGCAAAAAAATTACCAAATTTAACAGCTTTCTTTCGCCAATATCACAGGCTATGGTTAATTGGAGTCATTGGATTGTCTTGCAACTTCTTCCTATTTAATCTCGCCTTAAATTATATTCCGGCTGCGACCAGCCAAGTCCTTAGTCCGCTTTCTTCTTTTGTGATGATTGCATTGGGGGTTGTGTTGTTTAAAGAAACGATTGGTATCCATCAAAAAATTGGTTTTGTGTTGGTGGTTAACGGCTTAGTGATGTTTTTTAATAACCGTTTTGCGGACTTAATCGCAATGAATAGTTATGCATACGGTGTATTACTTGGTATTTGTGCAAGTTTGATTTGGATTGGTTATAGTTTGTCGCAAAAAATCATGTTAGCGCATTTTAGCTCGCAACAAATTCTGTTACTGATTTATTTCGGTTGTACCTTAGTCTTTACGCCTTTTGCACATATGGGAGAATTAGCTAAATTAGATTTAGCTACTTGGGGCTGGTTAGGATTCTGTGGCATTAACACCGTTATTGCTTACGGTTGTTATGCTGAAGCACTAAATCGCTGGGAAGTTTCTAAGGTAAGTTTAATGATGACGCAAATTCCGATCCTTACCATTATGCTTACCGCATTAAGCCATGCTATTTTACCCGAATTATTTGAGGCACCGGATCTTAATGGGTTAAGTTATATTGGGGCGATTACAGTGGTTTCCGGTGCAATGCTTTCCGCTGTCGGACATAAATTATTCTACCGTAATCAGCTACGTAAAAAATGAGATAAGAAGTAGTAGGAACAGTTATGCAATTATCAGAGCATAATTTGATAGGCTAATGATAAAAAAGTGATGAGTAGTTGGATACTCATCACTTTTTTATTATTGCTCATTGGGTTACAGTTCAATATATTCGACATCTAAACGAAGTAGCGTTTGGGATAATTCTTCGGTCATTCGTCTATGACTGAGGATAGCTTGTTTTTCTGCCATTACGATACGTGTAACAAGTTTATCTAATAAACCGTTTAAGCGGCGGTAGTTTAATGCACTTTGTAAAGGCAGGAAGCTTGGGTTAAATGCGGCATTTTCAGCATAACGACCGGTAATAACTTGTTCACCTACTTGTAGGGCAATACCACTCATTGCGTGACTATACGGTGCATAAGATTGCTGTGCAGCAACAATTGCAGCTTGAGAGAGCGGATCACCAGTGAGTTCAAACGTATGGTGCTGAGTATCGAAAAGAACCTGTTCAATATTCAAATCTTTCGGTCCGAACGAATCCGGTAGATAGTTTTGCAATAAATTATTTTGGCTGTGAGGTAAATGAATTTTTAGCGTTTTAGCCGAATTTAATTCATTCATAAATTGACGGCAGTGACCACAAGGTGTGTAGTTTACTACCATATCGCGAATAGATTTTTCACCCGCTAGCCATGCATGTGATACTGCGCTTTGTTCAGCATGTACAGTTTGCTGCATTGAGGTTGATGAAAACTCTTGATTTGCACCAAAGTAAAAATTACCTGATTCACCAATAGCAATTGCACCGACATAAAATTTAGACACGGGTACAAGCGCATAACAAGCGGCAAGAGGTAAGCAATGTAATGCTAATTCAATGGGAGAAAGCTCAAATTGTTGGCACCATTGTTGAATTTGAGCGCCTGAAAAACTTGCTTTATATTGTTGAGCTTTTAATTGATCTGCAATTGCTGCTGTAATCGGGTTGTTTTGTTCCAAGACCGTTTTTTCAAGTCGCTCTTGGAGTGCAAATAAAGTAGCCATCCTATTCTCCTTTGTTTGACGGGGAGTTATTATACCTGTAAATAAGCATACTGACTGTGATCAAGATCGCACTAATGATATGAAATGGGCAGATTGCTTCATTTAACAACAAAATGCTACAAATAAAGAGGGTTATGAGTGCTAGTTTGCATTACGACCTCGTTCTATGATTACGCCTACGCTACTAGCTTGTGCAACCGCCTTAGGTTTATGCAATTCGATTCTAAGCGCTTGAATACCATAAGTTTGTTGTAAAAGATCCGCAATTTGATGTGCAACGGTTTCGACTAATTTGAAGGGCTTGGATTCTACAAATTGCAATATTTTTTCCGAAACTTCCGCATAATTTAAACAATACTGCACATCGTCTGTTTGAGCTGCTTGGGTGAAATCCCATTCCATTTCAATATTAAAGACTAAACGTTGTTTAATAGTATGTTCCCAATCATAAGCGCCGATTGAGGCGAAAGCAGTAAGCTCGTGAATAAAAACTTTATCAGCCATTTTAGTTTTCCTTATTTGTTTATGATAACATTTGTAAAAATATAGCATACAAGCGAAGTAGCCCCTAGAAATTAAAGGAAAAATTATGAGTATCACCGCTTATTTATTGATTGTTTTAGCCTATATATTGGGTTCTATTTCTAGCGCCATTATTTTCTGCCGTTTAGCGGGACTACCGGATCCCCGTGAGTGTGGGTCTCATAATCCCGGTGCAACGAATGTGTTACGTATCGGTGGAAGAATTTCCGCATTAGGGGTTTTGCTGTTTGATATTTTAAAAGGAGGTTTACCGGTACTATGTGCTTTCCGTCTGGGATTTGAACCCTCAGAAATCGGCTTTGTAGCCTTAGCGGCTTGCTTAGGGCATATCTTCCCCGTATTCTTTCAGTTTCGAGGGGGAAAAGGTGTAGCAACTGCATTTGGTGCATTGTTACCGATTAGTACGTTGGTTGCCGGTGCTGCTTTATGTAGTTGGTTAATTGTTTTTTTACTATTTGGTTTTTCTTCATTAAGTGCAGTCGTAACGGCGTTAGTTGTCCCGTTTTATATTTGGTGGTTTAGACCTGAATTTACTTTTCCCGTTGCATTAGTTTGCTGTTTGTTAGTCTATCGTCACCACGACAATATTCAGCGTTTATGGCGAGGTCAAGAAGAAAGGATATGGAATAAGTTAAAAGTAGGTAAGTAAATAGTAGGATTACAAGCGGTCGGATTTTTTCGATGTTTAGCAAATGCTTTGCTAGCGAAAGAATCTGACCGTTTTTTTATTGTTATTCCTACAAATGAAAAAGCTTAACTCTGTCGAATTAAGCTTTTATTAGAAGTATTGTATGTATGTAAGGTTACTTTAAAAATACTTGAACTAAGTTCCGCATCCTACATCATTTAACTCAAGCTTCGAACACTTATGAACGCGTGTTCATTTTTTTAAAGCCCAGCCATTATATCCCAAAAAAAGAATTTGAAAATACCCTTATAACAAATATAACCTTTCTTTTTAGTAAATAATAAGAATACAACAATACCTATTATAAATTACAATCTAATTGCATAGATTGAAACAAATAATACTAATGCAATGCTTTTTCTATTTTCTCAAAAAGATCTCGCGCTAAATTATCTAACCCTTTTAGACGCTCTAAACCACGTCTCATCAGGGTTTGGCGCTGATTGTCATAACGTGATAATTTGATTAACGGCTCAATGAGACGAGCGGCAACTTGTGGGTTTGTTTCATTTAATTTAATTAAAATATCTACGAGGAAACGGTAGCCGGAACCATCAATTGCATGGAATGCTTTCGGGGTCTGACCACAAAATGCTCCGACCAAAGAACGCAGTCTATTCGGGTTATTGAAGTTAAAACTACGGTGATTTAATAGACCTTGTACGATTTCAAGTACATTATCATCAGGGCGTGTTGCTTGGAGCATAAACCACTTATCCATCACTAAGCCATCGTGGTGCCATTTCTCTTCGAAATCAGCCAATAATTGGTCTCTACACGGTAATTGTGCCTTCGTTGCCGCCGAAAGTGCAGCGAGGGTATCAGTCATATTATCCGCCTGTTTATAGTGATTATAAGTAAGCGAGTTGCCTAAATCCGTAAAGGCTAAGTAAGATAGACATACGTTACGTAATGCGCGTTTAGACATATCCTCCGCTACAACTTGGTAAGCACCGCATTTATGGCGAATATAAATTTCATGTAAACGATCACGTAATATTTCTGCAATCGTTCTTAGCATAAATTCTCGTACGATAGCGATACCGTTTGGATCGATTACCTTGAATAATTCGGCAAACTCGGTTTCTTTCGGTAATGTCAGCATCAATGCGGTTAGCTCTGCATTTTTATCCGCATTATCAAGCACATAGATAAGTGCTTCAGTTAAATCGGCAGAGAACGCTAATGCTTCACCGGATTGATGGCGAGACAGATTGGTACGAAGCTCATTATTGAATAAGGTTTGCGCCGCATCCCAACGTACAAAATCATTTTGTGCGAATTTAAGTAATGTAATTAATTGTTCATTGGTATAACTATAATCTAAACGTACCGGTGCGGAGAAATCACATAGTAATGCCGGAACAGGTTTATACATTACGTTATGAAATTCAAACATTTGGTGCTCTTGTAATACGTTTAATACGTTATGTTGGGTCGTACCTTCGAATTGTAGTTCGATAGGTTCACCATTTTGTTCGCTATATAACTCGATTTTTAGCGGAATATGCAAGTTTACTTTTTCTAATTGATCCGCAGTTGCCGGCGTATGCTGTGACACATGTAAACGGTAGATATGATGCATTTCATCATATTCATCACTCACGCTAAGCTCAGGCGTACCGGATTGGCTATACCAACGACGGAATTGGGTTAAATCTACGCCTGAAGCACGTTCCATTGCTGATACGAAATCCTCGCAAGTTGCAGCAGAGCCGTCATTTTCCGCGACATACAGTTGCATTCCTTTTTGGAATTTTTCTTCACCCAATAAGGTGTGAATCATACGAATCACTTCTGCGCCTTTTTCATATACGGTAACCGTATAGAAGTTATTCATTTCAATCACTTTTTCCGGGCGAATAGGGTGTGCCATCGGGCTGGCATCTTCGGCAAATTGCACTGCACGTAATAAGCGTACGTCTTCAATACGCTTTGCCGGGCGTGACCATAAATCTGATGTAAATTCTTGATCACGGAAAACAGTTAAGCCTTCTTTAAGGCTTAATTGGAACCAATCTCGGCAAGTAATGCGGTTACCGGTCCAGTTATGGAAATATTCGTGTGCAATCACGCTTTCAATATCTAAATAGTCGGTATCGGTTGCCGTTTCCGGTTTTGCTAAGACGAATTTAGAGTTGAAAACATTTAAGCCTTTGTTTTCCATTGCACCCATATTAAAGAAATCAACCGCTACGATCATATAGATATCTAAATCGTATTCTAAGCCGAAACGTTCTTCATCCCATTTCATTGAACGTTTTAAACTTTCCATCGCCCAACCGGCACGATCTAAATTGCCACGATCAACATAGATCTCTAATGAAACTTCTCGACCACTTTTTGTGATGAATTTATCTTGTAACAGATCAAAATCACCGGCAACCAAAGCGAATAAATAGCTTGGTTTAAAGAACGGATCTTCCCATTCGACCCAATGACGACCATCATCTAAATCACCTTGTGCAATGCGATTACCATTCGAAAGTAAGAACGGATATTTCGCTTTAGAAGCGGTAATTTTTGTACGATATTTTGCAAGTACGTCCGGACGATCCAACATATAAGTAATTTGACGGAAGCCTTCTGCTTCACATTGGGTACAGATACCGTCACCGGATTGGTATAAGCCTTGCAGAGAAGTGTTTTGTACAGGATTTAAGCCGGTTTCAATTTGTAATTTAAATTTATCCTCAGTGATATGGCTAACGTCAACAGTTAAAGACTCATCATCTTTCTCAAAATTAGAATAAGAATCGCCATTAAGTTTTAGGGAAAGGAAGTCAAAACTATGTCCATCTAAACGTAGATGTGTAGCTCCTGCTGTTTTACGTTCTACGGATAAAGTTGAGGTAACAAAGGTTCTGTCCGGATCAAGTTGAAAATCAAGAGAGATGTCTGTAATTGTAAAGTCTGGTGCTCGATAGTCTTTTCTATATTTTGCTTTAGGTTGCATGATGTTTTCCTTAGTTTATTTGGCAAGAGAATACTCACCGAAGAGATGCAGATGCATTTTACTAAAAGCTTGCAATTTTTCCAAAGAATCTCACCGCTTATCTTCATTTAGGTTTCATATATTTTTTCTTCTAAAAAGAGAATGTGATGGATTTTACTGAACGGTTCAAGTGAAATAGATAAAGTAGTAATAAAAAATTAAGCATTTCTCATTATTATATTGAACTATTTACTAATATTTTTATGAAAAAGAATGATTACATCTATGAATTTTCCTAAGTTGAAAATGGTATAATCTTTACTTTATATACTTCTAAGTGGATAGATATTTAAGGTTGTTTCTTGAATATCCTTGTTTTAATTTATAAAAATTGGGGTGAAAACATAATAAATACGACATCATTAATGGTTTAGCTGGTCAGTAAGGTGTAGTATTTTTCATAGCATGTTTAGTTATATATGAAGTTACTATTGGATTTAGAAAATATGGCGAAGACAGACACAATATTATTAACAGCTTGTTAGTATTAGCTTTAACGGCAGAGAATGTATTTCCCTACAGCAATTCCTTTTTATTATAAAAATTCATTACATTAATATGTTAATATTAATTAAATTTGTATTGGTTTGTTTTTGAATAATCATTTTATTTTTTTATTTCAAATTTTATTCATATTGAATTTGATTTAAATTATTTTCTTTATTTTGTAAATTTATTTTTATATAAATTTACCGTGAGTAAAAAATATATCATAAAGTCTAGTATATAATTCCACTGCAAATTAATTAAATTTGCATTAGTTAATTTATACTAGGAGAAATTTATATGTATGTAGCACGAATCACACATAGCATTAGTGTTCGCGGATTTATTAATTCTTTTTTCCAATCTTATGGAAGATTTATTTTTAAACCGTCCTTTGGTCAACAGCCTACGCTTGAGCAAAAACCAATAGATGTTCAAAAACCGGATTTCGGTCAAAAACCAATTCAATTCGATGAACCTGATTTTGGTCAAAAACCAATTGACCCTCAACGTCCAATTGATCCGCAACAACCAATTCCACAAGAGCCAGTTCCACAAGAGCCAGTTCCACAAGAGCCAGTTCCACAAGAGCCAGTTCCGCAAGAGCCGGTTCCACAAGAGCCGGTTCCACAAGAGCCAGTTCCGCAAGAGCCGGTTCCACAAGAGCCAGTTCCGCAAGAGCCAGTTCCTCAAGAGCCAGTTCCACAAGATCCAACTTGTGGTTGTCCGGAAGATGATGCTCCAACACCACCTTGGGAAGCAGATAACCAAATTTTTGGTGATGAATGTGATAACGTACTTTGTGGTACAGAAGCTAAAGATATGATCGATGGCGGCGCGGGTAACGATACGTTATATGGTTTCGGCGGCCACGATAATTTATTCGGTGGCGAAGGTCACGATATCTTAGTTGGCGGTCTTGGTGCTGGAGATTACCTTTCTGGTGGTGTAGGTAGCGATACTTATATCTTCAGCGGGGATTTCGGCCACGATGTGGTTGCAGACAAAGGTGCGAAAAGTGATTTTGATTTGATCAGATTCACGGATTTAAATGCAGATGAAGTAACCTTCAGCCTTAAAGGTAGCAATTTATTTATTACAGATACTACAGATGAAGGTAACTATATCGAAGTGGTTAACTACCTCAATGATGGTGCGAATTCAATTGAACAATTTGATTTCAAAGATGGTAGCGCAACAGTTGATGTAGTTTATAACGCTAATGGTTCTTGTGATATTTGTGTTTCATACACGCCATTACAACAAGAGCAAGTAAATTTCTACGCTTAATTTAATATACATCATTAATAAAGGGGGCTGTTATAGTCCCCTTTTATTTATTTAATCGGTTTTGTAAAAGTAGGGCTTTGGGCTACAATATTTGCAAATTTTTTAACAAAATCGACCGCTTATGTCATTTATTCAGTTTAATCTACCTTTAATTGCTCAGCAAGAAGGGGGCAAATTCCAAGATCATCAAACGCTCGGTAATTTAGTTGGGCATTCAGATACTTTAGCCATTGCGGAAGCTGCTGCGCAGTTTAATGGTTTAAGCGTGGTAGTAACGCCGGATACCCGCACCGCATTACGTCTTGAAAAAGCCTTAAAGCAATTCAGCAAATTACCGGTTTCGGTCTTTCCCGATTGGGAAACGCTACCTTACGATAGTTTTTCACCGCATCAAGATATTATTTCTGCCCGTCTTTCAGCATTATTCCATTTGCAGCAAGGCAATAAACAGATTTTTCTATTGCCAATCAACACGCTTTTACAGAAAGTTTGTCCGCCGAGTTATCTCGCCAACAATGTGTTACTGATAAAGAAAGGTGACCGCTTTTCAATCCAATCATTACGTTTACAGCTTGAAAATGCCGGTTATCGTGCAGTGGAACAAGTGTTGGAATACGGCGAATATGCTGTAAGAGGGGCGTTACTCGATCTTTACCCGATGGGAGCGGAAAGTCCGTTCCGTTTGGATTTTTTTGATGATGAAATTGACTCAATCCGCACCTTTGATGTGGACAGTCAACGCACAATAGCCGAGATCAACGAAATTAATTTATTACCGGCACATGAGTTCCCGACTGATAGCAACGGGATCGAGCATTTTAGAACTAAATTCCGTGAACAATTCGGTGAGATTCGTCGTGAGCCGGAGCATATTTATCAGCAAGTCAGTAAAGGTATTTTGAACGCAGGGATCGAATATTGGCAACCACTGTTTTTTGAAGAAATGGCGAGCCTATTTGATTATTTAGCGGAAAATACCTTATTTATTACCTTTGACGGTATTGCAGAAAAGGCGGAGCAATTCCATAAAGATACCACTCAACGCTATGAAAGTCGCCGCGTTGATCCGATGCGTCCATTATTACCGCCGGACAAATTATGGTTCTCGGTTGATGAAGTCAATCGTGGCTTAAAAGCTTATCCACGTTTGACGCTAAGTGCGGAGAAAGTCAGAAAATCGGCTGCTAAACAAAATGCGAATATTGAAAAATTGCCGGAATTAGCGATTAATTCGCAGTTAAAAGATCCGTTTGATGCGTTCAATAAATTCCGTAGTAAATTCGATGGGCAGCTTTTATTTTCAGTAGAAAGTGAAGGTCGCCGAGAAACCTTGCTTGAATTACTTTCACCGCTAAAAATCAAACCGAAACAGGTTAAATCGTTAGCGGAAATTGATTCGCAAATTTCATTGATGGTTTCACCGCTTGATCAAGGCTTTATCATTGAAAATGCAAGCGGTCAAAATTTAGCAATTATTTGCGAAACGGATTTCTTGGGCGAAAAAGTTCAAACAAAACGTTCGGAGAAAAATCGCAAAACAGTCAACCCGGATACGCTCATTCGTAACCTTGCAGAACTCAAAATTGGACAAGCCGTAGTGCATTTAGAAAACGGTGTCGGACGTTATGCAGGGTTAACTGTGCTGGATGCCGGCGGCATTAAAGCAGAATACCTTGTCTTACTCTATGCGAACGAGGCAAAACTCTATGTCCCAGTGGCTTCATTACATCTGATTTCCCGTTATATCGGTGGAGCGGATGAAACCGCTCCGCTGCATAAACTCGGTTCGGAAGCGTGGGCGAAGACACGCCAAAAAGCGGCAGAGAAAATCCGAGATGTAGCGGCGGAATTACTCGATGTGTATGCGAAACGAGAATCGCAAAAAGGCTTTGCGTTTGCCTACGATCGTGACAGTTTTATGCAGTTTAGCCACACATTCCCATTTGAGGAAACTGAAGATCAGAAAACCGCAATCAATGCGGTTATCAGCGATATGTGCTTGCCAAAAGCAATGGATCGCCTTGTCTGTGGCGATGTCGGTTTCGGTAAAACCGAAGTCGCAATGCGTGCCACTTTCTTAGCGGTGGAAAATCATAAACAGGTTGCGGTACTTGTACCGACTACGCTTTTAGCACAACAACATTTCGAGAATTTCAAAGATCGTTTTGCCAACTATCCGATTAATGTCGAAGTGCTTTCTCGCTTTAAAACCGCTAAAGAACAAAAGGCGATTTTAGAAAAAGTGGCAGAAGGCAAAGTGGATATTCTGGTCGGCACGCACAAACTGCTACAAGAAGACGTGCAATTCCGTGATCTCGGTTTACTTATTATTGACGAAGAACACCGCTTCGGTGTACGTCAGAAAGAGAAGATCAAACAATTGCGAGCTAATGTCGATATTCTTACGCTCACCGCAACACCGATTCCTCGTACGCTGAATATGGCATTAAACGGTATGCGAGATCTGTCTATTATCGCTAGTCCGCCGGCACGCCGATTGACGATCAAAACTTTTGTTCGTCAACACGATGATTTAGTCGTGAAAGAAGCAATTTTGCGTGAAATTCTGCGTGGTGGGCAAGTGTATTACCTGCACAATGACGTGGCGACAATCGAAAACTGTGCGACTAAGCTGGCGGAATTAGTACCGGAAGCTCGGATTGTGATTGGACACGGGCAAATGCGTGAACGTGAATTGGAACGTGTGATGAGTGATTTCTATCATCAGCGTTTTAATCTATTGGTCTGTTCCACCATTATTGAAACGGGAATTGATGTGCCGACCGCTAACACGATTATTATTGAGCGTGCGGATAAATTTGGTTTGGCACAGTTACACCAGTTGCGTGGACGTGTTGGACGTTCTCATCATCAAGCTTATGCCTATTTGCTGACACCACCGCCGAAAACATTAACCAAAGATGCACAACAGCGTTTAGAAGCACTCAGTTCGATTGATAATCTCGGTGCCGGATTTGTGTTAGCGACTCACGATTTAGAAATTCGTGGGGCGGGCGAATTGCTCGGTTCGGAACAAAGCGGACAGATTGAAAGTATCGGTTTCTCACTCTATATGGATCTGCTTGAAAATGCGGTAAAAGCCTTACAAGAAGGGCGTGAACCGACTTTAGAAGAAATCACCCAAAATCAGGTAGAAATCGAGTTGCGTATACCGGCACTGTTACCGGACGATTATGTACCGGATGTGAATATGCGTTTATCGTTCTATAAACGGATCGCCTCGGCAGAAAGTGTTGAAGCATTGAAAGATTTGAAAGTAGAACTTATCGACCGTTTCGGATTATTGCCGGAAGCAACTAAGAATCTATTCCAAATCACTCAGCTTCGTCATGTGGCAACCTCGCTCGGCTTGAAGAAAGTTGATGCGGGGATTAACGGCGGCTATTTGGAATTTAAATCGACCGCTCAACCTGACCCGATGAAGTTCCTACAACTGATTCAGTCGGACAAAAATGTCTATAAATTCGAAGGGGCGCAAAAATTCCGCTTTAATTTACCACTTACAAGTAATGCGGAGCGATTGGAATTTGTTTCAGCGCTAATTGAAAAATTAATTTAAGTTATTAATGACAAGCGGTGTAATTTTATTAATTTCTAGCAAAAAATCGTCAAATGGATTGAATTTTCGCCTAATGAAACTTTTTTTGAAATTTGTGTTTGACAACTTTTCAAAAATCCCTAAAATACCGCACATAAATCGCTACGCAATAACGTAGCGTTTTTATTGCGGGAATAGCTCAGTTGGTAGAGCACGACCTTGCCAAGGTCGGGGTCGCGAGTTCGAGCCTCGTTTCCCGCTCCATTTTAAGGTGAGCCCGAGTGGCGGAATCGGTAGACGCAAGGGATTTAAAATCCCTCGCCTTTCGGGGCGTGCCAGTTCAAGTCTGGCCTCGGGCACCATTTTAGAATGACAAAATTTAAATTATGCGGGAATAGCTCAGTTGGTAGAGCACGACCTTGCCAAGGTCGGGGTCGCGAGTTCGAGCCTCGTTTCCCGCTCCATTTTAAGATTTAAAACGGTTGTGCCCGAGTGGCGGAATCGGTAGACGCAAGGGATTTAAAATCCCTCGCCTTTCGGGGCGTGCCAGTTCAAGTCTGGCCTCGGGCACCATTTTAAAGCTTAAAATAAAATTAATTATCGAAGCCCGAGTGGCGGAATCGGTAGACGCAAGGGATTTAAAATCCCTCGCCTTTCGGGGCGTGCCAGTTCAAGTCTGGCCTCGGGCACCATTCGATAATAAACTTCCAAATTATTTTAAATTAAAATAATTTCGACGCGGGAATAGCTCAGTTGGTAGAGCACGACCTTGCCAAGGTCGGGGTCGCGAGTTCGAGCCTCGTTTCCCGCTCCATTTTATCAAGTCAAAATAAGATAGCACCACGAGGTGCTTTTTTTATATCTAAAATTTCTCTTTCTTTAAGCAAAAAGTGCATTCCGAAGTTTTATGCGTATTATTATTTGTTTTATATAAGCGTCTTATATAGAAAACCCACCTATTAGGGCTTGGTAGTGCTTGTAAGGTGGGTTTATCAAAATAGCTTATGCATTCTTTGTTAGAATCGCTAATAATTCCGCTTCAACTTGTTTACCGAATTTTCCCATACGGAAATCGGCTTTTAGTTCGTCAAATTTTTCCGGCGCCGCTTCTATTTTCTGTTTTAAGAATTGCGGGAACTCACATAAAACTAATTCAGTTTTGCCGTTACGAATATCAAAGATACTTGGGATTTTTTGTGCAGAAATAACCGCTTGTTGTTGCTCATCACTGTCAAAATGCTTACGCTCTTTGTTATCTTTACGTGAAACATATTTCACTTTGATATTCGGGTTGAGCTTCGTCATACGTTGGAAGTAAGCCACGATTTCGACACAATCCGGGCAATAAGGCTCTGCCATTACTAGCCAATCGCCTTGTACGCCGAGTGCTTTAAGCTTTTCTTCGGTTTCCGCTTCAAGTTTGACGTCAACATAAACCTCCAGTTGATTTTCACGGTCTTCGTCACTGCTAAATTCTAAATATTCATAAAAATGTGCCATAGGATATCCTTTTAAAAGTAACTATATTTGTTTTAGTGTCGCCAAATAATTTCACAATCAACTTTGGCATTGCTAATCGCTTTGCGTTGTAGCTTTTCTCGCATAAGCTGGAATGTTTTCAGTGCAATTTGCTCGTGATCTTGTGCAATCGAATGAATATGAAACGGTAAAGCATCTAATAAATGGTGATCATCAAAAGTGGCTAAATGTAGCTCTTGATTCATCAATTTCGCCATTTGTTTATGTTCGGTTAAGTAACGTAATACCCCTTCCAAAATCGTGTAAGAGGCGGTAAATACCGCTTCGGGCAAACGCCCTAAACGTTTAACAATTTCGGCAAACATTTGATAGCCGGATTCCGGTTGGTAGTCCTTATGTAAAATCCAGCTACTTTGTACCGCTAAATGCGATTGCTCCAAGCCTTCATAAAAGCCTTCTAAGCGAGAGGCACTTGGTGAAAGCGAAAGTTGTCCGCCTAAATAGAAAAACTCTTTCGGTTGATAAGCACGTACGATATTTTCCACCAACTTCGCGACACTTGGCGTGTCATCGCTGATAATGTAATTCAGCTCCAAGTTCGGAATATGGCGGTCGATATGTAGCACCGGAGTGTGTCGAATGATCTTTTGATAATAATTCGGATCTTGATGAGTCGGAGCGGTAATCAGCAAATCAACCTGACGATCCAATAAACGTTCAATTACCAGTTTTTCTTGTTGCGGATTATCATCGGAACAGGCAATTACTAACTGTAAACCGTTGTCTCGGCATAGCTTCTCAAGATTACGAGCAGTGGAGGCAAAGCCGTAATTGGTGAGATCCGGAATTACCAAACCAATAACGTTAGAGCGTTGCGCCTGTAATGCTTTCGCATAAACATTGGCGCGATAACCGTATTGTTCAGCGATCGCTTGTACTTTTTGGCGGGTTTCCGGTTTAATACGAAAATCATCACTTTTACCATTAAGAACTATACTCGCGGTCGTTTTCGATACACCGCTGAGTGCGGCAATATCATTGAGCGTTAGACGTTTTTTAGGTTTTGATTCCACGGTTTTTTCCTCAAAAATGATTTTCGTATGGAAGTAAAACGGCACAAGTTTTTTACTTGTGCCTTATTGTGATTAATTTTGGATTTGAATTGCCTGTACTTGGGCAATTTGTACGGTTAACGGACGAGAAGTTTCTAACAGATTGATTCGATTTGCAATAAAGAATCGTGATGTCATCACTTTTTCTCCGCCATTGATGAAAATTTCTACTACAGAACGGTCAAAGAAAATCTCTAAGTTATTGAGTTTCTCCACTTCACAATGGCGTTGGCTACCGAATTTTTCCATAAGATCCGTTTGCTCTGTTGCACTGCGATCTAGCGTTAATAAACCGTTTTCATAGCGTAGGCTCAAAGTTTGCCCTTTTTCATTGCTAAAGAAGTCTAATGCAAGCGGTTGATTTTCGACAGAAATTTGCAAATAGGCGGTATCAAGATTGTCGATTGCAATTTTTTGCTCAATTTCGACCGCTTGTTTTGTGGCTAATTTAACGATTGGTGTTTGCTGAATTTTACCGTTTTCTACCTTTATTTGACGTGGCAGACTTAAGGTTGAATGCCATTTATATTTATCGGTCGGGTAGGTTAAATCCGGTAGGCCGATCCAGCCAAACATAATACGATCAGAATTCTGTACCGATTGCGGCGCATAGAAATCAAAACCGTAATCCAGTTCTTCGATATGTTCGGCAGTTAAATTATTGCCGTCTAATTTACCTAGCGCATAGGTGGCGTGATAATTATTTTGGAACTGATGCGCTTCACGTAATTTGCCTTGTGGAGACCAAACAAACACATCTTTACCGCTAAGTTGGAACAGATCCGGACATTCCCACATAAACACATTGCTGTTATCAAAGTCTTTGACCGCTAATTCGGAAATTAAACGAGGTGTGCTATCGAGATCGTCCATCTCATACACTAAGCAAGTTCCGGTTAGGTTCTCACGCTGTGCGCCAAGTACAAAGCGAATTTTACCCTCTGCAGTCACAAACGGTTTAGGATCACGAACGTGTTCGGTATAGCCAGCTGGTGCTTGGTCGATAATGCAACGTTTTTCTAATAATTTGCCCGATTTATCAAAAATCGCAATGTTTTGGTGCGGAACACGTTGATTATCGCTTGCACGGCGAGTATTACCGGTATAGAACGCCACGATTTTATCTTGCCACATAATCGCACCGCCTGAATAGCAACCATGTGATTCAAACATTTCATCTGGGATCAAGCGGTCGGATTTTTCAAAAGTTTGCAAATCACGGGTAATAAAATGTTCCCAGTGTTTCATTCCATGCATGGCATCATAAGGGAACCATTGTGCGAAGATATGATATTTCTCACCGTCAAAAATTAAGCCGTTCGGATCGTTAAATAAACCGGTTTGTGGCGCTAAATGGTAGGTCGGATAGAAATCCTTATCCGAAAGTACGGTTTGGCGGATTGTCGCTAATTCGCCTTGTTCTGCTGCGTGAAGACTTTTGTATTTGCCGTTATTGAAAATCTGCATAGTAAAATCCTAAGTTGCAAAAAAGCGGTGAAATTTCACCGCTTGTTGTGATTATTGCGCTAAAAATGCTTCTAGCTCTGCTTTATTTGGTAATGCTGACATCGCACCTTTTGCGGTTGTTGCTAAAGCGCCTGAAGCGTTCGCTTTACGAATAACATCCACTAATACGCTTTCGTCTTTCCAATCCGCAACTTGTGATAAACCGGCAAGTAAACCGCTTACAAATGCATCGCCGGCACCAGTGGTATCAACCGGTTTTAACGCTTTGCCGGCAACCACTTGGCTATTACCATTTAAGTGATAAATCGCACCGTCTTTACCTAAAGTGATAATGATTAATTTCTCCGGATATTGTGCAGTAATCACTTTGGTTGCTTGCTCAAGCGTGGTGGTATTGGTTAATAACGTTAATTCTTCTTCAGAGAATTTGAGTACGTCTGCCATAGCCACCACGTTATTTACTACTTGTTTCATTTCTTCAAGACTTGTCCAAAGCGATTCACGTAAATTCGGGTCAAATGAGAAGAAACCGCTCGCTTCTTTTACACGGCGAATCGCTTCAATCGTGGTTGAACGTGAAGGGTCATTGATAAGTGCGATAGAGCAGCAGTGTAGGAAATCACCTTTTTGGAAAGTCGGTAAATCACTTACTTCAAGAAACTGATCCGCACTTGGATTCACCATAAAGGTAAAGCTGCGCTCACCGTCATCTAAACCGACGATCACAGTCGAAGTACGTTGTTTCGGATCGAGGATCATATGTTCGGTTGAAACTTTTTCCGCATTAAGTGTTTGCTGCATAAATTTGCCAAGTGGATCTAAACCTACTCGACCGATAAAACCAGCTTCTACACCTAAACGTGAAACACCCACCGCAACGTTTGCCGGCGCACCGCCCGCACATTTTAAATAGTGATTTTCACCATCCGGAATTAAATCCACAACCGCATCGCCGGTAACCCAAATCTTGCTCATACACGCCTCTTTATTTAGTAAAAAATAGTTAATTTATCTTAGCTAAAACGGTTTAGTTTTGCAAAAACTATTTCAAATTCTACCGCTTACCAACTTTAGTCATTATAATTTAAATGAAGGTTTCACACACGAAGGAATTACCGATGAAAAAGTCTCTTATAGCACTCTGTTTTGCAGCATTTTTAGCTAGCGCTCCACTCATGGCGGAACAAACAAATCTAGAAAATTCTGGTTTAACGCCTGTTGCAAACTTACCGACAATTGAGGCGGAATTAACCGTTGCACCGAATGTACCCAAGCCGTTAACACGTAATACGCCGGCAAAAGTGGTAGTTAAATTAGAGACGCTGGAAAAGGTGATGGAAATCGAAAAAGGTGTGAAGTTTAAATATTGGACGTTCAACGGATCAACACCGGCGCCTTTTATTCGAGTACGAGAAGGAGATATGGTGGAAGTTCAGGTATCCAATCCGGCAAACGGCAAAATGGCACATGCGGTTGATTTCCACTCTGCCGCCGCACCGGACGGCGGGGCAAAAGCCAGTTTAACCGAAATCGGTAAGCAAACGACTTTTGCCTTTCGTGCCATGTCACCGGGGCTATATTTATACCATTGCGGTGCGGATCCGGTCTCGGTGCATTTAGGTAAAGGAATGTTCGGTTTAATGTTAGTTGAACCGAAAGAAGGATTACCGAAAGTCGATAAAGAATTCTATTTAATGCAAAACGAATTTTATGTAAAAGCCGGCGCCAATCCCGATCTGAAAATCTTCGATATGACAAAAGCCGGTTATGAATTACCTGATTATGTCGTATTTAACGGTAAAGTCGGCTCCACTATGGGTGAAAATGCCTTAAAAGCCAAAGTCGGGGAGAAAGTGCGTTTGTTTGTCGGCAATGCCGGCCCAAATAAAATTTCTTCTTTCCATTTGATCGGTAAACCGTTTGATACGGTATATGTGGAAGGCGGATCACTTAAAAATCACCACGTACAAACCACGCTGATTCCGGCGGGCGGTGTCACTGTGGTCGAAATGGAAATGAAAGTACCGGGCGAATATACCTTTATTGATCACAGTATTTTTAGAACCGATAAAGGGGCGAAAGGTAAGTTGATTGTTGAGGGAGCGGAAAATCCGGAAATTTATACCGGCAAAACCAAAGAACAAAAATACGATAAAGTAAATCCGGATGCGGATATTGATGTGGGATATGTTCATTAAGTTTGGCTAGATAATAAACATTTTTTATGCTTTTTGGATATAAGAATATATTGATTAGATTTTTTAACTATAAATTAAAATTTATTTTCTTTTGCCTGTAAGGAATACTTATTAAGGGGTACGAAACGATGATAAGAAATCGTTTCTTATCCTTGAATTTGTATTTATAGAGGTTAAAAATGAACGCATTTAACATTTTTGTTGAATTTGTTGCAAAAATCGTTGCACCGATGCAGCGTCAATTTATCAACTTTATTCGTATTGCGATTTTTATCGTTATGGCGTGGATTGGCGGGCTCAAAGTTTGCCAATATGAAGCGGACGGTATTGCGCATTTTGTATCGAATAGCCCATTCTTCAGTTATATGTATGAAAAAGGCCCGAACCTAGTACCGAATGATAAAGGCGAAATGGTAATGGAATATACCTTACATAAAAATCCTGAAGGTAAAATGGTGGCGAAAAATATTGAATGGCATAAAGAAAACGGTACTTACACCGCTTCTTATATTATCGGTGCAACGATTGTAACCGTTGGTATTTTAACCTTACTTGGTATTTGGAATGCGACGGCAGGTTTGGCGGGGGGCTTACTTACCTTTGGTATGTCAATTGTCACGCTCTCTTTCTTAATTACGACGCCGGAGGCATGGGTACCGAACCTCGGTGGTGATATGCCGACGCCGGCACACGGTTTCCCTTATTTATCCGGTGTTGGTCGCTTAATTGTAAAAGATATTATTATGATGGCGGGAGGCTTAACCGCAGCGGCAGAATGTGCGAATCGTATTCTTGCACGTAAGAAAGCAGCATAAGGAGATCCTTCGACAAGCGGTCTTTTTTGCTGCAAAATTTGCAAAAAATAGACTAAATTTGACCGCTTGTTATAGCTAGATCCAATGTTTGTACATAAAAAAACTCAGCCATAAGGCTGAGTTTTTTTATCTAATCTTTTACAGATTTACGACATATTTGCCGACACCCAGTTCATCTTCTTTACGAGTACGAGCAATCACACTTGCCGCAGATTCTACGACACGTAAGCCCATTTCGTCTTCGGTACGAACCACATCGCCGCGTAATGAGTTGGTATAAACATCGGTGATTTTAATATCTACAAATTTACCAATCATATCCGGTGTGCCTTGGAAGTTAACGATACGGTTGTTTTCGGTACGACCGGTCAATTCCATAATGTCTTTTTTAGACGGACCTTCCACCAATACACGTTGTTCCGTGCCTAACATTGCACGGCTGAATTGCATAGCTTGGTGATTGATACGTTGTTGTAAACGCGCTAAACGTTCTTTTTTCTCTTCTTCCGAAATATCATCCGGTAAGTCAGCTGCCGGTGTACCCGGGCGAGCAGAGTAGATAAAGCTGAAGCTCATATCAAAGTTTACTTGTTCGATCACTTTCATCGTTTGTTCGAAGTCTTCCGCCGTTTCACCCGGGAAGCCAACGATAAAGTCTGAACTGATCTGAATATTCGGACGAACTTCACGTAATTTACGAATGATCGCTTTATATTCTAATGCCGTATGATTACGTTTCATCATGGTTAATACACGATCCGCACCGCTTTGAATCGGTAAGTGTAAGAAGCTCACTAATTCAGGTGTGTCACGATAAACTTCAATGATGTCATCGGTAAATTCAATCGGGTGGCTAGTGGTATAGCGTACACGGTCGATACCGTCAATCGCAGCGACTAAACGAAGCAATTCGGCAAATGTGCAGATGCCGCCGTCAAAGGTTTCACCACGGTAAGCATTTACGTTTTGACCAAGTAAGTTCACTTCGCGTACGCCTTGTTCCGCTAATTGTGCGATTTCAAATAATACGTCATCCACCGGACGAGAAACTTCTTCACCACGTGTGTAAGGTACTACGCAGAATGAGCAGTATTTATTACAACCTTCCATAATTGAAACGAAAGCGGTTGGGCCTTCAGCACGAGGTTCCGGTAAGCGGTCAAATTTTTCAATTTCCGGGAAAGAAATATCAACGATCGCTCGGTCTCCTCCACGGATTTTGTTGATCATTTCCGGTAAACGGTGCAAAGTTTGTGGACCGAATACGATATCAACAAATGGCGCACGTTCACGAATGTGTTCGCCTTCCTGTGAAGCCACGCAACCACCAACACCAATAATCAGATTCGGTTTATCTTTTTTCCAGTTTTTCCAGCGACCAAGTTGCGAGAATACTTTTTCTTGTGCTTTTTCACGAATTGAGCAGGTATTAAGTAATAAAACGTCCGCTTCTTCCGGTTTATCGGTCAGTTCTAATCCGTGAGTAGAATTTAGAAGATCCGCCATTTTTGATGAGTCGTACTCATTCATTTGGCAGCCCCAAGTTGTAATATGTAATTTCGCCATAATTTCTCAAAAAATAATAAGTTATTAATAAGTAGAAAATAAAAGCGTAAAGAGAAATTCCCTTTACGCAAAAACTTATGTCCATTTTACCCGTTTGATTATTTTTTCGCTATAACTAAATAAAATTAGACCAATAAAAATGCCACGATATTTTACTATCGTGGCAGTGATTTATTCAACTAAATCAATTATTTAGTTAATGTTAATACAACGCTTTCACCAGCAACAACTTGACCGACTTTTTTGTCTAGGTTACTAATTTCATCCATATTAGAAATAACAACCGGTGTTAATACTGATTTTGCTTTGCTTTCAAGTAATTCTAAATCGAATTTAATAATCGGGTCACCAGCTTTTACTGATTGGCCTTCTTGAGCTACACGGGTAAAACCTTCACCTTTTAATTCAACCGTATCAATACCGAAGTGAACGAATAATTCAACACCTTCATCAGATTCAATTGAGAATGCGTGGTTTGTTTCGAAAATTTTACCGATAGTACCGTTTACTGGCGCAACGATTGTGTCACCGTTTGGACGAATTGCAACACCGTCACCAACGATTTTTTCAGAGAAAACAACATCTGGTACATCTTCGATGTTTACGATTTCACCTGAAAGAGGCGCATAAACTTTAACCTCTTTTGCCGCTGCTTGTTTTGAGCCAAATAATTTGTCGAAAAAGCCCATAGAAATCTCCGTTATTTAAATAATAAACAAAATTCCCGTACATTCTATACGAGAATTCTGTCTTTGTATGCTATTTATTGAAAATTAGTTCAGTTTAGCGTAAAAATCGTTAACTAATTTTTCAATGTCAGCTGCTGTCGGTTGTGCTAATGCCTCATCCGCAAGCGCTTTTGCATCAGCATAGTTGATTGAGCGAGCAAGTTTTTTCACGTGAGGTACAGAAATTGCACTCATACTAAACTCGTCTAAGCCCATACCAAGTAATAATGCCGTTGCACGAACATCACCGGCTAGCTCACCGCACATACCAGTCCATTTACCTTCAGCGTGTGACGCATCAATCACTTGTTTGATTAAGTTCAATACTGATGGACTTAATGGGTTGTAAAGGTGTGCAATGATTTCATTACCACGGTCAACCGCTAAAGTATATTGAGTTAAGTCGTTAGTACCGATACTGAAGAAGTCCGCTTCTTTCGCAAGATGACGAGCATTTACCGCCGCTGACGGAGTTTCAACCATGATACCTAATTGAAGGTTTTCATCGAATGCTTTGCCTTCCGCACGGAGCTGTTCTTTTAATTCCGCAACGATTGCTTTTAATTCACGAATTTCTTCAACAGAGATAATCATCGGGAACATTACCGCTAATTTACCGAATGCCGATGCACGTAATACCGCACGTAATTGCGTATCTAAGATTTCACGACGTGTTAAACCGATACGCACCGCACGCCAACCTAAGAACGGGTTCATTTCTTTCGGTAAGTTTAGGTACGGTAATTCTTTGTCGCCACCGATATCCATGGTACGTAATACCACTTGTTTACCGCCCATCGCTTCAACAATTTCTTTATATGCTTGGAATTGTTCTTCTTCGCCCGGTAATTCGCTACGATCCATAAATAAGAATTCAGTACGATATAAACCGACAGACTCACCACCATTACGTAATACACCGTCAACATCACGGATTGTACCGATGTTACCTGCAACTTCGATACGGTGACCGTCTAAGGTTTCCGCCGGTAATTCTTTTAATTTCGCAAGTTCCGCTTTCTCTGCCGCTACACGTTCTTGAACCGCTTTGAATTCTGCGATTTCTGCGTCTGAAGGATTAATGTGAATTTGGTTATTTACCGCATCTAAAATTAATGTATCGCCGGTTTTAACACGTGCGGTAATATCATTTGTACCAACGATAGCAGGAAGCTCTAATGAACGAGCCATAATTGAAGTGTGAGATGTACGGCCGCCAATATCGGTAATAAAGCCTAATACTTTATCTAAGTTTAATTGTGCCGTTTCAGAAGGTGTTAAGTCATAAGCAACTAAAATAACTTCTTCTTGAATATCACCTAAATCGATGATGTGCATACCAAGAATGTTACGTAATAGACGGTTACCGATATCGCGGATATCGCCAGCACGTTCTTTTAAGTATTCATCATCAATTTCTGCAAGCATAGAAGCTTGCATATCAATCACTTTACTTGTAGCAACATCTGCAGTTACAAGGTTATCAGCAATATAGCCTAAAATTTCTTCTTCAAGCTCTTCATCTTCTAAGATCATTAAGTGACCTTCAAAGATAGCTTCTTTTTCTTCACCAAGGGTGCGTCTAGCTTTCTCTTTAATCGCTGTTAATTGCGCCGCTGCTTTTTCACGACCAGCAAAAAACTTCGCTTTTTCAGCTTCGATTTGATCTGCTGTGATTTTCTGAGTATTGAGTACGATTGGCTCTTCTTTTAATACGAGTGCTTTGCCAAACACAACGCCTGGAGAAGCTGCGATACCTGTAATCATAGTCTGTCCTTGTTTTAAAAGTGATTCAGTAATGCTTAGATAGCATAATACAACCCTATTACTCCGCTTCTTTATTTAGCAGAGTAGGATAGGGTTGTCTTGTAAATGGGAGCTAAAAAATACTTATTCTAAAGTAGGGATTAAATCTACTAAGAAGTCTACCGCTTTTTGCTCGTCTTCACCTTCCGCAGAAATAGTGATTGTTGTACCTTGAGTTAAACCTAAAGTTTGAAGTTTGAATAAACTTTTTGCGCTTGAACTTTTACCGCCAGAAGTTACGGTAATGTCTGAAGCGAAACCTTTAGCTGCTTTTACAAACTCAGCTGCAGGGCGAGTGTGTAAACCGTTAGGTGCAGTAATAACAACGTCTTTTGAGTACATAAGAAAATTCCTCTTGAATTTTAAAAGTGAAAAAAATCTGTTTTGGTAATCAAACCTATTACTATTTGTGCTAACTTTACTACAAAAAAGATCTAAAAACACGCTTAAAACCAGAAAAACTTTTGATAAAAGTCGAATATTAGCGTATTTATTAACCAAAATGAGTTAACTTTGCCTCATATCAATTTTTAGATGACAAAATATAACCAAACGTTTGCGTAAAAATAGTTTAAAAAAATGTTAAAATAAATCGATTAATTTTATTATTGAGGAAATAATGTTTCATTCTGTATCAAAATTCCCCGCATGGTTAATATATATTACCATTGTCGCTATTTATATTTTTAGTTTGTTTGCATTGGTCGGACATCAACAGGGGGAAACGGTTTGGCAATTTTCAGAAATGTTGCCGATCTTAAAATATAGTGTGTTGCAAGCCGGTTTATCCGCATTATTTTCTACTTTATTCGGTGTTTTATTAGCACGTGCCTTTTTTTATTTAGATTTCCTCGGGAAATCCGTTCTTTATAAAATCATTTCTTTTGTTTGGGCGTTGCCTTCGCTGGTTGTTATTTTTGCTATTATCGGGTTCTGGGGCAATTCGGGAGCATTTGCTCATTTTCTTCAATTTTTAGAGATAAAGTGGGAACTAAAGCTTTACGGTTTGCATGGTATTTTACTTGCCCATTTATTTTTTAATATTCCTTTTGTGATGAAATATTGTTTGGAAGGAATAAATCTGATTCCAAGTGGACAGCATCGTTTAGCGGCACAATTGAATTTGCAAGGGTGGAGTTATTTTCGTGTCGTTGAATTTCCTACTTTAAAAAGTATTTTGCCTTATGTCTTTGCTAATGTATTTCTGATCTGTTTTACCAGTTTCCCTATCGTGCTTATTTTAGGCGGAAGCCCTAAATACAGCACCTTAGAAGTTGCGATTTATCAAGCGGTCACTTTTGAATTTGATTTTGCAAAAGCCACTATGCTGATTATGCTGCAATTAGCGATTGGTCTTTTGTTGCAATTATTAATAGATATGACGGCAAAGGTTGCGTTTAAACAGACTCAAAAAGTACCGTTATCAGTGGAATTATGGAAGCCTAAGCCTTTAGGCTGGCGAAAGTTCGGTTTACAAGCGGTAATATTCTTGCAAAGTTTTGCAATTATTCTACCGCTTGTCACTATCTTATGGGCGGGAATATCCGTTTCTGATTTTGGTGAGCGTTTACTCAATCCAAGCTTATGGCAAGCGGCTTGGTTTTCTTTCTTATTAAGCCTAATCGCTTCGAGCGTAGTGTTAATGTTAGCGTATTTATTAGCTTTAGAAACACGAAAATTAGCTTTTGCAAATAAAAAATGGCAATACGGATTATTAAACAGTGTGGCAACTTATCCGTTGATTTTTCCAGTATTTTTATTAGCGGTAGGATTATTTGTATTATTAATTGATGTGGAATTAAGCAGCACGCAATTATTATGGTTAGTCGGGGTGTGTAACGGTGTAATTCTATTACCTTATATTTATCGGCTGATATTTGCCGCCATGTGGCATTCGTTTACCGCACAAGATAAATTAGCCCGCAGCCTTGGTTTAACCGGATTTCGCCGTTGGTGGATAGTGGAAAAAGATTACTTAATTCGACCGCTTATCAGTGCCTTTGCTTTTGCAATGTCTTCCAGTCTAGGCAGCTTTGCGGTGATTGCATTTTTTGGCAGTCCGGATTTTAGTTCTCTGCCTTATTTATTATACCAACAGCTAGGCAGCTATCGAACCGAAGATGCGGCGGTCACCGCTTTAGTATTGATGTTATTTACCTTATTGCCGTTTTTATTTATTGAACATAAAGAGCATATTAAATGATTCGCTTAGATGTAGATTTTGATTATGAACAAATGCCAATGCGCTTTGCGTTGGACGTGCCTAAGGGGCAACGAGTGGCGATTGTCGGTGAAAGTGGGGCAGGTAAAAGTAGCTTATTGAATCTGATTGCCGGCTTTGAGCAGCCGACAAGCGGTCAAATTTGGCTAAATTCTTGCAATCATACGGCGACACAAGTGGCGGAACGCCCAGTATCTATGCTGTTTCAAGATAATAATGTGTTTCCGCACTTAACTGTTGAACAAAATATCGGATTGGCGTTAGTTGCTAGTTTGAAGCTGAATGATGCACAGCAACAACAAGTTCAGCAGATTGCCCAACAAATGGGGATTGCCGATTTACTTAAACGAAGAGCCGATCAGCTTTCCGGCGGGCAAAAACAACGGGTGGCGCTTGCCAGAACGTTGTTGCGTAAACAACCGATTCTTTTATTAGATGAGCCATTTTCAGCGCTTGATCCGAAACGTCGTGAAGAATTGCAGCTACTGGTTGCGGAGATTTGTCAGCAAGCGGAGCTGACTTTATTAATGGTGACGCACCAATTAGAAGAGAGTCGAGCACTTTTTGATCGAGTTATTACGATTGAAAATGGTCGGATTATTTCTGATCACTTGATGAATGTAGTTTAATGAGAAATTGACTTTGTTTGTACAAAATTCATTCGTTAATTGTTGCTAAACTTGCTAAAATTGTGATCTAATCGACAAAACTAAAACGTTTTAGCAAAATTTGCTTTGTTAGCTAAACCGTTTTAGTTAAAATGCAATCGTTTAATTTTTATATAAAAATAGGTGGCAAACTATGAACTTCCCGAAAATTGCGGAGCAAACGATCGAGAAACTCGGTGGCAAAAGCAACATCACAACGCTTGCACACTGTGCAACACGTTTACGTTTAACGCTGGCAGACGAGTCAAAAGTAGATAAAGAAGCGATTGAGAATATCGAAGGCGTTAAAGGTCAATTCTCAACCAGCGGTCAATACCAAATTATTTTTGGTTCAGGCACAGTAAATAAAGTACATGCTGAAATGCAAAAACAAATGGGTATCGGCGATATGAGTACGTCTGAAGTGGCGGCGGCAGGTGCGGCAAACCAACCGTTATTACAACGCTTAGTAAAAGGTTTAGCGGATATTTTCGTACCGATTATTCCTGCAATCGTGGCAGGCGGTTTGCTAATGGGTATCCACTCAATGCTGACTTCGGTTGGTTTCTTCTGGGAAGGCGATTCGGTTGCGACTAAGTATCCTGAATTTGCAGATTTAATTGATTTCATTAATACGATTGCAAATGCACCGTTTGTCTTCTTACCGGTATTACTTGGTTTCTCTGCAACGCGTAAATTCGGTGGTAACCCGTTCTTAGGTGCGGCACTCGGTATGTTATTAGTTCACCCTGCATTAGCAGACGGTTGGAACTATGCGAAAACCTTAATGGAAGGTAACATCAAATACTGGAACGTACTTGGTTTTGAAATTGAAAAAGTGGGTTATCAAGGTACGGTAATCCCAACTATCGTTTCTGCTTGGGTGTTAGCAACGCTTGAAAAAGGTTTCCGCAAATTTGTGCCTTCTTATTTAGATAACCTTGTAACACCGATGATGTCTTTATTCATCGCTGGTGTGTTAGCTTTCACCGTAATCGGTCCATTTGGCCGTGAAGCGGGGTCTGCGATTTCAGCAGGTTTAACGTGGTTATACGACAGCTTAGGCTTTATCGGCGGTGCAATCTTCGGTACATTCTATGCACCAATCGTAATCACCGGTATGCACCAAACCTTTATTGCGGTAGAAACGCAATTATTAGCGGAAGTGGCGAATACCGGCGGTACATTTATCTTCCCAATCGCTGCAATGTCTAACATCGCACAAGGTGCGGCGTGTTTAGGTGTGGCGTTCGCAATGAAAGATGCGAAAGTACGCGGTTTAGCCGTGCCGTCTGGTATCTCAGCATTATTAGGTATCACAGAACCGGCAATGTTTGGTGTGAACTTACGTTACCGTCAAGCATTCATTGCTGCGATGATCGGTTCAGGTTTAGCGTCTGCGTTTATCGCATTCTTTAACGTGAAAGCGATTGCATTAGGTGCGGCAGGTTTCTTAGGTGTGCCTTCAATCAAACCGGACAGCCTTGCAATGTACTCTGTAGGTATGGCAATTTCATTTATCGTTGCGTTCTCAATCTCAGCGGTATGGGTGAAAAAAGCACAAGCTAAAAAATAATTTAGCGATAAAATAAATAGAGAAAGCCCCTAAATCTTATGGTTTAGGGGCTTTTCGTTTATGCAACAAGCGGTTAAATTTGTTCGATTTTTTGCAAGTGACCGTTTAACCACGGAATACACGGAACTTCACAGAAAACGATGGTATGAATATTCCCATTTATAACCAATCAATTTGTATTAAAAGGGGCGTACTCGGTACGCCCCTACATATTGCAGATTTTTAGTAAAATCTAACCGCTTGTTTTTGATTACTTATAAAACTCAATACCGGAAATGCTATTGGTGACACGGGTTCCCGCTTTACCGGCTACAATATCTTGAATATCGGAAAGTGAGCCGATTGCAGCGTCTTTACCGGTTGCTTTAACAAAGTTAATCACAGCTTGTACTTTTGGTCCCATTGACCCCGGTGCAAATTCGTCCGCCAGTTTTTCCAATTCCGCCGGATTTGCTTTCGCAATTTGTAATTGAGACGGTTTGTTGAAGTTTACGCATGCGGCTTTGACATCAGTTGCGATAATAAATAAATCCGCATCAAGTTGTTGTGAAATCACCGCAGTAGCAAGATCTTTATCCACAACCGCTTCCACACCTTGTAATTTACCTTGCTCGTTACGAATACTCGGCACGCCACCGCCACCGCCGCAAATTACGATTTGATCTTGCGCCAATAGCGCTTTTACCGCTTCAATACCGGTGACGGATTGCGGTTTAGGGCTTGCTACCGCACGGCGGTAATATTGACCGTCTGCCATCACTGTCCAACCTTTTTCAGCGGCTAAATTTTCCGCTTCTTCTTTTGAGTAAACCTGTCCGATTGGTTTGCTAGGTTTGGCAAAAGCCGGATCGTTAGCGTCAACAATCACTTGAGTTACTAAGGTTTGAGTCGGGTGTTCCGGCACGAGATTGGTGAGTTCTTGTTGCAACATATAACCAATCATTCCCACGGTTTGAGAAACTAATACATCAAGCGGGTAAGGCTCAATTTTGTTATCAATCGCATGGTAAGCCGCGTGTTGTAATGCGCTTAATCCGACTTGAGGGCCATTACCGTGTGAAATCACTAATTCATTATTCGGTTTAATTTTTGCTAATTGTTCTGCGGCGATTTTGATATTTGCCGACTGGTTTTGGGCGGTCATTGGCTCGCCGCGTTTTAATAAAGCGTTACCGCCTAAAGCTACTACGATTTTCATATTCGTTCCTTTTATTACGCTAAGCTCGCGACCATTACCGCTTTAATGGTGTGCATACGGTTTTCCGCTTGTTCGAAAGCCACGTTTGCCGGGGATTCGAATACGTCTTCGGTCACTTCGATACCGTTTGCTAGAGCCGGATATTTTTCGGCGATTTGTTTGCCCACTTTGGTTTCACTGTTATGGAATGCCGGTAAGCAGTGCATAAATTTTACTTTCGGATTGCCGGTGCGTTGCATTAATTCCGGTGTCACTTGGTACGGCATTAACATTTCGATACGTTCACCCCAAGTTTCAAGTGGCTCACCCATAGATACCCAAACGTCAGTATGTACGAAATCTACGCCTTTTACTGCGGTATCAATATCTTCGGTTACGGTAATTCTTGCACCGCTTTCCGCTGCGAATTTTTTGCACATTTCAACTAAGCTGTCTTCCGGTAACAATGCTTTAGGTGCACAGATACGCACATCCATCCCTAATTTTGCACCGATTAATAATAAGGAGTTCCCCATATTATTACGTGCGTCACCGATATAAACATAACTGATTTGGCTTAACGGTTTTTCACAGTTTTCAATCATAGTGAGTACATCGGCTAACATTTGGGTTGGGTGAAATTCATCGGTTAAACCGTTGAATACCGGCACGCCAGCGTAGTCGGCTAATTCTTGTACCACAGATTGTTTAAAACCACGGTATTGAATCGCATCGTACATTCTGCCCAACACGCGAGCAGTATCTTTCATTGACTCTTTATGACCGATTTGTGATGAAGTCGGGTCGATATAGGTCACGTGTGCGCCTTGGTCATAAGCCGCTACTTCAAATGCGCAGCGGGTACGGGTTGAGGTTTTTTCAAAGATTAATGCAATATTTTTGCCTTTTAATAGTTGTTGTTCTGTTCCTGCATATTTCGCACGTTTGAGATCACGAGCTAAGTCTAATAAAAATTTGATTTCACGTTCGGTATGATTTACAAGGCTGAGTAAGTGTCTATTTTTAAGATTAAATGCCATGATATTGCTCCTGTGTCTGCTATAAGTAAAAAGTTTTAAAAATTTGACCGCTTGTATAAGTGAAAGAACTTATTCGGGATCGTGGATAAAGGAAATGTGGAATTGCAAGGCGAGAATGCTTTGAAAAGAATTGCGTTGCGATAGCAAAGGTGATTGCTATCTTATGTGTTATACCTAATGAAGGTATAAAAAAGGTAGGATTTAACATTTTTACTCCTAAAAATTTATGGGGTTGGTACTTGAGAGTCGCCATTAACCTTTCTTGTAGAAGTAGGCACGCAATTCTAGCAAAGCAAACGTTTGCTATCAAGTTGTTAATTAAATGACAAAAAGTTAATTTGCTTAATTATGCTTTTATTTTGCATTTCTATGCATTTTAATGCAAGGCGTTTTTATAAAGAAAATGAAAATTTATGAAGATTAAGGAGAGAACAAGCGGTCTGTTTTCAAGATTCTTTTGCAAAAAAGAGAGGAAATTTAACCGCTTATACTTTAATGAGAACGTTTGAATAAACGTTTTAAGGCGAGTAAAGGTAAGGAAATCGGCCAGCTAATTGCCAGCAACAAACTATGCAATACCGCTTTAAGAAAGCCTTTACGTGCAAAGGAAGAAATGAGGCTAATCAAAAAGCAAAACGGAATAACAAGCAGATAGACTTCAATCATAAATAACTCCTAAAAAATAAAAGCTGTTGGTTTTACCAACAGCTTTTATTGTAACGCAGAACTAGTAGCTTGAGTTAATTAAAACTTCTTCACCGTAGCCGCCGGCTTGCGGGTGAGGAACATAAGTTGAGTTTGCCGCACGTAATACACGGATGCCTCGAATGCCGGCTTCTTTTGCCGCTAAAATATCGTCATCACTGTCGCCATAGTGAAGTTGTACTTTATGTTTAATGATCGCAGCCGTTTTGCCTTGTTTATATTCGGATTTTTGACCGCCGGTGAAATTTACCGGTTGCATATTTTTAATGCCAAGTGCTTTCGCCAAGATTGGAGTCACTTGATCGTCTTTGCCGGCAGTACGACCGGTAATCAAGAATATCTGGTCACCACGGGCTTGGTGCATTTCAATTAATGCTTTAGCAGACAGCTTTGGAATGGAATATTTATCACAGCCGGCATTAATTTCATCCCAGAAGTCTTGGTTTTTTAGGTAGCTGTGATCATTCGGCGAGTACTTTTGTTGACCGTAGTAAAAACAGCCACTGGTTGCAGCAACGGTATCATCAATGTCAAAGCTTACATTCATTGGCGGCGTGTCTTTCAAACTCGCTTTGATTTGTTCAATCGAAACCCAGTGAATCGGCGCTTGTTGTTCAGCTTGGCGAACGGTAAAACCGGCTTGGGTATAAGGGACTTTTTCACCTGATGCGTGGCTAGAAAGAGCGATAAGGCTTGCAATTGCCGTAACGGCGATAGATTTAATGCTAGATTTCATATGTCATCCTTTTAAATTGTTATAAAAATAATATTAAATGAGTATGAGACTCTTTTTTATTTTAGTGCTAAAAATCCCTAAAGAAAATAGGTGATAATTTATTTTAGTCAATAAATAAATTATCAATTTAACACTATATTTTTTGGTGTTTTTATTCCACTCAATATCGGTTATCGTAGCACTCGGGACATCGGGAAAATTTTGAGCTGGTGTACTAAATGAGTTTATTTATATTTGTTCAAAATTTAGTGAAAATACCACGAAAGTGTTACGCTGTTTTGATCAAATGCAAAGAATCAGGGTATCAGCTCAAGTAAACTTGTATCCAGTGATTATTTATTATTTTTTGGAGTTTATATGCTTTATGCAGAATTTTTGCTTTTATTAGCATTCCTCTACGCAGGTAGCCGTTACGGTGGTATCGGCTTGGGGGTTGTTTCAGGTATCGGTTTATTTGTGGAAGTATTTTTCCTCGGTATGCCGCTTTCAAAAGCACCGATTGATGTAATGTTGGTAATTTTAGCCGTTGTAACTTGTGCGTCTGTACTTGAAGCAGCGGGCGGTTTGAAATTTATGCTTCAAATTGCAGAACGTATTTTACGTAGCAACCCGAAACGAATTACTCTTCTTGGGCCATTAGTTACTTATGTGATGACCTTAATGTTAGGTACCGGTCACTCAGTTTATTCAATTATGCCAATTATCGGCGATATTGCGTTAAAAAATAAAATTCGTCCTGAGCGTCCAATGGCGGCTGCGTCAGTTGCATCGCAATTAGGTATTACCGGTAGTCCGCTTTCAGCTGCGGTGGCATATTACTTAACTGAGATTACTAAATTACCGGGTTTTGAAGGTGTTACACTTTTAAATATCGTGGCAGTAACCATGTCTGCAACATTTGTTGGTGTACTTGCAATGTCTTTATATAGCTTACGCCGTGGTAAAGAGCTTGAAGATGATCCGGAATATCAACGTCGTATGCAAGATCCTGTATTACGTAAACAAATTGAAGAAACTAGCTCAACTTCATTAGATGAGCAATTACCGACAAGTGCGAAAAACTCGGTATATCTATTCTTAGCGGCGATCGCAACGATTGTAATTATTGCAATGGTTCCTTCAATTAAACCGGTAATGGCAGATACGGGCAAAACAGCCGGTATGGATAAAATTATCCAGATCGTGATGTTAACCTTCGGTGGTTTAATCTTAGTGTTAACCAAAACCGATGTGAAAAAAGTGCCGAATGGCGTAGTGTTTAAATCCGGTATGGTGGCGACTATTGCAATCTTTGGTATTGCGTGGATGAGTGATACTTATTTCAGTTATGCGATGCCTTCATTTAAAGCGGGTGTAACCGAAATGATTAAAGCGCAACCTTGGACATTCGCATTCGCATTATTTGCGGTGTCTGTGGTGGTAAACAGCCAAGCGGTAACTGCGAAAATGTTATTACCGGTAGGTATTGCGATCGGTTTACCGGCACCGTTATTAGTTGGTTTAATGCCGGCAACTTATGCATACTTCTTTATCCCTAACTATCCGTCAGATATCGCAACCGTAAACTTTGACGTAACGGGTACAACGAAAATCGGTAAATACTACTTTAACCACAGCTTTATGGCTCCGGGTTTAGTCGGTGTAATTACAGCATGTTGTGTCGGTATCGCTTTAGCGAATGTGATTATCTAATTCTCTAATCTATTAAATTGATCAAGCGGTCGATTTTTGTAAAAAATTTGCAAAAGTCGACCGCTTGCTTTTTTCTACTTATCTTTACCAAACAAAACATTAAAACAGCTTGCCCGATGAACAACTAACCGATAAAATTCTGATCTTTTAGTGGGAGAAAGTGGGAGATTGTGGATTTTTTGAATCCGGATCTCACTCAATACAGTAATTTTAGTAGCAGGGCAGAAAATGTTTCGTGGCGCAGCTTCAATCAGCATTGATAGTAAAGGGCGGATAGCTATTCCTACTCGCTATCGTGCGGAATTGCGTGAAAAACACGAGGGTATTTTTGTTTGTACCGTAGATATTCGCCAGCCGTGTTTATTGCTTTATCCGTTACATGAATGGGAAGTGGTGGAACAAAAATTACTTGCACTCTCCAATTTTGATCCGATGCAGCGCCGTATTCAGCGAGTTATGCAGGGCTTTGCAACCGAATGTGAAATGGATGCCTCGGGTAGAATTTTACTTAGCCCGGCACTAAGACAGCATGCACAGCTTGAGCAACAAATTATGTTGGTCGGGCAATTAAATAAATTTGAAATTTGGCAAGAAAAACAATGGCAATCACAGATTGCGGAAGATCTTGCATTGGGCAGTTCGGCTGAAATGCTGAATTGCGAAGCCTTAAAAAACCTTTCTTTATAAGATAAATAAGTGAGTTGGAAAAATAATGAATGACACAGTCCATAAGCATATTACCGTATTGCTACATGAAGCCGTTGATGGTTTGGCGATTAAGCCGAACGGTATTTACATTGACGGTACTTTCGGACGAGGCGGTCATTCTCGACTCATTCTCTCAAAACTTTCCGAACACGGGCGCTTAATTGCGACAGACCGTGATCCTCGTGCAATTGCTGAAGCGAATACGATTAATGATCCTCGCTTTCAAATTGTGCATACCGCTTTCTCTGCGATTCCTGAAGTGTGCGAACAATTAGGTTTAACCGGCAAAATTGACGGTATCCTGCTTGATCTCGGCGTCTCTTCTCCGCAGCTTGATGATGCGGAACGTGGTTTTAGCTTTATGCGTGATGGACCGCTTGATATGCGTATGGATACCACTAAAGGTTTATCGGCTGCCGAATGGTTGGCACAAGTTTCGGTGGACGATTTGGCATGGGTGTTAAAAACCTTCGGCGAAGAACGCTTTGCGAAACGTATTGCACAAGCGGTCGTTTCTTACAATAAATCTGCAACGGAAAAAATTTCTCGTACGCTTCAATTAGCGCAAATTATTGCTGATGCGGTGCCTTTCAAAGATAAGCATAAACATCCGGCAACCCGTTCGTTTCAGGCAATCCGTATCTTTATTAACAGCGAGTTAGACGAGTTAGAGAAAGCGTTACAATCAGCCTTAAGCGTATTGGCACCGGAAGGTCGTTTATCAATTATTAGTTTCCATTCGTTAGAAGATCGAATGGTTAAACAATTTATGAAGAAAAACAGTAAAGGTATGGATGTGCCGAAAGGTTTACCTATTTTGGAATCGGAATTAAATAAAAATATTCCGTTAAAAACCATTGGTAAAGCGATTATGCCGAGTGAGGCGGAAATCGAAGCAAACCCTCGCTCACGTAGCGCCGTATTACGTATTGCGGAAAAAAGATAGAGGAGTTAACGAATGGCTAGTAATGAACGTTATCCGCTCCATCAAATTATTTTAGATGATTTAACCGGACACAATAAAGTTGCATTGATTTTACTGATAGCAACGGTGTTAACCGCAATTGGTACTATTTGGATTACTCACCAAACTCGTTTGCTTACCGCAGAGCAAGGAAAATTAGTTCAGCAAAATCGTAAGTTGGAAAATCAATATATTCACTTACAGCTGGAAGAAAATGCAAAAAGCCAGAAATCTCGTGTTGAAGCGGCAGCAGCTAGCTTCGGTTTACAACAGATTAAAAAAGAGCAAGAAGTTATTTTGGTTGAATAAATAATGGCAAAGTCAGTTAAATTAAAGCGTAAACCCGCAGCCTCAGAGCCGAATATAGAGGCAAAAAAACAAGCCAACACTAAAAATGAGCCGAGTTATCTCCCGATTCGTTTTGGTGTTGTTGGTCTTTTCATACTTGTCATGGCGGGAATGCTAATTGCTAAAGCTGCGCATATTCAGTTATTTGATTCTGAACGTCTTATCAATGAAGCGAATAATCGCTCACTCCGTACAAAAGAGCTTCCGTTTACCCGAGGTCGAATTTTAGATCGTGACGGACGCTTCTTATCTATCAGTGTACCGATGTACTCTCTTACTTTAGATCCCCGTGAATATTTTGATAGCAAACTCAGACGCTCATCAGACCGTTGGAAATTGCTAGCAATGGAAATGGGCAGCTCAAAAAGTAAAATTGAGAAAAGTGTCAGCGATTTTATTGAGAAAAAAAATAAATCTAAAGAAAAAGTAGAGTTTGATCCACGCTCGATTTTGAATACTAAAAGCGAGAACTATTGGACGTTGCTGGCGCAATCAACCGGTTTGGATTACAACAGTTTGATTAGCACAGTACGTAATAATCCGTATTCACAATTTGTGGCGCAAGAAATTGCAGCAGCGCAATTGGATCGTTCAAAGATGGAAGCTATCGCTAAAGCGGTTGGAGAAAAATATAACGATTTAATGAATCGTTTGTATAAAGCTTCTCGCCAGCGTTTTATTTATATTGCACGTCATGAATCTGAAAGCATTGCCAATTATGCGCAAGAACTGAAAATTGACGGTATGGTGTTAAAAGCCGAATCACGCCGTTTCTATCCGCTAGCGGAAGAAGCTTCGCAATTAATCGGTTTTACTGATATTGATGACGTACATGGTACGGAAGGTTTAGAGCGTAGCTTCGATTCTCTATTGATTGGGAAAAACGGCCGCCAGGTGATTCGTAAAGACGCACGTGGTAATGTGATTGAAAATATTCGAGATGAAAAACAGTACGATCCGCAAGACGTTATGTTGAGTATCGATGAAGAATTGCAATCCGAAGTATATAAGAAGATCAAAGAAGCGGTTATTGCCAATAATGCCGAATCAGGTACGGCGGTATTGGTTGACGTGCAAACCGGGGAAATTTTAGCGATGGCAAATGCGCCTTCGTTTAACCCGAACAAACGAAATAGCTTTAAACCCGAATTAATGCGTAACCGAGCGATTACCGATACTTTTGAGCCGGGTTCAACGGTTAAACCTTTAGTGGTATTAACCGCATTGCAAAACGGTGCGACCTATCGTGATGAAGTGATTAGTACACGTCCGTTTGTGGTAAATGGTCATACGATTAAAGACGTTGCGCCTCGTGAGAGTTTATCGCTGACCGGTATTTTACAAAAATCGAGTAATATCGGGGTTAGCCGTTTAGCATTACGTATGCCTTCGACCGCATTGGTTGATACTTATAGCAAAGTCGGCTTTGGTAAAGATACCGGCTTAGGTTTAGGCGAACAGCGAGGAACGAACGGTGATCGTAAGCGTTGGTCTGATATCGAACGTGCAACCATGGCATACGGCTACGGTTTAAATGTTACACCATTACAGCTTGCTCGTGCTTATGCCACCTTGGGAAGTTTCGGCATTTATCGACCGCTTTCAATTACCAAAGTGGATCCGCCGGTTATCGGTGAGCGTGTATTGCCGGAAAAAATCACTCGAGATGTGGTGCATATGATGGAAAGCGTAGCACAAAAAGGTGAGGGTGGTCAGAAAGCAGCGGTTGACGGCTATCGTGTGGCGGTCAAAACCGGTACGGCGCGTAAACTTGAAAAAGGTCAGTACGTAGAAAAATATATTGCCTATACCGCAGGTGTTGCGCCGGCAAGTGATCCTCGCTTTGCATTAGTGGTGTTAATTAATGAACCGAAAGCCGGTGCTTATTATGGTGGTTCGGTTTCGGCACCGCTCTTCTCAAGCATTATGGGTTACACCTTGAAAGCAAGAAATATCAAACCGGATAATCTCACTGATACGGAAAGTGCTGTGCGTGAAATTAAGTCGGAACAAAAAGTAAATTAGAACAGAATAAATTAGGTAACAATATGAAACGTTTACTTCCCTTTCTTACCGAATTAGATGCTTGGGTGGCGGAATTAAAACCGCTTAAGCAAATGACGTTAGATTCTCGCCAAGTGAGTGAAGGCGATCTGTTTGTGGCGTTAAAAGGACATCAAGTTGATGGTCGCCAATTTATCCAAAAAGCGATTGAGCAAGGTGCCGCTTTAATCTTAGCGGAAGCGGATGAAGGGCAAGATGAAATCGAGTTGGATGCGAAATTTGCAAAATATAACTTAGATCGTACCGCTTGTAAGGTGGTTTCAGTGCCGAATTTAGCTCGTATTTTGTCGGAAATTGCCGGTGCGTTTTATGCCAATCCGTCCGAAAAACTGACCCTAGTCGGGGTGACAGGAACGAATGGCAAGACTACAAGCGCCCAATTACTTGCCCAATGGCACAACTTGTTAGGCGGAAAATCTGCGGTAATGGGGACGATCGGTAACGGTTTATACGGCAAAGTACAAGAAGCGGCAAATACCACCGGCTCGGCGATTGAAGTGCAACGTAATTTAGCCAGCTTTGTGGAGATGGGCGCTGATTTTTGTGCGATGGAAGTGTCTTCACACGGTTTGGCTCAATATCGTGCCGAAGCGTTAAGCTATGATTTAGCGGTATTTACCAATTTAAGCCGTGATCATCTCGATTACCACAAGACAATGGAAGAATATGCGCAAGCAAAATTCCGTTTGTTTAGCGAATTAAATACTAAAACACAAGTATTAAATGCAGATGATGAGATTGGCCGTGAATGGTTAGCAAAATTACCGAATGCAGTTGCCGTCAGTACCGAGGCTCACTTTAGTAGCGACCATAAATTCGTTAAAGCGACCGATGTGAGCTTTAGCTTACAAGGCGTGAAAATTGCGTTTGAATCAAGCTGGGGTAATGGTGAGTTGAATAGCCGTTTAATCGGTGCGTTTAACGTCAATAATTTACTCACAGCACTGGCAAGTTTATTAGTGCTTGGTCACGATTTGCAAAAATTAATCGAAACCGCACCGCTTCTGCAAGGGGTTGCCGGACGTATGGAATGTATCGTTTCGCAAAAAAATCCGCAAAATAGACCGCTTGTGTTAGTCGATTATGCCCATACGCCGGATGCATTAGAGAAAGCATTGCAAGCTGCACGATTGCATACCGAAGGCGAGCTTTATTGTATTTTCGGTTGCGGTGGCGATCGTGATGCCGGCAAACGCCCGATGATGGCGGCGATTGCAGAAAAATTAGCGGATAAAGTGATTGCGACTGATGACAACCCGAGAACCGAAGATAATACCAAGATTATGGCGGATATTCTCAAAGGTTTCGTTCAAGTGGAGAAAGTACAAGTGATCCACGATCGTGAACAAGCAATTAAAACGGCGATTGAACAAGCCGGTGCAAAAGATGTCATTTTGATTGCAGGTAAAGGGCATGAGGATTACCAGATTATCGGTACGACTAAGTATCATTTTTCGGATCAGGAAACCGCAGCTAAATACCTAGCATAAATATGCTAGGTTACGCATAGTATCGTCGCTCTGCGACGAGTGATTAGGTTGCAGAGCAACCGCACAATCAGTAACCTCGTACATATAGTACGAGGTTTACAGCAAATATTTTTGAAAGAAGAAAATGATAAAACTAACAACAAATGAAATTGCCGGCATTCTTAATGCGCAGTTGATTGGTGATGGCAATGTAGTGGTGGAAACCACTAGCACCGACACCCGACAAGCGGTCGAAAACGGACTGTTTTTTGCATTAAAAGGCGAGAACTTTGATGCGCACCATTACTTAGCTAATGCGGTGGAGCAAGGCTGTGTGGCAGTGGTGGTTGAGCGTGAATGTGAAATTTCCGTACCGCAAATTGTCGTGAAAGATACACGCTTAGCGTTAGGCGAGTTAGCCAAATGGTTAAAAGCGAAACTTAATCCGAAAACAGTGGCGATGACTGGTTCTTCGGGCAAAACCACCGTGAAAGAAATGACGGCAAAAATTTTGCAAAAAATGACCGCTTGTGAAGATGAAGTGCTTTATACCTTTGGCAATTTAAATAACGACCTTGGTGTGCCGATGACCTTATTACGTTTAACGCCGCAACATAAATTTGCGGTGGTGGAACTCGGTGCAAACCATATCGGTGAAATTGCTTATACCACAGCGATCACTCAACCGGACGCTTGTTTAGTGAATAACGTTGCAGCGGCACATTTAGAAGGTTTCGGCTCACTTGCCGGTGTGGCACAAGCGAAAGGCGAAATTTATCGAGGCTTAAAAGCCGGTGGTAAAGCGATTGTGAACCAAGCGTTCTATTACCCGCAATGGCAAAAAGAAATTGGTGAGCATGAGCTGCAATCATTCAGCTATACCGGTTCGGATCAAGATTCGTATGCAGATTTTTGGGCGGAAAATGTGGAATTAGGCTTATCCGGTTCTCATTTCACTCTACATTCTCCGCAAGGCGAAATCGAAATTAATTTACCTTATTTAGGCGCACATAATGTCAGCAATGCTTTAGCCGCAACTTCGCTCGCTATGGCGGTCGGTGCAGATTTAAATGCGATCAAAGCCGGCTTGGAGCAACGCTCGCAAGTCAGAGGTCGCTTGTATCCGGTTGAAGTTAATCAGCATTGTTTATTGATTGATGATACCTATAACGCCAATGTCGATTCGATGAAATCAGCGGTGGCGGTATTAAAAAATTATCCGGCGTTCCGTATTTTTGCGGTCGGTGATATGGCGGAACTCGGCGATGAAAGTGCAGCTTGTCACCAACAAGTGGCGGATTTCGTACGTGAGGCAGATTTAGATTTAGTGGTGAGTTTCGGTAAGCAAAGTGCGGTAATTAGTGGAGAGACTGCACATCACTTTACCGATAAACAAGCAATGCACGATTTCTTATTACCAATTATTTCGCAAAAGATTGCAGAAAAACAACCGCTAGTGTTGTTAGCAAAAGGTTCTCGTAGCCAAAAAATGGAAACATTGATTTCTGCTTTATGCCTTTCTTTGGGCGTTTCTTTTTAATTTTTAAGGTAGGTAGATAGTGAAAATGAGTTGTTGCTCGTAGCACTATCTAGTGTGGATAAAATTTGTGGGCAATTGCCCGCTTAGTATGATTTAACAAGGGTTTTTTCTTATGTTAGTTTGGCTTGCTGAGTATTTAGTTCAATACAATACAGCATTTAACGTTGTATCTTATATTACTTTCCGTGCAATTATGGCATTGCTTACTGCAATGGGAATCGGTTTATGGATTGGCCCTGAAGTGATTCGTCGCTTACAGCTTTTAAAATTCGGTCAAGAAGTGCGTAATGACGGCCCGGAAAGCCATTTCAAAAAACGTGGTACGCCGACCATGGGCGGTATTATGATTTTAATCGCCATCGGTGTGAGTACCTTACTTTGGGCGGATTTACGTAACAGTTATGTTTGGTTTGTGCTGTTCGTGCTATTCGGCTACGGAGCGGTCGGTTTCGTTGATGATTACTGGAAAATCAAACGCAAAAATACCGATGGCTTAATTGCTCGTTGGAAATATTTCTGGTTATCAGTCATTGCGTTGATTGCTGTATTCGGTATTTATGCGGTCGGTAAAGATACGGCGGCAACTCAATTAGTGGTACCGTTCTTTAAAGACTTTATGCCGCAGCTTGGTATTTTCTTTATCATTCTGTCTTATTTTGTAATTGTCGGCACTTCAAACGCAGTAAACCTCACGGACGGTTTAGATGGTTTAGCGATTGTACCGACTATTATGGTGGCATCGGCTTTTGCACTCATTGCATGGGCTACTGGTAACTTTAATTTTGCGCAATATTTACATATTCCGTTTGTACCGAATGCCGGTGAATTAGTGATTCTATGTACGGCAATTGTTGGCGCAGGTTTAGGTTTCTTATGGTACAACACCTACCCGGCACAAGTATTTATGGGCGATGTCGGTTCACTTTCATTAGGTGGTGCGTTAGGCACGATTGCGGTATTAGTTCGCCAAGAATTATTACTCGTGATTATGGGCGGTGTATTCGTGGTGGAAGCGCTCTCGGTAATTTTACAAGTCGGCTCATATAAACTTCGCCAAAAACGTATTTTCCGTATGGCGCCGATTCACCATCACTTCGAATTAAAAGGTTGGCCGGAGCCTCGTGTTATCGTGCGATTCTGGATCATTACCTTGATGCTTGTATTAGTTGGCTTAGTCACGTTAAAACTTCGTTAATCATAGGTGGGCTTGTCCCACCTTTTTCGCTTGCAAGCGGTCTGATTTATCCAAATTTTTACCCATTATAAAGAGATTCAATTATGCAAAACCAATATAAAGATAAGGTCGTTACCATTATCGGCTTAGGCAAAACAGGTTTATCTTGTGTCGAATTTTTTGCGGATAAGCAAGCAAAAGTACAAGTAATTGATACCCGTGAAAAACCGGCAGGTGCCGACCAGCTTCCGGCAGATGTACCGTTGCATACCGGCGGTTTAAACAGCGAATGGCTATTAGCTTCCGATTTAATTGTGATTAGCCCGGGGCTTGCATTGGCTACACCGGAAATTCAACAAGCTATCAATGCCGGTGTGGAAGTGGTTGGCGATATCGAATTATTTGTGCGTGAAGCGAAAGCACCGATTATTGCGATTACCGGTGCAAACGGCAAAAGCACGGTCACGACATTAGTGACCGAAATGGCAAAACAGGCGGGGATTAAAGTCGGTATGGGCGGCAATATCGGGGTGCCGGTATTAAGTCTATTGAATGAGGAATATGAATTGTTTGTGTTGGAGCTGTCCAGCTTCCAATTAGAAACCACTTCTTCTTTAAAAGCAGTTGCGGCAACCATTTTAAATATCAGTGAAGATCATATGGATCGTTACAATAACTCGGTTGAAGAATATCGTTTAGCGAAATTGCGTATTTACGACAATGCCGAGAATGTGATTGTAAATGGTGAAGATAGACTGACTTATCCTCTTGAAACGCAAGCGGTTAAAAAATTGATTCGTTTTGCAGAACATAATGCCGAGTACATTATGCGCAACGGTATTTTATATTCGGGTGATGATGCAATTATCCCAACCAAAGAAATGCTGATTTCAGGTCGTCATAATGAAATGAATGCATTAGCAGCAATGGCATTAGCCGAAGCGGCGGGCATTCCGCGTGAAGGGATTGTAAAAGCATTGCAAGTGTACGGCGGTTTGGATCACCGTTTCCAAGCGGTCAAAACCAATGACGGCGTACGTTGGGTGAACGACTCAAAAGCAACCAATGTCGGTAGTACGGTAGCGGCACTCAACGGTTTACAAGTGTCGGGAACGCTTTATTTGTTATTAGGCGGTGACGGTAAAGCGGCGGATTTTTCCGAGTTAAAACCACTGATTAATAAACCGAATATCGTTTGTTATTGCTTCGGTCAGGACGGTACACAGTTAGCCGCATTATCAAACCAAAGCGTATTGGTGGAAACTATGCAACAAGCGATTGAGCAAATTCGCCCGCAACTGAAAAAAGGTGATATGGTACTACTGTCGCCGGCTTGCGCAAGTCTCGATCAATTTAAGAACTTTGAAGAACGTGGACACGTTTTTGTCAAATTAGCTCAGGAAGTAACCGCTTAATATGTTAGAAAGATTTAAGACAGAATGGGATAAATGGATACGATTAACGCCGACTAATTCGCTATATGATCGCACGTTGATCTGGCTGTTTTTCGGCTTATTAGTTATCGGTTTTGTGATGGTAACTTCGGCATCGATTCCGGTAAGTACCCGTTTAAATGACGATCCGTTTTACTTTGCGGTACGTGACGGATTGTATTTAGCGGCTTCGTTATGTGCATTTGTCATTGTCGTGCAGATCCCAACCGAAAGTTGGGAAAAACGTAATGTGGCTTTTTTCTTAATATCGTTACTGTTTTTAGTGGTCGTGCTGGTTTTTGGACGTAATGTTAACGGTGCAACACGTTGGATCCCGCTCGGACCGATAAATTTCCAGCCGGCAGAATTGGCGAAATTAGCCATTATTTGTTATTTCGCCAGCTTCTATGTGCGCAAATATGATGAAATGCGTACCAAGCGTGCGAGCTTTATTCGTCCGATGGTGATTTTGGCTATTTTCGGTATTTTGTTACTGCTACAGCCGGACTTAGGTAGTACGTTCGTATTATTCGTATTAACGTTTGCCATGTTGTTTATTATGGGGGCGAGAATTTTACAGTTCCTGTTCTTAGGCATTGCGGCGGCGATCTTATTTGCGTTTTTAGTACTGACATCCGAATATCGCCTTAAACGTGTTACCTCATTTATGGATCCTTTTGCGGATGCTTATGGTGACGGTTTCCAACTTTCCAACTCGCAAATGGCATTTGGTCAAGGTGAATTCTGGGGACAAGGATTAGGCAACTCGGTACAAAAACTGGAATACTTGCCGGAAGCACATACGGACTTCGTTATGGCAGTAGTCGGTGAAGAATTCGGATTTATCGGTATTGTCGCGATTGTGATCTTGTTAGTTTCTTTAGCATTACGTGCACTCAAAATTAGTAAAGATGCATTGAAATTGGAAGAGCGTTTTCGTGGTTTCTTAGCTTTCGGAATCGCGATTTGGATCTTCTTACAAGGTTTCGTAAATCTAGGGGTGGCTTCAGGTTTACTACCGACCAAAGGATTAACATTCCCATTGGTGAGTTATGGTGGCTCCAGTTTAGTTATTATGTCGATCGCAATTGCGATTTTACTGCGAATTGATTATGAAAATCGTCTTGCTTTAATAGGGCATGCGCAAATCAAAGAAATTTAAAGAAACAAGCGGTCGGAATTTGCAAAAAATTTGCAAAAACTGACCGCTTTCTTTTTCCGTAAATTGTCAATTTCCTGTACAATAACAACAATTTGTCTAAAAAATCTAATAAGTGAGCGATTACGCTCAATTTTTGCAAAAGAGACCAAAATGACTAAAAAACTTCTTGTTATGGCAGGTGGAACCGGCGGCCATGTATTTCCGGCAATTGCGGTTGCGCGAGAACTGCAGAAACAGGGCTGGGAGATCCGTTGGTTAGGCACTCAAGATCGAATGGAAGCCGACCTTGTGCCAAAGCACGGTATTCCGATTGAGTTTATTCAAATTTCCGGATTGAAAGGAAAAGGTATCGGCGCATTGCTGAAAGCACCGTTTGCGATTTTTAAAGCGGTGATGCAGGCACGTAAAATCATTAAAAATTATCAACCTGATGCGGTGCTCGGTATGGGCGGATATGTATCCGGGCCGGGTGGCATTGCAGCGAAATTATGCGGCGTACCGGTCATTTTACACGAGCAAAATGCGGTTGCCGGTTTAACCAACGTATGGTTATCAAAAATTGCTCGTCGTGTTTTACAGGCGTTCCCGACCGCATTCCCAAATGCGGAAGTGGTGGGAAATCCTGTGCGTGAAGATCTTGCTCAGCTTGAAGCGCCGGAAATTCGTTTTGCCGAACGAGGTTATCCGATCAATATTTTAGTGATGGGCGGCAGTCAAGGTGCAAGAGTGATTAACCAAACCGTACCTGAAGCAGCTAAACAGCTTGGTCAAAATGTGTTTATTAGCCATCAAGTGGGAAAAGGCAATCTCAGTGGTGTGGAAGAAATTTATCAAACGACCGGTAACGGTATTGCCGCCGAATTTATTGATGATATGGCACAAGCCTATAATTGGGCGGATTTAGTGATTTGTCGTTCAGGTGCTTTAACCGTCTGTGAAATTGCTGCAGCAGGTTTACCAGCCATTTTTGTGCCTTATCAACATAAAGATCGTCAGCAATATTTGAATGCGACTTATTTAGCGGATGACGGTGCGGCAATCATTATCGAACAGCAAGATTTTACGGTAGAAAGTTTATTAAGTGCGTTACAGCCGTTAATTGCCGATCGCCAAAAATTAACCGAAATGGCAGTCAAAGCCAGAGCGAAAGCAACGCCTACAGCCGCTCAACGTGTAGCGGAAGTGATTATCGAACAAGCGAAATAGTTTTAAACGCAACCAACAAAAATATTTGGTTGTACAGATAGGAAAACAACAATGAAAAATTTCCAAGATAAAATTAAAAAATTAGTACCGGAAATGCGCCGTGTAAATCAAATCCATTTTATCGGTATCGGCGGAGCGGGAATGAGCGGTATCGCTGAAGTATTATTGAATGAAGGCTATCAAATTTCCGGTTCTGATATTGCCGAAGGTCCGGTAACTAAACGTTTAGCTGAAGCCGGTGCAAAAGTCTTTATCGGGCATCAAGCGGAAAATGTTACCGGTGCGAGCGTAGTGGTTGCTTCAAGTGCGATTGATGATAGCAATCCGGAAGTGCGTGCGGCAAAAGAAGCACGAATTCCGGTGATTCAACGTGCGCAAATGTTAGCGGAAATTATGCGTTTCCGTCACGGTATCGCTATTGCGGGAACACACGGTAAAACAACTACCACCGCAATGATTTCGATGATCTATACTGAAGCGCAATTAGACCCGACTTTTGTTAACGGTGGTTTGGTTAAATCGGCAGGGAAGAACGCTCATTTAGGTGCAAGCCGTTACTTAATTGCGGAAGCGGATGAAAGTGATGCGTCATTCTTACATTTACAACCGATGGTTTCGGTGGTAACGAATATTGAGCCGGATCATATGGATACTTACGGCGGTGATTTCGAACAGATGAAAGCGACTTATGTAAAATTCCTACGTAACTTACCGTTCTACGGTTTAGCGGTTATGTGTGCCGATGATGAAACCGTGATGGAAATCGCACCGCAAGTCGGTCGCCAGGTTGTGACGTACGGTTTTAGCGAAAAAGCCGATTATCGTATCGAAGATTACCAGCAAACCGGTTTCCAAGGACATTACACGGTGGTGTGTCCGAACGGCGAACGTATTGACGTATTGCTGAATGTACCGGGTAAACACAATGCACTGAATGCAACGGCAGCTCTTGCGGTAGCGAAAGAAGAAGGCATTGCCAACGAAGCAATTTTAGCCGCGCTTGCTGATTTCCAAGGTGCAGGCCGCCGTTTTGACCAATTAGGTTCATTTATTCGTCCGAACGGTAAAGTGATGTTAGTCGATGATTACGGTCACCATCCGACCGAAGTGGATGTAACGATTAAAGCGGCCCGTTCAGGTTGGGAAGATAAACGCGTAGTAATGATTTTCCAACCGCACCGTTATTCACGTACTCGTGATTTATTCGATGATTTTGTACAAGTGTTATCACAAGTTGATGCGTTAATTATGCTCGAAGTGTATGCGGCAGGTGAAGCGCCAATTGTTGGTGCGGATAGTAAAGCGTTATGCCGTTCAATCCGCAATTTGGGTAAAGTCGATCCGATTTTAGTTTCGGATACCGATCAGCTTGGTGAAGTATTAGATCAAATTATCCAAGACGGCGATTTAATTCTTGCACAAGGCGCCGGCAGTGTAAGTCGCATTTCTCGTGGTTTGGCAGAAAGTTGGAAAGCTTAATAAGCGGTAAGATTTGCAAAAAATTTTGCAAAATTGACCGCTTGTGAACCTTGAATCGAGTAGTAGGGGCACGATACATCGTGTTCAAAATAAGAAAGGATAAAAAATGAGCATTAAAGATGAAAAAATTGCAGTGTTATTTGGCGGCGTTTCTCAAGAACGTGAAGTATCGCTAAATTCAGGCGCAGCGGTAACCGAAGCATTAAAATCCCTAGGCTATAATGTAGAAGGTATTGATACTAAAGATTTCCCGATTGAAAAATTAAAAGAAAAAGGGATTCAACGCGTTTTCAATATTTTACACGGCGGTATCGGTGAAAACGGTGTATTACAAGGTGCATTGGAGCAAATGGGTATTCCTTATACCGGTTGCGGCGTGATGGCGTCAGCGGTAACTTTAGATAAATTCCGTACCAAATTAATGTGGCAAGCAGTCGGTTTACCAACGGCTGAAATGGTGGTTGTTCGCCGTGGAGAAGCGGTCGATTCCGAACAAATTATTGCAAAATTAGGTTTACCGGTATTCGTTAAACCTTCAAGCGAAGGTTCAAGTGTCGGCGTAACTAAAGTAAAAAAGGTTGAGCAATTATTACCGGCAGTGGAAGAAGCGTTAAAGTTCGATTCAATCGTCTTAGTAGAAGCTTTCTTGGCAGGTAAGGAATATTCCGTTCCGGTGCTAGACGGTCAAGTATTACCGGCAGTACAAGTGATTCCGGATGGTGAGTTTTACGACTATCATGCGAAATATGTGTCGGATAATACCCAATATGTCGTGCCGGCATTAAATGATGAACGTCAAGCGGAAGTGGCAAAATTAGTTAAAGCGGCTTATGATGTGGTTGGCTGCCGTGGCTGGAGCCGAATTGATGTGATGGAAGATGCAAATGGTAACTTTAATTTAGTTGAAGTGAATACTTGTCCGGGTATGACAAGCCATAGTATTTTCCCGAAATCTGCAGCAACGGTCGGTATCCCATTTGAAAAATTAGTCGAACGTGTATTGGAGTTAAGCGCATAATGGTTTCTGTTTTACGCAAAAAAACGGCACCTTCGGTTCGTTTTAAGCCGTTAAAAGCAAAATCTTCAGCAAATCCCTTTAATCGGTTAGTATTAATTAAGCCGTTGATTGTGTTATTATGCGTAATCTTCACATTTATCGTTTATAGCAATTGGCATCATTGGTTAGAGAATCTGGATAAGACTCCGATTCGTGCTTATGCGCTTACCCATAAAACTCGATTTACGACAAATGCGGACGTTCGGGAAACTTTATCGCAAAAGCCTGTTCTAAAAGGATATTTCGGTCAAGACATTCAACAAGTTAAAGAAAAATTACTTGGTATCTCTTGGGTTCGAGATGTTGTTGTTAGAAAGCTTTATCCTGATCGTTTAAGCATTACATTAATTGAACATAATCCTGTTGCTATTTGGAATAATACTAACTTTCTTTCCGATCACGGTGTGGTATTCAGTTTACCGGCTGATCGAATGGATAAAACGGGGCTTCCGGTACTTTATGGACCGGATTCCGAAGGAAAGGTAGTTCTAGATGCGTGGAGTAAAATAAAAGCGGACTTAAAAGCTCGAAATTTAGAGTTGCAATCCGTTGCAGTGGATAACAGAGGTTCTTGGACGATCACTTTATCAAATCATGTAGAGCTGCGCCTCGGTCGAGGGGAATGGACACCAAAAATTGACCGTTTTGTGACGATTTTTCCGGAAATTAATGTTCCTGAAGGACAACGACTGGCTTATGTGGATCTGCGTTATGAACATGGCGCAGCTGTCGGTTTTAGTCCTGTACATCAATAATTCTTAGCAAGCATAATATAGTGATATGACAAAAATAGCAGAATCCAAAATAATTGTCGGTTTAGATATCGGCACGTCAAAAGTTGTAGCCGTTGTTGGAGAAGTTTTGCCTGATGGTGTAATCAATGTGATTGGTTCAGGGGTGTGTCCAGCCAAAGGTGTTGATCGTGGTGGCGTTATTGATTTAGATGCCGCGGTGAATTCGATTCAACGCGCGATTGAACAAGCCGAATCAGTCTCGGATTGCCAAATTATTGGTGTAACGCTTGCTATTTCTGGACAACATATCACCGCTTTAAATGAAAGCGGTACTGTACCGCTTGGTGGGACAGTAACGAATGAAGATATTGATTCTGCTATTCATATTGCGCGTTCGATTAAATTACCGGACGGCTTAGAAACGTTGCATATTATTCCGCAGGAATATAAAGTAGACCGATTACCGGCAACGAAAAACCCGGTGGGTTTATCCGGTATGCGTTTACAAGCTCAAGCACATCTGATTGCTTGCCATCAAGATTGGTTACGTAATCTGAAAAATGCGGTAGAACGTGCGAAGTTAAAAGTAGATAAAGTTGTCTTTTCAGGACTTGCATCAAGTTATTCCGTATTAACCGAAGATGAGAAAGAGTTAGGTGTTTGCTTAATTGATATCGGTGGCGGCACAATGGATGTTTTAGTTTATACAGATGGTGCATTACGTTTTAGTAAAGTGATTCCATTTGCGGGTAATAACGTCACTGATTATATTGCGCATGTATTTACGACTTCACGTAACGAAGCCGAAAGCATCAAAATGAATTATGGTAGTGCGATTAACCCTCCAACTCATAATGCTGAGAAAAAAATTGAGGTAGCAGGACTAGGCGGTCGAATGCCGAGAACCTTCACCAAGGCACAAGTTGCGACGGTAACTTCGCAATGTTATAGTGATTTATTGAAGGTTGTTGAGAATGAGTTAACTCAATTACGTCACGAATTGTTCCAAAAAGGCATAAAACAGGAATTAATTGCAGGTTTTGTGCTTACTGGTGGTGGTTCGCAAATCGAAGATATTGTAGAATGTGCGAGAAATATCTTCGGCTCTCAAGTAAGAGTTGGATATCCGTTAAATATTACAGGGTTAACGGACTATGTAAATAAACCACAATATGCAACAGTACTCGGTCTTTTACAGTATAGCCATTACAATTCTGACGAAAAGGGTAGCGGTGGTGAAATTGGTGAGAAAGTAGATACGCTCCTTGATGTTTTAGGCAGAGGCGTAAAGAAGGCTGTTAATTGGGCAAAATCGAGTTTTTAATAGTGTTGACAAACAAGTTGGCACGTAGGGAGATGAAAAATGTTTGAACCTATTTATGAAACAACACAAGATGCGGTAATCAAGGTTGTTGGCGTTGGTGGCGGTGGCGGTAATGCACTGAACCATATGGTTGACGGTAACCTAAATAATGAAGGTGTTGGTGGCGTTGAGTTTTTCTCAGTGAATACGGATGCGCAGGTATTACGTACAAGTTCTGTTCGCCAAACTATTCAAATCGGTGCGAATATCACTAAAGGTTTAGGTGCCGGTGCAAACCCGAATGTAGGTCGTCAAGCAGCGGAAGAAGATCGCGAAGCATTATCTAATATGCTTGCTGGTGCGGATATGGTGTTTATTTCTGCCGGTATGGGTGGTGGCACAGGTACCGGTGCGGCACCGGTTATTGCGGATATCGCAAAATCACAAGGTTCACTAACAGTTGCAATCGTAACGAAACCGTTCCGTTTCGAAGGTAACAAACGTATGAGTTATGCGGAACAAGGCATTCAAGAGCTTTCTAAACACGTAGACTCATTAATCATCATCCCTAACGATAAATTATTAAAAGTATTACCAAAAAATACAAAAATGATGGACGCTTTTAAAGCGGCAAATGATATTTTACGTAATGCCGTTTTAGGGATTACCGATATGATTACCTCTCCAGGGTTAATCAACGTTGACTTTGCAGACGTGAAAACAGTAATGTCTGAAATGGGACGTGCAATGATGGGTACAGGTATTGCTGAAGGTGAAGACCGTGCAGAGCGTGCAGCTCACGATGCAGTGGCTAGCCCATTATTAGAAGATGTTGATTTATCTGGTGCGAAAGGTATCTTAGTAAGTATTTCATCAGGTTTAGATATTGAACTTAACGAAGTTGATGTGATTATGGATTATATCCATAGTTTTGCGGCTTCAGATGCAACGATTGTATTTGGTACGTCAGTTTACCCTGAAATGGATGGTAAATTACGTGTAACTTTAGTTGCGACAGGTATTGGTCAAGCAGAAGAGTTAACTTTACCAAGAACGCCAGTGTTGCAACAACAAGTTCAGCAGCACACTCAGGCTGCATATCAGCCACAGGCACAACCGGCTCAGCCAGCATTTGCTCAACCTCAACAAGGTTATACTCAGCAACCGGCTCAATTTAGCCAATCTCAGTCTGCAGCACCAAAACCACAGCAAGTTGATTCTTCTCAAGTTTGGTCTCCAAACTCAATCCCTGGGTTTATGAGAAACGGTCAGTAATGATCGCCCAATATAGGGAATAAGGACAGAATAATGATTAAACAAAGAACGCTAAAACAAGCGACCAAAGTTACCGGTATCGGCTTGCACAGCGGTAAAAAAGTAACGTTAACGTTACGTCCTGCTCCGGCGAATACGGGGATTATTTACGCTCGTACAGATTTAGAACCTGCAGTGTATTTTCCTGCAAGTGCGGAATCTATTCGTGATACGCAACTTTGTACTTGTATGATTAATGATGACGGTGTACGTATTTCAACCGTTGAGCATTTAAATGCCGCAATGGCTTCATTAGGTTTAGATAACTTAATTGTTGAAGTAGATGCGCCTGAAATTCCGATTATGGACGGCAGTGCAAGTCCATTCATCTATTTATTATTAGATGCAGGTATTGAAGAGCAAGATGCGCCGAAAAAATTCATCCGTATCAAAGAAACGGTACGTGTGGAAGAAGGTGATAAATGGGCGGAAATGAAACCTTATAGTAAAGGTTTAAAATTAGATTTCACTATTGATTTTAGCCATCCGATGATCAGCAAAGATGTGCGTAATTTCAAAATGGAATTATCTGCTGAAAACTTTATTCACAAAATCAGCCGTGCAAGAACTTTCACTTTTATGAAAGATGTTGAATACCTTCAATCAATCGGCTTAGCATTGGGCGGTAGCCTTGATAATGCGATTGTATTAGATGAATATCGTATTTTGAATGAAGAAGGCCTACGCTATAAAGACGAATTAGTGAAGCACAAAATGTTAGACTCAATCGGCGACTTATTTATGTGTGGCTATAATATCCTTGGTGATTTCAGCGCATATAAATCAGGACACGGTTTAAATAACAAATTATTACGTGCAATCCTTGCTAACGAAAATGCTTGGGAATTTGTAACTTTTGAAGACAAAGAACAAGCTCCGCAGGGTTATCGTATTGGCGAACAAGTCTTTATTTAATAATAGTAAGATTGATTAGTTTGAAAATCCTCGTTGATGAAAATCAGCGAGGATTTTTTTATGGCAAGCGGTCGGATTCGGCAAAAATCTTGCAAAAATACTTTACTGTTCAAAAAAACAGTTATAGTATATATCCATACAGGATATATTTTTACAGGTGTTTTATGCTCACTCAATTAACGGTTAATAATTTTGCGATTGTTCGTCACTTAACGCTAGAGCTGAATGAAGGCATGTCGGTCATTACTGGAGAAACCGGTGCCGGTAAGTCAATTGCGATTGATGCGTTGAGCCTTTGTCTCGGTTATCGCTCTGAAAGTAGTATGATTCGTAATGGTGCGGATAAAGCGGATATTACCGCAACCTTTACTATGCAACCGACCAGTCCTGCGTATTTGTGGTTACAGCAGCACGAGTTATTGGATGAAGATAATCCTCAGGAATGTATTTTACGTCGTATGATTAACCAAGAGGGGCGTTCTAAAGCATTCGTGAATAATCGCCCGTTACCGATTTCTCAGCTACGAGAATTAGGCCAATATCTGATTCATTTAAATGGTCAGCACGCACCGCAATTGCTACTCAAGAGCGAATATCAATTGGAAGTATTGGATAACTATGCGGGCATTCATAGCTTGTTGAATGAGATGAGTAACCAATATCATCGTTGGAAGAAATTACATCAGCAGGTTAAAAATTTTCGTCAACAGTGCCAAGAGAATGAGGCTCGTAAACAGCTATTGCAATATCAAGTGGATGAATTGGATGAGTTTGCGATTAAGCAAGGCGAATTTGAAGAAATGGAAGAAACGCATAGCCGGTTATCCAATTCTGAAGCATTAACCGCATTATCCCAAGAAGTGACTGATTTACTGAGCGAAAATGAATTAAATGTTGATTCAATGCTATATAAGGCGATTCGCCATTTAGAAGATTTAGTAGAAGTTGATTCACGTTATCAATCGGCGCTAAATATGCTAAATGAATCACTTATTCAAGTTCAGGAAGCTAGTTCTGAAGTAAGTGATTTAGCCAGCAAAATCGAACAAGATCCGGATTTACTCAATGAGTTGGATACACGTATCAGTAAGACGATTCAATTAGCCCGCAAGCATCATGTATTGCCGGAAAACTTATGGCAACATCATTCGCTACTCCAAGATGAATTACAAAAGTTGGTAGATTTTGCCGGAAATGAAGAACAGCTAATTGCAGATGAACAAGCGGCTTATCAACAATCTATTCAGTTGGCAGAACAAATTTATCAAAAGCGTCTTGAGGCAGGTAAAAAATTAGCTGAGCAAGTGACTGCACAAATTAAACATCTTTCAATGGAAAACGGTGAGTTTTTTATTGATGTGCAACATGACTCTAAAAAGATATCAAGTAACGGAGCGGACTTCGTTGAATTTAACTTGCGTAGTAATTTAGGGCAGCAAGCTCAGCCGTTAGCCAAGATAGCTTCTGGTGGTGAGTTATCTCGTATTTCATTGGCAGTTCAGGTATTAACCGCAAATAAATTATCCACACCAACCATTATTTTTGATGAGGTGGATGTCGGGATTAGCGGTCCGACAGCAACCACAGTTGGCAAGTTGTTACGTCAATTAGGCAAGAAATGTCAGGTGCTTTGTGTGACACACTTACCGCAGGTAGCAAGTTACGGTCATCAGCATTTCAATGTACAAAAGTATGTGGAAAATAATCAGACAGAAACTCAAATGTCGTTATTAACCCAAGCAGAGCGGGTGCAAGCCTTAGCAAGGTTATTAGGCGGAAGTAAAATTACCGATGCAGTACTTGCCAATGCACAGGAGATGTTAGACCTAGTTGAATAATATCGAGGAATAAAATAAAAATAAGCGGTCGTTTTTAAGGAGAACAAAGCAAATTTTGCAAAGTTTTCATCAAAAACGACCGCTTGTTTTCTTTGAACAGCTGGTATGAACCAGTTGTTTTCTGGACAACTAAATAAACTGAGTTAAATCAATCACTTTATCGCAGCTTTTTTCAATTAAATATGGATCGTGGCTAACAATCACTAACGCACATTGGCGTTGACGGCATTGATTGATTAATAATTCAATCGTTTCTTTTTGCGTGATCGGATCTAAGCGAGAGGTCACTTCATCGGCAAAAAGTAACACCGGTTCAAGCAATAATGCACGTAAGATCGCAACACGTTGCAATTCACCACCTGAGACGCTTTCTGCATTACGGGTGATAATTTCCGGAGAAAGCGCCAATTGTTGCAGCAAAGTTGGAATTTGCGAACGATCTAACTTATGTTTATCGATCACATCATCTAACAACGTCTGTAAACTGACAGTCGGGGCAAAAGCTTCCGGTGGATCTTGGTACAGTTTCAATACCTGATGTTTTTTATGTTGCTGGCTGTGCCAAATTACTTCGCCCGATTTAGGCTTAAGCAAACCGCATAACACATCAGCGAGCGTACTTTTGCCGATACCGCTGTGTCCGACAACACCTAAGATTTCGCCTTGATGTAAGTCAAATGAAAGTTCACTGAAAAGTGTTCGTTTGCCTCGTGCAACACTCAGATTTTTCACCGATACAAGCGGTTGATTTTTTGCAAAATTTTGCGAATTTTCGACCGCTTGCCAATGCTTCGGATCAGCGGCAATTAAGGCTTTGGTATACGGATGTTGTGGGTTAGCAAGCAATGTTTCCGCAGAACCTTTTTCTAATAACTGCCCTTTTTTCATCACCAAGATTTCGCCACCTAATTGTTCGGCAACTTCAATATCGTGTGTGATAGTGAGCAAACCGCCTTGATTCTGATAAGTCTGTTTTAGTAATTGGATCACATTGGTTTTGCTTTTTTGATCAAGCCCTTTGGTTGGCTCATCAGCTAATAAAATTTTACCGCCGGCTGCCGTAGCGACAGCAAAAGAAGCTCGCTGGGCCATACCGCCGGAGAGTTGGTGCGGATATGCAGTTTCCCATGCTTTTAAGCCCAAATGCTCAAGAGTGTTTGTTCCTTCGGTTTTTGCCGCTTGTTTATCTTTTTTAGCTACGAAGAAAAAACTTTCCCAAAGCTGTTTACCAATCGTCATAATTGGGTCAAGAGAACGGCGAGGCTCTTGCGGCAACATTACCAAGGTTTTACCCCAAAGCGATTCTAGCTGTGTGTTTTCGGTTTTGCTATTTTCTACAAAAATTTGACCGCTTGCCTCGAGCCCTTCCGGCAAAGCACCCATAATAGCTTGAATCAACAAGCTTTTTCCTGAACCGGTTTCACCGAGAATCGTGATATTTTTACCTTGTTCTAGCGTTAAACTTATCGGTTCAACTAAGGTTAAATCTGTGGTGGTTTTTACTCCAACATTCTCAATGCGTAATAGTGCCATTATTTTACTCTCCCTGATAAAAGTTGAAGGCTGAGAACCATTAAAAAGACAGCAATCACCGGCTGCATAAAGATCCACGGAGCTTCATAGTAATAAGGGAATAATTCAGTCATCATTAAACCTAATTCGGCTGTAGGTGGACGTAGCCCCACATTCACAAACCCGAGTGTTGCTAATGCCAGAATTGCATTACCTAGCGAAAAAGCACTTAAGGTTACAATAAGCGGTAGCAAACGTGGTAAAAGATGGCGTTTAAAGCTATAAAATAATCCCATTCCCATTAAGCGAGAAGATTCGATTTCAGCACTGGAAGCAAGCGTTTGACTGACTGCTCGAATTACACGGAAAAATTCCACCCACATCACCAAAGCGATACCTAAATAAAGCGTCCAAAATGATCCCGGGGACAATGAAGCAAATAATAGAATGAGTAATAAGCCGGGGAGAGCCATCACTAAATCGCAAATAAAGCTGAATAGTCGGTCAAGCCATCCGCCGAAAAAGCCGGCTAGAATACCAAATATCAGCCCGGCAACTAATGCACAAAATACACTAAAAAGAGATAGACCGAATGATAAGCGAATCGCCGAAGCAAGGCGGGCTAGCATATCTCGCCCGAGGTGATCTGTGCCAAACCACGCAAGTTCACCGGGTTTGGCGAGAATCGTTGTCAGATCTTGGAATCCAATATCCATTGGATAAAAATAGGGCTGTAAAAAGGCAAAAGCGAGCAACATGGCAAGAATCGCTGCACCAACTTTTTGGCTGAATGTCATTTTATTCATTATTATTCTCCATGACGTTTATTAGTAATTCGTGGATCAATCCACGCACTCAGCATATCTGCACACATATTTAACAGTACAAATAAACCGCCCATCACGAGAGAAGTACCTTGGATCATCGGCACGTCTCTAGCAATCACTGCATGTACCAAAGCGTGTCCGCTGCCAGGCCAAGCGAAGAGACTTTCTACTACAACCACGCCTTCAATCAAATAAACCAGCTGTACGGCATGATAAGCAATTACTGGAATAGCGATATTGCGGATACCGTGGCGAGTAAAAGTTTGCCATCTAGATAGCCCTTTTAAACGTGCGAATTGGTAATATTCGGATTGTTTTACTTGCAACATTGCCGTACGAGTAACGCGTACTGAAACGGCACTCAGTCCTAATGCTAATGTTAAAGCTGGTAAAATAAAGTGTTGCCATTTACCGTAACCACCAGCTGGTAGCCAGTGCAATGTTGCCGAAAAGAGCGTAATTAGTCCGATGGCGATAATAAATGCCGGTACGGAACGAAACAAGGTGCTAAATACGAGGGTGAAGCGGTCAAAAAAGCCATTTTCTTTGCGAGCGGCAAGTACACCAAGCATCGGACCAATCATAATTGCCATAATGAGCGCAACAATCGCGAGGCTAAGCGTATGTCCGAACTGATGAGCAATTTCGTTCCAGACTAAATCGCCGGTAACTAAGGATTTACCTAAATTAAGCTGTAAAAGGTCAAGTAACCAGTTTCCATAGCTTTGCCACCACGGTTGATCTAGTCCTAATTCGGTGCGTACTAATTCGGCAGCGGCACTATCAGCTTGATCATAACCGTAACGGCTTGCCGCTATACGATAAGCCATATCCCCCGAGAGCTGTCGAGTCAGAATAAAAGTGAGAGTACCAACCGACCAAACCACTAAAATAATTTGCAGCAGTCGTCTAAAAATAATATTAAGCATATTTCTAACCATGAATTCATTAAAAAACACGGAATTTGCCCAAGAGTCTGTGCTATTTTCCGTGTTTTAAATGCTAATTTGATAATGTTATTTTGTAAGTCTTTCTAAAAAGAATCTTCTTTCGAACGGATCAAGTGTAACACCTTTGATATCATTATGGGTCGCAACATTTTGCTGATAATACACTACCGGAATAATCGGTAGTTCATCATGAATAATTTGGCTGACCGTCTGTTTTAAGTGTTTATTTCGTTGAGGATCACGCTCCGTTTCGATTTTCTCTAACGTTTGCGCCAATTGTTCGTTACTCCAGTTCATTACGCCCCAGTCACTGCCGCCTTTGGCATAATCCTGCACGATTACACCGAATGGATCGATGGTTTTACCATAGTTCAACGCATATAGCGCCATTTCTAAGCTACCGTCCTGATGGCCGGCAGGGATTTCACTAAAGTTTCCGACCGACACATTTACATCAATCCCAATTTGTTTCCATTGTGCTTGTAAAATTGTGGCAATAATCGGCAATTCCGGACGATCCGAGAAGGTTCTTAATGTGAAGCTGAACGGCTTGCCTGCTTTATCAGTTAATTTACCTTCGTTATTGAATTGGTAACCGGCAGCAATCAGATTCTGCTTAATTGTTGTGAGATCTACAATTTCATCTTTATTTTCTACACGCCAATCAGCAAAGGCTTTCGGTAGAATTTGATCCGCTATGCCATCTTCGATTTTTAAAACTTGTTCAGCAATCGCTTTACGATTGATTGCCTGTGAAAGCGCTTGGCGAATTGCTAAGTCTTTAAAAAACGGTTTTGCCACATCCATTTTCATTTGAATAGTACGAGCGATAGAACCACTGGTTACAGTCAAATCAGGATTGGTTTTTAAACGTGCGACACTCGCCGTATCTAAGTTAAACACTAATGATGTTGCATCGCTTTGAGCCATTAATACACGCGTTTCGCTACGGCTGCTTGCTAAATAATTGGCATGAATAACTTTTGGTTTTTCTCCCCAATATTGTTCAAAGCGAATAGCTTCTATTTTTTGTGGTGCTTCAATTTTATTTGCTTTAAATGCACCTGTTCCAATTAATTTAACAACTTCATTTTTTTCATTAAATGATTCTTCAGCTAAAATAATAGTTGAATAATGTGTTAAAAATGCAGGGAACGGTACAAAAGATTTTGTTAATTTAAATTTTAATTGATTCTGATTTAAAACATTAATTTCTTTAATAAATGCCTTTTTTAGAATGCTTGGTTGATTCATTACTAAATTTAAATTCTTTACAACAATTTGAGCATTTAATTTTTCGCCGTTATGGAAGGTCGCATCTCGTAACGTGAAAGTCCACTCCGTTGCATCTTCATTGCTCTTCCATTCAGTCGCAAGTCCAGGGATTAACTCTCCTTTTTCATTTGCTTCAACTAAGGTCTCTGCTAAGTTCATTCGCTGGAAAATAACACCAGATTGAGTCGGGTGTAAGCTATTTAGCTCCCAAGGTGCAATAACGGTAACTTGTGTTAACTCATTGTTTTTTAATTCATTTGTTTCAGTTTTTTTTGTGTCTTGTTGGATGTTTTGAACAACCGATTTATCTTCACAACCCACAGTAAACAGTGTAGTTGCAAGTAATGGGAATAGCCATTTTTTCATCATAATCTCCTTTAAATTTAGTCAGGTATTTTACAGGTATGGCGCTGATTCTATCATAAATCCATAAAAAAAGTAGTTTTTTTATTTTGTAAAGATAATCGAGCAAATCCGATCTGTAATAAAGAATAGATTTTTATAGGTCAGATCCGATTAGTTAGTAAATATAGATTAAAAGATATATATTTGTTTAGTTCTTTATTAAGTTATTTATATTAAGTAGACGTAAATTTTATTTACTTTGAATCTAATAAAGAATGAATGAAATTTAACTGAAAGAAGTCAAATCCCTTAACTTGAGGTGGGAATATGTATGTAAATAAAAAAATGAGTAAAACGATAATTGCGCTAGCTTTATCGTCTCTTTATACGACATCTATGGCAAATGAATTAACAACAGTCACCGTTACTGCTGATAATTTAAATAAAGTTATTGTTAATTCGGATAATAATTTAAATCTTGCAGCACAAGGAAATACATTAAATATTTCTTCTGCTGATAATGTTGTATTCTCGTCAATCAATACGACTACATTACGTGGTGATGCAATTAATGCAACTCAGATGAATACGGGGTCTATTACTGCGTCTGGTGCTGTAAATGCCACTCAAATCAATACTGCATCATTAACGGCTTCAGGTGCAGTAAATGCAACGCAAATTAATACGGCAGGACTTACCGCTTCAGGTGCTGTAAATGCAACCAAAGTGAATACGATTGCCTTGACAGCTTCACAAGCGGTTAATTCTGCACAAGTAAATGCACGTAATGTCGCTGCAACGGTTGTAAATGCGACCACTTCAAATACGAACCGTTTAAATACTTTTACGGTGAGTACAAACGTAGTTGATGCTAAGACCGTAAATGCAACGCAAGTAAATACCGATTCAATTACCGCACGAGCAGCAGTAAATGCGACCCAAATTAACACAGCGTCATTAACAGCATCAGGTGCGGTAAATGCAACCCAAATCAACACAGCGTCATTAACCGCATCAGATGCAGTTAATGCAACGCAAATTAATACGGCATCGTTAACCGCTTCGAATGCAGTAAATTCACAAAAAGTGAATACGAAAAATGTGAAATCAACCACAGTTGATGCTAAAGCAGTAAATGCAACGCAAGTAAATACCGATTCAATTACCGCACGAGCAGCAGTAAATGCGACCCAAATTAACACGGCGTCATTAACTGCATCAGATGCAGTAAATGCGACACAAGTTAACACAGCGTCATTAACCGCTTCAAACGCAGTGAATGCAACAAAAGTGAATGCGGAAAAAGTAAATACAAATTATTTGGCGGCGTCAGGGATTATTGATGCGGCACGTGTAAGAACCGGTTCGTTAGCCGCTTCAGGTGTAATTGATGCTGCTCGTATCAGAACAGGTTCACTAGCTGCTTCAGGAATTGTTGATGCGGCTCGTGTAAGAACAGAATCATTAGCGGTTTCAGGTGTATTTGACGCAAATAGAATTCGTACGGCAAGTTTCTCTTCAAATACGGTAAATACTGATAATTTAAATGTTGTAAATACGATTAATGTTGCAAATGGTCCGAAAATTAATTCGAACGGTATTACTAATTTAGCAGCCGGTGATATTTCTGAATTCAGTACGGACGCAATTAATGGTGCGCAGTTATATCAAATTTTAGTGAGCAATGCGTTACTTTATTATCCGAATATTGCGCCTTCGGAATTGGTAAGTAACACTGGCTTAACCAGTGAATCAGCGAGTACGGAAGCTGCGCCTAGAAGTAGCCGTAGTAGAAGATCATTAGATAGCTTTGAAGATTTTAGTGCTGAGCCTGAGTTAATGATGGCGATGGCAACACCGGCTAGCCTTGTATTGGAAAGCGTAGATGGTGCAACAGCAGACGTTGCAACATTAGCTGCAAGTCCGGTTGCTGTGCCTACCACAACTTCTGCACGTGTAAATGCGGATCAGATTATTGCGGGTACAACAGATGTTGCTCGTGTGAATGTAGATCAAATTAATGCCGGTACGGGTAATATTTCTCGTGTGAATGCGGATCAAATTGTTGGCGGTACAGGTGATATTGCTCGTGTAAATGCTGATTTATTAGTTGCGGGTACAGGAAACATTGCAAATGTAAATACTGATTTATTAGTTGCCGGTACAGCTAATATCGCACGTATTGAGAGTGATGTAATGAATGCAAATCAAGCTGTAGCAACTACTTCTGTTGGTGTAAAAAATGGTCCGGAACTTACGACAGCCGGTATTAATGCGGCAGACAAAGCAATTAGTCATGTGAAAGCCGGTACAAACAGCACAGATGCAGTAAATAAAGCACAACTTGATGAAAAAGCAGATAAATCAACTGCTTATACCTTCAATGTGAGTAACAATGAAGCAACATTAAGTGCCGATGCGTTAGCGGATACTTGGACATTAGAGCAGGGCGATAGCTTAACCTTTGGTGCAACTTCAGATCTAAACGTTACCACAGATGGTCAAGGCAAAGTGGTATATGGCTTATCTGATAAAGTTAAAGCTAAAATTGATACGGCAGCGGCAGCAAATAAAGGCGTGAATGTTTCAACTAAAGCGGCAGATGGTAAAGTTACTACCCATAACGTGAAATCGGGTGAAACGGTTGCGGTACATTCAGGTAAGAATATTGCAATCACTCAAAATGCCAATACGATTACTGTAGCAACAGTAGATAATCCGACTTTTGCGAAAGTGACGGCGGATTCTGTTTCGGTTAAAAACGGTCCGACAATTGATAGCAACGGCATTAATATGAATAACAAGCGTATTACTAACGTCGCTGACGGTGTAGAAGCAACAGATGCGGTAAATGTTCGTCAATTAAATCAAACGCGTAATGATTTTGACAAACGTTTAGATCGTTTAAACAAAGATCGTAAGGCTGGCACGGCATCAGCAATTGCTACGGCTGGTCTATTACAAGCGCCGGCAGGTCAATCAGGTGTAACGGCTGCGGTGGGTCAATATGAAAGCCAAAGTGCGGTAGCGGTAGGTTACTCACAATCTCTACCAAGTGGTGTTGGCGTGAAAGTGTCTTTCAGTGCGAATACACGTAAAGAGCTTGGCGGTTCTGTCGGTATGGGTTATTTCTGGTAATTGATGCTTTAAAGACATAAGAAAAATGCGACCGGATGAGGTCGCATTTTTTACTTAAATCAAGCGGTGATTTTTTGCAAAAAATTTGCAAAATTTGACCGCTTGTTTTTATTAGTGTTCACGTGTTTTGAAGAACTCAACATCCGGATAGCGTTCTTGCGCCAGATTTAAGTTCACCATAGTCGGTGCGATATAAGTCAAGTTATCGCCACCGTCTAATGCAAGGTTTTGTTCGTTTTTGCGTTTAAACTCTTCGAATTTCTTCGCATCCTTACATTCAACCCAACGGGCAGTTGCCACGTTTACCGCTTCGTAAATCGCTTCCACGTTATATTCGGTTTTCAGACGAGAAACTACCACGTCAAACTGAAGTACACCGACCGCGCCTACAATCAAGTCATTGTTCATTAACGGACGGAATACTTGTACCGCACCTTCTTCCGAAAGTTGAACTAAACCTTTCAGCAATTGTTTTTGTTTGAGTGGGTCTTTCAAACGAATACGACGGAACAGTTCCGGTGCAAAGTTAGGAATACCGGTAAATTTCATCACTTCACCTTGAGTGAAGGTGTCGCCGATTTGGATTGTGCCGTGGTTATGTAAACCGATAATATCGCCGGCATAGGCTTCTTCAGCGTGTGAACGATCGCCCGCCATAAAGGTTAAGGCATCGGAAATCACGACATCTTTGCCTATACGTACGTGTTTGAGCTTCATACCTTTTTCGTATTTGCCTGATACAACGCGCATAAATGCCACTCGGTCACGGTGTTTCGGATCCATATTCGCTTGGATCTTAAATACAAAACCTGAGAATTTTTCTTCACTTGATTCAACCGTGCGCACATCGGTTTCACGTGCTTGCGGTTTTGGCGCCCATTCGGTTAAACCGTCTAAGAAATGATCCACACCGAAGTTACCTAATGCGGTACCGAAGAATACCGGTGTGAGCTCGCCGTTGATAAAGGCTTCGTGATCGAATTCGTTTGATGCACCTTGTACCAATTCTAATTCTTCACGTAACTGGTTAGCTAAATCATCACCGACTGCAGCATCAAGTTCAGGACTGTTCAAGCCTTTTACGATACGCACTTCTTGAATGGTTGAGCCTTGACCCGATTGGTAAAGATAGGTCTCGTCTTTCGCAATATGATATACGCCTTTAAATAATTTACCGCAACCAATCGGCCATGTGATTGGAGCACAACGGATTTTTAGGACGCTTTCAACCTCATCTAATAACTCCATCGGATCACGAATATCACGGTCGAGTTTATTCATAAAGGTTAAAATTGGTGTATCACGCAGACGAGTAACTTCCATTAATTTAATCGTACGTTCCTCGACACCTTTCGCACTATCGATAACCATTAAACAGCTATCTACTGCAGTCAATGTACGGTAAGTATCTTCAGAGAAGTCCTCATGTCCGGGGGTATCCAATAAATTAACTAAACAATTATTGTAAGGAAATTGCATGACGGACGTTGTAATAGAGATACCACGTTGTTTTTCCATTTCCATCCAGTCCGATTTGGCATGTGTGCTTGAGCCTTTGCCTTTAACCGAACCGGCGGTTTGGATTGCATTTCCGTAAAGTAAAACTTTTTCGGTAATCGTGGTTTTACCCGCATCGGGGTGAGAAATAATCGCAAATGTGCGACGTTTGTTGACTTCTTGTGGATATAACATGCTTTTCTCTAGGTTAAAATGAAAACAAAAAGGTGGACAAGCCACCTTAAAAATATTTGAGCTATTTTCGCTGATTTATGTGTTTAGAACAACCTAAGTATGCAAATTTATTCAAATTGGATGACAAGTAGTCTAATTTGCTTCAAAATTTATAGAAAACGAATAATTATTTGATATGTGATTTTTAGGAGGAATGAATGGAATGGTTTATGTATGTGTTACGTCATACATTTGATTACTCTGGGAGGGCAAGACGTTTGGAATTTGCTTGGTTTATCTGGGTCTATGAGGCAAGTAGTTGGTTGATTTGGTTTTTCGCCAAAGTAATGTTTGCGCTACATTTACCCGATATTGCTGATGCAGCTAATTTTATCAATTCTGCTTTAGATATTTTGTTGCTATTGCCGCTTATGAGTGTTACCGTAAGACGCTTACACGATTTAGGCTATTCAGGTTGGTGGCAATCATTGTTAGTCATTGTAAACACATTCATGAGTACGCTTGCCTTTATGCCAGATGAAATAGTAGAACAATTATACTCCTCAAAAGAAGGAGAAACGATCGTAACTATCAATATAGTTATCATTTTTGCATATTTCTTATACCTAACATTCAAAGATGGACAGCCATTTACTAATCGGTATGGCAAGAGTCCCAAATATTCAGTCTTAAATAAATATTCATAATTTAATGAGAAAGGAGAAGCCAATGAATTGGTATGTGTTTGCTTTAAAAAGAAGTTTTAACTTTGCTGATCGTGCTAGACGTAGGGAATATGGTTGGTTTCATTTAATGAATGCTTTGATTGCCATAGTTTTAAATATTTTAGTCGGCGTATGTTTGGCTATCGGCTTAGAAAATATGGCAAGTGGAGTAGCAATACTGTCATATTTATATCAATTTGCTATTCTTATTCCAATGATCAGTATTACTACTCGCCGTTTACATGATTTAGGTTGGTCTGGCTGGTGGCAGTTATTACCTCATTTGATTGTTATTGTTCTAAGTATAGCAACCGTATTTTCTTTGGATCGAGAGCTTGGTGGCGCGATTACTGGAGTTGAATATTTCCTCTATATCTTGACCCTTGCAAGTATCATTGGCATATGGATTTTTATGCTGTTTTTAATTTTTAAAGATGGTCAACGTTTCACAAATAAATACGGTGAAGATCCGAAAGCAGTAAAAAACGCTAGTGAAGCTACGAATTCTTTAGTGGTATAAATTCTGTTAAAAAAGGGCATTTTCCTTGTAGAAAATGCCCTTTTTGCCTACAATAACGACTTTTCATTTTAGGGCTTTTCCCTGTTAATCAAATAGGACAGAGAATGTCGCAAATTAAACTTATCGTTGGATTAGCTAACCCGGGGGCGAAATACGAAGATACTCGCCATAATGCCGGTGAATGGCTAATTAATGAAATCGCCCGTCAATTTAATGTCAGCTTAAAAGAAGAAGCCAAATTCTTCGGCAAAGTCGCTAAAATTAATGTGGCTGGTGGGGAAGTTCGCTTACTTGTGCCAACTACCTTTATGAATTTAAGCGGTAAAGCCGTTGGCGCTTTAGCGAATTTCTATCGTATTAAACCGGAAGAAATTTTAGTCGCTCACGATGAATTGGATTTACCACCCGGTGTGGCAAAAATTAAGCAGGGCGGTGGGCATGGCGGTCATAACGGTTTGAAAGATATTATTGCCAGCCTTGGTAATAGTAATAATTTTTACCGTGTGCGTATCGGTATCGGGCATCCGGGCAGTAAAGAATTGGTTGCCGGTTATGTATTGGGGAAACCAAGTCCGCAAGATCAAGAAAAAATTAATGCGGCGGTGGATGAAGCCGGTCGCTGTGTAGATGTTCTATTTAAAGACGGTGTGACGAAAGCAACCAATCGTCTCAACGGTTTTAAAGCATAATATTATTTGTCACGGAAGAATGCTTAATGGCATAAACAAGCGGTTATTTTCTTTTAGAAATTTGCAAATTTTTAGCAAAATCAGACCGCTTGTCATTTTCGGCATTCTTCCGTGTATTCCGTGAAAATTAAGAGGAAATTATGGGATTTAAATGTGGTATCGTGGGTTTACCGAACGTAGGTAAATCAACGCTTTTCAACGCTTTAACCAAGGCTGGTATTGAAGCGGCTAACTATCCGTTCTGTACCATCGAACCGAATACCGGTGTCGTACCGATGCCGGATCCACGCTTAGACGCATTAGCGGAAATCGTTAAACCTGAGCGTGTCCTTCCAACCACAATGGAATTTGTGGATATTGCAGGTTTAGTAGCCGGCGCAAGTAAAGGTGAAGGCTTAGGTAATAAATTCTTAGCCAATATTCGTGAAACGGATGCGATCGGTCACGTGGTACGCTGTTTTGAAAATGACGATATCGTACACGTTGCCGGTAAGATTGATCCGGCGGATGATATTGAAATCATCAACACCGAACTTGCGTTAGCGGATTTAGACAGTTGCGAACGTGCGATTCAACGCTTACAAAAACGTGCGAAAGGCGGCGATAAAGACGCAAAATTCGAATTATCGATTATGGAAAAAATCTTACCGGTGCTTGAAAATGCCGGTATGATTCGTTCTGTCGATTTAGATAAAGACGAATTACACGCTATCAAAGGTTATAACTTCTTAACCTTAAAACCGACAATGTACATTGCGAACGTGAACGAAGACGGCTTCGAAAACAACCCGTATTTAGATCGCGTACGTGAAATTGCTGAAAAAGAAGGCGCGGTAGTTGTACCAGTATGCGCTGCGATTGAATCGGAAATTGCCGAATTAGATGACGAAGAAAAAGTAGAGTTTTTACAAGACTTAGGCATTGAAGAACCAGGTCTAAACCGCGTAATTCGTGCCGGTTATCGTTTATTAAACCTACAAACTTACTTCACTGCGGGTGTGAAAGAAGTACGTGCTTGGACGGTTTCTGTCGGTGCAACCGCACCAAAAGCGGCGGCGGTTATTCATACTGACTTCGAAAAAGGCTTTATCCGTGCGGAAGTGATCGGTTATCAAGACTTTATTGATAATAAAGGCGAAGCTGGTGCGAAAGAAGCGGGTAAATGGCGTTTAGAAGGGAAAGATTATATCGTACAAGACGGCGATGTAATGCACTTCCGTTTTAATGTGTAATTTGCAAAAAATTATGTAAATTTGACCGCTTGTGGTATACCGCAAGCGGTTATTTTTTAGCGGAAATTGACATTATGGAACTTAAACTACCGCCTCCGTTATTGTTTGCGTTTTGTTTGTTGTTGATTTACTTACTACCACGTGGTGAGCATTATCCATTGCCTCAATGGCTCAGTATCCTATTTTCAGGAGTCGGTATTGCAGTGAGTATGGCGGGGCTTTATGCGTTGAAACAAGCAAAAACAACGATTAGTCCTTTAGCTCCACAACAAAGTTCGCTACTGGTTACTTCGGGTATTTATCGCTTTAGCCGTAATCCGATGTATTTGGGATTAATGTTTCTGCTGATTGCGTGGGCAGTATGGCTTAACCGATATTTTGCCTCACTAGTGATTATTGGATTTGTATACTATTTAAATCGGTTCCAAATTAAACCGGAAGAGCAATATTTGCAGCAAAAGTTTGGTGAAGACTTTACACAATATTGTCAGCAAGTACGGCGCTGGCTTTAGTTATAGTTATATATAAGAAAAAAGCCCTGAATAGTATTTCAGGGCTTTTAACTTTAATTCTACAGATTATTTAAATTCATAACGATGAATTGTTTTTAAATCCGCATCTTTGTGTTCATAGTTATCCGTAACATTCACACGTGCACCTACTGCAGCATGAGAGTCATATTCACGAGTCATAGTAACTACTTCACCATTATCTTTACGAACAGTCAGTTCTACAACATCTTTAGAAAGATCTTTAGAACGTAATACGGTTGCATTCCCTTTATCTGAATAAAAGTCTTGCGTACAAGCTGCAAGCGTAATTGTTGCTAATACAGCGAGAGAAAATTTTTTCATTATGCAATATCCTTAAAACTTAAAAGATAGATTAAAGAACAGATACGTTCAGGTCTGAATTTGACCCTACGATTCGTACACGTTTACCCGGTACGAAACCTTTTTCTTTTTTCTGAACGACAACAATTTCTTTGCCGTCATCTTTGCGAATCACCATTTCTAATGAAGAAACTTGAGTCGCTTTTTCTTCAACGGTATTACCGATAATTGCACCGGCAACTGCACCAACTGCTGTTGCTACTGCACGACCGCTACCACCGCCGATGGTTGAACCGGCTACGCCACCAAGAACGCCGCCGCCAACAGTTCCTAATACACCTTGATTATCTGCTTGGATTTTTACATCACGCACAGAAACGATTGTACCATAGCTGATTGAACGTGCTTCTTTCGCTTGGCCCGCGCTGTATACACTACCGCTATAAATGTCGGTATTTGCACAACCTACGAGTGTTAAGCTTGCCATTAAAGCTGCTGCGAAACTTAATTTTTTCATATTATTCTCCAATGAAAAATTGTTCAGACATCACTTTCTGAACGAATCACCTCATTTATATCATAAGGGTGAAGCTTGAGACAATAAGGATTGCAATAAGTTGCATTCTTTACTGAAATTGCAATACTTGGGTTTGGTAAACGTTCGCCCTCTACTTGTGGCTGGCTGATTTTAAGGGCGAGATTAGCATTAATTGCTAGATGAAACTGTTTTAATGTGCGTTGAGTCCATTGCTCAACTGTTTCGTTTTTCTTCATGGGATAAACAATTTCAATATGTTCCCAACCTTGCTGCGGATAAACTTTATCTTTGGGGAACGGTAATTCGATAATTGAAACATTCTGTCCTAAAAAAGAGAGAGGCTCATTGAGCTTGATAAGAGCTATCGGACGTCCGTTTACCTCGCTTTCTTTTAACAACTCACCCTGTTCAAGTAAGAATGAGCGCCATTGTTTAGCCGTCTGCCAATCATTCATTCTGACCGCTAAGTGGTCAATTTTAAACTGATTTAAATCCAGCATTGCCAAATGGGCAATTTGCTGGATTTTTTGTTGAAATTCAGAAAAATCACCAAAACAAGCGGTCATTTTCTCGTAAAATTTTGCATTTTCTTGTATCATAGAGCGTTTTTCCTTTAGGGTGCGATTTTTTGCACTATTCGGATTTTTTAATTTGGTTCGTGCAGAAAATTGCACGTAGAAAAAGGTTATATATTCGTGAATATTCAACAGATTTTATCAGACAAAATTAAACAAGCAATGATTGCGGCTGGCGCAGAAAGCAATGTTGAGCCACTTGTTCGTCAATCAGGTAAACCGGAATTTGGCGATTATCAAGCAAATGGCGCAATGGGCGCTGCAAAAAAATTAGGCATGAACCCACGTGAGTTTGCGCAAAAAATTTTAGATAACGCAGATTTAAACGGTATTGCCGATAAATTAGAGATTGCCGGTCCGGGCTTTATCAATATTTTCTTAAACCAAGCATGGCTAGCAAATCAAGCAAGTGAAGCATTACAAGCGGTCAATTTTGGGATTAAAACTGCAAATCCGCAAACCATCGTGATCGACTATTCTTCGCCGAATGTGGCAAAAGAAATGCACGTAGGTCACCTACGTTCAACCATTATCGGTGATGCGGTGGTACGTACCTTAGAATTTTTAGGTAACAAAGTGATTCGTGCCAACCACGTAGGCGACTGGGGTACGCAGTTCGGTATGTTAATCGCATACTTGGAAAAAATGGAAAACGAACACGCCAGCCAAATGGAATTAAGTGATTTGGAAGCCTTCTATCGTGCAGCAAAAGAACATTACGACAGTGATGAAGTGTTTGCTGAAAAAGCACGTAACTATGTGGTGAAACTACAAAGCGGTGATGAATATTGCCGTACGATGTGGAAAAAATTGGTGGATATTACCATGCATCACAACCAAGAAAACTACGATCGTTTAAACGTCACGCTTTCAGAAAAAGATGTGATGGGCGAAAGCCTTTACAACCCGATGTTGCCGGAAATCGTAGCGGATTTAAAAGCAAAAGGTTTAGCGGTGGAAGACGACGGTGCGTTAGTGGTGTTCTTAGACGAATTTAAGAATAAAGACGGTGACCCGATGGGCGTTATCGTACAGAAAAAAGACGGCGGTTTCTTATATACCACGACTGATATTGCTGCAGCGAAATATCGTTATGAAACGTTAAATGCGGATCGTGTGTTAGTGTTCTCGGATTCTCGCCAAGCACAACATATGCAACAAGCGTGGTTAATTACTCGTAAAGCGGGTTATGTGCCGGAAAGTTTCAGCCTTGAACATCCGTTCTTCGGAATGATGTTAGGTAAAGACGGTAAGCCGTTTAAAACCCGTTCAGGCGGTACGGTTAAATTAAAAGATCTATTAGATGAGGCGGTTGAACGTGCGGATAAATTAATTTCAGAGCGTTCAACGGATTTAACCGCAGAAGAAAAAGCGGCGGTAGTGGAAGCGGTAGCTATTGGCTCGGTGAAATATTCGGATCTCTCGAAAAACCGTACCACAGACTACGTATTCGACTGGGATAATATGCTGACCTTCGAAGGCAACACCGCACCGTATATGCAGTACGCTTATACTCGTATTCGTTCAATCTTCAACCGTGCCGGCATTGATGTAAACGGCTTAAACGGCGAAATTAACTTAACTGAAGATAAAGAACGTGCGTTAGCGGTTAAACTTTTACAGTTTGAAGAAGCGTTAAACGGCGTGGCAAAAGACGGTATGCCGCATATTCTTTGCCAATATCTCTATGAGTTAGCCGGTGCATTCTCAAGTTTCTACGAAACTTGCCCAATGCTCAATGCAGAAGAAAACGTGAAGAACAGCCGTTTACGTTTAGCAGCATTAACGGCGAAAACGCTAAAACAAGGTTTAGATCTCTTAGGTATTAAGACGATTGAAAAAATGTAAAACATTTTCCCTCTTTAGACGACCCTCTCCCCTTGTGGGAGAGGGATAATTTCAGTTCGTTCAGAATTGAAATTCGGGAGAGGGGAAAACGTTGATTTTTAATATGATACCCCTCTCTCTGCCTACGGTTTCTGAACGAATCCGTAGGCTGTCTCTCTCCCGCAAGGGGTGAGAGTAAAATTAAAGGGGGAGTAAAAAAGGAATAACAATGAAATTTATTGATGAAGCCCTGATTCGTGTCGAAGCAGGCGATGGTGGTAACGGTTGTGTAAGTTTCCGCCGTGAAAAATATATCCCGAAAGGTGGGCCGGACGGCGGTGATGGCGGTGACGGCGGTGATGTTTATTTAATCGCTGACGAAAACCTAAATACGCTTATCGACTACCGTTTTGAAAAACGTTACGCTGCAGGTCGTGGTGAAAACGGTCGTAGTGCTGGCTGTACCGGACACCGTGGTAACGACATTACGTTACGTGTGCCGGTTGGTACGCGAGCAATCGACAATGACACTCAAGAAGTGATTGGTGACTTAACTAAACACGGTATGAAAATGTTGGTGGCAAAAGGCGGTTATCACGGCTTAGGTAATACCCGTTTTAAATCGTCGGTAAACCGTGCGCCTCGCCAAAAAACTAACGGTACACCGGGCGAAAAACGTGATTTATTACTTGAGTTAATGCTACTTGCCGATGTCGGTATGTTAGGTTTACCGAATGCCGGTAAATCAACCTTTATTCGTGCCGTGTCAGCGGCAAAACCGAAAGTAGCGGATTATCCGTTTACTACGCTTGTGCCAAGTTTAGGCGTGGCACGTGTCGGTGCGGATCGCAGCTTTGTGGTGGCGGATATCCCGGGCTTAATTGAAGGTGCGGCGGATGGTGCCGGTTTAGGTATTCGTTTCTTAAAACACCTTGAGCGTTGTCGCGTACTAATTCACTTAGTCGATATTATGCCGATTGACGAAAGCGATCCGGCACAAAATATTTCGGTGATTGAAAGCGAGCTTTACCAATATAGCGAAAAATTATCGGAAAAACCGACTTGGTTAGTATTCAATAAGATTGATACGATTGGCGAAGAAGAAGCGCAAGCTCGTGCGCAAGAAATCGCTGAACAAATCGGTTGGGAAGGTGATTATTACCTAATTTCTGCTGCAACCGGTCAAAACGTGCAAAATCTTACCCGCGACATTATGGACTTTATCGAAGCGAACCCTCGTGAAGTAGTGGAAGAAAATAAAGAAGCGGATGAAGTGAAATTCAAATGGGATGATTATCATCAAGAAGCAATGCAAAACCCTATCGAAGAAGATTGGGATGACTTTGATGATGATTGGTCGGAAGAAGATGAAGAAGGTGTGGAATTTGTTTACACCCGTAGCTAATCCTAGCTAATGACAAGCGGTTGAATTTGCGAAAAAATTTGCAAATTCGACCGCTTTTTATTTGAGGAATCAAAATGCTGAATGCCAAAAGTTGTGAATTATTTGAAATTCCGTTTTTTCAATTTGCTCAAATGAAAAAATATTGTCCGGAAGATATTCCGCTCATTAAAGCGAATTACAAAGCTGAATGGCAAAAATGGAAAGCGTTGCATTTAGAAGTGGCACGTCAGCTCGGTATGCCGTTTGCCGAACCGCATATTGAAAAATGGTGTAACGGTTGGCAGGTACGAGCGCATTTTTTTGCCTATTACAAATATGAATTTAACCGAAATTCAGCCGCAATTTTATCGGTGATTTTAAATCGCCGACGTTTACAGGTTTGTTTGGATTGGCATTGTTACCGAGCGGATCGTTCACAGATTTCATTAGCACAATATAATCAATGGTTGGAAAAATTAGAGCGTTCTCAATACCAAGATTTTGAAGTGTGGCACGGTGCGGAAAGCGAGTATGCCGATTTTAAAACTCTTAAAGAAACAGATTCGTTATCGTTTGAAAATGATGAAGATTTTTGGTGTATAGGGCGTAATATTGAAAAAGCCGATTTGGATCAGATTGATGTAGCGGAATTTATTTACCAAACCATTCGCCAATTACTACCGCTATATGAAGCGTGTCATCAGTAGAGAAAATATGGAAGAGACAAGCGGTTAAATTTTTAGCAAACTTTGCAAATACCCATTTACTAAAATGAATCTTTGTCTTCTTCCATATTTGAAGAGAGTGACGATTATTGGGCTGCCAGTTTTTGGCGTACGATTTCAAATAAACAAACGCCGGTTGCCACCGAAACATTCAGTGAAGAAACCGAACCCGCCATTGGGATACTAATTAACTGGTCACAATGCTCACGGGTTAAACGACGCATACCGTCACCTTCCGCTCCCATCACTAAGGCGATAGCACCGGTTAATTTCGCTTGGTAAATACCTGAAGTGGCTTCTCCGGCTGTGCCGACAATCCAGATGTTATGTTGTTCTTGTAGCTCTCGCATTGTGCGAGCAAGGTTGGTAACACGAATTAACGGCACGGTTTCAGCTGCACCGCAAGCCACTTTACGAGCGGTTGAGGTGAGCTGTGCTGATTTATCTTTTGGTACGATCACCGCATCCACGCCTGCCGCATCAGCGGTACGTAAACAAGCACCAAGGTTATGTGGATCTGTCACACCGTCTAAAATTAATAAAAACGGATTTTGCTTTTGGCTCAAGATTACATCAAGATCGTGCTCGTTTAGTTCTTTTTGCGGCACGACTTTCGCGATAATACCTTGGTGAACTTCGCCTTGCGCTTTGTTATCCAATGTTTGACGATTTACTTGCTGAATGGAAATGCCTAAGCGTTGTAACTCATTCAATAATGGGCTTAGACGTTTATCTTCACGCCCTTTTAGCACTAAGACCTCAATTAAGCGTTCCGGTGCGTTATCTAAGAAAGCTTTTACGGCGTGAATACCATAAATTTGTTCGCTCATTTTTATTCCTTTGTAAATAAACAACGGATAACAAAGCTTTATATAAATCTATGTTATCCGTGATGAATTAAATAATTTATAACAACATTTTGACGACTTTATCTAGTTTCACTCGACCAAAACGTTTTAACAGTTTTCGTACTGCTTCTGGATAATCGTTAATTTGCTCTAAGTCACTATAGTGTTTTAAAACAGTCGTATGAGTACGAATTTGTGTTAATTCGGCTTCCGATTTTACACTTAATTCTGAGTTCGGATCATGGATTAATACTGCATTTTCAGCATCTAAAGCCCACGCTCTAGGATTTAGATTATTACCGGTTAATAGAATATAGCGATTATCAATCCATACCCCTTTCAGATGGTAACTATTATCACCGTGTTTCCATAGGCGAACTGTTAATTGTCCGTTTTGGATATAACGATCAAAACGTTTAGCAAAAGAGCGTAAATTTTTCTCATACAGATACGGCAATGCCGATGCCATCGTAAATTTTTCTTCCGGTGGCGTATAGAAATCGTTAGCAGTTTTGTCTCCGACAATAATTTCCGCTTTTTTACCGTGATCTAGTAGCCAATTTAAACGTTTATAGAGTGAAAGTGGGAAATTAAAATACGGTGTACATATTGTCAGTTTATCTTCCACTTGATAAAACAAGGCCTCAATCGTTTTATTTAAGGCATTTTTACGCCCTAATCCAACTAACGGCGATAAGCTAAGCTGAGCACTTTGCGGTTGTCCATTAAAAGTATAACTTTGTGATGATAAATACTTACGAAATGCTTTGATAAGCGGTCGAATTTCGTGCGTTTTCGGACGACTCGGATTATCTAAACGATTAACCGCATCATGTTGCAAAATATGCAAATTGGTAAAATCAATCATAGCATCAGTTAATGCTTTGTTTTCAATCACATGGTAACGATCGTAACGATAACGCTCAAATTGTTGCAAATAGACATTGTTAATACTCGCACCGCTATAGAGTAACGTATCATCAAAGATAAAACCTTTTAAATGTAATACACCAAATAACTCTTTGCGGTTAACTGGTACGCCCCAAAATTGAATTTCCTGCTCAGTAGGTAAATGATATTGTTGCTTGGTTTTCGCATACCAATCTGCATTTGAACTTGTCGTTTCTTCACCTATACGGCCTCGTTGTGCACGATGCCAATCTACCAAGATTTTAATTTCTAAGCTTGGATTTGCTGATTTTGCTTGATAGAGTGCTTCTAAAATTTCTTGTCCCGCTTCATCTTGTTCAAAATATAAAGCGGTTAAATAAATACGTTTTTTTGCAGTTTTAATGAGCTGTAAAATGCGAGCTTTGAACTCACGGCTACCTGCTAGAAATTCTACTTTATCCGCTGTTTGCGGAATAAAACGCAATGCTTCCAGCTGTTTTTTTGCGTGATTGGATTTATTGAGAATGAGCATTTTACGATCCTATATGATAGCCCCGATATTTTGTATATCAGGTTAGTATAGCATTGTCGCTCTGCGACAAAATTTACGGAAGTTATGTTAATAACTTTCAATATGAAACCTCGCACATTGTGCGAGGTTATCTTACTTAAGTAAATTTAAGCAAATGAACGTTTTTCACCTTCACCTGCCACGTTTTCTACGCAACGTCCACATACTGAGCTATGTTCCGCATGAGTACCGATGTCAGTTGCGAAGTGCCAGCAACGTGGGCATTTTTCACCTTCGGCACGTTCCACTTTCACCGCTAAACCAGCTACTTCACCTTCAGCCACATCCGCTTCACTTAACGGTTTAATAATTGCTTGTGAAGTAATCAGTACAAAACGAAGCTCATTACCAAGTTGCTCTAGCATTGCACGGATTTCATCATTTGCATAAAGCGTTACTTTTGCTTCTAAACCTGAACCGATAACTTTATCTTTACGTGCTTGTTCTAACACACGGTTTGATTCAGCACGTACTTTTAAGATTTGTTGCCAGTAAGTATCATCTAATTTATCCGCTTCGGTTAAACCGAATAAGCCTTCATAGAATTCTTCGGTAAATACAAACTCCGAACGACCTTCCACTTGTGGTAAATAACCCCAAATTTCATCAGCTGTGAATGATAGAATTGGTGCCATCCAACGAACTAACGCTTCTGCAATATGCCATAACGCTGTTTGGCAGCTACGGCGAGCAAGGCTGTCTGCTTTCGTTGTGTATTGACGGTCTTTAATAATATCTAAATAGAATGAACCCATTTCGATAGAGCAGAAACGCATTAAACGTTGTACCACCGCATGGAATTGGTAGTTATCGTACGCTTCTTTAATATCGTTTTGCGCTTCTAAAGCACAGCTTACCGCCCAACGGTCAAGTGCGATCATTTCTTCCGGTTTGACTAAGTCACGTTTTGGATCAAAACCGTTTAGGTTTGCTAATAAGAAACGTGCAGTGTTACGGATACGGCGATAAGATTCACCGGCACTATTTAAAATATTGTGTGAAACAGCAATTTCACCGGTATAGTCGGTCGATGCAACCCATAAACGTAAAATGTCTGCACCGTTTTTATTCCACACTTCTGAAGGCATAATCACATTGCCGATTGACTTCGACATTTTGCGACCTTTTTCATCTACTACGAAACCGTGAGTTAACACTTGTTTGTATGGTGCTTTACCGTTGGTTGCAGTCGATAACATTAGCGATGACATAAACCAACCACGGTGTTGGTCTGAGCCTTCAAGATACATATCCGCTGATTTACCATTAAATTCAGGTTTAGCTTCTACAACAGAAGCGTAGGTTGATCCTGAATCGAACCATACGTCTAAAGTATCCGGTACTTTACGGTAGTTTTTCGCATCTTCTTCACCTAGTACTTCTACAGGATCAAGATCCCACCACGCTTGGATACCTTTTTCTTCTACACGTTTAGCTACGCTTTCTAAGATTTCAAGTGTACGAGGATGTAGTTCTTCGGTTTCATTGTGAACAAACATCGTCATTGGCACACCCCACGTACGTTGACGAGAGATACACCAATCAGGGCGGTTTGCTACCATGGTATCAATACGCGCTTCACCCCAACTTGGGATCCAACGCACTGATTTGATTTCACCTAATGCTTGTTTACGTAAGCCTTGTGTTTCCATACCGATAAACCATTGCGGAGTCGCACGGAAAATAATTGGCGTTTTGTGGCGCCAGCAGTGTGGATAGCTATGTTTGATACGTTCTAATTTTAATAACGCACCGGTTTCTTTTAATTTTTCTAAAACTTTTTCGTTTGATTCGAACACACCTAAGCCGGCAAAGAATAGCGTAGTTGAGATAAACTTACCGTCATTTGCCACTAAGCCTGCCATTTCAATATTGTATTTTTTCGATACGACAAAGTCGTCTTGACCGTGATCCGGCGCAGTGTGTACTAAACCGGTACCGCCATCAGTCGTTACGTGATCACCTAAGATTAATGGCACGCTGTAATCGTAGAACGGGTGTTGGAATTGCATTAACTCTAATGCATCGCCTTTTACTTCACCTAATACTTCAACTGTTTCTACGCCTGCCGCTTTTTGTACGCTTTCAACTAAATCTTTTACTAAAACAACACGTTCATCACCAAATTGAACTAATTGATAGTCGAATTCAGGATTGATTGAAATCGCTTTGTTTGATGGTAATGTCCAAGGTGTTGTAGTCCAAATAATTGCAGAAATTTGACCGTTTCCTTTACCTACCGCATTAAATTTTGCTTCAACTGCAGCGCTATCAACCGCTTTAAAACGAACGTAAATAGACGGAGACACTTTGTCTTCATATTCTACTTCCGCTTCTGCTAATGATGAGCCACAGTCTAAGCACCAGTGAACCGGTTTAGAACCTTTGTATAAGTGACCGTTAGCAATCACTTTGCCTAAAGTACGGATAATGTGCGCTTCCGTATCGAAATTCATGGTGAGGTACGGATTTTCCCAATCACCTAAAATCCCCATACGCATAAAGTCAGCTTTTTGTCCTTCGACTTGCTCTGAAGCATAGTCACGACAAGCTTGACGGAATTCCGCAGCAGAAATTTTCTCGTTAGGTTTGCCGACTAGGCCTTCTACTTTTAATTCGATCGGTAAGCCGTGGCAGTCCCAACCCGGAACGTAAGGCGTATCGAAACCTAAAGCGGTTTTCGATTTCATAATAATATCTTTTAAAATTTTATTAACTGCGTGACCAATATGAATATTACCGTTTGCATACGGAGGGCCGTCGTGCAGAATGAAAGATTTTTTCCCTTTCGAACTTTCACGTACTTTTTGGTATAAGTTTTTGTCATACCAATTTTTTAACATATCGGGTTCTCGTTTAGCGAGATCCCCACGCATAGGAAAGCCTGTTTCAGGCAAATTTAAGGTGTTTTTGTAATCAATCATTTTTGTTTTCCAGTTAATAAAATTTTAGTTTGAATTTTGTGTAATTATTAGGTTACTTGCTATTTTGCAAATTCTTTAAAAAATTCGACCGCTTGTTGCCTGTCTTTCTCAATTTGTGCTTTAAGTGCCTCAAAACTTGGGAATTTCACCTCGTTACGAATTTTGTGCATAAAGAACACTTCTATCGCTTCACCGTAAATCGAACGGTTAAAATCAAAAATATGTACTTCTAATAATGCTTTACTGCCGTTAATGGTTGGGCGATTCCCTACATTGGCAATACCGTTATATTTACCGGTTTTGGTTTGAATTTGTACGGCAAATACGCCTTGTAGCGGTATTACTAAGCGGTTAAGCATAATATTTGCAGTCGGGAAGCCAATGGTTCGACCGAGCTTATTACCGTGCGCCACTCGTCCTGCGATCGAATAAGGTCTGCCTAATAATTTTTCTACCAAGTGAAGATTATCTTGCTGCAAAGCTTGGCGGATCAAAGAACTGCTGATTCGTTCGCGATTAAAACTATGCGTGTGGCTTTCTTCTACCGCAAAACGGTATTTTAGACCTGCATTATGCAACATTTCAAAATTGCCGACACGTTTCTCACCGAAACGGAAATCATCGCCAATACTGAGATAGCGCACTTGTAAGCGTTTCACCAGCAATTCGCTAATGAACGCATCGGCAGACAATTGGGCGAATTTATCACTAAAACGTACGCAGAGGACAAAATCAATACCGGCTTCTTCCAGATATTTCAATTTGTCTCGTAACCGCATTAGCCGAGCTGGGGCTAAGGAAGCGGTTAAATTTGCCGATTTTTTTGCAAAAAATTCACGAGGTTGTGGCTCAAATAGCATAACCACTGAGGGTAAATTTAGCTCCAATGATTTATCACATAAACGAGCCAAAATATTTTGGTGCCCAATATGAACGCCATCAAAGTTCCCAATAGTCAGCACACAGCCTTTTTGTAGGGCGTGAAAGTTCGCCAAGTTATGAAAGCCTCGAATTAATTGCATTAAGAATGTTGCCAAAATTTAAATAGAAAATTGCTGTGATTATAACGTTTATCAAGCAAAAATGGAAAGGTAAGGGCGGCAATTTTGGTGATTTTCTTTTGTTTTCACTATGGAGGTACTGTCTTTGCTGGTTTTATGTTAGAGAATTCCGTTTATTTAGCTCGGAAAAAAAGCGGTTAAATTAAGCTAAAACTTTGCAAAAATACTGCATACGGAGCGGAACTTGCAAATAAATAAATACTCAAATGCTACATTTTGTTTTATTATAAGACAACTTATATTGAGGAAAGAATTATGACAGATTTCGCTTATCTCCAGCTAAAGCGCAAACAGTTAAAAATGAAAGTAAATGATGTTTGTGAGCAAGCCGGTGTAACACGAGCTTATTTTAATCAACTGGTCAGCGGGAAGATAAAAAACCCAAGTGCAAATAAATTAAAATCGCTGCACCAAGTATTAAATATTATCGAAGATATGAACCTACGTGTCGGGGTTATTTTTGGTAAATTCTACCCGGTACATACCGGTCACATTAATATGATTTACGAAGCATTCAGTAAAGTAGATATATTACATGTGGTTGTGTGTACTGATACCGAACGAGATCTACAACTTTTTAAAGACAGTAAAATGAAGCGTATGCCAACCAATGAAGACAGGCTGCGTTGGATGCAACAGATCTTTAAATATCAGAAAAAACAAATTTTTATCCATCACTTGAAAGAAGATGGGATTCCTAGCTATCCGAATGGTTGGGCGGGATGGGCAACTCGAGTTAAAGAGTTGTTCAACGAGAAAAGTATTAATCCGACAGTGGTATTCAGTAGTGAGGTACAAGATAAAGAGCCTTACGAAAAATACCTTAATTTGGAAGTGCATTTGGTTGATCCTAAACGTGAATTATTTGATGTTTCTGCAACGCGTATTCGTAATAATCCATTCCAATACTGGCGATTTATTCCAAAAGAAGTTCGTCCGTTCTTCGTTAAGACCATTGCTATTTTAGGTGGAGAAAGTAGCGGTAAATCGGTATTAGTTAGCAAATTAGCCAATGTATTTAATACCACCTCGGCTTGGGAATACGGACGAGAATTTGTGTTTGAGCAGCTTGGCGGTGATGAGCAGGCGATGCAGTATTCGGATTATCCTCAAATGGCACTCGGTCACCAACGTTATGTCGATTACGCAATGAAACATGCACATAAAGTCGCGTTTATTGATACCGATTACATTACTACTCAAGCATTTTGTATTCAGTACGAAGGTAAGGCACATCCGTTTTTGGACTCAATGATTAAAGAGTATCCGTTTGATGTGACGATTCTACTTTCTAATAATACCAAGTGGGTTGATGACGGTTTGCGTAGCCTTGGTTCGGTGAAGCAGCGTCAACGTTTTCAACAATTACTGAAAAAATTATTGGAAAAATATCACGTACCTTATATTGAGATTGAATCGCCAAGCTATTTAGATCGTTATAACCAAACGAAAGAAGTGGTTGAAGCGATTTTAAAAGATGAAGCGATTCCATTACAGTTTAAACAGTATAATCAGCACGAAACGGAAGATAACTAATGATACTTTTTGCGGGCGATCCTCACGGTAGTTACCAACATCTTTATCCCATTTTACAAGCGCATAAAGGCGAAGAGATTGCATTGGTTATTCTAGGAGATTTGCAGCTAACTACGCCCGAAGAATTAGATAAGCTTTCACAATATTGTGATATTTGGTTTATTCACGGTAATCATGACAGTAAAACGGTTGCCGCATTTGATTCGATTTGGAATAGCGAATGGAAGCAACGTAATATTCACGGCAAAGTAGTGGATATTCAAGGGGTAAAAATTGCCGGTTTAGGTGGTGTATTCCGAGGTCATATCTGGATGCCGCCGAATCGACCGATGTTTTTTGATCCGATTCATTATTGTCAATATTGTCCGCAAGAGCGGATCTGGCGTGGTGGTTTGCCGTTAAGACACCGAACCTCTATTTTTCCGTCCGATATTGAGGGGTTGGAAAATCAGCAGGCAGATATTTTAATTTCGCATGAAGCGCCTCGCCCGCATCCGCAAGGTTTTGCGGTGATTAATCAACTCGCTAGAAAAATGGGTGTTCGCAAAATTTTTCATGGGCATCACCATGATAATTTTGACTATAAATCAATTAATCGTAATAAGGCATGTGATATTTTTAATATCGGTTTTAGAAGTTTATCGGATATTGACGGCAACTATTTGATTGTTGGTGTGGATGATCGAGATAATCGATAATGTTTATTTCTTATTCTTAGATTAAAAAAATTGAAGGTTGTTTAGTCCAATTAAGCATTAAAAATTTGACTTAATATAACAAAACTTGAATTAATTCTTTCTAGTAAGCATGAACAGCGGTAAAATTGCCACAACTTTGCAACAATAATTCAACACATTGCAATAACAGATTTTTAAAATTACTTAGAAGGCTTATACAATGCAAAATCCACAAATCTTGATTGTTGAAGATGAACTTGTCACTCGTAACACGCTAAAAAGCATTTTTGAAGCGGAAGGTTACGAAGTGTTTGAAGCGACTGATGGCGTAGAAATGAATGCTATCCTTGCAGAACAAGCGATTAATCTTGTGATTATGGACATCAATCTCCCGGGTAAAAACGGTTTAATGTTAGCACGTGAATTACGTGAAAATACTAAGGTAGCATTAATGTTTTTAACTGGACGTGACAATGAAGTTGATAAAATTCTAGGCTTAGAAATCGGTGCGGATGACTATATTACCAAGCCGTTCAACCCACGTGAATTGACGATTCGTGCACGCAATCTTTTACATCGTACAATGAATGAGAAAGATAAAGCGGCGAAAGAGAGTTCACCGGTTGAAAGCTATCGCTTTAACGGTTGGGAATTAGATGTAAACAGCCGTAGCTTAATTACCCCGGAAGGTATTGTAAATAAATTGCCACGTAGTGAGTTCCGAGCGTTATTACATTTTTGTGAAAATCCGGGCAAGATCCAAACGCGTGAAGATCTATTATTAAAAATGACTGGCCGCGAACTGAAACCTCATGATCGTACGGTAGATGTGACCATTCGCCGTATCCGTAAACATTTTGAGGATCATCCGAACACGCCGGAGATTATTGTAACGATTCACGGTGAAGGTTATCGCTTTTGTGGTGAATTAGAGTAAGGATTGTCTAGATTCTATCTTTCTAAGATCTTTTTGCATATAATGAAGATCCTGATACAACAGAGAAGGTATATTCTATGAAAAATTTAACAGTACTAGCATTAGCGGGTTTATTTTCTGCATCAGCATTCGCTGCGCCGGTTGGTAACACATTTACCGGCGTAGGTGTGGGTGTAGATTTAACTACCGTAAAATATGACGTAGATGGTGTTAAAGGTAAACAATCAACCGGTCCGGCATTAGTGGTTGATTACGGTATGGACTACGGCAATAACTTAGTTGGTGTTGTACAAGGTAAAGTGAAAGTTGGTAGCACAAAAGTATTTAGTGATGTAAAACAAAAAACTAAATACACTGTTGCTTATCAACAAGGTTACCGTGTAGGTTCGGACTTACTTCCTTATGTTAAAGTTGATGTAGCACAAAGTAAGATTGGCGATACGAACTTCCGTGGTTACGGTTATGGTATTGGTGCTAAATATGCGGTATCAAGTAATATTGAAGTCGGTGCTGAGTATACTCGTAGCAACTTGAGAAAAAGCGGTGACAAGTTAAAAGGTAATGAATTTACTGCAAACGTAGGTTACCGTTTCTAATTATTTCTTCCCTTATAACAAGTGGTCGTTTTTTGCGAAAAATTTGCGAAAAACGACCGCTTATTTTTTTATTCATGCTTTATTTACTGAGCCATTTTTTCAGCTACGGTTAGAAAGCCATCTGCAGTCGCGTAGATTTCTTCAAATCCTTGCGCTTGTAGAATACGGTCAGACACTTCACGAAAAGCCCCTTCGCCACCGGCTTTTTCTAATACCCAATCCGCTTTTGCTTTTACATAGTCGTGCGCATTACGAGTAGCAATTGCCAATCCGCAAACCTCAAACGCCGGTAAATCTAACGTATCATCACCAATAAAGGCGGTTTGTTCCGGTGTTACGCCTGCTTCTTGCATCAATTCAAAACACGCGGAACGTTTTTCCATTTTACCTAATTTAAACAGAGGCACTTTGAGTACATCAATACGTTTACGTAACAATGCTGAATCGCCGCCGGATAAGATCGCAACTTGGATCCCGCAGGTTTGCAGCATTTTCATACCTAAGCCGTCATGTACGTGGAAGCGTTTCATTACTTCACCTTCCGCAGTGTAATACATTCCGCCATCGGTAAGTACGCCGTCCACATCGGTAATCACTAATTTAATCTTGGTTAAATCCATCATTCTGTTCCTCAATATGCTATGATTTATTCATTATAGTTTTTGGAGTTACAAATGTCGATTTCTCAAAATTTATCTCAGATCAATCAGCAAATTCAGCAAATCTCACAGCAATTTAATCGTACTAATGTACGCCTATTAGCGGTTTCTAAAACCAAACCAGTTGAAGCAATTGAAGAAGCGATTACAGCTGGACAAACTGCATTTGGTGAAAATTATGTGCAGGAAGGTGTGGAGAAAATTGCTTATTTTGCTCAGCAACCAAATTTAGAGTGGCATTTTATCGGGCCGTTACAGTCGAATAAAACTCGTTTAGTGGCGGAAAATTTTGACTGGATTCAAACTGTTGACCGTCTAAAAATTGCGGAGCGATTGAATGCACAGCGTCCGGAAAATAAAGCGCCGCTTAATGTGCTGATTCAGATTAATATTAGTGACGAAGCATCTAAATCCGGTATTCAACCTGAAGAAGTAGACGAGTTGGCAAAAGCGATTAGCCAATTACCAAATTTACGTCTGCGTGGTCTGATGGCGATCCCAAAACCGGAAAGTGAAGCAGAGCAACAAAAAATTGCGTTACGTAAAATGCAGCAACTTTTTGACCGCTTGCAAGCCGAGTTTGAAGGCATTGATACGCTTTCAATGGGAATGAGTGATGATATGCAAAGTGCGATTGAGTGCGGTTCGACTATGGTACGTATCGGCACGGCGATTTTTGGAGCGAGGGATTATTCGATTAAAAGCGCTTAATTTGCAAAAAATTTAGTAAATCAGACCGCTTAAATCGTAGCCAATAAATAAAAAATTCTGTATAATCTCGCCCTTTCGTGAATTGTGATCTTGATCACACTAGATCGCAATAAGAGGGGCGGTTTCCCCTGATAAAGCTTTCCACGGTGTGTGTAAACGCACCCTATATTCAACTCAATAAAGACATTTCAATGCAAAATTTAGATATTAATAAATTGCGTAATATCGCAATTATCGCGCACGTTGACCACGGTAAAACAACTCTTGTAGATAAACTTTTACAACAATCAGGCACATTAGGTGAAACTCGTGGTGATGCAGACGAGCGTGTAATGGACTCAAACGATCTTGAAAAAGAACGTGGTATTACCATCCTTGCAAAAAATACAGCGATTAACTGGAACGATTACCGTATCAATATCGTAGATACACCGGGACACGCGGACTTCGGTGGTGAAGTAGAACGTGTTCTTTCAATGGTTGACTCTGTGCTATTAGTGGTAGATGCGTTTGACGGCCCAATGCCACAAACACGTTTCGTAACACAAAAAGCGTTTGCTCACGGTTTAAAACCGATCGTAGTTATCAATAAAGTTGACCGTCCAGGCGCACGTCCTGACTGGGTTGTGGATCAAGTATTCGATTTATTCGTAAACTTAGGTGCAACTGACGAGCAATTAGATTTCCCAATTATTTATGCATCGGCATTGATGGGTGTTGCAGGGTTAGAGCATGAAGATCTTGCGGAAGATATGACTCCATTATTCCAAGCGATCGTTGATCACGTTGAACCACCGAAAGTGGAATTAAATGCACCGTTCCAAATGCAAATTTCGCAATTAGATTACAACAACTATGTAGGTGTAATCGGTATCGGTCGTATCAAACGAGGTTCAATCAAACCAAACCAAACGGTTACTGTGATCGATTCTGAAGGCAAAACCCGTAACGGTAAAGTGGGTCAAGTATTAGGTCACTTAGGTTTACAACGTTATGAAGCGACTGAAGCATTTGCCGGCGACATCATCGCAATCACTGGTTTAGGCGAATTAAATATTTCAGATACGATTTGTGATATTAACAACGTAGAAGCATTACCGGCGTTAACTGTTGATGAACCGACAGTAACGATGTTCTTCTGTGTAAATACTTCTCCATTCTGTGGTCAGGAAGGTAAATTTGTTACATCACGCCAAATCCTTGAGCGTTTAAACAAAGAATTAGTACATAACGTAGCATTACGTGTGGAAGAAACACCAAACCCAGATGAATTCCGTGTATCTGGTCGTGGAGAGTTACACTTATCGGTATTAATTGAAAATATGCGTCGTGAAGGCTACGAATTAGCGGTATCACGTCCGAAAGTAATCTACCGTGAAGAAAACGGCAAAAAACAAGAGCCATTTGAGCAAGTAACCATCGATATCGAAGAACAACACCAAGGTGCGGTAATGGAAGCATTAGGTATCCGTAAAGGTGAAGTGAAAGATATGATCCCAGATGGTAAAGGTCGTACACGTTTAGAATACGTTATCCCAAGCCGTGGTTTAATCGGTTTCCGTAACGAATTTATGACAATGACATCAGGTACTGGTTTACTTTACTCAAGCTTCAGCCACTACGATGATGTAAAACCAGGTGAAATCGGTCAGCGTAAAAACGGTGTGTTAATTTCTAACGCAACAGGTAAAGCACTTGCTTACGCATTATTCGGTTTACAAGAACGTGGTAAATTAATGATTGATCACGGTGTGGACGTTTATGAAGGTCAAATTATCGGTATTCACAGCCGTTCAAACGACTTAACCGTAAACTGTTTACAAGGTAAGAAATTAACTAACATGCGTGCATCAGGTAAAGATGATGCAATCGTGTTAACAACACCGGTTCGTATGACGTTAGAACAAGCGTTAGAATTTATCGATGATGACGAGTTAGTAGAAGTAACACCACAATCAATTCGTGTTCGTAAACGTTTATTAACCGAAAATGATCGTAAACGTGCAAGCCGTACGACAACAAGTACCAGCACGAAATAATTTGTGTTGATTTAAGAAAATGCCCGCTGCTATTGCCTAGCAAGCGGGCATTTTTTTATGGTTTTTTACTGGTCAAATCTGTTAAAAATATAGATCAATTTTCTTCTCTTTGTATAAAAAAACTTACTATCCTAATCTGACTTATTTAATCAATTATTATCTGGAGAATTTTTATGACAACCGTATTTACTAAGGGGCAAGGTTCGCTCACTGTTTCGACCACAGAAAATATTCAACTGGCAGGTTACAAGGCGGCAGATTTATCTGCTTCAATGTTTAGTCGTTTAGCTAATAACTTAGTTATTACTCTTGATAGCAGTGGCACGGATAAAATAATCGTAACAAATTATTTAACAGAGACTGATAGTACGCTTACTATTCAATTTGATGATGTCATACTGACATCTATGGATTTGGATGCTTATATTGCAAATAATACAGCGATCACTACTTATACCGGTTATGAAGGTACAAGATTTTCCGATACGCTCACCGCTCCGGTCACGAATTATGGACGTGGTAGCGATTACCGTAAAATTTCTGGATTAGCGGGTGATGATACCGTCATCGGTTCTGAAAAAGCTAACCCACTTTATGGTAATGAAGGTGACGACACCTTAATCGGCAATGCTGGCTATGATGAATTATTTGGAGGAGAAGGTACTGATACGTATATTTTTGCGAAGGGTCATGAAGGCGATAAAATTCAAAGCGAAACCAATGCTAATGACACTACAATCTTAAAATTTGTCGGCGCAAATCTAGCTGATTTAGTTCTCCGTGTAGATTTTAAACATCTTATTATTCAGGTTTACGGAGATACCACTGATAGCGTCACTATTACCGATTATTTCTCTAATAAACAACCGATCACATTTGTGTTTGAAGATCGCACTATCACATTAGAGGAGTATTTAGAGGCTAACTCGGTGTTTAAAAAAGCGCTTACCGTCAATATTATTGATGGCACTTCGGCAAGTGAAACGATCACAGGCACAGAAGCTAACGATATTATTTATTCTCAAGGAGGTAAGGATATCGTGATAGCTTTAGCGGGAGATGACCAAGCGACTACGATAAAAAAATCTGCCGCTACTCTATTTTATATGGCATCAGGCAATGATATTGCAATAGGTGGTGATAGTAATGATCGCTTCTATCTTGGTACAGGGAACGATAAAGCGCAAGGTAATAATGGGAATGACATCATCTACGGTGATGATGATTCTGAAGCGATTAAAGCGACTGGGGGCGGTAATGACATCATTTATGGTGGAAATGGCGCTGATCAAATTTATGGTCAATTTGGCGATGATATTTTATATGGCAACCAAGATTCTAATCCTTCGTCCACTATGCGTAATCCGGATAATGATATGATTGATGGTGGAGATGGAAATGATCTGCTTTTTGGTGGCGTTGGTCACGATAACCTCTTTGGTGGTGCAGGCGATGATGTACTAAATGGTGAATCAGGCGATCAATATTTTTCACAGGGCGATGACTATTTATCTGGGGACTGGGGCGCTGATTCTTACGTATTCAGTGGGGCATTCGGTTATGATGTTGTGGCGGACCGAGGCGCATCAGATAACAGTGAGATTGATGTTATCTCATTCACTGACTTGAACCTCAATGATGTATTATTTAGCTTAAATGGCACTAATTTATTAATTTCTGTAATAAATAATAGTAAAAACTTTGTAGAAGTTGTTGATTTTGCAACTGATGCTGCAAATCATATTGAACAATTTAATTTCAAAGATCAAATCGGTGTGGGTATTTCTCTCGTAGAATATGAAGGTGCTATGACCGTACAAGTGAATTTACCTGCTGCAACTACAGCTGAAATTATCTAACGATTAGAATGTTCAATGCCCGCTGCTATTGTCTAGCAAGCGGGCATTTTTTTAGGATTTTTTGCAAAAAACTGATAGAATTTGACCGCTTACCAGTCTGTTGAAACTGGCATTTGCCATTGAATAATTAGCTCAATTTTATAAGGAATGAATTATGTTCGTAGAAATTTATGGTCGTATGACTTGCCCATATTGCACACGTGCGAAAGCGTTAGCGGAAAAAATGAAAGGCGAATTAGCGGATTTCGATTTTAAATTTATCGATATGATTGCTGAAGGTATCTCAAAAGAAGATTTAGAACCACGTGTTGGTAAACCGGTTGCAACTGTGCCGCAAATTTTCTTAGATCACGCTCACGTTGGCGGTTGTACTGATTTCCAAGCATTAGTGAAAGAAAAATTCGGGATTGAAGTTTAATTACTAATCATTAGAAACAAAAACGGCACAAGTATTTAATTTACTTGTGCCGTTTAGTTTATAGGCCTAATGCTTTACGTTGAGCATCTAATAATTGATTAATGCCTTGATGAGCGAGATCGAGTAATTGTAACAATTCCATATGTGAGAATGGCTCACCCTCCGCAGTGCCCTGCACTTCAACTAATCTACCGTCTTCGACCATCACGACATTCATATCCGTTTCGGCATTTGAATCTTCGACATATTCCAAATCACATACCGCATTACCGTCCACGATACCGACAGAAATTGCCGCCACTAAACCTTTCATCGGATTTTCTTTCAGTACGCCGTCAGCGACTAATTTGCTCATCGCATCGTGTAAAGCCACACACGCACCGGTAATTGCCGCGGTACGAGTACCGCCATCTGCTTGAATCACATCACAATCAATCGTAATCGTACGTTCGCCAAGTGCTTTTAAATCTACCACTGCACGTAATGAGCGCGCGATAAGACGTTGAATTTCCATGGTTCTGCCGCCTTGTTTACCTTTTGCCGCTTCACGCTGCATACGGCTGTGAGTAGAGCGTGGTAACATACCGTATTCAGCGGTTACCCAACCCTGTTGCTGACCTTTTAAAAAGCGAGGAACCGTTTCTTCCACGGTTGCATTACATAAAACTTTGGTTTCACCGAATTCAACTAAAACGGAACCTTCCGCATAACGAGTATAGTGACGAGTAATTTTTACCGGACGAACTTGATTCAGTTCACGATTATTTGGGCGCATGATTTCTTCCTTTTACTAAAAAATTTTCGCCATTTTAACAAATAAAACAGTACAATGTGATTTTTATTGCCTCGGAAAATACGGAAATACACGGAAAGGTTTTTTGAAGGACTGCAAGCGGTTAAATTTTCCGAAAATTTTGCAAAAATCTTTCCGTGTTTTTCAGTGATATTCCGAGGTTAATTAACAAGAAGGAACACAAAATGATTTATAGTATGACCGCTTTCGCCCATTTAGAAATTAAAAAAGAGTGGGGCAATGCCGTGTGGGAAATTCGCTCGGTGAATCAACGTTTTTTAGAAACTTATTTTCGTTTGCCGGAGCAATTCCGTAATTTAGAAATGACCTTGCGCGAGCGTTTACGTGCATCACTAACACGCGGAAAAGTGGAATGTAGTTTACGTATCGAATTAAGTAATAACCAAAACAGTGAATTGGCGTTAAATAAAGAGTATGCAGAAAAGGTAATCAGTTCATTACAAACCTTAAGGGGTATTGCCGGTGAGGGTGAGATCAACTTAGTGGATATTTTACGTTATCCGGGCGTGGTGGATGCTCAAACACAAGATTTGGATCAAATCGGGCAAGACCTGTTAGCCGGTTTCGAACAAATTTTAGCGGACTTTATTGCGATGCGTGGTCGTGAAGGTGCCAATTTACAAGCATTGATCCAACAGCGATTAGATACGATTGCCGAGATCGCAACCAAAGTGCAAGCACAAATGCCGGAAATTCTGCAATGGCAGAAAGATAAATTACAACAACGTTTTGATGAGCTGAATTTGCAATTAGATCCGCAACGTTTAGAGCAAGAAATGATGTTAACCGCACAGCGTGTGGATGTGGCGGAAGAATTAGATCGCTTACAATTACACGTTAAAGAAACGACTAATGTCTTGAAAAAAGGCGGGGCGGTAGGTCGTAAATTAGACTTTATGATGCAAGAGTTAAACCGTGAATCTAATACATTAGCATCAAAATCAATTAATGCGGACGTAACCAATTCAGCGGTTGAATTAAAAGTGTTAATCGAACAGATGCGTGAGCAAATTCAGAATTTAGAGTAGGTGTTTTTATGACGTGTGAATGCAGCAAAATCAGTAATAGCCACCCAGATCTCTGCGTGCAACTTTCTCAGTATCGTTTAATTGAAATTGCAGGTGTAGATGCTGAGAAATATCTTCAAGGACAATTAACCTGTGATGTGGCGAAACTGGCAGAGGGTGAGCATACCTTAACCTGCCATTGTGATCCGAAAGGCAAAATGAGTGCGTTAATCCGTTTATATCGTCAAGCGGCAGATAAATTTATCGCCATGATTCATGTGGATTTATTACCGGAAGCGCTTAACCAACTAAAAAAATATGCGGTGTTTTCTAAGGTTACTTTCACCGAATTAGATACGCCGATTTATGGCGTAACAAGCGGTGAGATTTTGGCAAAACTTGGCGAAAATACGACCGCTTTGGTGATTCCGCAAGGGCAAAAACGTGCGATTGTTTGGGGTGAAACGCTAGAAACCAATGCCGATAGCCAATTGTGGGATTTAATCGACATTCAAGACGGAATTCCGATGTTGCTAAAAGCGAATCAATTTGAATTGATTCCGCAGGCAACCAATTTACAAGCGGTCGAAAATGCGATTTCTTTTACTAAAGGTTGCTATATCGGGCAAGAAACGGTGGCGCGTGCGAAATATCGTGGTGCGAATAAGCGAGCAATGTTTACTTTAGTCGGCAGATTTGAAGGTGAGGTAAGCTTACCGGAAGTCGGCGGTTCGGTTGAAATGCAGCTCGGTGAAAATTGGCGTGCAACCGGCACAATCTTAAATAGCGTGGCATATCAAAATAAACTTTGGCTGCAAGTGGTAATGAATAATGATGTTGAAGCGGATACTGCATTTAGAATTAACGGAATTCCATTAGCAATTTGCGATTTGCCTTACAGCTTTAAAGACGCATAATAAAAAACGGAGAATGAAAGTTCATTCTCCGTTTTTTTATATTTTATTTTTATATCTTGTCCGGGTGGTGAATCATCACAAATCTTTCCCATAACTCTTCTTGCGTTTCTTGATGTTCCGGATCCGGAATAATACAGTTAGTAATCGGGCAAACTTTTTGGCAGGTCGGCTTTTCATAATGTCCGACACATTCGGTACATAGCACCGGATCAATCACGTACACATCATCGCCGATTGAAATTGCTTCATTCGGACATTCAGGTAAGCACATATCACAGTTGGTACATTTGTGGGTAATCAGTAAAGCCATAAATTCAACGTATTCTAAAAAGTGAGCGATTATACAGGTAAAACGAAAAGGTAATTTAGATTTACAGATATTTTACGCTAAAACGAAAAATTTTTGTGATCTAGATCGCAAATTTTGAATTTATTTTTCTTTTATCCCTTCTTTGGGGAACGTTCCCATTTACAAAAAATAACCAATATCTATAATTCGCATAATTTCAAAGTCAACCGTCCAATAACAGGAGTATTCCTATGGCTAAAGCAAACATCGATCCGCAAAATGTGGATAAATTAATTGAATTTATTGGTGGTCGTGAAAACATTGCGACTGTCACTCATTGTATTACTCGTTTGCGTTTCGTGTTAAATGATGACGGCAAAGTAGATAGCAAAGCGTTAGAAGGCTTACCGATGGTAAAAGCGAATTTTGCTACAGGCGGGCAATACCAAGTCGTTATCGGGCAGGAGGTCGGTGATTACTACAAAATCGTATTGGAAAAAACTGGCTTAGCGAATGTTGATAAAGAGCAAGTGAAAGCGGCGGCTCGCCAGAACCAAAAAGGTTATGAACGTTTGATTTCGCATATGGCGGATATTTTTATTCCGTTGCTGCCGGCGTTAATCAGTGGCGGTTTGATTTTAGGTTTTCGTAACGTGATTGGCGATATTGCGATGTTTGAAAACGGTACCAAAACCCTTGTACAAATCAGCAGTTTTTGGGCAAGCGTGCATAGTTTCTTATGGCTGATCGGCGAGGCGATTTTCCATTTCTTACCGGTGGGAATTTGTTGGTCGATAGCTCGCAAAATGGGGACATCGCCAATTTTGGGTATTGTGTTAGGGGTGACTCTTGTTTCACCTCAGTTAATGAACTCTTACGGCTTAGGTTCGCAAATTCCGGAGGTTTGGGATTTTGGTTTGTTAGCGGTCGAGAAAGTCGGTTATCAAGCGCAAGTAATTCCGGCAATTATGGCGGGTTTGGCATTAGCTTATATTGAGCGCTTTATGACGAAAATTGTGCCGAATTATCTTAATCTCATCATTGTACCGGTGGTATCAATTATTGTAGCAGTGTTCCTTGCGCATACGATTATCGGCCCAATTGGACGTGAAATCGGTAACGGTATTGCGTTCGTAGTGAAACATTCGATGACCGGCGATTTTGCCCCAATCGGTGCGGCGTTATTTGGTTTCCTTTATGCACCGCTTGTAGTAACTGGCGTACACCAAACCACGTTGGCGATTGATATGCAGATGATTCAAAGTATTGGCGGTACGCCTGTTTGGCCGATTATTGCTTTATCAAATATTGCACAAGCTTCTGCCGTATTGGCGATTGTGTTTGTGAGCAAAAAAGCGAATGAACGTGAAGTTTCCGTACCGGCGGCACTTTCCGCTTATTTAGGTGTAACTGAACCGGCAATGTACGGTATTAACTTAAAATATCGCTTCCCAATGCTATGTGCAATGATTGGTGCGGCATTAGCGGGCTTAATTTGTGGCTTCGCCGGTGTACTAGCGAATGGTATCGGTGTGGGCGGTTTGCCGGGCATTTTATCCATTCAACACGTTTACTGGGGAACGTTTGCGATTGCGATGTTAGTCGCGATTGTTGTTCCGTTAGCATTGACCGCAATGGTTTATAAACGCAAAGAAAAAGCGGGAATGTTAGAATAATCAAATAGATAGCGGTTAGATTTTCGCAAAATTTTACTAAAATCTGACCGCTTGTTACTTCTATAAGGAAAGCAGAATGAGCAAAAATTGGTGGAAAGACGGGGTAATTTATCAGATTTATCCGAAATCTTTCCAAGATACAACAGGTTCCGGTACGGGCGATATTCAGGGGATTATTAAGCGTTTAGATTATTTGCAAACCTTAGGGGTGGACGGCATTTGGATTACACCAATGTACGTTTCTCCGCAAATTGATAACGGCTATGACATTGCTAACTACCGTGAAATCGACCCAAGTTACGGCACGATGGCAGACTTTGAGCAATTGATTGCAGAGGCTCACAAACGCAATATTCGCATTGTGATGGATATGGTGTTTAACCACAGTTCGACTTTCCATGAATGGTTCAAGCAAGGCGAAGATCCGCAATCTGAATATCATGATTTCTATATTTGGCGAGAAACTCCGACTAATTGGAAATCGAAATTTGGTGGCTCAGCATGGAAATGGTCGGATAAAGCGCAAAAATACTATTTACATTTATTCGCCCCGGAACAGGCGGATCTGAACTGGGAAAATCCTCGTTTGCGTGCCGAATTATTTGATATTTGCCGTTTTTGGGCGGAGAAAGGCATTGACGGTTTGCGTTTAGACGTGGTGAATTTAATTTCTAAACCTGAACACTATGAAGACGATTTTGAGGGCGATGGTCGCCGTTTTTATACCGATGGACATAAAATTCATCAACATTTGCAAGAACTCAATCAAAAAGCGCTTACTCCTTATGGTTTGATGACGGTGGGCGAAATGTCTTCGACTAAGCTCGAGCATTGCCAGCAATATGCAAATTTGGCAGGCACGGAGCTTTCGATGACCTTTAATTTCCACCACCTTAAAGTGGATTACCCGAATGGTGAAAAATGGACGTATGCTCAGCCTGATTATGTGGAGCTGAAGTCGATTTTTAACTATTGGCAACAGGGAATGCACAACAAAGCATGGTATGCGTTGTTCTGGTGTAATCACGATCAGCCTCGCATTGTTTCTCGCTTTGGCGATGAAGGTGAGCTTCGCATCACATCAGCAAAAATGTTGGCGATGTTGCTACACGGAATGCAAGGCACGCCGTATATTTATCAGGGCGAAGAAATCGGGATGACTAACCCGAACTTTACCAGCATTGCAGAATATCGAGATGTGGAAAGCCTCAACGCTTATGCAGAATTGCAAGAAAAAGGTGAAAATGAACCGCTTATTCTTAAAATTTTAGGGCAAAAATCGCGAGATAACTCACGCACACCAGTGCAATGGGATGCAACTGAAAATGCAGGTTTTTCAAGTGGTAAGCCGTGGATTGATGTGGCGAAAAACTTCCGAGAAATTAATGTGGAACAGGCATTGGCGGATAAAGATTCGGTGTTCTACACTTATCAATCATTAATTGCGTTACGTAAGAAATTGGCGGTATTAACGGATGGCGATTATACGGATTTACTGCCGGAACATCCGCTGGTTTGGGCGTATCTCCGTCAAACAGCGCAAGAGAGATTAACGGTTGTTGCCAATTTAAGTGCGGAGAAGCAGCTCGTTAATATTGAAACAAGCGGTCGAATTTTGATGAATAATTACCAACAAGTCTCGCAAACCGAACAAGGGATTTGGCTTGCACCCTATCAAAGTATTTACTTCATCGCATAAAAAAGAGGAGCAATTGCTCCTCTTTTTTACAGATAAATTTGATTAGCCTTTTTGTTGTTCTAGATAAAGCACGGTAGCGGCTACACGTGAATGTACATTTAATTTGCGTAATAAATTACGAATATGTACTTTCACCGTCTCTTCTGAAATGAACAACTGACCGGCAATTTGTTTATTTGACATACCGGTTGCGATCCACTGTAAAACATCACGTTCACGGTCGGTTAAAACACTTAACGGATCATTTTCCGGGCGGCGATCTAATAAATGTTGCTGTACCGCTTCACTTAATACCATTTCACCTTTTGCCGCTTTACGAATATTTTCGACTAAATCGGCCGTATCGCTGTCTTTTAGCAAATAGCCGTCAACACCGGCATCCATCAACGCAAAAATATCGGATTGTTCGTCCGATACGGTTAAGACGATAATACGGCTATCCACGCCATGAGTGCGTAGAGAACGTAAAGTGTCTAAACCTGAGATCCCTTTCATATTTAAATCTAAAATAATCAGATCAGGATCTTTATCTAACGCTAACGCAATGCCGTCAGTACCGTTACTTGCTTCCCCAATTACAACAAAATTATCTTCTAATTCAAGAATTTGACGCATACCTTGGCGCATAAGCGGGTGGTCATCAATCAAAAGAATTTTATAAGGTTCGGTCATTTTGTGCCTCCAATAAAAATTGGCATAAATTTTGATAGTTATACTTACCTAAAGCAAGTTACCCATTTTGGGTAATTTAAAACATTTTTGATCTTAGCCAATTTCTTGTCTAGTTAAATTTCCTATTGATTTGTAAAACTTTTCAACTATTAGACCGCTTGTTCCGCTATAATAGCGTTAATTTTAGCTAAAAGAATGATAACAATGACGACTCAAACAACTTATTTTGCCACTGCTGCTCGTGGTTTTGAAGAAATGTTAAAAACAGAACTGGAGCAGATCTGCCAAGCCGAGTGTAAAGTTGCACAAGGTGGGGTGCATTTTACGACGACCCAACGAGGAGCATATCAGGCATTACTACATAGCCGTTTGGCTTCTCGTATTTTATTACCGCTGGTAACCACCAAAATTTTTAGTGATCTGGATTTATACGCAACGATTGTTGGTATCAACTGGGCGGAAATTTTTGATCCTCGTGATACTTTCTTCGTCGATTTCAACGGCACTAACCGAGAGATCCGCAACACACAATTCGGTGCGATGCGAGTAAAAGACGGTGTGGTAGATTATTTTGAACGTAAAGGCTTTGCTCGCCCGACAGTAGATAAAGATCATGCGGATATTCGAATTCACGTTTATCTCGACCGAGAAAATATGGTGGTATCGCTTGATTTAAGCGGTGATGCATTACATATGAGAGGCTACCGTGAAGATACAGGTAAAGCACCGTTACGTGAAACATTGGCAGCGGCGATTATTCTTCGTTCCGGCTGGCAAAAAGGCACTCCGTTGGTTGATCCGATGTGCGGTTCCGGTACGTTATTGATTGAAGCGGCACAAATGCAAGCGAGTATCGCACCGCAATTGCACCGTAAACACTGGGGCTTTAATGCGTGGAAAGGACATCAACAAGCGGTATGGAAAGAAGTGTTGGAACAAGCCTATTTGCAACAAAATGAAGAAATTCAACCGCTTTTCTTCGGCTTTGACCTTGATCATCGCGTATTGGCTAAAGCTAAACAGAATGCGAAAAATGCCGGTGTGGCACATTTAATTCAATGGCAACAAGGCGATGTAGCGGCGTTAAAAAATCCTTGCCCTGAACAAGCCGGAACCGTGATTTGTAACCCGCCGTACGGTGAGCGTTTAGGTACGACACCGGCGCTGATTGCACTTTATTCGGTATTCGGGCAACGTTTAAAACAACAATTCGGTGGTTGGAATGCTTCTATTTTTAGCGGCGAGCCGGAATTGTTGAACTGCTTACGTTTACGTTCGCACCGTCAATTCAAAGCGAAAAACGGTCCGTTAGACTGTTTACAAAAGAATTATCAAATTAGTGAGCGCACAGCGACTGAACAGCAAGCTGATGAACTTAAATTTGAGCAAAATGCACAAGTTGCGCCTGATTTTGCTAATCGTTTAGCGAAGAATATTAAGAAAATTGAAAAATGGGCGAAGCAGCAAGGTATTAATGCATATCGTTTATATGATGCGGATTTACCGGAATATAATTTAGCGGTTGATCGCTATGATGATCATATTGTGGTACAAGAGTATGCTGCACCGAAAAACATTGATGAGCAAAAAGCCCGTCAGCGTTTACTCGATGCTGTGTCTGCAACCTTATATGTAACAGGCGTGGAAACCAATAAATTGGTTTTAAAAGTTCGCCAAAAGCAAAAAGGTACGAACCAATATGAGAAATTAGCCAATAAAGGTGATTATTTCTACGTAACCGAATACGGTGCAAAATTATGGGTAAATTTGACCGATTATCTTGATACCGGCTTATTCTTAGATCACCGTCTAACACGTAAGATGGTAGGGCAGATGGCAAAAGGTAAAACGTTCCTCAATCTTTTTGCTTACACCGGTTCAGCAACCATTCATGCCGCATTAAACGGTGCGAAGTCCACAACTACGGTAGATATGTCGAATACTTACCTGAATTGGGCGGAACAAAATTTAGAGCTAAATAATTTACCGCTACGTAATAACCGCTTATTCCAAGCCGATTGCTTACAATGGTTGGCGGAATGTCGAGAACGCTTTGAGTTGATTTTCGTTGACCCGCCAACGTTCTCAAATTCAAAACGAATGGAAGACAGTTGGGATGTTCAGCGCGATCATATTAAGTTAATGACGCAGCTTAAACGCATTTTGACAGCGGACGGCACAATCGTATTCTCGAATAATAAACGTGGTTTTAAAATGGATTTCGAAGGATTAGCCGAATTAGGATTACAAGCGGAAAATATTTCACATAAAACATTACCGCTTGATTTTGAGCGTAATCCACAAATCCATAACTGTTGGATCATTCGTCATATTGAAAATTAACAATGATGGAATACACAAGCGAGATTTGTGTATTCCATATTTTGATGGTAAATAAAAATGTTAGATATTGTTTTATATGAACCGGAAATTCCACAAAACAGCGGTAATATTATCCGTTTGTGTGCAAACTGTGGCTTTAGATTACATATGATTGAACCGCTAGGTTTTGCGTGGGACGACAAAAAACTACGTCGTTCAGGTTTGGATTATCACGAGTTTGTCGATATTCAAAAATACAAAAATTTTGAAGACTTTTTAGAACGTGCCAAGCCAAAACGTTTATTTGCGCTAACGACTAAAGGCGAACCGAATCATAGTGAAGTGAGTTATGAATTAGGCGACTTCCTCATGTTTGGACCGGAAAGCCGTGGTATCCCGATGGCGATTTTGGATAGCTTACCGATGTCGCAAAAAATCCGAGTGCCAATGTGTAAAGACAGTCGCAGTATGAATCTCTCCAATACGGTGGCGGTTGTTGTATATGAAGCGTGGCGTCAATTCGGTTACCAAGGTTCTGTGCCGAGACAGCCAATTTAGCTTAGCGCTATCAAATTACAAGCGGTTAATTTTCCTTAAGAATTTGCAAATTATTCTGAGAAATTGACCGCTTGCTTGCCTAAGTCGCATAAAAAAATCCCAAGCATTCGCTTGGGATTTTTGTTTCAATGATTCAGTAATTAAAGTTTAGCGGCAAGCATTGCTTCTAATTTCTCAATATCTACTGCAAATTTACGGATACCTTCCGCTAATTTTTCAACAGCCATTGGGTCTTGGTTATGTTGCCAATAGAATTCCGCTTCTGTTAATGGTGCCGGACGAGTTTTCACTTCACCTTTATATTCTAATTTACGAACAAGCGGGGCATTGCTTTCAGCAAGTTCTTTTAATAACGGTGGAGCAATAGTTAAACGGTCACAACCTGCGATTTCTGTAATCTCACCTACATTACGGAAACTTGCACCCATAACCACGGTTTGATAGCCGTACTGTTTGTAGTAATTATAGATATTCGTAACAGAAATTACACCTGGATCTTCTGCCGGTGCATATTCTTTTTTCTCTGCTGCTTTATACCAGTCTAAGATACGACCAACAAACGGAGAGATTAAGTAAACGCCTGCTTCCGCACACGCACGAGCTTGTGCTTGAGAGAATAATAAGGTTAAGTTACAGTTGATACCTTCTTTCTCTAATACTTCCGCCGCACGAATACCTTGCCAGGTTGAAGCGATTTTAATCAGAATACGATCATTGCTAATGCCTGCTTCGTTATAAAGCTTCATAATTTGGCGAGCTTTCTCAATTGTTGCTTCCGTATCGTAAGAAAGACGGGCATCAACTTCTGTTGAAATACGTCCCGGTACAATTTTTAGAATTTCTAAACCAATATTAACTGCTAACTTATCTTCCGCATCAATAAGTTGTTGAGCTTTATCATCACTTTTTGCTTTAGCATAAGCCACTGCATCATCAATTAATGAAGCGTATTGCGGTAATGCAGACGCACTTAAAATTAAAGACGGGTTAGTGGTTGCATCTTGCGGTTGATATTGTTTGATTGCTTCAATGTCGCCTGTATCGGCAACAACAACAGTCATTTCACGTAAAGCATCTAATTGGCTCATAAAAGGTTCCTCTTTATATAAATAGATGAATAAGGATAATGGCATATATAATAACAGTAACTTCTCGAAAAAGTACGAATAATTTTGTGAGGAAGATCACAAAATTAGACTTATAGTCAAAAGTTATCATGAAATTACTCAAAAATGCTCTTGTTTTACTCAATTTGAATAAATGTTATGCGAAGAGTCAATTATTTTAAATTTTTTGCAAAAAAGTACTTGCAAGGATTTTAGATTTCTCTATAATGCACCTCACACAACGACGCACTGTTGTGAACGATTTAAAATTGATTGCCAGTGCGTCGTTTCTTTTTGTTCTTTAACAATTTATCAGACAATCTGTGTGGGCACTTGTTGATTGACTTAATTAAAAAATATTTTTGATTTTGAAGTCTTAATAGGTGCTTAAACTAGAAATTCATTTTTACTTTTAAAGTAATATGTAAACTTAGCTAAGCAGTTTATTGAGCGATTAAACTTTTTGAATTGAAGAGTTTGATCATGGCTCAGATTGAACGCTGGCGGCAGGCTTAACACATGCAAGTCGAACGGTAGCACGAAGGAGCTTGCTCCTTGGGTGACGAGTGGCGGACGGGTGAGTAATGCTTGGGAATCTGGCTTATGGAGGGGGATAACTACGGGAAACTGTAGCTAATACCGCGTAATATCTTCGGATTAAAGTGTGGGACCGCAAGGCCACATGCCATGAGATGAGCCCAAGTGGGATTAGGTAGTTGGTGGGGTAAAGGCCTACCAAGCCGACGATCTCTAGCTGGTCTGAGAGGATGACCAGCCACACTGGAACTGAGACACGGTCCAGACTCCTACGGGAGGCAGCAGTGGGGAATATTGCACAATGGGGGGAACCCTGATGCAGCCATGCCGCGTGAATGAAGAAGGCCTTCGGGTTGTAAAGTTCTTTCGGTAGCGAGGAAGGTATCAAATTTAATAGATTTGGTAATTGACGTTAACTACAGAAGAAGCACCGGCTAACTCCGTGCCAGCAGCCGCGGTAATACGGAGGGTGCGAGCGTTAATCGGAATAACTGGGCGTAAAGGGCACGCAGGCGGTTGATTAAGTGAGATGTGAAAGCCCCGGGCTTAACCTGGGAATTGCATTTCATACTGGTCAACTAGAGTACTTTAGGGAGGGGTAGAATTCCACGTGTAGCGGTGAAATGCGTAGAGATGTGGAGGAATACCGAAGGCGAAGGCAGCCCCTTGGGAATGTACTGACGCTCATGTGCGAAAGCGTGGGGAGCAAACAGGATTAGATACCCTGGTAGTCCACGCTGTAAACGCTGTCGATTTGGGGATTGGACTTTAAGTCTGGTGCCCGAAGCTAACGTGATAAATCGACCGCCTGGGGAGTACGGCCGCAAGGTTAAAACTCAAATGAATTGACGGGGGCCCGCACAAGCGGTGGAGCATGTGGTTTAATTCGATGCAACGCGAAGAACCTTACCTACTCTTGACATCCATGGAATCTTGTAGAGATACGAGAGTGCCTTCGGGAACCATGAGACAGGTGCTGCATGGCTGTCGTCAGCTCGTGTTGTGAAATGTTGGGTTAAGTCCCGCAACGAGCGCAACCCTTATCCTTTGTTGCCAGCGGTTCGGCCGGGAACTCAAAGGAGACTGCCAGTGATAAACTGGAGGAAGGTGGGGATGACGTCAAGTCATCATGGCCCTTACGAGTAGGGCTACACACGTGCTACAATGGCGTATACAGAGGGAAGCAATATGGCGACATGGAGCAAATCTCACAAAGTACGTCTAAGTCCGGATTGGAGTCTGCAACTCGACTCCATGAAGTCGGAATCGCTAGTAATCGCAAATCAGAATGTTGCGGTGAATACGTTCCCGGGCCTTGTACACACCGCCCGTCACACCATGGGAGTGGGTTGTACCAGAAGTAGATAGCTTAACCGCAAGGGGGGCGTTTACCACGGTATGATTCATGACTGGGGTGAAGTCGTAACAAGGTAACCGTAGGGGAACCTGCGGTTGGATCACCTCCTTACCAAGATTAAGCGACTGCAAGTGTTCACACAGATTGTTTGATGAATGAATAAGCGTTTACGTTAAGTGATTTAAAAAGTTATTGAAAAATAACGGAATTTAACGTAGAATAATGCGCTCAAATGGCAAAGTGGAGAGCATCTTTAAATGTTGTCCCCATCGTCTAGAGGCCTAGGACATCGCCCTTTCACGGCGGTAACCGGGGTTCGAATCCCCGTGGGGACGCCATTTAAAGATGACTTTTGTTGTCTAAATTGTTCTTTAAAAAATTGGAAACAAGCTGAAAAACTGAGAGATTTTTCAAGTTTGTTAAAGCGAAAGCGATAACGAATACATTGAAAGTCTGAGTAGTTAAAAAAATCTTGACTGAACAAAAGCAGTCAAGTGTTTAGTTTAAAAACTAACGTCAAATGCGAAGTTTGAAAGAATAAGAACATTTGAGGTTGTATAGTTAAGTGACTAAGCGTACACGGTGGATGCCTTGGCAATCAGAGGCGAAGAAGGACGTGCTAATCTGCGAAAAGCTTGGATGAGTTGATAAGAAGCGTTTAATCCAAGATATCCGAATGGGGAAACCCACTAGATGAAGAATCTAGTATCACTATCTGAATACATAGGATAGTGAGGCAAACCGGGAGAACTGAAACATCTAAGTACCCCGAGGAAAAGAAATCAACCGAGATTCTGTAAGTAGCGGCGAGCGAAAGCGGAAGAGCCTGTTAGTGATAATAGTTTTGTTAGGAGAATGAGCTGGGAAGCTCAATCGTAGAGGGTGATAATCCCGTATCCGAAAACATTATTATGGTACTAAGCTAACGATAAGTAGGGCGGGACACGAGAAATCCTGTTTGAAGATGGGGGGACCATCCTCCAAGGCTAAATACTCCTGATTGACCGATAGTGAACCAGTACTGTGAAGGAAAGGCGAAAAGAACCCCAGTGAGGGGAGTGAAATAGAACCTGAAACCGTGTACGTACAAGCAGTGGGAGCCTCTTAATGGGGTGACTGCGTACCTTTTGTATAATGGGTCAGCGACTTATATTTTGTAGCGAGGTTAACTGAATAAGGGAGCCGAAGGGAAACCGAGTCTTAACTGGGCGTTTGAGTTGCAAGGTATAGACCCGAAACCCGGTGATCTAGCCATGGGCAGGTTGAAGATTGGGTAACACTAATTGGAGGACCGAACCGACTAATGTTGAAAAATTAGCGGATGACTTGTGGCTGGGGGTGAAAGGCCAATCAAACCGGGAGATAGCTGGTTCTCCCCGAAATCTATTTAGGTAGAGCCTTGAGCGGACACCTTCGGGGGTAGAGCACTGTTTCGGCTAGGGGTCCATCCCGGATTACCAACCCGATGCAAACTGCGAATACCGAAGAGTGATACTCAGGAGACACACGGTGGGTGCTAACGTCCATCGTGGAGAGGGAAACAACCCAGACCGCCAGCTAAGGTCCCAAAGTACTAGTTAAGTGGGAAACGAAGTGGGAAGGCTTAGACAGCTAGGATGTTGGCTTAGAAGCAGCCACCATTTAAAGAAAGCGTAATAGCTCACTAGTCGAGTCGGCCTGCGCGGAAGATGTAACGGGGCTAAAACTAGTCACCGAAGCTGCGGCATCAGTAGAAATACTGTTGGGTAGGGGAGCGTTCTGTAAGCGGATGAAGCTGAATTGAGAAGTTTGGTGGACGTATCAGAAGTGCGAATGCTGACATAAGTAACGACAAAACGAGTGAAAAACTCGTTCGCCGGAAGACCAAGGGTTCCTGTCCAACGTTAATCGGGGCAGGGTGAGTCGGCCCCTAAGGCGAGGCTGAAAAGCGTAGTCGATGGGAAACGGGTTAATATTCCCGTACTTGGTATAACTGCGATGTGGGGACGGAGAAGGTTAGGTTATCAGACTGTTGGATGTCTGTTTAAGCCGGTAGGTGGGAATTTTAGGCAAATCCGGAATTCCGTTAACACCGAGAAGTGATGACGAGTCTCTACGGAGATGAAGTAACCGATACCACGCTTCCAGGAAAAGCCACTAAGCTTCAGGTTATACTAAACCGTACTATAAACCGACACAGGTGGTCAGGTAGAGAATACTCAGGCGCTTGAGAGAACTCGGGTGAAGGAACTAGGCAAAATAGCACCGTAACTTCGGGAGAAGGTGCGCCGGCGTAGATTGTAGAGATTTACTCTCGAAGGTTGAACCGGTCGAAGATACCAGCTGGCTGCAACTGTTTATTAAAAACACAGCACTCTGCAAACACGAAAGTGGACGTATAGGGTGTGATGCCTGCCCGGTGCTGGAAGGTTAATTGATGGTGTTATCGAAAGAGAAGCTCCTGATCGAAGCCCCAGTAAACGGCGGCCGTAACTATAACGGTCCTAAGGTAGCGAAATTCCTTGTCGGGTAAGTTCCGACCTGCACGAATGGCATAATGATGGCCAGGCTGTCTCCACCCGAGACTCAGTGAAATTGAAATCGCCGTGAAGATGCGGTGTACCCGCGGCTAGACGGAAAGACCCCGTGAACCTTTACTATAGCTTGACACTGAACATTGAATTTTGATGTGTAGGATAGGTGGGAGCCTTTGAAGCAGTCACGCCAGTGATTGTGGAGGCGTCCTTGAAATACCACCCTTTAACGTTTGATGTTCTAACGAAGATTGCGGAACGCGGTCTCGGACAGTGTCTGGTGGGTAGTTTGACTGGGGCGGTCTCCTCCCAAAGAGTAACGGAGGAGCACGAAGGTTTGCTAATCACGGTCGGACATCGTGAGGTTAGTGCAATGGTATAAGCAAGCTTAACTGCGAGACAGACAAGTCGAGCAGGTGCGAAAGCAGGTCATAGTGATCCGGTGGTTCTGAATGGAAGGGCCATCGCTCAACGGATAAAAGGTACTCCGGGGATAACAGGCTGATACCGCCCAAGAGTTCATATCGACGGCGGTGTTTGGCACCTCGATGTCGGCTCATCACATCCTGGGGCTGAAGTAGGTCCCAAGGGTATGGCTGTTCGCCATTTAAAGTGGTACGCGAGCTGGGTTTAGAACGTCGTGAGACAGTTCGGTCCCTATCTGCCGTGGGCGTTGGAGAATTGAGAGGGGCTGCTCCTAGTACGAGAGGACCGGAGTGGACGCATCACTGGTGTTCCAGTTGTCTCGCCAGAGGCATTGCTGGGTAGCTACATGCGGAAGAGATAAGTGCTGAAAGCATCTAAGCACGAAACTTGCCTCAAGATGAGTTCTCCCAGTCTATAAGACTGTAAGGGTTGTTGGAGACTACGACGTAGATAGGTCTGGTGTGTAAGTGGTGTGAGCCATTGAGCTAACGGATACTAATTGCCCGAGAGGCTTAACTATACAACGCTCAAGTGTTTTTGGGCATGAAGCAAATAAATGCTAAAGAGAACTAAACTAAAAATCAGTAACAGCTTGTTTCGAATTTAAAGTGCGAATAAAAAGCAGATAAAGAACAAAGAAAAAGATAGATAAAGACGAAGGCGATAGCCGAAGTCATCGACAGAATATTCTGGCGACCAGAGTGCTGTGGCTCTACCTGACTCCATTCCGAACTCAGAAGTAAAACGCAGTAACGCCGATGGTAGTGTGGGGTTTCCCCATGTGAGAGTAGGGCATCGCCAGATTGAATTAAAGGGAACCCTGTGGTTAGCGATAACCACGGGTTTTTTGCTTTTGGGGGTGAATTCGTTTTCAGCTCCAGCTTCATTTTTATCTTTATTTATCCTCTTTTATTTATCTTCTCCTTTCCCTTTTCCCTTCTTCCAACAGCCTCCATCACTGCAATTTGCAGAAAATAAGGGAAATTTGACCGCTTGTCAGAGTGAAATAATAAATTAGTCTTCTCTCTGATGAAGAGTAGTAAGAGATTGCAGTTGCTTTTTCTAATTACCTTACTGTTGAACGTTGCAATATGAAATAGGGCTGATAATATGTAAATTATTCAAAAAATAATTTATAGCACAACATCAGGGTATTTCATGCAAAAATTTTTCTCTTTATCAGCGCTTACGTTGTTACTTTTCTCTAATTCGGCACTCGCTGCACCTAAAACATTTACTTATTGTATTGAATCTTCGCCTACTTTTTTAAACCCGCAAATCGGCACAGACGGTGCAACATTAGATGTGGCACAAGCGTTATATAATCGTTTAATTGATTTTGAACCGGGTACAACAAATCTTATTCCTTCATTAGCTGAAAAATGGGATATTTCTGCGGATGGTAAGACCTATACCTTTTATTTACGTAAAGGGGTTAAGTTTCATAAAAATAAAGAGTTTACACCATCTCGTAATTTTAATGCCGATGATGTGTTGTTCGTTTTTAACCGCCAATTAAATAAATATAATTATTTCCATAATGTTTCGGGCGGAAACTACGAGTTTTTCTTAGGTATGGATATGCCTAATATTATTGAAAAAGCTGAGAAAGTAGATACTTACGTAGTTAAATTTCACTTAAAAGTGCCGAATGCGCCGTTTTTAGCTAATCTCGCGATGGATTTTGCCTCGATTTCCTCTTCGGAATATGCCGACCAAATGTTAAAAGCCGGAACACCGGAGAAAGTGGATACCGCACCGATTGGTACTGGACCGTTTGAGTTTGCCGGTTTACAAAAAGATGCTTATGTACGTTTTAAAGCATTTGATGATTATTGGCTGGGCAGAGCAAAATTAGATCGCTTAGTCTTTAGCGTTACGCCTGATGCAACGGTACGTTATGCCAAATTGCAGAAAAATGAATGTCAGGCAATGCCGTATCCAAACCCAGCTGATATTGCTCAGATGAAAGCGGATACTAACTTACAAGTATTGGAAAAATCTGGTTTAAACATTGGTTATATTACTTTTAATTTGGATAAGAAACCGTTAGATAATCAGAAAGTACGTCAAGCACTCAATTATGCGGTAAACAAGCAGGCAATTTTAGAATCGGTGTATCAAGGAACAGGTTCTGTTGCTAAAAATCCAATGCCACCGATAATTTGGGGCTATAACGATGAGGTTCAGGATTATGAATATAATCCGGAGAAAGCGAAAGCATTGTTAAAAGAAGCCGGCTTGGAAAACGGTTTTGAAACGGAATTATGGGCAATGCCTGTTTCTCGCCCATATAACCCAAATGCCCGTCGTATGGCTGAAATGGTTCAGGAAGATTGGAAGAAAATCGGGGTGAATGCCAAAATTGTTAGTTTTGAATGGGGAGAATATCTCAAGCGAATGGAACAAGGCGAACATTCAACCGGTATGATGGGCTGGACTGGTGATAACGGCGATCCAGATAATTTCTTAAATACCTTATTAAGTTGTAATGCAGTCAAACAAGGCTCAAATTATGCACATTTCTGTGACAAATCTTACAATGATTTAGTTACGCAAGCGGCACAAGAATCGGATAAAGCAAAACGAGAAGCACTTTATAAACAGGCTCAAGTAATTTTTAAACAGCAAGCGCCTTGGTTGCCGATTGCGCATTCAACAACTTATTTCCCGATGCGTAAAGAAGTAAAAGGCTATATAGTTAGTCCTTTCTTATCGCATAACTTCTATCGAGTGGAGTTAGGAAATAATTAATAGATTGTAGTAAATATGATAGGCGGTCTAAATTTTGCGGAAATTTGCAAATTTTCGTTGAATTTGGACCGCTTTTTACTGAAAAAGTATTGAACTTCATCGAAAAACTTGTATATTCGATTAATTCATAAAAATAAAAAACAAACACAACATTGGAGCATTCGATGAAAAAACTCACCAAACTCTCTTTATTGCCATTGGCAATTGCCGCCTCGAGTTCGGCTTTTGCGGCACCTAAAACATTCGTTTATTGTTTAGAAGCCTCACCTACTTACTTAAATCCGCAATTTGCAACAGACGGTGGTACGCTTGATGCGACGAGCCAAACTATTTTTAATCGTTTAGTTGATTTTGCTAAAGGTGAAACCTCTGTTATCCCTTCTTTAGCGGAAAAATGGGATGTATCAGAAGACGGTAAAAGTTATACCTTTTATTTACGTAAAGGGGTGAAATTCCATTCAACTAAAGATTTTAAACCAAGCCGTGATTTTAATGCCGATGACGTAGTATTCTCATTCAATCGTCAATTAGATCCGAATCATCCGTATCATAAAGTGTCCGGCGGAAACTATGAATATTTTATTGGTATGGATATGGGCAACATTATTCAAAATGTTGAGAAAGTGGATGATTATACGGTTAAAATTAATCTAAAAGTACCGAATGCACCGTTTTTAGCGAATATTGCGATGGACTTTGCTTCGATCTTCTCTGCGGAATATGCGGATAAATTATTGAAAGCAGGTACACCGGAAAAATTAGATCAAAATCCGGTCGGTACGGGCCCATTCCAATTTGTTGATTACCAAAAAGATTCTCAGATTCGTTACAAAGGCTTTGAGCAATATTGGGAAGGTAAACCGGCGATTGACCGTTTAGTTTTTGCGATTACGCCGGATGCGTCGGTTCGTATGGCGAAATTACAAAAAGGTGAATGTCACGCAGCACCTTACCCGAATCCGGCTGATCTTGAAGCATTGAAACAAGATCCGAATATCAATTTAATGACCAAACCGGGTTTAAATATTGGTTATTTGCATTTCAATACGCAGAAAAAACCGTTTGATGATGTGAAGGTGCGTCAAGCGTTAAACTATGCAATTAACAAAGATGCAATTATTCAGTCTGTTTATCAAGGTTCCGGCGAAAAAGCGAAAAATCCGATTCCACCGACAATGTGGAGCTATAACGATGAAGTGAAGGATTATGACTATGATCCGGAAAAAGCCAAAGCCTTGTTAAAAGAAGTCGGATTGGAAAAAGGTTTTGATACCGAAGTGTGGGCAATGCCGGTTTCTCGTCCGTATAACCCGAATGCACGCCGTATGGCGGAGCTTATCCAAGAAGATTGGAAAAAAGTGGGTGTGAATGCCAAAATCGTGAGTTACGAATGGGGTGAATATCTCAATCGTATGCGTGACGGCGAACATACAACCGGTATGATGGGCTGGAACGGTGATAACGGAGATCCGGATAACTTCCTAAATACCTTATTAAGTTGTGCGGCGGTAAAACAAGGTTCTAACTATGCCAAATTCTGTCATAAAGATTTTGATAAGTTAATGACTGATGCAGTTCAAACAACTGATAAAGCAAAACGTACCGAGCTTTATAAACAAGCTCAAGTACTTTTCAAAGAGCAAGCACCATGGGTAACAATTGCTCACTCAACTACTTATTTCCCTGTCCGTAAGGAAGTAAAGGGTTATGTGATCAGCCCATTTAGCTTACATAATTTCTACGGGGTTGATTTAGAGACAAAATAAGTTCTCTTATTAACTATTGAAAGCACGGCAAAGGGGATAGGCAATTTGTAAAAAATTCGCTGAATTTTACCGCTTATGCCGTGTTTTTCCTATTTTCCGTGGTACAAATAATGAGTATACCTAATGTTTTCATTTATTCTTAAACGTCTTTTGATGGTTATCCCAACCTTTCTGGCGATAACGTTAATTACTTTTGCCTTAGTACATTTGATTCCGGGGGATCCGATTGAAATTCGGATGGGAGAACGAGGCTTAGATCCGGCGGTTCACGCTCAGATGATGGCTCAGCTCGGTTTAGATTTGCCGCTACATGAACAATATTTTAATTATATTAAAGGGGTATTTCAGGGCGATCTCGGCAATTCATTCCGTAATAACGAACCGGTGTTAAAAGAATTTTTCACACTTTTCCCTGCAACGGTTGAATTAGCTTTCTTTGCACTATTATGGTCGTTGCTATTCGGTATCTTTCTTGGCGTGATTGCTGCCGTGAAGAAGGATTCATGGATTTCGCATACAGTGACCACTTTATCTTTAACCGGTTATTCGATGCCGATTTTCTGGTGGGGCTTAATCTTAATTCTCTATTTCTCTACGCCGTTAGGTTTACCTGCTTCAGGACGTTTACCTTCCGAATATTGGATTGAAGCGGAAACCGGCTTTATGCTGTATGACACTTGGGTTTCAGACGAGCCGGGTGCATTTATCGCCGCGATTAAATCGCTGATTTTGCCTTCGATCGTGTTAGGCACTATTCCATTGGCGGTAGTGACGCGTATGACCCGTTCTTCAATGCTGGAAGTGTTAGGTGAAGATTATATTCGTACCGCAAAAGCGAAAGGCTTGAATACTACTCGTATTGTGATTGTTCATGCGTTACGCAATGCGTTGATTCCGGTAGTTACTGTAGTGGGACTGATTGTGGGGCAGCTACTTTCTGGTGCGGTACTTACCGAAAATATTTTCTCGTGGCCGGGTATCGGTAAATGGATTATTGATGCGATTAATGCGCGTGATTATCCGGTATTACAAGGCTCAGTGCTTATTATTGCGACGATTATTATTTTGGTGAATTTAACCGTTGATTTAATTTACGGCGTAGTTAACCCAAGAATTCGCCATAACTAAGCCTATTTTTCAGCTTTTACAAGCGGTTAAATTTACGCAAAATTTTGCAAAATGATTTTAATGGAGTGAGATACATAATGTCTTCAACAACCCTTTCGGCACCGGCTCCGAAGACACCTTTACAAGAGTTTTGGTATTACTTTTGCCAAAACCGTGGTGCGGTTATCGGGCTTGCCTTTATTACTATTGTCTTTTTTGCTGCAGTATTTGCAGGTTGGGTCGCCCCTTTTGATCCGATTGAGCAAAATCGTAGTGCCTTATTACTGCCTCCGGCGTGGATGGACGGTGGTAATTCCGCTTATCTGTTAGGAACCGATGATATTGGGCGTGATATTCTTTCCCGTATTATCTACGGCGCGCGTTTATCGGTATTTATCGGTTTAGTGATCGTTGTTTTATCATGTGTGTTCGGCGTGATTTTAGGCTTACTTGCCGGCTATTACGGCGGTGTGATTGATATCGTGATTATGCGCTTTGTCGATATTATGTTAGCTATTCCGAGCTTACTTCTCACCATTGGCGTGGTCACCATTTTAGGTCCTTCTTTGATTAATGCGGCGATAGCGATTGCTATTGTATCGATTCCAAGTTATGTGCGTTTAACCCGAGCTTCGGTCATGAGCGAAAAAAATCGTGATTATGTGGTAGCGAGCCGAGTTGCCGGTGCCGGTGTATTACGTTTAATGTTTATCGTGATTTTACCGAACTGTCTGGCACCGTTAATTGTGCAAATGACGATGGGGATTTCCAATGCGATTCTAGAACTTGCCGCGCTTGGCTTCTTAGGTATCGGCGCGCAACCGCCGACACCGGAATTAGGTACAATGTTGGCGGAATCTCGTGGCTTTATGCAATCGGCAAACTGGTTGGTAACTATCCCGGGGTTAGCAATTTTATTACTTGTCTTGGCGTTTAACTTAATGGGCGATGGCTTACGTGATGCGCTTGATCCGAAACTCAAACAATAAGGAGAGCAAGATGGCTTTATTAACGGTAGATCAGCTTTCTGTCCATTTCGGTGATGAGAAAGCGCCTTTCAAAGCGGTAGATCGTATCAGTTATACGATTAACGAAGGTGAAGTATTAGGTATTGTCGGTGAATCCGGTTCGGGTAAATCAGTCAGCTCTTTAGCGATTATGGGCTTAATTGATTTCCCCGGTCGAGTAACGGCAAACTCGCTTGAGTTTAACGGCAATAATTTATTGGCGTTAAAACCGAAAGAAAAACAGAAAATTGTCGGTGCGGACGTGTCGATGATTTTCCAAGATGCGATGACCAGTCTTAACCCGAGTTATACGGTCGGTTTTCAAATTATGGAAGCGTTAAAGGTGCATCAAGGCGGCTCAAAAGCGGCTCGCCGTGAACGTGCGATTGAATTATTAACCATGGTGGGGATTCCAGATCCGCAATCTCGTTTAGAGGTTTATCCGCATCAGCTTTCGGGCGGTATGAGCCAGCGTGTGATGATCGCAATGGCGATTGCGTGCAATCCGAAATTATTGATTGCGGACGAACCGACCACCGCATTAGACGTAACGATTCAAGCACAAATTATTGATTTATTGCTGGAATTGCAACGCAAAGAAAATATGGCGTTGATTCTGATTACCCACGATTTAGCATTGGTTGCGGAATCGGCACATCGCATTATCGTGATGTATGCAGGGCAAGTGGTGGAAGAGGGCAAGGCGGAATTAATCTTTAAAGCGCCGCTTCACCCCTATACGCAAGCATTGCTTAAAGCTTTGCCTGAATTTGCCGAAGGTAAATCTCGTTTACAATCGCTGCCCGGTGTGGTTCCCGGCAAATATGACCGACCGCAAGGCTGTTTGCTGAATCCTCGTTGCCCGTATGCTACGGATAAATGCCGAACCAGCGAACCTGAATTACGTGTTTTAAGCGGTCGCCAAGTGAAATGCCATTTCCCGTTAGATGAAAATGGTATTCCTACAATGCAGCAATAACGGAGAAGCGAAATGACTGATTTGCAAAAAAATGAACAAAACGCACCGCTTCTTGATGCGAAAAATCTGAAAAAATATTATCCGGTTAAGCAAGGAATGTTCGCTAAACCGAAAACGGTTAAAGCGGTAGATGGCGTGTCATTCCAATTGGAACGAGGCAAAACATTGGCGGTGGTTGGCGAGTCCGGCTGCGGTAAGTCAACCTTGGGGCGAATGCTCACGATGATTGAAAGCCCGACCGAAGGCGAGCTGTTTTATAAAGGGCAGAATTTCTTAGTCAATGATAAAGAAACCGCCGCATTGCGTCGTAAGAAAATTCAGATTGTGTTCCAAAACCCTTATAGCTCGCTGAATCCGCGTAAAAAAGTGGGAAGCATTTTAGAAGAGCCGTTATTAATCAATACCGATTTATCGGCAGCAGAGCGTAAAGCGAAGGTGTTGGAAATGATGGGCAAAGTCGGTTTAAAACCTGAGTTTTACGACCGCTATCCGCATATGTTCTCCGGCGGACAACGCCAGCGTATTGCGATTGCCAGAGGCTTAATGCTCAACCCTGATGTAGTGGTGGCGGATGAGCCGGTTTCGGCATTAGATGTATCAGTGCGTGCGCAGGTGCTTAATTTGATGATGGATCTGCAAGACGATATGGGGCTTTCTTATGTTTTCATTTCGCACGATCTGTCGGTGGTTGAGCATATTGCCGATGAAGTGATGGTGATGTACTTAGGACGAGTGGTGGAGCAAGGCGAAACCAAAGCGATTTTCAGCAATCCTCGTCACCCGTATACCCAAGCGTTACTTTCGGCGACACCTCGCTTAAATCCGGAGCAACGTCGTGAGCGAATTAAATTAACCGGCGAATTACCAAGCCCGTTAAATCCTCCGCAAGGTTGTGCGTTCAATGCTCGTTGCCGCTTGGCGACCGAAAAATGTAAAGTGGAACAACCTCAGTTGAAAAGCTACGAAAACGGCACAAAAATAGCCTGTTTTATGGTGGAATAGTTTAAGATAAATGTTCACCACGGAATACACTGATTACTCGGATATTTTCTGTGTAATCGGTGTATTCCGTGGTTTTTATTTCTCTGTAAGCAATGAATCGTAAAGTAAGAATCACAATAGCTGTTTAAGATTCTCAATGAGGTAATCCAGAATTGATTTTCCGGTTTGCAATTTCGTACTTAGCATTCGTTGGGCGTTGGCATGGTGAATATTGAGCGTTTGATTAATATCCGGTTCGTTGGTTAAGTTCCACTGTTGACCGAGGCGAGCGACAATATCGGATAAATCGTGTTCAGCTTTGGTTTCCGCACGAATATTAATCCATAAATCGGCATTTGGTTGGGGTTGTGGTGTTTTATAGATATTTGAGCCAATCCAAACGAGTGTACCTTCTCCCACCGGATCAAGGGTCGCGAGCAAACGTACGCGATAGCCTTTGTCTTTTAGTATTCTGGCTAAATGCGGCGCATTCCAACCACCTAAACTGTGTCCGATAATATAGATAAGATCTTGTGGCTGAATTTTGATTAGCACGTTTAATTCAATGTCGCTAAGATGAAAAATATGGTTGTAACCAAGCGTGTGAATACGGATTTGCTCGTGATTGGGGATATAGCTTTTAATTTTTCTTGCCAGCCTTTGTTTTGCTAGGCTGATATTGCGGAGCGGGCCAACAAAATAATAAGGCTCTTGATCAGCAGCGCCACCGATTAAGAATATATGCGCATGGCGATAAAATGGGGATCGCATATTACCTCCTATAATAAAAAAGCGTGGGTTAGCCTGATCAGCCCCACGCTTTTAGTTATACCGCAGCATTCACTACGATTTCAACCTTCCAGTTAGGATTTGCAAGTCTTGCCTCCACCGCAGCACGTGGCGGCGCATTATTTTCCGCCACCCATTCGTCCCAAGCACGGTTCATCTCATCATAATAAGCCATATTCGCAAGATAAACGGTTGCCATTAAGATCTTACTTTTATCGGTATTAGCTTTAGCTAAGAATTTATCAATTTCCGCAAGCACTTGTTTGGTTTGCTGATAAGCGTCTTGGCTATCGTCAGTCGGCACTTGCCCGGCGAGATAAGCCACTCCGTTATAAATTGCAACTTCAGAGAAACGTTTACTGACATCAATACGTTTAATCATAATATTCCTTATATTTGAAAGAAAACAAGCGGTAGAAATTTGCAAAAAAATTGCAAAATTTTACCGCTTGTAATAGCTTAAATAGGCTTATTCTACTTTAACAATCCAGCCTTCCGGTGCTTCCACATCACCGAATTGGATACCGGTAAGTTCCGCATATAAGCGTTTTGTTACTGGGCCAACTTCCGTTTCCGAATAGAATACGTGGAAGTTATCTTTATGTTGAATACCACCAACCGGTGTAATTACCGCAGCTGTACCGCAAGCGCCGGCTTCGGCGAATTGATCTAATTGATCGATATATACGTCGCCTTCAATCGTTTCCATACCTAAACGCTCTTTAGCGATATGTAATAACGAGTATTTGGTAATACTTGGTAAGATTGATTCTGACGCTGGGGTAATAAATTTATTGTCTTTGGTAATACCGAAGAAGTTTGCCGCACCCACTTCTTCAATTTTGGTATGAGTTTTCGGATCAAGGTAGATCGCATCAGCAAATTTGCGTGTGGCAGTACCTTGTTCTGCCGCTAATTCGTGCGGTAATAAACTTGCCGCATAGTTACCACCTACTTTAACACCGCCGGTTCCCATTGGTGCGGCACGGTCGTAGTCGGTTGTGATGAAGTTAGACGGTGCTAAACCACCTTTGAAATAAGCACCAACCGGACAACAGAATACGGAGAAAATGTATTCCGGCGCTGCTTTAACCCCGATATTTTCACCTACGCCGATTAAGAACGGACGTAAGTAAAGCGTTGCGCCTGAACCGTATGGACCTAACCAATCTTGGTTTGCTTTTACCACTTCTGTACAAGCACGCACAAATAATTCGGTCGGTACTTCTGCCATTAACAAACGGCGAGCAGTGCCTTGCATACGTTTTGCATTTTCTTCAGGGCGAAATAAGTTAATAGAGCCGTCTTTGCAACGATAGGCTTTTAAGCCTTCGAAACATTGCTGACCGTAGTGAAGTGCGGTTGAACCTTCGTGAATGTGGAGTGTGTTATCTGTAGTTAATTGACCTTCATCCCATTTACCGTCTTTCCAATGTGCGATGAAGCGATAATCCGTTTTAATGTAGGAAAAGCCTAAATTAGCCCAATCTAAATCTTTTAAAGCCATGTTGTTGTGTCCTTATTGTTATTTATTACAAATGAATTTTTACATTGTAAGCCAAAAACGAAGCGGAATGTAAGAGCAAAATGGCATTTTTTTGTTGAAAAAAAGCCCAAGCGAATTGCTTGGGCTGAATGTTTGTAAAAGAATTAAGCGTGTTTTGCCGCAACTTCTTTTAATAAGGTTTGTAGTTCACCTTTTTGGAACATTTCTAATACGATGTCACAACCACCGATTAATTCGCCTTCTACCCATAATTGCGGGAAAGTCGGCCAGTTTGCGAATTTTGGTAATTCAGCACGAATATCCGGGTTAGTTAAAATATCTACATAACCGAATGGTACTTGGCAGTTAATTACTGCTTCCACCGCACGAGCAGAGAAACCGCATGAGGGGAATTTCGGCGAACCTTTCATATAAAGAAGAATTGGGTTTTCGCTGATTTGTTTTTTGATTTTTTCAATAGTATCGATAGTTTCCATGATAACCTCTAGTGATTAATACTTGAGTGATTGTATCAGACTTTTATGACTAGCCAAATAACCTTTTCACCTTACAACGAAATATCTCGTCTGCCGGCAAAAGAGTGGGAAAGGGTTGTACCATCTACCATTTCTAATGAGCCGCCAACCGGAATCCCATGCGCAATGCGAGTCACTTTTACATTGTGAATACGGCACATTTCCGCAATATAATTGGCGGTCGCATCGCCTTCAATCGTCGGATTAGTGGCAAGAATGACTTCGTGAAAAGATTCGTTTTCTAAACGGCTTTGTAACAGATCTAAGCCAATTTCTCTCGGCCCGATGCCGTCCAACGGCGAAAGATGTCCCATTAATACAAAGTAACGTCCTGAAAACTGTCCGGTTTGCTCAATTGCTTGAATATCTTCCGGCATTTCAACCACACAAAGTTGACCGCTCATTTGGCGGCGAGGGTTTTTACAGATATTACATTCGTCTTCTTCGGTAAATGTACGGCAAGAACGACAATGACCGATATGCGTCATTGCTTCGTTCAATGCCTTCGATAAGTTCACTCCGCCGGAACGATTGCGTTGTAATAAATGATATGCCATACGCTGTGCGGATTTCGGGCCGACACCAGGTAATGCACGCAGGGCTTCCATAAGGTTTTCGAGTAAAGGGCTAATTTGCATAAATAGGAATGGATAGTTGAAAATTAATAATGGATAGTTGCAATAAAGCTAACTATCCATTATCGCTAGATTAGAATGGGAATTTCATGCCCGGTGGTAATTGCATACCGGCAGTCACGCTTGCCATTTTTTCTTTTTGCATTTCTTCCGCACGGCGAACGGCATCATTGAATGCAGCGGCAACTAAGTCTTCCACCATCTCTTTATCGTCTTCCATTAATGAAGGATCGATCTCGATACGACGGCAGTTATGTGCACCATTGATTGTTACTTTTACTAAACCTGCGCCAGATTCGCCGGTTACTTCAAGTTGTGCGATTTCTTCTTGCATTTTTTGCATACGCTCTTGCATTTGCTGAGCTTGTTTCATTAAACCGCCTAAGCCGCCTTTTCCAAACATTATATTTTCCTCAATTTGTATAATAAAAATAGAAACGGTTTATTTTACTTAAGCACCCCGCTTTAGGCAAGCGCTTATCTTTTGCTGATGTTTGCAAAATTTTAGTAAAAAATGACTGCTTGTAACTGATAAAAAATAAGCTCCCGCAGAGGAGCTTATTGGCAAGATTTATTCAATCGAGAATTTTACCGGAACAGTAACACTACTTGGGAAACCAGCCGGTGGCGGCGACACTTTTGTGCTTTGTGCCGCTTTAATTGCCGCGTTATCAAGATTGCTGTTACCGGAACTGTTTAACACTTTCACATTGGTTAAATCACCGGAAGGTGATACGGTAAAGCCGATGGTAACTACACCGGTTTTACGCATCATTTTTTCTCGAGCGGGATAAGCATTATTGGCTCGGCGCTGTAATGCACGTTGTACAGCCGCTTTATAAGCACCGATTTCACTGCCGGAACTGCCGCTACCACTGCCGCCTGCCGCTCCATTTTGTGAGCCGTTTGCCGAAGTACCGTTTGGATTTCCGTTTGGTTTCCCGTTTGGGATACCCGCGCGTAACTGTGTACCTTGAGCCACATTTGGTATTGCTTTCGCCACTATGCCTTGTTTCGCTTCCGGTCCTTTTTCTAATGCCTTGATCGGCTTATCTTTAGCTTTCTCTTTTTTAGGTTTTTCTTGTTCTTTAGGCTTCGGTTGCTCTTTCGGTTTTGGCTTTTCCTTCGGCTTTTCTTTAGGTTTAGGCTGTGGCTTCGGTTCAGGAATCGGCTCTGCTTCAGGTTCCGGCTCCGGTTCTGCTTGCGGTTTTTCCGGTTCCGTCTGTGCAGGTTGTTCTTCCGCTACCGCAACTTGAGGTTGTTCTAATAAAGCGGCGACTAATTCCATCGACATTACATTATCTTCAGGCTGACCGTCCGAATGAGAACTTTTTACCATCGAAATGAAACCGGCAAAAACAAAGGTGTGAATAACAATAGAACTGACTAACCCGATACGAGAATGTTTTTTCTTCATACTCGTATCCTATTTTTTGGCTGTATCTTTCTTCGTTACGATAGCGACGTTTTTAATTTCATTCGCAGAGAGTACATCGGTGAGTTCAACAAATTTTTCAAATGCCACCGCACCATCTACTTTTAGAGTTACTTTTTGGGTTTTGTCCCAAGTGGCAATCTCTGTTGTGAGTGCTTCTTTAGTAATTGGTTGGTCGTTGAAATAGAACTCGTTGTTTTCTGTGATCGTAAGAAGTTTGGCTAATTCGTCCGCTTTCATCGCTTGAGTCGTGGTTGCTTTCGGTACGTTTACTTGAATTTTGCCTTGTGAAATAAATGAGGCGGTAACAAGTACGATCGCTAATAGCACCAACATAATGTCGATGAACGGAATAATATTAATTTCGTCAAATTTTTTCATAGGAAACCTGATTAAGTTGCAAAAAATAAGTGAAATTTGACCGCTTATTGATTGGCTTTACGGGCTTGAATGGCTTGCCATTTAAGTTTGCTTTCATCTACTTTACGGTTAAAACCGCTGTAGAACATCATTGCCGGAATTGCAACTAAGATACCTGCTGCTGTTGCTTTTAATGCAAGTGAGAGGTGGACCATAATAGATGCGGCATCAATTTCACCGCCTGAATGACCTAAATGATAGAAAGTAAGTAAGATACCCAATACAGTACCTAATAGACCGATATAAGGCGCATTAGCACCGATAGTCGAAATAGTAGTGAGGTTACGAGTTGTATCAATTTCTAAATCTTGGAGGGTTTCATATTTGGTGACATCAAGCTGTTTATAAAAGAGAACACGCTCAACAATTTTCCATACTAACACAACACTCATTAATAATAATAAACCTAAGATAATGTAATCTACATGACCTTGTAGGAGTTCAAGCATTTGTTCCATAAAATCCTCGGAAACGATAAAAAATATAAGAAAACAGACGATTCTGCATAATGAAAATGGTTCGTAATTATACTAAGTGAGGCAAAAAATTCAACTCGTAATAATAGGTATTCTCGTTTATTTTTGTAAATAGATTATGCTATATTCACTTGTTATTTTTTTGTTATATAAATTAAGGTTTAATGCGAAATATGAGCGAAACATTTACAGAAATTAGCCCGCAGCAAGCATGGGAATTAATCGAAAACGAAGGCGCGACACTTGCGGATATTCGTGATGCACGCCGTTATGTTTATAGTCACCCGCAGGATGCGTTTCATTTAACCAATGAAAGCTATGGGCGTTTTTTAGATGAAGTTGATTATGAAGAACCGGTGATTGTAATTTGTTACCACGGTGTAAGTAGCCGTAATACGGCGCAATTTTTAGTCGAGCAGGGCTTTGAGCGCGTATATAGTGTAAAAGGCGGCTTTGACGGCTGGGAAAGAAGCGGTTTACCGATTGAAACGGCTTACTAAAAATCAGCTATAATATTGCCGATTTTTTTAGATTAGGGAAATAGTATGAATTATTTTGTCAATGTCACCGAAAGTAATTTTAGTGAAGTGTGGAATGCTGCGGCACAAGTACCGGTTGTGTTTAATTTTATCTCACCGAGAGAAGTAGCTTCACTGGAAATGGATTCATTATTGCGCCGTTTAGCCGATGAAAATCCGGAGCAATTTTTATTAGCTACGGTAAATTGTGATGAACAGCAAGCATTGGCAGTTCAATTTAGAATTCAAACGATTCCGACCATGTATCTTTTTGCCGGCGGACAGCCGGTTGATATGATTCAAGGGGCAATATCCGAGCAAGAAATGCGAGTGCGTTTAGCCAATATTTTGCCGAAAGAAGAAGAGCTTAAATTCAATCAAGCGTTGGAATTGTTGCAAGATCAGCGTTATGAAGAGGCATTACCGCTACTCAAATCAGCTTGGGAAATGACCGATAAGAAAAACAGTGATTTCGCCTTGTTGTATGCAGAAACTTTTATTGTGATGAAGAAAGTGGAAGAAGCTCGAGACATCTTAAAGCAGATTCCGATTCAAGATCGTGATAGCCGTTGGAACGGCTTGCAAGCGCAAATTGAGTTGTTAGAACAAGCGAACGAATCGCCGGAATTACAGCAATTACAGGTAGATTATGCGAATAATAAAACGCCGGAAATTGCGGTTCGTTTAGCAAACCAGTTACATCAAGCACATAAAAATGAAGAGGCGTTAGTGCTACTGTTTGATTGGCTGAAAGCTGATTTAAATAGTGCAAATGGTGAAGTGAAAAGTCAATTTTTAGCGATTCTTTCCGCTTTGGGCAATGATCCTATCGTGCCAAAATTTAGACGTCAGCTTTATTCATTACTCTATTAATCGTATTTGAAGCAAAAAATGAGGCGGAAGTATTATTCCGCCTCATTTTTTATTGGGTAAATTTTTCAGAAAATTAGACCGCTTGTTGCTGCTTTAATGCAGCCGCTTCATTTGCTTCTTGTACTACTGAAGCTAAATCATCACCTCCGGCAGCAGCGACTGCTGCAGCGAATGCGCCTTCAACCAACGGCGCATAGCTAATTACCACTTTTTCCGCTTTTTCAGGCTCAAGTAAATCAATTGCGGTTTCCGCGCTTAAAATCGCACTGCCGAGATCGACAAAAATTACCACGCCGTCTTCGCTGAAGACTTCTTCAATCGCATTCATAATTTTTAGCGCATCCGTGCCAATCGGATTCTCCGGATCATCAATACCGGCAGCCACAGCAATTTGGCACGATCCTTGTGCCATTTGGCGGGTAATTTCTGCCACGCCTTCTCCAAGCTGTTTACTATGTGAAACAATCACTAAATTAACCATCACTACTCCTATTTAACCGCTTCTGCTAAGGCTTTGATTAAATAATAGCTTGACGTTGCACCAGGATCTGCATGACCAATGCTACGCTCACCTAAATAGCTGGCACGTCCTTTTTTAGCCACCATCGGTACGGTTGCATTTGCAAAATTTTTGGCTTTTTCGACCGCTTGATTAAGTAGAACAGATTCAGTTTGGGAATGATCCGCTTGAGCTAATTGGTCAAGCAACGGAAGCCAAACGTCACACAGGGTTTTATCACCCGGTTCCGCCCGCCCACGTGCAACAATGCCTTCCACCCCGGCTCTGAAGACGCTAACAAGTTCTTCAAAAGTTAGTTGTTCTTTACCGTTAGCAATTTGTGAACCTTTAATAAATAAAGTGCCGTATAAAGGTCCGCTCGCGCCGCCGACTTGAGAGAGTAATGTCATACCGACCGTTTTTAAGATCGTACCGATATCTTTATCAGTTACGCTAGCGACTTTTTCTAATGCCTTGCTAAAACCACGTTGCATATTTAAGCCGTGATCGCCGTCACCAATTTCGGTATCCAGCTGTGTGAGGAAATCTCGTTGCTCAGTCATCACCTGATTACAATTTTCAAGCCATTGCAGAATTTGTTGTTTTGAAATCGCCATTTTATTCTCCCCAACGTAATGCCGGCGTATTAACCGGTGCATCCCAAAGTGCTAAGGTTTCATCATCTACTTTCAGTAAGGTGATGGAAACGCCTTGCATATCCAACGAAGTGCAGAATGAACCGACCAAATTACGCTCAATCGTTAAACCGAATTGTTCGCAACAATCCGCAAGCACATTGTAAACACCATATAATTCTGAAAGCGGTACTGCACCTAAATTATTCACTAACGCAATCACACGATCGCCTTTTTGTAACGCTTGTTTTTTATCTAACACTTCGTTCCATTGTTGAGTATCGTTATCCCAACGGCGTACAGTACGCTCGTAATCGCCGTGTGCGATGAGTGTTTCAAACATTTGGCGTACGGTTTTATCGAGGTTCTCAAACGGACGGCGTTCAATGCCCGGTTCGCCGTGAATCCCTACGCCAAATTCCATTTCGTTTTCGGCTAAAGTAAAAGACGGCTTACCGGCTGCCGGTACAGTACAAGCCCCAAGCGCAATACCAATTGAATGTCCGGCATTATTTAACTTATAACCTAACTCGGCTAATTGCGATAAGTTGTAACCCTTATCTGCCGCTGCGCCTAATAGTTTTTCTAATAATACGGTGTTAGCAACACCTCGGCGACCGGCGGTATATAAGCTGTCTTTGACCGCTACGTCATCATCAATTAATACGGTTGCGACTTTTACACCGCTATCGGCAAGGAGCTCGGTTGCGGTTTCAAAATTTAAAACGTCACCGGTATAATTTTTAATAAGTAATAAAACGCCTTCTCCGCTATCGACATTTAAACCGCATTCAAACATTTGATCCGGTGTCGGAGAAGTAAAAATCGCACCCGGACAAGCACCGTCTAACATTCCCTTACCAACAAAACCGGCGTGCATCGGTTCGTGTCCGCTCCCGCCACCTGAAATCAATGCCACTTTACCGGCAACCGGTGCGTCAGCTCGGCGTACATAAGTCGGCTCAGTATTCAGAACAAGGGTAGGATGGGTTTTGGCAAAACCGGCTAATTGCTCTTGTAAGACAGCTTCGATTGAATTGATAAGTTTTTTCATAGCAGGGGATCCTTTTAAAAAGAAGAATTTGTCCCAATTTAACCAAAATTCGAGGTGGATTTCTGTTAGTTACTTCACAAAATCGAAAAAAAGATGAGTGAAAACGAAAATAGAGTTACAACTAAATTTACGTTAAAATAGCAACAATATTTATTGATAAGGATTACACAATGACAGTTAAACACGCAAAACTTTTAATTTTAGGCTCAGGCCCTGCGGGCTATACTGCTGCCGTTTACGCCGCTCGTGCGAATTTAAATCCGGTATTGGTGACCGGTATGCAACAAGGCGGTCAATTAACCACCACCGATGAAATTGAAAACTGGCCGGGAGAATATGAGCATACCACCGGTACAGGTTTAATGGATAAAATGCTGAAACACGCTGAAAAATTTAACACGGAAATCATTTTTGACCACATTAATAGCGTTGATCTTTCAAAACGTCCATTCACATTAAAAGGCGACATCAACACTTTCACTTGTGACGCATTAATTATCGCAACAGGCGCATCGGCAAAATATTTAGGTTTACCTTCTGAAGAAGCCTTTAAAGGCAAAGGTGTGTCAGCTTGTGCAACTTGTGACGGTTTCTTCTATCGTAACAAACCGGTTGCAGTTGTTGGTGGCGGTAACACGGCGGTTGAAGAAGCATTATATTTAGCCAATATCGCTAGCGAAGTACATTTAGTACACCGCCGTGATAGCTTCCGTGCTGAGAAAATTTTATTAGGCCGCTTACAGAAACGTGTGGAAGAAGGCAAAATTATTCTTCACACCGACAGAACGGTTGAAGAAGTGTTAGGCGATAATATGGGCGTAACCGGTGTGCGTTTAGCTTCAACCAAAGACGAGAGCAAAGAAGAAATTAAAGTGGACGGCTTCTTTGTTGCGATCGGTCACGCACCAAATACCGCAATTTTTGACGGTCAGCTTGAATTGGATAACGGTTACATTAAAGTGAAATCGGGCTTAGAAGGCAATGCGACCGCAACTAGCGTAGAAGGAGTATTTGCTGCAGGTGATGTTATGGATCATAACTATCGCCAAGCAATCACTTCAGCAGGTACAGGCTGTATGGCGGCGTTAGATGCAGAACGTTTCTTAGATGCGTTAGAAGCCTAAATATTTTTACGGAACATTAGCTCCATTCAAACAAGCGGTTAAATTTCACAAGAATTTTGCCATGTTGATTTAAGCGGATGTTCCGAGTTTTTATAAAGGAAATGTTATGAATTTTACTGTGATTATCCCGGCTCGTTACGCCTCAAGCCGCTTACCTCGTAAACCGTTGTTAGATATTGCCGGAAAACCGATGATTCAGCACGTATGGGAAAAAGCGCAACAAGCCGGTGCAACACGGGTAATTATTGCGACCGACCATCCGGAGATTGAAGCAACCGCCAAAGCATTTGGGGCGGAAGTGTGTATGACTTCGGATCAACATAATTCAGGCACGGAACGTTTAGCGGAAGTGATTGAAAAGATGCAGATTTCCGATGATGAAATTATCGTGAATGTGCAAGGTGATGAGCCGTTGATCCCGCCGGTGATCGTTTCGCAGGTGGCGGAAAATTTAGATCGTTGCCAAGTGAATATGGCGACATTAGCGGTAAAATTAACCACCAAAGAAGAACTTTTCAATCCGAATGCCGTCAAAGCGCTGGCAGATAAAAACGGTATGGCACTCTATTTCTCTCGTGCGCCGATTCCGTTTGCCCGTGATCATTTCGCAGACTGTGATGACGCTTTTGTCGCAAGCCAAAATTACTTACGCCATATCGGTATCTACGCATATCGTGCCGGCTTTGTAAAACAATATGTGGCTTGGCGACCGACGCAATTAGAACAATTGGAATCGTTAGAGCAACTACGTGCGTTATGGTACGGAGAAAAAATTCATATCGAACTTGCTAAACAAGCACCTCAGGTAGGGGTGGATACGCAAGAAGATTTGGAACGTGTTCGCCGAATTCTAGCTTAGAATCGGCAGAAACAAGCGGTCAAAATTGCAAAAAACTTTGCAAATCGGACCGCTTAATTATCTAGGCTGAGTAACAACTCAGTAAATAAAAACGTGCTTAGGCACATTTCTCGGAGTAAACCTATGTTAGGAAACATTTTAGGCTCAATCGCATCATCTGTTTTAAGTGGCGGTAACGGCAATCAATCAACAGCACTTCAATTAATTCAAGCATTACTACAATCTCAAGGTGGTGTTGAAGGTGTAATCGCTAAATTACAACAAGGCGGTTTGGACGATCTGTTAAAAACTTGGATCAGTGCAGATGAAGAAAACGCACCGGTATCTGGCGAACAAATCGCAAATGTATTCGGTCAAGAAAATCTGCAAGCGGCGGCACAAGAAGCGGGTGTAGAAGAAAAAGATGCGGGTGATTTATTAGCGGAGTTTTTACCGAAAATCGTTGATACATTAACACCGGACGGTCAATTACCGGATCTACAAAACTTAAATACTAACGACCTATTAGCACAAGCAGCAAAAGGTGTGTTAGGTAAATTATTTAGCTAATCTTAAAACAACAGGGAGAATTTAATTCTCCCTGTTTTTGTTTTGGCTTAATTAGCCCTTTATAAAATTATTGTTATCTTTCCTCTCGGCAAATCTTCAACGTTTCTTTGATTAGCTCCAATGCAATCGTGCCTTCCGGTGGCAGTTCTGGGAGCGGTTGATCGCAGTCGAACCATTTGGCATCAAAGATTTCTTCCTCTTGCAGCGTGATTTCACCACTTTCGTAATCAGCGAGAAAACCTAACATCAGTGAGTTTGGGAATGCCCACGGTTGGCTGCCGAAATAGCGGATATTTTTGATTTTTAAGCCGCTTTCTTCCCATACTTCACGTTGAACGGTGGTTTCGATTGCTTCACCGGCTTCGACAAAACCGGCTAATGTGGTGTAAATCGTGCCTTTATGACGTAGATGGTTAGCAAGTAAAATTTGTCGCCCACGGCGTACCGCCACGATAATAGACGGGCTGATGGTCGGGTAGCTACGATGTTGGCAATCTGGGCAATGTACGGCAATTTCGTTGTTAGCAAGTTCGGTGTGAGCACCGCATTTGCCGCAGAATTTATGCGTATTGAGGAAATGATTAAGTGAAACGGCTCGGTGTAATAGGTGAGCAAATTCCGCCGGGCGAGCAATCTGTGAGCGTAGGTTCACCATGGTAAAATTTTGTAGATTTTCGACCGCTTGTTCATCCAATTGCACCAGAAAAACCGGTGAGTTTTGATATGTCCCAACCTGTAATTTAGCAAAGCCGGCTAAACCTAATTGTTCTGCTGTGCCAAAAGGAATCTCATCATCTTTTAAAGCAATCTCAAATTGATGTACTAATACCCAATAACTTTTCATATTTGCTCCCGAAATCATTAAATTTTTAAGTCAATTTGTTGAAATAATTGGCGTTTTTCTTTTTCATCTAAAACTCGGTATTCACCGCTATCTAAATCACCAAGCTGAAATTGCCCTAAACCGACACGGATTAAGCGCAGGGTCGGAAAGCCGATATGTGCTGTCATTCGGCGTACTTGGCGGTTTTTCCCTTCGTGGATTTTTAGCTCAATCCAACTGGTTGGAATGGTTTTTCGTTCTCGAATTTTTGGGGCGGTTTGCCATTCATAATTCGGGGGGGAAATCGCTTTCGCTTTTGCCGGTTTGGTTAAGCCATCTTTCAATTCAACACCTTTTTCTAACTTAGCTAAATCTGTAGCTTGCGGAATACCTTCCACCTGTGCGAGGTAAGTTTTCTGCTTTTCAAATTTAGGATTCGCTAAGCGGTGCTGAATTTCTCCGTTATTAGTCAGTAACAATAAGCCTTCGCTGTCACGATCTAAACGGCCGACCGGATAAACCTGTGGAATCGGAATAAAATCTTTCAGCGTTTGTCGCCCTTGTTCATCAGTGAATTGGGTTAGCACGTCAAACGGCTTGTTAAACAATACGACCACAGTATCTTCAAACGAAAGCTGTGGTTTAAGCGGTCGTTTTTTGGTTCTATTTTGCAAGTTCGGTTTGTTTGTTGCAGAACGAGCTTTATTTTTTTGATTAAATTTAGCTTTAAACATCATTTATTTCTTTAAGTTAGCCCAAGCGACCGAGAGTAAAATAATCGCACCGCCAATCAACATTTTTAATGTCGGTACTTCGTTAAAACATAACCAGGCAATCGCAATGGCATATACCGGCTCAAGCGAGATAATCATCGAAGCGGTACGGGCGTTAATCGTATCAAGGCTGGAGACAAATAGCGTATATGCCAATGTGGTACAGAAAAAGCCGATACAGAAAATCCAAAACCAATCGAGGACAGGAGCATTGAGCAAACTTGTCGTCGAAAAAGGTAAAAGGATTAACATCGCTACTAAATATTGCCACCAGCTCGTTTGTGTACCGGATAATTTGCTCATATTTTTCCGGTTTACAACCGCCAACACACCATAGACCAAAGCGGATAAAACGCCCCATAAAAGCCCTAATGTCGCATGATTGTCAAAGGTAAATTCCGGTGTGACCAAAATTAAGCCGATAGTAATCGCAACCAATAAAAAACCTTCACGATAACTGAGTTTTTCTCTAAAAAAGAGCATTTCAAATAACGCGACAAAAGCAGGAAAGCTGGCGAAGCCTAAGGTTGCTAAGGCGACACCGCCTACTTGCACAGCAGTGAAAAAGGTCACCCAATGGGCGGTCAGTAAGACGCCGGAAAGCACTTGGTTAAAGAATGCTTGGCGAGTGAGTTTTACAAGCGGTTGTTTTTTCCATATAAAATACAAAGAGATACAAACAAGCGCAATCATCACTCGTCCAAGCACAAGTGTATCCGGGCTGCTTTCAATTAATGCACCGAAAATACCGGAAGCGCCAAAAAGGATCGCGGTGAAATGTACTTTCAGTAATGCGAGCGTATGTTTATCCACTATTTAATCCATTTATCTTGATCTTGTTTGCGTTCAAATTCAGCATCAAACGTATTGTTATCTTGCTGTGAAAATTGACCGCTTGAAAAATGGTTGAAACGCACTTTCGCTTTAAAGAATTTCATTAAATAACGTTCGGCAATATGACGCGTCACCGGCAACATTAATAAAATCGCAATAATATCGCTTAAAAAACCGGGAATAATTAAAAAGACGCCGGCTAAAATAAACAGGAGTGAGCCGATCACCGCTTGTGTCGGGATTTTGCCTTGGCTTAATTCACTACGAATCGAATAAATGGTATATAACCCACGTAATTTCACAAACCATAAGCCTAATACCGAAATACCGATCAGTAACAAAATCAGCGGTAGCACCCCGATTTGGGCTCCCATCGTGACCAGTAACGAGATCTCGCAATAGATATACAGAAAAATGCCGAATAAGATAAAAAGAAATGGCATAACAGTTCCTTATTTGAATGCTTTAATGATCAGAAAGTTGAAGTTCAATTTCCGCTTTTTGGGTTAAATTTTCCGCCCCTTGTGAACGTATCACAATATTGTCTTCGGTGCGGATGCCGCCGAATTGTTTAAATTCAGCGATCTTCTGCCAATTAATATGACGTGCAAGCGGGCTATTTTGCAACGGATTCAGTAACATATCAATGAAATAGAAGCCCGGTTCGATCGTCAGCACCATGTTTTCCGCCAAATCACGAGTACAACGCAGACTTGGATAAAACTCCGGCGGTGATTTGCGAGTACCACGATGATTTTGTTGGAAACCGGCGACATCGTGTACTTGTAGTCCAAGTAAATGCCCTAAGCCGTGTGGTAAAAAGGCCCTGGAAATCCCTTCGTCAAAAATTTGATCCGGTGTAAGACGGACAAAATCATATTCGTGCAGCATTTCGGCAATCCATTGCTGCATTTGCGTATGATAACTCAGATAGTTTACACCCACAGCAAGCTGCTCAATAATGCGATATTTGTATTGTTCCATTTGCTTAATCATCGCTGCAAATTCGCTATTAGGATCAGTCGCATAAGTGCGAGTAATATCGGAGGCATAGCCGTGTACGGTTGCACCGGCATCAATCAGAAAACTCTGTTTTTGCGGATTAGGAACACAATCAAGCCGGGTATAGTGTAAAATAGCCGAGTGTTGATTAATTGCAACAATATTGCCATAAGGCACGTTTAAGTCGGATTGCTGACTGGCTTTTAGATAATTGAGGTTAATTTCAAATTCGCTTTTCCCCTCAAAAAAGGCTTGTTTTGCTGCCTGATGCCCTTTTAATGCCGCAAATTGTGCTTGGTAGATTGCTTCGATTTCAAATTCACTTTTAATCGAACGTTCGAAATGGAGCTGATTCAGTACTTTTTGCGGATTGATTTGGTTAAAACCAAGCGATTTTGCCAAGTTTTCATCTGCACCGATAAAGGCGCAAGCGGTCGGATTTTGGATAAATTTTGCAATTTCCTGGGCATCTTGCAAAATCACCCACTGAAATTCATCTGCAAAAAAAGCGTCTGTCGGGGCGGTTGGCGACGAGTGCCAATAATCATTCGGTGCATAGAAATAGACGGTCGGTTTATTTTTGCCGTCTAAAAACAGCCAGCAATTTTCTGCTGTCGGAAAAGGGAAGAAGTAGTTAAAATGTGGGTTTATTTTAAAGGGGGCGGATTGATCATCTAAAAAATGATAGCGAGCCGTGCCGGAATGAATCCATAAACCGCTGAGAAAGTTAGTTTCTAAAATCGTTTGAACGACTTGCTGTAGTCGTTTGATGTGTTGTGTAAATAATTGTTTCATAAAAGAAAAAATAAGAGAAAAATATGACGGATATAAAAATTGACCAAACATTAGATACGCTTGGGTTACGTTGCCCGGAGCCTGTAATGCTCACTCGCAAAACCATTCGAAATATGGCAGAAGGCGAGGTTTTATTAATTGTGGCGGATGATCCGGCTACCACGCGAGATATTCCAAGTTTCTGTGAATTTATGGATCACCAATTGCTAAATAGCGAAACGGAAAATACCCCATATCGTTACTGGGTCAAAAAAGGGCTTTAAGCACGATAAAATAATCCCCCACACAAACGTATGGGGGATTTTTTAACTATTAGTGACGTGTAATTTCTTCTTCGTCAAACTCAAAATCTTCGTCTTGGTCATCGAAGAATTCGCCGTCTTCACCGTATTCATCATCTTCCGCATTCGGATCTTCAAAATAAGTGCCCCAGCCTTCATATTCCGCACCCACTTTTTCAATCAGCGGCAGTAATTCTTTTTGTTGGGCGGTAATGATGTCGGCATTTAAGTTGACTTCGCTCACGATATCGCACACGAAGATCACTTTGCCATTTTCTTCTTCAACTTCTTCCGCTTCTGAAATTTCATAGCCGAGTTTATAAGCATCAACCACTAATTTTTCCAGTTTATCAAAATCACGGTGTGCCACGTGGTGTTCAATAATATAAAGCGCGTCAGGATCCGAACCGTCTTTTAATAGGTTTTCGATGATCTCATCCGTTTCTTGGCGTAATTCATTAAAATCGTACATTGTTTTTTCCTTATTAATGTAAATTGTTTGGCATTCTATACCGACTTATTCGCTCTGGCAATTTCTCGATCGGCTTCAAGGTCGGAATCATTCGGATTTGCAATTTTTCCGAGTAATGGATTCAGTACCAACATATTCTGACTTGGGCAGATATGAGTAAAGTGATCGGCTAACCAATAAGGTTTGCTAGTTTTCAATTGTTCTACCAACTGAATCGCACGATCTTTACGTATTACATAAAGCGCCGAGCCATCGTTATCAAATAGAGAAGGGTGATTATCGGTTAAAAAGTGGAAATCACGTTGCTCCGCACTTGCCGTATAAAAACCTTCATGAAATAGTGATAATTTATGTAGCAATGCAATTTCGATTTTCGGACGATTTTTTAGTTCTTGTAAGATATTGCTTAGGAAATAATGAAAATTATCTACCAGTTGAATATCGTCTTCAGCAATCACGGCAAAATCGGTTAATTCAAGTTGCTGATTCTCTGCAATTTTCTGCCAGCAGCTAATATGCGAGAGGGTACAAGCGATTTCACCTAAGGTAATCTCTCTGCCAATGATGGATTTAATTTTTTCGATATTAAATAACAATTCCGGCGCATCTAGTAGATCTAATACTTTTTTATCGATCGCTGGTATTCGTTCAAAATATTTGGCATCAGGATGGGCTAGAAAACGCTGGAGGCGTTGAGGATGTCGATTAAGATTGATCACATAGCCGTAAAACATAATTATCCTTTGTAAAAAGAAAGCTTATCCGAAGATAAGCTTTAAATTTTTATGATTGCTGTTCTACAAAAACTTCGCTAAACCAGCCGTCTAATTTAGCCGCTAGTTTATCAATACCGATTTTATTTAGAGCAGAGTAAGCTTCAACTTGAATATCGCCTTGGAACGGTAAAATCGCTTCTCGTACCATTTTTACCGTTTTACTTCTTGCGCTTTGGCTGAGTTTATCCGCTTTAGTTAATAGCAATAACACCGGTAATTGTGCAGACACTGCCCATTCGATCATCTGTTGGTCGAGATCTTTTAACGGGTGGCGAATATCCATCAAAATCACCACACCGCGTAAGCATTCACGTTTTTGTAAGTATTCGCCTAACGCTTTTTGCCATTGGAGCTTCATTTGCTCGGGCACCGCCGCATAACCATATCCCGGTAAATCGACGAGTTTACAATTCGGCTCGACTTCAAATAAGTTAATTAACTGGGTGCGTCCCGGTGTTTTTGAGGTTCTTGCTAAGTTTTTTTGGTTGGTTAATGCATTGAGAGCAGTAGATTTACCGGCGTTTGAACGACCGGCAAAGGCAATTTCCACACCATTGTCTTCCGGTAAATGACGGATATCCGGTGCAGAAGTTAAAAAATGAGTTTTGTGATAGTTTAGTTTGAGCATTATTAGTATTTCTTTTTAAATTAAAAATAGATTTTTTTCCTACTTTCTTTGCGTTGCCAAAGAAAGTATATATTAGGCAGTCTGGGCTGGGTTCCCTTCTGAACCGCCTGAGCGTGTTGCAATTTGTAGGAACATTTTTCTTGAGCGAAGCGAATCTAAAATGTTCCGTTAAGCAAATTTCAACTAAGCGAAGATAAGCGGTGAAGTAGGGTTGACTTTCTTTTGGTTACTTTTCTTTGGCAACGCAAAGAAAAGTAACATTGATCTATCGTGCTAGGAATTTTACACTTAAGCCCTTTTCCCCATACTGGTTCGCTTGCGGATTACCTTTAAATACACCCCATTCCAGCAACAACATCGTACCGATAAACATCGGCATCATCATCCCGAGTAGCCATTGCATTGTGCCTTGGGCTGAAAGGGATACACCATAGCACACAACCGGCACAAATGCCATGATAACCGCTTTACCGGAACGGTTACGATCGTGTAGGCGCTTTATAATCACCGCAGATAAACTATATACGGCGAGTACGAGCGGAATTAAATTAATCACACTGAAAGCGGTCGAATTTAACCAAAAATTTGCAACAATAAATAAGAAAATAAAGTTAATCGCAAAGCCAATCCAAAAGCCCTGACGATTGAGTCTTCCTTGAAGTGAAAACAGTGCTTTGTACCAAATCATACAAATTCCTTTGGGTAACGATCAAAATAAAAGCGTAGCTTAGCCTAAAGCGACATCTAATACCATCATAATTACAAATCCCGCCATTAGACCTAAGGTGGCAATATCGGTGTTACCGCCGCTTTGTGATTCGGGAATCAACTCTTCCACCACTACGAAGATCATTGCACCGGCAGCGAATGCAAGCGCATAAGGCAGAATTGCTGTCATGGAAAGCACAAATGCGGCGCCGATGACCGCAGCAATCGGCTCAACCACTGCAGACATCGCTCCCCACAAGAAAGCTTTTTTACGGCTTTGTCCTTCGCCTCTTAGCGGTAGAGAAAGGGACGAACCTTCCGGAATGTTTTGTAAGCCAATCCCGATTGCTAAGCCAAGCGCAGCGGTGAGCATGGCTTGGTGATCGGCAACATCGGATGCTAAAGCGCCAAATGTTACTCCGAGGGCAAGTCCTTCCGGAATATTGTGAATAGTGATGGCTAAAAACAATAGCATACTTTTAGATAGATGCTTTTTGAACTTCGGCATTCCTTCCGCATCGGTAAGCGGTTTACTTAGATGTAAGTGCGGAACGATATGATCGATTACTCGGAGAAAGAAGCCGCCAGCAAGAAAGCCGACCGCAGCCGGTAGCCATGCTAGCGAACCGTAGCTCGGCTCGGCATATTCAAGCGCAGGGGCGAGGAGCGACCAGAAAGAAGCGGCAATCATCACTCCGGCGGCAAAGCCCATCATCACATCCAGTAATTTGCGGTTTACCGTTTTAAAGAAATAGACAAAAGCCGCGCCAAAAACAGTACATCCCCAAGTAAATAAACCGGCGATAAACGCTTGTAAAATCGGGTTTAGCGATAAAAACAAATCAAACATTTACATTCCTAATAAATAGATCTCAAATGGAGATCAAAAAGCGGTCAAATTTGCGCGAATTTTTGCAAATTATTTTGCAATTTTCTAGCGAAATTTGACCGCTTTTATAAGTTTTAATTAATAGATTTTATAGTTTGGTTTTATCACGCACCGCACCTTTGTCGGCAGAGGTTGCGAAGTGACCGAACATTTTTAACGCCATCGAAACTTCACGTTGGCGATTTGCCGGTTTCCAGCCTTTCGCATCTTGTTCCGCACGGCGTACCGCTAATTCTTCATCCGAAACTAAAAGTTGGATTGAACGGTTTGGAATATCGATCGCAATTTTATCGCCGTCACGTACTAAACCGATTGTACCGCCGGAAGCGGCTTCCGGTGAGCAGTGACCGATAGATAAACCTGATGTCCCCCCGGAGAAACGACCGTCAGTTAATAACGCACATTCTTTGCCTAAACCGATAGATTTTAAGTAAGTGGTCGGATACAACATTTCTTGCATACCCGGGCCGCCTTTCGGGCCTTCGTAACGGATGATCACCACATGACCGGCACGTACTTTACCGCCTAAAATGCCTTCCACCGCTTCTTCTTGGCTTTCAAACACAATCGCATCACCAGTAAATTTTAAGATGGATTCATCTACACCGGCGGTTTTTACGATACAGCCGTCTAGTGCGATATTACCGGTCAGCATTGCTAAACCGCCGTCTTGGCTATAGGCAAATTCTTTTGAACGGATACAACCGTTTTGACGGTCGTCATCTACCGTATCCCAACGGCAATCTTGTGAGAATGCTTTAGTGGTACGAATCCCCGCCGGACCGGCACGGAAGAATTTATGCACTGCTTCGTCTTTTGTGAGGGTAATGTCGTATTTCGCAATCTGTTCACCGATTGTCATACCTAATACAGTACGAGTATCAGAATGTAATAAGTCAGCACGCTCAAGTTCGCCTAAAATTGCCATAATACCGCCGGCACGGTGTACGTCTTCCATATGGTATTTATTAGTATTTGGGGCAACTTTCGATAAGCACGGCACTTTACGTGATAAGCGGTCGATATCCGCCATGGTGAAATCCACTTCCGCTTCTTGTGCTGCGGCTAATAAGTGTAAAACCGTATTGGTTGAACCGCCCATTGCGATATCTAAGCTCATTGCATTTTCAAATGCCGCTTTGGTAGCGATTGAACGTGGTAATACGCTCGCATCGTCTTGCTCGTAATAACGTTTGCAAAGCTCAACGATTTGGCGACCGGCAGTTAAGAATAATTCTTTACGGTCGGCGTGGGTGGCTAACATTGAACCGTTACCCGGTAAAGATAAACCTAATGCTTCGGTTAAGCAGTTCATTGAGTTGGCGGTAAACATACCTGAGCATGAACCGCAAGTCGGGCAAGCGGATTTTTCAATCGCATCTACGTCATCGTCACACACGGTTTTGTCGGCACTTTTCATCATGGCATCAACTAAGTCTAATTTGATTAGTTGATCGGATAATTTGGTTTTACCCGCTTCCATCGGGCCGCCTGACACAAATACCGCCGGAATATTTAAGCGCATTGCTGCCATTAACATTCCCGGGGTGATTTTGTCACAGTTTGAAATACACACCATCGCATCGGCACAGTGCGCATTGACCATATATTCCACCGAATCAGCGATTAAATCACGGCTTGGCAATGAGTAAAGCATACCGCCGTGACCCATTGCGATACCGTCATCCACCGCAATGGTATTAAATTCTTTTGCGACACCGCCGGCTGCTTCGATTTGTTCTGCAACCAGTTTACCCATATCACGTAAGTGGACGTGACCCGGTACAAATTGAGTAAAGGAGTTTACCACGGCAATAATCGGTTTGCCGAAGTCGTTTTCTTTCATTCCTGTTGCACGCCATAATGCACGTGCGCCTGCCATATTGCGACCTTGCGTTGAGGTTGCAGAACGTAAAATAGGCATAATCTCTCCAATGTTATTTCAGTTGTGTTTGTAATGGATAAATAGACGCTAATATATTAGCACACCGCTTAAAATCCTAAAACAAGCGGTCAATTTTTTGGTTATTTTTGCATATTATTAAAAATAAAGGCAATTCGAAGTGAATTGCCTTTATTGTTACGCGGGAAGATTATTTTTGCTCGTCCCAACGTTTGATTGATTCACGAATTACTTCTTTCGCTTCTTCTACATCACCCCAGTGTTGAACAACAGTTGAACCTGGTTTTTTCAGTGCTTTGTAGTTATTGAAGTGGAATTCGATTTGTTTGATTAATTGTGCCGGTAAATCTGCTAATGAGTTATATGCATTACCTGAGTCACGGTCGTCTGCCGGTACACACACAATTTTGTCATCTACTTCGCCGTCATCAACGAATTTCATTACACCGATAACTTTCGCTTCAAGGAATACACCGGTCGCTAACGGTTGACGCGTAATTAATAACACATCTAATTCATCGCCGTCTTCATCTAATGTTTGTGGAATGAAACCGTAGTTAGTCGGTTTTGCGAAGATAGCCGGTTCAACACGGTCTAATTGGAATGCACCTAATTTACGGTTCCATTCAATTTTGTGGCAGCTGCCTTCTGGAATTTCGTTTACAACGTTGATGATACCTGCATCAACATCACCCGGAGTTAAGATTTGGTTAAAATCTGCCATTTTATTTCCTTATTGCTCAATAAATGGTTGGTTAAATGGGCGAAACAGTATTGCTTCGCCAAACAGTCTTTTATTTTATACAGTATTTCGCTTTGACGCTATCTCTGATTAGTTAGCTCACCGCTAAGACATCAAATAATTTTTCAAGTTGTGCGGTAAGTAACGAAATATCACGTTGGCTCTGTAGAATGAGCTGAATTGCAATTTCTTCGCCGGAATTAACCGCTTGTAGATTCAGAACTTCAAAACCTCGGTGGCGAATCACTCGTAAAATACGTTCAAGTGTTTCGGGACGTGTATTAGCTTTAATAGTTAAATCGTAACGTTGCATTATTATTCTCCTCAACACCTAAACTTCATCGTCCAGCATATCTGCGTTACAAGCGCCCGGCGGCACAAGCGGCCATACGTTATCTTCTTCCGGAATACAAACGTGTAATAAGTAAGCACTTTCCGCATTTAGTAAGCGGTCTAACGCATCAGAGACTTCACTAGCTTTCTCAATACGTTCGCCTTTAATGCCGAATGCTGAAGCAAGCACTACGAAATCAGGGTTGTCATCTAAAATCGTGTTACTGTGGCGACCGTGGAAGAAAAGCGATTGCCATTGGCGCACCATACCTAAACGTTGGTTATCCAGTAATAAGATTTTGACCGGTAAATTACCACGTTTGATAGAACCGAATTCCTGAATATTCATCATAATCGAGCCGTCACCAGTAACTAAAATCACTGGATCATTCGGACGAGCTTTTACCGCACCGACTGCCGCCGGTAAGCCGAAGCCCATCGTACCAAAGCCTGCTGAGGTAATGAAGTTTTCCGGCGCAAAGTGCTGTAAATGTTGCGCAGACCACATTTGGTGTTGACCTACATCCGTGGTGATAATCGCATTTTTCGGTTTACGTTGTGAAAGAGTGTTTAATAATGCCTTAGCATCAATATCGCCTTCACCTGCATTATCGACATATTGGAAATCTAAGTCGGCTTTTAAGCGTTTAACATCTTCACGCCAAGGATCGATATCTAGCGGTTGCGCTAAAGCATTTACCGCTTCAATCAAATCGCCTTGTAATGCAACCTGTACTTTGCGTAATTTGTTAATTTCAGCGCTATCAATATCGATATGAATTACTTTGGCGTGTGGCGCGAAGGTATCAAGTTTACCGGTTACTCGGTCATCAAAACGTGCGCCGCAAGCAATCAGCAGATCGCATTCTTGTACCGCATAGTTTGCTGCTTTGGTGCCGTGCATACCAATCATCCCCATATAAAGCGGCGCATCCGCTTCGATGGTGCCTAAACCTTTTAAGGTGGAAACAGACGGCATATTGGTAATTTTTAAGAAATTTCTGACCGCTTGTACACCACCAGCCATACCGACACCACCGCCGACATATAATACCGGGCGTTTAGCTTGAGCGATAAGAGCTTTAGCTTGCGCAAGGTTTTCGGCATTCTGTGCGCTAGGCGCTTGTTTGGTATATACGATAGGCTTCGCTGAAGTCGGTGCTAATTGCACGTCACGAGGAATATCGACTAACACGGGGCCCGGGCGACCGCTTTGTGCGATTTGGAATGCACGTGCGATAATTTCAGGTAATTCTTCTACATTTTGAACGATGAAACTATGTTTGGTACACGCAAGTGAAAGACCTAATACATCCGCTTCTTGGAAAGCGTCCGTACCGATTAAATGTGAAGCAACTTGACCGGTAATCGCTACCACCGGAATCGAATCTAATGCTGCATCACCCAAGCCGGTAATTAGGTTGGTTGCACCGGGACCGGATGTCGCGATACAAACACCCACTTTACCCGTTGCACGCGCATATCCAATTGCAGCCATTGCCGCACCCTGTTCATTGCGAACTAATAAATGATCTAAACCTGAGTCGTAAAGCGCATCATAAGTAGGCATAATCGCACCGCCCGGATAACCGAATAGTGTGGTCACACCCTGTGCTTTTAGACTTTCAATGACTAAATTTGCACCGTTCATTTTTGTTGTGTCCTAGTTATAATTATTTAATTAAATTTATAAAATTAAAGGCGTTATTGATAACATAGATTTAAGGATTTTTAAACCCGTAATCAGCAAAATTGTGGGAAATTCAACAAGAGAAAGCGGATATGGAAAGAAAACGGTCAATTTTGGCGTAAAATTTGCAAAAAAATACGCAAAGTTGACCGCTTGTTAGCGGTTAAGATGCTAACACTAGATTTGGACACTCTTCATTATTATGAATATGTTGAATATTACTGAGCGTGACTTCTGAAATATTGGTTAACGCTTCAGCCGTCAAAAATGCTTGGTGTCCGGTAAACAATACGTTATGGCAAGAAGATAAACGGCGGAAAACATCATCTAAAATGACATCGTTCGATTTATCTTCGAAGAATAAATCACGTTCATTTTCGTAGACATCCATCCCTAATGCACCGATGCGTTGTTGTTTTAAAGCTTCAATTGCCGCTGAAGAATCAATTAACCCGCCACGGCTGGTATTAATAATCATCACACCGTCTCGCATTTTGTCAAAAGCCTGCTTATTTAATAAATGATAATTTTCCGGTGTCGCCGGGCAGTGCAAACTGATAATGTGAGATTTCGCATATAGCTCATCAAGTTCAACATATTTGGCGCCGATCGCTTCGGCAGCAGGATTTTTAAACGGATCGAATGCTAAGATCTCCATACCGAAGCCTTTGAGGATCCGCATTGTTGCCAACCCAATTTTGCCGGTACCAATAATGCCGACTGTCTTACCATGCATATTAAAGCCAATTAAGCCCTCTAAAGAGAAATTCGCATCTCGTGTGCGTTGATAAGCACGGTGGATACGGCGATTTAAACTTAGCATTAATGCAACTGCGTGCTCGGCAACCGCTTCCGGCGAATAAGCCGGCACTCGCACGACTTGTAAGCCGAGTTTTTGGGCTGCTTTTAAATCAACGTTGTTAAAACCAGCACAGCGTAGCGCCACAATTTTTACACCGACTTTAGCGAGTGATTCCAAGACATCAGCGCTTGCATCATCATTTACGAAAATACATACCGCTTGGCAACCTTCAGCCATTTTGGCGGTGCGTTCACTTAACATAAAGTCAAAGAATTCAAGCTGAAAACCATATTGTTGATTGGCTAATTCGAGATATTTACGATCGTAATTTTTAGTGCTGTAAACGGCGATTTTCATGATTACTCCTGCAAGATAAATAAATCCTACTTTTTTAGTTGGTTATTGTTTATTTTAAGAACAATTCTAAAAAAGTCAATTTAACCCCAGTCTGGTTTATATTTCTTTTATTACATCAAATCATAAAAAGGGATGGTTAGGTAAGCGAAAAACACATACCTCTTAAGGAGTATTTGTGATTTTTTTGTTGATTTATTTCAATAAAAGTTAAGATTCACCTAGTAAATATTATCTATTTTATTCTATGCTCACGCGTGAAACGCAATGTTTATCTTATTGTTTTTAATAAGAAAAATTCTCATTTCTATCAGCATTTTGTGGGGGACACAACGTGAAACGTTTAACTAAAAAATTAGCAATGGCAACCATTGCAATGTTGGGATGTTTATCATCGTCAGCATGGGCGGAGGAAGCAAAATCGCCGTCTTTAACCGATAAAGCTTTAAAACATGAAAAACTAGGAGTGGTAGTAGAATCAGCAAACCATAAATTTGCTGAAAAATATCCGCTTCAATATAACTCATGGAAAGCAACTTCAGAATCAACCGACCGTGGTAGTGCTTTAGCGGCGGATCCTCGCTACGTTGTGTTATGGGCGGGTTATGCATTTGCAAAAGACTATAACAAACCTCGTGGCCACTATTATGCTGTAACAGATGTACGTGAAATTTTACGTACTGGTGCGCCGAAAGATGAGAATGACGGTCCACAGCCAATGGCTTGTTGGACATGTAAAGGTCCTGATGTTGCACGTTTAATCGAAGAAAAAGGTGAACGTGGTTATTTTGATCCTAAATGGGCGAAATACGGTGCTGAAATCGTAAACTCAATCGGTTGTGCAGACTGTCATGACACAACATCGAAAGAGTTTGAAGAAGGCAAACCTGCATTACGTGTTGCTCGTCCACATGTATTACGTGCGTTAGAAACTGTAGGTTGGAAATTTGAAGACTTAGATAAACATGGCAAACGTACAGCAGTATGTGCAAACTGTCACGTAGAGTACTACTTCAAAGGCAAAACAGACGTAACTTTCCCATGGGATAAAGGTGTAGATGTAGATAGCATTGAGAAATACTACGATGAAATTCAATTTGCTGACTGGACTCACGCATTATCTAAAGCACCAATGTTAAAAACTCAGCACCCGGATTTTGAAATCTGGTCGCAAGGTGTTCATGGTAAAAACGGCGTAACTTGTATTGACTGCCATATGCCGAAAGTGAAAGATAAAGACGGTAAAGTTTATACGGATCACAAAATCGGTAACCCGTTCGATCAATTTGACGCAACGTGTAAAACTTGTCACGAACAAAGCAAAGAAACACTTGAGAAACGTGTGAAAGAACATAAACACCAAGTGAAAGAAGCAATGATTCGTTTAGAAGATCAATTAGTGAAAGCGCACTTTGAAGCGAAAGCAGCTTGGGAAGCAGGTGCAACTCAAGAAGAGATGAAAGATATCTTAACTGCAATTCGTCACGCTCAATGGCGTTGGGATTACTCTGCAGCTGGTCATGGTAGCCATATGCACGCACCTGACGTAATGTTACACGTAATTGCAACCGGTATCGACCGTGCAGCGGATGCGCGTGCGAAATTAGGTGTGGTATTAGCGAAACACGGCGTAACTACTCCAGTAGCAATTCCGGACATCTCTACTAAAGAGAAAGCGCAAAAAGCGATTGGCTTAGATATTCCTAAAGACCAAGCAGCAAAAGATGAATTCTTACGTACAGTGGTTCCACAATGGGATGCGGAAGCTCGTAAAAAAGGCTTATTACCGGCAGTAGAAGAACCAAAAGCGGTTGTAGCACCAAAAGCAGAAGCGAAATAATAGAAGCTTGAGGTGAAATTATGAAAAACATTATCTCAAAAGCAGGGCGAGCAATCGCCCTCCAAGCGGTCGTATTTGCAAGTTTTTTTGCAATTTCAACCGCTTCCCAAGCGGAAATGCCGCAACAGCCGAAACCACTTTGGACTGAGCAAGCAAGTGATGCTCAAATTGCGGAAGATGCACGTCGTGACCCGAACAAATATTGTGTGCAATGTCATGAATCGGCAAATGCAACCGGCAAACCGTTCCACCATGCGGGTAAACACTTCCAAAAAGATGTGAAAAGTCCGAATAACGGCGAGCCAATCACTTGCGTAAGCTGCCACGGTAATATTTCTGAAAACCACCGTAAAGGTGTAAAAGACGTAATGCGTTTTAATCCGCACGGTAAAGCAAGCAATCCTTCACTTGAACGTTCGGTGAATGAACAAAACCAAGTGTGCGTAGCTTGTCATACGGCGGATAAATTACGTGAAAAATTCTGGGCGCATGATACTCATGCAACGAAAATCTCATGTACTAACTGTCATGAACTTCACCCGGAAAAAGAACCGATGAAAGACATTCCTGAAAAACAACGTATTAAACTTTGTACGGATTGTCATACAAAAATCCACTCAGGCGAATTTAAAACCCCTGAAATGGACTCACTCAAAGCAAAGGAAAATAAATAATGACTTGCACCCGTAGAGACTTCGTCTCAGGGGCAGGTGCTATCGCTGTCGTAGCAAGCACCGGGCTTGCTACCTCAGTAACTCTTGCTACTGAGAAAGAAGAGAAAAAAATTCGCTATGCGATGGTGCACGATGAAACCTCTTGTATCGGTTGTACCGCTTGTATGGACGCGTGCCGTACAACGAATAAAGTGCCGGAAGGTGTTTCTCGTTTAGAAATTATCCGTAGCGAGCCGTATGGTGAATTCCCTAACGTAGAGTATGAATTTTTCCGTCAATCTTGCCAACATTGTACAAACGCACCTTGTGTTGCGGTTTGTCCAACCGGCGCATCATTCGTTGATCCGGAAACCGGCATTGTTGACGTACATTCAGACTTATGTGTCGGTTGCCAATACTGTATTGCAGTTTGTCCATACCGTGTACGTTTTATTCATCCGGAGAAAAAATCAGCAGATAAATGTAACTTCTGTCGTGATACCAATCTTGCGGAAGGCAAACAACCTGCTTGTGTAGAAGCTTGTCCGACTAAAGCATTAACTTTCGGTGATATGAACGATCGCAACAGCGAAGTGTACAAAAAAGTACATGAGAACCCTGTGTATCGTACCAAAGTAGCTTTAGGTACAGAGCCGAACTTATACCACATTCCATTTGGCAAGGGGGAACATAGATAATGAACGACTATATTCCATTCCAAACCCCGAATTTAGTGTGGGACAGCACCATTGCGATTTACCTCTTTTTATTAGGTATTTCATCAGGTGCGGTGCAGTTAGCGATCGCTTACCGTAATAGCGGTAATAAAATCGAAAAAAATAGCGAAAACTGGGTAATCCGCAGTGCCGCTATTTTAGGGACGGTTCCAACTCTAATCGGTTTAACTTTACTTATTTTTCACCTAACGAAACCATGGACATTCTGGAAGTTAATGTTTAACTATAACTTCACCTCTGTAATGTCGATGGGTGTAATGTTGTTCCAACTTTATATGGCCGTATTGGTTGTTTGGATCGCCATTATGTTCAAAGATTGGGTGGCAGTGTTAGTAAACCGTTACTTACCGGCATTTAAATTTATTTTAAATTGGATTGATGTTGTTGAAAGTAAAGGTTTAAAAGCGGTTGAGTTTATCCTCTTTGTCTTTGCTGCCGTGCTAGGTGCTTATACCGGCTTCTTACTTTCAGCCTTAATCAGTTATCCAATGCTGAATAACCCAGTATTACCGGCGTTATTTTTAGCATCAGGTACATCTTCCGGTATTGCGGCGACGTTCCTCGTCATTTTACTTGCAGGTAAATTATCCGGCGAAAGCAAAGAAGTACACTTTATCCATAAATTCGAAGTACCGATTATGGTTACCGAATTAGGTTTATTAGTGGCGTTCTTTGTCGGTTTACACTTCGGTGGTGCAGATAAACAATTAGCATTACATAATGCTTTATCCGGCTTCTGGGGCGCAATTTTCTGGATTGGCGTACTGTTTATCGGTATTTTGATTCCGTTAGTAGCAAATATCTTCGGGAGTCATAAATTAAAACATAACGTGAAGTTTATCGTCTTAATCTCTATACTGGATTTAATTGGCGTACTTTGCTTGCGTTACTTCATTCTATATGCAGGGCAGCTCACTATCGCTAGCTAGTTCTACTGCAATATATCAACAAGCCCTAACCTATGGTTAGGGCTTTCCTTTTATAACAAGCGGTCAAATTTCGCTAAAATTTTGCGATTTTTCTTGTTAGCTCTGAATGGCTTCTTGTCTTTTCTCAACTCTTCATAAACCTATCTATCGTTTAGCTTTTCTATACTTTCTATAATGCTTTTAAATGTACGCTTTGATTTAGTTATGGCGATAAAGATAATAACCGGAAAGCAAAAGGTGATATAAGGCTATGTAATTGATTTGGATAATCATTTGCATTTGCTTGTTTTTGATAAGGCGCTATCAGTTTTTTAATCTGAAATGATTGTTTTTTGTTTTTTTTATGAAGATAAAATAATCTGTTTTTCATTGAAAATTTTATTAGAGTTTTTGTGTTTAAATAAGTTCAATTATTTTTAAAATAAATTTTGATAAATAATTAAATTAGTGTAATAAGTTCATAATCAATAAATGGTATGCTAAGTTTTAATGAAAAGTCTGTAATTTTTCGCTTTTTTTGAATAGGTTTTTATTGATTATAAGCTTTTGTATTTTGCTTAACTTATTGATTTTTATATGTTTTGTGTTTTTCATAAAAGGGTGAGCTATCAGTTTGATTGTCATGTCTTATTAAAGTCTTACATTAGTGTAAATATTGCTATCTGGTCTGATTTCTTGTGCATGATTAATTTGTGTTTTTGTTTATTATATATATAATATGATTTATTCTTATGAGTGTAAGAATCATAAATGTTCTTTTTTAATCATGGAGATTGAAGAAGAGCAAATTAATGAAAGTGATGGATTGTACTTTCATTATGTTGGAATGATGTATATTAAATTTAGGAGTATTGTATGAACCACATTTATAAAGTGGTTTGGAGCACGGTAACGAATTCTCTCGTTGTCGTGTCTGAACTCGCCCGTAGTAAAGGCAAAGCTGCCTCTACTGTCTCGGATGTCAAAGACGTTTCAAATAAAACAGCAGCGGTAGCCGTTGCTGCAGCCCTTCAAGTCGCCGCCGTCGGTACGATTGCTATCGGTTCATTTGCTCCAATGGAAGCAAATGCGATTATTGCTATTAGTCATGCGGAAAATGATGTTATAAAAAGTGATAATGCCCAAGCTAATGCAAGTAAAGTAGCTAGATATGTTAATGGTGTTTATACCACTACGGATGAAGGTACTCGAGCATATAACTATTATAACCCTGGCAACCCTGGTGATGGTTCAAATCTTTATAATGAATCAAAGTATGTTCATGGTATAGCGATTGGCTGCCATACAAATGCTATTGCGACAACCGGTAAAGGTGGTTCGAATGGTATTGCGATTGGTGATTATTCAGAGGCTACAGGCGGTTTATCTATTTCATTAGGTTCACTAGCCACTTCTCGAGATGTAGGTGCCGTTGCGATCGGTACCGCAGCGCATGCCGCGGGCTTTAATTCACTTGCAATGATGCGTCAATCAGCAGCAATAGGTAATTACTCTACTGCAATTGGTTCGGTTTCTTATGCAAAAGGTGAAGCAAGTGTTGCATTAGGTGCTTCTGCAACCGCACATGGTGAACAGTCTATCGCTATTGGTAGTGTTAGTCCTAAAACAATTAAAGGCACTAATGATGAAGCATTCCGTACAGCCTATGATGGTACCAATAGTACGGAAACCTATGGTGCTCGTTCAATGGCTTTAGGTTCTGGAGCGAAGACCAATGGTAATGATTCATTTGCTGTAGGTTCTGCAGCTAAAACGGGATATTTTACTCGTGGCACTGATTCTTTAAGAAATGCAGATGTTATTGCTGATACGACTCGTTCAGCGAATAAAGCAATCGCTTTTGGTAATGATTCAGAGGCGTTAAAAGATAAGGCTGTTGCTTTTGGTAATAATGCAACTGCTAAAGGTGAAGAATCAGTTGCATTTGGTTTTAATGCGACTTCAGTAGGTAATCAATCAGTTGCAATCGGTACAAATTCTAATGCTGCGCACGATCGTGTTGTAACTATCGGTACAAATTCAACCGCTACCCATAACCGCTCAATGGCAATTGGTGAACAAGCTAAAGCATTAGAAAATCATTCTTTAGCGTTAGGTGCTAATGCAATCGTAACAGTTGAGAATTCGGTATCTTTAGGTGCTGACTCAAATGCGGATGAGATCGGTGGTAGTGGGCAAATGCAGATCAATGGCAAAACGTATACGTTTGCTGGCGGTCAAGCACAAGGTACTGTGAGTGTAGGTAGCGGTTATGATAAAGATCAAGCTCGTGCAGGTACAGTAGTACGTACAATTACAGATTTAGGCGCTGGTCGTGTATTGGCTAACTCAACAGATGCAATCAATGGTAGCCAACTTTATGCTGTTGTAACTGAAATTAATAAAGGTTGGAATGTTACAACTGGTGCAGTAAATGGCGGTGTGTCAACTAATGCGTCGAATGCTCGTGTTATTAATGGTGAGACTGTTAAAGTAATTGCTGGTAAGAATGTATCAATTGATCAGCAAGATCAAAATATCACTATAGCAACTAAAGATGATGTGACATTTACTAATGTTAAATCAGGTAATGTTGATGCTACAACTGTAAAAGCAGGTGATTTAACTGTAACTGGCAAAACCCAATTAGGAAACCTTGAAGTAAAAGGTGGTTCTACTATTGATATGGGGGGGAACCGCGTTACTAATATTGGCGCACCACAAAATGCCAATGATGCGACCACTAAACAATATGTAGATGATGGACGTACAAAATTAGAATCTACAGATGGTTCTGTAACATTTAAGAAGACTCCTACTAATGGAAATAATGTTTATGACTTAAGTGTAAATGCAGATCTTCATTACACAGCAGATAATGGTAAGGGTTCTAATAAATTAAGCGCTCCGGTGAAATTTGCTGGTGTTAAAGGTGAAACAGCAACAACAGCAGTAGATGGTCAAGTAACAGTTGGTTTAGCTAAAGAAGCGACAGATTCTTTAAAGAAAGCTGATTCTGCAATGCAAGACTTTACTGTTGGCGCAGATTCTCAGCATAAAGCAGAGGGTATTAAAGTAAACCAAACAACAAATCGCTTTGATATTATCGGCACAGAAGGTTATGTAAATACGACTGTAACTGACGGTAGTGTGAAAGTTGATATTGCTAAAGATTTTAGAGATGCTGTAAGTAATAACACTAAAAATATTGCTGATAATAAGCAAAATATCACTAATAACGCGAACAATATCACTAAAAATACACAAGATATTGCGAAAGGTTTTGGCTTAAAAGATCAAAATGGTGGTGTTGTTAATAAAGCTTTAGGCGAGAAAATTGAAGTTGTTGGTGGTAATAAAAACATCGAAACTAAAGTTGAAGGTGAGCAGTTAAAAATTAATTTAAACAACACTTTAGATTTAACAGCAGGTGGTTCAGTACAAACTGGTGATACTAAAGTTGATAACAATGGTTTAACTATTGCTAATGGACCCTCAGTAACTAAAACTGGTATTAATGCCGGTAACCAAAAAATCACTAAAGTTCAAGATGGTGACGTTAGTGAAAATAGTACAGATGCTGTAAATGGTAGCCAATTACACAAAACTAACCAAAACGTTACTAAAAATGCAACAGATATTAAGAATGTAACTGATACAGTTAATGCTGGTTGGGAATTACGTGTTGAAGGCATAAAAGCTAAAGATGTTACACCAACAGATAAAGTTGCTCACTTCAAAGCGGGTGACAATATCGATGTTTCAATTGCTGATGATAAATCGGTAGTAATTGCAACTAAGAAAGATGTTACCTTTGATAATGTAACTGCTAAAAATGGTTTAACGGTTAACAAAAACGCAGCCATTAATATGGGTGATAACGTTGTTAATGGTGTAGCGAATGGTGAAGTTTCATCAACAAGTAAACAAGCAGTTAACGGTAGTCAGTTATACCAAACTAACCAAAATGTCACTAACTTAGAAACTAAAGTTAATGGTGGTTTCGGTTTAAAAGCTGAAGATGGTAAAAATATTACTAAGCAATTAGGTGATAAGATCGAAGTTGTTGGTGGTAATAAAAATATCAATACCACAATTGATGGTGATAAATTAAAAGTTAATTTAAACAATACGTTAGATTTAACTAAAGATGGTTCTGTAACGACGGGCAATACAACAGTTAATAACGACGGTGTAACAATTAAAGCTGCACCAGGTAAAACAGAAGTTAGCTTAACTAATAAAGGCTTAAATAATGGTGGCAACACTATTACTAATGTTGCAGCAGGTGTAAATAAAACAGATGCTGTAAATGTTGAGCAATTAGATAAAGTTAATGCGACTGCGAATGCTGGTTGGGTATTACAAGCTAATAAAGATAAAGCAACAGAATCTACAGTTAAACCAAATCAAACCGTTTCATTAAACAACACGGATAACAATATTGTTATTACTAAGAAAGCTGGTGATAACAACATTACATTCGGTTTAAATAATACAATTACTGTTGGTGATAAAACTAAAGGTGGTAATAATCCGGTAACAATTGATGGTACAAAAGGTACTGTTAATGGTTTAACGAATACCACATTTGATCCAAATAAGATCGTTTCTGGTCAAGCTGCAACGGAAGATCAGTTAAAACAAGTTAATGATAAGGTAAATACTAACATTAATAATGTTAATAATGATCTTACGAAAAAAGGCTTAAACTTTGTTGGTGATAACAAAGGTGAAGTAGTTCATCGTGATTTAGGTGCAACATTAAGCGTTGTTGGCGGTGCAGAAGAAAACAATTTATCTGACAAAAATATCGGTGTTATTGGTAATCAAGATGGTTCACTAACAGTTAAATTAGCAAAAACGTTAAAAGACTTAACGAGTGCTACATTTACTAATGGTGCGGGCAATAATGGCAACACTGTTATTGATGGTAAAGGTGTAACTATTACTCCACCGACAGGCGATAAAGCGAAAACTGTTAGCTTAACTAATAACGGCTTAAATAATGGCGGTAACACAATTACTAATGTTGCAGCCGGTAAAGACGCTACTGATGCAGTAAACGTAAGCCAATTAGAGAAAGTGAACGCAACAGCTAAAGCGGGTTGGAACTTAGCGGTAAATGATGAAGCTAAAGGTTCTAATATCGCACCAAACGCAACAGTTCGTTTAAATAATAAAGATGGCAACATTAAAGTTACTAAAGAAGGTAACAATGTAACATTTGATTTAAATAATACTGTTACGATCGGTCCTAAAGGTGGCGCTAAAAATGTAGTTATCAATGGTAATGAAGGAACAGTAACTGGTTTAACAAATAAAGAGTTTACTCCAGGTAAAATCGTAAGTGGCCGTGCGGCGACTGAAGACCAATTACAGTCTTCACATAACCAATTAAATACAAATATTACTAACTTAGGTACAGAGCTAACAAACAAAGGCTTAAGCTTTGTTGGTGATAACAATGGTACTAAAGTTCACCGTAAATTAGGTGAAACATTAAGCGTTATTGGTGGTGCAGAACAATCTAAATTAACTGATAAGAATATCGGTGTGATTGGTTCTGAAGGTAAATTAGAAATTAAATTAGCGAAAGAGTTAACGGATTTAACCAGTGCTAACTTTACCGGTAAAGGTGCAAATACCACAATTAACGGTAATGGCGTAACTATTACACCTAACGGTAATGACGCAACTAAGACAGTAAGCTTAACCGATAAAGGCTTAAACAACGGTAATAACACTATTACTAATGTTGCAAGAGGTGAAAAAGGTACTGATGCAGTAAACGTTGATCAGTTAAAAGAAGTAAGTTCAGCTGCAAATGCAGGCTGGAATATTTCTGCTAACGGTGTGAATTCAACAAATGTTGGACCTAAAGGTAAGGTAAGTCTAAATAACACTGATGGAAATATTGTTATTACTAAAGAGACGAAAGATAACAATGTTACTTTCAACTTAAGTAATGATTTAACCATTGGTGGCAAAGACGGTAAAGACGGTCAAATTGGCGTTAGTGGTAAAGACGGCAAGACTGGTGTAACGTTAAACGGTAAAGATGGATCAATCGGTTTAACCGGCGCAGCGGGTAAAGACGGTAAGAACGCAACCGCAAACATTACAGTTGCGAATGGTAAAGATGGTCTTGATGGCAAAAATGGTGCGAACGGTAAAACTCGTATCGTTTATGAAACTAAAACTCCGGACGGTAATTCAACTACCGAAGAAGTTGCAACCCTTAACGATGGTTTAAACTTTATCGGTAACCAAGGTGAGAAAGTTGCTAAGAAACTAAATGAAACTTTAACGATTAAAGGTACATTGGCAAATGATGCAGCAGCAAATTCTGAAAACGTGCGTGTAGATAGTGACGGTAAAGAATTGGTTGTGAAATTAGCACAAAACTTAACTAACTTAACGACAGCAACATTTGGTAATACTGCAACAGATAAGACGGTTGTAGGTAAAGATGGCGTAACTATCTCGAATGGCACCGATGCAGCTAAAACGGTTAGCTTAACTGACAAAGGCTTAAACAACGGTAATAACATTATTACTAACGTTTCAAGCGGTTTAGTGGGCAATGACGGTACGACTAAAGTTGCATTAAAAGATGCTAACGGCACAACATTAACAAATGCGGTAAACGTTGGTGACTTAAAAGATACGGTTAAAGAATTAACCAATGCAACCACCGGTGGTTTTGGTCTTAAAGATTCAACCGGCAAGGAAGTTAAGCAGGATTTAGGTACTTCAATTAAAGTTACTGGTAAAGACGGTGTGAATGCACAAGTTGTTACGGATGGCAACGGTAAAGCATTACAAATCGGTTTAAATAGCACAGTAACAGTTGGTAAAGATAATGAGCCTGGTGTAATCACTGTTAAAGGTGAGAACGGCAAAGATGGTGTTACTATCAACGGTAAAGACGGCACAATCGGCTTAAACGGCAAAGATGGTGCAAACGGTTCAATTACGGTTAAAAACGGTCAACCGGGTGTTGATGGTAAACCGGGTGAAACTAAAACTCGTATCGTTTACAACACGACAACTCCAGATGGTAAAACTACAACCGAAGAAGTTGCGACGCTTAATGACGGTTTAAATTTTGTGGGCGATAAAGGCGGTGTAATCGCTAAACCACTAAACAAAACATTAACCATTAAGGGTAACTTAGACGTTAATGCAAATGTAACCGATAAGAACTTACGTGTTGATAACGATAACGGTGAGTTAATCATCAAGATGGCGAAAGTGTTAACGGATTTAACCAGCGCTAACTTTACTGATGCTGCAGGCAACAACACAATCATCGGTGGTAATGGCGTAACTATTACACCTAATGGCAATGACGCAACTAAGACAGTAAGCTTAACCGATAAAGGTTTAAACAACGGTAATAACCAAATTACTAACGTAACAAGCGGTTTAACTGATGCAACAGGTAACAAAGCAGATCTTACAAATGCAGTTGATACAAATGCTGTAAATGTTGGTGACTTAAAAGAAACCGTTAAAAACATTACAACAGACGGCTTTGGCTTAAAAGATGATAAAGGTACTGAAGTTAAACAAGACTTAGGTAAGACTATCCAAATTAAAGGTAAAGACGGTGTAACTGTTACTTCAAATGTAACTGATAAATCATTAGAAGTGGCATTAGCGGGTGATGTGGTTGTAAACGGCAAGGATGGTAAAGACGGTACTATCGGTGTTAAAGGCGCGGATGGTAAAGACGGTACCACAATTACTAAAGATGCAATCGTATTTAACGGCGTTGACGGTGTAAACGGCAAAGACGGTAAAGATGGTGCTGATGGTAAAGCGTCAATCAAAGTTGAGAAAGGTGCGAAAGGCATTGATGGCAACGATGGTAAAGACGGCGAAAGCAAAACACGTATCGTTTACGAAAAACCAAACGGTGAGAAAGAAGAAGTTGCGACTCTTAATGATGGCTTAAACTTCGTTGGTAACGATGGCAAAGTCGTTGCTAAGAAACTAAACAAAACTTTAGCGATTACTGGTGGTATTAACACTGAAGCTGGTCTAACAGCAGCGTCAGATCGTAACGTAGGCGTTCGTAAAAACAATGATGGCTTAAATATCGTTATCGCAGAACGTCCAACCTTCTCTGGTATTATCGTTGACGGTAAAGACGGCAAGGATGCAGAAGTTAAATTTGCGAAAGACGGCAAAGACGGTATGTCTATCGTTGGCACTCGTGGTGCAGACGGTCAAAACGGCTTAACGTTGAAAGGTGCAGACGGTAAAGACGGCGTATCATTTAAAGAAGATGGTCGTATTACTAACGTAGCTGATGGTAAAGACGGCAAAGATGCTGTGAATAAAGACCAATTAGAGCGTGTAAATGCAACTGCAAACGCAGGTTGGAAATTAACCATTAATAACGGTAACAACCAAACTACGGTAACACCAAATGCAACTGTAGATTTAGCAAATACAGATGGCAACATCGTTATCACTAAAGCGGGTAATAACGTAAACTTCGGTTTAAATAACACCTTAACAGTAGGTAACGATAACAAGCCGGGCACAATGACTGTTAAAGGCGAAAACGGCAAAGACGGCGTTTCTATCAGCGGTAAAGATGGTATCAGCATTAAAGGCGAAAATGGCCAAGATGCAGTATCAATCAATGGTAAAGACGGTAACGGTGCAATTGCAGTTAACGGTAAAGACGGTAAAACCGGTGTTGGTTTAGATGGTGCAAACGGCACAATCGGTATCAATGGTAAAGACGGTTCTAACGGTGCAATTACTGTAGAGAAAGGTGCGGTTGGTGTTGACGGTACTGATGGTGCAAACGGTAAAGACGGTATGACTCGTATCGTTTATACGGATGCAAACGGTACTAAACATAACGTTTCAACCTTAAATGACGGTTTAAGCTTCGTAGGTGATACTGGTAATCCGATTGCTAAGAAACTTAACCAAACGTTAACCATTAAAGGTAACTTAGATGCTGCGGCAGCAGTTACTGATAAGAACTTACGTGTTGATAACGTAGATGGCGCACTCATCATTAAGATGGCGAGAACGTTAACGGATTTAACGAGCGCAACATTTACTAACGCAGGTGGCGATAAATCAGTAGTTGACGGTAACGGCTTAACGATTACTCCGGCAAACGGTGGTAATACAGTAAGCTTAACCACTAAAGGCTTAGATAACGGCGGAAACAAAGTTATTAATGTCGCTGATGGTGACGTAAGTGCAACAAGTACTGATGCAGTAAACGGTAGCCAATTATATGCAGTAAGCGAAGTGGCTAATAAAGGTTGGAACATTCAAACTAACGGTAATGCTTCAACTAACGTTAAACCGGGTGACACTGTAAACTTTGCAAACGGTGACAACATCAAAATTAATAACGATGGTACAAAAGTAACTGTTGGCTTAGTGGAAGATGTTGATTTAGGTAAAGACGGCAGCATTAAAGCTGGTGACACTATCATGGACAATGAGGGTGTGAAAGTTGGTGATAAAGTATCATTAATGAAAGACGGCTTAACTGCGGGTGATGTGAAAATCTCTGCAGAAACCGGCATCAATGCAGGTAACAAACAAATCACTAACGTAGAAAGTGGTTTAGGTGGTACTAAACTTGCAGATGCGAAAGGCGATACATTGAAGAATGCTGCGAATATCGGTGACCTCCAAACAGCTATCTCTGGCGTAACAGATGCAGAGCAAGGCGGTGGTTTCGGTTTAGCAGATGACAATGGCACTGAAGTGAAACAAAGTCTTGGTAAAACAATCCAAGTGAAAGGTGACGGCAATGTAACAACAACCGTAACTAATGGTTCACTCACAGTAGGCTTAAACAAGGATGTTGATTTAGGCAAAGACGGTAGCTTAACAGCCGGCGGTACGAAAGTATCTGAGAAAGGCGTAAGCTTCGCTGATTCACTAGTGAATTTAACCAGCGATGGTTTAAATAACGGTGGTAACAAAGTTACTAACGTGAAAGCGGGTGAAGTAAGTGCAACAAGTACGGATGCTGTAAACGGTAGCCAATTACATGCAACTAACCAAAATGTAACGAATGTTCAAAACACCGTTGCGAAAGGTTGGAACATTGAGGCTGGCACAGTTGAAGGATCAACTGGTAAAGTAACTGGCGCATCGAAATCTAAGGTTGCGATGGGCGATACAGTAGGCATGAAAGCAGGCAATAACATCGAGATTACTCAAGATGGTTCAAATATTGCAATTGCAACGTCAGCAACACCAACATTTGACACAGTAACTGTAGGCAAAGACGGTAACACTGCAACAGTTGGTACAGTGAAAGATAAACACGGTTCTGCAATCAAAGTAACGGGCGCAGACGGTAAATCTGAAACACGTATTAATAACGTAGCGGATGGTAAAGCTGATAATGACGCTGTAAACGTACGTCAGTTAAAAGGCGTTGCACAAAACGTAGCGAATATCGACAATCGTGTATCTAAATTAGATAAACGTGTTCGTGGTATCGGTGCGAACTCAGCGGCAGCTTCATCATTACCACAAGTAATGCTCCCGGGTAAATCAATGGTTGCTGTAGCAGGCGGTGCTTATAGCGGCGCATCTGCAGTAGCGGTAGGTTACTCAAGAGCAAGCGATAACGGTAAAGTTATCCTTAAAGTGAACGGTACGGCAAACAGTGCTGGTCACTACTCTGGTGGTGTGGGTGTAGGCTTCCAATGGTAATTAATTAGCCTAAAATAAACTAATCAATGCGACCTTCGGGTCGCATTTTTTTTTTGCTTTTAATTTATAAAAATCCAGTAGGATGATGGAAAATAAATAATGATCAAAATGAAGAAAAATATTTTTTGTGGGTTATTAAAAATATGTAGGAAAAATAAATGCTGTAGATGTGTAAATATTCTTTACGATCTATATTAAATTACATAAACTCATCGGATTAGTCTTTATTGTTTTTTAATTAATAATTTTATGTCTCTAAATTTAAAGCCTTTTATTTATTCTTCTTTTTTAACTTTCCCCGTATTTACTCTTGCTACCCCCACAATCGATCCGGTCTTAAACAATTTGGATGCGGTAGAACAGCAACGCCAGCAACAGCAAGCGCAGCAACGAGAAGCGCAATTTACCCCGCAAGCCGATATCCGAATGGATACCCGCCAAGACAGCCACTTACAAATCCCGACAGATGAATCACCTTGTTATCCCATTCATCGAATTTCTTTAATTGATTATTCTGCTGAAGAATTAAATCAAGCTAGCCAATTCCAATGGGCATTTAATAAAGCGGTTGCCGATTTAAAACTGACTTTACCGCATTGTTTAGGCGGAGAAGGTTTAGGTATTTTAATGAAGCAAACACAAAATAATATTATTGAAAAAGGTTATGTGACCACACGCGTTGTAGCACAGGAACAAGATTTACGTTCCGGTAATTTAGTGTTGACCGTGATTGCGGGCAAAGTCCGTCATACATTGGTGGCGGACGGCGGCATCGTGCCTCGCTTTACTCCGTTACATGCGCTGACCGGTTTAACGTTTGAGAAAGGCGATATTTTAAATGTACGTGATATTGAACAATCGTTAGAGAACTTAAAGCGCGTACCGACAGCGGATGCCAATATTGAAATTTTGCCGAGTGAAGGCGAAGGCAGTCAAGTCGGCGAAAGCGATTTAAAAATCAGCTATGCTCAAGCGATTCCGTTTCGCCTTAATCTCGGTTTAGAGGATTCCGGCTCGACCTCAACCGGTAAATGGCAGGCTTCAGCAACCTTATCTTGGGATAATATTTTCTCCGCAAACGACCTTTTCTATACCAGCTTTACCCACAGCATCAAACGTCATTCGGATGATAAGGGCAAGCGTGCCAGCCGTAACCTTTCTTTCTATTATTCTATTCCTTTCGGTTATTGGCAGTTAACCGCTAACCATTCAAGTAACCGCTATCACCAACAAGTGTTTGGAGCTTTTGAAAATTATCTGTATGCCGGTGAAAGTGAAAACGACAAGTTAACGCTTTCTCGCGTGCTATACCGCGATGCGGTACGTAAAACCACACTGTCCGGCGGGTTCTGGTCACGCAGTTCTAAAAACTTTGTGGATAATGCGGAAGTGGAAGTACAACGCCGCCGAATGGCAGGTTGGGAAGCGGGCATTGCGCATAAAGAATATTTAAGTAACGCTACCTTAGAGATGGATATGCACTTTAAGCGTGGTACCGGCGTGAGAGGCACAATCAGCGCCCCGGAAGAAGCGTATAACGAAGGGACATCTCGCCCTAAAATCATTACAGCTTCTATCGACTATAAAAAGCCGTTTGAGTTAGAAGGACAAGCTTGGCAATTTCATACCAGTGTCAATGCGCAATGGAATAAAACCCCATTAATTGCCCAAGACCGCATGAGTATCGGCGGTCGTCATAGTGTACGTGGCTTTGACGGCGAGTTATCGCTATCGGGTGAACGCGGTTGGTATTGGCGTAATGAATTGAGTTGGAATGTCGGGAATCGCGGCCACTGGTTTTATTGGGGATTAGACGGTGGACGGGTTTCCGGCTTAGATGGTAACTCACGTTTAGGTCATCACCTAATGGGCACAGTGATTGGTTTACGAGGCGGATGGAAAGGATTTTATTACGACTATTTTGTCGGCAGACCGATGCGCCATCCGGAAGGGTTTAGAACCTCAAAACACGTTACCGGCTTTAATTTAGGCTACAGCTTTTAGCCGAACATTTTACTGATTAAAAGCATTTTTAAAGGAATAACATCATGAATAAAAAATCTTTCCGAGTCATTTTTAGTAAAACGCTACAACGCCTTGTGGTAGTGTCTGAATTAGCCAAATCCGAAGGTAAAGGCAGCGAAGCTTCTGCAAGCTCAACAAGCGGGCTAATTTCGTCAATTTTTTGCAAAATCCGACCGCTTACCTTTAGCTTATTTTGCGCTTTAGGCTTTGTCAGCTTCTCGGAAAATGCGCTGGCGGAATTAGTTATTCAAGCGGATAAAAGCGCCCCGAAACATGCACAACCGATAGTATTAAAAACGGCGAACGGCTTACCGCAAGTCAATATTCAAACCCCGAATGACAAAGGGCTTTCACACAATAAATACAGCAAATTTGATGTGGATACCAAAGGGGCGATTCTTAACAACAGCCGCACCCAAACTCAAACGCAACAAGCGGGAATGATTCAAGGCAACCCTTATTTAGCCCGTGGTGAAGCGAAAGTAATTTTAAACGAAGTCAACTCAAATGACCCGAGCGTGTTAAAAGGCTATGTGGAAGTGGCGGGTAAAAAGGCGGATGTGATTATCGCCAACCCAAGCGGCTTACATTGCGAAGGCTGCGGCATTATTAATTCGGATAGAGCCACCCTGACGACCGGTAAACCGCAAATCAAACAAGGTAATTTAGACAGCTTTGTGGTGGAAAGGGGTAAAGTAAAAGTGTCCGGTAAAGGTTTGGATAACAGCCGTGTGGACTATACCGATATTATTGCTAAAGAAACCGAAATCAATGCCGGCGTATGGAGTAAGCAAAAACTCACGACAGTCACCGGTAAAAATACGGTAAAAGCTCGTACGGCAGCCGACTCGGACAGTGACTTACAAATTATCAACACTGCCAAACAAAGTGCTCAAACGCCTGCAACCAATGAGGCTCCGCAATATGCATTAGATATTAGCGAATTGGGCGGCATGTATTCCGGTAAAGTGCATCTTATCGGTACGGAACAAGGCTTAGGCGTACGTAATGCCGGTCATATCGGCGCAAGTAGTGAAAATATCAAAATTGATTCGCAAGGACGTATTGTTAACCAAGGCTTGATGAGCGGCGAAAACCAAGCGGAGCTAAGTGCAAAACAAGGGATTGAAAACCACGGAAAATTGGAAACCAAACAAGGCAATATCGTTTTAACTAGCCAAGCTGATATCCAACAACACGGCTCAATTGTGGCACGCCAAGGAAATATCCAACAACGTGCGGTAAATGGCATTCGTCAAAGCGGTGAAACCGTTGCGAAAGGAAAAATTAGCTTTGATGCCGACCATATTGAAGCGAGTGAATCGTCACTGATTGCTGCCGGTGTGGATATTCAAAGTTCGAAACAGGGGGAGACTCGTCAACTCTCAGCACAAGCGGATAACGGCAAAGATATTCATATTACTACACGCCAACAAGCGGTGTTAAATGGCAAAAATATTGCAAGCGGTACGTTACAAATCAAGGCGGACAGAGCCGATTTAAACAAAAGCCAAACCAGTGCCAACAGAATTGATGTTCATGCTAAAACGGGCGATATTCAAGCAAACCAAGCCAAACTCAGTGCCAAAGAGACGCTGCGTTTAAACACGCCTAAAACTTTATCTACCGAAAGTAGTCATGTCAGTGCAAAACGTATTCAAACGACACAAACCGACTTAAATACCCGAAATGCAGTATGGGAACAAACCGGTGAGCAAGATTTTGCCCTCAAAGCCAAAACAATAAATAACCAAGGCGGTGCGATAAAAACACAAGGTAAATTTACTGTTAGAGCGGAACAGCTTGATAATACGAAAGGGCGTTTAGTTTCGAATGCGGAAATGGACATCAAAACTCAAGCACTGAATAACAAGTTAGGTTATCTCGTAAGCAATCAAACCCAAACGGTTAACAGCCAACAATTAACCAACCAACAAGGTGTGATTGCCAGCCAAAACAGTAGCGTGGATTTAAGTGTCTCAAGCTTACTGAATAACCAACAAGGCACGATTTCTGCAAAAAATCAGCTAAATTTAACCGCTTACGGAGTGGATAATAAGCAAGGAACGCTTTATACAGTACAAGATAACCTTGTTTTAGATGCACAGAAACAAGCTTTGAATAACCAACAAGGGCAGATTTTATCCGGAAAAGCATTACAAATTGATTCGGCTGAAATTAATAACCAGAAGGGTACGTTTTTCTCTACGGAAAACCAGCAGATCAATACCAATGGTCAGCAGCTTATGAATACTCAGGATGGAAAAACTCAGAGTTTAGCGCAGCTTATCATCAATACGGCGTTGCTTGATAACCAAGGTGGTTTTATTCAGACGCAGCAGGGCGGAACTATCACGGCATCACATATCTTGAATAATAAAGTGGCGGAAAACGGCTCGTTAATTGAAGCTGGTGCGCCACTTGTTGTGAATACGCCAACCTTTGAGAATAACGGTACTGTTGCTCAAGACAAAACACCGACACAAGGTATTATTGCACAAAAACTGACGCTAACTTCGGATCGTTTAGAAAACGAAAAAGGCGGTATTTATCTGGAAAGCGAGGGTTTACTGAATATTGCTAAGGTAGTAAATAATCAAGCGGGTGAGATTTTAAGTTGGGGCGATTTAGTGGTTTTAGGTAATAAATCACTTATTGTTCATAATCGTGAAGGCAAATTACAAGCAACTAATAATTTTACAGTAACGGCGAAATCCTTATCCGGAGATGGTTATTTGCAAGCTAAGAATATTGCAATTAACTTACAAGATAACTTTGATATTCAGCAAGATATTAATGCGAAACATTCTCTTTCAATTAGTACCGAAGGGAATATTCTAAATCGTAAAAAATTAGCGGCAAATGACAACTTACAGCTTAACGCACGTAATATTACCAATGAACAAAATGCTCGAATCAGTTCGGCTGAAACCCGTCTTAATGCAAAAGCAACCGTACATAATGAAGGGCTAATTAATAGCCGCTCGGATAACGGTTTATCTAAAACGGTAATTAAAGCGGAAAAAATTGAAAATATTGGTACGGGACGTATTTATGGTGATCATGTTGCATTAGGTGCAGAGCAGATCTTAAACCAAGATAAAGACGGTAAATCGGCAACAATTGCTGCACGTAAGCGTTTAGATTTAGCTGCGAAAGAGATTGAAAATGGCACTAAAACGTATGAACTTAATAAAAAAGATGGTTCATTAATTTACAGTGAGGGTGACATTGCAATTGGGCGTCATTTAGATGAACAAGATACTGTGATTGGTAATGCCGAACATTTAAAGAACTTAAGTAGTGTTATGGAGGCTGCTGGCGATATTTATTTGAATGTGAATAAAATTAATAATGACAATATTCACTATAGCTCTAAATTGGAAATAACAGATACTCAGAAAGTGAAAGAGCATTTTATTATACCGAGGAGTAAGCATAACCGAGGAGGAGAAAAAGTTTTTAATGATGGTCATAATGAAAAAATTAATGTTAATGATTTGACTAAAGGCTATTACCGCAAAACTTGGAGTTATTGGCAAAAATATAACGAGGATAGTTTGCCGGTTATTACAGATGCGAGCCAAATTACAGAGAGTACCGTACTTGCAAAACCTTATGCTTTGAAATGTGTTGATCAAAACATGGCGGATTGTATAGCTTTACCTGCGGGGATCTATAACAAGGATAATCCTGTATGGAATAAGTTCGGTATTCAAGCGCCTGATGTTGATCAGCCTGAAATGACACCGGAAATTGTTCGAGCGATGAATGAGGAAGACCAAGCGACTAAACACTTAAGTGAAGAACAGCTGGATAAATTAACTCAAGATCAACAAAATGGTATCGCTCCTATTGTACCGACAAAACCTGTGAAACCGGTGAAATTGGCAACGGAGAGTGATGCGGAATATCAAAAACGAGTAAAAGCTTATCAAGCGGAACTAAAAACTTATGAAGCTGCAGATGCGGCTTATAAGCGTTATATTTTATTAAAGCCGTTTATTGATTGGGAAGCTAAATATGGTGATCGAGTTCAGCTGCTCGATAATGCAATTGCAGAGCATAATAAACGGATTCTAAATCAAGAATATGCGCATTTCTGGAATTTGTGGATCAACGAAAAAGTTGTAAAAGAAAATATCACTCAAACCAGTTTACCCGCACAGATTTTAGCGGGAGGAACGATTAACTATCAAAGTGATGAATTTATCAATGATAAAAGTTGGGTAATCGCAGGTAACGGTTTAAATCAAATCGGGAGCGGTAAAATTGCAAATTTAGATGATAAAGATGCTGTTCGCCAAGATTGGGAGCTAGGTACGCGTAACTTTTCTTTTACTGAATGGCGAGGTGGTTTAAAGCGCCGTCATTCACGTTATGATAAAGAGAGCGGCGATCTTGCTCGTTTGAAAGAAGTACACAAAGATATGAATATTTTTGTGGGGCTGGCGAATACGATTCCATCAAACTATAAAGGATATGTAGATGCTAAATCACTGAATCAGGTTAAAGATGAAGGTAATAATGTAAATATTACCTCGAGCAAAGGTGAATACCGTTCCGGTATTCAGGTAGTGAACCCAAGCCAAACAAACTCAACGTCTCAAGACGGAATAGAAATCCGCAGTACCAAAGCGGATACTCGTTTACCGAATCAGAGTTTATATAAAATTAACCCTGATGCGGATAGTCACGTCTTAATTGAGACGGATCCGGACTTTACCGACCGAAAAAGATGGTTAGCAAGCGATTATATGTATAACGCCCTTCGTTCAGAACACGAAGCGGTACATAAACGTCTGGGCGATGGTTTTTATGAACAGCGTTTGGTGAGAGAGCAAATCAATAAACTTACCGGAAGACAATTCTTAGGTGAGTTTGAAAATTTTGAGGCGCAATATAAAGCATTAATGGATGCCGGTATTACGTTTGCGCAAAAATTTAACTTACGCCCAGGCATTTCATTAAGCTCAAGCCAAGTAGCTCAACTAACTTCCGATATTGTTTGGTTAGAGACCGAAAGCGTGACATTACCAAATAGCCAAGTGGTACAAGTTTTAGTGCCGAAAGTGTATGCGGTTGCTCGCAAAGGTGATATTAGCGGCAAAGGCACATTGATTTCTGCCGATAAAGTGAATGTAAATCCGACTTCATTAATTAATGAAGGGACGATTGCCGGCCGTAATTTTGTAAAATTCGCAGCGGATAAATTGGTAAATAGCGGTAAGATTTCCGGCGGTATATTGCAAGGTAATGTTTCCGGTGATGCGGAAAACAATGGCGGTGTTATGGAAGCAAATAGTGCATTATTCCTTGATGTCGCAGGGAATTTTACACATTCTTCCACCACCCGAGATACTGAAATTGATTTAGACGGCTTTAAACGTAAACAAACTACGCTAGATCGTAAAGCGTTATTACACGTAAAAGATGCAAACGGCACCTTACAGGTGACGGCGAACAATATCACCCTTAACGGCTCGGATATTATTAATGACGGTCAAGGTTTAACTTATCTCAAAGCAAAAGACCAAATGCATTTAGGCACGGTTGCAGTCGGTTTTGATGAGAAAATGGGCGGCGGCAATCACTATCGTAATGAAGCAGTACAAGATGTAGTGGTAAGCCGTGTATCGGGTAACGGCAATGTGACTTTAGTTGCGAAAGATCTCTATGCGGAAGGTGGGGATTTTGAAGCAAAACAACGTCTTGTTGCATATGCAGAGAATAATCTTGTACTTGATTCAGCAACTCGCTCAGGTTCTTATGAAGAATATCATCGTACTAAAAGTGGTGGAGCATTAGGTAGTTCGAAGAAAATCACACGAGATACAGATCAGTACAGAGAAAAAGAAAATGTTCGCTTAGGTGGTGATGAGATTATTGTTTCTGCAGGTAATGATGTGACAGCAAGAAATCTGCAAGCGATTGCAGATAAAGATGTACTGATTCAAGGTAGGAATAATGTTACTTTGACGGCAGATACTAACTATTTTAAAGAAACACATTTTGAGAAAAAATCGAAATCAGGTGCATTTAGCGGCGGTGGACTAGGTATTACCTTTGGGAAAAAATCCGAAACGCATGAAAATGAAGCGGAAGGCTGGCAACAAAGCGAAGCAAGAAGTACGTTAGGTAGTTTATCCGGTAATATAACGGTTTCAGCGGGTAACCATGCACATATTTCAGGAACAGATATGGTTGCCTCGAAAGAATTGGGCAAACAGATTTTAGTCGAAGGTAATTCTACTTATGTCGGTGCAGGTCAAGATGAACTGAGTAGCAGAGAACGTCATGAATATAAGCAATCGGGTTTAACGTTAGCGTTTAGTTCAGCGGTGACGGATGCAGCACTTGCGGCAAAAAGTAGTTTCAAACGTTCAAATCAAGTACAAGATGAACGTTTAGGTGCATTATTAAAAGTGAAAGCGGCAAATGAGGCATTAGAGACGGTAAGAAAAGCGAAAGATTTAATTGATACGATTCAAAATGCGAGTAATGCGACTCAAGAAGCGAGTAGCCCGGACATTAAAATTTCCGTGAGTGTAGGGGCAAGTAAATCGGTATCGACAAGCCATACACAACAAAAGACGCATCAAGGCAGTAGCTTGAGTGCGCATCAAGTTACGATTAGAGCAAAAAATGGCGATAATACGGTTGAAGGCTCAAAGCTTGATGCAGTTAAAGCAGAGCTTGAAGGTAATAATGTGAATTTACTATCAACCACCGACAGCCAACGTAACCGTTCAGATAATAAAAACAGTAGCTGGAGCGTAGGGGTATTTGCCGGAAAATCGGGCGGTGCGTCAGGTTTTGGGGTTGAAGGAGCAGCGAATGTAGGTAAAGGTCATTCAAATAGTGAAAGTGAGGTACGCAATAATACCGAAATTAATGCCGAGCATTTAACCATTAATGCGAAAGAGAAAACCACGCTAAAAGGCGCAGTGGCTAATACTAACCACTTAAAGCTGAACACGAAACAGTTGCATATCGAAAGTGAGCAAGATATTGAAAAATACGAGAGTAAACAGACTCAAGGTGGCGTAGGTGCGGCATTTGCGTGGGGAACTGGTGGTAGTGGCTCAGCCCAAATCAGCCAAAACAAAGCGAAGGTGGATTACGCTCAAGTAAATCAACAGTCTGGCTTTAACATTGGAAAAACGTCAGAGATTAATGTAGAGGAAAACACACATCTAGCAGGCGGCGTGATTAATGCGGAGGGAGATAAAGCGAATCACCGGATGAAGACGGGGACGCTGACCACGGCAGAGATTAAGAATCGCAGTGAAATCAAAGTGAGCTCAGTGAGTGCGGGCGTAAGCAGTGATATGTCACAAATGGCAGGTCACGCGATGGGCGCGGCATTGAGTGCGTTGGGCAATATGAGTGAAAGCGAGCGAAGCACGACAAGTTCAGCGATAAGCGATAATATCGATTTGCAGATAACCGACAGTGATAAACAAAAAGCCCTGACAGGCAAAACAGCAGAAGAGACGTTACAAAGCCTGAATCGAGATGTAGAAAATGCCAATGGAAAAGTAGAAAAACAAGACTTAACCAAGTTACAAGAACAGCAAGAAGCCTCTCAAATCGTTGCAGAAATGGGCGCAAAAGCGGTGGGCGATTTAGCTCAGTTTATGGAGTGGGAAGAAGGTAGCCCGCAAAAACTAGCGCTACATGGTTTAGTGGGATATTTATCAGCGAAAGTGGGTGGAGGAAATACCGCTGCTGGTACGTTATCTGCTATGAGTAGTGAGTACATCAATACCGAAATTGCAAATTATTTAGTGAATAACACCGCTTTAACGGCGGATGAACGCAATGCGATTCAACAAGCAAGTGCAGCGGGTTTAGGTGCATTGATAGGCGCAAGTTTGGGAGGAAATTCTACAGAAGTGAAACAATCCGCTCAAATGGCATTGAGAACGGAGAAGTTTAATAGACAGTTGCATCCTGAGGAGAAACAGCGAATTAAGGATTTGGCGAAAGGAGATAAAGAGAAAGAAGCTCGTTTAACAGTAGCGGCTTGTGCATTAGTTCATTGTTCTGCTCAAATTCCCGAAGACTCACCGGAATATGCAAAAGCTAAGGCATTGGAAGAATTAGGTAATACGAGCGAATATGCGAGTGAACGAGCATTGCTTTCTAAACAAACAGCTTATATTGGTCATGATGCTTTTGCAGCAGGAGCAGAAAAGCCGTTATTTAATTACAATAAGGCTTACCAAGCCAAAGACTATGATGATGCGAATTTACAAGTAATGACACGAGCAGGAGGTTTGGCTCAAGCGACAGGTGGCGTTGCAGCAACAGCTTTAGGCGTAGGGATGTGTGAAACGGGATTAGGCTGTGTAGGCGGCGTTCCGGTTGCGGCTTATGGTGTAGATAATGCGGTTGCGGGAGCGAGAACGGTATATTCGGGTAAATATGTATCAACTCTAGGGGCGAAGGCGTTAAGTGAACTGACGGGAATGAGCAGTGAAGTAGCAGAGTTTATTTATGGCGTACCGGCAGTAGCTTCGGGTAGTGTGAATTTAGCTAAAGGAGCAGGAAAGGTGATGAATGTAGCAGGAAAACAAATGGCAGCAAGTACAGCTGAGGCTAGGTATGTGGCTACGGAATTAGGGAAGGATGTAAAATCAGCTTACAAAGCTATACCGAATAGTTATAAAGTTGTATTTGGTATAGAAGCAAGTATCAATACTGCTGCTGAATCAATCCCTTATTTTACAGGTAAAAAAGAAAGTAGTCTTGATAATTTAGGTAGCTCTGCGCGTAATATTCTTGTTGATTCTACACATGCAACAGTATTTTCTAAATCTAATATGGTTGTTGGGTTTTCTGCGGATTTTGCTAAAAATTTATCTGAAGGCAATAGTGCAGGAGAGGCTGTGATATCTAGTGCTATATCTTCTATTATTGGTAAGGGTGCTTCTATGCTGACTAAAAGTGAATCTTTGCAAAGGGTCATATCTTCGGGAAGTAGCAAGGTATATGAATATCAAAAAGAAAATTTGAAGGAACAAAATAATGAAAACTAAATTATTGTTTATTGTTCGTATTTTGTTAGCTGGTTTTTTTTCTACCTCAGTTATTTTTATTTCTTTATTTTTTCAAAATAAGATTATGAGTGGTAAAGATTTTCTATATTCCTTTGTTTTTTTATGTGTAGTAGTTTATTTGTCAACCATTCCTTCTAAATTTGATAAAAAGAATAGTGGTAAATAAAGGAGGATATATCACGAAGTGTATTATTGGTTTGATGATGCTTTTTACGAAACTTTGAAAGTTACATTAGTCCCATTTATCCTCTATGTTTTAATTTTCTAATCAAAAGGGCTAAGAATGTAAATGAATAAATTTGGAGGGGGAAGATTCTAGATAATAATTATCTCAATCTTTAAGGATAACAAGTAATAAGGATTCATTTATCTATCACCCTTAATGATCTATTATTTTTATAATAAAGATAAATAGGATAAATTTTTTTAATTTAAAGCGGTTAAATTTCCAAAATCTTTTGCAATTTGCAAATTTTTAGCGAAATTTGACCGCTTGTTTTTGTGTTAGGAGTCGATATCCAATAGACGTAGTGTATGTGTATTAGCCCAAATGAGCCAAAACAAAGCGAAGGTGGATTACGCTCAAGTAAATCAACAGTCTGGCTTTAACATTGGAAAAACGTCAGAGATTAATGTAGAGGAAAACACACATCTAGCAGGCGGCGTGATTAATGCGGAGGGAGATAAAGCGAACCACCGGATGAAGACGGGTACGCTGAGTACGGCAGAGATAGAAAACCGTAGTGACATTAAAGTGACAAGCGTGAGTGTGGGCGCAAGTAGTGATATGGGTCAAATGGCAGGTCACGCGATGGGCGCGGCATTGAGTGCGTTGGGCAATATGAGTGAAAGCGAGCGAAGCACGACAAGTTCAGCGATAAGCGATAATATCGATTTGCAGATAACCGACAGTGATAAACAAAAAGCCCTGACAGGCAAAACGGCAGAAGAGACGTTACAAAGCCTGAATCGAGATGTGGAAAATGCCAATGGAAAAGTAGAAAAACAAGACTTAACCAAGTTACAAGAACAGCAAGAAGCCTCTCAAATCGTTGCAGAAATGGGCGCAAAAGCGGTGGGCGATTTAGCTCAGTTTATGGAGTGGGAAGAAGGTAGCCCGCAAAAACTAGCGCTACATGGTTTAGTGGGATATTTATCAGCGAAAGTGGGTGGAGGAAATACCGCTGCTGGTACGTTATCTGCTATGAGTAGTGAGTACATCAATACCGAAATTGCAAATTATTTAGTGAATAACACCGCTTTAACGGCGGATGAACGCAATGCGATTCAACAAGCAAGTGCAGCGGGTTTAGGTGCATTGATAGGCGCAAGTTTGGGAGGAAATTCTACAGAAGTGAAACAATCCGCTCAAATGGCATTGAGAACGGAGAAGTTTAATAGACAGTTGCATCCTGAGGAGAAACAGCGGATTAAGGATTTGGCGAGACAACTTGCAAAAGAGCATGGTAAAGCAGAAAGTTATTGGGAAGAACAACTTACTTTGGTGACATCAACAATGGTAGATGAAAAAGAAAATCAGCAAGTATTGGGAGGAATTAATACGATTTTAAATGATGCCCAAATTTATGCGGATGATTATAAAGAAAGTCTAGCTATTGCTTATAAAACCTTAAAAACGGAAGCCGATAAAAACCAAGCTATTAAATGGAAAGATGGTAATGATGTAGTTTTATATGGAGAGAAGGTGAGAATGTTCCAAGCGACAGAGAAGCAGTATAAGGATAGTAGTATGTTTGGAAAAATAAACTATCCAAATATCGATGTTGTTTCAAGAAATAACTTGAATAGCTTAAATGAGGTTGGTTTGTTAAATGGTTTAAGTACGAGTGATAGTAAATACTCGGCTGAATTATTGGGGAATATAGGTAAAGCGAATCGGAATAGACAGGATAATAATAAGGTATTGCATAATGCTTATTATAATTATGTTATTTCGCCGAAAGGAGTTGCAGAGCCTGCTGTTGTAGAAGATCTCCTTATCGGCGGATCTGTATTTAAAGTTGGTTCAAAAGCTATTTCGGCTACAAATAAAGTATTAAGTAAAACAGGAGAAACCTTAGCTAATGCAATGGTATCGGATGAGGCTATTGCATTGGGTATTGTTGCAGATAATCAATTAAGGAAAGGGTTAGAACGAGTAGTAACATCAACAAGGACATATATTGGAGATTCAATAAAAGTAGTTCAAAATGCGCCATTAAAAACAACTATTGGAAATAGTGCGGCAACAGGAATAGCTGCAACAGTTGGTGAAATTTATGATTATACTAAAGATGAAAAACCAAAAGCATTAACCAAAGAAAATGTAATTAATTCGGCATATTCTATTGGGGTAGATACTTATAAAGGAGCCTTCTTTGGTGTAATGCCAATTGGTTCTGCGACATTAGGTAATATGGTTGTAGATAAAGTTACAACTGGAGATGGAGATGTTGGAAAGAATATTGCTACTGGTATTTCAGGTGCAGTTTGGGATGAAAAATTAAAGGCTAGCCCTAATCCATTTATAAGAGAAATATTTATTAAATATAGTGAAAAACAATTAGATAATTTATCATCCCCTTCTGAGAGAGAAAAGTAATGAAAGATTTGTTAATAATATTCAAAGTAACAATAGGTTTATTTTTTCTAAGTACGCTATATGTGGCAATTAAGAAAAAAGAGGTTTCAATGGACTTATTCCTCTCAGGAGTTGATTTTTTCCCTTATGCCTTTTTATTGGTTGCCTGTTATTATTTTTATAATAAAGATAAATAGGATAAATTAGTTTAATTTAAAGCGGTCAAATTTCTAAAATCTTTTGCAATTTGCAAGTGTTTAGTGAAATTTGACCGCTTGTTTTTTTGTGTTAGCTTTGGGAATTCAATAGGATCTGAGTATTAGCAGGCGCAGTAGCGAAAGGAAAAACCATTAATGCGGATGTGGGTGGTACATTAACAGTAGAAAGCCGTCAAGATGAACATCATTCTAAGAGCAGCAGTGTAGGTGCAGGCGGACGCGTGCAAGTCGCACTGGGTACAGCGTGGGGCGGAAGCGGTTATGGCAATGCCTCAAGTGGCAAATCGAACAGCAAGCAAGTGGTAGAGCAATCGGGTTTATTTGCGGAAGAGGGCGGTTATCATGTTAATGCAGACCACGTACAGCTAAATGGCGGAGCGATAGCGAGTACGAACCCGACTAAGAGTGAATTAAGCACAAATACGCTTGCTTTTAAAGATATTGAGAATGAAAGCGAGAGCAAAGCCTTAACGGGCGGCATGAGTGTATCGGCTAACCTGAATAAATTAGGTAATGCGGAAGCTGCAAGCAAAGAAGACGCGAAACAGCAAGCGGACTTAGCGAAACTGACGGGCACAACGCAAAGTAACGGTATCAACCCGACAGTCCCGATGTATGATAGCGAAAGTGATAGTAGTGTGACGAAAGCGACGTTAACGGAAGGCAAAATCACCTTAAACAAAGATAGCCAACCGACCGAAACGACGGCAGAAGCGCTAGGGCTAAACACAGACTTAAACCAAGCGAATAAACAAGTTGAAGCGACGTTTGATATCAAACAGAAGTTGAAAGACCAACAGGTACTTTCAGCGGCAGTGGGTGATATGCTCGGCGCAGTAGATAGCTATTCCGAACGGAAGCAGAAAGCGGCAGAGGAAGAAGTGAATGCGGCGGAGGAGGCGTTAGCTAAAGCGAAACGCACAGGTGCTTCACAAGAAGAGATATCACAAAAGGAACGTGTTTATACTGAGGCTAAAGCGAAAGAAGAAAGCTGGCGAGAAGGAGGGGCTTCAAAACGTAAGTTAGATACGGTCGCGGTGACGCTGGGTGCGATATTATCAGGCGGTAGTGCGGGAGAAGTAGCGGCGACGGCAATATCTCCGGAGTTAAATGCACAGATTCACAAATACACCTCGGATAATAAGACAGCTAACTTATTAGCCCATGCAGCGCTTTCGGCATTGGAGGCGGGCATTTCGGGTAATAATGCGCTATCGGGAGCGGCATCAGGCGTAGCTGGTGAAGCGAGTGCGATGTTATTATCGGAAGTGGTTTTTAACAAAGAGGCAAGCCAATTAAGTGAAGAAGAGCGAGAGTTACTGAGTGTTGCAGGTCAATTATCGGGTGCTTTAGTTGGTAATGGAGTGGGCGGTAATACGGCAGCAACATTACAAGGGATAGAAACGGCAAAAAGGACGGTGGAGAATAACTATCTCTCAGCTCAAGAAGCGGCAAGAAAATTAGAATTAGAGGATAAACTACATCGAGGGGTTATTACATCAGAAGAAATTACGGAACTTAGTGAAATTAAGAATAAGGATAGAGAAAGCGATTTAGCTTTAATTTCAGCTTGTGAGGGAGAGGCTCTATCTTCAGCATGTAACTCAGAGAGACAAAAATTAGAGCGAGATAAATTTAGCTATTCAAATGCAAAATATACACCAACAGGTTATAACTACCCGACATATACACGTTATTCAGACCTGTATGCAGAAGATTATAAAAAGGTGGCAATTTTTTCAGATAGATATGATGTATTGAAAAATGCCAAAGTAAAGGCGGATGCTGATTTTTATAATGCGACAGGTATTGATCCAAGTTGGATTGGAAGAATTGACGCAGCAAATCGAGTAGTTGCAAGTGTAGCGGGTGTAAAACTTTCAACAACGAAGGTTAATAGTTCAAGTGAAAATATTCCTAAATCTGCAAATTCAAATGAGAAATTGCCGGTTGTTGGTAAGACAGAAGGCTATAAAACAGCTCAGGCTATAATCAATGGTGATGTTGTTGTAAAAGCAACAGGTAAAATTGATCAAAATGAGTATATAGGGGTTAATCAGAAAGCGAAACTTGATAGAACAACTGAGAAACCAACATTAATTTTTGATGTAGTCAAACAAAAGGAAATTCAAAAAGGTAAAATATTACCTAATGCGACGGATAAAACAGCACATGCTGAGATAGAAGTGATACAAAAAGCATTTAATAGTGGTAAAACCAAAGGAGCTACATTGGAAATGCGAGTTGAAGGGAAAGATGTCTGTGGACATTGTAGAAAAGATATTGCAAGTATTGCAGATAAAGCAGGGTTATCAAAAGTGATAGTAAATGCTACCAGTGATAAAGATGGGAGACCAAAAGTATATTTTTGGGAAAAAGGTATGAATCAAATAAAAGAGGTTAAACCGAATAAAAAAAAGGGAGGGGGGAATGAATAATTTTTATTTTTCAGGGTTTGTTATTAATGAAAATCAAAGGGAACAAATATATAAAAATATTTCATCAATAAGTGATATGGAAAATTTTATTAAATTTTTTATGTCCCATCCTAATGGGGTTATGATTTTGTCTGATGAATCTAAAGAAGATGATGATAATTTTTCAGAATTATATTTATATAAGGATGGTGAGTTTTATATGCCTGTTTTACATATCAATGTGTCCGATGATTTGGAAGTGAAAAATATAAAAGGAGAAGGGGAAGGATGGTGTTTATTCCAAGGGGAACCTTACCCTAACAATATGATTACGAAGGATATTGAAATCGTATTTAGTGTTTTTCGTGAGTTTTATTTAACAGGTAAAGTAGAATCTATGGTTTAATTTAAAAAATAATTTACCTTCGTGAAATATGATTTCGATAGAGTATCTAAATGTTCAAGAAGAGGATACTTTTGCAGTAGATTTGTAAAAAAATAACCTTACAAGTGGTCAAGTTTCGTCGAAATTTGACCACTTATTTTTGTATTTTCTTTGGACATCCCGACAGGAGTTGATCGCTAGGTGAGGGAACTTTGAGTGAAGGAAGATAGTATGAAATTTAGAGGTTTAGAAATTAGGTATGATAGTGGAACAGCTGATATTAAAATTATCAAAGGCGTTGAAGATATTTTTAATATTAAGTTTCCAAAATTATATATTGAATTAATGTCAAAACATAATGGTCTCGCCGTAGAACCTAATTGTATTACTTATTATGATAGCTATAGCGATGAAGAAGGGATGGCTGCAATTGGTTTTGATAGTTTTGAAACGGAATTAAATCCAGAACCTCAAGATATTCGTAGGCAGTATATTTATGATGACCCAGTATATGGCTATGAACATGTATATTCATTTGGTCGTACAGCCGGTGGAGATTTTATTTGTTTTGATTATCGGGATGAACCAACAGGAGATGAACCGAAGATTTGCATCGTTATCCACGATGAATATGATGAGGAAACAGGAAAACATTTATTATTTCCTGTCGCGGATAATTTTGAAGAATTTTTAGACGGGCTAAAAACTTTTGATGAAATTATGGCTAAGTATGAAGAATAGATAATGTTTATCTAGTTTAGGATGATTCAGCTTCCTGTTGAATGTCTAAATATTCATAGATAAGCCTTTATATCTAAGCGGTCAATTCTCTAACTTTTTGCAATTTGCAAATTTTTAGCGAAATTTGACCGCTTGTTTTTGTATTGACTTTGGACACTAGACAGGAGTCAAGCGCCGGCGTGGTGTAGTAGATAGCTATTCCGAACGGAAGCAGAAAGCGGCATTGGAAGCTCATTTCAGGTAATAATGCGCTAGCGGGAGCGGCATCAGGCGTAGCGGGCGAAGCGAGTGCGATGTTATTATCGGAAGTGGTTTTTAACAAAGAAGCAAGCCAATTAAGTGAAGAAGAGCGAGAGTTACTGAGTGTTGCAGGTCAATTATCGGGTGCTTTAGTTGGTAATGGAGTGGGCGGTAATACGGCAGCAACCTTACAAGGGATAGAAACGGCAAAAAGAGCGGTGGAGAATAACTATTTATTTATTAATGAAGCCAAAGAAAAAATGGTTTTACAACGTAAAAAAGTAGAAGGTACAGCTACAAAAGATGACTTAGCTCGTTTAGAGGAAATTAATCGAATTGATGAGAAACGCAATCAAGAAATTAGAGATGCTTGTAAGCAAGTAAGTAGTGAGCAATGTTTATCATTAGCTAGGACTGCTCAATATGCTCAACGTGGTTATGAAGAATATTTTTCTTACCGAGGACAGTTAAAAGATATTTTTTCTAATGATTTTGCCAATGTAGAGCAAATTTTACGAGGAAAAGATGCGGATTCGGTATATATAGAGAAAGTAGCTTTATGTATTGCAAAAGCAGAAAATATTCCGTTAGAAGCGGCAAAATCTAAAGTTGAAAACCTAATGCTCTTTAAGAATTTTGCGGAACTTGTTGGCTCTATCAGAGGAGCGACATCTGCTAAATATGGAGCTAAGGTTACAGGGGTACCGGCGAATTATCCAAAAGTTGTTTTCAATGGCATTGAATTGCACCCTAATCTTCCTGAGCCAAAAGCAGGTTATGGTTTTGTTCCACAAAAAGCAAAAGGTAATTCGGTGTATCAAGAATGGAAAGATATTAATGGTTATCGTGGAGAAATAAATTTAGCGAATAGCATTCAAGAAACTCCAAATAGACAAGTAATAAAATGGGGGAATTCAACAGGTACAAATGGTAGTGATGTAATTTCTGTTAATACGAAAACAAGAGAGGTTGAACTTTGGGATAGTAAAGTAAGAACATCATTAACCAAAGGAAGAGAATCTCCAACTTTTTCTAGAGAAAATACTCGTAATAATGCAATTAGAGAGGCAATAGAAGAAATTTCAAATACTAAGATTATTTCTGAACACGTTAAAGACAAAGCTATACAGAATTTAAAAATAGGGAACTTTACAACCCATACAGTTGGATATAGTAAGGTAAAAAATTCTGTAACTCAAAAATATTGCAACAATCAAAAATGTGAGTAAGGAAAGAATATATGAGTTTTAAGGAAACTTTAATTAGGAAAAAAGACGCTTATTATAAAAGTGGATTCAATTATTCTTTTATAAAAAAACAAAAAGCTATAGATCAAAAATTTATTGGAAACTCATCAATTCATGATCTAGATATGGTAGTCTACGGATATAGCGTTGGATATAAAAAATTATATAAGCCTTTCTTACCTAGAATTATAGATTGGATATCTGAGGGAATAGATAACAATGAATGCTTTGGTTCTCTTGCATTCCATCAAAATAATTTAAACTCAGCTTTGGCATTTGCTACTTGGATAAATACGGGAGTAAATGATGTTGAGTTATGGAAAAAGTCTTTGAAATGGCGAGAAGAGCTTTATGGTAACGAAGATTATTCAAAGGGTATGAGTCGTGATGATAAAGAAATCTTTGCATTATCACTTTTGCACTATATTCAAGCTCAAGAATATGAAAAAGCAATCAAACTTTATCAGTCTGTGAAAGGTGATAAACTGCTTAAGTTGAATAAGAATATGAGTGGTTATAGGCTTGCTTATGCATATTGCCTGCATTTTTATGAAAATAAATTTACGGTGGAGCAATTGGAGAAAGCAGCAAAGCCATTTTTAGAAAAGCGCTTACAGATGCTTTATTCAATGGGGCGTCCAACAGAAATGCTTTATTGGTTAAAAATGGTTTGTGATGCAAGAGAAAAGGAATATACACCTGAAGAGGTGATTTATTCGTTTTATGAGTATATTTCAGAAGAAGAAAAGCCCGAGTTTGTTAAGGAATTGTTAGCCGGAAAAGTGGAGAAAAAATCATTTTTTTCCTTTTTAAAGTGGTGAATATAAGCAGAATTAGCAAAGGTATTTATCTTATTTTGTAGAAATTTCAAGCGGTCAAATTTGCAAAATTTTAGCGAAATTTGGCCGCTTGTTTTTGTGTTGGTTTTACTCACTTGATGAGAGTTGAATACTAGCAATTCAGAAGAAAGAAGAAGCAGAGAAATGGCAAACCTCGGGAGAGCATAAACGTAAAGTTGATGCGGTTACTACTGCAATCAGTTTAGCTATCGCAGGCAAACCAACAGAAGCGGTAGTTGCAGGGGCAGCCTCCCCTTATGTGAATCAGGCGATAAAACAGCTGACAGAGCAGAGTGAAACGGCAAATATTGCTGCTCACGTGTTGTGGGGCGCAATAGAAGCGGAACTAGCCGGAGGTAAAGCAAGCACGGGAGCCGTTGCGGCAGGTGCAGCAGAGATAGGCGCAAGAGTACTCACGCAGGGGCTTTATGAAAAAGAGCCGCATGAACTGACGACGGAAGAAAAAGAGGAGGTGTTAGCGCTCAGCAAAGCCTTAGCCGGTTTAGCATCAGGTGCCGTGAATGGTGGCTCAAGTGTAGAAACGCTAAACGCAGTGAGCACAGGTGTAGAAGTAGCGAAGAATGCGGTGGAGAATAATTATCTTACATCAGAACAGTCTCTTGCTTTTGAAAAAGAATTAAAGGAATGTAAGGCAAATAATAAGGATTGTAGTATTGTTATCCAAAAATATTTAAATATGAGTAATAAGAGCTCAGAGGAATTACAAGCAAAATGTAATAATGGTGGAATTATGTGTGCAGCTAAAGAAGAATTGATAGATGCTTATACAACGATAGCAAGGGCGAAGTGAGATAAGACAGGAAGAATCTATCTTGGAACGCCACTTATGGATGATGATACGATAAATATTGTGAATTATGTTAACGAAAGGGATTTAAGTTATTTACGTAATAAAGTTAGCGATACAGATCGAGCAATGTATTATGCAATGGATATTACTAATTGGCCGATGGTGGTCATGGGAATGAGAGGGTTGGTTACGAATAATTCTAAGGCTGCATTGACATCGGCTACTGCTTCAATGGGGATTAATGCAGGAGGACAATATATTTTTAATAAAGAAGTGAATTTGTCTGATTTAGCTATTGCAGGTGTAATAGGTAAAGCAACTGCAGGAAAGTCTCTAAGTGAAACAGTAATATCCAATATGGCCGGTTCGCATTATTCTAATAATATAAACCGCTCGGATAATTCAGCACTAGCAACATTATCTACAGGAATAGCGGCAGCGGGGGGATATAAATCAACAGAAATAATAGGTAATAAGCTGAATAACATGGTTAATCCGACATATAAAAAATATGAATGGAAAGATTTAGGTTATTTAGGAATTAGTTATCAGTCTAAGCCTAGTTATGTGCCTAGTATTGTTGCAGAGTTGTCAGGAAATACAAATAGTGAAATATTAAATAATAAGATTCCTACTTATATAAAGGAGAAGAAGAATGAAAAATAAGTATATTAAATTATTTGTTTTGGTTTTGCTATCTTCTTTGGTTTGTTTAAATGTAATAGGATTTATATTTACAGTGTTTGGCTACATAGATAATGGAGTGTGGGATATGGATATTATAGAAAAATGTTTTGTTTTGTCTGTGTTTTCTCCGTTTGTTGTTGTGAGTTCTTCATTAGTTATTGATTTTTTATATAAATTATTTAATAAGCTAGTTTTATTTTTTAAATAGGTATTTGTTGATACTGTTATTTAGCCTAAATAATATTTGCTTGTAAAGAGAGAAATAAAGCTGAACGCTATTTTTAAACGGTCAAATTCCCTAACTTTTTTGTAATTTGCAAATTTTTAGTGAAATTTGACCGCTTGTTTTTGTATTGGCTTTATACACTAGATAGGGGTTAATTGCTATTGAGGAAAAGAAGCTTGTATAAGGATAATAAATAGTGAAGGGAATGTTATTTTATTTTGTTGTTTTTTACTTTATATTTTCACTTTTGTTTTTCATAATTATCGCAACGATTAACAGCTACTTTTACTTTCTTATGACAGGAGGAATTTGTTTTTTTTCAATCATAACAGAGATGGAGTTGAAGATGTCTTTTATTCCGACCATATTTGTAGCTATGTGGATGGCAGTTATATTTAGAAAGAAATGAATAGTGTTTATTGATAGTAGAAGGTAAAAGTAACTTTGCGTTTAAATGGTCAAATTTTTGAGTTTTTTACTTTGAAGATTCTTAGCAAGAACTGACTTTTTATTTCGGAAAAAGTATTGAATATTGGTGAGGAAATCAGAATCACTTAATGAAGGGGGAATATACAAGTTAAAGATAGAATTCTATTTTTTATTATGCATCTATATTAAATTTTTATTTTTTTTTCTTGATGTTCATGTTGTTTGTTTTTTTATTTTGATTTTAGATGTGAGGAGTTGTTTTATTTTAGCGAGATTGAATAAGTTTGTTATATTTATCCCTCTTGTGATTAGTATAAGTGTATTATTTACATATATAGAAAGTAATTAATGCTTAAATAGTACTTTAGTAACAGTAGATAAAAAATAACTCGACGTTCAAGCGGTCAAATTCCTTAACTTTTTGCAATTTGCAAAATTTCAGCGAAATTTGACCGCTTGTTTTTGTATTGACTTTGGACACTAGACAGGAGTCAAGCGCCGGCGTGGTGTAGTAGATAGCTATTCCGAACGGAAGCAGAAAGCGGCATTGGAAGCGCATTTCAGGTAATAATGCGCTATCGGGAGCGGCATCAGGCGTAGCTGGTGAAGCGAGTGCGATGTTATTATCGGAAGTGGTTTTTAACAAAGAGGCAAGCCAATTAAGTGAAGAAGAGCGCGAGTTACTGAGTGTTGCAGGTCAATTATCGGGTGCTTTAGCCGGTAATGCGGTGGGCGGTAATACGGCAACAACCTTACAAGGGATAGAAACGGCAAAAAGGGCGGTGGAGAATAACTATCTCTCAGCTCAAGAAGCGGCAAGAAAATTAGAATTAGAGGATAAACTACATCGAGGGGTTATTACATCAGAAGAAATTACGGAACTTAGTGAAATTAAGAATAAGGATAGAGAGAGCGATTTAGCTTTAATTTCAGCTTGCGAAGGAAATTCACTCTCTTTAGCATGTAACTCAGAGAGACAAAAATTAGAGCGAGATAAATTTAGTTATTCAAATGCTAAATATACACCAACAGGTTATAACTACCCGACATATACACATTATTCAGACCTGTATGCAGAAGATTATAAAAAGGTGGCAATTTTTTCAGATAGATATGATGTATTGAAAAATGCCAAAGTAAAGGCGGATGCTGATTTTTATAATGCGACAGGTATTGATCCAAGTTGGATTGGAAGAATTGACGCAGCAAATCGAGTAGTTGCAAGTATAGCGGGTGTAAGACTTTCAACAACGAAGGTTAATAGTTCAAGTGAAAATATTCCTAAATCTGCAAATTCAAATGAGAAATTGCCTGTAGTCGGAAATATCTCAGGATATGAGATAAATAAGGTAGATTTTTCTAAATTAGGAATTGAGATATCCAAACAAAATAAACATATTGTGCATACAAATGAATATAAGATCGCTGTTGCAAATGGACAACAAAAAAGCATAATTACTGTTAGTCTGGATTCTTTAAAAGGATATGCTGGAACAGGGCAGCATATTGGAAAAATTGATGTTGGGCTACCAGGTTCTAAAGAAAGGGTTCATTTTAACAAAGTTATAGGAAATTATATCGATCCTATAACAGAGAAAAGCTCTCCGACGACAATAGGAATTATCCATTATAGTAAGAATGGATATCATGTAGTTCCAGCAAGACCTAAGGAGCATTAATATGGTTGATAATGATATTATACGGCTTAGAATATCTATTCAAAATGCCTTGATAGGGAGAATAACAAAAGATATAAGGGGTATATATATAAAAATTGTGGACAATAATATAATCTTAGATGTTGTAGTTGATGGTTCAGCCAATGATTGGAGTGAAGTAATCTATGAAGTTGGAGCAGAGGTTATAGCTGATTTTGATGAAGGGTACAATATCTATGAGAAATTAATTCGTGTAGATTATCCAAATAAATTATGTTTTAAGGATCATATATGCGTATATAAACGATATGAAGATTAAAGTTAAATATTTCTAAGGCATGGATAGTTCTTGTTTGTAATAAGTCGTGAGGCTTGTTTTATTTGTGAGCGGTCAAATTTCCTAAATCTTTTGCAATTTGCAAATTTCTGGTGAAATTTGACTGCTTGTTTTTTATTGGTTTTGGGCACTCTGCAAGGCTATCTAGGCGAATTTGAAGGCTGAGAATGTTGCGTTATATCCGAAGTTGAAAGAGCAGTTGATACAGGAAAATTTAAGTAACATTGCAAAGCAAAGACCGGAATTAACCCATGCGGCTATAGGAGAAGGAAATTTAACAGAAAAAGGAACATTTACCAGAGCTGAAATTGAAAAACTAGCCAAAGAATGGATTGGAGAAGGTGCTATTCTAAATACTGATGGGGGATTTACAAGCGCTGATGGGTCTAGAAAATATAGACCACCTCAACTTAAAAATCATTCAAAATATGCCCCTACAGGTATTCAAGCAAACTTTGAAAGAATACATCAAGTTTATGATCAAAATAAACGTAGATATGTAGAAAAATCGGAGAGTAATTTACATCTTAATGTTCAGGAGTGATAAATAATGGTTATTGCAGACTTAAAATCTATTAACTATTGTGGGGTTTCATCAAAAAATGAAGCTCAGGAATTAATGCTTGATCCTACAGGATATAATTTAAAGATATCTTTAACTATAGGTGAGAAAGGTAAAGAGGGGGGAGATTATTTTGCAGTAGAAGTCTTTAATACTCAATTAGTAAAATCTGCCCAAATAGTTCTTGCATCTAAAAGTTTTATTGTATGCGATGATATAGATGATATAGATGATATAGAGAGAGAAATCAAATATAAAGTAAATAGTATTTCTGGAAAAGATTGGGAAGACGTTTTAAATAAATTAAGGTACTACTTTGATTGGGAATATGAAAATTTAAAATTTGTTAGTTAAAGGAAGAGGTTTTACAAAATATTCTGATGATAACTAGAGTTGATTATAAAACATTAAAAGCGTGTTTTTTTATGATGCCTATATTTGGTGTCAGAGAAAATTTGAAAATGGAAAAATTACAAAATGGAATAAAGATTTCTCTGAATGGGGCGGGGCTTTAGATAGCTTTGATGGGAGTTTCGATTTGCCAATAGAGAATTTAATGCTAAGTGTTATTTATATTAAATGGAGCAAGACATACCTATAGTCACACTTTAGTGATGAATGATATAGATAAGATTTTATCAGACAATAATCTTGATGATCTCATTTCTGTCTTAGAAGATAGAGGAGAAGCAGGAATTTCTTTATGACTTAAATTTAGTTTTAAATAATAGAGAGATAGAAGAGTAAAATTAGTTGCATTTGTAAGCGGTCAAATTCCCTAACTTTTTTGCAATTTGCAAAATTTTAATGAAATTTGACCGCTTGTTTTATAAGAAGAACGTTAAAAATTATTCTGCTTTTTTAGCCGCTTCTTTTGGGAGAAGTAAGTTCATCACGATTGCGGCGATTGCGCAGAGGCTGATGCCTTTCAGTGAGAATTCGCCAACGTTGATCAGCATGCCGCCGATGCCGAAGGTCATGACTACTGAAACGATACAGAGGTTGCGAGCTTCGCCCATATCCACTTTGGCACGAATTAATGTACTCATACCAACTGCCGCGATAGAACCGAAAACTAACATCATAATGCCGCCCATCACTACGCCTGGGATGGTTTGTAAGAAGGCGCCCACTTTGCCGCAGAATGAAATGGCAATTGCCCAAATAGCGGCAAAGGTCATTACACGTGGGTTAAAGTTTTTGGTGAGCATAACCGCACCGGTAACTTCCGCATAAGTAGTATTTGGTGGGCCGCCTAAAAATGCTGCGGCAGAGGTTGCAACGCCGTCACCTAATAACGTGCGGTGTAAACCCGGTTTATTCATAAAATCTTTACCGGTTACCGAGCTGATCGCCATAATGCCGCCGACGTGTTCGACTGCCGGTGCAAGGGCGATAGGTAATAAGTAAAGAATCGCTTCTAACTTAAATTCCGGCGTGGTGAGTTTCGGTAAGCTAAACCAAGCGGCATTAGTTACCGGGCTAAAATCAATGATGCCGAACACGAGCGAAAGGATATAACCAACCACAATTCCGAACATAATCGGTACTAATTTCATTAAACCTTTGGCAAAGACCGCTACGATAAGTGTGGTGATTAAGGTTGCCATTGAAATCAGTAAGGCGGTATTCGGTTCAATTGTTGTACCTTTACCTAGCGCCATATCAACTGCAGTCGGGGCTAAACCTAAGCCGATAATAATGATTACCGGCCCAACTACCACTGGTGGGAAAAGTTTTTCGAGGATATTTGCCCCTTTCCATTTCACTAATGAACTTAATACGAAGTAAACGAAACCGGTAAATACCAAACCGCCCATGGTGGTTGGGATGCCCCATTGCTGTACGCCGTATTGAATCGGTGCGATAAATGCGAAGGAAGAGGCGAGGAAAATAGGCACTTGACCTTTGGTACAAAGTTGGAAAAGTAGGGTGCCGATACCGGCAGTAAGGAGGGCTGTATTAGGATCTAAGCCGGTAATTAACGGCATTAATACTAAAGCACCAAATGCCACAAATAGCATTTGTAAGCCAACAAACACCTGTTTAGGTGTGCTGATAGTTTGATTTGTCATTTTTGTTTCAACTCTCGGTTTGAATTAACATACGTAAACACTACCTCACGGGATAGTCGGCGCATTATAGCTGAAAAGAAAATGACTTGCTAAACAGAAAATAAAAATCCCCTCAGTTTATTGCTAAGGGGATAAATATTAAGCATGATTTATATCATGCTAATTCATTTCACTCATCAAGGTTGCATTACCACCGGCGGCTGCGGTGTTAATGCTGATCGATTTTTCATGTACCAGCGGTAGCAATGAAAGCGCCAATTCAAGGCTTTCCACATAAGTTAAAATCGCACCGTTACGCTCGGCATAATGTTGACGTTCTTGCGTGGAAAGCGGCTCAAGTACAATCATTACACTTAATGCCGAAAGATTATTGAAGTCGTCTGTTATCATTAAGTATTCGGCAAATTGATGTGCGTATTCCGCTAACGGTGAACCCTCTTTAACCACCGCTTTACTGCCGCATACCGCAATAGCAATCATTGCTTTGATTTGTTCGAGCAGTGAGCCATTACTTACTGCAATCATAGGACGAGCTTCAAAGCGTAAGTAGTTGTTTTCGCCGGTAATGCCCTGCATTTTAAACACTTTTGCAAGCGGTGATTTTGGGCGTAAAGTTTGCAAGAGTGTTAATGCTTCGCTTTGTTGTTCACCGGTAAGTGTTTGGCGAATGGCTTGTGCAAGTTTATCCGTTTCTATAATCGTTTCGCCTTCTAAATCAGCAAGCGTCCAAGCTTCGCTTTTTACCAAACGTTGTAAATAAAGCGGCCCGCCGGCTTTTGGGCCTGTACCGGAAAGTCCCATGCCGCCGAACGGTTGCACGCCGACCACTGCACCGACCGTATTACGATTAACATATAAGTTACCGGCGTGTACTTTGTCGAGCCATTGATTAATGGTGGTATCAATACGACTATGTAAACCGCTGGTTAAGCCGAAACCGGTCGAGTTAATGTCATGAATAATTTGTTCGAATTGGTTGGCATTAAAGCGAATCACGTGTAGTACCGGGCCAAACACTTCATGTTCGATTTGTGAGATATGATCGATTTCAAGTAAGGTTGGCGGCACGAAAATCCCGTTCTGTTCCACCTCCGCTGCAATAGGCACTTGATAGTACGATTTTGCCATCGCTTTCATTTTTTCAATATGCGCTAGTAAGCGACTTTGTGCCGTGCGATCGATTACCGGACCAATATCGGTATTCAGTAATTGCGGTTTGCCGACACGTAACTCCGCCATTGCACCTTTAAGCATTGCTAGAATATGATCGGCAACATCTTCTTGCAGATAAAGTACACGAAGTGCCGAACAACGTTGCCCAGCCGAATCAAACGCCGAGTTAAGTACATCCGCCACCACTTGTTCGCCGAGCGCGGAGCTATCCATAATCAAGGCGTTTTGTCCGCCGGTTTCCGCAATCAGCGGTACGATTTTGGTTTGTTTTTGCAAATTGCGGTTGATGGTTTTGGCAGTTTCGGTCGAGCCGGTAAAAATTACGCCGTCCACTCGAGAATCGGAAGTCAGTTGATTACCGATTTCCGCTCCGCTACCCGGTAAACATTGCAAAACACCTTTTGGAATACCGGCTTGATAGCATAATTCCACCGCATAATGAGCCATTAAGGAAGTTTGTTCCGCCGGTTTCGCCAACACTACATTACCTGCAACTAAAGCGGAGACGACTTCACCGGTAAAAATCGCCAACGGGAAGTTCCACGGGCTAATCGCAACAATAATTCCTCTTGGATTCTGATATGCTTGCGGGTTGCGCTTCACTTCATTTGCATAATAACGGCAAAAATCGACCGCTTCTCTGACTTCGGCAATCGCATTATTCAGCGTTTTACCCGCTTCCCGAACCGCAAGATCGAATAAAGTCGGCATATTGCTTTCCAGTAAATCAGCAAATTTTTCAAGAATCGCAGCTCTTTGCGTCGGTGGAGTAGCTTGCCAAGCTGTCTGATTTTGTTCGGCAATTACAAAAGCTTTTTCGACATCTGATGAGTGAGCGAAAATGACTTCACCGACTTGTTGGGTATTCAATGCCGGATTGAAAATCGGTTTGGCGGTACTACCTTCATAATAACTGTCGGCTAGTAATGGATAAGCTTTGTATTGCACTTTTGCCAACTGATTGAGCTGTGTTTGGAGGCGTTCAAGTTGCACCGCATCGCTGAGATCGTAACCTTGCGAATTAATACGATCGTTAAATAAGCAGCGAGGTAATGGAATTTTCGGGTGCATTGAGCCCGCGGTTTTTTCCGCTTTCAGCACCGGATCTTCGGTTAAGCTTTCGACCGATACTCGCTCGTCAACCAATTGATTGACAAATGAACTGTTTGAACCGTTTTCTAATAAACGGCGAACCAAATAGGCTAATAAGGTTTGGTAAGAACCGACCGGCGCATAAACACGGCATTGAATATCAAGGTTTTCTTTGCCGACCACTTGGTCGTATAAGGTTTCTCCCATACCGTGTAAGCATTGAAATTCAAATTTTTTGCCTTTAGCAAGATAATAAATGGTGGCGAGCGTTTGGGCGTTGTGGGTGGCGAATTGCGGATAAATCACATCTTGGGCGCCAAGTAATTTTTTTGCACAAGCAATGTAATTTAAATCGGTATGCACTTTACGTGAGAAAACCGGATAACCGCTGGCACAGTCTGCTTGCGCTCGTTTGATTTCGGCATCCCAATATGCGCCTTTCACTAAACGAATCATTAGCTTACGTTGTTTTTCTCGAGCTTTTTGAATGAGGTAATCAATCACCGATAAACAGCGTTTTTGATAAGCTTGTACCACGAAACCAATACCTTCAAACCCTGCAAGTGCCGGCTCATCTAATAAGCGGTCGATGAGATCGAGTGAGATTTCTAAGCGGTCAGCTTCTTCGGCATCAATGTTGATGCCGATATCATAGCGTTTGGCAAGTAAACATAAATCACGTAAACGAGGATAGAGTTCTGCAACAACACGATCGTGTTGCGCCAGCGAGTAGCGAGGGTGAATAGCGGAGAGTTTTACCGATATACCGGATGACTGATAAACGCCAAGTCCTTTTGATACCGCACCGACCGCATGTACGGAAGATACATAATCTTGATAGTAGCGCTTGGCATCTTCTTCGGTAAATGCCGACTCACCAAGCATATCGTAGGTAAAGCGGAAGCCTTTGTTAAAACGAGCTTCGCTATTTTTAAGGGCAATTTGAATGGTTTCACCGGTAACGAATTGTTTGCCGAGTAAGCGCATCGCAAAATCCATTCCTTGGCGGATAATCGGTTCTCCGCCTTTATTGATGAGTTGAATAAGCGTTTGGGAAAGTGAAGTTTCAGACAGCGAAAGCACTTTACCGGTAAATACCAGTCCCCATGCGGAAGCATTCACAAACAGAGACGGGCTTTTGCCTATATGCGACTTCCAATCACCTTTTGCGATTTTGTCTTTAATCAGTTTGTCTCGGGTCGCTTGATCGGGAATACGTAGTAAAGCTTCAGCTAAACACATTAAAGCGATGCCTTCTTGGCTTGAAAGCGAAAACTCGTGCATCAATGCATCGACACCACTGGCTTTTTGGCGATTAGCTCGCACCTTTTCGACAAGCTGACGGGTTAGCGCTTTAATATTCGGTTGATGCTCATCCGTTCTTGCTTCGGTTAAAAGCTGCTGCACAAGTTCGGTCTCATCAATGCGATAGTGTTGGCTAAGAGTAGGGCGAATCGAAGTGTTAGGGAGAAGATGATATTGTTGCATAATAGGCTCCTCGGTATGTTGTGTTAGCTTGTTAACAAGCGGTCGTTTTTGTCATATTTTTTACATAACGCCAAACAAAAAAGCGATTCACTGTTAAACAGCAAATCGCTTTTGTTTTTATTTTACTTCGTCTAAATAAGACTTATCGGCTCGTTCGAAAGTTTCGATAACGTCTTTACTTGGTGCCGGTGTGATAAGTGAGATAATCACGATGGTAAACATTGCACTGATAAAGCCCGGAATCATCGAATACATTTCAGGCAGTGAAAGCGCTACGGTTAAGTCTTTCCAGAAATAAACGATTAATGCCCCGGTTAACATACCGGCAATCGCACCAAAGCCGTTCATACGTTTCCAGAAGAGTGACAGTAATACGACAGGGCCAAATGCCGAGCCGAAGCCCGCCCAAGCGTCTTTGACCAATGCAAATACTTGGCTGTTCGGATCTTGTGCAATGTAAATGGCAAGCGCCGCTACGGCAAGCACCATTACTCGACCAAGCCAGACTAATTCTTTATCCGTTGCAGACGGGCGAATAATACCTTTATATAAGTCTTCGGTAATTGCACTCGAGCAAATTAAAAGTTGTGCTGAAAGCGTACTCATTACTGCCGCTAAGATCGCTGATAATAAAATACCGGCAATCCAAGGATTGAATAATAATTTTGCCAGTTCAATAAAGATTTGTTCATTATTTTGGTTAACGACTTGGGCATTTTCCGGGAATTTAAAGAAGTATGCCATACCGAAATAACCGATACCGATAGCGCCGGCAAGGCAGATAACCATCCAAGTCATACTGATGCGGCGTGCATTCTCAAGAGATTTGACACTTTCCGCCGCCATAAAGCGCACTACAATGTGCGGTTGACCGAAATAACCTAAGCCCCATGCTAATAAGCTTAATACGCCGAGGACGGTTGTGCCGGTAAACATATCATTGTAATTTTTATTGGCAGCAACTTCGGCAAGCGCAATGCTTTCTTGCATCGCCTCAATGCCGCCTACGTTTAAGATAACGAAAACAGGCGTTAAGATCAGTGCAAATAACATCAGTGAAGCTTGAATCGTATCCGTCCAACTTACAGCTAAGAAACCACCGATAAAAGTGTAGAGAATGGTTGCAACTGCACCATACCAAATAGCATCGGCGTAAGGTACACCGAATAGATTTTCAAAAACTCGCGCGCCCGCTACTACGCCTGAGGCACAGTAAACCGCAAAAAAGAGTAGGAAAATAACCGCAGATAGGATTTTGATCAGTTTGGTTTTATCACCAAAACGATTATGAAAGTATTCGGGTAAGGTTAGTGCATCGCCACTGTGTTCCGTATGAGAACGTAGACGGCCTGCAACTAATTTCCAGTTTAGGTAAGCACCGATGGTTAAGCCGATCGCTAACCAGCCTTCAATTAAGCCGCCAGCATAAATCGCACCCGGTAAGCCCATCAAAAGCCAGCCTGACATATCGGACGCTCCGGCGGATAATGCCGTCACAAAGCTACCTAAACGGCGACCACCTAAGATGTAGTCCGAAAGGTTATTGGTAACACGATAGGCGATAAAACCGATTAAGATCATTCCAATGATATAAATCAGGAATGTGGTCGTGGTAGGATCAAATCCAAACATAGTTATTCCTCTTATTCTTTCTATGTTTTCGTTAGCACAAAAAGGGCGAATTATAGCAAAAAATATCGGTAAAATGAATTTCTATCGCTATTTTCCGCATTTCTATGCGGCTTATATCGAGATAAATAAAATTATTGTTGTTTGTTGATAACCTATACAACCTGACTATAACTAATTTGCAAACGTTTGCAACAATTTTTTTACATTTTATAGCAAAAAATGATCGTTTTTTTAACGAATTTAGTTCGCTTTTTATCTGATTTTTTACGATGGGATTAACAGTTGTACACAGGCAATACTTGTCAAGCGGATTTACAAGAAATATTTTTAAAAATTTTTATCAAAAGGACTAGTCAAAACTTAACTTATTGATTTTCAAAGAAATGTTATTTTGTGCTCAATTTTGAGTGAAAGTGATAGAGGCTAGGTTTTATCTAGGGTTAGCTTGTTTTTCAAAAAGAAATCCACAAAGTTATCCACAGAGATTGTGGATAGAAAAAATACCTGAATATAAAATCAGATCTTCGTGGAATTTTTGCAAAATTCGTTGAAGATCTGACCGCTTATTCCCCTTGCCAGCCTAATTCTTCTGAAATTTTTTGTGCAGTAGTGCGAAGTGCCGGATAAAGAACATCGAAGCCAAGCTGGCTCAAGCGTGCGGTTGATAAGGAGATGGAGACTGCATAATTTACTTTTCCTTGGTTATCAAAAATAGGACAAGCAATACAAGATACGCCTAATTCATTTTCTTCATCATCCATTGCAAATTGTTGTTGGCGGATCTTGGCTAATTCGGCTTCCATTTCCGGAATTGTGGTAATCGTATTTGCGGTAAGTTGGCGAATGATGTCATGCTTTTGTTGCCAATATTGCGGGATATATTCAGCTTTATCATAGGCTAAGAATAACTTACCCATACCTGAGCAATATAATTGTAATCTTTGCCCGATATAAGCCCTGGTTTTCATCATACCGGTGGTCGGTTCGAGTTTATAGATCAAAATCGCATGATTGCCTTCACGTATCGCAAAATTAACCGTTTCACCCAATTTGAGATTAAGTGCTTCAAGGTGAGGAGCGGCAATGTGCAGAATGTTCAATGAACTTAATGCACGTTGACCAATAGCAAGACATTTCGTGGTAAGACGGTAGCTGCCGGTAGTAGGCGCAGGGCGAACGAAGCCTTCTTGTTGTAAGCTTTGTAATAAACGATGCACGGTACTTTTATTTAATTGGGCAAGTTCGGAAAGCTGAGCGAGCGGGCAGCCGTTCGGATATTGAGAAAGTAACTCAAGTAGTTTTAATCCTCTTACCAGCGTTTGGCTTCCTGATGATTCTTTTTCTGTCATTCTGTGTCTCCTAATATCAGATGATTGAGCGGCATATCCCAAGGCTCGACAGGAAGTTGTTCGATTAACTGGCAACGATAAGCTAATCCGACACTAATGGCTTGAGTTTGAGCGAGAGTTCGATCATAAAAACCGCCTCCATAGCCTAAGCGATTTAGCTGGCTATCGCAAGCGAGAAGCGGGGTAAAGATCATCTCTAATTCTTCAAGCGGCTTTAGCTGACGAATATCAAGTTTAGGCTGCTGCATACCGAATGCATGGCGTTCAAGTTGAGAAGACGGATGGTATTGCAGAAAAAGTAGATTACCGGGACTAAAAGGATGTAATACCGGCAGATAAATCGATTTACCTTGTTCAGCGAGGTGTTGCATTAGCGGTAGCGGTGAAATTTCTGCTTTAAATGGCAAATAGAAAGCAAGATGAGAGGCTTGATAATAATCAATCAAAGAAAGCGCCTGAGGGATAAGATTTAATGAAGCTGTAATTTGTTGATGTGTGGTAAGCTCAAGCCGTTTGGCTCGCATTTGATTTCGTATGAATTGACGAGTTTCTCGCCGAGATTGACTTGTTTGCATATTGAAATACCAAACAGAGAAATGAAAGAACCCGAAGTGCCGCCACCGGTGGTGGTCCTTGAACCAGACGGTTCAAGGGAGTCGAACTTAAGCGCCTTTAGGCTTCTTACTCAAGGTAAGCTTGCTCACCAGCAATTAGATGTCCAACTCAAAGTTTTCAATTATCGGCTCAGGGACGTAACCAGTCACGCACACCCCAGGCAAGAGTTATACTAACGGAAATTGAGAATTTTTCCTAGTCTTGAATTTAGAAAAATTCGCAAACGATCAGCTTTTAAACATTTTCTTGATTAATTGCAACCGATGTATTGGTTTGTAATTTATTTAATGAGCTATCGAGTTGTTGGATACAAGATTCTAATACCGCTTTATTATTCGCATTTTTTTGCTTTTCTTGCTCCAGTTCATAATTTAGGTTTAAGGCAACAATCGCTAAGACTTTTTCAAGCTGAATAATACCGGATTGTTCTTTTAATACCGCCACGCGTTCTTCCAAACGTTGCGCGGAAGCAAGTAAATTGTGTTGTTGATCCGGTGGACAATGTAAACGAAGCACCTGCCCAAAAATTTGAACTTCAATATAATTTGCCGACATAGTCGCGAAATCCTCACAAGTAATATAAATTTTTTGCTATTATGCCATTCTTTGACAGAATCACAAATAAGACACTATGGCTATTACACAATCAAATGAATTTAATCAATTAATCGCACAACTTCAAATTGCTGAAACAGCGGCGGAAGTACACGGTTTTTTAAGTGGATTAATTGCAGGTGGCGTACAAGATGAATCTTGGAAAACCTTAACTTACCAATTTTTAAATGACGGTCATGCCTTTTCGCAAGCGCCTTTAGCGGTGTTAACTGATTTTTATCAGCAATTGACCGAAAGTTTTGATGAGGCCAATACGTTATTCTCGCTTTGGACTCCAAGTAATGAAGATGGTTTCGCACTAGCGGATGCGATTGCAGAGTGGACGAGCCAATTTTTATTAGGTTTAGGCTTAGCGCAACCCAAATTAAGTCGTGAGACGGATGAGATTGGTGAGGCTTTAGATGATTTAGAAGAAATATCTAAATTAGGTTACAATGAAGACGATGATAATAATGAATTGTTAGAAGCGGGAGAAGAAGTGGTGGAGTATCTTCGAGTGCTTACGCTCTTCTTGCACAGCCACTTTGCGTTGAATGTGAAAACAGCCGAAAAACCACAAATTCACTAATCCCAATGAGTTATATACAAGCGGTGGCTTTGTGGCAAAATTTTGCAAATTTTTCGTGAAATTTAACCGCTTATTTATATAGAACCGATTACACAAGGAATATTATGAGCCAATTAAAAAATGATCGTTATTTAAGAGCATTACTACGCGAACCTGTGGATATGACTCCGGTATGGATGATGCGTCAAGCAGGTCGTTATCTACCGGAATATAAAGCGACTCGTGCAGAAGCCGGTGATTTTATGTCTTTATGCCGCAATGCGGATTTAGCGTGTGAAGTGACTTTACAGCCGTTACGTCGTTATGCGTTGGATGCGGCGATTTTATTCTCTGATATTTTAACTATCCCGGACGCAATGGGTTTAGGTTTAAGTTTCGGCGCGGGAGAAGGTCCTAAATTTGCTCGTCCGATTGAAACTAAAGCACAGGTAGAAAACTTACCGATTCCGGATCCGGAAGGCGAATTGCAATATGTAATGAATGCAGTGCGTACGATTCGCCGTGAATTAAAAGGCGAGGTGCCGTTAATCGGTTTCTCCGGTAGCCCATGGACATTAGCTACTTATATGGTGGAAGGCGGTTCAAGCAAGGCGTTCACCAAAATCAAAAAAATGATGTATGCGGATCCGCAAATTTTACACGCATTATTAGATAAATTAGCCGATAGCGTGATTTTATATTTAAACGCACAAATCAAAGCCGGCGCGCAAGCAGTGATGGTTTTCGATACTTGGGGCGGTGTATTGGCGCATAACGAATATAAAGAGTTCTCGCTACGTTATATGCATAAAATCGTGGACGGTTTAATTCGTGAAAATGACGGTAGAAAAGTACCGGTAACCTTATTTACAAAAGGTGGCGGCTTATGGTTGGAAGCGATTGCGGAAACCGGCTGTGATGCGGTAGGTTTAGACTGGACGATTGATATCGCTGATGCTCGTCGTCGTGTCGGACACAAAGTTGCACTACAGGGTAATATGGATCCGAGCGTATTGTATGCGCAGCCGGAACGTATTGAGCAGGAAGTGAAACAAATCTTAGCCGGTTTCGGTCAAGGCTCCGGTCATGTGTTCAATCTCGGACACGGGATTCATCAAGACGTGCCGGAACATAGTCCGAAAGTATTTGTGGATGCGATTCACGAGTACTCAAAGCAATACCATAAGTAATCTCATAGCCGGTTTGCCTTAAACAAGCGGTTAAATTTCGGGAAAATTTTGCAAAAAATTATGAAAATCCGACCGCTTGTATTTTGGAAAATCAGCTTAGTTTAACGAAAGAGGGAAAAATGAGAAATCCTATTCATAAACGTATGGAACGTTTTGAGTCTTGGCAACATCTAACGTTTATGGCGTGCCTTTGCGAAAGAATGTATCCGAATTATCAGCTGTTTTGTGAGGTGACTGAACAGCCGGAAAAAGCCAAGGTATTCCAAAATGTTCTCAACTTAGTTTGGGAGTTTTTAACGGTTAAAGGTGCAAAGATTAACTTTGATAATCAGCTGGAAAAATTAGAAGAAATTATTCCGGATGTGAACGATTATGACTTTTTTGGTGTCTTACCCGCACAAGAGGCGTGTGAAGCGCTTTCTGAATTATTACATAGTCTAATTGCCGGTTCGACCTTAGAACAAGCGATTCGCATTAGCCAAATTTCATTAGGTACGGTGGCAAGCTATTTAGAAATGCAGCAAGACCGTGAATTAAATGAACAAGAGCTTAAAAATGCGGAAGAAATTCAAGATGAACTTGATGTACAGTGGCAAGTTTATCGTTTGCTTAATGAGTGTGAAGAACGTGATATTGAACTCATTCTTGAATTAAAAAATGAGATTCGCAGTAGCGGAATTAGTAATATTGGGTTAAAATTTAATCAATAAATCAACTTCCCCATATAATGCTGCATTATTCACTTTGAGAATATCTCAGTTTGAATTAAGCTAGCGGGGCGTTATGCAACAAGTTTCAGGCGGGTTAACGCCATTTATCTAAATAAAATCTTAGAGGATACAATTATGAACAAAACTGAGTTAATCGATGCAATCGCAGCAGGTGCAGAGTTAAGCAAAAAAGATGCTAAAGCAGCATTAGAAGCTACTTTAGAAGCGATCTCTGAAAGCCTCAAAAAAGGTGATGCAGTTCAATTAATCGGCTTCGGTACGTTTAAAGTAAATGAGCGTAATGCACGTACTGGTCGTAACCCACGTACTGGTGAAGAAATCAAAATCGCAGCAGCTAAAGTACCAGCGTTTGTTGCAGGTAAAGCGTTAAAAGATTTAGTGAAATAATTCTTTTTAAAATTTCAAAAAAAAAAGCCTAGACTGTACAAGTTCTAGGCTTTTTTATTGCTATTTTTTAAATGTTAGACTGCGAACGGATATTGAATGCTTGGATGATATTCGTAGCCTTCTACTTTGAAATCATCAAGCGTCACCCAAGTTTCTAAGTCTTGCAATGATTTGATTTCCGGATTAATCCAAAGTTTAGGTACACTTAACGGCTCTCTTTTCAATTGTACATCACGCATTAATTCCAATTGGTCTTCATAAATATGCGCATTGACGATTTTATGAAATGCTTGTCCGGCTTTGTGTCCGGTAATTTGTGCCATTAAAGCTAGGAATGTGTAACATTGGATCATGTTCCAGTTTAAGCCTAACGGCACATCGGCAGAACGTTGCGTACTGTTTAAATAAAGCGTGCCGTCTAAAAGCGAGAAATGATGGCTATATAAGCAAGGACGTAAACAGCCCATATGAAATACACCCGGATGATAAAAAGTATAAATCTCACCTCGATTATCTACACCTTTTTTTAGGTCATCGACAATTTGACGCAGTAAATCAATCGAACCACCGTCCGGCTTAGGAAAGTTACGACCTACTGCACCATAAACCAATCCCATATCATCTTCACCTTTACGGTATGGATTTGCTAGCCAAGCGGCATTTTGATTGGCATTCGCGTCCCATGATTTTGTACCCAGATTACGGAAGTCAGCCGCATTATCGTAACCGCGAATATAGCCGAGTAATTCGGCAATTGCCGCTTTCCAGAAGCTGCGACGAGTAGTGACTAACGGAAATTCACCGTTAGCAACATCATAAGTTAAATCCGCATTGATAACAGTTAAACAACGCTTACCAGTGCGCTCATTCTCTACCCATTTCCCTTCGTTTACGATACGATGACATAAATCTAAATACTGTTTCATGATTACCTCTTAAAAAAATTTAGGTAATTTTGCCATTTATTCGTTAAAATAGATAATAAATTTTATAAAGCGATAAGGAGTGCGATATGAAAAACATCATTAAAACTATGTTGGTTGGTTTAACCTTAGCCGTATTAGCCGCTTGTTCTACAAAAAGTGGTTGGACTCGTTTAAGTGATTCTGAGATTGATCAGAAATCTTATGCGATTGCTTATGGTGCGACTGCACAAACTTACGCTGATCGAGTAAATGAAAGTTACGATATTGATTCATTTATGAATGGGGTAAATGACTGGTACAGCAAAAAAGTGAAAATGCCGGTTGAACAGATTCGCGCGATGATTTTAAATCGTATGATGGATCACAATATCTATGCCTATTATAGTGGCGTACTTTATGCCGCCGATCTACAAGGTAATTTTAACCATTTAGATCCGGAATGTTGGAACTTAGTTCAAACGCCAAGCATGAGCCAAGGTATTCATGATGCAATGTTAGATATTCAAAAAAACAAAGTACGTAGTGATGAATATATCCATAACGGTGTTGAACAGATTCTCCACCTTTGCGTAAAGACTATGGCGGAAGATGAGAATAAAGCAAAAGGCACTAAAGCTAAGAAATCTGCGAAATAATTAATTTGTTAAGCGGTCAATTTTCTCTGAAATTTTGCAAAAAATAGAGAGAATTTGACCGCTTTTTGTAGTTAAGGAGATAAGATGACTACTTATAATTTACGTTTAAAGGCAAAGAGTGAATTAACCCCACATCCGACAGCACAATATTGGCGAAAATGCCAAGTGGAGGAACTGTTTGCGATGCCTTTTATGGAACTAGTGTTTAAAGCGGCACAAGTGCATAGAGAAAACTTTGATCCGCAAGCGATTCAATTATCTACGTTACTTTCGATAAAAACAGGCGGTTGTCCGGAAGAATGTGAATATTGTCCTCAGTCTGCTCGCTATGATACCGGACTTGAAAAGCAAGTGATGATGGATGTAGAAGACATTGTCGAGAAGGCAAAAATTGCGAAAGCACGAGGCGCAAGTCGCTTTTGTATGGGCGCAGCTTGGCGCGGTCCGAAGCCGAAAGACATTAAAGTCGTTTCCAATATTATTAGTGCGGTTAAGGCATTAGGCTTAGAAACGTGCGGTACCTTCGGTTTACTTGAAGAGGGGATGGCGGAAGATTTAAAACAAGCCGGATTAGATTATTACAATCATAATTTAGATACTGATCCGGAACGTTATAGCAAAATTGTGCATACACGTAATCATGATGATCGGATGGATACGCTTGGTAAAGTGCGCCATGCCGGTTTAAAAGTATGTTGTGGTGGGATTGTCGGCATGAACGAAACGCGTCCTGAGCGTGCTGGGCTTATTGCAAGTTTAGCCAACCTTGATCCGCAACCTGAAAGTGTGCCGATTAACCAATTAATTAAAGTAGAAGGTACACCGTTGGAAGACGCTGAGGATCTAGATTGGACAGAATTTGTTAGAACGATTGCGGTTGCCCGTATTACAATGCCGAAAAGTTATGTGCGTTTATCAGCAGGTAGAACCGCAATGCCGGAAGCGATGCAAACATTGTGTTTTATGGCGGGCGCCAATTCGATTTTCTATGGTGAGAAGTTGTTAACGACTTGCAATCCGGAAGAAGATTCCGACCGCTTGTTAATGGATAAATTGGATTTGTATCCGTTGGCGTATGAGCCTAGTGACGTATAATAAAAAAGCCAGCAAGAGCTGGCTTTAAAATTTTAATAAGCATTTTAAGATTAAAGTGCTTTCACGTTTACCGCTGAAGGACCACGATCAGAATCTTGTACTTCAAATTCAACTTTTGCACCTTCTTCTAAAGTACGGAAGTTTGAACCAACAATACCAGAGAAGTGAACGAAAATATCTTTACCGCTTTGATCCGGAGTGATAAAACCGAAACCTTTAGTTGAATTGAACCATTTAACGATACCTGTTGCTTTAGACATAGGATTTTCCTTATAAAAATTTGATAAAAAGAATTGCTACACGTTTATTTGGAGATTAGAGATTTATCGGTGAAGAACTCTCGGAAAATCGAAATGATTTATAGAAAGGAAAACAACATAGAAAGAATCGAACTAATAACGCTACGAGAGCAAGACGATTAGAACACCAATTAGTCATTAAAGCAAATGTTTTTTTATTATTTACGAAACCTAAAGGAATATTCTTGTCTAACATGAACTCGTAGTCGAAAGATTTTGATTTTATATGGACTAGCTTCCTTAAATAAAATATAGTAACGAGCCGAGGCTTCGTATTAAGCTAAACATTTATCTAGACTTAAATTTTAACAGAGAAAACATTATGTCAGAACAACAAGTAAAAACGCAAAATGGCAATAAAACAAACCCAAGTGTGAAGGAAGTAATTGCATATTTAGCGGATAAATTTCCGCTTTGTTTTAGTATTGAAGGAGATGCTAAACCATTAAAAGTCGGCCTTTTTCAAGATTTAGCCGAAGCTCTGGTAGATGATGAAAAAGTGAGTAAAACATTATTACGTCAAGCATTACGTACTTATACGATGAGCTGGCGTTACCTTGCAGCTTGTAAAGCTAATGCGCAACGTGTCGGTTTACAAGGTGAAGAAGCCGGTATTGTGGATGAAGCACAAGCCGAGCATGCTGCACAGTCATTAGCGGTTGCGAAAGAAGCTTATGCAGCTCGTAAAGCTGAACAAAGAAAAGAACAACGTAAAGAACAGCGCAAAGAATTCTTCAAGAAAAAAGCGCGTGAAGAAAAGCCTAAAAAACGTGTTGATGTGCGTGTGAAAAAAGCACCGCGAATTTCTAAGGAAGCTTCAGCGAAAGCAACTGCAGAAAGCCTTGCTGCATTAACGAATAAATTTAGTAAAGGTAATAAATAATTCTAGTCTTTAAGTGATAAGGATAAGCGGTGAGAGTTGTTAACACCGCTTATCCTATTTACTTGGGCATACCTCATAATGAATTAGGATTTTTATGAAAATTAATAAGCTTAGCCGACTCATTGCACTGTGTCTTGGTTCTATGATGGGTACTGCATTTGCAGTTGAACCTCAGATTAAAGAAAGTGCATTAGTTACCCCTAAACCAACAGAACAACATAGTCTTTCTACTAAACGTGTTACCGCACGTTTAACTCAGTCTCATTACCATAAATTTAAATTAGATGATGAGTTCGCAAATAAGATTTTTAATCGTTATATCGATTGGTTAGATGGCACGCACAATACTTTTTTACAATCTGAAATCGATGCGATGCGTGCGAAATACGCAACAAAGCTAGATGAAGAATTGTATGAAGGTAAATTAGATTCTGCATTTGAAATCTATGATCTTATGACAAAGCGTCGTTATGAACGCTATAAATATGCCCTTTCACTTTTAGATAAAGAACCTGATTTAAAAGGTACGGATCAAATTGAAAATGAGCGAGATAAAGCACCTTTCCCAATAACTTCGGAAGAGGCGGATAAATTATGGGAACAGCGTGTTAAAAACGACATTATCAGCTTGTACCTTAAAGATAAAAAATGGCCGGAAATTAAAAAGACATTAACTAAACGTTATAACTTAGCGATTAAGCGTCTTACGCAAATAAAAGCGGATGATATTTTACAAACGTATTTAAATGCTTTTGCACGTGAAATTGATCCGCATACTAGCTATTTATCCCCCCGAGCGGCTAAAGCATTCCAAGAAAGCATGAATCTTTCGTTAGAAGGTATCGGTGCGACACTTGCTATGGAAGATGATGTTACTTCAATTAAATCGCTAGTACCGGGTGCGCCGGCGGCTCGCAGCAAGAAGATTGCAGTAGGTGACAAAATTGTCGGCGTAGGTCAAGAAAAAGGCGAAATCGAAGATGTAATCGGTTGGCGTTTAGATGACGTTGTTGACAAAATCAAAGGTAAAAAAGGCAGTAAGGTTCGTTTAGAAATCGAGCCGGAAAAAGGTGGAAAAACGAAAGTTATTACTTTAACTCGTGATAAAGTTCGCCTTGAAGATAGTGCTGCGAAGTTAACCGTTGAAAAAATTGCAGGTAAAAATATTGCTGTCATCAAAATTTCGACATTCTATATTGGTTTAACCAATGATGTTCGTAAATTATTAGATGATATGAAAACTAAAAAAGCTGACGGTTTAATTATCGATTTACGTGAAAACGGCGGCGGTTCATTAACGGAAGTTGTGGAATTAACGGGGCTATTTATTAAAGATGGACCGGTTGTTCAAGTTCGTGATGCTTTCAATCGTATCAAAGTCCACGAAGATCCGGAGGCGGATAAGTCACTTTATGATGGCAAAATCATGGTAATGATTAACCGTCATAGTGCGTCGGCGTCAGAGATTTTTGCTGCAGCGATGCAAGATTACAATCGTGCAATTATTGTCGGCCAACAAACTTTTGGTAAAGGTACGGTTCAACAAAGTCGTTCGTTAAACTTTGTGTACGATTTAGATCAAGAACCGTTAGGTTTTATTCAATATACGATTCAGAAATTCTATCGTATTGACGGTGGAAGTACTCAGTTAAAAGGTGTTGAAGCTGATATCAAGTTCCCTGAAGTAATTAATGCAGAGAAAACCGGTGAAAGTTTTGAAGATAACGCATTGCCATGGGACAAGATTCCGGCGGCGACTTATCATGCGGCAGGTCATGCGCGTGATGCGGTTTCTGCTTTAACTTCTAAGCATGAAGAGCGCATTGCGAAAGATCCTGAATTTGTAGCATTAAATGAAGATATTACAATTCGTAAAGAAAGGGATGCACGTAAATTTACATCACTTAACTTAGCGGAGCGTCAAAAGGAAGATAAAGCGGATGAAGCGAAACGCTTAAAAGATCTGAATGCTCGTTTTGCTCGAGAAGGTAAAAAGCCATTAAAAGATATTGATGCTTTACCTAAAGATTATGAAGCACCGGATTTCTTTTTGAAAGAAGCTGAGAAAATGATGGTCGATTGGCTAGAAATTGATAAAAAGTCATAAAATCGATTATAATGTATTAATTCAACTGCCGCTTAACCAGAGTTAAGCGGTCTGTTTTTTATGACTTTTTACAATCTCGGTTCTAAGGATTTAGTATGAATAAGGTGAAAACCTTTAAATTGTTGCCGGTTCTTATGTTTTCTGGCATGGCTATGGCGGAAACCGTTCCGGTTGCAGCAGTTGCTTCGGTACAGCCGAATGTTGCAACGGTACCCATTGCACAAGATGCAATTTTGCCTCAATTAAGTTTTGCTGCTCAGCAAGCGCGGGCGGCAGAGTTGGCAAAACGCGCGGATTATGCATTTGAGCAAGAGCAAATTCGCCAAGAAGAAGCTAGAAAGTTAGCGGAAGCAGAAGCAAAATTACAGCAGGTTGTAGGTGCTAATACATTACTATTAAGCAAAACAACCGCCAAAGTGTATTTAGATAATGCTTTTGCTAATATGTGGAATGACAAAGCGGCAGAAAAGCAATTCATCAAAGAATATGCATTGTTAGCGGCCAGCGGAGTATCTGCTAAATCGGCAAAAGCGTTAGAACAGATACTAAATCAGCCGGAAGGACAAGTTCGTGATATGTTATTAACGGATAGCTTTTTAGACTATCTATACTATAACAAGAATGTCTTTAAGAATGCGAACCAATGGTTATATAACTTAGGCAGTTATACACCAAAGTCGCCAAATGAAGAGCAGATTAATCAATGGATAAATGCCGTTCAAGAAGGACGTTCAGGGCAATTTATTGCTAATTTAGTGCCTCGTAATCACATTTATCAAGAAACTGCGCAGCGTGTATTGTCTATGTCAGAGCTGGGCAATGCGAAAAAAGCTACAAAAGCGAAGAAAGCAAAAGTGGCTGAAACTGGTGCTACAACGACGACAGGTAACGATACGTTTTATAAGTTAGCATTAAATGCGCAACGTTTACGAATTATTCCAAGTTTTAATAACGGTATTTTCGTTAATATTCCTAGTTACCAATTATTTTACTTCCGTGATGGTCAGCTGGCGTTACAATCGAAAGTAATTGTTGGTCGTGATGACCGCCGTACACCGGTAATGTATAGCAAGCTAAGCAATGTTGTTGTTAACCCACCTTGGAATATTCCGCCGACAATTTTGACCAAAGATATCATACCGAAGTTAGCTAAAAATCCGGGGTTTGCGGATTCTGCCGGCTATGAAATTTTTGATGGTAATGGTAATAAAGTTAATCCTCGCAGTGTGAATTGGGCGCAGTATGTGAATAGTAAAAATCTTCCTTACCGTATTCGTCAAAAAGCTGGCGATGATAGTGCACTGGGTCGTTTTAAATTTAATATGCCAAGTTCGGATGCGATTTATTTACATGATACACCAAACCGTGGTCTATTCGGTAAAACGGATCGAGCGTTAAGTTCCGGGTGTGTACGTGTTGAGCGTTCAGATGATTTAGCAAGTATCTTATTAAAAGAAGCTGGCTGGAGCATGGACAAAAAACAAAAAGTATTAGCAAGTCAGAAAACGACTTCCGCGAATATTCGTTCGGACAATCCGGTTTATTTATACTATGTTACTGCATGGGTAGAGAATGGGAAGGTATATACGTTACCTGATATCTATAAATTTGATGCAACGATTCCGAAGAATGCAGTAAGTTGGAATAAAGTGAAAAGTGTGATCTAATTCACAAATATAAAAATTTCCGAGAAGTAAGGCTTGCTTCTCGGAACTTTCTTTTTTAGAGTTAGCCTAAAAGGCTTATGAACAATAAGCCTTTATTTATGTATGGCTGATAGTAAATTATTCGAATTGAGTAATCTACTATCAATCATTACTCGTGATAATGAGGAAAAATTCAATGAATCAAACTAATGTTCAACGCCGTAAGTGGTTATCGCTCGGTGGTCTTGTTTTAGGGGCAAGTTTATTGCCAGGTAAAGTAATGGCAGCGCTTTCAACCCCAGCTCCGTTAGCGTTACGTTTCCGAAATATTAATACGGGTGATGCTTATGCGGTTAAATTTCACGGTGGTTATTTATCAGTGGCGGATCTACATCAATTAAATCATTTGATGCGTGATCGCCATACTAACCAAATTAAACGAATTGACCCTATGTTATTCGTTAAATTAAATCAAATTCAACAACGTTTAGGTTTTCGTAATGCGGAAATTTTAGTGTTAAGCGGTTATCGTTCAGCTCAAACGAACGCAAGAATGCATAGAACACAGCGTGGCGTAGCAAGCAATAGTTACCATATTCGTGGACAAGCGGTTGACTTTAGAGTATCTGGCGTACCGCTTGCAAAAGTGAAAGCAGCGGCAGAGAGCTTGCATAATGGCGGGGTTGGTTATTATCCTCGTAGTAATTTTGTTCATGTAGATACCGGTCCTGTTCGTACTTGGCGTGGTTAGGTAAGCGGTCAAATTTTATGTTTAATTTACAAATTATCCCGGTAAGTGCTTTTCAGCAAAATTGTAGTGTTATTTGGGATGATAATAAGAATGCCGCAATTATTGATGCGGGTGATAATGCGGATAAAATCATTCAGTTTGTTGAATCACAAAACTTGAATGTACAAAAATTGTTACTTACACATGGTCATTTAGATCATATTATGGCGGTTGAAAAAGTACGAGAGCACTTTGGTGTAGAAGTGTATGGTTCTCATATTGATGATAAGCCGTTATTTGAACAACTACCGCAAATGTGTGAAATGTTCGGTCTTCCTCCGGTGAAAGCATTCTTACCGGATTATTGGTTAAATGAAAATGATGTAGTTGAAGTAGGTTCGTTACGTTTTAGCGTTCGTCATTTGCCGGGGCATGCACCGGGACATATCGGTTTTTTTGATTTTGAAAATAAAATCGCTTTTAGCGGTGATGTGTTATTTAAAGACAGTATTGGACGTACCGACCTTTATATGGGCAGTTTAGACGTGTTGCTCAATACGATTCGTACCAAAATGTTTGATTTGGATGATGATTTTATTGTCGTTGCTGGTCATGGTCCTCACACCACAATCGGGCGTGAGAAACTGCATAATCCATTCTTAAAATAGTTTTTATGGTTCAAGAATCGCAAACCATAATTGATTTAACTGATTAATGGCAGAATGATATTCTGCCATTTTTTGTTTAAAGCCTTTCTCATCAAATTTTGTTGCTTGCAGATACAAGCGAAGAAACGCAGCTTGTTGTTGTTCGTTGAGTATCTGAGCATTCGCACTAAAGAGCATAGCAATCTCTAATGCCGGATCCGACACGGCACTATATTCCCAATCAATCAGATATAAGCGGCCATTTTTTTCAATAAAATTACCTAAATGTAGATCATGATGACAGATTGCCAGTGTAAAAGGCTGAATCGTTTGAAATGGGGGATGAAATCTCAATACGGCTTGTTGTTGAACAGAGAGTTTCTGCCATAAAAATTGACAGCGTTCAGCAAGATCTAGTTTTGGCAGTGATTCATCAATAGGGAAAAGATGTAATTCGGCAAGTTGTGACGCCAGTTTATCTAATAATGACGAACTGAAACGACTAGGTGTATTACCCTCAATCCAAGTCAATAAACTGGAATTTTCATTGTGGTAATAGACCTTTGGCGTAAAGGGTAAGCGAGTTAAATGGTGTAAAATTTGTGCTTCTTGAGCATAATTAATCCCGAACGTAGTTGCTCTCTCATTTTGTTGGCGTAAAACAAATCGCTCGCCGGAGGCGAACTGAATCTGTTGGCTGCAAGCGGTCAAACCTGCTAAATTTTTTCGAAAAATGACCGCTTGTTGTTGACTCTCAAGCCAAGCGAGGGCATTCATCGGCTACCACGTAAATAGACACGATAATTGCTACTTTCATTGGTCGGTTTTTCAAGCTTCAGTGGTTGCGACTGCTTGCTATTTAGCCATAAATTCAACCAAGGTTGCGTTGATATATCATTAGCGGTTTGGGTAACTCCTTGATTATCATACCAAAATAATTTGTAGTATAAATTAAGCGGATGCTCAGTTAAATTCGTAACAGAGAGTCTTTCGCTTTCTGCATCGACTTTAACAAGAGTAGCAATTTGAGCTTCAATATTTACAATCGGTTCTGATTTCCCTTTGATATAACTTTGCGGATTACTGCCACAAGCGGTCAAAAAAAGCGAAAAAATTGCAAATAGCCAATAAAATTTTAAATGTTTCATATTATTTATTACTTAACATTTTGCCTAAAGGTTCACCACCTACTAAATGCATATGGATATGGAACACTTCCTGACCGCCATGTACGTTACAGTTCATAATTAAACGATAACCGTCTTCTGCAATGCCTTCTTCTTTTGCAATTTTTGCCGCCACGGTAAATAAGCGACCTAATGCTAATTCATCTTCCGCTTCTACATGGTTTACGGTTGGAATTAATTTATTCGGCACGATTAGAATGTGAGTCGGTGCTTGCGGTGAAATATCACGAAATGCAGTGACTAATTCGTCTTGATACACGATCGAAGCAGGGATTTCTTTGCGAATGATTTTACTGAAAATAGTTTCTTCGTAGTTTTTAGTCATAATAAGATTCCTTTTTATATAAGTTATAGACAATAATTCTCCATTGTTTTGCGCTAATTTGCAAATTTACACAAAAATGTTACCACTTGTGAGTTTTTAAACGGCTGAAACATAGTGCTAAAACAAAAAGACTGGACTGAATGAGAATAATTGTCGGACCCGTTGCCGCATCAATATGATAGCTCAAGATCGTGCCGAAAACAGATGAACTGATGGCAATCGTCATTGCGATGACTAACATATAATCAAAGCGGTTTGACAGTTGGTAGGCAGTAATTCCCGGGGCAATTAACATTGCAACAACCAGAATCACACCAACAACTTGCATTGCACTAATGATGGTTAACGCTAAGAGCGCAAGCAATCCGTAGTGTAGCCATTTGACCGGTAAACCAATGACTTTAGCATGGCTACTATCGAAGCAATAGAGCAAGAAATCTTTGCGTTTGAAGATAATGATGCTAAAGGTTATCGCACAAATAATCATGGTTTGAATTAATTCGGCTTGAGTCACACCAAGCAAATTACCGAATAATAAGTGGGTAAGGTGTTGTTCGGTCGGTAGCGCGGTAAAAAGTACAATACCGAGCGCAAATAATCCGGCAAACATAATGCCCATAATGGTATCTTCTTTTAAACGAGAGTTTTCTTTGAGATAACCGACGGAAATCGCACAAAATAGCCCAGAGACAAATGCTCCGACCGCTAAAGGAAAGCCTAATAAGTTAGATACGACCACCCCCGGTAATACCGCATGAGAAATCGCATCGCCCATCAATGACCAGCCTTTTAAAATCAAATAACAAGACAATACCGCACAAACAGAAGCGACTAATATCGCAGTAAACAAAGCGGTTTGCATAAATTCAAATTCAAAAGGTTCAACAAACCATAGCACTAACTCATTCATTGATAACCTCCAAACGCTTACGTTTTTGGCTAATCAAACCGTATTTAGGTGCAAAGCAAAAAGCCAGTAAAAAGATAAAGGTTTGTAAGCAGACAATTACGCCGCCGGTCGCACCATTTAAAAAGTAACTGAGATAGGCACCGATTCCACTGCTGAGGCTACCGATAAGAATGGCAATAATGACTAAACGAGGGAATCTGTCCGTTAGCAAATATGCGGTTGCACCTGGGGTAACGACCATTGCAATCACTAAGATTGCGCCGACCGTTTGCAATGCCACCACGACACAAGCACTTAATAAGGTAAAGAATAAGATTTTGTAGCGAAGAGGAGAAAGTCCTACAGACAGCGCATGATGTTCATCAAAAAAAGTGAGCAGTAAGTCTTTCCAAAATAAGATAAGGCCGAGTAATGATAAGCCAATTATGATCGCAACTTGCCATAAATCTTCATCCGCAATACCGAGAATGTTGCCCATCACGATGGCATTAACGTCAACCGAAGTCGGGTTGAGTGATACAATAAACATACCTAGTGCAAAGAATGTGGTAAAGATGAAGCCGATAACCGCATCTTCTTTTATTCGAGTAATACTTTTCACCCATAAAATCGAAAGAGCAGCAAGAATACCAGAAAAAAATGCACCGAAAGCATAAGGAAGTTTTAACGCATAAGCGATAGCAACGCCTGGTACCACGGCATGTGAAAGGGCGTCACCAATTAAAGACCAGCCTTTTAGCATTAAAAAGGCAGAGAGAAAAGCACAAACCACGCCAACGCCCATACTGACAAAAATCGCTTTTTGCATGTAGTTATATTGGAATGGTTCGAGTAGTAGTTCTAACATTTATAAACCTAAGATTTTCTTCACTGGGGCGAAGCTCTTTCGGTGAAAAGGGGTTGCCCCAAATTGTTCCAGTTTTTCAAAATGTAGTTTAGTCGGATAGCCTTTATGCTTTGCAAACCCATATTCCGGATATTGCACATCTAATTCATCCATTTCCTGATCTCGGGCAACTTTCGCTAAAATGGAAGCTGCGCTGATCTCGGCAACTAAACTATCTCCTTTTATGACCGCTTGTGCCGGCATCGGTAAAGTTGGAATACGATTGCCGTCAACCAACACGAAATCGGGCTGAATATTTAATCCGGCAACCGCCCGCTGCATGGCGAGCATCGTTGCGTGTAAAATATTCAACTGATCGATTTCTTCCGGTTCGGCTCGCCCTAAAGACCAACAAAGCGCTTTTGCTTTAATTTCCTCCGCTAAAAGCAAACGCTTCTTCTCCGACAGTTTTTTAGAGTCGGCTAATCCTTCAATCGGATTATTCGGATCTAAAATCACGGCGGCGGTTACTACTGCACCCACTAACGGGCCTCTACCGACTTCGTCCACACCTGCGATCAAGTGGGCATTAGGATAAATGAAATTTGTACTCATTGCTATTGATTCTTATTCTTCTGTTCTAAAATGACGCTGACTTTTGGTTTCATCACGGCTTTCAATTAAGCGATGATAATTTTCAAAGCGAATTGCATTAATTTCGCCTTTTTCGACCGCTTCTCTAACCGCACAGCCCGGATCCGATTTATGCTTACAATCTCGGAATTTACAAGTGCCTAATACCGATTGAAATTCACGATAACCAAGCGTGATTTGCTCTGGTTCCAAGTGCCATAAGCCGAATTCACGAATGCCCGGCGAGTCAATTAAATTTCCCCCTTGCGGTAAATGGTATAAACGGGAAGAAGTCGTCGTATGCTGACCTAAACCCGAAATATCACTTACTGTACCGGTTAAGGCATTAACTTCCGGCAATAGTTGGTTGATTAGACTTGATTTTCCTACCCCGGATTGGCCGACAAAAATTGAAGTTCCTCGTGATAAATAGCGGTCTAATTTATCCATGTTTTCACCGCTATCAGCAGATAGACAAAGGGTTTCATAACCGATATTTTCATAAATGGCTAGCTGCTTTTGGACTTCTTGTCGTTCTGCTTCCGAGAGTAAATCAATTTTATTTAACACGATAAGCGCAGGAATTTTAGCTGTTTCACAAATCACTAAGTAGCGATCGATAATGTTTAATGAAAGGGTAGGCAATACGGCCGAAACAATAATGATTTGATCGATATTCGCCGCCATTACTTTGATACCGTCATAATAATCAGGGCGACTTAACTCGTTTTTACGAGGATAAATTGCCTCAATAACGCCGCTGATACCTTGCAATTGCTCACTCCCTTGGCGCCAAGATACCTGATCGCCAACGACCACATTTTTTAAGGTACGGCGGAGGTTACAGCGATAAATTTCACCTTGTGCTGTTTCGACATCGGCGTGTTTCGCGTGGCGGGTAACCACAATACCTTGCTGAACTTCACCAAGCATTTCGTCTTGCCATTCTAATTCGGGTTTTGCGATTTTTTTATGATGGTTGGATTTGATTCTGCGTTGCTGATTTTGGGTAAGTCTGCGTTTACTCAAAGTATTTCTCTTTAGTTAATAAAAATTAGTTAAAAGGATACTACAAAATAGCGGGTTTATATAGCAAATGGACGAGGAAGTTAAGTTTTTTGAAATGATTGATAAAATTTTTTATTTTTTAGTCGAATAGATAAGAAATTTTAATGAAAATTCTCGTTATCCACTAGCGAGATTTATTCTTTCTGTTACAATGCGAGAATTCAAGACGAAAAAAAACCGCCCAAATCGGGCGGTTAATAAACCAAAAGGGTTCAAAATATACAGGAAGTGAAACGAGTAACTAAATGTTACTCTAGTCTAGTTTCCTAGACCAATATGCAAACACAACATCATACTTAAAAATCTGAAATAGTTAAATTAGCAAAAAATAGACTTTCTACTGTTTAACTATCACTATCCGTCTAAGTACGGCGCGCATTATAGTGATGTTAGACCAGTATGACAAGCTAAAAATTTTAATTTTAACTATCAAAAAAAATAATGCGATAGAAATGAGCTATCTACGGAAAAAAAGAATTATTACTTATGAATAAAAAACTTCCACCTTTAAACGCCTTAAAAGCATTTGAATCAGCTGCTCGCCATCTTAACTTTACTAAGGCAGCAGACGATTTATTTGTGACTCAAGCGGCGGTTAGCCATCAAATCAAATTATTAGAAGATTTTTTAGGCGTATCGTTGTTTCACCGTCGTAACCGACTTTTAGAACTCACCGAAATCGGTGCGCAATATTTTGAAGATATTCAACCGCTTCTTGAACAAATTGCCAGTGCAACGGAAAAGGTAAAACTTAAAAATAGCCGTCAAATTCTCTCAATTAGTACGACCCCTTCGTTTGGAATGCACTGGTTAGTGCCTCGTCTTAACGAGTTTCACAAAAAATATCCTGATATTGAAGTCCGTTTGACTACGGCTTCGCAAGATGAAGGTTTATTGGGTAAAGATATTGATGTAGCGATTTATTATGGGACGGGTAATTGGCAAAATCTTGAAGCGATCGAACTCGTACAAGCCCGCATTATGATTTTAGCTTCGCCGGAATATTTACGTGAAAATCCTATTAGTAAGCCGGAAGATTTAGAAGGGAAAAATTTAATTCATGTATGTTCTCATACCAAGTGGAAACAAATGGCGGAACATCTTAGTTTAAATAATTTAGAGGCTGAATCAGGTCCAATGTATTCGAATACTTCAATGGGTATTCAAGCGGCTAAACATGGTCAAGGTGTTGTAGTAGCAAATAGAATCCTTGCTCAGAATGAAATTGAAGAGGGCTCAGTTATCGAACCTTTTGTGACAGACGTTTATGATGAAAAAGCATTTTATGTTGTTTACCCGCCGCAAATGAAAGAAGTGGAGAAAGTACAACATTTTGTCGAATGGATTACGCATGAAATAGAAGGAAGCTACAAATAGATGAAATATCGTTGGATTTTATTTGATGCGGATGAAACGCTTTTTTCTTTTAATTCTTATGACGGATTAAAAGCAATGCTTACTCGTTATCATATTGATTTTAGTCGAGCAGATTATGAACAATTTCAAGCGGTCAATAAACCGCTTTGGGTGGCTTATCAAAATAATGAAATTACGGCAAAAGATATCCAAATTCGCCGTTTTGCTAAACTTTCAGCACAAACCGGTGTGGATGCGCTCCAACTGAATCAAGAACTTATGGCGGAGATGGCAATTGTCAGTAAACCACTGAATGGGGTGATGGCAATGCTTAATCAGTTGTACGGTAAAGTCAAAATGGGAATTATCACTAATGGTTTTACCGAGCTGCAACAGCAACGATTGTTAAATACCGATACGCAACATTTTTTCGAATTTGTTGCCGTTTCGGAGCAAATCGGTGCGGCGAAACCTGATCGCCAAGTTTTTGAATACGCTTTTGCTTTAATGGATGAGCCGGATAAGACTAAGATCTTAATGGTAGGCGATACGTTAGCTTCTGATGTTCTCGGGGGCAATAATGCCGGAATTGATACCTGTTGGTTTAATCATGCGGGAGTGGTGAATGATACCCAGATTCGACCGACTTATGAAATTACGGATATTGCCGAATTAATTGAAATCGTAAAAGGAAAATAGCAATGAAATTACAGCAGTTACGTTATATTGTTGAAATTGTTAACCAAAATCTGAATATTACTGAAGCCGCTGAAACGCTCTATACTTCCCAACCTGGGATCAGTAAGCAAGTTCGTTTATTAGAAAGTGAACTAGGGATTAATATTTTTGAAAGAAATGGTAAACATATCAAAGGGTTAACGCCTGCTGGAGAAAAAATTGTTGCGATAGCTCGAGAATTATTGGTTAAGGCACAAAGCATTAAGTCAGTGGCGGAAGAGCAGACTCGTCCGAACCGTGGTGTATTAAGAATTGCAACACCGAATACGCAAGCGCGTTATGTCTTGCCGCCGATTATTGAGAAGTTTAAAACCAAGTATCCGGAAGTCAGCTTGCAATTGCATCAAGGATCGCCAAGTCAAATCTATGATGCATTGATGGCAGGCGAAGTAGATCTCGCTATCACAACCGAAGCTCAGCATTTATTTGAAGATGCGATTTTATTGCCGTGTTACTTATGGAATCGTTCAGTAATTGTTAAACCGGATCATCCGCTAGCCAAATTTGCGAACCAAAGTCAGAACTTAACGGTCGAAGAGCTAGGTAAATATGATCTGATCACTTATACTTTCGGGTTTACGGGGCAGTCGGATCTAGACCATGCATTTAATAAAGTGGGTATTCTGCCGCATATTGTGTTTACCGCAACAGATGCGGATGTGATTAAAACCTATGCACGTTTGGGCTTAGGAGTCGGGATTATGGCGTCAATGGCATATACCGAAGCGGATAGTGATTTGGTGGCGATAGATGCAAGCCATTTATTCCAATCAAGTATGACACAAATCGCATTTAAACGAGGCACATTCCTACGTAATTATATGTATGATTTTATTAATTATTTCTCGCCGCATTTAACCAAAATGCAAGTAGAGAAAGCAGAACAATTACGAGAAAGTAATGCCATTCTTCGTTTATTCGAAAGTACAAAATTAGAGGAAAAATAAATGAGTTTTTTAAAAAAAATTGCACTGTCATTTTTTGCAATTTCTTCATTAATTTCAACCGCTTGGGCAGAAGACTTTAATATAAAATATAGTTCGAATTATTTAATGCCGGCTTATGTGCATTTTAAAAATGGAGCGGGTCAGTATTCGATTCAATCGAAAATTAACGTGCCGTTATATAACATTGTTTTCTCAGCGAAAGGGACAGAGCGTAACGGTCAATTTAATATGTTGAGTTATCGTGATACACGTAACGGCAAAACGTACGCATTAGCAGAGATTGATTCAAGTACGGTTAAGTACGGTAAAGCGAAAGAGCCTTTAAAACAAGAGGCGTTAACGATGCCGACATTTGACTTATTTACCACAGCATTTCAGTTGAGTTATTACGATCAATTACCAACGAGTTTTCAAACGACAAACGGTAAAAAGTTATACCCGACACCGAATGTGAAGTTAAATAAAGTTCAGAAAACGGTTAAAGTAAAAGGGCAAACTTATCAAGAAATTACTTATAGCTTTAAAACCAGCGATCAAAAAGCGATTACTGTGAAAAAATATGTAGGTGAAAAATTCCCTCGTTATATTTCATATAATCGTGATGGCGATAACTATGAGTTAACCTTTGATAGCTTTGTAAAATAAGTGATAGTTACAAAAAGACAAGCGGTCTATTTTTCGCAATTTTTTGCAAGAAATAGACCGCTTGTTTATAGGCGAAAACTAGAAGTCTTCGAAATATTGTTGAATTGTGTTGATGTCTTTGGTTTGGGTTAAGGCAAGTTGTAATAGAACTCGTGCTTTTTGTGGATTTAGTGTGCCTGATGCCGCAAAGCCATATTTAGAATCATCTACTTCTGCATCGCGAGTAGTATAGCCGGTTGGTACTCGTGAAGAACGAATCACCGCCACACCATTTTTCGCCGCTTGTTCAAGTAACGCTAAATTTGCCGCATTCATATTACCGTTACCGACACCGGCAACCACAATACCTTGATAACCCGCATCCAATAATGCTTTAAGCGGCTCGGTTGGCATATTTGAGTAAGCGTAGATAATACCGACTTTCGGCAGTTCATTCAGATTATCAACCTTAAATGGGGTATTTAGCGTATGTTTGCTTTCCGGCGCACGTTCGTAATCGACTTTACTGTTATGAATATAGCCGAGTGTACCGAAGTTTGGCGAGCTGAATGTTTGTACGGCGGTGGTACTGGTTTTGGTCACGTCTCTCGCACCCAGTACCACATCATTCATTGCGACTAACACCCCACGTTTTGCCGATTTTTTATCTTTAGCCACCACAATCGAATTATATAAATTCAGTGGGCCGTCAGCGCTTTTTTCTGTCGCTGGGCGCATTGCACCGACAAGTACGACAGGCTTATCGCATTTTATCGTCATATCGAGGAAATATGCGGTTTCTTCCATCGTATCCGTACCATGAGTAATCACAAAGCCGTCCGTATTAGCACATTGATTATTGATGGTTTTCGCTAATTTCAGCCATACTTCGTCACTCATATCTTGTGAGCCGATTTTGACTACTTGTTCACCTTTAATGTTTGCCAGCGTTTTCATTTCTGGTACGGCTTCGATTAACGTATCAATGTTTAATTGCCCTGCTTGATAGGCTGAACTCACGGCACTTTGTCCGCTGCCGGCAATCGTGCCGCCGGTTGCTAAAATCGTAATATTCGGCAATTCCGCCGCATACACACTTGAAATCGCCATAGAAAGAACAGCAGATAAAGCAAGTTTTTTGAGTTTCATATAAGCTCCTTAAGATTTTAAAAAGATAAGGAATTATCCCATGTAATCCTATGTAAATAGAAACGGTTACTGCTTGTTGTTTGATCTTGTTCACAAAATTTCTGAATTGAACAAGCCGGTCAAATTTTTCTTTTTTATTGCAAAATAAAGTTGTAAAAAATTGGTTAAATTTGACCGCTTGCTGATTTTTCCGATAGCACAAAAATACCTTTTACTGTATACTACGCTCCCGTCCTGATAGTTTTATTTTACTATCCATTCCGAATTTTCTTATCTATTTAACTGATTATCAAAGGCAGATCAAAAATGGCAACGAATTATATTTTCGTGACGGGCGGTGTTGTTTCATCTTTAGGCAAAGGTATTGCCGCTGCATCTCTCGCATCAATTCTCGAAGCTCGTGGTTTAAATGTAACCATTATGAAGCTGGATCCTTATATCAACGTTGACCCGGGTACAATGAGCCCAACGCAACACGGTGAAGTTTTTGTTACGCAAGACGGGGCGGAAACCGACTTAGACTTAGGTCACTATGAGCGTTTTATTCGTTCTAAAATGAGCAAAGCGAACAACTTTACCAGCGGTAAGATTTATTCTGAAGTATTACGTAAAGAACGTCGCGGCGATTATTTAGGCGCGACAATTCAAGTAATTCCGCATATCACCAATGAAATTAAAGAACGTGTGATTGAAGGCGGTAAAGGTCGTGACGTGGTTATCGTTGAAGTTGGTGGTACGGTGGGCGATATCGAATCGTTACCGTTCTTAGAAGCGTTACGTCAGTTAGCAGTGGATGTCGGTCGTGAAAAAACCTTATTTATGCACTTAACTTTAGTGCCGTATATTCCGACTGCAGGCGAAGTGAAAACGAAACCGACTCAACACTCAGTGAAAGAATTACTTTCAATCGGTATTCAACCGGATGTGTTAATTTGTCGTTCGGATCGTGCGATTCCAAGCAATGAGCGTAAAAAAATCGCATTATTTTGTAATGTACCGGAACGTGCGGTTATTTCATTAAAAGACGTGGATTCGATTTACCGTATTCCTGAATTACTTAAATCACAAGGCTTAGATAGCTTCGTTTGCGATCGTTTTCGTTTAGATTGTCCGGAAGCGGATTTAAGCGAATGGGAACAAGTGCTTTATCGCCAAGCTAACCCAACCGGTGAAGTAACCATCGGTATGGTGGGTAAATATGTTGAATTACCGGATGCGTATAAATCAGTAAACGAAGCGTTAAAACACGCCGGTTTAACCAATCGCTTAACGGTAAATATCAAGTATATTGATTCACAAGATATCGAAACCAAAGGTGTTGAATTACTCCATGGCTTAGATGCGATTTTAGTACCGGGCGGCTTCGGCTACCGCGGTGTAGAAGGTAAAATCCGTACCGCACAATATGCACGTGAGAACAAAATTCCTTATTTAGGTATTTGTTTAGGTATGCAGATCGCATTAATCGAATATGCACGTAACGTAGCGGGTTTAACCCAAGCAAATTCATCTGAGTTTGATAAAGATTGCCCACAACCGGTAGTTGGCTTGATTACCGAATGGCAAGATGAGTCAGGTAATGTGGAAACACGCTCTGACGATTCGGATTTAGGCGGTACAATGCGTTTAGGTGCGCAACAATGCCACTTAATCGAAGGTACTAAAGCACGTGAAGTGTATGGTGCGGAAACCATTGTTGAGCGCCATCGTCACCGTTATGAAGTTAACAATACTTTATTACCACAAATCGAAGCGGCAGGCTTAAAAGTGAGTGGCTTATCGGCAGACCGTAAATTAGTGGAAATTATTGAAGTGCCGAATCACCCATGGTTTATTGCAGCGCAATTCCATCCGGAATTCACGTCAACCCCACGTGACGGTCACCCATTATTTGCCGGCTTTGTAAAAGCGGCAAAAGACTATCAAGATAGTCACAAAGCGTAAGCTGTAAGGCTTTTCTTTCTCAAGCGGTCAATTTCTTGCAAAATTTTGCGAAAAATTGACCGCTTGTTATTTATAAAAGGAGTAAAAAATGGCTGATCCACATATTCAATCACCTATGGATTTTTGGGATTACTTAACCGTTATTCTATATCGGATGGGCTTTGTGGTTGCAACATTGATGGTATTCTTGTTGCCTTATCAAATGCAGATCGCACAGAAAGGTTTACTTATTGCTGGCGTATTGCTTGCCTCGTCTTTACATCTCTATTTAAAAACTTTCCGTTTTCTGTTTCAATTTGCGGTATGGATTGGATTATTGTGCTATATTTTCAACCTACCGTTGATGGCATTGGGTGCAATGTTATTTACCATCGGCGGCTTAAGTTACAAAGAGTATTTTTGCTTTAGAGTATTCGGCTTAAATTTTCAGCCTATTTTAATGGCAGTACTTTGGTTATCGATCGTTTTTGAGCAAAATATATTATTACAACTATTCAGTATTGTTTGTGGTCTATTGTTACTTATATTAAGTATTCAAAAATGGCGAATGCCATTACATTTTGATATTGGTGATAAAACCAAGTATCAAATATAAAATTATAAATTTATCCCTGAGGAGTGAATAATGTCTGTTACAGCCCCTTCTGTAGCAATTATTACATCAACAATAGGTCGTCCGCATTTAGAACGAGCTATTTTAAGTGTACAGCAGCAGAGCTATACCAATTGTAAGCACTATGTCTTTGTTGATGGTGAACAATTCTTTACTAATGCGAAAGCGATTGTAGAGAAGTATCCACACGTGGTAGTGACATACCTACCGATGAATACTGGTGCGAACGGCTGGACAAATAGCAGTATTAATGCGATAGCCCCGTTTTTGGTTAAAGAAGATCTCATTTGTTATTTGGACGATGATAACTGGTATGAGCCAGAACATATTGAAAATTGTGTTCGTCAGCTTACCGCACACCAATATGATTACGTTTATAGTATGCGTAACTTTATGAATGTGGAAACCGGAAAATTTATTTGCCAAGATACGTTTGAATCGGTCGGTAAATATTACAAATTGGTTGGTGATATCGATATATCGTCAGATGCCCTAGGTATTTCTGGCACGATCTGTTTAGAACGTAAGAACCATATTGATACAAACTGTTACTGCTTAAAACGTGAGGTGGCGATTAAAGCAAGCCAGTATTGGTATTCCGGGGAGTGTAATGATAACAATGTGTCTAACTGGTTATTATCGTCTAATGAGTATCGAGGGGATTGTACTCATACCTTCTGTGTGAATTACGCATTGGATGCGAAGCGTTTTGCGGAAGGTATTTATGATGCGGTTTCTGCTACTGTATCAGAAAACGTCACCGAGGCGCAGAAAATAGAAATGCTAGAAGACTTTGTTTGTCATATTTCGGATTTTTATAAGAACCAATAAAAGAAAGCCAAGTAGTGATACTTGGCTTTAGTTTTATCAGACTAACGTAAAAATGCCGGAATCTTACTTTCGTAAGCTGCGATAGCATCTTCGTGTTGTAGGGTCAAACCGATATTATCCAAACCATTTAATAAACAGTGACGGCGGAATTCGTCTAACTCGAAACGGTAAACTTTGTCACCGACCGTTACCGTCATTGCTTCTAAATCAATATGGATTTGTTTACCTTCGTTCGCCCATACCCATTGGAAAATTTCTTCCACTTCTTCTTCACTTAAGCGAATCGGGAGCATATGGTTATTTAAGCTATTGTTATAGAAAATGTCCGCAAAACTCGGTGCGATCATCACTTTAAAACCGTAATCGGCTAACGCCCATGGTGCGTGTTCACGTGAAGAGCCGCAACCTAGATTTTTACGTGCCAGTAAAATGGTTGCCCCTTGATATTGTGGGAAATTTAACACGAAATCCGGATTTAATTGGGTTTCTTCCGCATCTAAATAACGCCATTCGTGGAATAAATGTTTACCGAAGCCGACACGAGTAATTGCTTGTAAGAACTGTTTTGGAATGATTGCATCAGTATCCACATTCGCCGCATCAAGCGGAACGACCAAACCTGAGTGTTGTTTTAATCCTGCCATTTTTTTATCCTTAATTTAATTCCACGTGACGAATATCAACGAATTTACCGAACATCGCCGCTGCAGCTGCCATTGCCGGGCTTACTAAGTGGGTACGACCGTTACGACCTTGGCGACCTTCAAAGTTACGATTAGAGGTTGAAGCACAACGTTCCCATTCGCCTAAACGGTCATCATTCATACCTAAACACATTGAGCAGCCCGGATTACGCCATTCTGCGCCCGCTTCGATAAAGATCTTATCTAAACCTTCTCTTTCCGCTTGTTCTTTTACTAAACCTGAGCCTGGTACAACTAATACACGTTTTACGTTATCCGCTTTTTTACGGCCTTTCATTACCGCCGCTGCCGCACGTAAGTCTTCAATACGAGAATTAGTACAAGATCCGATAAATACTTGATCTACAGGGATATTTGTCATATCGGTGTTAGCATCTAAACCAATATATGCGAGAGCTTTTTCTGCTGAAGCTTTCGTCACCGGGTCCGCCATTTCAGCCGGATTCGGTACCACTTGGTCAATACCGATGACTTGACCCGGGTTGGTTCCCCAAGTCACTTGTGGCGCAATATCTTTCGCTTCTAATACCACCACCGTATCAAAGACCGCATCATCGTCTGATTTTAAAGTTTTCCAATATTCGACCGCATCGTCCCAATCTTTACCTTTTGGTGCGTGCGGGCGACCTTTTAAGTAGGCGAATGTAGTTTCATCCGGTGCGACTAAACCGGCTTTTGCACCGAACTCAATCGCCATATTACATACCGTCATACGACCTTCCATCGATAAGTCACGGATCGCTTCACCGCAGAACTCCACCACATGGCCGGTACCGCCCGCCATGGTTGTTTTACCGATAATTGCAAGCACGATATCTTTTGCGGTAATGCCCGGATTGACTTTACCGCGAACTTCCACTTTCATACTTTTCGCACGCGCTTGTTTTAAGGTTTGAGTGGCAAGTACGTGTTCTACTTCAGAAGTACCGATACCAAATGCAAGCGCACCGAAAGCACCGTGTGTTGCGGTGTGCGAGTCACCGCATACAATCGTCATACCCGGTAGGGTTAAACCTTGCTCCGGTCCCATTACGTGTACAATACCCTGTTCTTTGGTTTGCATATCGAATAACGAAATACCGCTTGCTTCACAGTTTTTCGCTAATTCTAAAACTTGGATTTTCGCCTGACCTTCTAATTTATTTACATCACGCACTTGAGTAGAAATACTGTGATCCATTGTGCCGAATGTTTTGTTAACTTGACGAACTTGGCGGCCGGCAACACGTAAACCGTCAAACGCTTGCGGGCTTGTCACTTCATGAATTAAATGGCGGTTGATATAAAGAATCGGCGTTTCGCCTGCGGCTTCATATACAACGTGAGCATCAAATAGTTTTTCGTATAATGTTTTTGCCATGATATTGTCCAACTCTAAAATAAATGTTGTGAATGCATATGAATAAATAAGCGGTTAAATTTGCTCTCTTTTTTGCAAGAGCAACCGCTTGCTTATTGTTGTTAATGAATATAGCGGTTAAAAAAATGAAAGTAAAACGCTATTTTGGCAAGAAATGGCGTTTTTTATTCTAACAAGCAAGTAAAAAAATGCCTGTTTTTGAGAAAATACAGAATTTTATTCTAAGTTATCTAATCTATATAGACGCTTATCTATGCTTTATTAGGCTTTATAGCGTGATTACCTGAGTTATATTTATTAAATTATTTTCAATAAAAGGTGATTCCTATCACAAAATGGAAAAAAAGCGAGAAGAATTAAAACGTAGCGCTTTACAAAGTGATTTTTTTATTTTAAAACTTTAAGGATATATATCTTATATATTTATTCAAATAAAGGGAATAATTATGCAAACAAAACTGACTCGCTCATTATTAAATATCGCAATCGTACTTGGCTTATCCAGCACGGCTTTTGCCGCAAAAGTGCCGGAAGGAACGGTATTGGCGGAAAAACAAGAAATTATTATTAATAACGGTTCAGAGCCGGCTAGTTTTGATCCACAAAAAATAGAAGGTGTGCCTGAATCACAAGTCGCTTATCAGCTGTTTGAAGGGCTGATTACTAAAGATGAAGAAGGAAAATTACAAGCCGGTGTGGCAGAGAGCTGGCAGAGTTCTCCCGATTACAAAACCTGGACATTTAAATTGCGTCAAAATGCAAAATGGGCAAACGGAGAGCCGGTAACGGCACATGATTTTGTCTATGCGTGGCAACGCTTAGCCAATCCATTAACCGCCTCGCCTTACGCAAGTTATCTGACTTATCTACAAGTAGAAAATGCGCAAGAGATTATTGATGGCAAGAAAAAACCGGAAGAACTGGGTGTGAAAGCGGTAGATGATTATACGTTAGTGCTGTCATTAACTAATCCGGTTCCTTATGCAAACGAATTAACCACCCATTCATCATTATTGCCGGTAAATAAAAAAGTGGTGGAACAGTTTGGTGATAGTTGGGCCAAAAAAGCGAACTTAGTTGGCAACGGAGCGTATAAATTAGCTGAACACGTTATCAATGAAAAAATCGTGTTTGAGCGTAATACAAATTATTGGAATGACAAAGAAACCGTGATCAATAAAGCGACATATTTAGCTATTCCGAATGCAACTACTGATGTGGCTCGTTATAAAGCAGGTGATTTAGATGTAACGAATTATACGTTACCGCCGGAACAGTTTGCTAAGTTGAAAAAAGATCTACCGGAAGAAGTTTTTACCGCAAGAACGCTTTCTACTTATTTATATGAAATCAATTTGAACAGAAAACCGTTTGATGATCCTCGAGTACGTAAAGCATTGAATTTAGCACTCGATCGTACGATTATCACTGATAAAGTACTAGGACAAGGACAAACGCCGACTTATGTGTTTACGCCGACCTATATTCACGAAGGGCAGAAAATTCAATCGCCTGAATATAGCCAGCAAGCAATGGCAGAGCGTAATGCACAAGCGGTTAAATTATTAGAAGAAGCTGGGTTCAGCAAAGCGAATCCGTTGAAATTCTCAATTTTATACAACACCAATGACAACCATAAAAAAATTGCAATTGCAGCCGCTTCATTATGGAAAGCCAATACTAAAGGGCTGGTTCAAGTTGAATTAGAAAATCAGGAATGGAAAACCTATTTAGATACACGCCGTGAAGGCAAGTATGATTTAGCACGTGCGGGCTGGTCGGCAGATTATAACCAAGCAAGCACTTTTGTGACTTATTTCCTATCGGATTCAAGTAATAACAAAACAGGTTATGCAAGTAAAGCGTATGATGCAGCGGTAGCGGAGTCCTACAAAGCTACGGATGCGGAAGGTAGAGCGACCGCTTATGCGAAAGCGGAAAAAGTACTGGCGGACGATTACGCTATTGTGCCGATTTATAACTATGTGAACCCACGTTTAGTCAAACCGTATGTAAAAGGTTATAGTGGCAAAGATCCGCAAGATGACATTTTATTGCGTAACCTATATATTCTTAAACACTAACCTTTATATCCCCTGCTTGTCAGGGGATTGTTTTTTAAGCGGTTTATTTTTTCTGTTTTTTTGCAAAAAATTGGAAAAATTTGACCGCTTGTCGCTGATTTTTAGCGTTAATTAGAGAAGAAATGATGAAACTAGACAAACAAACCGCACAAGCTATTGTCAAACGCACCATGCAAATTATTCCGAACTCGGTGAATGTGATGGACGAACAGGGCATTATTATTGCCTCCGGCGACCCGAGCCGCGTAGGTGAGCGTCATACCGGTGCCGTAATTGTATTACGTCATGATCAAGCGGTAGAAATTGACGAAAAATTAGCAAAACAGTGGAACTATGAAGCGAGAGAAGGGCTGAATTTACCGATTCGCTATTTAGGTAAAACGATCGGCGTGATCGGCATTTCCGGTGCACCGGAGGCTGTTCGTCATTATGCGGAATTAGTCACTATGGCGGCGGAATTAATTGTCGAACAAGCGATCGTTTTAGAAACGGAACGTTGGCAGCGCCGCTATAAAGAAGAATTTATTCGCCAATTATTAAAAGGCAGCTTAAATAGAGAACAAACAGAGCAACAAGCTCGTTTCTTTAATTTGAATCCGGCTCAAGCACTGGCTGCGATTATTATCAAATTAAATAATCCTACTTCGGAAGAATTGCAGACCGTATTATTACATTTAGAGCAGCAGCAACAGAATGCTAGTGTTGTTGTGGTTGATTTAGATAAATTAGTTTTGCTACTACCGGCAGAAGAATTACTTCATCGACAAAAACATAAAACACTTAACCAGTTGTTTCCGTCACAAACGGTTGAAACGGATTATCGTATGGTGATCGGTTGTCAGGTTGGACATTTTGTCGAAGCGCATTTTTCTTATCAGTCTGCATTACACACCTTAGCGTATGCGGAAAATAATCATACGAAGAAGCAGATTATCTGTTTTGAAAATTATCGCTTACAGGCGCTATTAGCGGATTTTTCTCATTCGTGGCAAGCCAAAGAATTATTTACACCGGTTCAACAGTTAATTTCTCAAGATGAGAAAAACGTGCTGTTTAAAAGTTTGCAGCAATATTTTTTGTCAAATTGTGATCTGGTTCACGCTTCGGAAAAATTGTTTATTCATCAAAATACCTTACGTTATCGTTTAGAACGAATCGAACAAATAACTTCTTTATCTTTCAATAAGATAGAAGATAAATTTATTTTATATTTAGGTGCGATTTTAATGCCTTGATTTGTTGAATTTTACAATATTAGCCGGTGTAACTCGTTATTTTTTGTAATTTTCACTAACGACTTTCCATTAAAAATCCGCATAATGCCGAACAATTTATTTTTGTATTTATGTTTTGGGTATTAAGGAGAATATTATGGTTGCGGTAACTGCAGTCGGTGCTGTTGTGGCACTATCAGTCGCGATAGTTTTAATTTTAAAGAAAGTACCGCCGGCATACGGTATGTTAATTGGTGCATTGGTCGGTGGTTTAATCGGTGGTGCGGATCTGTCGCAAACCGTGAGCTTAATGATTGGCGGTGCACAAGGGATTACCACGGCGGTCATGCGGATCTTAGCTGCGGGTGTATTAGCCGGTGTATTAATTGAATCCGGTGCGGCAAGTACTATCGCCGAAACCATCGTGAAAAAATTAGGCGAAACCCGAGCATTGCTTGCGCTAGTACTTTCAACCATGATTTTAACTGCTGTTGGGGTATTCGTGGACGTGGCGGTTATTACCGTTTCCCCAATCGCATTAGCGTTAGCGAAACGTGGCAATTTATCGAAACCGGCTATCTTATTAGCGATGATTGGTGGCGGTAAAGCGGGTAACTTAATGTCGCCGAATCCCAATGCGATTGCCGCTTCAGACGCTTTCCATCTACCGCTAACTTCTGTGATGGCGGCGGGTATCATTCCGGCTATCTTCGGTATTATTCTGACCTATTTTTTAGCCAAACGCCTTATCAACAAGGGTTCAAAAGTGGCGGATAATGAAGTTTCTGCAAATAATCTGCAAAATTTACCCGCTTTCCTGCCGGCAATTGCCGCACCGCTTTGTGCGATTATCTTATTAGCATTACGTCCTATCGCGGATATTAAAATTGACCCGCTGATCGCATTACCGTTTGGTGGTTTAGTCGGTGCGTTGGCAATGGGCAAATTAAAACAAGTAAATCAATTTGCGACTTCAGGCTTATTAAAAATGTCACCAGTTGCCGTGATGTTATTAGGTACGGGGGCATTAGCCGGTATTATTGCCAATTCGGGTTTAAAAGATGTGTTAATTGAAGCGTTAACCGCTTCAGGTTTACCGTCTTATTTACTTGCACCGATTTCAGGGGCGTTAATGTCACTGGCAACCGCTTCAACCACAGCAGGTACCGTGGTTGCTTCAAATGTATTTAGTGCAACCTTAATTGAATTAGGTGTAAGTGCATTGGCTGGTGCGGCAATGATTCACGCCGGTGCGACCGTATTTGACCATATGCCGCACGGTTCTTTCTTCCACGCCACCGGCGGAAGCGTCAATATGGATATGAAAGAACGCTTAAAATTAATTCCGTATGAAACAGCGGTCGGTTTAATTATGACTATTGTTTCAACCTTGGTATTTGGTGTGTTTAAATTATTCTAAGAGGTAAAATATGAAAATTGTTATTGCTCCCGATTCATTTAAAGAAAGTCTTACTGCACTTGAAGTAGCGCAATCGATCGAAGGCGGTTTCAGACGTATTTTCCCTGATGCACAATACATCAAAGTACCGATGGCGGACGGTGGTGAAGGTTCGGTTCAGTCATTAATTGATGCGACTAAAGGCGAATTATTAGAAGTTGAAGTGACTGCGCCGCTTGGTAATAAAGTGACCGGCTTTTTAGGCATTTCAGGCGATAAACAGACCGCTTTTATTGAAATGGCGGCGGCTTCCGGTTTACATCTTGTGCCTTTTGAACAACGTAATCCGCTTAAAACTACCAGTTTCGGTACCGGTGAATTAATCAAAAAAGCGTTAGATTTGGGCGTGAAGAAAATTCTGTTGGGTATTGGCGGTAGTGCGACCAATGACGGCGGTGTCGGTATGTTGCAAGCGCTCGGCGCTTCTTTCAAAAATGCCGCAGGTGAGGAAATCGGTTTTGGGGGCGAACAGCTACAACAAATCAGTCAGATTTCGTTAGAAAATTTAGAGCCTCGTTTACAAAGTGTTGAGTTTGAAGTGGCGTGTGATGTAAATAACCCGTTATGCGGTGAGCGTGGTGCTTCGGCGGTGTTTGGCCCACAAAAAGGTGCAACGCCAGAGATGGTTCAAACCTTGGATAATGCGTTGGCGCATTTTGCGGATATCGCATTAGCTCAACAAGGGATTGCGATTGCTAATCATGCCGGCGCAGGTGCGGCAGGCGGTATGGGCGGCGGTTTATTATTACTGCCGAACGTGCAGCTTAAAGCAGGTGTACAAATCATTATCGAAGCGACTCGTTTGGCGGAGCATATCCAAGATGCGGATTTAGTGATTACCGGCGAAGGGCGTATGGACGCACAAAGTATTGCCGGCAAAACACCGGTGGGTGTGGCAAAAACGGCAAAACAATTTGATGTGCCGGTGATTGCGATTGTCGGTTGCTTACGAGAAGATTACAATGTGGTTTATCAGCACGGCATTGATGCGGTATTCCCGATTATTCGTCAATTAAATTCACTCGAAGAAACCTTAAAACAAGGACGAGAAAACTTGGAGTCTAGCGCAGAAAATGTTGCACGTTTAATTAAATTGAAAATGTAGAAATTGGCGGAGGGCTTATGCAACAGAAACAGTTTATTGTGACCGGACATGTACAAGGTGTCGGTTTTCGATTCTTCACGCTACAAGAGGCAGGAAAAATCGGCATTAAAGGTTATGTGAAAAATCGCCCTGAAGGCTCGGTGGAAGTGGTTGCAATGGGGAGTGAAGCGCAAATGGCAGCGTTCAGAAACTGGCTACAAAAAGGCCCTCCGACATCTGCTGTGCGTAATTTAATTGAACAAAGTTATCAAGGCTCGGAACAATTCGAACGCTTTGAAATTCGACGCTAGCCATGGCGGATTTGGAATCAGACAAGCGGTTAAATTTGCAAAAAATCTTGTAAATTTAACCGCTTGTTATTTATTGCTCTTTGATAAGTTGCAAAACTTTAATAAACAGCTTTCTAAATAAGCGAGGAATCGCTTGATTGCCTCTTTGTTTGATTTCAGTTGAAATCGCAATCGCTAAATCTGGTTTTGAGGTGTACTGAATCGCTCGTTTGATAATGGTTTTAGTCGGGTATTTATGATCTCTCGGCTGCCAACGGGCAAGACGCACAAATACTTCCCTTAGTCCTTCGTGATAGAAAAAATGTTCGATATCTTGGCGTGGAATGACGGTCAAATGTTTACTTGGGTGTTCGTTTTCCTGTAACATGCTTTTGGCAATATCGGCATATTTTTCGCCCGCTTGATCGCCATCGGTCAACACATACCATTCAATGCCCATTGCCTTGGCGTATTTAATTAACGGGCGTAAGCCGCATTGGGCAAATTCCACAATCCGAATCCCTTCCATTTCCAAGTTAATATCCAGTAAATTCGCCAGCTCAGTTAGAATCCAAACTTCCGTTTCGCCTTCGACTAAAATCCATGCTCGAGAAAATAAAGCTAAACCTCGATTGTAGTGAATATGAAAGGTCAGTTTACGTAGGTCTTCTTTGCCTAACGAACTATGCACAAGCGAGAATGCCTCGGTATGATCTCGATAACGCACTAAACGGCTAATTTCTCGTAGCGGCACTTGAGAAAGTAATTCCATCGAATTGGTGGTGGTGATGCGTTGTACCGGTAAATAATTTACCAATTCCCAAAAGATCGCAATCATACGGGGGTGTAAACGTGCTTCGAGATCTTCAAATAAGATAATCGGCTTTTCAACATGGCGTAATTTCTGACTGATCATAAACAGTGAGGAAAGGTGGGTGCGCACCTTATGAGTCAGTTCTCCGCCTTGATCTTGTTTTAAACGTAAACAAAGTGATTTGACTCTTTCCCATAGTACGGAAGTGTCTTGCATCGCATCGGCTAATTGTTGACGACTTTTGATACTTAAAAAGTAATAGCGCAATAATAAAGAGAGTGCTTGCAATTCGCTTTGGATAGTATCTTGCTCATTTTCGATATGAGGAGAAAGGGTTTCAAGCGGAGAGAATTTATTTAAACGGGCATCTCTAAAGCGGTAAACGGGCGAGTGATTGATAATCGATAGAATAATTTCTTCATGATTGGCAACCGTTAGTGGTTTGGCGAAGTTATCCAGAAAACAGTAGCCAGTTTCAATAACGCCATTTAGGTGTTTACCGGAAACTTGTAGATTAATACAAGGCTTGCCTTTTTCATCCGGATAAAAAAGATGACAATAAGATTGATGGATATCAGCCTGACATTCGCCTTCATGTTCGGCACAGAAGGTGAACAGTAGGCGGATTTGCTCCGCCTTAGTTGTGGCATGATATTGTTGGTGGAAGTCCGATTCACTAAATTGATAAAGCTCGCCTTTGATATTGAAGATATGGCTGAGTGCATCCAGCAAACTGGATTTACCCCAAGCGTTTTCACCAATCAATACCATATTCGGGCGCAATTGTAATGTGAGCTGATTAATCCCTCGAAAGCCGCTGATTTCAATCTGTTGTAAATACATAATTCCCCCTCGCTATTTATGAATCTGATAACAAGGTTTGTAAGCCTCTCCGGTCGGTAATTTCATACGATGTTGCTGAATAAAGCGTTGTAACAAGCGGTCGATTTTCTCCATTAATTTGCGATCGCCTTTAAGCTGGAAGGGACCGTATTGTTCAATCATATCTTGTGTATCCGGTTTGATATTACCGGCAACAATACCCGAAAATACTCGGCGTAAATTCGCCGCTAATTGCGCCGGAGCTTGGTCAAAATGCAGATCAATATTTGCCATATTTTCGTGAGTCGGAGCAAAAGGCAAAATAAAAGCGTCATCAATTTTTAGCGACCAGTTAAAACTGTATGAATCGGCTAGCGCTTGGCGCTGACGTTTCACTTCTTTCATTGCCTGTGCCATTTTTTGGGCGACTAAAACCGGATCATCAATGATGATTTCATATTGTTGTTGCGCTTCTTTACCAAGCGTTTCACCTATAAATTCATCAATCGCGGTGAAATAATCGGCGCTTTCCGGCGGTGCGGTCAAAATTACCGGTAATTGTTGTAACTTATTAGCCGGATTGAGTTTTATACCAATGATATAAAGTAATTCTTCTAATGTGCCGGGGCCGCCGGGGAAGATGACAATGCCGTGTCCCATACGCACGAATGCTTCTAACCGTTTTTCAATATCGGGCATAATAATTAATTCGTTGACGATCGGGTTCGGCGGCTCGGAGGCAATAATAGACGGCTCGGTGATTCCGATAAAACGGCTATGCTGATAACGCTGATTCGCATGACCGATTGCAGCACCTTTCATTGGCGCTTCCATCACGCCGGTACCACAGCCGGTGACAATATTAAGTAAACGTAATCCCAATTCGGTCCCGACTGCTCGGCAATATTGATATTCGGTTTGGTTAATCGAATGACCGCCCCAGCAAACAATTAGATTCGGATCAGAACCAATCTCAAGTGCCTTGGCATTGCGTAAAATTGAAAAGACTTGATTGGTGATATAGCGACAATCGGTTTGCGGTTGATCTTGTTTGAAATATTGAGAAAGGGCGTTTACAAAAACGATGTCACGTAATACGGCAAATAAATGATATTGAATATTGAGCATCATTTTACCGTCAACAAAAGCGGTTTCTGGCGGGTTGTGCAACTCAAGCGTTACCCCTTTTTCACGGGTAATCAGATTGATGTCGAAGTGTTGATATTGATTGAGCAGTGCGCGACTGTCATCGGTGACTGCGCCGGAATTTAGCACGGCAAGCGAACAATTGCGATAGAGTGAATAGAGATTACCTTGTGCGTTTTTGGTCAGCAATTCCATTTCCAAATGTGAAAGTTGGTCTAAACTGCCTTTTGGATTGACTGAATGAATAGTCATATTTCCCCCGAAGGATACATAAGATAAAAACATTATGCCTGCTTAGGGGGAAATAGCAAATTTAATTATTCTTGTACAAAGCTGAGTGCCTGTTCAACGACTTCAACGCCTGCGCCTTGCTTGGTGGCGTTTTCACTTAAATGACGACGCCATTGACGTGCGCCTTTACAGTTTTGGAATGCGCCTAACATATGGCGAACGATATGGTTTAAATAAACCCCTTTTTGCGTTTGCGCTTCAATATAAGGCAACATTTTTTCAACTGCTTCTCGGGCAGTGACAAGCGGTCGATTTTCACCGAAAATTTGCGAATCGATTTCGCCTAACAATGACGGGTTTTGATAGGCTTCACGCCCCACCATTACACCATCGACAAATGCCAAGTGCTGTTTGATTTCATCAACAGTTTTAATACCACCGTTAATCGAAATATTTAAATGCGGAAAATCACGTTTGAGTTGATAAACACGCTCATAATCAAGCGGTGGAATTTCACGATTTTGTTTCGGACTTAAACCGGACAACCACGCTTTGCGAGCATGAACGATAAAATCGTTACTATACGGCTGTACTTTCTCAATAAAATCACATAAGAATTCGTAGCTGTCCAAGTCATCAATACCGATACGATGTTTAACCGTCACCGGAATTTGCACCGCATCTTGCATTGCTTTGATACAGTCGGCAACCAAATCGGCTTTTGCCATTAAACAAGCGCCGAACATCCCGTTTTGTACACGGTCGGAAGGGCAGCCGACGTTTAAATTGATTTCCGCATAGCCGCGTTCTTCAACTAATTTGGCACAATGGGCAAGTTGAGCCGGATCGCTGCCGCCAAGCTGTAATGCAACCGGGTTTTCACTCGGATCGTATTCAAGCAGATCGTATTTTGCGTGAATGATCGCCGGCGCGGTGATCATTTCGGTATAAAGCAAAGCGTGTTGGCTAAATTGGCGATGGAAGTAGCGACAATGACGAGTGGTCCAATCAAGCATTGGTGCAACGGAAAAACGTCCGCGGTAAAATTGATTTTGCATAAGGTTGTTCACGAATAAAAATAACAAGCGGTGTCATTTAGCGGATCTTTTGTAAATTTTTCGCTAAATTTAACCGCTTGTAAAGGGATCAAAATTTCGTTCATCATACTATAAAACGCTTGTGAATTCACGGTTTTTACGTTCGGCTTGTAATTTGATTATAATTAATGCAATACAATATCTAGTAGATTTTTACAAATAAACCACTAGATATTGATTTATAAATTGACAAAAATTTTTTTCTTTATAAATCAAATGACTAGCTAAAAAGCTTGTTTGTCAAGACTTGTGGTACTAAAAAATTTTCCCTAAAATCCACGCCTTAATTATTAATGAATAAAGATAGAGTTAACGAGTATGTCCAAAAGAAATCTTTTTGAAAAACGCTTGAACATCAAGCCATACGAATACCCTGAATTATTAGAATTTAAAGATGCAATTCGCCATTCTTATTGGTTGCATACGGAGTTTAATTTTACCGGTGATATTCAGAACTACCGTATTGATATCAATGATCACGAACGTCATGTGTTAACTCGTGCGATGTTGGCGATTTCTCAAGTGGAAGTAAACGTAAAACGTTTCTGGGGTGAACTATATCGCTATTTCCCAAAACCGGAAATGGATGATGTAGGTGGTACATTCGCAGAGTCGGAAGTTCGTCACAAAGATGCATACTCGTTTTTATTAGAAAAATTAGGCTTAAACGAAATGTTTAGCCAAATCCAAGACATTGAACCGTTAATGAACCGTATTCGTTATATGGAATCGTTCATGAAAGATAAAGATGCGGGTAAAGGTGAATTCGTACTTTCACTCGTTTTATTCTCTCTTTTCGTAGAACATATTTCATTATTCGGTCAGTTCTTAATTATGATGTCGTTCAATAAGCATAAAAACCTCTTTAAAGGGATTTCTAATGCGGTTGAAGCAACATCAAAAGAAGAAGAAATTCATGGTAAATTCGGTATTGCGTTATACGAAATTTTACGCGATGAACACAGTGAGCTTTTCACTCCGGAATTTTTTGAAGAATTAAAGACCCTATCTACTCAAGCGTTTGAGGCGGAATGTGGCATTTTAGATTGGATTTTTGAAGAAGGCGATTTAAGCTTTATTAGTCGTGAAGCGGTAGAAAACTATATTCGTAGCCGTTATAACAACTCGTTAATGACGCTAGGTTTAGAGCCTCCATACGATGTAAATCCTGAATTACTAAAAGAAACTGAGTGGTTTGATATTGAAATCCTGTCAACGAAAGAAACAGATTTCTTTAACAAACGTAGTACTGATTACAGCAAAAAAATGAAGCAGATTACCGCAGATGACTTATTCTAATACTCGCCCTGATTTTGAATGGCTAAATGAAGATAGCCGCTTATTTTTACAACGTGGTTACTTACTTGAAGGAACAACCGCATTAGAGCGTATTCGTTTTATCGCTGAACACGCAGAGCATAAACTCGGTATCGAAGGTTATGCGGATAAATTCTATCACTATATGGCACGTGGTTATTTCTCACTTTCTTCTCCGATTTGGTCGAATTTCGGTTTAGATCGTGGTTTACCGATTTCTTGTTTTGGTAGCTACATCGGTGACTCAATCCACGAAATTATGGTGACGACCGCTGAAGTGGGGATGATGAGTAAAATCGGTGGCGGTACTTCCGCTTATTTCGGTGATATTCGTCCGCGTGGTTCGGCAATTAAAAATAACGGTAAATCAGACGGTTCGTTCAACTTTAGTAAATTGTTTGATACGGTGATTGACGTTATTTCTCAAGGTACGTCACGTAAAGGCCAATTTGCCGGTTATATCGATATTGAACACGGCGATATTGACGAATGGTTAGATATTCATACCGAAGGTAACCCAATCCAATTAATGTATTACGGCGTATGTGTCGGTCATGATTGGTTAGAATCAATGAAAGCGGGTGACCCGTATAAACGTCAACTTTGGGCAAAACTTTTACAACGTAAAACGGAAACGGGTATTCCGTATTTATTCTTCAAAGATAATGCGAATGCCGGTCGTCCGGACGTTTATAAAGATAAAAATATGACGGTACACGCTTCAAACTTATGTACCGAAATTATGCTTCCGTCAAGCAATGATGAAAGCTTCGTTTGCTGTCTTTCTTCAATGAACTTACTTTATTTTGATGAGTGGAAAGATACGGATGCGCCTGAAGTATTAACCTACTTCTTAGACGTGGTAATGAGTGAGTTTATCGAGAAAAGTAAAGATATGCCGTTCTTAGATCGTGCACATCGCTTTGCAACTCGTCACCGTGCATTAGGTTTAGGCGTATTAGGTTGGCATAGCTACTTACAAGCGAATAACATTGCGTTTGATAGCTTCCAAGCAATGCAAAAAAACAACTTAATCTTTAAAACGTTACAAGAGAAAACCTTAAAAGCGTCACAAGTGTTAGCGAAACGTTTTGGTGAGCCGGAAATCTTAAAAGGTTATGGTCGTCGTAATACCACTTTAATGAGTATTGCGCCAACGAAATCAAGTAGTTTTATTTTAGGTAGCGTATCACCATCGGTTGAACCGTTTAAATCTAACTACTATGTTAAAGATTTAGCGAAAATCAAAACCGTGTATAAAAACCCGTTCTTAGAGAAATTACTCCAAGAAAAAGGTTTAGATACGGAAGAGATTTGGGAATCGATTTTACATAATGACGGTTCTGTACAGCACTTAGAACAACTAACCGATGAAGAAAAAGAAGTATTCAAAACCTTCTCTGAAATTAGTCAGTTAAGCGTGATTCAGCAAGCGGCACAACGTCAGAAATATATCGACCAAGGTCAAAGTATTAATATCATGGTTCACCCGGCAACACCGGCTCGTGACTTAAACCAATTATACTTAACCGCAGAAGAACTCGGTTTAAAATCAATTTATTACCAATACTCAATGAGTGCGGCACAAGTGTTTAACCGTAACTTATTAAGTTGTTCTAGCTGTGAAGGTTAATTAAAATCTAGTAAACACCACCGTAAGGTGGTGTTTTTATATCTGTAATATTTCTCGGAAATTACACCGCTTATTGTTTTATATATTGTTATTTTGCGTAAATTTGTGTAATCTTTGTGCAACCATATATAAAATATCAATAACAGTTAAGGAGACAATATGGCTTTAAACTTAGCAACATATGGGGTGATAGACCTACATTTGCATTTAGATGGTTCTTTATCACCACAATGGATGATTGAATGGGCTGCTAAACAGCAAATTCAACTCCCTTCCTCTGACCCGCAAACCTTACTTCCTTTTATTTCCGTCCCGCAAGATTGTAGCGATTTAAATCAATATTTACGCTGTTTCGAGTTACCCATTTCGTTATTACAAACCCCTGAAGCGTTAGCTTCGTCCGTTACCGATGTTCTACAGCGATTAGATCAAGCCGGCTTGCTTTATGCGGAGATTCGTTTTGCACCACAATTTCATACGCAAAAAGGTATGGAGCAAGAGCAAGTGGTACAGGCGGCGATTAAAGGTTTACAAGAAGGCTTAGCCAAGACCCAATTGTTTAAAGCGAATTTAATTTTATGCTGTATGCGAGCAGCGGATAACCAGGCGGAAAATTTAGAAACTGTACGTTTAGCCCATAAATATTTAAGCAAAGGCGAAGCCGGTGTGGTGGCGGTGGATTTAGCCGGTGCGGAAGGTATATTTCCGACAGCGAATTTTAGTGCAGAATTTGATTATGCAAATGGATTAGGTGTACCGTTTACCCTTCATGCCGGAGAAGCTGCAGGCGCAGAGAGTGTTGAGCAAGCACTGAATTTTGGCGCTTCACGTATTGGACATGGTATTCGTTCAATTCAGTCGGAAAGCGTGATGCGTAAATTGATTGGTAGTCGAACACCGTTAGAAATGTGTCCGTGTAGTAATTTGCAAACTAAAACGGTTCAATGTTTGCAAGATTATCCGCTACGTACATTTTTAGAGCGAGGTGTGGTGGCAACGTTAAATAGCGATAATATGACGGTTTCGCAAACAAATGTGAAAAATGAGTTCCACCTATTGGAAGCCGATTATCAGCTTAGTAAAGAAGAGGCGCAGCAACTTTTATTTAATGCGATTGAAGCGGCTTTTCTCTCGAAACAAGATAAAAAAGCCTTATTGAGCGAAATTCAACAACGTTATCCAGCATTACTCTAGTCTAGCAAGCGGTTAAATTTGGCTGAAAAGTTGCAAAAAAAAGCACGAGCTAAGTTACTCGTGCTTTTTTATGTTATTTAGTAGTAAGAATGTTCGCCGTGTTGGTGTTCGGTTACATCTTTCACTCCGACTAACTCGTCAGGGAACATTGCTAATAATTGTTTCTCGATCCCTTCTTTTAAGGTGACATCCACCATCGAGCAACCGTTACAGCCACCACCAAATTGTAGAATCGCATATTTATCTTCCGTCACTTCGATTAACGTCACTCGACCGCCGTGACTTGCTAATTGCGGGTTTACCTGAGTTTGAATCACATAATCTAAGCGTTCGATAAAAGGCGCGTCATCCGCAACCTTACGCATTTTGGCATTTGGCGCTTTTAACGTAAGCTGTGATCCCATTGGATCCGTTACGTAATCGATTTCCGCTTCATCTAAGAAAGGTAAGCTAATTTCATCTACAAACGCAGAGAAACCGTTATATTCAAATTGTGTATCGGTCTCTTCAACAGCATTTGGCGGGCAATAAGATACGCCGCATTCAGCATTAGGGCTGCCTGGATTTACCACGAAAATACGGATATTGGTATTTTCTTCTTGTTGTTCTAAAAGACGACGGAAGTGCGCTTGCGCAGCTTCAGAAATCGAAATATGAATGACTTCTTGTTGTTCCATTATGAGTTTCCAAATTCGTTATTTAAATTGAGTAAAATTATCGGGTATTCTACGCTTTACAGGCGGTTTTTTCTACTCAAAATTTTGTAATTACCAATTGTTACAAACTTTGCAAAAAGTTTAGAAAATCTGACCGCTTGTTTGGAGTTAAAACACTGAAATATGGATTACCCCTTTAGAGGTAAATGTTAAAAAATTGTCTAATAAATATTGATTTATTTCAAATATTCAAGGTCTAGCACCCGAAAATCGTGTGTTTTTGTGGAAAGTTAGCTCGTTTTTAAGGTAAAATACCTCGTTTATTTTAGCTTGTGAATTAATTCCAAGATAAAAACCCAGATTTGAGAACTTAATGTAACTTTTTAGAAACAAGTGGGGGAATTCGTTTGTTTTTAAATTAACGTTACGGCTCAAGAGAAGCGATTGCGATTTTTCGCAATCTTATTTTTTAACCCAACAAAAAGTAGTGCAAACAATATGATTACAATCAAAAAAGGCTTGGATTTACCTATTGCAGGTACGCCGGCACAAGTAATCCATAACGGCAATACCGTTAATGAAGTTGCGATGCTTGGTGAAGAATATGTGGGGATGCGTCCTTCAATGAAAGTTCGTGAAGGCGATGTAGTGAAAAAAGGTCAGGTACTTTTTGAAGATAAAAAGAACCCTGGCGTAGTATTTACAGCCCCAGCAAGCGGTACGGTAGTAACGATCAACCGTGGTGAAAAACGTGTTCTTCAATCAGTCGTAATTAAAGTTGAGGGTGATGAGCAAATTACCTTTAAGAGCTATGAAGCTGCGCAATTAGCCTCTTTATCAGCGGAACAAGTAAAAGCAAATCTTGTTGAATCAGGTTTATGGACAGCATTCCGTACACGTCCGTTCAGCAAAGTTCCTGCTGTTGATGCGACACCTGCATCAATTTTCGTTAATGCAATGGATACCAATCCGTTAAGCGCTGATCCGACAGTGATTATTAACGAATACAAAAACGATTTCGAACACGGTTTAACGGTATTAACTCGTTTAGGCGTGAAAGTGAATTTAGTGAAAGCAGCTGGTGCGAATGTTCCGTCAGTTAGCGGTGTAAACGTTCACGAATTTGCAGGTCGTCACCCGGCAGGTTTAGTGGGTACTCACATTCACTTTATTGATCCGGTAGGTTTAACCAAAACCGTATGGCATTTAAATTACCAAGATGTAATCGCAATCGGTAAATTATTCACAAGCGGTGAATTATTTACCGACCGTGTTGTTGCACTTGCTGGTCCGCAAGTAAAAACACCACGTTTAGTACGTACTCGTCTTGGTGCAAACCTTTCACAATTAACGGCAAACGAACTGAATGCAGGTGAAAACCGTGTGATTTCAGGTTCAGTGTTAAGTGGTGCGACGGCGACAGGTCCGGTTAACTACTTAGGTCGTTATGCGCTACAAGTTTCTGTACTTGCGGAAGGTCGTGAGAAAGAATTATTCGGTTGGATTATGCCAGGTTCGGATAAATTCTCTATCACACGTACCGTATTAGGTCACTTCAGCAAAAAATTATTTAACTTCACGACTGCAGTTCACGGCGGTGAGCGTGCAATGGTGCCAATCGGTGCATATGAGCGTGTAATGCCGTTAGATATTATTCCTACGTTATTACTTCGTGACTTAGCGGCCGGCGATACCGATTCTGCGCAAAACTTAGGTTGCTTAGAGCTAGATGAAGAAGATTTAGCGTTATGTACTTATGTTTGCCCGGGTAAAAACAACTACGGTCCGATGTTACGTGCTGCGTTAGATAAGATCGAGAAGGAAGGTTAATAAAATGGGTTTAAAAAATCTTTTTGAAAAGATGGAACCTGCGTTTCACAAAGGTGGAAAATATGAGAAATGGTACACGCTTTTTGAAGCGACATATACCATTCTTTATACACCGGGTACTGTGACTCGTAAAGATTCACACGTACGTGATGCGTTAGATTCTAAACGTATGATGATTATCGTATGGTTAGCGTTATTCCCGGCAATGTTCTGGGGTATGTATAACGTGGGTGCGCAAGCAATTCTTGCAACAAGCCATTTAGGTACATTAGCGGATTCAATCGCAAGTAACTGGCATTACGGTTTTTCAGATGCATTAGGTGCAACCTTAACCGCCGATGCAGGTTGGGGCAGTAAAATGCTTCTTGGTGCGACTTATTTCCTTCCTATCTACTTAACGGTTTTCCTTGTAGGTGGTTTCTGGGAAGTCGTATTTGCAATGGTGCGTAAGCATGAAATTAATGAAGGTTTCTTTGTTACTTCTATCTTATTAGCGTTAATCGTTCCACCAACATTACCATTATGGCAAGCGGCGCTTGCTACAACCTTCGGTGTTGTGGTTGCGAAAGAAGTATTCGGTGGTGTAGGTAAAAACTTTATGAACCCGGCATTAGCGGGTCGTGCGTTTTTATTCTTCGCTTATCCGGCACAGATTTCAGGTGACTTAGTGTGGACTGCTGCGGACGGCTTCTCTGGTGCAACAGCGCTTTCACAATGGGCGCAAGGCGGTCAAGGTGCGCTTAAACACGCAGTAACCGGTCAAGAAATTACTTGGATGGATGCTTTCTTAGGTAATATTCCTGGTTCAATCGGTGAAGTTTCAACACTTATGTTAATGATTGGTGCGGCAATTATCGTGTTCACACGTATTGCTTCATGGCGCATTATTGCCGGCGTATTTGTTGGTATGGCGGCAACAGCAACCGTATTCAACTTAATCGGTTCAGACACAAATCCACTATTCTCAATGCCATGGCATTGGCACTTAGTGTTAGGCGGTTTCGCATTAGGTATGTTCTTCATGGCAACAGACCCTGTATCAGCGGCATTTACTAACAAAGGTAAATGGTGGTACGGTGCGTTAATCGGTGTGATGTGTGTTGTTATCCGTGTAGCAAACCCAGCGTATCCGGAAGGTATGATGTTAGCAATCTTATTCGCTAACTTATTTGCTCCGATCTTCGACTACTTAGTAGTTCAAGGCAACATCAAACGTAGAAAAGCGAAGGCGGCATAAAAATGGCTAAATTTAATAAAGATAGCGTAGGCGGTACTTTAACCGTTGTTGTGTTATTAAGTTTAATCTGTTCTCTTATCGTAGCGGGTGCGGCAGTATTGCTTAAACCTACGCAAGATATTCAGAAAGTGCTTGATAAACAAAAGAACATTTTACAAGCAGCAGGTTTAATGCAGCCAAATACAAACGTGCAAGAAACCTATGCGAAATTCATCGAACCTAAAATCGTTGATTTAGCGACCGGTGATTATGTTGAAGGTGTAGCAAACTTTGATGCGAAAGTAGCTGCGAAAGATCCTGCACAAAACGTAGCGATCAATCCGGCTGATGATAAAGCGAACATCAAAGTACGCGCTAAATATGCGGAAGTTTATTTAGTAAAAGACGAAGCGGGTAAAGTAAGCCAAGTCGTACTTCCTATGTACGGTAACGGTTTATGGTCAATTATGTACGGCTTTGTTGCGGTTCAACCAGATGCGAACACCGTAAATGGTATTACTTACTATGAACAAGGTGAAACTGCGGGTCTTGGCGGCGAAATCGCTAACCCTAACTGGCAGAAAAACTTTGTAGGTAAGAAATTATTCAACGCAAACAATGAAGTGGCATTAACCGTTGGTAAAGGTGCTTCAGCAGATAAAGATCACGGTATTGACGGCTTATCTGGTGCAACATTAACTTCAAACGGTGTTGACGGCTCATTCAAATATTGGTTCGGTGCTAACGGTTTCGGTCCATATTTAGCGAAATTCAAAGCAGCAATGGGAGCTAACTAATGGCGAGTAACAATCTTAAAAAGTTATTGTTATCTCCAATCGCGGATAACAACCCGATTGCATTACAGATCTTAGGTATCTGTTCTGCATTAGCGGTAACTACTCAGTTACAAACTGCGGTAGTAATGGCGATTGCAGTAAGTTTAGTTACTGCTTTCTCTAGTATGTTTATTTCAATGATTCGTAACTTTATTCCTAATAGTATTCGTATCATTGTACAAATGGCTATCATTGCATCACTTGTAATCTTAGTTGACCAAATTTTACGTGCGTATGCATATGACTTATCGAAACAGCTTTCTGTATTCGTAGGTCTTATCATTACTAACTGTATCGTAATGGGTCGTGCTGAAGCATTTGCAATGAAATCAGGTCCGGTAGAAAGTTTCGTTGACGGTATTGGTAACGGTTTAGGTTACGGTGCGATGTTAATCATCGTGGCATTTTTCCGTGAATTAATCGGTTCAGGTAAAATCTTCGGTATTACCGTATTAGAAACTGTTCAAAACGGCGGTTGGTATCAAGCAAACGGTTTATTCTTATTAGCGCCAAGTGCGTTCTTCATTATCGGTTTTGTGATTTGGGGAATTCGTACCTGGAAACCAGAGCAAGTGGAGAAATAAGATGGAACATTATTTAAGTCTATTTGTTAAGTCTGTATTCATTGAGAATATGGCACTTTCTTTCTTCCTTGGTATGTGTACATTCCTTGCGGTGTCTAAGAAAGTTTCAACTGCTTTTGGTTTAGGTATTGCGGTAATCGTAGTATTAGGTATTGCGGTACCGGCTAACCAATTAGTTTATACACACGTATTAAAAGACGGCGCACTTGTTGAAGGTGTGGATTTAAGTTTCTTAAACTTCATCACGTTCATCGGTGTGATTGCAGCACTTGTTCAAATCTTAGAAATGATTTTGGATAAGTTCTTCCCGGCATTATATAGCGCATTAGGTATCTTCTTACCGTTGATTACCGTAAACTGTGCAATCTTCGGTGGTGTATCATTCATGGTTCAACGTGAATACAATTTCACGGAATCTGTGGTTTATGGTATCGGTGCCGGTACGGGTTGGATGTTAGCAATCGTTGCGCTTGCAGGTTTAACTGAAAAAATGAAATATTCTGATGTTCCGGCAGGTTTACGTGGTTTAGGTATTACCTTTATCACTGTTGGCTTAATGGCGTTAGGCTTCATGTCATTCTCAGGCATTCAATTATAAGGAGCATATCGTGGATAGTAATTTTATTTTCGGTATTATCGCATTTACTGCTCTTGTATTAGTGCTTGCGGTGATCATTCTTTTCGCTAAATCAAAATTAGTCGATTCAGGTGATATTACCATCTCAATCAATAACGATCCGGAAAAAGGCATTACACTTCCGGCGGGTGGTAAATTACTTGGTGCTTTAGCGAGCAAAGGTATTTTCGTATCGTCAGCTTGTGGCGGCGGCGGCTCATGCGGTCAATGTAAAGTACAAGTAAAATCTGGCGGCGGTGAAATTCTTCCAACCGAGTTATCGCACATTTCGAAGAAAGAAGCGAAAGAAGGTTGGCGTTTAGCGTGTCAGGTAAACGTAAAATCTTCAATGGATGTTGAACTTCCGGAAGAAATCTTTGGTGTGAAAAAATGGGAATGTACCGTTATTTCTAACGATAACAAAGCAACCTTCATCAAAGAGCTTAAACTTCAAATTCCTGAAGGTGAAGAAGTACCTTTCCGTGCGGGTGGTTATATCCAAATTGAAGCGGAACCTCATACAGTTAACTATAAAGACTTCGATATTCCGAAAGAGTATCACGAAGACTGGGATAAATTTAACTTATGGCGTTATGTGTCAAAAGTAGACGAGCATATTATTCGTGCTTACTCAATGGCTTCATATCCGGAAGAGAAAGGCATCATTATGCTAAACGTGCGTATTGCAACGCCTCCACCACGTAACCCAGATGTTCCACCGGGTCAAATGTCTTCATACATTTGGTCATTAAAAGCAGGTGATAAAGTAACGATTTCTGGTCCGTTCGGTGAATTCTTCGCGAAAGATACCGACAACGAAATGGTATTTATCGGTGGTGGTGCTGGTATGGCGCCAATGCGTTCACATATCTTTGACCAATTAAAACGTTTAAAATCTAAACGTAAAATGTCATTCTGGTATGGTGCTCGTTCTAAACGTGAAATCTTCTATCAAGAAGACTTTGACCAATTAGCGGCTGAAAACGATAACTTCGTATGGCACGTAGCACTTTCAGATGCGTTACCGGAAGATAACTGGACAGGTTACACAGGCTTTATTCACAACGTACTTTATGAGAACTATCTGAAAAATCATGAAGCGCCGGAAGACTGTGAATACTATATGTGTGGTCCACCAGTGATGAACGCAGCGGTAATCGGTATGCTGAAGAGCTTAGGTGTTGAAGACGAAAACATCTTATTAGATGATTTCGGTGGTTAATACCAAATCGAACAGGGTGTAAATGCGCCCAGATTTACAAGCGGTGTGATTTGCAAAGTTTTTTGTAAATCACACCGCTTGAAGTGCTTTAAATTATTAGTGAAAAAGTTTGCTGTTGCAGTCTTTTTCAATAGTAATTTCTTTTGTTAGGGCGAAGTGATGTATTCGTCCGTAAATCTTACCTACTAAAATAAAGAGGTTTAATTTGAAACTTAAATCTATTTTAATTTTTGCAATGTCGGCAATTTTTTTAACCGCTTGTAATAAAGCTCCGGAGCAAATTACCTTACAAGGTAAAACGATGGGAACAACTTATACAGTCAAATATATTGATGACGGTAAAGTTGAAGACTTAGTTGCACCAGACGAGTTACAAAAGCAATTAGATAGTTTATTGGTAACAGTCAATAATGAGATGTCGACTTACCAGAAATCGTCACAAATTAGCCACTTTAATCAGCTGAGCCAAGTTGGACAAGCGGTTGAAATTCCATCGGATTTTGCAAAAGTGGTGGCAGAAGCGATGCGATTAAATAAAGTGACTGAAGGGGCGTTAGATGTCACGGTTGGGCCTTTAGTTAACTTATGGGGTTTTGGACCGGACAAACGTTTAAATAAAGTGCCTTCAGCAGAACAAATTGCTGAACGAGCAAAATCGGTTGGTATTGAAAAACTGAAGTTAACTACAGGTGAAAAACCGTCATTGACAAAATTGGTGCCTAACCTTTATTTAGATCTTTCTTCCATCGCAAAAGGTTTTGGCGTAGATAAATTGGCGGAACATCTGGAAAGTCTCGGTTTGGCGAATTACTTGGTGGAAATCGGTGGCGAGTTGCGTGGTAAAGGGAAAAATTTACAAGGCGTCGATTGGCGTATTGCGATTGAGCAGCCAACATTAGCACAAGGGCAAGCGGCACAGATTACTGTTCCATTACATAATTTGGGTATGGCGACTTCCGGTAATTACCGCAATTATTTCGAAGACGAGCAGGGTAACCGTCTTTCACATATTATTAATCCGAAAGAACTGCGTCCAGTTAGCCATAAATTAGCCTCGATTACCGTATTTGCTCCAACAACAATGACGGCAGATGGTTTATCAACCGGCTTATTCGTATTAGGACCAGAAAAAGCGCTGGAAGTAGCTGAACGTGAAAAGTTAGCGGTTTTCCTGATTATTAAGAACGGCGAAGCATTTGAAACTAAAATGTCGAGCGAATTTGAAAAATTAATTAACCAAAAATAATTGGAGTAAACAATGGAAACATTATTAATTACTTTCGGCTTTTTTATTGCTGTGATTTTTGCAATGTCGATTGGTTTTATCGTAAAAGGAAAAACAATCAAAGGCAGCTGTGGTGGAATTACCGCATTAGGTATGAAAAAAATGTGTGACTGTGAAGAGCCTTGTGACAATCTAAAAGCTAAAATGGCGGACGGTACGGCTGATCCTGAAGAAGTGGCACGTTTCAGCAAAGAACCGCAATTTTACGAAGTAAAATAATTGAACAAATGAATAGGATAAGCGGTTGAATTTGTAAAACTTTTTGCAAATTTGACCGCTTGCAATATTTTAATGGCACAAACATTCGGTTTGTGCCGTTTTCTATATGTGTAAGTAAATACTTACCTATCTGTTAAACCAACCAATGTGCTTCGCCTTAACCGAAGTTACGGGAGAATTATGACAAATCAAACTCAACTTAGCTCAAAAACTTATGATACTCACTTTGCTAAATTAACCGCTGAGCAATTAGCGGAGAATGCGAAAAAGAAAGTGATTATTGGAATGTCCGGTGGCGTAGATTCATCAGTATCCGCTTTTATTCTGCAACAACAAGGTTATCAAGTTGAAGGCCTGTTTATGAAGAACTGGGAAGAAGACGATGATACTGATTATTGTACCGCAGCGGCGGATTTAGCCGATGCTCAAGCGGTGGCGGATAAACTGGGCATGAGACTGCATAAAATCAATTTTGCCGCAGAGTATTGGGATAATGTCTTCGAGCATTTCTTAAACGAATATAAAGCGGGTCGTACACCAAATCCGGATATTCTTTGTAATAAAGAAATTAAATTTAAAGCATTTTTAGAATATGCAGCGGAAGATTTAGGTGCGGATTATATTGCAACCGGTCATTACGTACGTCGTAGCGGTGATGATAATAACGCACAATTATTACGTGGTTTAGATGCAAATAAAGATCAAAGTTATTTCCTTTACACGTTAAGCCATAAGCAAGTAGGACAGAGCCTATTCCCGGTGGGTGATATTGAGAAACCGATTGTACGTCAAATTGCTGAGGATCTCGGTTTAGCGACAGCGAAGAAAAAAGATTCGACCGGTATTTGTTTTATCGGTGAACGTAAATTTAAAGATTTCTTAGCGCGTTATTTACCGGCACAACCGGGCGAAATCAGAACAGTGGACGGTAAAGTTGTCGGTCGTCATGATGGTTTAATGTATCACACCCTCGGTCAGCGTAAAGGCTTAGGAATTGGTGGGGTAAAAGGCTTGAGCGAAGATCCGTTTTATGTGGTCGAAAAAGATCTCATCAATAATGTGTTAGTCGTGGCACAAGGCCATGATAACTCAGCATTGCTTTCAAGCGGTTTAATCGCAACTCAGCTACACTGGGTAGATCGCCAGCCTATTCGTGAAAATTTACGTTGTACGGTCAAAACACGTTATCGTCAAACGGATATCGCGTGTGAAATTCAGCCGATGGATAATGATACGATTCGAGTGATCTTTGATGAGCCGCAAATTGCGGTGACACCGGGACAATCAGCGGTTTTCTATCAAGGCGAAGTTTGCTTAGGTGGCGGTGTTATCGAAGAACAATTGAAGTAAGGATTAACTTACTTATATAAAGCAAGCGGTCATATTTTGTAAGAAATTTGCAAAATATGACCGCTTGTTTTTTAGCATTTCTTTTTTACATTTCTTTTTTAATAGTGCCTTACATTATCTGTTGCTTGAATACGTGCAATAACCGGTTTTGCCGCTTCGCTGGTAAAAAATTGATATGTAGAAGCCGGTACCATCTGTTTCATCGTAGTGAAATCACCATTTTTAATCAACTCTCGAACAGCAGAAGCGCTAATGATTTGTTCGTTCACTCCTTTGCGAGGTACGATAACGCATTCGATGCTCTGTTCTGGTAATTTATCTTGCATAATTTGGTTATAAATATTGGTTACTCGGCTAAAAGGCTCATCGCCAACGTAACGACGTTGAATGCCTAACGCAGTGGCAATACGTGTAAAAATTTGCAGATCGAGCATTGCATTACTTTCAATGACCGCATTATCGTTTTCTTGGAAGTAACTCGGGAAAGTTGCCGAACTAATAATATAAGACCCACTTTCATGACAAATCACATTGTTTAAATGTGCTACACCCTGTTCTACCAATTGTTTTCGAACTGCAAACGGAACCAAACTTTTATCTTCAGACACAATAAAGAGATGTACCAGATCGTTTTCGCTTGCCGCTTTTTCTACCAAATAAAGGTGTCCCAAAGTAAACGGATTGGCATTCATTACGATCGCCGCCACCCGTTGAGTCGCGAGAGGAACCGGACTACAAGCGGTCAAATTTGCTAAATAATTTGCAAATCCGGTGCGCTGATTTTCCATAAAGGAAATTTTCCCTTCTATATGGGCAATTTCGTGAAAACCTAAACTAGCAAAAAATTGGCTGGTGGAGGTTTTGGTATAGAGAAAAATATGTGAATTACCTCGTTCAAATTGTTCATTAATTAAATGTGTAACAATTTGGTTCATTAAACCTTCGCCTTGATATTGATGAGACACCGCTAAGCAACGTAGCGTATTTGAAAAACAGCTGCCGGTTGCAATCACTTCATCATCGTTGTTATACATCGCACAGGTGTAATCAAGATTATTATCTCTACGAATGCCTTCTTGTTCGAGCAGTTGATCAATTGCCTGATAAGTGGTTTTGTCGGAAGTAAATACTTTGCCAATACTATATTCAGACATGATTTTCTCCTTGCACTAGTTTCACCTCAAATTTTTTGGGCACGATAAAAATTGCCGGCACAACGATAATCGCCATCAACCAGAAGACAAAGTTGGGTATATCTTGGTATAGCATGCCCGATATAAAGGTAAAAATCGCCGTAAAGCCACAATTCGATAACGCAAAATATAAGCCCTGCAATTTGGTGATTTTTTCCGGATTTTGGGCGGAAATATAACGAATCATCGCATAGTGCGCCATACCGAATGTGATAGCATGAAATGTTTGTGAGATCGCTAATAGGGTAATTTCAGTGGTTGAAGCTAAAATCGACCAACGGAGAATCGCAACCAAACTTGCAATTATCATCAAATGTGAAATTCGCCACGCTTTAAATAAGCGGTTGGAAAATAAGAAAAATAAAATTTCGGCACACACCGCAAAGCCCCATAACAAGCTGCTGGTTTGGGTGGAAATACCGGCTGCCGACCAATGAATCGTACTATAAATATAGTAAGCGGCATGTGAACCAAGAATTAATGAAACGGCAAACATCATACGTAACGTAGTTGGTTCTTTGAGAATTTGCCAATAGCTGAGATTTGATGAAGATTTCTTATCTTGTTGATTTTCAAATCTGACTTTAGGTGTAAGTAATTGCCCACAGCCTAATAAGATAAAGAAACCGAACATAATCCAAATAATTGAGCCTTCACCCAGCCAGCCGGTTAAATAACCGGTACTCAGTGAGCCGACCACAAAAGCGATTGAGCCAAATAAACGGGCTTTGCCGTAATCAATGCCGACTTGTTGTTGCCAAAGCGAAGCGATGCTGTCACCGATAGGCATTGCACCGGCGTTAAAAATATGGAAAAGCATCAACGCAGGGAATAGCAACCAAATAGAATCTACCGACCACACAATGAGAATAATCGCAATCAGATTTAATAACGTGAGCACACGTGCGGTTGGAATTAATTGATTGGACGATTTAACCTGTTGTGATGACAGCATTCCGCCGGCAAAACGGAATAGATAGCCGAATGAGGCGAGTAAACCGATCATCTCGGTGCTATAGCCATGATGTTTTAACCATACTGGCATAAATGGTAAAAATACGCCGAAAGCACAAAAGAAACCGAAAAAGTTAAATGCCGACCACAGGAAAGGAGTAGGCCTTATCATAACTGTTGCTCCATTTCTTCTGCTCGGTGAATGGCTGCCCACATCGCTTGATCAACAATTTTTACTAATGCTTGCTGTTCAAATACTGCTAAGGCTTGAGCTGTTGTTCCACCTTTTGATGTAACGTTCTCTCGTAGTGTGGCAAGCGAAGTACTCGGATTTGCTTCGACTAATTTTGCTGCGCCTAACGCTGCTTGTTGCACTAGTAAACGTGCATCAGCTTCGCTAAATCCCATTTGCATTGCACTTTGTTGCATTGCTTCCATAAAACGGAAGAAATACGCCGGGCTGGAACCAGTTACCGCAATAATATGATTGATTTGTTGTTCTTGTTCGACCCAATAGCATTTTCCGACCGCAGACATTAAGCTCTCTGCAAATTGACAAGCGGTCGAATTTACTGATTTTTTTGCAAATAACCCGGTCATTCCCTCACCAATTAGCGAAGGGGTATTCGGCATGGTACGGATGATATTTTTAGCAGTGGGTAAGAGCTGCTCTAAACGATCTACTGAAATCCCTGCTGCGACAGAAATCACGGTTTTATCCGAAAAATCTACGCTGGAAAATTCGCTGCAAACTTCCGCCATCATTTGCGGTTTGACTGCTAACACAACGACTTCCGCCTGTTCGACTGCTTCGTGGTTGGTAAAATTTGTTGCAATGCCAACCGCTTGTAATTCCGCTCGGCGAGCTATATTGCTTTTGTTACAAGCGATGATTTGCGAGGCGGGATAATGGCTTTTGAGTAAGCCTTGAATGATGGCGTATGCCATATTGCCGGTGCCGATAAAGCCTAGAAGTGGGTATTGTTTCATTATTATTTCCAGCTAATGTTAATAAATTTTATCTGTTTTTTGTCACTTTCTTTGCTTCACCAAAGAAAGTAACCCTCAAAAAATAACTGAAGAAAGGCGCCCCCGGATTTTCCTTCTCCCTACGCTTATTGCTAACTTTTGAGGCGAACTTTTCAAACTCGTTTGCAAGCAAACTCAAACACGAAAAGTTGCCTTCAAAAGTTTACGCAACCGCTTTGGCGGGAAATAGGGGATAAATCACAATTTCCCTCAAGCTCCCTTTCTTTAGAAAAAAGGGAAAGGAGATTTGATTAGAGCCCAAAAGAGAAATCTGTTAGAATTTTACCCATTCTAACACCCTAAAAGGATCCATAAAAATGTTCTGGTTCAAAAATGTCATGATTTATCGCCTGACTTCGCCGCTTTCGTTGGAAAGTCATTCACTGGAAGAGCAACTGCAACAAACCAAATTTAGCCCTTGTTCACAAAGCGATATGAGTAAATTCGGTTGGTCGAATCCGCTTTCCGGGTCGGAATTATTACATTTTTCGCAGGGCAAACAGTTTTTATTGGTTTCACATAAAGAAGATAAGCTGTTACCGGCGAATGTGGTGAAAAAAGAAACGGAAGAACGTATTGCCGTTTTAGAAGAAAAAGAAGCCCGTAAGCTCAAGAAAACAGAAAAACAGGCGATCAAAGATGATGTGGTGGCAATGTTGTTGCCTCGAGCATTTAGTAAACATCAATTTACCGCAATTTGGTTGGATTTAGATGCCCAGCTAGTTTATGTTGATGCCGGTTCAAGCAAACGAGCGGAAGATACGCTCGCATTATTGCGTAAAACATTAGGATCGCTACCTGTTGTGCCAATTTCATTTGCTTTATTGCCGAGTGAAGTGATGACGAACTGGATTGCCAAAGGACATACGCCGAATTGGTTGAATTTATTGGAAGAAGCCGAGTTAAAATCCTTTGATACAGACAGCGTGATCCGTTGCAAACGTCAAGATCTGGAAAGCGAAGAGATTGCTCAACATTTACAAGCGGGCAAATTTGTTACAAAACTTGCAATTGATTGGGAGAACCATTTCTCGTGTGTATTGAATGAAGATGCAACGCTTTCTCGTGTTAAATTTGCTGATGAAGTGCGTGAGAAAAATGACGATATTTTAAAAGAAGATATTGCTCAACGTTTCGATGCGGATTTCTTATTGATGACCGAAGAGCTCAAATTATTTACCCAAAAAATGATTGAGGAATTTGGCGGCATTAAAGAACGTATTTAGGAGAAAGCGATGTTAGTCAGTGCAGAAATTTTGGATCAGTATCAGGCTCTCATTTTTGATATGGACGGCACTATTATTGATACGATGCCAAGCCATGCAAAAGCGTGGGAGATTACCGGCGAACATTTTGGCTATCAAGTGGATAGCTCGGTAATGTACGAGCTAGGCGGAGCAACCACTTACACCATCGGACGTGAAATTATGCAACGAGCAAATATGCCGATGGAATTGCTGGAAGAAGTGGTGCAAATGAAGCGTAAAATTGCGATGGATCTTACTTATGAACATTCCTCTCTGTTACCGGCTTTTGAGATTATCCAACATTATTCAGGTAAAAAGCCATTAGCAGTAGGCACCGGCGCACATCGGATCCAAGCCTATAAATTACTCGATAAATTTAACCTCCGCCCGTATTTTAATACGATTGTCGATGCGGATGATGTGAAAGAACATAAGCCATCACCTGAAACCTTTTTATTATGTGCTGAGCGTTTAGGCGTAGAGCCTAAACATTGTCTGGTATTTGAAGATGCTGATCTCGGCATCCAAGCTGCTCTTGCCGGCGGAATGGATGTGTTTGATGTGAGAACCAATCAGATTACAAAGGCACGATAATTAACTCTCTCCCTTGCGGGAGAGAGCTATTTTCTAGTTCGCCACGGTAAAACGCTCAAATAAATGAGCTTTCTGTTCGACATCATCAGCAATCGCGGCGGCGAGATCCGGCACAGTAATATTAGCTGGGCTGCCGTCTGTGTTCAGCAACATATCATCTTTACCTAAACGATAAGTGCCGGTTTTATCGAAAGATAACGGTAAGACGGCAAACATTGCGGCAGGCGATAAAAATGCCCAGTTAATATCTCGGCGAGCTTGTAATTCAGTCAGTAAATTACGCACCACATTTGCCGCCGGATAAATTTCCGCAGGGAATTCCGCCGTATCAACTAACTGAAGATTCGGGGCAACATATAGGCTACCTGCTCCGCCGATGACCAATAAATACGGCACTTGAGCGGTTTTAGCCGCAGCTAAAATAGCCTTCCAACCTCGCTCGGTATCCGCTGCTAAGTTTGGATTGTCCCAACCGCCGTTAAATGCGGCTACTACGGCATCAAAGCCTTTTAATTTTTCGGCAAAATCAGCGGCATTTACGTCTGCTTGTACTGCCGTTACATTGTCCGCTTGGAATACTTTCTCAATGTTACGTGCAAAGCCGATGACCTGATGACCACGCTCAGCTAATTCTTGTACAGTTGCATTTCCGACTAATCCTGTTGCTCCGATAACTGCAATTTTCATTTTATGCTCCTATTTGATAAATGTTTGAGTATTGAGTTGAATCAAACCTTGTTCGGTTTGTTTAAAAATTTGCGGTACTCCACGTACACCAAGTTCTGCCGCTAATGCCGCCCCTTGGGTAATGCGTTCCTTAGCAAGATCTATCGTGGCAGAATTTTGCAAAATATTGACCGCTTGTGTAAAACCATTCTCAGTTAAAATTTGGCTGAGTACGTTAATATCCGCCGTATCTAGACCGTTTTCATAGCGAGCTTTTTGGAATAGGCGAAGCACGTTTAATTCTTGAGTGGGTTCTACTTGTCGTACCGCCGTTAAGGCTTGCACCAGTGCGAAAGAATTAAAGTTTTTCGCTCCAAGCAAGATATTTTGTCGGTAAGTTTCACTAAAAGATAGTCCGGTAAGTTGATGAATACGTTGGTCATTTGTCCAAGCGTGTTCTGCCCAATCGGCATCAATCAAACGGTCATAACTAAATAAGCCGGTTGGTATCAGTTCAATTTCGGCATTTTCCGCTAATTCTGCCAAGCCGTTGGAGACGGCATAGCACCAGCCACATAAAGGGTCGAAAAGATAATAAATTTTTTGCATTTTATTTCCTTGAAATCTTATTTCTTCATCAGTAGATGAGCTGCATTATACGTAAATGAATCCAGTGAAAAAGAATCTCTTTAGCAAAAGTTTGTTTCATTATTTGAAATAAATTTGGTGAAAATAATGAATTTTAAATTATAATTGTTTCAATTTAAAATGTTAGAAGAATGAAAAATGGACAGAATTACAGCGATTCAAGTATTTTTAAATGTGGCGGAAACTCATAGTTTTACAGCAGCGGCGGAGAGAATGGAACTTTCTCGTCCAATGGTAACCAGAGCGGTTGCGTTAGTGGAAGAGTGGTTTAATGCCCGATTATTACATCGTACTACTCGCCACGTTTCGCTAACGGATGCAGGCAGACAAGCGGTCGAATATTGCCGAAAAATTGCAAATATAACCGATTCGATTGAGCAGGATTTTCATCAGCAACAAAATAGTTTGCACGGCACATTGCGTATTGCTTCGAATACTACCTTTGGCAGTTCGCATTTATTGGACGCAATTCAAACATTTATGGAAATACATCCGCAACTTAATGTGCAAATGCAGTTGGGAGATAAAGTAGTGAATTTGGTGGAAGAAGCGATTGATGTTGCGATTCGGATTACCAATAATCCGGATCCGAGTTTAATTGCTCGCCCATTGGCGAAGTGTCATTCCTTGATTGTCGCAAGCCCGAACTATTTAGCACGATACGGAACGCCAAAACGACCGGAAGATCTAAGTCAGCATCGCTATTTAGCTCATGCCAATATTAATAAAAAGGAATGGAAATTTAGCCAAGCTGATCAGGAAGTCCATTTAGAATTAACCAGCACCTTTACGACCAATGATACATTGGCATTATTGAACTTTACGCTTTCAGACGGCGGTATCGCAATGCTGCCGAAGTATTTGACTAGTGAACATTTAGCGGAAAATCGTCTGACTGCGATACTCACTGACTGGCAATTACCAACTTATTCGATTTATGCTCTTTATGCTTCACGCCATAAATTGTCGCCTAATGTTCGGCAGTTTGTGGACTTTTTAGTCGAACGTTTTGCCAACCAAGATTGGTGATACAAGCGGTTAAATTTTTAAGAGAAAAAGGAAATGCACTCTCTCCCCTTGCGGGAGAGAGACAGCGAAAATTGCGTCAAGCAATTTCCGCAGAGAGAGGGGTCAAGCCGCTTTCCGATGATAAAAACGCAAACTGTGTTCTTTTTGGCGGGCGGAGCTGAAAGCGGATACACGTTTTAAGTAGCCGATCACTCGTGTGCCGTAGTCGATATTTTGCGAACCGCATTTTGAACAACTACATAAAGTACGTTTATCAATGTGTGCACATTCGTTACAAATGGTGATTTTCACATTGATACAGAAATAGTTACAGCCGGTTTTTGCTGCAATATCAAGCAATGAGCGATAGCCCGTTTGAGTTAATGCTTCGTCTAGGTTGAGGTGTAACGCAGAACCGCCATCTAACCACTCAATTAGCTCTTTTCCGTGGAGCAAGAATTTATCCAAAGCATTAGTATTTTCATCTTCCACTACATAGAAATAAGAGTTATAGCAATCACGAGGCACAAAATAGCCATCTTCTTTATCCCATTTCGCATTTTTCACACCGAGATTTTCTGCCGGTACAAATTCGGTATTGAATTTCACACCATATTTTTTGGAAGCGGTCTGATTTGCATCAAAAATTACTTTTAAACGGCTTTGTACAAACTGCATATAATCCGGATTATAACCGACGGTTAGTCCTTGTGATTCGGCAGCCTCCGCCATTCCATTAATACCAATCGTGAGGAATTGCTTATCCAAAGAAATAAATCCGGCGTCATAAACCGGTAGCATTCCGGCGGCTAAATATTCTTCCATTAGTTTGCGATAAGCATATTGATATTTATGGATCTTGCCGACTTCTTCGTCTAAATTACGTTCATCTTGCACTAAACGGTTCATATTGATGGTAATTACGTTAATCGAACCGGTCGCCACGCCACCGGCACCCAATGAATAAGAGAATGTGTGATCCGAGATTTCATTACGTAAACGGCAACAAGAAGCAAGTGAATCAGGATTATCGGATTGATAGATAAAAAATGAGTTACCTTGCGAAAGCTCTTCTGCCATTTGATCAGCAAATTCGTTGTCTTTGCATTTACCATTTTCGGTTAGCATTGCTGCCGTTACTACTGGGAAAGTTAAAATCGCTTTAGTACGTTCTTGGTTAAACCATTTCATAAAGAAAATTTGCAATGCGGCAGTCGTTTCCCAATTCGGGCGTTCAAAATCAGGGAACACAAAATTACCGAACATCGCATCAAAATAGTGTTTGTCATACAGCGAAATATTCCAGAACACACTTTGATAACCACGAGCGGCAGCCGGTTGATTAATACTATAAACCACTTGTTGTAGATGATTTTCGATTTCACTACGGTGGGTTTCAAGATAATTATCACCAAAATCTTTACGTGCGAAATAGTCAAAATAGGTTAAAAATTCAACGGTTGCCACAGCACCGGCAAATTGTGAACTGACCGCAAACACAAAATTCACAAAAGAACCGCAGAATGATGCAAGGTGTTTTGGTGCTTTGGATTCTCCGCCCAATTTGGTGAGCCCATCACGTAAGAAAGGGTACATTGTGACCGATACGCAATAAGGCTTTAAGCTTGTCTCATCGTGTACGTAAATCTCATGCGCTTCAATTTGGCGTAAGTATTCGCCAGCAAGCCCTTCATCAAATAATTCTGCAATTTTGTTACTCACTTTGGCACGGTTAATTTGCACAAAGAAGTCTTTCATCATTTCGTTTTCCATGGTGGCAATGTTTTTTTGGGTCACATTGGCATTCGCATCCATTTTGGAACCGTCCGCCGCATTTTTTGCGTGCAGATAATGCTCAATAAAGCCTAACTTGCCTTCAAGTTGATTAGGTTGTAAGCGAATCATGTAATTAAACTCCCTTGCTAAATAAGTGATTTAGATTTTCACCGGTGCGTAAATCGATAAAACGTTGATTGGTGGTAAGACTGTTTAAACCGCCTCTTTCTGCAATCCAACGCCCTGTTTTTAGGTAGGTTAATTGCGAAAGTAACTCTGCGGAAAGCTCATCTCGTTCAAGCCCTGTATAAAGGCAAGTCTGTAGCCCTCTTTGTTTGCAGTAACTCAGTAGCGGAATAAGTTGTTCAGGCAGCCATTCGCCACCCATAAAAAGTACGCAGCTGACTAAGCCTTGGTATTTATTTAATTGCTCGGCGAGGTAATTTTTTGTCAAAATTTGACCGCTTCCTAGTTTCCAGCTTTCCGTACTATGACAGCCTTTACAGCCTAACGGGCAACCGGTAATTAAGAAGGCGAGTGAGGTTTCGTGCGGCACTTCTTGCCAAACGATTTGTTCCGAGCAAAATCTGAGGTTTTTCATTTGTTATAAAAATGTTGCTATATATTGTGTTTTAATTAATTATTAACACAAGATGTTGTGTATTTTAGTCATTTTTTTTGAAAATAAAATCAAAAAATTTGCAGGGGAGGGGTTGCAATTTGCTAAGTGACGGAAAAATAAAGCGGATAACGGATTGTAAATTTTTGTGATAAAAAAGGCTGTCTGAATATCAGACAGCCTTATAAAAATGAGAACGATTTAGCGCTCTTGCATTGCTTGCTTCATACGCGTAATCGGTTTGATGAGATATTGGAAGATCGTTTTTTCACCGGTACGGATATCAACCGTAGCAGTCATCCCTGGCGTAATCTCAAGCGGATTGCCATTTTTGTCGAAGATTTTACTTTCGTTGGTTTCGATTAAAATACGGTAGTAAGACTCTTCCGGATTTAATTTTAACGTACTTTGTGTTCGATCATCTTGTAGCGTATCTGGACTGATAAGCGTTACTTTGCCTTCAAGTCCGCCATAAATTGCATAGTCATAGGCACTAATTTTAACCAGAGCAGCTTGCCCGTTTTGGATAAAAGCAACGTCTTTAGGGCTAATATAAGCTTGTACCAGCAATTTTTCATCCAGCGGCACAATTTCCAGAATATCTTGTCCGGCTTGAACCACACCGCCGACCGTATTAATTTTGATATTTTTCACAATACCACGTAGCGGTGCTTTAATTTGTGAACGTTCCACCGGATCTGCATACATCGCCAGTGTTTCTTTTGCTTGTGCTAACTCTGATTCCGTACGAACTAATTCCTCATTTGCTTCGGCGGCATAACGGTTTTTACGTTCCGCGATTTGTTGAGCAAGATCGGCAGATTGTCGCTTGGTTCGGAGTAACTCAACTTCAGACATTACCCCTTTTCTAACCATTGGTGAGGTGAGTGCGATTTCACGATCCAATAATGCTTTACTTTGCGTTAAACCTTTCACCGCATCACTCATGGCACGTAGGCGAGCTTGGTAAGCGGCTTTTTCTCGAGCTTGAATATCACGAGGAATATCTGCGCTAAATTTGAGCGGCATACCATAAGCTTCGGCTTGTAAACGAGCTGCAACAGCTTGTAAGTTAAGTACTTTCGCTTTACTTTCTCGTAGCATAGCAGAACTGCGGGTATCGTCTAAAGTCAGTAAAATTTGGTCTTTTTCGACAATATCGCCTTCTTTTACTTTCATTTCGCGAATAATACCGGGATCAAGACTTTGCACGATTTGTTCACGACTGGTCGGAATAACGCTCCCTTGTCCACGCGTGACTTCTTCTAACGGGCTATGATATGCCCAGATTACGAAGACCACCAGAAAAGCGAAGAACAAGATAATCACGGCAAATATGCCACGATGTTTTTCAGTTTGCATAGCAGCGTTCAGATCGTTAATTAAAGCGAGATCAGCTTGGCTAATTTTTTCTTGGTTGCTCATTATTTTCACTTCCTTGTGATTGCGTTGCTACAGGTTCTGCTTGTTTAGTACTAGCGGTCGAATTTTGTTGTTTTTTTGCTTGTTCATTCTCACGCAATTTTGCTAGAACGGCATCACGAGGGCCGTCTAATACGATTTTGCCATTTTCGACGACAATCACTCGCTCAACAATTCTTAATACTTGCGGACGATGTGTCACTACTAGCATTGTGCGATTTTTCGTCCAATTGGCTAAAGCGTTTAACACCATCATTTCCGAGCCTTGGTCAAGATCGCTAGTTGGTTCGTCAAGCAATACTACCTTCGGATCTTTTAAGGTTAAGCGTGCTAAGGCAACTAATTGTTTTTGACCACCGGATAGCCCTTGTCCGTTTTCACCTAAAGGCATATCTAAACCGCGAGGGTGTTGCTGGATAATGCGATCTAAACCAAAGCGGCGTAGCGCCAGTAATAATTCTTGGTCACTGGCGAAATTGTCGGTACGAGCCAGATCTAAGTTTTCACGTAATGAACCTAAAAATAATCGAGGAGACTGGCTAAATAACGCCACTTGATTACGTAAGAAATTCGGATCAATTTGGCGTAAATCGACATTGTCTAATGTAACATTTCCTTTGCTTGGTTCGTATAAACCTGAAGCTAATTTAAGTAAAGTGGTTTTACCGCTCCCGATTTTGCCTAAGATACCGATTTTCTCGCCCGGTTTTATTTGTAAATTCAGTCCAGAGACAATCTCATTACCTTGCTCAGAATATTGGAATGCAGCTTGGTTAAATTGAATATGTCCTTGTACGGATGACAACGTAATATATTTACGTTCCGGATCACGCTCGGTCGGGCGCTCAATAATACTATCCAAACCTTTTAATGCTAGACGAGCTTGTTGGAAACGTGTCGCCAGTCCGGCAATTTGTGATAATGGCGCCAATGCTCGACCGGAAAGAATTACGGAAGCAATTAATGCCCCCATCGTAATGCGAGAGGCTTCATTTTCCGCATGAATAAGGTAAGTACCGACCACCACTAAAAAAACGGTATTCAGTTGCTGCATTGCCGTTGAAAAATTCACCACAAAATTGCTTAAGTCTTTTACCTTAATCTGTGTCGCAGCAGTCTTTGCCGTATAAGAATCCCAACGCTGTTGCGCCCAGTTTGCCGCATTATTGGTTTTTAAGGTTTCAATACCGTCAATCACTTCCACAACCAAACCTTGTCGCTGTGAACTTTCGCGCATGGTTTTATTAATGTTTTCTGCAATTTTCGGTTGTACCGCAAAGCCGACAATCATCACAATTGGGATAATGATCAATGGCACGAGCGCTAAGGAACCTCCCACCAAGAAAATCACAAAAATAAATAACAATACGAAAGGTAAGTCGACTAATACCAATAAACTTGCGCTGGTCATAAATTCTCGAACGGACTCAAATTCACGTAAGTTGTTGGCATAAGAACCGGAAGATGCCGGTTTATCTACTAAACGTAAGCCCATAACTCGTCTAAAGATCGCAGAACTTATCAGTAAATCGGCTTTTTTACCGGCGATGTCAGTGAGATGTCCTCGAATCAGTTTTGCCGCCAATTCGAAGCTAATCGCAAGCACTACACCGATACTTAATGCCCAAAGGGTTTCATAAGTTTTATTCGGAATCACTCGGTCATAAACGTTCATCACATAAAGTGAGCTGACTAAGGCTAAGAAATTGATGATAAAAGTTGCTAAGATCACTTGATAATAATAAGAACGGAAACGCCAAACCACCTTCCAGAACCAAGCTTTCGGCATATGATATTCCGGCAATTCCGAACGCTCGTCTTTAGCGGTTTGAGGTTTAATAAACCAGCAATATCCCAAATAATTTTGAGCGAGCGAGTCTGCCGATACGGTATGTGTGACACCATTTTGATACAAATGATAAATACGTTCTCTGCCTGCACCTTCAATTTTCGTAACAATAGCAGCTTCTTCATTTTGTAAGACCACTAGCACTGGTGTTGAAAGCGAAGGAATATCTTTTAATTCACGGCGAGAAATTTGGTTTTCAAATCCGTGCGAACGTAAAACTTCGACCAATGACTGAAAATTCACATTGAGATTTTGTTCTCGAATTACCTGAGCAGAAAGCGCTTCTTTAGCTACCGGAGAACCGTGTAGCTGGGTGATATGGGCGATGTGTTCGATAATTGCTTTCAATTTATTTACCTTCTTCCGTTAAGTTCAGAGTGCTAAAGCCAGCCCAATTAGCCACTTTAGCTTGAGAGACTAAATAGAGTAGTGCGGCATCTCGATAATCATTACGTGCTGCAACTTCTTCCGCCTGTACACTGGTTAATTCTTGGTAGGCGTCAAGCAAATTAAGTAATGATTTTGTTGCAATATCAAATTGTAGTTCGGTATCGTCAACGACTTTTCGTTGTAATTTAATTTGACGTTGTGTCGTTTTCGCCAGTTTTTGTGAACGGAACATTTCTAATTCTGCCGTACGAGCTTTTTCTTCTACTTCTAATTTAATGCTTCGTAATTTTGCATTAGCGGCTGCTTGAGAATGGCGGCTCCGTTCTGCCTCATGCTTCGTGGCTGAATTGTAAATATCCCAAGATACGCCAACATAGACTTCTCGCTCATGACGACTTGCGGAACCCTCTAAATTAATTGAAGGTAATCGACGAGCTTCGGCGGCTTTAACGGCAGATTCCGTACTTTCAAATTCTTTTTCTTGTGCAAGGTATGTTGGATTTTTTGCAAGGTTCTCATTACGATAGCGCTTTAAGAATGCAAGAGTATCTTGTGAAGCAAAAGGATCTTGTAACGAATTCTCATCTACCTCATTTTGGCTATATCGTCCTAACTGACTCAAATTTGTATGAAGAATACGTTCTTGGCGAATAATATTTGTTTCTACTTGATTACGGCGAGTCATTGCTTCATTTAATTCAAAGGTTCTACCGGGATCATAAGAAACGATCGTTTTTAAATCTGCAATTAATTTATCATGACGGGCTAAACTTTCTTGGTAGATAGCAATATTTTCTTTGGCTCGTAATGCTCCTAAATAATATTGCCCAATTGTTTGCCCCATTGTTTCACGCGTTTCACTAAATTTATGTTGATAATATTCGACACGATGCTTATCTCGTTCAATTTCAGCTTCTACAGCTCCCCAGGAATAGAGGTTTATTCTGCCGTTAATACTAGGATCGGAACGTCTCTCCCCTTGGTAAGTATGCTTTTGTGCGAGTATTTTATTCTGGCTGAGAGAAATAACCGGATGATGACCGGCTTCTGAAATTTTAGTTTGGCTTTCTGCGACACGAATGTTTGCTCTCGCTTCATCTAAATTTGGATGTTGCGTAAAAGCATATTGCAAAATTTGTTTTAAACTTTCGGCTTGAGAGAGTGATGGGGTGAATAAAAATAATCCAACACTTAATAAAGTATAATAAGATTTTTTCATGGAGAAATATTCAGCAGAAATAAAATGGATAGGAAATATTCTAGCACGCATTGGACTGTAAATAGGGAAATATGTTCTAAAAAAAACGTGTAAAAAAATTCATAAAAATCATACAGTAATGCAAGTAAAACTAATAAAGATCAATATAGTGAATATTTTTTATTGTTAGAAATAGCAAAAGACAGGATAATAACCAAAATTTTTTGGCTTTTGCATGTTACAAGCGGTCAAATTTTTGCTGTTTTTTGCAAAATTTGACGTAAAATCAACCGCTTGTCTTATATTGAATTGAACCTTTCTTTTGTGGACTTTATGCTCGATTATATATTGTTAGTTATCAGTACCGCTTTAATAAATAACTTTGTCCTAGTGAAATTCCTAGGACTTTGTCCATTTATGGGCGTGTCGAAAAAAGTAGAAACTGCGATTGGTATGGGAATGGCTACAACTTTTGTTTTGACGGTGGCATCGTTATCGGCTTATTTAGTCGAGACGTTCATTTTAGTACCGCTCGAAGCACAATTTTTACGTACTTTAGTCTTTATCTTAGTGATTGCCGTTATTGTACAATTAACGGAAATGATCGTTCATAAAACCAGCCCGATTCTTTATCGTTTACTTGGGATCTATTTACCTCTGATTACCACCAACTGTGCGGTGCTGGGTGTTGCATTATTGAATGTAAATTTAGCGAATAACTTGGTTGAATCCGTTCTATATGGTTTTGGAGCGGCTACTGGATTTTCGCTAGTGTTAGTGCTTTTTGCCGCACTACGTGAGCGCCTTGTTGCAGCGGATGTGCCGCGTCCATTCCAAGGTGCTTCAATTGCTTTAATCACTGCAGGATTAATGTCTCTTGCCTTTATGGGCTTTACAGGATTGGTGAAAATCTAATGTTAGACTTACCAATTATTACTTATATCTTAATTGCCATTGCTGTAATTGCCTTAATTTTTGGGGCGGTATTAGGCTATTCATCAATTAAACTCAAAGTTGAAGCGGATCCGATTGTCGACCAAATTGATGCATTGTTGCCTCAGAGCCAATGCGGTCAATGTGGTTACCCCGGCTGTAAGCCTTATGCGGAAGCTATTGCCAACGGGGATCAAATTACTAAATGTGTACCGGGTGGCCAGCCGCTAGTGGTGAAAATTGCAGACCTGATGGGCGTTGAAGTACCGGCAATGGACGGTGCGGAAGAGCCGGAAGTGAAAGTGGCATTTGTACATGAAGATATGTGTATCGGCTGTACCAAGTGTATCCAAGCTTGTCCGGTGGATGCGATTATCGGTACAAATAAAGCAATGCACACCATTATTGCGGATTTATGTACCGGTTGCGAATTATGCGTCGCGCCTTGCCCAACCAATTGTATTGAAATGATTAAAGTGAAGCCGACAGCACGTTCTTGGAATTGGCAATTTGATGAGAATTTGATTATCCCTATCGTAAATACGACGGAGTTACAGAAAAAAATGATTATCGGAACTGAAAAAGGAGAAAAAAATGTCTAATCCTAATTTAGTTCTTGAACGCATTCGCCAAACCAAACAAACCGGTAAATTGTGGGCGTATCCGGGCGGTATTCACCCGATGGAAAATAAAAAGCAATCGAATCAAAAGCCGATTCGTAGCCTACATTTACCGAAGTTTTTTTATGTACCTGTGGTTCAGCATTCCGGCTGGGCAGGCGAATTAATCGTCAATGTCGGCGATAAAGTTTTAAAAGGTCAGGCGTTAACCAAAGGTGATAATTTTCGTCAATTGCCGGTGCATAGCCCGACATCCGGGACAGTATTAGGTATTGCGCCGCACGTGTCCGCACATCCGTCAGGACTGCCGGAAGTCACGGTGATTATAGAAACAGACGGCAAAGACGAATGGATAGAACGTCAGCCGATTGATGATTTCTTAACATTGACAAGCGATCAAATTATCCAAAAAGTTTACCAATACGGCATTGCCGGATTGGGTGGTGCGGTGTTCCCTACTGCGTCTAAACTAAGTTTAGCGGATAAGCGTTGTAAATTACTGATTATTAACGGCGCGGAATGTGAACCTTACATCACTTGCGATGATCGTTTAATGCAAGATTATACGGCCGAATTGATCGAAGGTATCCGCATTTTACGCTATGTATTACGTCCGGAAGAGGTAGTACTGGCGATTGAAGATAACAAACCGAAAGCGATTAAAGCGATCCAAAAAGCGCTGAAAGGTTCGGATGATATTCATGTACAGCCGATTCCAACTAAATATCCTTCCGGCGCATCTGATCAGCTAGTACAGGTCTTAACCGGTTTAGAAATTCCGCAAGGTAAACGAACCATTGAAATGGGTATTGTGATGCACAATGTCGGTACGGCATTTGCGGTTAAACGTGCGGTAATGGACGATGAACCACTGATTGAACGCGTGGTGACGCTGACCGGCGATAAAATTCGCAATAAAGGTAATGTGTGGGCAAGACTCGGAACGCCGATTCAACATTTATTGGAGCAAGTGGATTATCAAGCGGATAGTCGTTTTCCGGTCTTTTTAGGCGGACCTATGACCGGTTTTATTCTGCAATCATTACAAGCGCCGATTACTAAAACCGCAAACTGTATTATTGCGCCGGATCATTTTGAATATGCACCGCCGGAGCCTGAGCGTAGCTGTATTCGTTGCTCAAGCTGCTCTGATGCTTGTCCGGTCGGATTATTGCCGCAGCAGCTTTATTGGTTTGCACGTTCGGATGATCATGATAAATCGAAGGAATACCATTTAGACGCTTGTATTGAATGCGGCGTTTGTGCTTATGTCTGCCCGAGCTACATTCCGTTGATCCAATATTTCCGCCAAGAAAAAGCCAAAATAGCGGAAATCGAGGAAAAAGCGAAAAAAGCGGAAGAAGCGAAAATTCGTTTTGAAGCCAGAGAAGCTCGCTTACAAAAGGAAAAAGAAGCTCGAACTGCACGTATCGCACAAGCAGCGGATAAACGCCGAGAAGAAATAGCAAGTTCTGCGGGAGAAGATCCGGTAGCTGCCGCACTCGCTCGTATCAAAGCGAAAAAAGCAGAAGCACAAACTGCGGAACCGGTTCATGCAAAAGCTGATATAAAAGCCAATGGAGAGCCGGATAATAGCGAATTAATGGCACAACGCCGAGCAAGACGTTTGGCAAAACAAGCTGAAGTTACAAATGAAGTAAATGACAATCTCTCTATCAATGCTGTGCAGCAAGTAGAAGAGACAGATCCTAAGAAAGCTGCGGTGGCTGCCGCATTAGCGCGTGCAAGAGCGAAGAAAGTAGCTCAGCAGGCACCGGCACAAGCGGTCGAAAATGCTGAAAAAGTTGCAAGTGCAGTAGATGCGGAAGACCCTCGTAAAGCGGCGGTGGCAGCAGCGCTAGCCAGAGCAAAAGCGAAGAAGGCAGCTCAACAGGCACAGGAACAAGCGGTCGAAAATGCCGAAAAAGTTGCAACTGCAGCAGAAGTGGAAGATCCTCGTAAAGCAGCGGTCGCAGCAGCGCTAGCTAGAGCAAAAGCAAAAAAAGCAGCCCAGCAAGCACCGGAACAAGCGGTCGAAAATGCCGAAAAAGTTGCAACTGCAACAGAAGCGGAAGACCCTCGTAAAGCGGCGGTGGCAGCAGCGCTAGCCAGAGCAAAAGCGAAGAAGGCAGCTCAACAGGCACAGGAACAAGCGGTCGAAAATGCCGAAAAAGTTGCAACTGCAACAGAAGCGGAAGACCCTCGTAAAGCGGCGGTGGCAGCAGCGCTAGCCAGAGCAAAAGCGAAGAAGGCAGCTCAACAGGCACAGGAACAAGCGGTCGAAAACGCCGAAAAAGTTGCAACTGCAACAGAGGTGGAAGACCCACGTAAAGCAGCGGTAGCGGCGGCAATTGCTAGAGCAAAGGCGAAAAAAATGAGTCAAGGGCTACAAAATGACTAATTTATTCGACAGTTTGCTGCCTACGCAACCGTGGTCCTTCTTGTTTATTCAGGATTTAATCGGCACTATCGTATTTGCCGTATCGGGCGCGATGGCGGCTCGTCAGCATAAAATGGATATTTTTGGTATGTTCATTTTGGCATTTGTGACTGGTGTCGGAGGGGGGACGCTACGTGATGTTATGATCGGTAGTACCCCTGTTTTCTGGATGAAACAACCGATTTACGTATTGATGATTACCCTTGCGGTTATTCTTACCGCTGTTTTTAGGAATAAAATCAGTAAGAAAGAATGGCAAACAGGGCTATTGATTTTTGATGCGATTGGCTTAGGCGTGTTTACCGTAATTGGCGTACAAAAAGGTTTAGATTTCGGGCTCCACCCGTGTATTGCAATTGCATTAGGCGGTATGACCGGTTGTTTCGGCGGTGTGATTCGAGATATTTTACGTAACGAAGTGCCGATTGTGTTACAAAAAGAAGTCTATGTCACAGCTAGTCTGGTTGGTGGGGTGATTTTTGTATTGTTCTATTCCGCCGGTGTTGAAAGCCGCTGGGTAGATATTGCTACGGTTAGTACTGTGATTTTGATACGTTTGTTAGCGATTCGATTTAATCTACATTTACCGAGAATTTAAGCGGGAAAGGAATTATTTGATGTTTAAAATGGTGAGTTCTCCCCATACCCATTCGTCTAATTTAACGGCGAAATTTATGCTGTGGGTAATGGTAGCTATGTTACCGGCACTGGGCGTGCAGTGGTATTTCTTCGGTTACGGTGTGTTTATTCAAGTGGTTATTGCAATATCACTGGCGGTGGTGATTGAAATCGCACTTGCAAAATTGCGCCGAAAACCGACCGCTTTTTATCTTGCTGATTTGAGTGGCTTGTTAACGGCACTGATTTTAGCGATGTCGATCCCGCCTTACGCACCTTATTGGATAGTTGTGATTGGTGTGATTGTTGCCCTATTACTGGCAAAGCATGTATATGGTGGTTTAGGACAGAATTTATTTAACCCTGCAATGGTCGCTTATGCGTTATTATTGGTTTCTTTTCCGGTGCAAATGACTGGCTGGCTGGTGCCAATCGATTTATTAAATGAACCGCCGACATTTAGCGATGCGATTTCGTTGGTATTCTCCGGTGTAACCAGTGACGGCTTTAGCGTACATCAATTATTGGGCAGTGTGGACGGTATCGCACAAGCAACACCACTTGATAGTGCCAAAACCAGTATGCAGAAATTAGGTGTAGAAGGTGTATTACAATCCCCGATTTTTAGCGGTATGTTCGCAAATGGTTGGTTGCAAATTAATTTAGCCTTTCTTGCCGGCGGTTTATTGCTAATTTATAAACGTATTATTCACTGGCAAATTCCAGTCGCGATGTTGATGGTGTTTGCTTTATTAAGCGGACTAACTGATTTATTGTTACCGCATACACACTTAAGTGTTGTTAGTCAGCTTTTCAGCGGTGCAATGATGTTTGGTGCTTTCTTTATTGCAACAGATCCGGTAACCGCTTCGATTACGCCTCGAGGCAAATTGATTTTTGGCGGCTTAATTGGTTTATTTGTCTATTTAATTCGTTACTACGGCAATTATCCGGATGCGGTAGCGTTTTCGGTGCTACTGGCAAATATCTGCGTACCGTTAATTGATCATTACACTCAACCAAGATTATATGGAACCGGAAGATAATGAATACCTCAAAAATTACCGTTAAGTATGCGTTATTATTAGGTTTAATAGCACTTATTTGCACAGCCGTTTCGACCGGTGTTTATTTGCTTACCAAAGGGCGGATTGATGAAGTGACCGCTGCTCAGCAACGCCAATTTTTACAAGAAGTTGTGCCGGCAAACCATTTTGATAATGATTTGCTTGGCTCTTGTAAAATGGTGGATTTGCCGAACGCCCCTTATTTAAACCGTATTTATATTGCAAAAAAATCGGAAAATTTGACCGCTTATGCGATACAAGCTACTGCTCCGGACGGCTATTCGGGGAATATTGTCTTACTTATGGGGATTCAGCCGGACGGCAAAGTGCTTGGTGTACGAACGTTAGAACATAAAGAAACGCCGGGATTGGGCGATAAAATTGAAACGCGTGTTTCAGATTGGATTTTGTCCTTTAGCGGCAAGTTATTTAGCCTTGAAACTGAATCTCTCTGGGCGGTAAAAAAAGACGGCGGTCAGTTTGATCAATTTACCGGTGCGACAATTACTCCCCGTGCAGTGGTGAATAATGTACGTCAAAGTGCAAAATGGGTGGTGACGGAGCTAGCAAAATCTCCCGAACAATTAGAAACGTTTGCAAGTTGTAAATAAGAAATAATCGTATGAATACTGAAAATCAAATTCCGGTGACGGAAATCGATACCACAGTGCCGGCAGAATCCTCAATTTGGCGTAATTTGCTTGCTGAAGGCGTGTGGAAAAATAACGGTGCTTTAGTGCAATTATTAGGTCTTTGTCCGTTATTGGCGGTCTCAAATAATGTCACTAATGCGCTCGGGTTAGGGCTTGCAACATTATTAGTGTTGGTTTGCACCAATACCACAGTATCGCTGTTTCGTAAATTTACTCCGCATGATATTCGTATTCCGATTTACGTGATGGTAATTGCAACTGTGGTAACTGCGGTGCAGCTGTTAATGAATGCTTTTGCTTATCCGGTTTATCAGTCTCTCGGGATTTTTATTCCGCTGATTGTTACCAACTGTATCGTAATCGGCCGAGCAGAAGCCTTTGCGTCTAAAAACTCGGTAGCGCATTCCGCCTTTGACGGTTTTGCAATGGGGCTCGGGATGACGTTAAGCCTTGTGGCACTAGGCGCAATGCGTGAAGTCATCGGAAATGGCACCTTATTTGACGGTTTGGACTTATTACTGGGCGATTGGGCAAAATCTTTACGCATTGATGTGTTACACTTAGACTCGGGTTTATTACTAGCAATTTTACCTCCCGGTGCATTTATTGGGCTTGGGGTAATTTTGGCGGTGAAGAATTTAATTGATAAGAAATAGAGAACCGAATGACAGAACGAATTACAGCCCGAGAGGGGTATGAACATAAATTTTTAACGGAATTTTTGTATCCGAAGTATTGGGGCGTATGGCTTGGTGTCTTTGCACTGGTTGTTCTGGCTTATGTACCTGCTCGTATGCGTGATAAATTAGGTGTATGGATTGGTCGAATCGTTGCAAATCATTTAAAACGTAAAGGCAAAAAACAGTATCATCGTGCTGATGTGAATTTACGTTATTGCTTTCCTGAGTGGTCGGAACAAAAACGTGCGGAAGTGATTGAGAAAATGTTTATTACCGTTTCTCAAACAATGCTGGCAATCGGTGAAACGGCACTGCGTTCAACCGCTTATTTACAAAAACGTTGCGAGTTTAACGGCTTTGAATATGTCAGAGAAGCTCGAGAAAAGGGTAAAAACGTTATCTTGCTCGTGCCGCATACTTGGTCGATTGATGCCGCAGGCGTAGCGATGTACACCCACGGATTCCCGATGACCTCAATGTATAATCCGCATCGAAACGCACTTGTCGATTGGCTTTGGAATATTACCCGTGAGCGATTCGGCGGCAAAATGCACACGCGTCAAAACGGTATTAAGAAATTCTTAAATGATGTGCGCAAAGGCGATGTCGGTTATTTCCTACCGGATGAAGATTACGGTGAAGATCTTAGCGTTTATGCCGATTTCTTTGCGACGGAAAAAGCGACTTTACCGGGGCTGAATAAAATGGCAAAAGTGGCAAATGCGGTGGTGATTCCGATGTTTCCGATTTACAATGCGGAACAGGGGATATATCAAATGGAAATCTTACCGGCATTGGAATTTTCCGGCGATCCGGTGCAATCTGCCCGAGAAATGAATAAAGTGATAGAGTATTTCGTGACAAAAAATCCGGAACAATACGTGTGGATTTTACGTTTACTTAAAACCCGCCGAAACGGTGAGGATATTTATAAGCGTTAACCTATTTACTGATTTCGTTTTGGATACAAATAAGCGGTCAAATTTCGCAAATTTTTTGCAAGATTTGACCGCTTGTCGTTTATAAGTCATGGATTATTTTGTTACAGTGGCTTCAATCAGTTTTTCCGCTTTGGCTAAGCTATTTTCAACTGCTTGGTATGGCGTATTTGAATGGGCTACAACTTGTTCCGCACGATTTAACATGACTTCAACTTCTCCTGTTTTCGGCTCCGTCACTAACACTTTTAAAGGCAATTGCAATGCCAAGCTCGGATCTTTTACCATCAACGGTGTTCCGGCTTTTGGTGTGCCGTAAATAATCACGGTTGCCGGTTGCATTTCAAGACCGGCAGCTTTTGCCGCTGCTTGGTGATCGATTTTAGCAAAGACCATCATGCCTTTGTCTTTAAATGTCTCTTCTAAGGTTTCTACTGTTTGCTGAAAGCTAAATTTACTTTTAAACACCGCAGGTTTCAGGTCTGTTTCTGCATTCGCATAACCGGCAGCTAATAATAAAGACGTAAGTAGTAAAGCTTTTAATTTCATTGGATTGTCCTCGGTTAAAATAAGCTAATATTAGACTGTAATCTATTATTGCCCTTACACCAAAATTTCACGCTAGGCATTTAGCCAGTTTCGTAACATTTGCTCGCCATACTCAGTAATAAACGATTCGGGGTGGAATTGCACGCCATAAATCGGTAAATGCTGATGTTTAAATGCCATTAAGACATCTTGATCGCAAACCGTCGTAGCAACAAGCGGTGTATTTCCCAGTGATTTTTGCGAAATAGCCCACGAATGATATAAACCGATATTAAAACGCTCGGGTAAACCGTCAAAAATCGGGTTATCGCTAATTTGGATTAAAGGACGTTGCTGCCCGTGTCTGACTTCATTCAAGTTGTATAGCTCGCCGCCAAAAAATTCACACAGCGTCTGATGACCTAAACACACACCTAAAATTGATTTGGTTTGATGAAAACGTTTCAACATTTCAAAGGTTTGCGGATAAGCTCTTGGTACATCCGGGCCGGGTGAAATCAAAATGTGGCTAAAGTTTTCTACCTCATCAAGCACTAATTGTTCTACTAAAACCACTTTCATCGGCATGCCGATTTTACGTAGCAGATCAACCAGATTGAAAGTAAACGAATCGTGGTTATCGATAATTAATAAATTAGTGGCTTTCTTCATTGTTTGCTGCATTGCTATCTTCAATCTTTTCTGCAATTAATGTGAGTTTATTGGTATCAAAATCATTGGTAAGCATCTCAACCGCCGGCATCGTTTGGCTGGCTTTGGCGGAAAGTTGTTGGAAACGTTCCACCTTGCCGACTAAGCCTTGGCGTCCGACTAATGAGGTTACCGTCTGATTATATTGGTTATTTACCGTATTCAGCGTATTGCCTAATTTCGCCAAACGATCTGCAACAGTACACACTTGATTATAAATTTCACCCGCTTTTTCACTGATTTCACGTGCTTCGGCATTGCCTCGCTCAATTCGCCATAAATTTGCCACGGTACGCAAAATCGGCATTAAAGTGGTATATGAAACCAAAATGACATTACGTTCATAACCGTAATTAAACAGTTGCGGATCGTGTTTCATCGCTTCAATATAAGCTGGTTCAATCGGTACAAACATCAACACGAAATCCGGACTTTTCACCCCTTGTAAACTGCTATAATTCTTTTTCGATAAGCCGTCAATATGCGTACGGAGTGATTTGCAATGCTCATCTAAGGCTTGGGTAATTGCAAAATTTTCTTCGGATCTGACCGCTTGATCATAAGCCAATAATGAAACTTTACTATCAATAATTAAATGTTTTTGATCGGGTAAATGCACCACAAAGTCAGGTGCGAAGCGTTTGCCTTCTTGGTCTCGAAAACTTTCTTGAGCCACATAGTGCTCGCCGGCTAATAATCCCGCAGCCTGTAATGCCGATTCCAGCTGTACTTCGCCCCAATTACCGGCGATTTTATTGTTGCCTTTAAGCGCATTGGTTAAGTTTTGTGCTTCTTCCGACATTGACACTCCGATTTGTAGCACGCGCTTCAGTTCGGCTTCTAAACTTGCCGTACCTTTAAGCGATTCGCTATGCACTTCATTTACCCGTTTTTGGAAACCCTCGATTTGTTCTTTAAACGGTTTTAACAGGGCATCTAACGAAGATTGGTTGCTGGCGGTAAAACTTTTGGTTTTTTCTTCCAAAATTTGCTGTGCCAAATGTTGAAACTCAACATTAAGTTGTTGTTTTACCTCAACAAAATTACGTTGTTGCGCTTCAAAATTCGCTTGTTTTTCTGAAAGTGAGGTTCGCAATTCGGTTAATTCATTTTGCGTCTGGCTAAGTTGAGCTGAAAGCGATTGGCTTTCACGTTCTTTATGCGAAAGCGCATTTTGATTAAATTGTAATTGCTCTTCTAAACTTTCCGACTTGGCTTGGAATGCACCGATACGTTCTTTCAGCTCATTGATATAGCGTTCCAATTGCTGTTCTTGTTGTTCCGCTTCTTCAATTTTGCCGTGTAAGCGGTTAATTTGTGTCTCTTTTTCGTTAATTCGTTCAATACCCGCTTGGGCTTGTGTTTTATACTGAATTGCCCATTGTTCGATCTGATTTTTTTCAGCAGAAAGTTGCTCAAATTTTTGGTTAATTTGAGTGAGATCGGCTTGTGCTTTGGCCAAATCTTGCGAAAGTTCAAACGCATCACGTTGGTAACGTGATTGCAGAAAAAACAGAAAAACGGCGATAGCCAGTAGCACGGCAATCGCCACATAAAACCATATTTCGTCAATAATCATAAAGGTAAACCTGAATCTAATAGAAAAATATACAGTATTATAGCAATCCGGCGAAAAATGAAAAGTGAAAGAACGTTGCTAAATTGGCGGAAATTCCCCTAGAATAACGGCAATATTCGTCACATTTTGAGTTTATGCAACATTTTATCCAAATCGCCAATCAACTCGGGCAACAGAAAAGTCCGTTTTTCTTTTTAATTGATTTTGAACAGCAAAAACCGATTATTTGCCCGCTAGAACAAGCGGCAGCAAGCGGTCTGTTTTTCGATTTTTTTTGCAAATCGAATGTTCAACCACAAAACGTTAGCAAGCCGTTTGAATTTCAAATCAATCCCATTTCGTTTGAAACTTATCAGCAAGGTTTTGAGCTTGTTCAAAAGGAAATCCAAGCCGGAAACAGTTATTTATTGAATTTGACTTATCCGACTGAAATTCAAACCAATTACAGTTTAGATGAACTGTTTTTCGCCAGTTCGGCAAAATATAAATTGTGGCTGAAAGGGCAGTTTGTTTGTTTTTCGCCAGAAACTTTTGTGCGGATTCAACAAAATAAAATCTACTCTTATCCGATGAAAGGCACGATTAATGCGAATGAGCCGAATGCGGCGGAAAAGCTGATGCAATCGGATAAAGAATTTACCGAACACAATACAATTGTAGATTTGATTCGTAATGATTTGGCGTTAGTTTCACAAAATATTCAGGTGACGAAGTATCGTTATTTAGAGAAAGTGGATACCTACCGTGGCGCAATTTATCAAACCAGTTCTGAAATTTGCGGCGAGCTAAACGAAAATTGGCAAGCGAGTGTGGGTTCACTATTAGCCAAGCTCCTGCCGGCAGGCTCAATTAGCGGTGCGCCGAAAGAAAAAACCTTAGAGATTATTCAACAAGCGGAAATCGGGCAGCGAGGTTATTACACCGGCATTTTCGGCTATTTTGACGGTGAAAATTTAGAGAGTGCGGTGGCAATTCGCTTCATTGAACAGAATAATCAGCGACTTCTTTTCCGTAGTGGCGGTGGTATTACTGCAAAAAGCGTATTGAACGACGAATATAACGAGTTACTGGAGAAAGTTTATGTGCCGATTTCCATTGTTTGAAACAATTTCAGTGATTGATGGCGAACCGCAAAATTTAGCTTATCATCGGCAACGTTTTGAAAGTACGATTAAGCAATATTTTAATGTGCAACCGCAATGGCAATTAGCAGAAATAATTTATGTGCCGGACGGATTCCGGCAAGGAAGAGTTCGCTGTCGCATTGATTACAATGCGAGTGAGTTTCAACAGCAATTTTTCCTTTATTCGCCACGTAAGATCAACTCTTTCCAATGTGTGTACGTTGAGGATTTGGATTACCGCTTTAAATATAGCGATCGCAAGCGGTTAGATTCGCTTAAAACTTTGCAAGCTGATGAAGTGATTATTATCAATAACGGTAAGGTGAGTGATTGTACGATCGGAAATTTACTGTTTTTAAAACAAGGACAGTGGTTTAGCTCACAAGATTATTTATTAAAAGGTACGCAGTTAAGCAAGCTGCTTGAAGCGGGTATGGTTCAATTAGTACAAATAACATCGCAAGATTTACCTCAGTATGAACAGGTTATGATGGTGAATGCGCTTAATCCTTTTGATTTACAAAGAGCTTTACCGATTTCAGCGATCAATTTTGCTAGATAGATCGAAAAACAGTAAAAAAATGCTTGAAACTGTATAAGTAAACACTATAATAATACACAGTTAATTGACGACAAGCAGTCGTTTTTTCAAAAAAGTTTGCAAAGGACAATACTATGGCAGCTGACAACAAAAAAGCGCAAAAGAATACAGTAACAAAACAAATCGATCCGGAACAAAAAGAAAAAGCATTAGCAGCTGCTCTTGCCCAAATTGAAAAACAATTTGGTAAAGGATCTATCATGCGCTTAGGTGATACACAAGCGCTTGATATTGAAGCGGTTTCAACCGGTTCAATCGGTTTAGATGCCGCATTAGGTATCGGCGGTTTACCGATGGGACGTATCGTTGAGATCTATGGCCCGGAATCTTCAGGTAAAACAACACTGACTTTATCGGTCATTGCGCAAGCACAAAAATCAGGTAAAACTTGTGCATTTATTGATGCGGAACACGCACTTGATCCGGTTTATGCACGCAAATTAGGCGTGGATACCGATGCGTTGTTAATTTCTCAACCGGATAACGGTGAGCAAGCACTTGAGATTTGTGATGCGTTAGTTCGCTCCGGTGCGGTTGATGTGATTATTGTGGACTCGGTTGCTGCATTAACGCCGAAAGCGGAAATTGAAGGTGATATGGGCGATTCTCATATGGGCTTACAAGCACGTTTAATGTCACAAGCATTACGTAAGTTAACCGCAAATATTAAGGCGACTAACTGCTTAGTGGTGTTTATCAACCAAATTCGTATGAAGATCGGTGTGATGTTCGGTAACCCGGAAACAACAACCGGTGGTAATGCACTTAAATTCTACGCTTCGGTTCGTTTAGATATCCGCCGTTCAGGTGTAGTAAAAGACGGTGATGAAGTGGTTGGTAGCGAAACGAAAGTGAAAATTGTGAAAAATAAAGTTGCGCCGCCGTTCCGTGAAGTTCAATTTGACATTATGTATGGCGAAGGGATTTCACGTATGAATGAACTATTGATCCTTGCTGAAGCGAATGGCTTTATTCAAAAAGCGGGTGCTTGGTTCTCATACGAAGGTACGAAAATCGGCCAAGGTAAAAATAATGCAATTAAATGGTTAAAAGAGAACGCAGAGATTGCAAACAAAATTGAACAAGAAATTCGTGAGTTACTCATTTCAACACCGGAAAAAACATCAGCAGGCGAGCAGAATGTATTAGATGCCGATGATGTGAATGACTTTGAAGACGAAGAGTTTAACGAAGAAGAACTATAGTAAAAATGCGGTTTCTGCGAAGGTAGAAACCGCATTTGTTTTTTATATTGAATGATTTTAAGTATGGCTAACTACACGGCAATAAATTATCTGTTATATTTACTCTCTAAGCGAGATTATAGTGAACAAGATTTACGACGAAAATTAGTTCAAAAAGAATATAGCCAGGAAGAAATAGAGCAGGCTATTGAACGCGCACAAGCGAATAATTGGCAAAGTGATGAGCGCTATTGTGCCAGTTTTATTCGTTACCGTTCACAGCAAGGAATTGGACCTCGCCGCTTAAAACAAGAGTTGAAACTCAAAGGGATTAAAAATTGGCTAATAAGCCAAGAATTGGATAATGCTGAGATTGATTGGTTTATACTTGCCGAGCAAGTTTTTGAGAAAAAACGACCGCTTGCATGGGATATAAAAGCTAAGCAAAAAATGTGGCGTTTTATGCTCAGCAGAGGCTTTTATAATGACCATTTTAGTCACCTAATGGATATCGATTACAATGACACAGAATATGAATAATATTACTTTTTTTAGCCGTTTCGAGGCGGATATTTTAGCCGGTGAGAAAACCATTACTATACGAGATAAATCCGAGTCTTATTTTCAACCTCAGCAAGAGCTAAAGGTTTTTACTAATGAAACTAATCGTTTCTTTGCGCATATTCGAGTGATTTCCATTACGCCAATTCATTTCGAGCAATTAAATGAGCAACACGCTAAACAAGAAAATATGTCGTTAGCAGAGCTGAAGCAAGTCATCAGAGATATTTATCCGAATGATAATGACTTTTTTGTGATTGAGTTTGAATTAATTTAATGAGTATTTTTAAATCTACGAAACAAGTAGAACTTTGTCCTGATTGTGGTTCTGCATTACAAATCAAACGAGGGAAACAAGGTTTATTTTTAGGTTGTAGCAGTTATCCGCAATGTGACTATATAAAACCGCTACATCAGACTAACCGCATAATTAAAGATTTAACGGAAATTTGCCCTGAATGCGGACATTTTTTGCAATTAAAACAGGGTAATTTTGGGATTTTTATTGGCTGTAGCCATTACCCAGAGTGTCATTTTACTGTACATGATGAGGCGGAAGAACAAGAAGAATTTGATTGCCCGGAGTGCAAAACGCATAAATTAGTGGCGCGAAAAGGACGCTCAGGTAAAACGTTTTATGGCTGTAGCGGATTTCCTAACTGTAAGTTTACTTTGGCATCTAAACCTATAGCAAAAGCTTGCCCTCAGTGTCAGTGTTCAATCGTGACGCTCAGGAAACAGCGTGGAAAGTCGATGTATCTATGTGCGAATAAGTCATGCCAATATCTATTTAGTGAAGAAAATGAATAACTTAGAAAATATTGTTGAGCAATTAAAACAGAATAATGTGGTTGCTTATCCTACTGAAGCCGTCTTTGGTTTAGGTTGTAATCCTAATAATGAGTCAGCTGTGCGAGCTTTATTAAAATTAAAAAAACGCCCGGAAGAAAAAGGGCTTATTCTTATTGCTCCAACCAAAGAGCTATTACTTCCTTATATTGATGAGAGCAAGTTAACCGCAGTGCATTGGCAAATTTTTGAAACGCCTTCCGAGCAGGCGATTACTTGGGTAATGCCGGCTAAAAAGGAAGCGCCTCAATATTTGACCGGGCAATTTGATACGATTGCTGTACGCTTATGCCGTATTCCAGCAGTCATTGAGCTTTGTGAACGTACCGGATTTGCTCTAACTTCGACCAGTTGCAATTTAACCGGACAAGAACCATGCCGAACGGCAGACGAAGTAAAATTACAATTCGGAGTAGATTTTCCGGTATTAGAAGCTGATACGGGGGGAAAAATCAATCCTTCTGAAATTCGAGATATTTTTACACAACATATTTTTAGACAAGGGTAATAAGCATGAATCGTTATGCCGTATGGGGGAACCCGATTGCGCAAAGTAAGTCGCCGCAAATTCACCAATTCTTTGCAGAACAAACCGGACGTAATGTTTGTTATACCGCTAAATTAGGTGATGAGCAGCAATTTGAACTGCAGCTTAAGCAGTTTTTTGCAGAGGGAGCCAAAGGCGCAAATATTACAGCACCATTTAAGGAGCGAGCATTTAAACTAGCGGATGAACATAGTGAAGGATGTTTATTAGCCGAGGCGTGTAATACATTGAAGCGATTAGATAACGGTCGTTTATATGCGGATAATACCGATGGTTTTGGGCTTTGCTCGGATTTGGAGCGTTTAGGTTGGCTAGAACCTAATCAACGTGTGCTTATCTTAGGTGCTGGCGGTGCGACTAAAGGTGTACTTTTTCCTCTTTTAAAAGCGAAACAGCAGATTACTATCTATAATCGAACCTTAGAGAAAGCGGTTCATTTAGCAGAAAAATTTGCAAAATATGGAAACATTCAGATCGCTTCACTAGAACAAATCGCTGAACAAGAGTTTGATTTGGTTATTAATGCAACATCATTAGGTTTACAAGGAAAATATGTGCCTGTTGCTGCCCACCTTTTAAAAGGCGCTGCAGTTTATGATATGCAATATGCACCTAATATGCAGACACCATTTTTAAATTATGCTCGTGATTGCGGCGCTCTACGTTATCAAGATGGGTTAGGAATGTTAGTTGGACAAGCTGCTTTTGCCTTTAAACTGTGGGAAAATGAATTTCCTGATATAGAAACAGCTCTCGTTAGGCTTAAATTAGAGATGGAAAATGCAAAATAGCATTCTATAACTTATTATAAAATAAGCAGTTTTTAGTTATTTTTATGACAAAATGAGCAATGTATAGCCAAACAATCAAATTTCTCCACTTTTTTAAAAAAAGTGTTTGACGAAGCGGAATAAAATCAGCATAATACACCCCGTAAGCCGATGAGGTGAACGCAAAAATGAAAAAATGGCTACATAGCTCAGCTGGTTAGAGCACAACACTCATAATGTTGGGGTCGCAAGTTCGAATCTCGCTGTAGCCACCATTTGCGGGAATGGCGAAATTGGTAGACGCACCAGATTTAGGTTCTGGCGCCGCGAGGTGTGTGGGTTCAAGTCCCTCTTCCCGCACCATTCATTGTCTTACGAAAAAATTAGTGTTGGGGTATCGCCAAGCGGTAAGGCACCGGGTTTTGATCTCGGCATCCCTAGGTTCGAATCCTAGTACCCCAGCCATCTAATTTCATTTCATGCAATAAAGCTAACTAAATGTTAGTTTTTTTCTTTTGGGGTATCGCCAAGCGGTAAGGCACCGGGTTTTGATCTCGGCATCCCTAGGTTCGAATCCTAGTACCCCAGCCATCCTTCTTATTATCCAAAGCTTATCTTATTTTTTCTTATTAATATTTTTTTTATTTTTGATTTATTCCTAATTATTCTTATTCTCTTCTTTAGATTTAGCCAAAAATTAATTAAAATTAAATGCTATTCTATAAGGAGAAAGTGAATGTTAAATCCAAAGAACCTTGAGTCCTTGGCTCAGCAACTCCATAATGCATTACCTCAGCCTTTAAAAAATGTCGGTAATGATCTTGAAGAAAAATTTAGACAAATTTTACAAGCCCAATTAGCTAAACTTGATATTGTGACCCGAGAAGAATTTGATGTGCAATCTCAAGTATTACTCCGTACACGTGAAAAGCTCAATGAATTAGAAAAACGTCTTGAAGAGCTTGAAAAACATCAATCAAAAGATTAATCCCATTTTTAATTTTAATTAGCAAAAGGACCTTTAATATGCAAAATATTAATCCAACGCAAACAGCAGCTTGGGCTGCTTTAGAACAACATAAAGCAGATAACTTAAACATTCCTCAGCTATTTGCCGAAGATACAAATCGTTTTGATAAATATCACTTAAATTTTGAAGAGCAAATTCTTGTCGATTTTTCTAAAAATGCCATTAATCAAAAAACGTTAGACCTATTACGTCAGTTAGCAAGTGAATGCGGCTTAGCTTCTGCGACCGAAGCAATGTTCTCTGGTCAGAAAATCAATCGTACTGAGAATCGTGCGGTATTACATACCGCATTACGTAATCGTTCAAATATACCAGTGATGGTTGATGGCAAAGATGTGATGCCGGAAGTGAATGCTGTATTGGCTAAAATGAAAGATTTCTGTGAGCGTGTTATTTCAGGTAGCTGGAAAGGCTACACAGGAAAAGCAATCACTGATGTGATTAATATCGGTATCGGTGGTTCGGATTTAGGTCCTTATATGGTAACTGAAGCGTTACGCCCATATAAAAATCATTTAAATATGCATTTTGTGTCGAATGTAGACGGTACGCATATTGCAGAAGTACTGAAAAAAGTAGATCCTGAAACAACATTAGTATTAGTTGCATCAAAAACTTTTACTACTCAAGAAACCATGACCAATGCGTTAACTGCTCGTGAGTGGTTATTAGCGGCTGCAAAAGATGAATCTGCAGTAGCAAAACACTTTGCAGCATTATCTACTAATGCGACAGAAGTAGCGAAATTCGGGATTGATACGGCAAATATGTTTGAATTCTGGGACTGGGTAGGCGGTCGTTATTCATTGTGGTCTGCAATCGGTCTTTCTATTGCTTTATCATTAGGCTTTGAGAACTTTGAAGTATTGCTTTCAGGTGCTCATGCAATGGATAAACATTTCCGTACTGCGCCGATTGAGCAAAATATCCCGACGACATTAGCGTTAATCGGTATTTGGAATAGTAATTTCCTTGGTGCGGAAACTGAAGCATTATTACCTTACGATCAATATTTACATCGCTTTGCGGCATATTTCCAACAAGGTAATATGGAATCAAACGGTAAATTTGTCGGTCGTGACGGCAGTCCGGTAACACACCAAACCGGCCCAATTGTATGGGGTGAACCGGGTACTAACGGCCAGCACGCTTTTTATCAATTAATTCACCAAGGTACGAAACTGATTCCTTGTGATTTTATCGCTCCGGCACAAACACATAATCCGGTTGGTGATCACCACGCAAAATTATTATCGAATTTCTTTGCGCAAACCGAAGCGCTTGCATTCGGTAAATCGAAAGAAACCGTTGAAGCGGAATTTATGGCGGCAGGTAAAAATTTAGCAGACGTTGCGGAAATCGTACCGTTTAAAGTATTTACCGGTAATAAACCGACAAACTCAATTTTAGTGCAAAAAATTACACCGTTCACTTTAGGTGCGCTGATCGCAATGTATGAACATAAGATCTTCGTACAAGGGGTAATTTTCAATATCTACAGCTTTGACCAATGGGGTGTAGAGTTAGGCAAACAATTAGCAAACCGTATTTTACCTGAGTTACAAAATGCGGAACAAATTACCAGCCACGACAGCTCTACTAACGGATTAATCAATCAATTTAAAGCGTGGCGCTAGGCTTTATAAAGATTAAGCGATAAAAAAACAAGCGGTCAAAATTTGCGAATAATTTGCAAATTTTGACCGCTTTTTTATGTTCTCTGTTTATAAAAAAGCTATCCGTTGCCGAATAGCTTTTTTGTGATTTAGAGCGAATTAAAGAAGATCACTAAAATAATGATGGGGATAACAAATCTTACGTAGTTAAACCAAATATTGGTGAACGTTTTGCTAGCACCTAATTCTGCTTTAGCTTCATCTTTTAGGACAAAACCAACGAAAATCGCACTGCCTAATGCGGTTAGGATAAATAAGATATTACCACTGATATAGTCGAAGGCATCAAAGATGCTTTTGCCCATAATCGTAATGTGTTTCCACTCATTATCACCTAATACGGATGGGATATTGCCCACGACGAAAATTGTCCCAAGCGTTAAGGCAATTGCAGCTTTACGTCCCATTTTTGTTTTTTCTTGTAGTGCCGTGATAATTACCTCGTAAATAGTGAGTGAGGTAGTGAGTGCAGCAACGACTAATAAGCTAAAGAAAATAATTGCAAAGATACTTCCGCCCCACATATTTGAAAACACAATCGGTAAACTTTGGAATACCAAGGTCGGTCCAGAGTTTGGTGCAACACCAAAACTAAATAATGATGGGAAGATCATAAAACCGGCAAGTACGGCAATTAGGGTATTCATAATACCGGTAATAGTTGCTGTTTTTACAAGGTTTTCACTTTTATCTAAATAACTTGATAAGGTAATTAATACACCAAAACCAAGGCTTAATGCGAAGAATACTTGACCTAACACAAACACAAACAGTTTAGGTGTGATTTTAGAAAAATCTGGCATAAGGTAGAAAGAAATACCTTCCGCCGCACCTGGTAATGTGACGTTACGAATCACCATCACAAGTAGGAAAATAAACAAAATCGGCATAAGATATTTTACTGAACGTTCAATACCATCAACGATTCCTTTGACTAAAATAAAGTAGTTTACTAATACGAAAATCGCTGTGTAACCGATGATTGCGAGCGGACTGTTTTGAATACTTTCTTTGTAATAAGCCGCAGTCGTTTCAACGGTAATCGGAGAAGATAAATCAAGAGTACCGCTTAATAAGCTACCGATATAATTTAATACCCATCCGCCTAAAACCATATAGTAAGCTAAGATACCAAATGCGCCGAGTAAGCCCATATAACCGAGAATTTTCCAACCTGAAGCGATTTTTTTACCGTTTGCCGTTCCGCCAAACGCATCAATCGCATTTACCTTAATGCGACGACCGATAACATTCTCCACCAAAATCATCGGAATACCGATTACAATCATTGCGATACAAAATAGAAATACGTAAGCTCCGCCGCCATTTTCGCCTACAAGGTAAGGAAAGCGCCAAGTTGCGCCAAAACCGACAGTCGCACCGGCAACAGTCATAACATAAGCCAATCGGTTTGACCACGATTGGCGTTCTACAGGTTTATTTGACATTATTACTCCTAAAGGGCTAATAAAGACCGACAAGCGGTCTGATTTTTAAAAACTTTTACAAAAAGATATTTATGCAAAAAGTGCAAATAATTCATCGACTTTTATACGTGCATCGCCTTTTTGGCTGATAGAACGCTGAACTTTAATTTTTTTGATTTTTGCACCTTTATAAATGCTACGGGTAAAAGCCGTATCATGATTTGAAATTAATACCGGAATGTTTTTAGCTTGCGCTTGCTTTGCATAAGAGGCGAGCAATTCTTGCTGGGCAAGACTAAAGCCTCCTCCGGCATAATTGGTGAAATTGCTTTCTTGTTGAAGCGGAGCGTAAGGCGGATCGCAGTAAACAATATAGTTATCCGACTTTTGCTCCAATAAGTTGAAAACCTCTTCAAAGTCAGCGCAAATAAACTGTGCCTTTTGGGCTTTTTCAGCAAAAAAGCGTAATTCTTGCTCAGGGAAATAGTGTGTTTTATATGCGCCGAACGGTACATTATATTCTCGCTTTTGGTTATAACGACAAAGCCCATTAAAGCCAAAACGGTTTAGATATAAGAACAGCACGGCTCGGCGGAATTCATCGTTAGATTGATTAAATTCCTGACGGCGCGCGTAATAAAATTCCGCACTATTAGCATTAGGTGCATGAAAGAGCGCTTTTGTTTGCTGAATATAATGTTCTACGTCTTGCTTTACGATATTAAACAGGTTAATGAGATCTGGGTTAATATCAGCGAGCAGATAGCGATCATAATCCGTATTGAGAAATACGGAGCCTGCACCTACAAATGGCTCAACGAAACAAGCCCCCTGAGCTGGCTGAGGGGGCAGATGTTTGTTGATTTCTGGGGTTAGGCGGTATTTTCCACCCGCCCATTTTAAAAAGGCACGTTTGTGATTGCTCATAAATTAGCGTTGGGTGAAGCGTTCTATTGCTGCTAATACTTGCGCTTCAGTTGCTTGTGCGCTGATATAGGCTTGACCAAGTGATTTAAGTAAGATTAGACGTAATTGACCGCCTAGTACTTTTTTGTCTCGCCACATATAAGGAAGATATTCCGTCGGTTCCATATTATCCGGAGAGATTGTCGGTAAAATCGCGCGAGCTAATAACTTCTCAAGACGAGCTACGTCTTGTTCGGTTAAGTCGCCGAGAATACGCGATAATTCTGCTGCTTCAAGCATTCCGACTGATACGCCTTCACCGTGCAACCAATTACCGTATCCCATATGCGCTTCAATGGCATGACCGAACGTATGACCTAAATTCAGTAAAGCACGATCGCCTTTTTCGGTCTCATCTCGAGCGACAACATCGGCTTTTAATTGGCAGCAACGCTGGATACAGTATTCCAATGAGTTTTGATCAAGGGCAACAAGTTTATCAATATTTTGTTCTAACCATTCAAAGAAGGTGAGATCAAAAATAGCACCGTATTTGATGACTTCGGCTAAGCCGGCACTTACTTCACGTTTAGCTAAGGTGTGTAAGCTATTCGTATCAATAATTACCGAAAGCGGTTGGTAAAACGCACCGATCATATTCTTACCTAGAAGGTGGTTTACTGCCGTTTTCCCACCTACGGAGGAATCTACTTGCGCCAATAGGGTTGTCGGGATTTGAATAAAACGGATGCCTCGTTGATAAGAAGCTGCAGCATAGCCTGCCACATCCCCAATAACACCACCACCTAATGCAAGAAGGGTAGTGTCTCTGTTATGATTTTTTTCCAATAATGCGGTGAAAATCATATTGAGCGAATCTAACGTTTTGTATTTTTCCCCATCTGGAATTAATACGTAATCAACACAACAACCTAGTTTAGTCAACGTATCTTGAACTGTGGCAAGATAATGTTCAGCAACTGTTGGATTAGAGACAATCATCACTTTGTCACCGGCTTTTAACGGAGCATAACTTTGCGGATCCGCTAACAGGCCGGCTCCAATAATAATCGGATAACGACGTTCTTTTAATTCAACATTCACTTGTAACATATCTTGCCCCTTGTGGTTACTGTAAATTATCAATTAACTCGATGATATGAGTCGCAACAACTTTTGCACTTTGTTCATCGGTTTGTAGTGTAATGTCAGCAATTTCTTCGTATAACGGATTACGAACTTTTGCTAACTCTTCAAGGGTTTTACGTGGATCTTCCGTTTGAAGTAAAGGTCGTTTTTTATCACGTTGCGTACGCTCAAATTGTTTATCTACCGTGGTTTCTAAGTAGATCACAATACCTCTAGCAGAAAGTACGTTTCGATTATCTTTTGATAATACTGAACCACCACCGGTTGAAAGTACAACCCCTTGATTTTGGGTTAATTCATTAATAATTCTTTCTTCGCGTTTACGGAAACCCGCTTCACCTTCTACATCGAAGATCCAATCAATATCTGCGCCAGCACGTTCTTCAATTACAGAATCGGAATCAATAAAATCCATATTCAACATTTGTGCCAGCTGGCGACCAATAGTGCTTTTCCCTGCTCCCATTGGACCTACTAAGAAAATATTACGTTTTTCAGCCATTATTTTTTCTTCATTTATTCGACAACTAAATTTAAACAACTCGACTTGTGGAAAGAAAACGACCGCTTATGCCTTACTGCCTTCAATTAGCAATGGCAAGCGGTCTGTTTTGCGAAAAATTTTACAATTATGATTTTTCGATTAATTCAAATAGTATAGATGCCACAAATCGCCCAAAATAAAATTAGGTGTGATTATCTCAAGAAATCACACCTAATTTCAACCTTATAGAAGAGATTATCTCCAAATTTTTACATTATTTTTTAGAATAATTCGCTACCTTCCGGTGAGCTCAAAACTCCTTTAGGCGGTAAGCCTAAACGTTGTTCGATATGTAACTGTTTATCCTGAGATTGTGGCAGTTTATAGGCTTTTTCAACGATATATTTTTTCGTTGGTTCAGTACCCTTGATAAAGTACTCAGTTAAATTGCTGCCTAAGAAACCACTTGTTGAATCAATTTTTGCTTCAACAATATTTTGAGGTATCGGGAAGTTACGCTCAGGTTTATCTTTTAATGCCACTTTCATATATTTAACCCATGCCGGCATCGCAGTTCTTGCTCCTGCTTCTCCACGACCTAAATCACGTTTGTTATCATCGAACCCGACATAAACGGTCGTTACGATATTAGCGCCGAAACCAGCATACCAAGTCACTTTTGAATTGTTTGTAGTACCGGTTTTTCCGCCTATATCTTTACGTTTGAAGTCATTAGCAAGTGCTTTACTGGTACCGTTCCAAGCTTGTCCCGGTTCACCATAGATTGCACTATTTAATGCACTACGCATTAAGAAAGCAAGTTCACCGCTAATCACACGAGGAGCATAACGAACTTCTGAAGAGTTTTGAGTTGCTTCTGTCATTAAGCTCGGCGCATTTGTTTTCACTGCCGGCTTGATCTCCGGTTCAGATTCAGTTGACTCTTCCGCTTCTACTTCTTCCGTAACACTTTCTTCGCTTGGTGTACCAAATGCTTCACGTAGCTGTTCTTCATCATGAATTTTCACACCGTCAAAATAAGCCGGTTCAGGATATTTCACCGGAATATGATCACATTCGACACAAGCAATGGCCGGATTTGCTTTAAATAATTCATTGCCTTGGTTATCTAAAATACGATCAATAATATAAGGATCAATCAAGTAACCGCCGTTATCGAATACAGCATAGGCACGAGCCATTTCTAGCGGCGTAAAAGAAGCTGCACCTAGTGCTAGTGCTTCGGTTGCCATAAATTGATCACGACTGAAACCAAAACGTTCTAAATATTCGGCAACATAGTCTAAACCCGCCATTTGTAAGGTGCGGATTGCAACCATATTTTTTGATTTACCTAATGCAACACGTAAACGTAGTGGACCTTCATATCGATTATCCGCATTTTTTGGCGTCCACGGCTTTTGTCCGCGCTTAATAATCGTAATCGGTGAATCGCTCAGCGTGGTTGAAAGACTTAAACCTTTATTCATTGCCGCGGTATAAATAAACGGTTTGATTGATGAACCAACTTGAACTAAAGATTGGGTCGCTCGATTAAAGCGACTTTGTTCAAAGCTAAATCCACCTACGATCGCTTCAATTGCACCGTTATCACTGTTTAATGACACCAATGCTGAGTTTACTTCAGGAATCTGACCTAGTTGCCAATCGCCACCTGTTTTTGTTTGGCGAACCCAAATTTGTTCACCAACATTTAATTTAATTGATTTGCCAAATGTTGCATTTGATTTTTTCAATTCGGCTTTATCGCCGTTAGCTAACATAATGGTATAACCATTTTTGGTGATAGCAACAACCGCTGCACCAACGAAAGGTTCTGAATTTGGTAATTTGCTTAGGTGTTCGATAATTTTCTCATCATCCCAAGCACTTTTGTCGTTCCAAAGCTTTTCAGCTCCACGCCAACCGTGGCGGCGGTCATAATTAATTAAGTTTTCACTTAATGCGTCTTGAGCCGCTTTTTGGTCAGTGGAAAGTACGGTTGCATACACTTTAAAACCTTTGTTATATGCAACGTCTTCGCCATAACGTTTCACCATCTCTTGGCGAACCATTTCGGTTACATAATCCGCTCTAAATTCTAAAGCCGTACCGTAGAACGTTGCTTTTACAGGTTCTGCTTTTGCTTGATCATATTGCTGCTGGGTAATTTTACCGACTTCTAACATTCGGCCTAATACAACATTACGGCGTGCTTCGGCACGTTTTACCGAGTAAAGCGGATTCATGGTAGAAGGTGCTTTAGGCAAACCGGCAATAATCGCCATTTCACTTAAACTGAGTTGTTCTAACGATTTACCGAAATAGGTTTTGGCAGCTGCCGCCACTCCGTGAGAACGGTAACCCAGATAAATTTTATTCAGGTAAAGTTCAAGAATTTCATCTTTGCTCAGTACTTTCTCGATCTCAAGCGCTAAGATAGCTTCTTTGATTTTCCGCTCTATATTACGTTCCGGCGTTAAGAAGAAATTTCTTGCTAGCTGTTGCGTAATTGTACTTGCTCCTTGAGTATCTCCCTGACTAGAACGCCAGATAGCACGCATGATCCCTTTAGGGTCGATACCTTTATGATCGTAGAAACGAACGTCCTCGGTTGCAATGATTGCATCAATGAGCGTTTGTGGAATTTCTGCCAGTTTTACTGGAATACGGCGCTGTTCACCCACTTCACCAATGAGTTTGCCGTCAGCCGTGAATATTTGCATCGGCTGTTGTAATTCAACACTTTTTAATGTTGAAACATTTGGTAGGCTTTCTTTGATATGGAAATACGCTATGCCGGCGACAATCCCCCCCAAAATAATGAGAGAAAGAAAAGCACTTAATATTATTTTTGCGATCTTCATCGAAAAATTCTCTTTTGGTAAATGACGAAATAAAATTTTATAGCCAATATACAGACACTACAAAGGTATAAGTATAAGCGAAAAACACCTAAAAAACCGCTTAAAAATCAAACAAAGTCAATTTAAAGGAGTAAAATTGTGAAAAGTTTCGCCAAGTTGCTGAAAAATACGCAAAAACCTTCATTAATTGGCGTAAGTGAAAATCAGGCTTATCGCTGCTTTGTTTGGGAGAATGTGCCAGAAAATAAAACCGAGATTTCTTGGCAAGTAAAAGCGGAAGATAATGACTTTTCATGGCAACAAGCGGTTAAATTTCCTGAAAATTCTACATTTGTTCGTTCAATTCCTTTCCAATATATTTGGCGAAAATATCTTTTTCTCCCTCTTAGTTACAGCCAAACAATGATTTATCGCCAAATTGTGCAAGTATTATGCCGAGAATTACCGATTGCATTAGAAGAAGTTTATTTTGATTACCAACTCTTTCCACTGCCGAATGATGGCTTGGTTCGAGTGCTCGTTTATGCCCTACGCAGAAATTATGCTGATTTACTTTTACTTCAAACAGATACGATTTTAGATTGTGAACTTTATTGTTTTGTTCGTGGTTTTAATTACTTATCCAATTCAACCTTAGCACAAGAGGACAGGGTTTACACTTTAGAAAATAAAACATTTAGATTAACAGCGAAAGCGCTTGAGTTTAGTTCGGACCTTACACAAGCCAACTGCGATTTAAGTCATCTTGAATTACCTGGTTCGACAAAAGATCCTTTTTTATATGTAACCGCATTAGGGGCGAGTTTATGGAATGGCAAGGGATAAATTTAACCGATTGGCGAATAAGGCAATGGAAACGCAAAATTTATAGCCGATTTTATTGGTTATTTATTATTGGCATGATGGCACTCAGTCTCGCTATATATTTGCAATCGAGTGCTTGGCAAATTTCTCAGCAAAATAGACCGCTTGTAAGCCAGAATCAGCAGCTAAAAACAGAATTGGAACGACTGAATAGCAAATTAGAACAAGGACGAAGCTTATCAAATGTTCATCTAAGTGAAACGTTAACTGAAAGGCAAGTGAATATGTTCTTAGATTTATTGCAACGCTTGCCTTTAGCACAAGGTGGAATAGATACGGTCATACTGGAACATAATGAGATTCCAAGTATGACAATAACCGGTATATTAATGCAATCCATCCAATTTGAGCGGTTAGAAAAATATTTATCCGAACAAAAAGCATTTAAATATTCATTAGTTAATTTTCAAATAAATGATCAACATCAAGTTGAATTTAGTTTGAACATCGTATTAAGGGAGTAAGAATGTTTTCTATTAATCGATTTTATTTATTTCCTCAAGGATATGTTTTTAGGATGTCATCATTTGTTGAACGTTATTTTAAAACAATTCTTGTTTTATTGTTCGTTTCAATTATTAGCTATCCGTCTTATTGTTATTTTTATGAACAATATCGGCAGCAGGAACTATTATTTGTTCAGCAACAATTAACTGACGAAATTAGCCAAAAGAATATGCTGTATCAAAGTCTTTCCAAACATAATGACGATTTTAAAAGAAAGGAACAATCTATTAGCCAATTTAATCAACAATTACAAAATTTATTTAATCGTCATCAGGTAAAGTTAGAGCAAATGCAATGGAATGTAGAACAAGAAAAGTCAATATATTTTTCCTTAAATCATCAAGTTGTCACAATATTTAATTTAATTAAGGCGTTATCTAATCTTAAAAAATTAAAATTCAAACAGATTGATTTGGTTAAATTAAATGTGGGAAAACAGTTGCAATTAAAAGCTACTGTTATCGTTACAGAGGATAAAAATGAGTAAATATATTTGGATTTTATTATTTTTCTCATCAGTAAGCATTGCTGAACCATTTTATGGTGAGAAATTAGCCGATGAAAACAGCCACATTTCTTCTGAGTCGGAAATTGCAATAAATACAGAAAATTTGACCGCTTGTAGCTTACCGTTACAACGAAATTCCCATTATTTGCCGGCAAAATTGGCACAGTTAAAATTTATCGGGGTGGTGAAGAAACAGGATAACTATAAAGCAATTTTGATGGATGCTCAAAAGCAACTGTTTGATTTACAAGTGAATGATTGGCTAGCGGATGAATTAATCCAGATTATAGACATTGATTTAAAATCTATCCGTTACATTAATTGGCAAACAGAGAAAAATTGTGAGTCTCCGACTCCAGTGCTCTTAAAATTATAGGAGGAAAAAGTATGCGAAGAGTGATTTTGTTGCTCCTTTTGATATTAACGCCGGTTATGGCAAATACTTTTTCTATCTCGCTGAAAAATGCGCCGACAGCGGAAGTTTTAAGTTATTTAGCCGAAGAATACGGCAAAAATATTGTGTTAAGCGGCAATATTGAAACAAATACTACATTAAGAATTGAAAATAGCGATTTTGATAGCGTGTTAAAAAGTATTACTCGAGCAAATAAGCTCAGCAGTGCGTATGAAAACCAGATCTATTTTATTGGACACAAAAAAGATGAGAAAGCGGCTATGCCAATAGCTGTAAATCCGGATGTATTGAAACCTAAGTTGATTACTAAGACAATAAAATTAGATTATGCGAAGGCAGCGGAAGTGATTGAATCTTTAACCAAAGGTAGTGGTAATTTTTTATCGGAAAACGGCTATCTACATTTTGATGATCGTAGTAATAGTTTGATAATTAAAGATAGCCCAGAATCGATGAAAAATATCGTGAAATTAATTAGAAATCTGGATAAACCGACTGAGCAGATTGCGATTGAAGCAAGGATAGTCACAATAAGTAGTGAAAATTTGCAAGAGCTTGGGGTACGCTGGGGAATGTTTTCTCCGACAAACGGACATCATAAAGTCGCTGGTTCGCTTGAAGCGAATGGACTACCGAATACTAACCATTTAAACGTAAATTTTCCGGTAAATAATGCCGCTTCTATTGCGCTACAAGTGGCAAAAATTAATGGACGAGTGCTTGATTTGGAATTAACCGCTTTAGAGCAAGAAAATGATGTGGAAATTATTGCCAGCCCTCGTTTACTGACCACTAATAAGAAACCGGCGAGTATTAAGCAAGGGACTGAAATTCCGTATGTGCTTTATAACCGTAAAGATGAAGTGAAAAATATCGAATTTAAAGAAGCCGTTTTAGGGCTACAGGTCACGCCGCATATTTCAAACGATAATCAAATTTTGCTTGATTTGGTGGTGACACAAAATTCGCCGAATTCAACCAGTTCGACAGTTCATGGTTTAGTAACGATTGATAAACAGGAATTAAATACGCAAGTATTCGCTAAGCATGGTGAAACTATTGTGCTAGGCGGTATTTTTCAGCATTTAACCGCAAAAGGTGAGGACAGAGTGCCGATTTTAGGTTCAATTCCGGTCATTAAAAAGTTATTTAGCCATTCCAGTGATAGGATCAGTAAGCGCGAATTAGTTATTTTCGTTACACCTTATATTGTTAAAAGTGGAAAACAGCAAATTTCCTCGCATTCTTCACAGAAATTACCGCCAAAATAGGATAAATTGTGTTAAAATCTCTTGCTTAAATCGCAATAAGTTATTTATTGATTGCGTACGAATTTTTGTGTGGCGGTTTATTGAGATGCCGCCATTTTGCTCTTTATAATAAACGCAGAGGTTTTATGAAAGTTTCTCCACGTCGCCGTGCCAGAGAGTGTGCGGTTCAGGCTCTTTATTCTTGGTATGTATCGCAAAACAGTATAGAAGAAGTTGAATTATCGTTTGTAACAGACCAAGATATGAATGGTGTTGAGTTACCTTATTTCCGTAAACTATTACGAGGTACGGTTTTATATGTAGAAGCGATTGATAGCGAGCTTCGCCCATTTTTAGATCGTGCGGAAGATGAGGTTGATCCAATTGAACGTACTATCTTACGCCTTTCAGCATATGAATTAAAATATGAACTTGATGTACCTTATAAAGTAGTAATTAATGAAGGTATTGAAGTAGCGAAAGTATTCGGTTCAGACGATAGCCATAAATATATCAACGGTATTTTAGATAAATTAGCACCGGCTTTAGGTCGTAAATAATTTATTTATCGAAAGAAGGTGAGCATTGGCTCGCCTTCTTTTTTTGTTATTTAACGGAGGAAAAATGACGGAATTTGAAGTTATTGCACAATATTTTCAGCGTAACAATGTGCGTTCAGATGTTGATTTATCCGTAGGTGATGACTGTGCTGTTACTACCTTAAAGCCGGATGAACGTTTAGCGATTACTACCGATACGCTTGTATCGGGAACGCATTTTCTTCCGTCTATTTCAGCTGCGGATTTAGCTTATAAAACATTGGCGGTTAATTTAAGTGATTTAGCTGCAATGGGCGCAACTCCCGCTTGGGTTTCTTTAGCGTTAACATTACCGAAAGTTGATCATCAATGGCTTGCTGAGTTTAGCCAAAGTTTATTTTCCGTGTTAGATCGTTATCATGTTGATTTGATTGGTGGCGATACCACCGGCGGTCCGCTTTCGCTAACGCTTACCGCACAAGGTATTTTACCTAAAGATCAAGGATTGTTTCGACATCAAGCAAAAGTAGGTGATTGGATTTTTGTTTCCGGCAGTTTAGGGGATAGTGCAGCCGGTTTATCGCTGTTGTTGAGTAATTGCAAAATTTCGGACGAATCCGACCGCTATTTAGTGCAACGCCATTTACGACCTACGCCAAGAGTGGAATTAGGACTGGCATTACGAGCATTTTCCCGTTGTGCAATCGATATTTCAGACGGCTTATTAGCGGATCTAGGGCATATTCTAACGCGCAGTCAAGTTGGCGCCGAAATCAAATTGGATAACATACCGCTTTCTGCACATTTAATGGCTAAATATAGTGAGCAAGAAGCGCTTCATTTCGCTTTAATCGGTGGGGAAGATTATGAGTTATGTTTTACCGTATCGGATGACAAGCGGTCGGAAATGGAACAAATTTTACGTTCTCAAGGGATTAAGGTTAGCTGTATCGGTAAAATCATCCCGGCAGCAAGCGGTCTGATTTTACGCCAAAATGGCAAACAAGTACCGGTACCGTCTCAAGTCGGCTTTGATCACTTCAAATCATAATAAAAAATAACTATGAAAATTTTTAACTTAAAAAATCCGATTCATTTATTCGCTTGTGGTTTTGGTTCCGGTTTATTAAAACCGGCTCCTGGAACGTGGGGATCGCTTGTAGGCGTATTGATTGCCATTTTATTGTGGAATTTAACCGAGAGTTCTTTATTCTTTGTTGGTTTAACTCTTGTGAGCTTTATTGCCGGTTGCCATATTTGTGAGCAAACCAGTCGCGATCTAAATGTACATGATGACGGGCGTATCGTTTGGGATGAAATTGTGGCAATTTTTTTGATGTTTACATTTTTGCCTGAATACAATTGGTTAGCTTATCTACTAACGTTTATTTGTTTTCGTTTCTTTGATGTACTAAAACCTTATCCGATTCGTTATTTTGATGAAAAATTAGAAACCGGTTTAGGCATTATGTTTGACGATATTGTTGCTGCAATTTATGCACTGATTGTTTTACATTTTATTTATTGGTTTATTTAGGAAAGCGCTATGTTGATGACAATTTTTATTGTGCAATTAATTGGCTTAATTAGCCCTGGTCCTGATTTTTTTTATATCAGTCGTAAAGCGGCAAGTGATAATACGCGTAATGCGATCTGTGCGTGTGTCGGTATTTCTATCGGCGTGGCAATTTGGGCGGTTGTAGCAGTGTTTGGATTATCGGTCTTGAGCCAAACGACCCATATTATTCAGTATATTATTATGATTTTAGGCGGAAGCTTTTTGGCTTATATGGGCGTTAAAATGGTACAAGTTACCCAAAATGCAAAATTTGATGAGTCAAAAGCAAAAGTGGTACAAACGACGATTAGACAAGAAATTTTAAAAGCATTAAGTGTGAATATTGCTAATGCCAAAATTGCGGTATTTTTTAGCAGTGTGCTATCCGGTTATGTTGCACAATTATCCAATATTACGGATTTACTTGCGGTATTAATGATTTTAGTCGGGAGCGCATTTGTTTATTTCTTATTAGTTTCGTTACTTTTCTCACGTAAACCGATTCGTAATTTTTATGCTAAATATAGCCGCTATATTGACAATGTTGCCGGTGTGATTTTTATTTTATTCGGGATGATTTTGATCTTTGACGGAATCAAAGGTTTGATTGGCGGTTAAAGTAAAACAGGCTTACGTTTTTGCGTAAGCCTGTTTTTTTAGTTTCAATCTTAAGCGATATGCGTTTGGTACCACTGATTCAGTACGATACCAGTACTTACCGCAACATTTAAGCCACTGTTAAGCGGGTTTTCAAAAGAAAGCTGTACGGTTGTATCTTCCGGATATTCAACGTCTTGTGCTGGAATTTCACTTAATACGAATACCGTTTTTGCAGCTAATTTCGTTTTTGCCAGTGATGCCGCTTGTTTATTACGGGTTAAATGGACGATTTGATAGCCTGCATGACGTAATTGCGTCAGTGCGATTTGTTTATGCTTGGTTTCAAGCGGACGAACAAATTCTAAACCACCTTCGGCAACGCGAGCTGCAGCACTTGAATTAAGGGTATCGGCACTTTCTACAATTACACCGCTTACACCATAGAACGCACAAGTACGAATAATACCTCCTACGTTTTGTGCATTGTTCACTGCATCCAGTAAGACTAAACAATCACGTTTACGCGGCACTTGTAAATAACCTTCTAATGAGAACGGCACGGCTTTTTTCACTAATAAACAGACATCGCCGTGGTGTTCTGTGCCGGTGACACGTTCCATTTCGGCACGATCTACCACATGATAAGCTTTTTTGTGTTCGGCTAAGTAGCTAAGCATATCGCCTAACTTTTTCGCGCCTTCTACAGTTGCCCATAAACGCACAATCGCATCCGGTCGTTGTTTAAACAATGCAAGGCAAGCGTTTTCACCGTACACTTTCATTTCTTCCGCACGGTTTTTCTTAATTTTTTCCGGCGCACGAGGAGAAAGCGGGCCGGTTTTTTTCTCTTTAATTGTGCTATTGCAGCCTTTTACGCTAATTTGTACGCTGCCTTCGCCGCTAGCTTTTTTAGCGCTTGTCGGGTAAAGCACTTCACGAGCTTCTTGGCGATCTTTACGCTCAAAGCGAGCTTTATTGCCACCGAATTTAGGTTTGTCAAAACGAGGTTTATCTTCGAATCGGTTTGAAGAACGATCATTACGCTGTTCGCGGCGATTTGAGTGATGTTCATCGTTAAAGCGGTTTGATTTTGTTTGGAATTTGTTATCTCGGCGCTCATCAACGGTTTGAAAGCGAGGTTTATTTTCATTAAATTTTGGTTTCATTCTATCGTTCCTTAGGGAAAATTTCGGGCTATTATAGTTTATTCGCCTAGTAAAATATCGCTTTTTTGCAAAAAATTTTGAGAATCAGACCGCTTGTTATTCCTTTATTTGGTAAGTTTCTTTATAATCACTCGTCTTTTTATGTTCTTTAAAATCTGGTGGAATTATGAACCCAATGTTAAACATTGCTATTCGTGCTGCACGAAAAGCAGGCAATATTATTGCTAAAGGCTATGAGCAAGCCGCGAGTGAAATCGAAGTGGCTCAAAAAGGTACAAACGATTATGTAACTGCAATTGATAAAGCGGCGGAAGCGGCGATTATCGAAGTGATCCGTAAATCTTATCCTGATCACGCTATTGTTGGTGAAGAGTCTGGTATTTTGGCTGGTGAAAACGAAAATGTGCAATGGGTGATTGATCCATTAGATGGCACAACTAACTTCGTGAAACGCTTACCTCATTTTGCAGTTTCGATTGCGGTACGTGAAAATGGTCGTACAACGGTGGGTGTTGTTTACGATCCAATCCGTAATGAACTTTTCACTGCTGTTCGTGGTGAAGGTGCAAAACTCAATGAATTCCGTTTACGTGTAGAAACAGATCGCCGTGATTTAAACGGTACTGTACTTGCAACCGGTTTCCCTTTCAAAGCAGCTAAACATCGTCCTGCGCATTTAAATATGTTAGAAGGCTTAATGAATAACGGCGTGGCGGATTTCCGTCGTACCGGTTCGGCAGCGCTTGATTTGGCTTATGTTGCGGCAAATCGTGTTGACGGTTTCTTTGAAATCGGCTTAAAACCTTGGGATTGTGCGGCAGGCGATTTAATTGCGCGTGAAGCCGGGGCAATCGTAACGAATTTTGTTGGTGGAACAGATTACTTAAAATCAGGTAATGTTGTTGCAGGTCAGGCTCGTGTGGTAAAAGAGATTTTAAATACGATTCAACCGGTATTAACTGAAGATCTTAAAAACTAATTTAAAAATTTAAACCATAGATTTCACGGGTAAAACAAACAAGCGGTCAAATTTCCGGCGTATTTTGCAATACCCGTGTTAATTCGTATGGCTCGTGGTTAAATTAAAAAAAGAAAACACTATGCAAAACAAATATCCTCTGTTAAGCCAAATCAACTCTCCGGAAGATTTGCGTTTGCTTGCAAAAGAGCAATTACAGCCTGTGGCAGATGAGCTTCGCGCTTATTTACTGGAATCGGTTAGCCAAACAAGTGGTCATTTAGCCTCCGGTTTAGGGGTGGTAGAGCTTACGGTAGCTTTGCATTATGTTTATCAAACACCTTTTGACCAACTCATTTGGGACGTTGGTCATCAGGCATATCCGCATAAAATTCTTACCGGTCGTCGTGACCAAATGCATACCATTCGTCAAAAGAACGGTATTCATCCTTTCCCTTGGCGTGAAGAAAGCCTCTATGATGTGTTAAGTGTCGGTCATTCATCTACTTCAATTAGTGCCGGTGTCGGTATTGCCGTAGCGGCGGAAAAAGAAAATGCCGGACGTAAAACCGTATGTGTGATCGGCGACGGTGCAATTACTGCCGGTATGGCATTTGAAGCGATGAACCATGCAGGTGCGATGCATACGGATATGCTAGTCATTTTAAATGACAATGAAATGTCGATTTCCGAGAATGTCGGCGCATTAAACAACCATTTAGCACGTATTTTCTCGGGGTCAATCTATACAACCGTGCGTGACGGCAGTAAAAAAGTATTGGATAAAGTCCCGACCATTAAAAACTTCATGAAGAAAAGTGAAGAGCATATGAAAGGGGTGATCTCGCCGGAAAGTACCTTGTTTGAAGAGCTTGGTTTTAACTATATCGGCCCGGTTGACGGTCATAATATTGATGAGCTGGTCAAAACGCTTAGCAATATGCGTGAGCTAAAAGGCCCGCAGTTCTTACATATTCGTACCAAAAAAGGTAAAGGCTATGAGCCGGCAGAAAATGATCCGATTGGCTATCACGGCGTGCCTAAATTTGACCCGACTTGTGGACAATTGCCGAAATCAAAAACGATTCCGACTTATTCGGATATTTTCGGTAATTGGCTATGTGAAATGGCGGAAAAAGATAGTAAGTTAATCGGTATTACACCGGCAATGCGTGAAGGCTCGGGAATGGTTGAGTTTTCAAAACGTTTCCCTGAACAATACTTTGATGTCGCGATTGCAGAGCAGCATGCGGTGACTTTCGGTGCCGGTTTGGCAATTGCCGGTTATAAACCGGTGGTGGCAATCTATTCAAGCTTCTTACAACGTGCTTATGACCAATTGATTCACGATGTGGCGATTCAAAATTTACCGGTGATCTTTGCGATTGACCGAGCGGGGATTGTCGGTGCGGACGGGCAAACTCACCAAGGTGCATTTGATGTGAGTTTTATGCGCTGTATCCCGAATATGACGATTATGTGTCCGTCAGACGAGAATGAAATGCGCCAAATGCTTTATACGGCTTATCGTATGAATACGCCAACAGCGGTACGTTACCCGAGAGGTAATGCGCAAGGTGTGGCGTTAGAACCGATGCAAGCGCTTGAAGTTGGTAAAGGTAAGCTAATTCAGCAAGGGCAAAAAGTGGCGATTCTAAACTTTGGTCCATTGCTAAATGAAGCACGTATCGTTGCAGAAAAACATAATTACACGCTGGTAGATATGCGTTTTGTGAAACCGCTTGATGAACAATTAGTAGCGGAATTAGCGGATTCGCATGAGTTATTGGTTACCTTGGAAGAAAATGCGATTCAAGGTGGTGCAGGCAGTTTTGTGAATGAATATTTGCAAAAAATCGGTAAAATTCGACCGCTTGTCATGCTTGGTATTCCTGATTTCTTTGTGCCACAAGCGACTCAAGCGGAAAGCTATGCAGATTTAGGCTTAGATGCGGTAGGCATTGAGCAGAGAATTCAAGCGGTAGTAAATCAATAAAGAAAAGGCTCATCTTATAAAGATGAGCTTTTTTATTATTTACGATTATCGTTTGCCTGTTGCAGTAACATTCTACTTTCTTTTAAGAATTGTTCCGAATAATCACCAAACCAATGATGAACTTCTTCAAATGCTTGAATAAAACCGGCTTTATCATTGTTTTTAAAGAACTCCAAGCTGGTTGCAAAAGTGTCTTTTAGTGATTCAATTACCGCCAGATTTTCCGGTTTATCCGAAATAATATCTGCATATAAGCCGCCGTCTTGAGCGAATAAGCGTCCGATCATCGCTAATTCCAAACGGTAAATTGGTGAGGAGAGCGCTAAAAGCTGTGACAATTTTACCGGCTGGCGAGATAGATGCAGACCGAAAGTAAAAGTTGAGAAGTGACGTAAGGCTTGAATATAAGTCATGGCATGATCATGCTCGTGAGCATCAATCACTTCAATTTTTGCACCCCAAATTTTTATCTGTTCAATTAACCATTCGTATTTTTCGGAAAAACGTCCATGACAGCAGGCAACCAGTTGTTTTGCCATTGAAGCAATATCCGGCCCAAACATTGGATGTAAGCCGACAACCGGGCCGCTGTGGATTTCCAACATTTTCTCAAGCGGCTGTGCTTTAACCGAGGTCAAATCCGCTAAAATCATATTTTCCGTTAAGAACGGTTGTAAACGCTCAATCGTGTCTAAGGTTTTGTTAATCGGCACGCAGACAATCACTAAATCACTGCCACTAAGGATTTGTTGCGCATTGTCCCAATCTTTGCTGCCTAGTGTTTCGACTTGGTAACCGGAAAGCTCTAGAAAACGAGCAAATAACCCACCTAATTTACCTTTACCGCCAACAATCACAATTTTATTGATATTCGGATTGGTCGTTTTAAAGCCGTGTTTGTTTTCATTCGCATAAGATTCACGCATGACGCGCCTTAATACGTCTTCGATCAAATCAGCAGGCACGCCTTGCTTTTCTGCTTCCTCTCGGCGGGCGGCAATCATCGCCGTTTCTCGCTCCGGTGCGTAAACCGGAATGCCGTGTTCCGATTTTACTTTTCCCACTTCGGCGACTAATTTTAAGCGCTCGGCAAATAGCTGAATTAATTGCTGGTCAACTTGATCGATTTTTTCTCGTAAAGGATTTAATGGGCTCATTGATTGTTCCTTCATTCTGTTGGAAGACTCATTAAACAAGCGGTCAAATTTGCATAAAATTTTGCAAAATTGACCGCTTATTTAATTTATGTGAATCTTACCAAATTATTTACGGTCGTTATTTCTGTCTTAATTTTTCGGCAAAGTTAGTTAATACTTCTTCTGTTGTTTGCCAGTCGATACAAGCATCGGTAATCGATACGCCGTATTTCATTTCACTGAATGGCTGCTCCGATGATTGATTGCCGGCATTTAAGTGACTTTCGATCATTAAACCGATAATTGAGGTGTTACCGTTTAATAATTGCTCTAGGGCATTTTCCGCTACCAGTGGTTGACGGCGATAATCTTTATTTGAGTTACCGTGGCTGCAGTCAATCATAATTGCTTCTGGTAAGCCTGCTTTACGTAACGCTAATTCGCATTCTTCTACATATTGTTGTTCAAAGTTTGGCGTTTTACCACCTCGTAAAATCACATGACCGTCCGGATTACCTTTGGTGTGTAATAAGTTTACTTGACCTTTTTGGTTGATACCGATAAAGCTATGACTTTGCGCCGCGGATTGCATTGCGTTGATTGCCACAGCTAAGCCACCGTCCGTACCGTTTTTAAAGCCGACTGCCATAGATAAGCCGGAAGCTAGTTCACGGTGTGTTTGTGATTCGGTTGTACGTGCACCGATCGCAGACCAACTAAACAGATCCGCTAAATATTGTGGTGTCATTGGATCTAGCGCTTCCGTTGCAAGCGGTAAACCTAATTCTGCGAGTTCTAAGCATAGTTTACGTCCGACACGTAAACCGGTTTCAACATCAAAAGTACCGTCAATTTTCGGATCGTTGATTAAACCTTTCCAACCTACGGTTGTACGCGGTTTTTCAAAGTAAACGCGCATTACGATATAAAGCTTATCTGAAACGGTGTCGGCTAATGCTTTTAATTTTTTTCCGTATTCGATAGCCGCAACCGGATCATGAATAGAACATGGGCCAATTACAATCAGTTTACGTGGATCACGTTTATGAATAATATCTGAGATCTCACGACGTGATGTTTCAATTTGTTTACGTAAATGTTCCGGTAATGGAAATTCTGCTTTAAGTTCAGCCGGTGTGAGTAATACTTTTTCGTCAGCAATATTTACATTATGCAAGCTATCTTGATTAACTACGGTGTTCATTTTTGTTTCCTGTATGTGTAAAAAAAATAATACAGTGTTACTTTACAATTTTACAGCTAGAGTTTCAACTATTTTTTTCTTCACATCGTCCACACTGATTCGTTCCATTAATTTTTCGCCTGATTTACTTTTGGCTTTGGTGGCCCAAGGTAACTTATTCCACGGTTTTCCATAATAATCTAGTACGGATTGATCATAAGCAGAAACAACATTGTGTTGATCATTATAGGGCGCTGTACGACGAGGATTATGAATTGCATATAAGCCGATAACTGGTGTCGATTGTGTAGTTGCGATATGTGCTGCTCCCGTATCGGGAGAGATAACCAAATCAACTTGATTGATTAATGCTGCAAGTTGTTTTAGGCTGGTTTTTCCTGTGATATTGATGCATTTAGGCGCAAGTTGTTGAATTTTGTTTGCTGTTTCCATTTCGTAAGCAGAAGGAGAGCCGGCAATAATCACATTGATATTTTGAGCGGTAAGCCATTGAGCGATTTCTGCATTACGTTCTGCACCCCAATCTTTTTCTTTTTTACTGGAACAAGGTGAAATTAAGACATTTTTCTTGGTTTTATCAATAAAAGCAGCACTGTAATCAAGATCGGATTGGCTTAAAGGCAGCGACCAACGAGGCGTTAAATCCGTTACGCCTATTGCTTTAGCAAACATCATTTGCCCATCCAATACATGTGGAGAAGATGTCATTTCCACTTTTTCATTAGTAAAAAGCCATTGCATTTCACGTGCACGATCTCGATTAAAACCAATTTTTTTAGTCGCTTTAATGCCTAATGAAATCATTGAGGCTCGAAAAGCGGTTTGCATATTTAACAGGAAATCGAACCGCTTGTTAGCCAGCGTCTTCCAAAGTGTAAATATTCCTTTCCAGCCGTTTTTTTTATCATAGGGAATTAGTTCGACGTTTTCCAAGCCTTGCATCAGCATTGCTTCGGTTTTGCCGATTATCCAACTGATTTTTGCATCGGGGTATTGGCGCTGAATCGCCTGAACGACAGCCAGTGTATGACATACGTCACCAATGGCGGAGAGGCGTAAGATACAGATATTAAGCGGTTGTTTTTTCATTAAAATTTACGAATTAGAGTTATTGGAGAATATAACAAAAACCCACGCATTAGCGTGGGCTTTTTAGATTGAATTTAGTGATTATTCAACTTTTAAGATACGGCAAGTATTTGTACCGCCTTCTTTTAATTCGTCACCATGTGTTAATAACACTAAGTCACCAGACATTAAGTAACCTTTCTCTTTTAATAATGCGATTGCTTTTTTCGCACCATCAATTGTACGGCTTTCTTCATCGTAGAATACCGGTGTAACACCACGGTAAAGCGCAGAAAGATTTAATGCTTTTTGGTTACGAGATAATGCATAAATCGGTAAACCTGAGCTGATACGGCTCATTAATTTAGCTGTTTCACCTGAATGAGTTAATGCGATGATTGCAGAAACGCCTTCTAAGTGGTTTGCAGTGTACATTGCTGACATTGCAACCGCTTCATCGATAGTTGCAAATGTACCTTCCATACGGTGGCGAGAAATATTGATGCTAGGCATTGTTTCAGCACCTAAACATACTTCAGCCATTGATTTAACGGTTTCTACCGGATAATCACCATTTGCAGTTTCCCCGGAAAGCATTACCGCATCCGTACCGTCTAATACTGCGTTTGCAACGTCCATAACCTCTGCACGTGTCGGCATAGGTTTTTTGATCATTGATTCCATCATTTGCGTTGCAGTAATCACTACGCGGTTTAATTTACGTGCACGACGAATTAAACGTTTTTGTACGCCAACTAATGCAGCATCACCGATTTCAACACCTAAGTCACCACGTGCAACCATCACAACGTCTGAGCCTAAGATGATGTCATCCATTGCTTCTTCGGTTGCTACGGTTTCAGCACGCTCAACTTTTGCAACGATTTTCGCATTTAAACCTGCTTCTTGTGCTAATTGGCGAGCGTAGTGTAAATCTGCACTTGATTGCGGGAATGATACCGCAAGATAGTCAACACCGATTTTCGCTGCTAATTTGATATCTTCTTTATCTTTGTCTGTTAATGCAGGTGCAGATAAACCACCGCCTAATTTGTTGATACCTTTATTGTTTGATAAAGGTCCGCCAACAGTGACTTCTGTATGAACTTTTACGCCTTCAACAGAAAGTACTTTTAATTGAACGTTACCATCGTCTAATAAAAGAATATCGCCCGGTACTACATCGTTTGGTAAGTTTTTGTAGTCTAAACCAACCGCATCTTGGTGACCTTCACCACGTGGTAAGTCTGCATCTAATGTGAATTTGTCACCGATGTTTAAGAAAATTTTACCATCTTTGAAAGTTGATACACGGATTTTAGGACCTTGTAAGTCACCTAAGATTGCAACTGTTTTACCTAATTTTGCTGCAATTTCACGTACTTTATTTGCACGTTCAATGTGATCTTCCGGTACACCGTGTGAGAAGTTCATACGAACCATATTTGCACCGGCAGCAATAATTTTTTCTAAGTTATTGCCACGGTCTGTAGCTGGACCCATTGTACAAACAATTTTGGTTCTTCTGAGTTTTCTAGACATTGATAGACTCCGTAATGTATTGATTTGTCGATATTAAAAATTCTTTTTATGACAGGACTTGATTCTGTCTCAAACGTGGCACATTATACGCCTAAATCTTTTAGGTTTAAATACAGTAATGAGGTTTTCCGATGAATATTTGGATTATGCGCCATGGCGAAGCCGGTTTTAATGCGAGCAGCGATAGTGAACGAACTCTTACCTCTCAAGGTGAAGCTGCCGTCAAAAAACAAGGAGAATGGCTAGTTAACCGTTTGATTGAAAAGCAAATTGAGCTAGATAAAATTTTAGTCAGTCCCTATCGTCGTACACAACAAACCCTTGAATGTTTATTTCAGGGGATGCAAGCGGTCGATTCTGATAAAAATTTTGCAAATGAAAGTTTGGTTGAAGTTTGGGATGGCATTACGCCATTGGGTGATTCTGATAATGTTTGTGGTTATTTAGCTTTTTTACGAGAAGAAGGGGCAAAGAACGTATTAATTATTTCTCATTTACCACTGGTTTATGATTTAGTATTAGCACTTACAGCAAATCAAGAAGCGGTGCATTTTTATCCGGCGGTAATGGCTGAGATTGATTGGAAAAGTGATTTTGGGAAAATAACAGCGATTGAAAAGCCTTAAATTCGCAGTATTTTTAGGAATAATGCAAATTTTTTAAATATTTTTAAAAATTGTCGAATAAATAGACTTCCAAAATAGGAAAAAAGTGCGTATTATACGCACCTCGAAAATCAGGTTAGCCTGAAAGGTTTAAATAAGAAAGTACGGTTTTTTAGCCGTACTTTTTATTTGGATGTTTCTCTCGTTAAAATCGCTTTAATTTTAATCATTTACGGTGAAGGTAAGATGCAAATAGGACAGTATGAATTTAAAAACCGTATTTTCCTTGCGCCGATGGCTGGTATTACTGACCAACCGTTTCGCCGTTTATGTAGTCAACTTGGAGCTGGTTTAACATTTTCAGAGATGATGTCCACCAACCCCGATGTATGGCATACCGAAAAATCTCGTTTGAGGCTTGCGCATCATGAAGAGATTGGTGTGAATGCCGTGCAAATCGCCGGGGCTGATCCACTAGAGATGGCGGCAGCTGCAAAAGTAAATGTGGAGTATGGGGCGGAGATTATTGATATCAATATGGGGTGCCCTGCGAAGAAGGTAAACAAAAAGATGGCAGGCTCTGCGCTTTTACGTGAACCGGAACTCGTCGCTCAAATTTTAGATGCGGTTGTAAATGCTGTTGATGTGCCTGTAACATTAAAAATTAGAACAGGTTGGGATCAAGAAAATAGAAATTGTTTGGAGATTGCGAAAATTGCCGAGAAAGCAGGTATCTCCGCTTTAACGATTCATGGTCGTACTCGTGATTGTTTATTCAATGGCGAAGCTGAATATGAAAGTATTAAAGCCGTTAAACAAGCAGTTTCTATTCCGATTATTGCTAATGGTGATGTAACTTCCGCAGAGAAGGCAAAATATGTTCTAGATTACACCAAAGCAGATGCGGTTATGATCGGTAGAGGCAGTTTTGGTCGCCCTTGGTTATTTAAGGAAGTTAAAGATTTTTTAGAGAATGGACGTTCTTCAAACTCATCACTTGATGAAAAATGCGAACTAATGTTGAAGCATATTGAAGACCTTCACCTGTTTTATGGTGAGGAGAAAGGTTATCGAATTGCACGTAAACATGTCGGTTGGTATGTAGAACAACTTGCGCCAGGCTCGAATTTTAAACGTACTTTCAATGCCTTAGAATCGACAAAAGAACAGCTTTTGGCATTGGAAGATTTTGTGAAATCGATTCGTTAGAATCCTTATTTAGTTGGATAGAGGACAATGTTAGAACAACAACCTACACAAAACCCATTAACTGTATCAATGTTAAATGCTCAAGCTCAACAAGTGAATAAACCACTTCGTGACAACGTGAAAGCAGCATTAAAAAATTACTTATCTCAATTAAACGGTGAAGATCCAACAGAATTATACGAATTAGTATTATCTGAAATCGAACACCCAATGTTAGATATGGTAATGCAATATACACGCGGTAACCAAACTCGTGCGGCAACAATGTTAGGCATTAACCGTGGTACATTACGTAAAAAATTAAAAAAATACGGTATGGGTTAATCCTTACTGATATTCGAGTAATCTAGCAAAACCCTCACTGAAAAAGTGAGGGTTTTGTTTTTCTCAAGATAAAAAATAAGCGGTCAAATTTGCAAATTTTTTTACAAATTTAACCGCTTGATTTCTAGTATTGTACTTTTTATTTATTGTACTTTGAGCTTTTTACCTACGGTAATCTTATTATTTTTGATGTTATTTAACTTACTCAATTTTTCTGGCGTCGTATTATAGATGCGGGCAATTGAATAGAGTGTTTCATCTTGTTGCACAATATGATAGCCGTTGCTAGATTTTTGAGGCTCTCGTTTTGTTGAATTTGACTCTTTATCTTTACTATTTTTCTTGTTGTCTTTAGCCGATTTTTCTTCCACTTTCGTTTTCGAGTTATCGTTTTTGTTCGCTTTTAACGCGTTGTTCAAATTATCTTTTTTAGATGATTTCTCCGAAAGACGATCAGCTTTTTTCTCTTTTGTCTCTTTCTTATCGGTATCTGCCGAAGTTTCTTTTACTTCTTTGTATATCGCTTTTGTGTTACCGGAATGACGTGAAACGTAAGCCACTAAGCCGTTATAAATCGCTTGGGCTATTTTTCGGCGGTAAGCTGGTGTTGCAAGTTTTTGCTCTTCTACCGGATTTGATAAAAAGCCGGTTTCTACCAAAATAGAGGTAATATCCGGAGAACGTAATACACTTAAACTCGCATGCTGCGGCGCACTTTTGGCAAGAGAAGTGACATTTCCCAGACGTGATAATACGGTTTTGCCTAATTCATAACCGGAACGTTGAGAGTGTGAAAATTGCAGATCTAATACCGTTTGGTTTAAATATTTTTCATTGGTATTCGACAAAACAGAGCCAGCACCACCGAGTAATTCCGATTGTTTTTCATGATCTTCGAGCCATTTACCCATTTCATCGCTAGCACGGCGGTTTGAAAGCACCCAAACAGAAGCTCCCTTTAAACTATTCGATTTAGGCGATGAATCGGCGTGAATTGAGACGAGTAAGTTTGCTTTATTTTTACGCGCAATTTCAGTACGCTCCGGAAGCTGAATAAAATAGTCGCTTTTGCGAGTCATTACCGCTTTAAATTTCGGGTTTGAATCCAGTAACGCTTTTAATTCTTTTGAAATCGCTAAGGTCACATTTTTTTCTTTTATGCCGAGAGTTGCACCGATAGCGCCCGGGTCTTTCCCGCCGTGACCGGCATCAACCACAACCACGGTTTTAGCATAACTGCTAAGACTAAAAAATAAGCCAAATAAACTAACAGCAATATAATTTACTAACTTGTTCATCTTATTCCTTTCAATTAAGCGGTTTAATTTAGATTAAAATTTACTAAAAGTTGTGTACCCACTGCAGTTTGCGGTAGCAATGTAATGTTGCGTCCTTCCTCGGCATAATCAATTTGGATAATGATATCTGCTTCAGGAATCATTCCTTTACCACGGCTAGCCCATTCTAATAAACAAACCGTTTGTGGGCGGAAATAATCACGAATGCCCATAAATTCGAGCTCTTCGGGATCACTTAAACGATAGAGATCAAAATGATAAATTGCATAAGGTGCAAGTTGATATTCTTCCACTAAAGTGTAAGTCGGACTTTTGACATTTCCAGTATGGCCGAATTCACGTACGATACTGCGTGTTAATGTTGTTTTCCCCGCACCGAGTTCACCGTTTAAATAAATGACTAATGCATGCTGAGGCGAACGGTTTAAATAGGCTTGCATATGCTTCGCCAATATTTGACCAAATTGCAACATTTGTTGCTCTGTTGGAAAATAAAAAGTGATTGAATCTGACATTTCCGTAATAAGCTTTACAAGGCTAATAATACTAATTAAGAAATAAAAATTAAAAATTTGGAAGATAATTCGGAGAGAAAATGGAGCGGGAAACGAGGCTCGAACTCGCGACCCCGACCTTGGCAAGGTCGTGCTCTACCAACTGAGCTATTCCCGCATGAGACGTTTCATTGAATAACGAAACGCCCGAAATTATACGAATTTCTCTTGAGAACACAAGTTTATATCGTTTAAAAAATGTAAACTTGCAAGCCAATTTTTCAATTTTGCTGAAAAAAGAACGTATTTTAATCTAATTTGATAAAGTGTGTACGATAAAATTTTAGCTCTTCAATAGACTCTCGAATATCGTCTAAAGCTAAATGGGTATTTTTCTTAGTAAATTGGTTAAGCATTTCCGGTTTCCAACGGCGAGCAAGCTCTTTTAGGGTGCTGACGTCTAAGTGGCGATAGTGGAAGTAATCAGCAAGATCCGGCATATATTTGTATAAGAATCGCTTATCTTGCGCAACACTGTTGCCACAAATCGGTGAAGCACCTTTCGGTACCCACTGTTTCAAGAAGTCGAGTGTTTGTAATTCAACCGCTCGTTCGGTTAACTTACTCTGTTTAACTCGTTCGATTAAGCCGTTTTCCGTATGGGTTTTAATACACCAATCGCTCATTTTATTCAGTAATTCATCCGATTGATGTACGGTTAAGACAGGGCCTTCTGCTAAAATATTTAAATCTTTATCCGTTACAATCGTTGCAATTTCAATAATACGTTCTTTTTCCGGATCTAAGCCGGTCATTTCCAAGTCAATCCAAATCAGATTTTGACTGTCTAGTTTACTCATATTTATTCCTTCTCTTTTAATGCATTTAGCACGAATGGCGGTACAAATTGTGCGACATCACCTTGGTGACGATAAATTTCTCGTACCATTGTTGATGAGAGATAACGCCATTGTACGGCCGGCGGAAGAAAAATTGTTTCTAAACCTTCTTCCAATTTTTCATTAAGTTGTGCTAGTTGAATTTCATATTCAATATCATCATTTCCTCGTATACCCCGAATTAACGCTTTTGCCTGATGTTGTACGGCAAAATCTGCAAGTAATCCGCTAAATCCGACCGCTTGTACGTTACTGAGATGAGCACAACTTTGTTGAACTAATGAAGTTCGTTCTTCTAATGAAAAAAGCGGTTGTTTACTCGGGTTTCTTGCTACAGCCACAATCACCTTGCCAAATAATTTCGCCGCACGTTCGATAATATCCAAATGTCCATTGGTTATAGGATCAAAAGTGCCGGCGTAGATAACGGTATAACTCATATTATTTCTCTAAATAATGCGCAAGTAGTTGCATATGACGTTTTAAAGCCCCCTGATTTTCTTGTAACACACTAAAACCCGCTTGGCTAATCGCTTGGCGAGCATTTGGATGTTCAAGTAAAAAATTGACCGCTTGTGCTAGATCTTGCTCATTACTTTTTACTTCGACAACACCTTTTACATAGCGTAATTTTGCAAAAACTTCAGGGAAGTTAAATGTATGTACACCTGATATAACGGGAAGTTCAAATGCTATTGGTTCTAATGGATTATGTCCGCCGTGTTTGACTAAACTACCTCCGACAAACGCGATTTTAGCTAAACCGTAAAGTGTCATCATTTCTCCCATGGTATCGCCTAATAACACTTGAGTATTGGGCTTCAAAGGTAATTTATCGGTTCGTTTAGAGTAATTCAAATCCGATTTGATTAATAAATCTTCAACACTGTCAAAACGTTCCGGATGACGGGGAACTAAAATTAATACTAAGTCAGGCCAACGAGCTAATAGTTGCTTGTGAGCATCAAGTAACATTTTTTCTTCGCCTTCGTGAGTGCTGCCGGCAATCCAAACAAGACGTTGGTTTAGCTCGAGTTCTTGCTTAGTAAGCTCGACTTTATTACGCAATTCATTGGTAATTTCTAAATCAAACTTCAGGTTTCCGGTATTCACTAGATTTGTGCTGTGGAATCCTAGATTCAGATAACGCTCTGCACTTACAGCATCTTGAGCCATAATCAGATCAATATCGTTCAACATATTTGTTAAACCGGACTTAATCCAACCGTATCTTTCCGCTGAGCGAGGAGAAAGGCGCGCATTGGCAATCACAAATGAAATATTTTTTTTATGCGCTAGATAAATTAAATTTGGCCATAATTCCGTTTCAATCACAATAATCAGTTTGGGCTTGATAAAATCCAAAAAGCGAGTCACCGCATCAGGCAGGTCATAAGGCAAATAAAAGTGTGACACACTGCTACCAAATGCAGCTCGTACACGTGCTGAACCGGTAGGCGTTACAGTGGTAACAGTGATCGGTAGCGTTGGATATTTCGCTTGGATTGCCTTAATTAGTGGTGTTGCGGCGATCACTTCTCCAACAGATGCGGCATGTACAATGATGCCGTTTTCATTTGGTTGTTTATCGTTATTATAGTAACCGTAACGTTCCCATAAACGGCGGCGATATGCCGGTTGCTTACGTCCACGATTCCACATCATTAATAAAATTAATGGTTGAATGATGTAACTTAAAATCGTATAGAAAAAACGTAGCACTATTTTGTCTCCGTAAGCGGTCTATTTAGAGCATTTTTTTGTAAGCCTAAGAAAATTACCGTTGTAATGAAATAAAACATGGCACCGGAATTATGCGACAAAAAGGCCTGGGTTAAAAAATAGCTCATCATCAATAAAATATGCGTAATACCTAATACGCCCCATAAATAAGCAAGAGAGTTCTGTTCCGCCTGTTTTAATCTTTTCCAGAATAAAGCCAGTGGTACGAATAAAGTTGCGAGTAATGCGATAAGCCCTAAAATGCCTCGGGTTGAAGCATCGTGTAAGTATTGGTTGTGTGCATGACCAAAACTTGCTGCAAATTTAGAGATTTTCCCTTCAGAAAAATGTTGTTGTCGCATTTCTTTCACGCCTTGGATTCCCCAACCGAAGATTGGTTTCTCTTGAATGCCAAGCACAGCGCTTTTCCACATATCAAAACGGGCGCCTACAGAAGTACTTTTATTTGAACCGTTAACATAAACGATAATGTCATTTTGTGCATCAAGGTAACGTTTGTGAATTGTCTCACTAGTAAAAATGCCGCCGGTAAGCGTAATTAATAATACGCCTGAGATAAGCCATTTTGATAGTGATTTACGGTTAAGCCAAAAAATAACGAATAGTACGAACGGTACACCAACCCATGCCCCTCGAGCGGTAGTGAGAAAGCTGGCAATAAGTGCAAATAAAGCGGCAATTAGGCTTAAATACATCGCAATACGATGTTTTTGCGTATAAAAATAAAATAACGTGCAAAATGAGAACATCGCTAATGACATGGCGATATCACCAGCTTGGATATGCATAATTTTAGGAAATGGCTTATCAAAGCCTAAACCGAACACTTGAACCATACTGGTAATACCTGCACCGATACCTGCAATTAAGATCGCATAGGCAATCCATAAGTGCTTTAGCTGATTTTTATAAAATATCGCTAAAATGGGTAATGCTAATAAAGCCCGATTAGCGAGGTCTAAGTCACTACCTTTTCCTTTATGTACAATAAGAGATACTACAAAGAGTAAAAAGTAACAGATAAATGTCGTAATTAACCATTTATCCGATTTGGTTAAATGATAGGATTTATTTTTTATATGTGGGATGAGCAACGCTAGACCGGCTAGCGCCAATAAGATCGGAATAAGACTGTAACTAAGTTTAAATTGAAGCATTAAAATAAAAAACAGAGCGATTAGCCCTGAATAGATTTGGCTTTTATTATATTTAATTTGCGTTAGCATAGGGATCCCACCTCAAAAATCGAGAAAGAGAATATTATACTTAAAAATCAAGTGAGAAAGGAAAAGAAAGATGATTTTGTTGTGAAAATTTTTCGTAGGTATAAAAAAACCCCTCATTCCAGAGGGGTAAAACTTATTATGGAGTCATACTTCTATGAGTATTGAATCTTAATTATATGAATTTAATTCATAACTGCAATAATAAATTTTCAATCTTTACAATATATTGTTGAATTTGTGAGATTGATCACATTTTGTGCGGGTTTCTTGTATTAGAATCTATAAGATTACGCATAAGAAGTGCATAGTCTAGATCAATATCCGCCGGTACGTCTAAAAATACGAAATGCCCGTCACCAAGCCCAGCTTCTACTTGTTCATTTTTCCGGTTCAGCATACGTTCGATTTTGAACACGATATTACCTTTTGGTGTCATCATTTCTACCGAATCGCCCACGAGGAATTTATTTTTAACCGCCACTTCCGCCATACCTTCCGCATTACGTTTACCGGTGAATTCACCCACAAATTGTTGGCGTTCTGAAATTGAGTAGCCGTATTCGTAGTTTTGATATTCATCGTGGGTATGACGACGTAAGAAACCTTCGGTGTAACCACGGTGTGCGAGTGATTCTAAGGTATCCATTAGTGATTCATCAAACGGTTTACCTGCCGCTGCATCGTCAATTGCTTTACGGTAAACTTGAGCGGTACGTGCACAGTAGTAGAACGACTTAGTACGTCCTTCAATTTTAAGTGAATGAACGCCCATTTGGGTTAATCTTTCTACGTGTTGTACTGCACGTAAGTCTTTGGAGTTCATAAAGTAAGTACCGTGTTCATCTTCAAACGCAGTCATTTGCTCGTCCGGACGGTTTGGCTCAGTATATAAGAATACTTTATCCGTATGTGAACCTTCGCCTAATGTCGGCGCAACATTTTTCACTTCAATTTCCGGCTCATAACGTTGAACGGCAGATTGCGGCACGATATTACCGACTTCATCGGTTGTGCCTTCTTCCATTTTGTATTCCCAACGGCAAGCGTTGGTACAAGTACCTTGGTTCGGATCACGTTTATTGATATAACCGGACAATAGGCAACGACCTGAATATGCCATACAAAGTGCACCGTGTACGAAGATTTCAAGCTCGATATCCGGCACTTGCTGGCGGATTTCTTCGATTTCTTCCAATGATAATTCACGTGAAAGAATGACACGAGTAAGTCCCATCTGTTTCCAGAATTTTACCGTCGCCCAGTTTACCGCATTCGCTTGTACCGAAAGATGAATATCGATTTCCGGGAAGTTTTCACGCACTAACATAATTAAACCGGGATCGGACATGATCAATGCATCCGGTTTCATATCCACGACGACTTTCAGATCTTTGATAAATGTTTTAAGTTTTGAGTTGTGTGGCGCAATATTCACCACCACATAGAATTTTTTACCTAAGCTATGAGCTTCATCAATCGCGATTTGTAAGTTAGCGTGGTTAAATTCATTGTTACGTACGCGTAAGCTATAACGCGGTTGGCCTGCATAAACGGCATCTGCGCCATAAGCAAAAGCGTAACGCATATTTTTTAAAGTGCCGGCAGGCGAAAGTAATTCAGGTTTAGGGTATTTTAATTCGGACATAGGTTTATTCTCTTCTGATAACAAGTCAGTACCTCCCGCGAGGGAAGGCGTAAAAGTGTCTATTTTCCAAGAAATATCGCTTTCTAGCAAGCAATAGATAGATTAGAATGCGACTTTTTGTGCTTAATTCATTTCGTTGAAATGTAGGAAAATTATGAAAAAATTTAAATGGCTAGTTGTAGCGACAGTTTTGGCATTTTCGAGTATGGCTTTTTCAAAGGGAGTTATGATGGAAATGTTCCAAATGAAAAAACAGTTAAATGTATTGCAAGATGCGGAAACAACGGAACAATTCCAAACTTCTGTAGCGGCATTTTTACTGCAAGCTGAAAAAGCAAAAGAGACGATGCCGGCAAGTCTGGACGGTGATCAAGAACGTTTTGTCGGTTATCAAGCGGCAATGCAACAAGTGATTGATGTTGCGAAGCAAGCGGAGCAACAAGCTCAAGCAGGAAATTTAGATCAAGCAAAACAAACTCTGGAAGCACTTGATGATATGAAGAAAAAATATCACTCAGAGTATAAGTAACAGAAATAGTAAGCGGTTGAATTTTAGCGTTCATAGTAAAAAAATGTTAAAATTTGACCGCTTGTTTTTTATGTATTGGAGAATTATGGAACAGTCTCAAGTCTCTCTGACCAAAGCGTTAGTTGCCACAGCCGCAATTATCATTATTTTAGCGGGGATTAAAGCAGCGGCAGAAATTGTCGTGCCGTTTTTATTGTCACTATTTATTGCAATTATTTGTTCGCCTATCATCAAATTTATGACGACACGTCGTATTCCTTTAGGCATTGCAATCAGCCTGTTATTAGGATTGATTGTCTTAGTTTTTTTATTTTTGACCGGTATGGTAAACAATGCTATTCAGGAATTTACCGCTTCTATCCCACAATATAAATTATTGCTTACTGCTCGTTTGCAAACGATATTCGCTTTAGTTAAAGAGTATCAATTACCAATTAATATTAGTCAGGAAGATATACTCAGTAAATTTGACCCTAGTGCCGTTATGAATTTAGTTAGCCGTTTGTTATTAGGTTTTTCAGGCGTGTTATCTAATATTTTTGTTTTATTTTTAGTAGTGATTTTCATGTTGTTAGAATCACCTATGGCGAAATATAAATTAGCGCTGGCGTTGAGTCCGGATAATGACCTTTCTAATGAGAAATATTATATTGATCAAGTTTTAAAAGGCGTAATTGGTTATTTAGGCATTAAAACGGTTGTAAGTGCTTTAACCGGCTTATCTGTTTGGATTTTATTAATGATCTTAAATGTGCAATATGCCGTATTGTGGGGCGTATTGGCTTTCTTATTAAATTATATTCCGAATATCGGTTCTTTTTTAGCCGGCATTCCGATTGTCTTACAAGCGTTGCTATTAAATGGTTTTTCTGTTGGCTTAGCCGTATTAGCCGGTATAGTCGGTATCAATATGTTATTTGGTAACGTCTTGGAACCGAAAATGATGGGGAAACGGTTAGGGCTTTCAACATTGGTGGTTTTTCTTTCCTTGCTTTTCTGGGGATGGCTATTGGGAACAGTTGGGATGTTGCTTTCCGTTCCGCTCACGATGGCGTTAAAAATCGCTTTAGAATCGAATCCAAGTTCTCGCCGATATGCGATATTACTTGGCGACGTAGATGAAATTAAACGTTAATATTTTTATTAAGCTGTTTGGCAAAATAACAAGCGGTCAAATTTCTTAAATTTTTTGCAATTTGCAAAGTTTTAGGGAAATTTGACCGCTTGTTTATTATGTATAGGGCTGCTTTTTCTTATATTGTTTAATCTATCATCAAAAAGCAAACGTTTGCGTTAAAATTGTAGGGTTTTACTTGACGATTTTTAAAGAATCGTTAAAATCTGCCCATTCTTTTTAACGAAGAATTGTTCGGATGAAGGTAGCTGGAGAAGAGTGAAAACTCTACCGACGAGGTAAAATCTTTCAGGTGCTAGCGATAGCGAGGACAGTTACTGGACGAACCCTTGGAGAGATCCAATCCATGTAAATGGAAAATGGACGCCGAAGGCGCAAGTGCGAATGCATGAAACGCTCAGGCAAAAGGACAGGGGAGAAAAGTGATACCTACCTAACTAGCGGTCATTTTTAGTCAAATTTTATCGATTTTACCGCTTATCTTTATTGTTACTTTTCTTTCCTTGTAACATACAATTACGAGGAATTAAACACATGTCATTTGACGATATTCTTAACACTATTAACAGCCTTATTTGGGGCGCCCCGCTTTTAATCCTACTTTCCGGTGTCGGTCTATATTTAACTTTTGCATTAAAAGGCATTCAATTTTGCCAGCTAGGTCGTGCTTTCATTTATATGTTCAAACCTGAAAAAGGCGAAGGACAAGCAGGTGATATTTCTGCGTTTGCCGCACTTTCTACTGCACTCGCTGCAACAATCGGTACCGGTAATATTGTCGGTGTGGCAACCGCTATTCACTCAGGCGGGCCGGGTGCATTATTTTGGATGTGGCTGATTGCGTTATTCGGTATGGCGACCAAATATGCGGAAGGCTTATTAGCGATTAAATTCCGTGGTCGTGATAAAGACGGTTTTATTGCCGGTGGCCCAATGTATTATATCGAAATGGGAATGGGCAAAAACTGGAAATGGCTGGCAAAAGCATTCGCATTTTTTGGGGTATTAGTTGCTTTACTAGGGATTGGTACTTTCCCACAAGTAAACGGTATTACCCATTCGTTAGAATCAACCTTTGATGTGCCGGTCGTATTTAGCTCAATTATCTTAACTTTAGTGGTGACTTCTATCATATTAGGTGGGGTGAAACGCATTTCTAAAATCGCATCGATTGTGGTGCCATTTATGGCGGTAGCTTATGTGATTGCTTCGGTTAGCGTATTAATTATGAACGCGGAAAAAGTACCGGATGCAATCATATTAATCGTACATGCGGCCTTTAATCCGGAAGCCGCATTAGGCGGTGCATTCGGTTTCACTGTAATGCAAGCGATTCAATTAGGGGTTGCACGTGGTATTTTCTCGAATGAATCAGGTTTAGGTTCGGCACCGATTGCAGCTGCAGCGGCACAAACTAAAGAGCCGGTGCGCCAAGGCCTAATTTCAATGACCGGTACTTTTTTAGATACCATTATTGTGTGTACCATGACCGGTCTGGTGATCGTGTTAACTGGCGCTTGGACGGGCGAAGCCGAAGGAGCGGAATTAACCAACCTTGCGTTTAACCAAGGTTTAGAGAGTTCATTCGGTGCGGTGGTTGTTACGATTGGTTTAATTTTCTTTGCATTTACTACGATTTTAGGTTGGTGTTATTATGGTGAGCGTTGTTTTGTTTATCTGACTAACGGTAAAACCAAAGGAATTAAATTCTATCGTTTACTATTTATCTTATTAATTGCTTCTGCACCGTTCTTACAATTAAAAACGATTTGGACGATTGCAGATATTGTAAACGGTTTAATGGCATTCCCGAATCTGATTGCTTTAATTGCATTACGCAAAGTGATTATTGAAGAAACCAAAAATTATTTCTTCCGCTTGAAAAACGGCGAACTAAAATAAGATTTACGCCGAGTGATTGAAAATCTGTTAAAGTGTAGGGTAATACCTACACTTTTTTATTTTGTATGAAAGTTCTTTATTCTTTAGTTTTATTCCTATTTTTGAGTTTAATTGCGCCCTCTATTTATGCGGCTTCCGACAGTTCAATCAGCTGTAAAGTCGTAGGGATTAGTGACGGTGATACGCTGACCTGCTTATACAAACGTAAGCCGCTTAAAGTGCGCTTGTTATATATTGATGCGCCGGAGTCCGCCCAGCCATATGGCAATAAAGCCAAACAGGCGCTAGCAAATTTGGTATTTAAAAAACAAGTGATATTGCATAGTAGCAGTTATGATCGTTACCAACGCTTATTAGCGGTGGTTTATGATGAGCAAGAACGCAATATCAATTTATTGTTAGTACAAAAAGGTATGGCATGGGCGTATCGTGAAACACTGCCGATTTATGAGCAGGCAATGCTAAAAGCAAAACAAGCGCAGAAAGGATTATGGCAAGATAAATCGCCAATCAATCCGGCGGAGTGGCGTAAAACGCATAGTGCGGATAAGCGATCGGATTCCGGCTGGAATTGGCAAAATATTTGGAAAAAACGACCGCTTGTAAAAGATAAAACGCTAGATTGTGAGAGAATGTTACGTTGTAGTGATTTTAGTGACTACCAAAGTGCGAAACGTTATTTCGACCAATGTGGTTCCAAAACCATGGATGGAAATAATGACGGTATTCCTTGTAATAAATTGTATCGAGAGGCATTGCATTAATGGATATCCAACAAATAACAGCATTTAGATCTCAGTTTCCTTTTTTTAAGCAGCAAGCCGAATGGACCTATCTGGATTCGGCGGCAACAACCTTAAAACCCCAAATATTAATTGATAGCACTACTGAATTTTATGCCTCGGCTGGTTCGGTACATCGTAGTCAGTACGATCTTGCACAGAGCCAAGCCTATGAACGGGCGAGAGATCTCATTGTCTCTCGTTTTAATGTCGAGTCTCGCAATGCGGTAATTTGGACGAGCGGTACAACCCATGCAATTAATTTAGTGGCGTACGGCTTGGAATATTTACTGGAGGCCGGAGATGAAATCATTATTTCCGTAGCCGAACATCATGCGAATTTTATTCCGTGGCAACAGTTAGCGCAGCGTAAGCAAGCAAAATTGGTCGTGTTACCGTTAGATGCAAATTTTCAGCTAAATCCTACCGCTTTACAGCAGACTATTTCTACAAGAACTAAAATCGTTGCCTTGAATTTAGTTTCAAATGTCACTGGTATACGTCAGCCGGTTGAGCAGCTAATCCCAATCATTCGCCAACATTCGAATGCAAAAATTTTATTGGATTGTGCCCAAGCGGTATGTTGTGAAAAGGTCGATGTGCAAAAACTGGGTGCGGATTTTTATGCTTTTTCCGCACATAAAATGTATGGGCCGACCGGTGTGGGTGTGTTAACCGGAAAATTGCAAAGTTTAGAGCAAATTCGACCATTATTTTTCGGTGGTAAAATGCTGAATGATGTATCCGAATCAACTCTTTCTGTTGCTGATTTGCCTTATCGTTTAGAAGCCGGTACGCCGAATATCGCCGGTATTATTGGTTTTGGTACAATTTTGGAGTGGTTGGAACAATGGGACTTTGAGGCGTTGAATCAAGCGGTTGAAAGCTTAGCGGAAGAGGCCTACAAGCGGTTAAAAAATTATAAAAATATCCAAATTTTTTCTCAGCCGGGCTGTTCTACTATCAGCTTTACATTTCAAGGGATTCATCATGCCGATATTGCTGCAATTATGACGGAACGTAAGATCGCTTTACGTAGTGGAGAACACTGTGCAAAACCGTATTTGCGCTATTTAGATCAAACCGGAACTTTACGATTATCGATTGCACATTATAACCAAATAGAAGATTTGGAGTGCTTTTTAGAAGCATTGGATTTAGCACTTGAGATTTTGGCTGATTAGATCAAAAAAATATGAAAATTTGCTAGAATGAATACCCTAAATAAGGTAATCTTCACGCCAATTTCCGATTTATTTTAAAATTTTAAATTTATAGCAAAAGGTGTCTAAAATGGCTAAACAAATCAAAAAAATTGCTGTGTTAACGAGTGGTGGTGATGCGCCGGGTATGAATGCTGCGATTCGTGGTGTCGTTCGTGCAGCACTCAATGAGGGTTTAGAGGTATACGGTATCCAAGACGGTTATTATGGTTTATATAATGACAAAGTTATCCAACTTAATCGCCGTTCGGTATCAGAAACAATTAACCGTGGCGGTACATTCTTAGGTTCTGCGCGTTTCCCGCAATTTAAGGATCCGGAAGTGCGTAAGCAAGCGGTAGAAACGCTGAAAAAATATGAAATTGATGCATTAGTGGTTATCGGTGGTGACGGATCTTACATGGGCGCGAAACTATTAACGGAAGAATTCGGCTATCCTTGCATCGGTTTACCGGGCACGATCGATAACGATATCGTAGGTACAGACTATACAATCGGTTACCAAACGGCATTAGAAACGGCTGTGGAAGCTATTGACCGTTTACGTGATACTTCTACTTCGCACCAACGTATTTCAATCGTAGAAATCATGGGACGCCACTGTGGTGATTTAACCATTAGTGCAGCGCTTGCAAGTGGTTGTGAATATATTGTTGTGCCGGAAAAAGGTTTAGATAAAGAATCATTAATGCGTAATATTGATGAGGGCTTCAAAAAAGGTAAGCGTCATGCAATTATTGCGATTACCGAGTTAATGACGGATGTGCATCAGTTAGCAAAAGAAATTGAAGCTCGTTTTGGTCACGAAACGCGTGCAACAGTATTAGGTCACATTCAACGTGGTGGTGCGCCTTGTCCGTTTGACCGTATTTTAGCATCACGTATGGGTGTATATGCGGTAGATTTATTGTTACAAGGTCATGGCGGTCGTTGTGTCGGTATTCAAAACGAAAGATTAGTACACCACGATATCATTGATGCAATTAACAATATGCGTCGTCCGTTCAAAGAAGAATTGTTCGATGCAGCTAGAAAATTATTCTAATTTTTCTTAAAATTGAGAGGCGGCTTAAGTAAGCCGCCTTTTTTATTTGTACAAGGAAAATTTATGTTTAATGATAAGCCGGTTATTTCAAATCAGCACGGCGCATTAGCCATGGCATTTATTCCTTTTTTATACGGAATGTTTGCTTCGACTCCAACGCTAAATCACCTCTTTTTAGGTTTAGCATGGTTGTTTCTTTATTTATTTTCTTACCCTTTTCTTTCATTATTTAGCAAAAAGCCAACCGATCGTAACAAAAAGTGGGCGTTCATTTATGCGTTGATAAGCTTATTCTGTGCAATACCGATTTTATTAACTACTCCCCAGATTTTGCAATTTTTAGCGTTAATTTTACCGCTTGCTGCGATTCAAATTTATTATGCAAAACAACGAGATGAACGTAATTTGCTTAATGATATTGCCGGTTATTTAACTTTTGGTGTGATCGGTATGGCGAGTTTCTATCTCACTACAGAACAGGTTAATTGGGACATTTTAATTCACCCAACACTATTTTTTATCGGGGCAACCTTATATGTAAAAAGTATGGTGCGAGAGCGTAAAAATCCGCTGTATATGGAACTGAGTATCGGCTTTCATCTACTGTTTGCGATTATTTATTTAATGTTCGGAAACCAATGGTTGTTTGTAGTGTATTTGATCGGACTAGCGCGTGCAATTGTCGTGCCGAGTTTCGGTTGGAATGTGAAGCAAGTCGGGATGTTTGAGTTCCCTGTTATTTTCATTTTTATGATTAGCTTAATTTTTGGATAAGAAAAGGCGCTTATACAATGTAAGAGCGCCTTTTTTAATTAGTAATCTAAATCATCTTTATATAATTGATAATCCGCTTTTAAAGCCTCAATTAATTCAACGAAATCATCCGGTAGCGGTGCGTGCCATTCCATCAGTTCGCCGGTAATCGGGTGTTCTAAACGTAACATAGTTGCGTGTAATGCTTGGCGTTGGAAGCCACGTAATACCGCTAAAAACGCTTCGCTTGCTCCTTTTGGCGGACGAGGGCGACCACCATAGAGCTGATCGCCTAATAACGGATGCGCAATATGTGCCATATGTACACGGATTTGGTGAGTACGACCGGTTTCTAAACGTAAACGCAGGCGAGTATAGTTACGGAAACGCTCCATAATACGATAATGAGTTACCGCCGGTTTACCCATAGGGTGTACTGCCATTGCGGTACGTTTGGTTGGATGGCGAGCCATTGGCTCATCCACTTTACCGCCTTGTGTCATTACACCGCTTGCTACCGCTTCATATTCACGTGTAATACGGCGTTTTTGTAATGCGGTTACTAAATGAGTTTGTGCCGGAATATTTTTTGCTACCACCATTAAACCGGTTGTGTCTTTATCTAAACGATGCACAATACCGGCACGAGGCACTTCTGCAATCGGTGGATAGTAATGCAATAAGGCATTCAACACTGTACCGTCCGGATTACCGGCACCCGGGTGGACAACTAAGTCTTTCGGTTTATTGATAACTAGAATGTCATCATCTTCATACACGATATTTAACGGAATATCTTGTGGCTCGAATCGTACTTCTTCTTCGATTTCCGCTTGAACTTCGATAAGCTCGCCACCGAATACTTTTTCGCGCGCTTTGTTTACAATATTGCCGTTTACTTTCACTAAATCACTTTCAATCCACACCTTTAAACGTGAACGAGAATAATCAGGGAAAAGTTGCGCCAGCGCTTGGTCTAAACGAGCGCCGAGTAAATCCGCCGAAACCTCGGCAGTTAATGTCATTTGTTGAGTCATTTAAAGATAAATTCCAAAATTTGTCTGTTGCTTATTTGAATAGGTTATATAAAATAGGGAAATTGGTATGAACTTAGCAAAGTGCCATTGGTCAAACTTGACCATTGTACATTAACTTTTGGTCATAGACACTTTTTTATAGGTAAAATCATTATGCATAAATTCACATCTCTTGCTTCGCTGGTGTTAGCGGGGCTGTTAGTAGTAGGTTGTTCTAATAGTGCGAATAAAGAATTAGAAGAATCATCCGCACAAGATCTCTACACTAAAGGGCAAACCTATTTACAAGATGGCGATTATAACTCAGCAATTCGCTATTTAGATGCGGTTGGTACCAAAGGTGGCCAACAAAGTGCGTTTGGTGAGCAAACTCAATTAAGTTTAATTTATGCAAATTATAAAGTCGGTGAGTATTATAAAGCATTAGATGCGGCGGAACGTTTTGTGCGAGCTTATCCAAATAGTGCGAGCATGGATTATGTTTACTATTTAGCCGGTTTAAGTAATGCACGTTTAGGTGATAACTTTATTCAAGATTTCTTTGGCGTAAATCGTGCGTCTCGTGCATTAGATAGCGTACGTAATGCGTATGGTAGCTTCCAGACGATTGTACAGCACTATCCACAAAGCAAATATGCGCAAGATGCAAAAAACTGGATGGGCTATTTAATCAACCGTATGGCAGAACACGAGTTAGCGATTGTTAAATTCTATGATGATCGTGAAGCTTATGTTGCGGTGGTAAATCGTGTAGAAGAAATGATGCGTTTCTATCCGGAAAGTAAACCAACATACGAAGCTTTAGCTTATATGCAAAAGGCTTATGAGCAAATCGGAATCAAAGATTCGGCAGAGAAAGTTGCCGCATTAATTGAAGCGAATAAAGATAAAAGCTTCCCGGAAATCATTAAGCCTGAATATAGCGAACAGTTCTAATTAAGCGGTTGATTTTTATAAAAGTTTTGCAATTCTAGGGGCGTTATTTTTGAATAATGCCCCTTTCCCATTTCATAAATAAGAAGAAAATATGCGAATTTTAGGTATTGAAACTTCCTGTGACGAAACAGGAGTGGCAATTTATGATGAACATAAAGGTTTGGTTGCCAACCAACTTTATAGCCAAATTGAAATGCACGCAGATTACGGTGGTGTTGTGCCGGAACTGGCCTCTCGAGATCATATCCGTAAAACGTTACCGCTCATCCAAGAAGCATTGAAAGAAGCGAATTTAACCGCAGATGATATTGACGGTGTTGCCTATACGGCAGGTCCGGGGTTAGTCGGTGCATTGCTAGTTGGCTCTACGATTGCCCGTTCGCTTGCTTATGCATGGAACGTGCCGGCGCTTGGAGTTCACCATATGGAAGGGCATTTAATGGCGCCGATGTTGGAAGATAATCCGCCGGAATTCCCATTTGTGGCGTTACTGATTTCAGGCGGACATACTCAGCTGGTCAAAGTAGATGGCGTAGGACAGTATGAAATTCTCGGCGAGTCGATTGATGATGCGGCAGGTGAAGCCTTTGATAAAACCGGTAAATTACTTGGATTAGATTATCCGGCCGGTGTGGCGGTATCACAATTAGCTGAAAAAGGTATACCGAATCGTTTTGTTTTCCCTCGTCCAATGACGGACAGACCAGGGCTTGATTTCAGCTTTTCTGGCCTAAAAACCTTTGCAGCGAATACGATTAATGCCCATTTAAATGAGAATGGTCAGTTGGATGAACAAACTCGTTGCGATATCGCCCACGCTTTCCAACAAGCAGTGGTGGATACGATTATCATCAAATGTAAACGAGCTTTACAGCAAACCGGTTATAAACGTCTTGTGATGGCTGGCGGTGTGAGCGCTAATAAACAATTACGTACCGATTTAGCCGAAATGATGAAAAACTTAAAAGGCGAAGTGTATTATCCTCGCCCGCAATTCTGTACCGATAATGGCGCAATGATTGCTTATACCGGCTTTTTACGCTTAAAAAATGGTGAAACTACCGATTTAAGTGTTAGCGTTAAACCTCGCTGGCCAATGACGGAATTACCAAAAATCGGGTAAGGTTATGTTAGAAAAAATTGAGCGTTTAATTGTTGAAATAAATAAGCTGCATTTAGCTTTTTCCGAAGATTATTTTGAAACGGGTAAAGTTGCAAAAGTAAACTTAAAACATACGCTTGCTAAAGTGCCGACAGAGCATATTTTATCTTACCGTTTAAATTTACACGAATCTATCAATGATTATTTATTCCGTGCGGATTTATACGATATTCCTTATTTTTATCGAGTAAAAGCCTCGGAATCTATTTTAGATAAGATCAAACGTTTTGAGTCTCGTAGCGAAGGCTACCCGGTTAATAGCATTATGAATGACATTTTTGGTGCGAGGATAATCGTTTCCAGTGAAGAAATCGCAGAGATTATGGAACGTTTAGACGATTGGAAAGATAAATATGGTTTAAAAAATTGGTATTTGAGAGATAAAGAAGAATATGTAGGAATTCATATTTACTTTAAAAATGCCAGTAACTTTTATTATCCTTGGGAACTACAAGTTTGGGATAAAAAGGATGCAGAAAAGAATATTCAGAGCCATATTAAATATAAACGTAATTTTGTAAAAAATATTTAGCAAGTATATAGATCTTAATGAGGAAAAAATGAACGTAGCAGAATTTCACCAAAAAATTGAACAAGTATGGCAACAAATCGAAGAAAAAATTGATGATGAAGGTTTAAGTGTCGATACTGAAATTCAAGGTGCAGTATGTACATTAACTTTTGATGATGAATCACAAATTGTCATCAATAAACAAGAAGCGATGTTAGAGTTATGGCTTGCTAGCAAATTAGGTGGCTTTCATTTCGCTTACCGTGATGGTGAATGGGTTACTGCAGAAGGACGCTCTTTCTGGACGCATCTTGAAGAAGCCTTCGCGCGTCACGGTGAACAAATCAGCTTTTAATTAATAAGCGGTCGTTTTTGTAAAAAGTTTTGCAAATTTGACCGCTTGTCTATTTCCTTTTTAGCTTATCTTATTGGAATCACAATGCAATTATCTCAAACTGCTGCCAAAGATGTATTAAATAATGTCTTCGGTTATCAATCTTTTCGTCACGGACAACAAGAGGTGATCGATTCGGTTTTGGCGGGAAGAGATTGCCTTGTGATTATGACCACCGGCGGCGGTAAGTCGCTTTGTTATCAAGTGCCTGCACTTTGCTTAGACGGTATTACGCTAGTGATTTCTCCGCTGATTTCCTTGATGAAAGATCAGGTCGATCAGCTACTTACGAATGGTATTGAAGCCGGTTTCCTAAACTCCACTCAAACGTTTGAAGAACAACAAGAAGTTGAGCAGAAAGCACTTTCCGGTCAGCTAAAATTACTTTATCTCTCGCCGGAAAAAGTGATGACCCAAGGCTTTTTCCATTTTATTTCGTTATGCAAAATTAGCCTAATTGCCGTTGATGAAGCGCATTGTGTTTCGCAGTGGGGACATGATTTTCGCCCGGAATATACTTTATTAGGCAATCTACGTGATACCTTTCCGAATGTGCCTCTTATGGCATTGACGGCAACCGCAGATCCAACAACTCGTCACGATATTCTGCAACACTTACGCTTAAAAGTACCGCATACTTATTTAGGCAGTTTTGATCGCCCGAATATTCGCTATACGGTACAAGAGAAATTTAAGCCAATGGAGCAGTTGGCAAAGTTTATCAGTAAGCAACAGGGCAAGAGCGGTATAGTTTATTGTAATAGCCGTAAAAAAGTGGAAGAAATTACCGAGAAACTTGCGGCACGTAAAATTTCGGTGATGGGTTATCACGCAGGCATGTCAGTTCAGCAACGTGAAACGGTTCAAAATGCGTTTCAGCGAGATAATATTCAAGTTGTGGTTGCTACTATTGCTTTTGGGATGGGGATTAATAAATCGAACGTGCGTTTTGTCGTGCATTTCGATTTGCCGCGCAGTATCGAATCTTACTATCAAGAAACCGGGCGTGCAGGACGTGATGATTTACCCTCTGAAGCGGTATTATTTTATGATCCTGCCGATTATGCGTGGCTGCAAAAAGTGCTATTGGAAGAACCGGAAAGTGAGCAGCGCGATATAAAACAACATAAATTACAAGCGATCGGCGCCTTTGCCGAATCACAAACCTGTCGCCGTTTAGTTCTGTTGAACTATTTTGGTGAATCACGCCAAGAGCCTTGTAAAAATTGCGATATCTGTTTGGATCCGCCTCGTAAATATGATGGGACATTGGATGCGCAAAAAGTAATGTCGGTGATTTATCGTACCGGTCAAACTTTTGGTGCGCATCATGTGATTGGTGTATTACGAGGTTTAAATAATCAAAAAATTCGCCAGTTTAATCATGATCAGCTTTCGGTGTACGGCATCGGTAAAGAGCAAAGCCAAGATTATTGGCTAAGTATTATTCGTCAACTGATTCACCTCGGTCTAATTCGCCAAAATATTGTTAATCATTCGGCATTACAGCTCACAGAAGAGGCTCGCCCGGTGTTGCGTTCAGAGAAAAAACTTGAATTAGCAATGCCTCGCTTAACGTTCTCGGCAACGGCTTATGTACAGAAACAGACTTCGGTTCGTTATGATAAAGACTTATTTGCTCGTCTACGTTTTCTACGTAAACAAATTGCCGATAAAGAAAATATCCCACCTTATGTGGTATTCAATGATGCAACTTTGCAAGAAATGGCGGAATTTTTACCGCTTAGTGAAATGGAAATGTTGGATATTAATGGGGTAGGAGAACGTAAACTGGAACGTTTCGGTGGTGCTTTTCTAAGCCTGATTCAAGAACACTGTAATAGCCGCAAATAAAAACTGCACTTAAAATCACGTGAGCTCAAAGTGAAATTAAGTGCAGCTTATCAATTCAAATTATTTGCCTTGAGCAGCCCATAAGTCTGCGATACATTGGTTTGGAGCGTATACCAATTTACCTTCTTTAGTAATGTAAGGTGTTGGATCATATTCACGAGTACAAGCGCCTGGGAAGTTAGCCGCATAAGCGCTAGTCGTTGCAGAAAGTAAAGTAACAGTTGCTAGTGTTGCAAGAACTAATTTTTTCATAATGAACTCCTAATAAATTTTTATACATAAAATATCAAATATAAACTTGATAACAATTATCAATAACTATATTTGATGCGTAAATTTTACGCAGGGGTTGTTATAGAGTCAAGTATATTATTTAAACATTTTAACTTGTCAGCTCTCTTTGTATATACGTCAGTATTCTAAATAATTTTTCTGAAATGTAATGCTTATTGAAATAAAAAGTGAACGAAACTCTCTATAAAAAGGGTTCAGTTCACTTTAAATCAAGATCTATTTATTAAACAGTAAATAAGCTTAGTCAGGTACTCAATTACCCAAGCCATTTCTCAACTAATTCAGCATTTGTTTCTTTATGTACCCACATGCTACCTAATTCCGGTTGAGGGAATTTCGTGTGGTTATAGCCGACAAATTGGCTAAAATCGAAAGCAGCGTGCGGATAGCCATTAATTAGTAAAAAGGCTTGATAGCCATTTTCAGACCAACAAATTTCTAAGCGACGAGGTTCCATTAAGGTCTTTTCTTCAATGTCTGATTTACTATAAACAAATAAGCTATCCACTACTGGATTTTCTGTCTGATGCAGATCCATCGCATAAAAATAACCTGTTTCACCATCATCTTCGAACATGACAACCAGGTGTTCATATTTTGTTGAATGCGCTCCATTACGATAACCTTGCCCGATAAGTAATTGGTCAGTTAAAACAGAATATAGCATTGTTTTTCCTTTTTAATTGAATTGTCTATTTTGGCTTTATACTTGCTTAGAATACAAAAATGCCACAGAAATTTCTGTGGCATTTTTTGCTAATCAAATAAGATTACGCTTGACCTTTAACTTCTTTACGACCGTTAAATGGTGCTGGTGTACCTGCTGCAGCTAATGCTTCTTCGATACGGATTAATTGGTTGTATTTAGCAACACGGTCTGAACGGCTCATAGAACCTGTTTTGATTTGACCTGCAGCTGTACCAACCGCTAAATCAGCAATTGTTGCATCTTCAGTTTCACCTGAACGGTGTGAGATAACCGCTGTATAACCAGCATCTTTAGCCATTTTGATTGCTGCTAAAGTTTCAGTTAAAGAACCGATTTGGTTGAATTTAATTAAGATTGAGTTTGCGATACCTTTCTCGATACCTTCTTTTAAGATACGAGTGTTAGTTACGAATAAGTCGTCACCAACTAATTGAACTTTGTCACCTAAAACTTTAGTTTGGTATGCGAAACCTTCCCAGTCTGATTCATCTTGACCGTCTTCGATAGATACGATTGGGTACTCTTTACATAAACCTTCTAAGTAGTGAGTAAACTCTTGAGAAGTGAATGTTTTGCCTTCACCTTTCATATCGTATACGTTACGTTCTTTGTCATAGAACTCAGATGATGCACAGTCCATCGCTAAAGTTACGTCTTTACCTAAAACATAACCTGCTTTTTCAACTGCTTCTTTGATACATGCTAAAGCATCTGCGTTTGACGCTAAGTTTGGAGCGAAACCACCTTCGTCACCAACAGCTGTATTTAAACCTTTAGATTTTAATACTTTCGCTAAGTTGTGGAATACTTCCGCACCGATACGAAGAGCTTCTTTTAATGTAGAAGCGCCAACCGGTTGAATCATGAATTCTTGGATATCAACGTTGTTGTCAGCGTGCTCACCGCCGTTGATGATGTTCATCATTGGTAATGGCATTGAGTATACGCCCGGAGTACCGTTTAATTCAGCGATGTAAGCATATAATGGTAAACCTTTAGACGCTGCTGCTGCTTTAGCTGTTGCTAAAGAAACCGCTAAGATTGCGTTTGCACCGAATTTAGATTTGTTGTCTGTACCGTCTAAATCGATCATGATTTGGTCGATTTCAGCCTGTGCAGTACCTTCTTTACCAACTAATGCGTTAGCAATTTCATTGTTTACTGCTGAAACAGCTTTTAATACACCTTTACCTAAGAAACGTGATTTATCGCCATCACGTAATTCTAATGCTTCACGTGAACCTGTAGATGCACCAGATGGAGCAGCTGCTAAACCTACGAAGCCACCTTCTAAGTGAACTTCTGCTTCAACAGTTGGGTTACCACGTGAGTCGATGATTTCACGACCAATTACTTTAACGATTTTAGCCATTGTTAATATCCTCTAATTGAGAGTTAATGAAAAAAAGAATAATAATATAGTAAAGATATTTTACGCTTTTGTCTTGTAAAAAAGTGATTTAGCTCACAAAATCTAGCGCTTCTTTGATCGAATACGGATAAATGAAACTAAAGTTATCCAATTATACCTAAATTTTGCTAAAAATATAAACTCCTACCAATATTAAGGTAGGAGAAAAAGCTTATTTTTTTATGAGAAAAGTGAGCACTTCATAATGCGAAGTATGTGGAAACATATCGAATAATTGCACCTTTTGGAGTGAATAATTGCTTAATGCTTCAAAATCTTTCGCCATTGTTTGGGCATTACAGCTTGAATAAATTAAATAAGGTGTACCCAATTGGTTTAAAAACTCCGCAAGCGGTTTTCCAATACCACGGCGAGGCGGATTCACTATCACAAGATCCGGTGTTGCACCTTTCTCGTTCAGCGCAAATTGTGCCGAGTCAAGCGAAGCGAATGTTACATGTTTAAGTTGTAGTTGCTCGGCGGATTTCGTTGCACTGGCAATCGCAGAAGCTGAAATCTCAATACCGGTTAATTGTACATTCTCATTCTTCTCTTGTAGCGCTTTTGCGCAATGCAAACCAAAGCCTCCGACACCGCAGAACAGATCCCAAAATTGTTGAATCGGTAGTTCTTTTATCCAGTTTTGCGCTGTGGCATAAAGCTGGCTTGCAACATTCGGATTGGTTTGGAAGAAACCTTGTGGACGAATAAATAACGGAATGCCGTTAAAATTTTCTTCAATCGTGGTTCTTTCTGTGAGGAAGATTTCGGTTTCGCCCTCTAAAATCGCAGCATGTTGCGGCTGGATATTTAAGCTAACGATAGAATCTTTCGGCAGTTTAGCTAATAAATTTGGCAATTCACGTTCAACAAGCAGTCGTTTTTGCTCACTTCTGAGCACAAAGCGCAACATAACAGATTGGTTATATTGGCTTTGCGTGATCAAAATATACTTCAATTCGCCTTTCTTTTTCGAAATGTTATAAGGCACGAGTCCAGCTCGGGCGATAAAATCTTTAAGAATCGGAAAAAGCGCTTCAAATTCAGTCGGATAGAGTGGACAATCACATAGATCGATACCACTTTGCGGATCGGTTTGATCTTTTAAAATGCCTAAAATTGGACGCTCGACACTGCCGGATACCACCATTTTCGCTTTATTACGAAACTGTTTTTGTGAAGATTGAACAGGCGGTAAGATTTCAGTGAATTTTTGCAAAATAAAAGGCGAAATTAACCGCTTAAGATTAGCTTCTTTATCCATAAGCTGCGTAGAATATGGCTTTTCTAACCACTGACATGAAGTACAATGTTGCTGTTGAAAATGCGGGCAATTTAATATCATTTTGTTAAAAGAATAGGGATATTTTTAGTAGTTTGTTAGGGCATAAAATATGATTTATGCCCTAAAAAAATAAATTATTGATTAGCAGTGCTGTGCTTTGTATTCAAGCCATTCGTTTTGTAATGCGGTTAAACGTTGCTGTGCTTGCTGATAACGAGGACTTGCTTCAAGCTCGTTCCAACTTACTGTTTTACGTTTCATCAATGAAATATGGCGTTCAGTTTGGGCTTTGCTCGGTTGATATTTTAAACCGTCCAACACTTGAATAACACCTTCCGGCTCATTACAGAGTAGTAGTAAGTCACAACCTGCGTGAATTGCTTTCTCCGATCTTTCGACAAAATTGCCCATAAAACTGGCACCTTTCATGCCTAAATCATCGGAAAAAATCACACCGTTAAAATTAAGTTGACTACGTAATACTTGCTTTAGCCAATATTCCGAACCGCTTGCCGGTTGGCTGTCACATTGTGTATAAATCACGTGAGCTGGCATAATTGCAGACAGTTTGCCTTTTGAAATGAGCTGTTTAAACGGCAAAATATCGTGGTTGAAAATCAATTCTTTCGGACGATCATCAAAAGGTGTTTCTAGATGCGAATCGGCTAATACGTGTCCGTGACCGGGGAAATGTTTACCGGTCGTCGCCATTCCCATTTCTCTCATGCCGTCAATAAACGCTTCGGCTATCGGCAGAATCATATCCGGATTTTCGCCAAACGAACGATCGCCAATAGCTTTACACTGATGGCCTAAATCTAAGACTGGTGCAAAACTTAGATCAATATCTAAGGCGAACATTTCAGCAGCCATTAGCCAACCGGTCTGCTGGGCTAAAGCGGTCGATTCTTGCGGATTTTTTGCAAGTGTATGAAACGCTTGCATTGCCGGCAATTTAGTAAAGCCTTCACGGAAACGCTGCACTCGGCCACCTTCTTGATCAACAGTAATCAATAACGGTTTTTTTACCCGTTGGCGAATTGATTTTACTAAGGCTTCCAGTTGTGCTTTATCGTAAAAATTACGGCTAAATAAAATCAAGCCGGATACGAGAGGGTGTTCAAGGATTTCAACCTCTTCTTGGCTGAGTTCTTTATCTTTTATATCAATCAGTAACATAATTTGTCGCGAGTATAATTGCAAAATTTGGGGGAAAAGTGACCGCTTGCAATAGAATAAGGATGCGCTATTTTACATTAAAAAAGCCCCTGATTTTCATCAAGGGCCGATTTATTATGCTTTAGCGTGTTTTTCTTGATTTTTACGCATTTTAATATTGAGTAATTCCACAATAACAGAGAAGCCCATTGCGGTGTAAACTGCTGATTTTGGAATATGGATATTAAAGCCTTCGCCGACTAATACCACACCGATTAAAATTAAGAATGCTAATGCGAGGTTTTTAATGGTTGGGTTATTATCTACGAAATCACCAATTGATTTTGCTGCAAGCATCATCACCGCTACCGCAATAATGATTGCGATAACCATCACCGGAATATCATCTGCCATTGCTACTGCAGTGATTACCGAGTCAAGCGAGAAGACAACGTCAAAAATAGCAATTTGAACTAAAATCATCAAAAAGCTGGCTTTTTTACTCGAATTTTCTTTTTCTTCGTGTGATTCGCCTGCAATTGATTCTTTCAATTCCATCGCACTTTTCACAATAAGGAAAATACCACCGAGTAAAAGAATTAAATCACGACCGGAAATCGGCATACCCGCAATTGAGAAAAGCGGATCGACTAATTTCATCATCCAAGCAAGGGAAAGTAATAGCAGGATACGTGTTCCCATTGCTAATGCTAAACCAATAATACGAGCTGATTGGCGTTGATGAATCGGGAGACGTGAAACTAAAATACTGATAACAATAATGTTATCGATACCTAATACGATTTCAAGCCCAGTAAGGGTTAAGAGTGCGACCCACGCTTCGGGATTTGCAATCCAATCAAACATAAAGTGTCCTTTTAATAGAGAAAGATTTAATAGGTTATCACCTATAATTTAAAAGGCGCTAATCATAGCGAGAGTCATGTAAAAATTAAAGGGGCGAACGTAAAAAATTCTGTAAAATTTCGGCGGTAAATTGTTTACGTAAATAAAAGCCTAACGGTAAAGATTGGACTCGTTCACCTTGCTGATTAATTGCACTCGTTAGTGATCGACTATTCCGACCTTTAGGACGTAATTGCATTACTTCGCCAAGTGTGGCATTAATCTCATTTAAACGCCCAAAAATAATATATTCCATTAATTCTTCCCAGTCATTTTTCAACTGTTGTTCTTGTTCAAATGAAGGTGTCCATAAAATTGGCTGTCCTATATGGCGTGCTGCAACCGGAATTTGTCTTTCTCCTTGCACCGGAATCCATAATACTTTTTGTAATTTGTGGCGAACGTGTGAGGTTTGCCAGGTAATACCGGTATTTTGCGTCAGCGGCGCTAAACTGACAAAGGTCGTTTCTAGAGGAAAACCTTTATGATTAATAGGAATAGTTTTGAGTTCAATCCCTAAATGCGCAAAATCCTGTTCCGGCTTGCTGCCGGCTTTTGCGCCTAAAGCCGTTTCGATTAATTGCCCGACCCAACCTTTATCTCGGAGGAGATCGGGAGGAACATCCATATTTAATTGCTGGGCGATTTCACCAAGTGTAAAACCGGCAAGCCAATTTGCTTTTTCAAGTAATTCGGCTTCGGAATGTGAAAAGGTGGAAAGTTGCATAAGAATATACTAATGACTTATAGGAGAATGATTTATCTTCATTCTCCTAATAATTGAGAGTTACATCCACGCGTTATTACGAATCACACCAACGGCAATCCCTTCGATTTCGATATATTCTATGCGAGGATCAACAATAATTGGTTCTAATTCATCATTTTCTGGATGAAGATAAATGAGATCACCTTTTTTCTCTAAACGTTTTACGGTAACTTCATCATCAACTCGTGCGACAACAACCTGACCGTTACGAGCAAAGTTTGTTTTATGCACGGCAAGTAAATCACCGTCTAAGATACCAATTTTTTCCATCGAGTTGCCATTTACTTTAAGTAAGTAATCCGCATTCGGATTAAACATTGCACCGTTTACCGGATAATGGCTCTCAACGTGTTCAATCGCCATAATCGGCGTACCCGCTGCTACTTTTCCAATTAAAGGTAAGCCGTCATCATTAGCTGCTTCTTCGGTTTCATTATTCACTAAGATGCGAATACCACGTGAAGTACCGGAAAGCATTTCAATATAACCCTTACGCGCTAGTGCTTTTAAGTGTTCTTCTGCCGCATTGGGTGATTTGAAACCGATTTCTCTTGCAATTTCCACTCGTGTTGGCGGCATACCAGTGGTTTCAATATGGTGTTTGACAAAATCAAAGATTTCTTGCTGACGAGCAGTTAAGTGTTTACGTGACATTTTTTCCTCACTGTCTTTATATACAGAAATTTGTGTCATTATATACAGTAATTTTTTATTTGTAACTAGATAAATTCAGAAAATTCTGACAAATTTATGGTAAACTATATTTTGTATACATATAGATGGCATAAACCATAACAATTAAGGATATTAAAATGTCTAGCCTCTTAAACTTTTATCGGAAAGTGTTGAATGTTCCGCTTTCATTGTTGGTTAAATCTCGTTCTATTCCTACCGATCCGGTGAACGAGCTTTCATTAAATCTATCGCAACCTATTATTTACGTATTGCCTTATACGTCTCAAACGGATTTATTAATTCTACAAAAGAATTGTCAGGTGCTTAATTTGCCTGATCCTTTACAAAATAATGAGATTAACGGTCAGTCCTTACCTCGTTATGTCTTTTTAGATGAAGGTCGTCGTTTTTTTAAATCGAAAGGAGCAAAAAGCGAGACTGAATCTCTCTTCTATCGTTATCTTGATTTGCATCGTGCTGATGAAAATTTAGATGTGCAGCTTGTGCCGGTATCTGTGTTATGGGGACGTTCTCCGGGCAAAGAAAAAGCACCATCTCTACGTTTTATGAGTACTTTTCAGCGTATCATCGCCATGATTTGGTTCGGGCGAGATAATTTCGTGCGTTTTTCCCAAGCATTATCTTTACGTTATATGGTGACAGAACACGATGCGGAAGAAGGTTTGGCGCAAAAGTTGGCTCGTGTAGCTAAAATGCACTTTGCTAAGCAGCGTTATTCGGCAATGGGGCCTCGTTTGCCTGATCGCCAAGCGATGTTTAATAAGCTGATCCAATTGCCGACAATTGTGCAGGCGATTGAAGACGAAGCGAAATCGAAAAAGATTTCAAAAGAAAAAGCGCAACAAGAAGCGGAAAAAATCTTAGATGAGATTGCGGCTGATGTTAGCCACGAGACGCTACGTATGGCGGATCGCGTGTTAAGTTGGTTATGGAATAAATTATATCAAGGTATTAGCGTACAGAATGCGGATCGTGTACGCAAGCTTTCTCTAGAAGGGCATGAGATTGTTTATGTTCCGTGTCATCGTAGTCATATGGACTATTTATTGTTGTCATACATTTTGTACCATCAAGGTTTAGTGCCGCCACATATCGCTGCAGGTATAAATTTAAACTTCTGGCCGGCAGGGCCGTTTTTCCGTCGTGGCGGGGCATTCTTTATTCGCCGTACTTTCAAAGGTAACCGCTTATATTCAACGATTTTCCGTGAGTATTTGGCAGAGTTATTTTATCGTGGCTATTCGGTAGAATATTTTATCGAAGGCGGTCGTTCTCGTACCGGGCGTTTACTTGAGCCGAAAACCGGTATGATGTCGATGACATTACAAGCTCTACAACGTGGTTTGACTCGCCCGATTAGCATTGTGCCGGTTTATATCGGTTATGAACACGTGCTTGAAGTGGATACTTACGCAAAAGAACTACGAGGCGCAGAGAAAGAAAAAGAAAATGCCGGCTTAGTGTTACGTGTGATTAAAAAATTACGTAATTTAGGGCAGGGTTATGTGAATTTCGGTGAGCCGATTCAAGTAAACAATTATTTGAATCAGCATTTCCCAGAATGGAAAGAACCACCTTCTGAAGATGCTCGTCCGAAATGGTTAAATGATGCGGTTGATGCTGTGGCTCAGCAGGTTATGGTGAATATCAATAATGCGGCTGCGGTGAATGCGAAAAATCTGATCGGCTCGGTATTGTTAGCTTCTCGTCAGCGAGCGTTAGCAAGTGAACAATTAATTGAGCAAGTAGATAGCTACCTACAATTATTTAAAAACGTACCTTATTCGGCGGATATCACTATCCCGAAAGCATCAGCGGAAGAAATGTTACAACACGTGCTTACGCTGCCTCGTTCCGGTGTGGTGAGTGAGAAAGATAATTTTGGTGAAATGATTCGCTTAGATCGTGAATCAGCGGTGTTGATGACTTATTATCGTAATAACATTCAGCATCTGTTTGTGCTGCCATCATTGGTTGCAAGTATCGTCTTACACCATGAGTCGGTATCCAAAGATCTGATTATGAAAACGGTAAGTCATATTTACCCGTTCTTAAAAGCCGAGTTATTCCTTCATTTTGAAGAAAGTGAAGTGCGTCACCAAGTTGAATTGATTTTAACCGAATTTGCTCGCCAGCAAATTATCAAATACGAAAGTGACGTATTAAAAATTAATCGTTCTCGTGTGAGAGCATTACAGCTGCATGCGGCAGGTGTGCGTGAAATTTTACAACGTTACTACATCAGCTTAAGTGTCTTGTTAGAGCAACCGGAAATAAGCCGTAATGCGTTAGAAAAAGAAAGCCGTTCTATCGCACAACGTCTTTCGATTTTGCATGGTATCAATGCACCTGAGTTTTTCGATAAAGCGATTTTCTCAACTTTTAGTGCAAGTTTGAAAGCACAGGGTTACTTTGATGAACAAGGCAATGCAGTCATTGCGAAAGTCATGGAAGCGGAGGAAATGCTGAGAACGTTGATTTCGGTTGAAATTCAGCTCACTATTCAAGGTGCGATGGAAAAAGCGGAAGAGCTTGAGAAAGCGGACGATAAATCAGCATAATCACTCGATTAGCACTTAACAAGCGGTAAGATTTAGCAAATTTTTTACAAAATCTTACCGCTTTTATTATATAATTCACGCAAACGTTTGCTTTAAATCAAAGAGGATCAAAAATGACCACAATTGGCACGCCATTAAGACCGAATGCAACGAAAGTAATGATGCTTGGTTCGGGAGAATTGGGTAAAGAAGTTGTAATTGAGTTACAACGTCTGGGAGTAGAAGTAGTTGCGGTGGATCGCTATGAAAATGCACCGGCGCAACAAGTGGCGCATAGAGCTTATACGATCTCCATGTTAGATGGAGTGGCATTACGTGCATTAGTGGAACAAGAGAAGCCGGATTTTATCGTGCCGGAAGTTGAAGCGATTGCAACGGCAACACTCGTTGAGTTAGAGCAAGAAGGTTACAATGTTGTACCGACTGCAAAAGCTACGCAATTAACAATGAACCGTGAAGGTATTCGCCGTTTAGCCGCAGAAGAACTCGGTTTAAAAACATCGCCCTATCGTTTTGTAGATAATCTGGAAGATTTTAAACAAGCAGTTGCAGAGATTGGTATTCCATGTGTAGTTAAACCGATTATGTCATCATCCGGTCACGGACAATCAGTGATTAAATCTGAGGATCAAATTCAACAGGCATGGGATTATTCGCAAGAAGGCGGACGTGCCGGTGGCGGGCGTGTGATTGTGGAAGGCTTTATTAAATTCGATTATGAAATTACTCAGCTAACCGTACGCCATGTAAACGGTACGTCTTTCTTAGCACCAATCGGGCATCGCCAAGAAGACGGTGATTATCGCGAATCTTGGCAACCGCAAGCGATGTCCGAGCTTGCATTAAAACGTGCGCAAGAAACCGCAGAGCGAATTACAACGGCATTAGGCGGACGTGGTATTTTTGGTGTGGAATTGTTTGTTTGTGGCGATGAAATTATCTTTAACGAAGTTTCACCTCGTCCGCACGATACGGGAATGGTGACAATGGCTTCTCAAGAGCTTTCACAGTTCGCTTTGCACGCCCGTGCGATTTTAGGTTTGCCAATTCCGGAAATTTATCAAATTAGCTCGGCGGCTTCCAAAGCGATTGTAGTGGAAGGTAAGTCGAATAACGTGACTTTCGGCAATCTTGATAAAGTACTGGAAGAAATAGGCACCAATATTCGTTTATTCGGTAAAGGTGAAGTAAACGGTCACCGCCGTTTGGGAGTTATCTTAGCTCGTGACGAGAACACCGAAAAAGCCTTAGCCAAGGCTGAACGTGCCTATGCGAAATTAGCGGTACAGCTTTAATCCCTTCTGTTAAAAATGCCAGTAGTGAAATTACTGGTATTTTACCTAATTCCTTTATAAAGAGAGATATCAAATTTATCTCTCTTTTTTGTATATGCTACTTAAATTATACTTACTTAATATTTTTGATTTTAAATGACCCCTTATCATACATTAAATTGAATAAAAGTCAGAAATATATTTTTATTTTTTCGACTTAGATCGCAAAAATTTTTTCTAAGAGTATTGTGAAATTTTGAACGTGTTATAGTTTACGTAGTGGTAGATTGAAGATTTACCACTACGTAAATATTGAATAATTTTACAAGGAGAATTTTATGAAAGAACTTAATAAAATAGAAATTGTTAATGTAAGTGGTGGTCACTGGGCTGCTGGTATTGCCGGTTTTTTGGGAAGTTATATAGGCTCGAAATATCTAGATAAAGTCACAGAAAAAGTAGAAAAGAATTTAAATGATTTTGGTCATAAACAAGCAGATTCTTTTAGAAAAGACCCATCTATCATTACAGGCAGATTCTCATTTAATGGTGATCTATAATAACTAAACAATAGGCCACTTTTATAGGTGGCCTATATAAAAGAGGTATATATGAAATTCATAGTTGCATTTGTTTTCTTTGTATTTTGTTCAAAGATAATTTATCCAAATATTCCTTTTTATATGAATGAATATGTGTTTGATTTTTTATGTTTTTGGGTGGTGTTGTTTGTAGATTTTTATTTTGGAAAAAAGAATTAAATGTGATGTTAATAAGTGTGGTTTAGATGTTGTTTATTATAATTATTAAGTTAGATATAAAAATATAATTTAGATAATAAGATAAATATGTTCCGTCAAAAAGCAATAAACTTTCATAATAAAAAATGGAAAAGCACAGCTGTAATTATTTCTTCATTGCCAAGTTGGTTAGTTTTTTCCGTTTCTTTTATTCTTATTTTATCATTTGTCTTTTTTATTACTTTTGCAGATTATACTCGTCGGACAAATATAGTCGGTGAAATTGTTATGCAATCTCATCCGGTTATACTTTCTGCTAATAAATCAGGTTATATTTCTGAGAAATATATAGAAGCACATCAGAAGGTCACAAAGGGACAGCCTCTATTTAAAATTACTTTAGATAGGATTTCTAAAAGTGGTGATACAAGCTTAAATTCTATCCAATCGTTGCAAAAACAAATTCAATCTATTGATAATTCTATTGCTTTATTACGAAAAAATGAGGCAGAAACATTACTCAGTCTTAGAAAACAAATTGATAATCATCAAAAGATTCATAAAGAAAAAAGTCAATATCTTATTGAAATAGAGAGAACTTTAAATAAATATATGGATTTAGTAAAAAAATATGAGAAATTATTCAAACAAGGTTATTCGAGTAATGATGAAGTAAATAGTCAACGAGCAAGATATTTTTCTCAAAAGTCACTTTCTGATGAGATAAAAATGGAGTTGATTCAGCAAGAGTCCGCTATTTTACATTTAGAAAATGAAATTGAAACGCAAAAAACGAATTTTCAAAACAATATTATTCGTTATGAATTGCAACAGAATGACTTACGCATACGTTTATTAGAATTTGAATCTATTTCCGAATTAATCATTAATGCTCCTATGGATGGAGTCGTCGAGTCTATTAGTGCAACTATTGGGCAGGTTCTTAAAGAAGGTGATCCCTTATCACAAATTTCACCTTTGAATAAAGGTAAATATCGATTAGTTATGTGGGTACCAAATAGTGCTATTTCGTTTATTAAGTTAAATGATGAAATCAATATACGCTATGAGGCTTTTCCATTTGAGAAATTCGGACAATTTAAAGGATACATTCGCTCTATTTCCAGTTTACCGGCTTCTCTGCAAGAACTTAGTTTTTATAGAAACTTACCATTAGAGACAAACGAGAATATTCCTTTATATAAAATAACAGCAGAATTGCCTGATCAATCAATTACTTATAATGATAGGGATTTATATTTTATGAATGGAATGAAAGCGGAAGCTACTTTGTTCTTAGAAAAACGTAAATTATATGAATGGATGCTTTTCCCTTTATATCAACTAACTAAAACAATGGAAGAATAATGGAACAGTTGAATTTTAATTTTTTCAGAAAAGTTCCTGTAACCTTACAGACGGAAACCGCTGAATGTGGGTTAGCGTGCTTATCTATGATTTTAGGTTATTATCATCATGGTAAGACTAATTTATTTAATTTACGTAGCCAGTATGGAGTATCTTCTAGAGGTGTAAATTTACAAAATCTTATTGATATTTCTCGTCACTTAGGTTTTATAACTCGTCCTTTATCACTTGAATTGGAAGAAGTTAATCAACTACGTTTACCTTGTATTTTACATTGGGATTTTAATCATTTTGTCGTATTAACTAAAGTGACTGATAAAAATTTTATTATTCATGATCCAGCTTTTGGTAGAAAAAAATTAAGTAAAGAGCAATTTTCTAATCATTTTACTGGTATTGCTTTGGAGATTTGGACAGAAGTTAAATTTGATAAGCAGAAAAATACTGATGAAATTAACTTTTGTGAAACATTAAAGCATATTTCAGGCATAAAGGGAGCATTGATTAAGATTTTTGCACTTTCGGCGTTGGTTGAGTTAATAGGCTTGCTTATACCAGTTGGTACGCAGTTAGTTATGGATCATGTTATTCAAGCAAAGGATCAATCCTTACTATTAGTAATTTGTGTCGGATTATGTTTATTTACATTTTTTCGCAGTGCTATCAGTATGTTTAGAGCTTGGATTTCATTGAAAATGAGTTATTTAATTAATTTTCAGTGGACATCAAGTTTCTTTTCTCATTTATTGAAATTACCTTTAGAGTTTTTTGAAAAAAGACAAGTAGGTGATATTCATTCGCGCTTTGATTCACTTTCTATAATTCATAAAACACTGACATCAAGTATTGTTGCAACTATTATTGATTCAGTAATGATAATTTGTTTAATTGTCATGATGATTTTGTATGGTGGTTGGTTATTTTTGATTGTACTAGGATTTTCAGTTGTATATTTAATATTAAGAATAGTTACTTATTGGACTTATCGTCAAATTTCAGAGGAAAAAATTATTAAAGCTGCAAGATCGCATTCACATTTTATGGAAACTTTATACGGTATTACTACGTTAAAGTCTCTTAATCTATTACAAAAGAGAGAGGAACAGTGGATGTCTTTAAATGCAGATTCATTTAATACAGGGATTAGAATTACAAAATTAGATATGTTATTTGGAGGTATTCATACTTTTATTTCAACTTTAGAACAGATATCTATTTTATGGATCGGTGCAAATTTAGTTATTGACAATATAATGACACTAGGTATGTTTATAGCATTTAATGCTTATAGAGGCTCATTTTCAGCCAGAATAGCAAACCTTATAAATGTTTTCTTTAACCTAAAAATTTTATCTTTACATCGTGAGCGAGTGGCCGATATTGCATTAAGTGATATTGAAGAAGAGAGTAAGCAATCTTTTTTTGAAATTACTAATAATAATGCTTCCCTATTGATCAAAGATCTTTGTTTTCAATATGATCAATTTACTCAACCTATATTAAAAGATATACAGCTTGATATTCAATCTGGGGAAAGTATTGCTATCAGCGCACCGTCAGGATTTGGAAAAACAACTTTATTAAAATTAATGGCCGGTTTATTAAAACCAAGTTCAGGAAAGATTTATTTTAATAATGTCGATATTCATCAACTTGGCTTAAGTAATTATCGAGGACAAATTGCTTGTGTTCTGCAAGATGATAAATTTTTTTCGGGTTCCATTTTAGATAATATAGTGAGTTTTGAAGAAAATTATGAACGAGATCGTGCTATAGAATGTGCAAAAATTGCGAATATTCATCAGGAAATTATGGATATGCCAATGAATTATGAAACACTATTAGGTGAACTCGGAAATAATTTATCAGGAGGACAAAAGCAGCGTTTATTTATTGCCAGAGCTTTATACAAAAAACCTAAAATTTTATTTATGGACGAAGCAACAAGTCATTTAGATGAGGAAAATGAGAAAGCGATTAATCAAGCTATTTCAAATCTTAATATTACTAGAGTAATTATTGCTCATAGAAAATCAACGCTTGAAAGTGCTAATAGAATAATTTATTTATAAAATTTATTATATAAAGAAAAGAGAGGTATTTATTAGTAAAGACGACAAGAAAGTTCTAAAACTTATTGTAGGAATAGTTGCTTTAATATTATGTATTGTTTTTATGGATGCTTTTTGACCATTTTTAATCATGGCGATATGTTTTATAATGGTTAAAATTTGGAATTATATTGATAAGTGTAAAGAAGATACTACTAAGTGAAAAATTTTAGATTGCAATATAGGTGAGTATATAGAAAAGGGTATTGATGATATAAAATCAATACCCTTTTTAGTATAAAATATAATAGATTTTGCTTTAGCTACTAGATCAGTATTTGCAAAAAAATCTGCAAATTCAACCGCTTGTTTTGTTATTCGAACTCCAGTTCTACGGCATTTTCACCGAGTAGAGCTTTAAGTTGGTCGAGCATTTCATCTTTCGGGGTTACTCGCCATTCTACGCCGCTACGTAATAAGGCTCTGCCTTCAGGACTTTGGTAGTAGAAATGTAACGGTAACGTCCCTTCTTTATTCGGTTCGATGATTTCTCGTAATTCTTTTACAAATTGCGGTGTGAGCTGTTCTTGACTAATCGCTAAAGCAAGGCTTTTCGCATAGCGGCTGCGAGCTTCGTCTAAAGTAGCTATTTCTCGCACCGACATTTTTAACCCACCGCTAAAATCATCGAACTGTACCGAACCGGTAGCGATCACAATACGATCTTTCTCTAAAAGATGACCGTAAGTTTCGAGTGCTTCTGAGAATAGTGTCATATCTAATTTACCGGAACGATCTTCAATGGTAGCAATGCCAAGACGGCTGCCTCGTTTGGTTACGGCAATACGTGAACCCATAATAATACCGGCAACGGTGACCACTTGCCCACGGCGTGTCGGTTGCAGTTCATTTAAGCGTACTGGCGCATAGTGCGATAATTCTTTTAAGAATCGCCCGATTGGATGACCGCTTAAATATAAACCGAGTGTGGTACGTTCACCTTCTAAAATGGTTTGTTCCGACCATTTTGGTGTATTCGCATAGGCATTTTGCACTTCTTCCGGCGTTTCAGTTAGCACACCGAACATATCGCTTTGCCCCAATGCCTCCATTTTGCTATGTTGATCAGAAGCTTTCAGTGCGTCTTCTAAATTTTTCATTAGTGCGGCACGGTGCGGGCCTAATTTATCGAAAGCACCCGACATAATTAAGCCTTCAAAGGTACGGCGATTGATTTTTTTCAAATCGACACGTGCGGTCAAATCAAATAAATCTTTGAAGATACCGTCTTTTTCACGCGCTTCTAAAATCGCTTCAACCGGTCCTTCACCCACGCCTTTAATTGCGCCTAAGCCATAAACAATCTCGCCTTTTTCGTTCACTGAAAAACGGTGTTTACCACTGTTTACATCAGGCGGAACAACGGTTAAGCCCATATTGATACATTCGTCATAAAAGCCAACGATTTTGTCGGTATTATCCATCTCCGAAGTCATTACCGCCGCCATAAATTCAGCAGGGTAGTGTGCTTTCAGCCATAATGTTTGGTAAGAAACCAACGCATAAGCGGCAGAGTGAGATTTGTTAAAACCATAACCGGCGAATTTTTCCACCAAGTCAAAGATTTTCATCGCAAGATTACCATCAATACCTTGTTTGATTGCCCCTTTTTCGAAGATTTCACGCTGTGCCGCCATTTCCTCCGGTTTTTTCTTACCCATTGCACGGCGTAATAAGTCCGCACCACCTAGGGTATAGCCGGCAAGTACCTGTGCGATTTGCATTACCTGTTCTTGGTAAACAATAACACCATAGGTCGGTTCCAAAATCGGTTTAAGCGATTCGTGCTGATATTGTGCATCAGGGTAAGAAACTTCTTCATGACCATGTTTACGGTCGATAAAGTTTTGTACCATGCCGGATTCAAGCGGGCCGGGACGGAATAATGCCACTAACGCGATAATATCTTCAAAACAGTCGGGCTTCAGACGTGAAATCAGATCTTTCATTCCTCGTGACTCTAGCTGGAATACCGCTGTTGTTTTCGAAGCGAGTAACAGATCAAACGATTTCTTATCATCCAATGGAATACTTTCGATATGCACCGGTTCTTTGCCTTCTCGGGCTAAGCGTTGATTGATCATCTCCAACGCCCATTTAATAATGGTGAGCGTCCGTAAGCCTAAGAAGTCAAATTTTACTAAACCGGCATATTCCACATCATTTTTATCGAAGTGAGTAACCGGATGTAGCCCTTCCGAATCGCAATAAAGCGGTGAGAAATCGGTAATAGCGGTTGGGGCGATTACCACACCACCGGCGTGTTTACCGGCATTTCGGGTTACGCCTTCCAATTTACGTGCCATATCAATCAAGTCTTTCACTTCTTCATCGGCTTCGTAAAGTTCCGGCAGTTTCGGCTCGGCATCAAAGGCTTTAGCCAAGGTCATACCCGGATCGGGTGGAATCAGTTTAGAAATACGATCGACAAAATTATACGGGTGACCTAGTACACGGCCTACGTCTCGGATTACCGCTTTTGCCGCCATCGTACCGAAGGTAATGATCTGCGAAACCGCTTGACGACCGTAAGTGTCGGCAACATGTTCAATCACACGATCTCGCCCATCCATACAGAAATCGACATCGAAATCGGGCATTGAAACACGTTCCGGATTTAGGAAACGCTCAAAGAGCAAGTCGAAGGCAAGCGGGTCTAAATCGGTAATTTTTAACGCATACGCTACTAAAGAACCCGCACCGGAACCACGCCCCGGACCAACCGGAATATCGTTATCTTTCGACCACTGAATAAATTCCATTACGATTAGGAAGTAGCCGGGGAAGCCCATTTGGTTAATTACATCCAGCTCGACTTGCAAACGTTCATCATAAACAGACCGCTTGTTTTTGCGTTCTTCCGGATCCGGGAACAGAAATTCCAAACGCTCTTCCAAACCTTCACGTGATTTTTTCACTAAAAAATCTTCGGTAGAAAGATCGCCGGTTGGGAAATTCGGTAAGAAATATTCGCCTAAACGTACGGTTACATTGCATCGCATTGCAATTTGTACTGTATTTTCAATCGCTTGCGGTAAATCGGCAAACAAGGTACACATTTCTTGTTCGCTACGGAAATATTGCTGTGGTGAATATTTTTTCGGGCGTTTTGGATCATCCAAGGTGTAGCTGTCGTGGATTGCCACACGAATTTCGTGCGCATCAAAATCGTCTTCTTTCAAGAACACCACGTCATTTACTGCAACTAACGGTAATTGGTGTTTTTGTGAAAAAGGCACGGCTTGTTGAATATAGCGTTCTTCATCCGTACGGCCGGTGCGGCATAGCGCGAGATAGTAATGATTCGGGAAATATTGCTGATAAAAGCCGACTAATTTGTCCGCTTCCGCTTCATTTTCTTTGAGTAGAGCTTTCCCAACATCGCCGTTTCGTCCGCCGGAAAGCACGATGATGCCTTCATTTAACTCGGCAAGCCACGCTTTTTCGACTAGCGGAAATTCAACATAGCCTTGTTGATAAGCTTTTGAAAGTAAAAGAGTAATATTGTGATAACCGGTGTTGTTTTTTGCCAGTAAAGTCAGCTCAAAGAAATTTTCGCTGTCCGGTTCGGGACGCACGAAAATATCCGCACCGATAATCGGTTTTAAACCGGAACCTAACGCTTCGCCATAAAATTTCACCAATCCGCAAAAGTTGCTGAAATCGGTTAATGCCATTGCCACCATATTGTTGGCAACTGCCGTTTTGACTAACGGTTTTACTTTAGCCAAACCGTTAATCATAGAGAAATCACTATGGACTTTAAGATGAACGAAACGTTGTTGAGTCATTACGATATTACGATTGAGATAGAAATAGAAACTTAACCTATGCCAGGTTATACAACTCAGCTTTTTTGAAACTGAAAGATATATGCAGAGAGAGCCACAGGGTGGCTCAACTGGCTCGAAGAACCTCATAACCACGTACGGCTTGAGCGTGGTAAAGCGGTTAATTTTTTGCAAAATTTTGCAGAAATTTAACCGCTTGTTTTATGAATTAATCACGTTTTTTAGTCAGTAACCACCAAACGATGCTTAAACAGATTAAACTCGGTATTAATGCACCGATAGCAACCGGTATCCATGAGAAGACGAGCGTCATATTGCCAAACACGATGTTGGATACATAGAACACAAAGCCTGCAATGATACCGATAAATAATTTGGTTCCCATTGCGCTACTACGGAGCGGCCCAAAGACAAACGAGATCGCAAGCAACATCATCACTGCCATTGAAATCGGCTGATATACTTTACGCCAAAACGCAATTTGGAAACGTTTGGAATCTTGCCCGGTTTCTTTCAAGAAACCGACATAATCGGATAAACCTGAAATAGAAAGTGATTCCGGTTTGAGCGATACGATGCCTAATTTACTTGGCGTGATCGTTGTTTGCCAGTTTTTATTGACTTCTTTTGCTTGTTGAATGCTGTTATCGGCAATCGATGACGTTTGTACATTCTGAAGCGTCCAATTTTTGCCGTTAAAAACCGCATTCTTCGCTTGGGTGACCGATTTTAACGACTTATCTTCAAAATGATAAATCGATAGATTATTTAATTTACGTTCGTTTTCGATATGGCGAATATAAATAAAATCATTACCGTCTTTTGCCCAAAAACCGCCTTTAGTCGATAACATAGAGCCTCCGCTTTGGGCGATAGAACGCATATTTCGAGCATATTGTTCGGTTTGCGGTATTCCCCATTCGCTCACTAACATCGTAAAAACAATGAGTGGAATCGCCGTTTTCATTACCGCCAAGCCGATTCTAAAACGAGAAAATCCGGAAGATTGCATCACCACCAATTCACTGCGGCTGGCAAGGTTTCCCAAGCCTAATAAGCCACCGATTAAGGCAACCACAGGGATAAATTCTTTAATGTCACTTGGTAGCATTAAAAGCGAATAATAAGTGGCGGTTAAAGCGTCATAAGATCCTTTACCGACATCTTTAAATTCTTCAACTAATTTGATGATAAACACCAAGCCGCTCGACATTAACAATACGGCAAAAATCATCGTAATAATGGTTTTGCCGATATAGCGTTCGAGAATATTCATACCAAATAAATTCATTTACGCCACCGCCTTATTACGACTGAAAGAATAACGAATCGCCGACATCCATTTTGTATCCCAAAAGTTCATCACCATTGCCAGTATAAGGAATGAAATCGATACTAACGGCATTAATAATGTCGCATCTAATTTGCCTGAAGCACCAGAAGATTTAAGCGAGCTTTGTAGCAAGAAATAGATCAGATACAGCAATACTGCCGGAATGACTTTCGCAAAACGACCTTGACGAGGGTTTACGCTACTCATTGGTACGGCTAATAATGCCATAAGAGGTACGGCAAAAATCAGCGCAAAGCGCCATTGCAATTCTGCTTTAGCTTCGTTTGACGAATCGGTCATTAATTTGTTGAAATCCGCTCGTTGTACTAATTTTTCATTGGAATCCACATCTTGGTAGCCGAGATAAGCTTGGTAATTGTCAAAATGAGAAATTCTAAAATCTGTGGTATTTGCTGTCCCTTCATAGCGGGTACTGTTTTCAAGGGTGAGAATTTGATCTCCATTTGGTAAACCTTGTAACTGACCTGATTCCGCAACCACTACGGAAGGGCGATTTTTCTTCTGTTGATCCGGTTGGAACACATAAATATCGTTTAATTTATTTTGTTCGTTATTAATATTTTCAATAAATAAAACGTAACCACCAGCCGTCATAAATTGACCGGCTGACAATGCTGAAAAGCGTGGATTGGACTTCGCCTCTGCTAACATTTCACTTTGTTTATTAATTGCCCAAGGCGTGAGCCAAAACACGTTATATACTGCAAGAGCCGTAGTAAAAATAGACAGAAAAAGCGCTACTCGGGTTAATAAACTTTGCCCGATACCGCATGCTCGCATTACGGTAATTTCACTTTCGGCATAAAAGCGTCCAAGGGTCAATAATAGTGCGACAAACAGAGAAAGTGGCAACATAAATTGAGCTAAAGCAGGCATACCTAACCCTAATAAACTCAGTACTAAGTCGGTCGGTACTTTTCCGCTGACGGCAGAATTCAGCACGGTAATCAGCTGCTGACTAAAAAACATTAATAACAAAATAAATAAGATCGCCAATTGGCTTTTGAAGATCTCTTTCGTTAAATATCGACTTAAAATCACGATAACACTCTCATTGAGGTAATGTTAACCGTTAATACGGTTTAACTAGAAATAGGGTAAACGGTATGCTTTGACTAATTATTATCAGTAAGAAAACACATTTCTGTGAATGTTCGCGAAACCGCGCGAATATTTGCAAAAAATTAGTGAAAATAGACCGCTTATAAAAGTCGTTAATCATACCTTTTTTACATCAAAAAATCACGAAAGGATTTTTGCTGGCGGTAAATTAATAAGCCCCGAAGTTCGGGGCTTTCTGCTATTTAGATTTTGCTACTGATTTTCTTAAAAGTAGTTTTTTACCTTGCCCATCAGTAATTACAATTTCCGTTGGCGGGGTACGTTCTTTATGCACGATGGCAATTAAATTATCATGTTGTGTAATATCTTCAAATTTCCCTGTTACTTGTAACGCTTTGACATTTACGTTATCTGCAAACATTAAGAAAGTACCTAAAGGTGTTACTCGGATATTTTGTAAACCTAATTGTTCTTTACTCGTAATTTGGTATTGAGGAGCTTTATTTTTAGATTTAGCAATTGTTTCCTTATTAGTAACTAAATCAATAATGCTCTGTAGTTTTTGCGCACCCTCACCATCTTGCTCTGAAGCATTGTTTATTGGCTGTTCTGTTGCCGTTGAAACAGTTGTTGAAGCCTGTTCTCCATCAGTAGAAAAAACCGCTTCCCCAATAAATTGTTCAGCACTTGATTCTTGAGCAATCAGAGGTTCCCCCCCTTTATTTGATGCGACTAAAAATAAACGTGAACCAATTTTTTCAAAGCGAATATCAGCATTTGGTAATTGTGATTCCAGTTGTTGAGTAAGTGATTTAATTGTCACTTCGCCGTTGTTTGGAATAGATACTGAACGGGTGGTGTCTAATTCATAAGTAATAAAGCCGACTTTTAAACGTTGGGCTAATTGCTGTAGTAATTCACCCGTTTGTCCTTCGTAAGCAATACGGAGTTTAGCCTGTTCATAACGGTTAAATAACTCATTGTCGTCTGCTAATGCCTGTGCATTGACGAATAAGCATACGAGACTGGTAAGAAAAGTTTTATTCATTAATTTTTTCATTGTAAGTTCCATTTATGATTTTATGGACTGATTATGACAATTTATTTGCTGATAAATTCATCATAAATAATAGATTAATTAGTATAAAACAACACCTTGAAAAGGCAAGCCTCTTGCAATGGTGAAAAATGGGCGAGCTCACGTGTTTTATACCGACTTAAGATTACTAACCCTATGAATCCTTTATAGTATTTTGAGAAAAACTATAATTTTCTTCAAAATAGGGTGATTTTTCGATGAAGTTCTCATTTCTGTTATTTTCTACTTGTAATTTACTCGATAAATAGGTAGCTTACTTGTGATATGAGTAATTAATCGTTACTTTTGACCTTAACCGATTTGAGATAAAGAGGTAGTGATGGAATTTAGCGTAAAAAACGGTAGCGTAGAAAAACAACGTACTGCGTGTTTGGTTGTAGGCGTATATGAGCCTCGTCGCCTTTCTGCGGCGGCAGACCAATTAGATAAATTAAGTGAAGGCTATATTAGTACTTTACTAAGACGCGGCGATTTAGAGGGTAAAGCAGGCCAAACGCTTTTGTTACATAACGTACCAAATGTACCTGCAGATCGCGTATTGCTTGTTGGTTGCGGAAAAGAACGAGAGTTAAATGAACGTCAATATAAGCAAATTATCCAAAAAATGGTGCAAACCATTAATGAAACAGGGTCTATGGAAGCGGTTTGTTTCTTAACCGAGCTGCATGTGAAAGGTCGTTCAACCTATTGGAATGTACGTTTTGCTGTAGAAGCGATTCAGGAAAGCCTATATGCCTACAATGATTTCAAAAGCATTAAGCCTGAGGTACGTCGAGAATTACGCCGTGTGATTTTTAACGTTGCTAACCGTAAAGATTTATCTGATGCGGAAAGAGCGTTGGATCATGGTAAAGCGGTTTCAACCGGTGTAGCTTGTGCTAAAAATGTGGCAAATTGTCCACCAAATGTATGTAATCCGGCTTATCTTACCGAATTAGCGAAAGGTTTAGCAAACGAATATGAAAATATTCAAACCCGCATCCTTGATGAAGCTGAAATGGGCTCATTATCAATGAATGCTTATTTAGCGGTTTCTCGCGGTTCGCAAAATCCAGCTTATTTATCCGTAATTGAATATCGTAATCACCCGAATCCGGATGCTAAACCAATCGTTTTAGTAGGTAAGGGACTGACTTTTGACTCCGGCGGCATTTCAATTAAACCGTCCGATTCAATGGACGAGATGAAATATGACATGGGCGGCGCTGCTTCGGTTTACGGTACGATGAAAGCGTTAGCGGAAATGAAATTACCGCTGAATGTTATCGGTGTTTTAGCCGGTTGTGAAAATATGCCGGACGGCAATGCATATCGACCGGGTGATATTCTGACAACGATGAACGGTTTAACTGTTGAAGTATTGAATACCGATGCGGAAGGTCGCTTAGTTTTATGCGATACATTAACCTATGTAGAACGCTTTGAGCCAGAATTAGTGATTGATGTGGCGACTTTAACCGGCGCTTGTATGATTGCGCTTGGTGCACACAACAGCGGCTTAATGTCGACCAGTAATGTGCTGGCAAACGATTTATTAAATGCAGCGGAACAAGCGGACGATAAAGCGTGGCGTTTACCATTAGGTGAAGAATACCAAGAACAGCTTAAATCAAATTTTGCTGACTTAGCGAATATCGGTGGACGTTTAGGCGGTGCCATTACAGCTGGGCAGTTTTTATCAAACTTTACCAAAAAATATACTTGGGCGCATTTAGATATTGCCGGTACGGCTTGGAAGTCCGGTGCGGCGAAAGGTGCAACGGGTAGACCGGTTTCATTATTAAGTCAATTTTTGATTAATAAAGCTAATAGTCAATAAGCGGTCAATTTTTCATAACAATTTACAAGCCCTCAGGTAGTAATACCTGGGGGCTTTTTATTCGATCGATAGATTAAAATCTATTTTTGTGTGAAAAGTTTGATCTGGTTTAAATGTATAGACTACCTTATTTACATATAATGCTCGTTATCAAACATTTTGATATTTTTTTACTTTCTTTTTTGTGTTTTTATGTTGTTTTTGCAATTTTATGAATAAGGAGTCTTATATGTTTTCGTTCTTAAAGGCATCTCCGCCGGCACAGAGAAAATCAGGTGAAATTGATGCGGAGTATAAAAAATTACGTTGGCAGGTGTTTGCCGGTGTTTTTATTGGTTATGCAGCGTACTACCTCATTCGTAAAAATTTCTCACTTGCGATGCCGTATCTCATTCAAGAGTATGGTTTTTCTAAAGCTGATTTAGGTACGGTTGGTGTAGCATTATCTTTAGCTTACGGTATCAGTAAATTTGTGATGGGTAATGTCTCGGATCGTTCAAATGATGATCGGCTTACAAGCGGCGGATTTAGTGCCTCGTGTTGCAACAGGTACGGCAACAGGTTTAACCGGTTTATTCGGTTACCTATTAGGTTCGGCAAGTGCTGGTTGGGTAATGGGTAAATTGGTAGACTTATATGGCTGGGACGGCGGTTTCTATGCACTTATTGCTTCAAGCTTCTTAGCGTTCGGCTTTATTGCTATCACATTATTCAATAAAAAATCAGCAGAATAAGCTTATCATTTCTTATACTGATTAAAAAATAAAGGCATCGGGAGAAATCCTCGATGCCTTTATTATATTAATTTATTCAATACCAACCAATTTATGTGTTTGTAAACTCAATTGCCATTTGGGTTTATTCGCTCGTTGATTCAAAATACCGAGTTGGGTAATGGTTTCCAATAAATTCATTTTGCCATCCACTTCGCAAGGAGAAAGGTAGTAATGTTCAGCGGTAATTTGTGTTTCGATTTGTTCACAAAAACCTTGTACATCGCCTTTGTCCATCACGATACGGACTTCGTTAGCAAATGGAATACACTCTTTCAAATATTTCTCTTGATACATCAGTTTCGGACTGGTAGCGATATAATCAATTTGTTTTGGGACGGCTTTTAATCCATTCGTTTCAATCGCCAACCAATAACCTTCCGCTTTAAACACATCGAGTAATACGCTTAAATTGGCATACATCGTTGGTTCGCCGCCGGTAATGATAATATTCTTGGCGGAATAGGATTTTACTCGTTCAAGAATTTTCGCCACGCTCCATTTTTCGTATTCGTTATAGTTAGTATCGCACCACGGGCAAGCAAGATTACATTTGCCTAAACGCACGAAAATGCAAGGTAATCCGGTGTTAAAGCCTTCACCTTGCAGGCTTTCAAAGATTTCGACAATCGGAAATTCAATATTGGGATAAATAATCGCAGTCATGATAAATCGTGTTTTTTCCTGCAATTATCGTGAATATTCACAATATGACGTTGGCGTTTCCCAAAGGCGAATTAAGCGGACCGGTAAACCGACTTTTTCCAGCTTTTCAAACATATATTTCGCCATTTCTTCCGCTGTCGTGCGGCTTGGAATACCGTAAACTTTAGAGTTTAAATCGATTAACAGTTTGGCAACTTGGCTTTCTCTGTCGCTATTTAAATCGTAGATATAGGCGTGATCCATCGGGTCTAAGATTTCACGTTTTACCACCGATTTTAAATCGGAATAATCCATCACCATGCCTCGTTTCGCTCCTTCAGCAACTAAGTCGCCGCTAACTTCCACCTGAAGTTTATAAGTATGTCCGTGTAAGTTTTGGCATTTGCCGTCGTGCCCATCGAGCATATGCGCCATATCGAAACTAAATTCTTTTGCAATTTTAAACATTTTTTTGACCGCTTGTTTTTTCTGATAAGTACTCATTAAGCCCTTTTTCGCGCAATACGCAACTCGGGCAAGTGTGACAACCACCTTCTACACCTAAATAGCAAGTATGGGTATGTTGCCTGATATAGTCGAATGCACCGAGTTTATCAGCTAATTCCCATGTCTGTTTTTTAGTAAGGTACATCAATGGTGTTCGAATGTTGAAGTTGTAATCCATTGCTAGATTTAAAGTCACATTCATTGATTTCACGAACACATCTCGGCAGTCCGGATAGCCGCTAAAATCGGTTTCGCATACACCGGTGAAAATAGTTTGGATACCTTGTCCTTTAGCGTAAATAGCGGTGTAAAGTAAAAACAGTGCGTTACGACCATCAACAAAGGTATTCGGCGTATTACCTTCTTGTTTAATTTCGCGTTCTTCCATCATCGCGTTGGATGTGATGGCTTTGATGACGGAAGTATCAATCAGTGTTTGTTTAACGCCGAGATCTTTGGCTATCCATGCGGCTTTTTCCAGCTCAATCGCATGGCGCTGACCATATTGAAAGGTAACAACTTCGACATTTTCCACGCCAAATTCTTGAATGGCTTGAAAAAGGCAAGTGGTAGAGTCTTGCCCGCCGGAAAAAATCACGACGGCTTTTGGAGTTGAGTTCATTTTGTATCCTTAGTTTTGATTTCAAAGAGTGTCTTTGGCGTGGGAGGTTTTCGAACCACGAGAAAGAATAAGCGGTCTGAATTTGCAAGTTTTTTGCAAAAAGAGACCGCTTGTCGAGAAGCTATAATAGCAGAATTTTCAATCGTTTTCTAATGCGATTTCGGGTCATTGGTTTTTTGAATCACTGCTTTTAATAGATCTTGGGTTGATTCTTCGATCACTTCACTACTTAATGAGCCGGAACGTTCTCCCCAAATAGAAAGGGAAGAACCGATAATATTTTTTGTGTTTTTAACCTCATTTTCTTTATTTTTTCCATCCCATAAACCGAGCTTCCAATTATTTAGTACATCTTCGGTTGCATATTTACTATCATGTGTAATATTAGCATTTCCTTTTGGTACAAAATAAAGGTAATAAGAATTATAATTTAATACTTTAAAGCCGTTTTCGAGTAATTCCGGCAAGTCGGCACGAATTTTACGACGTTCCGCAATATCTTGGCTTTTTTGAGCATCACCGTCATAACTCCAATAAGTGATTTCCACATTTTTATTTAATTGATTTAAATTATTTTTAATTAAACCGTCATTCCAAATACGAGTAATTTTGCCTTTCTCGTTAATAAACTGATTAAGCGTATTTACATAGCTAATAAATTCGTGATTAGTTTCTACACTATAGCCGAATTCATCGCCACCAATATGAAAATGTTCGCTCGCATGCCCAAAAATATAAATTACTTCGGCAATTAATGTTTTAATTACTTCAATTGATTCAGGGTTAGTAATATCAATTTCTTCATCATTCATTTTGGATTTTAAATTTTTAACATAAGCCTCTCCATGCTTGATTTCAAGCAAATTGAAGATTGCTGTCATATGATTCGGCGTATCGACTTCGGGCACTAATTCAATATTTTTACTTTTTGCATAATAAATAATATCGTCAATTTGTTTATAGGTTAAAAAAGGTTTATTAGTTTTTGGATTATAATAAGTGCCGTCTTTAACTATCGCATTTTCTTCCGATTGATCTAAATAACTACTTTCTAATGCATAATTTTCATGATCAGAAAAGTGTAAGTGTAAGAACGTACCTCCTGCATGATGAATTGTATCGATAAATTGTTTTATAGTTTCAACCGGATAAAAACGGCGAGCAATATCAAGCGTTAGTCCCGCTTCTTTTATTTGTGAATGATTCATTGCATTAACTGTTTGTGAAGAGCAGGAAGAAAGTAATCCGATAACAATTAAAGTGAATAATGAGACTATTTTTTTCATATATGTTTGCTAATCAATTAAGGGTGTATGTTCTGACAATAACAATTTAAAATAATTCTTCTAACTAATTATATTAGAATATTGCGTTTTTTTATCGTCTATTGATTAAAGAAAAAACACTTTGTCATATATGGTTTCAAGCTTTAGGAAAGGAAGAAGTAGAATAAAGATTATGCGACGATTGAAGTAAAAGCGGTTAAAGTTTGTCTTATTGATATAAGTTTTATGCTAATTGATTAACGCAAACGTTTGCTTTGTGCTATAATGAAGCGAATTTTTTATTTTCTGTTGAGGTTAATCGTGAGCAACACACAACTTAGCTATAAAGACGCAGGCGTTGATATTCACGCAGGCAATGAATTGGTTGAACGCATCAAAGCGGATGTAAAACGTACTCGCCGCCCGGAAGTGATGGGCGGTTTAGGCGGTTTCGGTGCATTATGTGCATTACCGACTAAATATAAAGAACCAATTTTAGTATCAGGTACTGATGGTGTAGGGACTAAGTTACGTTTAGCGATTGATTTGAATAAACACGATACCATTGGTCAAGACTTAGTGGCAATGTGTGTGAATGACTTAGTCGTACAAGGTGCGGAACCTTTATTCTTCTTAGATTATTATGCAACCGGCAAATTAGAAGTTGATGTTGCAGCGGATGTGATTAAAGGTATTGCAGACGGTTGTGAAATCTCAGGCTGTGCATTAGTTGGTGGTGAAACCGCAGAAATGCCAGGTATGTACCACGCAGGTGATTACGACCTAGCCGGTTTCTGTGTCGGTGTTGTAGAAAAATCTGAAATTATTGACGGTTCGACCGTAAAAGCTGGCGATGCGTTAATTGCATTAGCTTCAAGCGGCCCACATTCAAACGGTTACTCATTAATTCGTAAAGTGATTGAAGTCAGCGGTGCAAATCCGGCTACCGATACATTAGAAGGTAAACCGTTAAGCGAGCATTTATTAGCACCAACCAAAATCTATGTGAAATCAGTACTTCAACTGATCAAACAAGCGGATGTTCATGCAATCGCGCACTTAACCGGCGGCGGCTTCTGGGAAAATATTCCTCGCGTGTTACCGGCAACAGTAAAAGCAGTGATCGATGAAAAATCATGGGAATGGCCGGCAGCATTCAAATGGTTACAAGAAAAAGGTAATATCAGTCGTTATGAAATGTATCGTACCTTTAACTGTGGTGTAGGTATGGTAATTGCATTACCGGAAAAAGATGTTGAAACTGCATTAGCCGTATTAAAACAAGCGGGTGAAAACGCTTGGGTAATCGGTAAAATTGAAAACTTAGGTGATAGTTCAGAACAAGTTGAAATCATCTAATTTGCAAAAAAACTAAAAAATCGGACCGCTTGTAGCTATACTACAAGCGGTTTTTTTTCGGAAATTTTTACAATGTTTATCTTTCTCTCAATTTATTTTCTCGTTATTAATTTACTCAGCTTTTATCTGATGTATGCCGATAAGCAAAAATCGGTTAACAACGCGTGGCGTATTCCCGAGTCCAATTTATTTTTCCTCTGTTTCTCCGGAGGATTTATCGGGACTTTTCTCGCAATGAAATATATTCGCCATAAAACTAAACATTGGCAGTTTCATGCGGCGGTGATTGTTTCCACTTTGTTTTGGCTGATTGTGTTACCGGCATGTTACTACTTCCTCATTTTTAATCATTAGAATTTCTAATCCGAATCCTTAATTTATATCCTACACTCTATTAGGTGAAATGTGACTTAGATCACATTTCTTTTTATGCTAAATCGTTATGATCTCTACCAGATTTAATACCTATTCTTTTTTATTTTTTTGAGGTGAGTATATGAATAACGTACGTGTTGAAGTGGATTTATTAGGTGAAAGAGAAGTTCCTGCCGATGCTTATTGGGGAATCCACACACTAAGAGCGGTTGAGAATTTTAATATTTCAAAAAATACCATTTCAGATGTACCGGAATTTGTGCGCGGTATGGTGATGGTAAAAAAAGCAACCGCATTAGCAAATGGTGAGCTTGGAGCTATTCCGAAAAAAGTCGCGAGAGCAATTGTAGAAGCTTGTGATGAGATCTTAGTAAAAGGCCGCTGTATGGATCAGTTCCCTTCTGATGTCTATCAAGGCGGAGCAGGTACATCGGTAAATATGAATACCAATGAAGTGGTGGCGAACTTAGCACTTGAGTTACTCGGTCATCAAAAAGGTGACTATAACGTGATTAACCCAATGGATCACGTGAATGCGAGCCAATCAACCAATGATGCGTATCCGACCGGTTTCCGTATTGCGGTATATAACAGCATTTTGCATTTGATCAAAAAAGTACGTTACCTACAAAAAGGTTTCGAAGCGAAAGCGGAAGAATTTAAAGATGTGTTAAAAATGGGACGTACTCAGTTGCAAGACGCGGTACCAATGACTGTAGGGCAAGAATTTAAAGCCTTTGCAGTATTATTGGAAGAAGAAGTACGTAATTTAAAACGTACCGCTAAATTATTGTTAGAAGTGAATTTAGGCGCTACAGCAATCGGTACCGGTTTAAATACACCGGAAGGTTATTCAGAGTTAGTGGTTAAACATTTATCGGAAGTAACCGGTTTACCTTGTGTTTTATCAGAAAACTTAATTGAAGCGACTTCAGACTGTGGTGCTTATGTGATGGTTCATGGTGCATTAAAACGTACTGCAGTGAAACTTTCAAAAGTATGTAACGACTTACGTTTACTTTCGTCAGGTCCACGTGCCGGTTTAAATGAAATCAATTTACCGGAATTACAAGCAGGTTCTTCAATTATGCCGGCGAAAGTAAACCCGGTTGTGCCGGAAGTTGTTAACCAAGTGTGCTTTAAAGTGATTGGTAACGATACAACAATCACCTTTGCGGCAGAAGCTGGTCAGTTACAATTAAACGTAATGGAACCGGTAATCGGTCAAGCCATGTTTGAATCTATCGAGATTCTTGCCAACGCTTGTGTGAATTTACGCGATAAATGTATTGACGGCATCACGGTAAATAAAGAAATCTGTGAAAATTTCGTGTTTAACTCAATCGGTATCGTCACTTACCTCAATCCATTTATCGGTCACCATAACGGTGATATTGTTGGTAAAATCTGTGCGACAACCGGCAGAGGCGTACGTGAAGTGGTATTAGAGCGTGGTTTACTCACTGAAGCGCAATTAGACGATATTCTTTCAGTTGAAAACTTAATGAACCCGACTTATAAAGCGGCGAAATTTACTGAAGAAGAGTAGTTTTAGCTTAGTTTTATAAACTGACAAGCGGTCGAATTTGCAAAATTTTCTGCAAATTCGACCGCTTGTTTATAAAAGGATTAGCTGTTGCTAATGCTTAATTGATCATTTTGATAGTCCACAACAACAGGGCTGTTCGGTAATAATTTTCCACTTAAGATCTGTTGTGCAAGTGGATTTTCAAGTTCTTGCTGAATTGCACGTTTGAGCGGTCTTGCACCGAATAACGGGTCAAAGCCCGCTTTGCCGATATGGTCTAATGCCGCATCCGTAACCGTTACTTCGTAGCCACGTTCCGCAAGACGAGCAATTAAACGTTGTAATTGAATACGAGCAATCGCACGAATATGTTCTTGACCAAGTGGGTGGAATACCACGGTTTCATCAATACGGTTGATAAATTCAGGACGGAAATGTTGTCCTACCACTGACATTACCACTTCTTTCATTCCTACATAATCTAATTCCGGATTTTCTTGGATTAAATGCGAACCTAAGTTCGAGGTCATAATCACTACCGTATTGCGGAAATCCACGGTACGACCTTGACCATCGGTTAAACGACCGTCATCCAACACTTGAAGCAAGATATTAAACACATCAGGGTGTGCTTTTTCCACTTCATCGAGTAACACCACCGAATATGGACGGCGTCGAACCGCTTCGGTTAAGTAACCGCCTTCTTCGTAACCGACATAGCCCGGAGGTGCGCCGACTAAACGAGAAACGCTATGTTTTTCCATAAATTCCGACATATCGATACGTACCATCGCATCAGGATCATCGAAGAGGAAATTCGCCAAGGTTTTGCAAAGTTCGGTTTTACCGACCCCAGTCGGGCCAAGGAATAAGAATGAACCAATCGGACGATTCGGATCAGATAATCCGGCACGGCTACGGCGAATTGCATTTGCTACCGCTTCAACCGCTTCATTTTGCCCGATGACACGGCTGTGTAACACTTCTTCCATACGTAACAGTTTTTCTTTCTCACCTTCCATCATTTTGGAAACCGGAATACCGGTCGCTTTAGAAAGTACTTCTGCAATTTCTTCATCGGTTACTTTGGTACGAAGTAGCTGATTTTCACCGCCTTCTTCCTCACGTTTTACCACTTCTGCAAGTTGTTTTTCCAATGCCGGGATTTTGCCGTATTGCAATTCGGACATTTTCTCGAAGTTACTTTCACGGCGAGCCTGATCCATTTCAATACGGGCATTTTCTAACTCGGTTTTGATATGTTGCGTGCCGAGAAGAGCAGATTTTTCCGCTTTCCAAACTTCTTCCAATTCGGAATATTCACGTTCGCGAGCGGTCAATTCTTCATCTAATTTTGCAAGACGTTGGCGGCTTGCTTCATCTTCCTCTTTTTGTAACGCTTGGCGTTCCAATTTAAGCTGAATGATACGGCGTTCAAGTTTATCTAACGGCTCAGGTTTAGAGTCAATTTCCATACGTAAACTGGACGCCGCTTCATCAATTAAATCGATTGCTTTATCCGGTAACTGACGATCAGAAATATAGCGATGTGAAAGGGTTGCCGCTGCCACGATTGCCGGATCGGTAATTTGTACGTGATGGTGGATTTCATAACGTTCTTTCAAGCCACGTAAAATCGCAATCGTGTCTTCTACAGTCGGTTCATCCACTAATACTTTTTGGAAACGGCGCTCAAGTGCCGCATCTTTTTCGATATATTGGCGGTATTCGTCTAACGTAGTTGCCCCAACGCAATGTAATTCGCCGCGAGCAAGAGACGGTTTGAGTAAGTTACCGGCATCCATTGCACCGTCTGTTTTACCCGCACCGACCATTGTGTGAATTTCATCAATAAATAAGATAACCTGACCTTCTTCTTTGGCTAATTCATTGAGTACCGCTTTTAGACGTTCTTCAAATTCACCACGATATTTTGCACCGGCAATTAATGCCCCCATATCAAGAGAAAGCACACGTTTATTTTTTAAGCCTTCCGGTACTTCGCCATTAACAATACGCTGTGCCAAGCCTTCTACGATCGCAGTTTTACCCACCCCGGGTTCACCGATTAATACAGGGTTATTTTTAGTACGGCGTTGTAGAACTTGTACTGCACGGCGGATTTCTTCATCACGTCCGATAACCGGATCTAATTTACCGGCTTTGGCACGCTCGGTAAGATCGATAGTATATTTTTGTAGTGCTTGTCTGGTTTCTTCTGCGTTTTGATTATTCACTGTTTCTCCTCCTCGAATTTGGCTGATTGCGTTGTGTACTTTCTCTTTAGTTAAGCCAAATTGTTTTAATAATTTACCTAAATCGCCGTTATCATCCAGTGCGGCAAGCACGAATAATTCCGAGGAAATAAAGCTGTCGCCGAATTGTTGTGCCAATTTATCACATTGATTTAACAGGCGAATCAGTTGTTGTGACGGTTGGGTCGAGCCACCGGATACAGTCGGTAAGCGGTTTAAAATCGCTTCCAATTCACTCAATATGCGTTGTGGTTGTACATTGAGTGCGGTAAATAGTGGAGCAATAGATCCGTCTTGCTGTTTTACTAACGCATACAGTAAATGGGCAGGTTCAATATAGTTATTGTCTTTTCCAATGGCTAATGATTGTGCTTCTGCAAGGGCTTCTTGCAGTTTGGTAGTAAATTTTTCGAAATTCATATTTTTACTCCTAAATTTCATTAATCTGTATCGAGCAAGATTTATACTTGCTTCAACGCTTTAATAAATGGAGCTAGTCGAATTTATTTCAAGTGAAAATGTGAAAAAGATCACAAAAAAGGAATAAATACCCAGTTATAGGTATTACTTTGTGTTTTTTTTGATTCTTGTCAATAAAACTTATCAGAACTGTTCTTAAAATGTTATCAAGGTAACAGATTGGTTACCTTTTTATTTTCAATCACAACAAATTAGAGGTCAAAATGAAAAAAGTAGCGTTGGCAGTGATGTTAAGTGGGGCGTTATTAGCAGGTTCGGCAGTGGCACATCAAGCGGGTGATGTAGTCGTTCGTGCCGGTGTGGTAAGAGTGAATGCAAATTCAGAATCAACGACTAAAACGCCGACTCAAGTTGATTTAAAAGTGAAAAATAACCAACAATTAGGTTTAACTGCAACTTATATGTTTACCGATAATGTTGCGGTAGAGTTATTAGGTGCAACACCGTTCTCACATAAAATTAATGCAAATGTACCGGCTTTAGGCGCAGCATCTGGTTTAGGTCGTGTAGCGATTGTGAAACAATTACCGCCAAGCTTATATGCACAATATTATTTCTTTAATGCGGATTCGACAGTACGTCCGTATGTTGGTGCGGGTTTAAATTACACACGTTTCTTTAATGCGAAATCAACTCACGCAGCGGTAACCAATTTAGAAGTGAAAAAACATTCATTTGCACCGGTTGCAAACCTTGGTGTGGATGTGAAATTAACCGATAAACTTTCTTTTAATGCCGCTGCATGGTACACACGTATTAAAACAACTGCAAAATTTGATGCATTAGGTGCAAAACACGAAGTGAAATTAAAACTTGATCCAGTTGTATTATTTGCAGGTTTTGGAATCAACTTCTAACAAAAAGAATGTGAGCAAACGGCTATTTAGTTATCTCTCTACACAATAACCGTTTGCTCTATTCTTGGAAGAGGAGCAAGGAAGCGCCCGAATTTTGCATGGATATGTCTGCATAGGTAGTGCATAGATATATTTGAAGAAATATGCAAAATTTTAACCAAAAATGACCGCTTACCAAATTGGATAGTGGTCATTCTCTTTATGCTTTATAAGCAGAAATGATGAATCAGTTTGCTGAGTAATTCTCGGGTCGGTTCAATAAATTTCGTTTCCAAAAATTCATCAGGTTGGTGAGCTTGTTCAATGGAACCCGGACCTAAAACCAGTGTAGGGCAAAGCTGTTGGATAAACGGCGCTTCGGTACAATAGTTTACCGCATCACATTTTTCGCCTAACAGTTTTTCAACCACTTGTACCACTTGTGCGGAATGTTCACACTCATAGCCGGGAATTCCGTCATGTAAGTGACGAATCTCAATCAGATCGCCGTATTGTTCCAACATCGGTTTTAAATTCTCATTGACCATCGCATATAAATCTTCAACCGGTAGATTTGGCAATGGGCGCATATCGAATTGCAATTCACAACAGGCACAAATACGGTTAATCGCATCTCCGCCATGAATATTGCCAAAATTCATCGTTGGATACGGCACTTTAAACAGATCGTTGTGATATTTTTCACGTAACTGATTACGCATATTCATCAGATAGCCGGTTGCTTGGTGCATTAATTCAATCGCATTAATGCCACGATCCGGATCGCTTGAGTGACCGCTTTTGCCGGTAATTCTGACCGCTTCGCCAACGTGCCCTTTATGCGCACGAATCGGTTTTAAAGAAGTCGGCTCGCCGATAATCGCACAATCAGGGCGAATATGCGTATGTTGAGCGAAGGTTCTCGCGCCAAGCATGGTGGTTTCTTCATCGGCTGTAGCGAGAATACGTAACGGTTTGGTTAATTTGTTTAAATCAATTTGGTTAAGCACATCGACAATAAAAGCAAAAAAGCCTTTCATATCCGCGGTGCCTAAACCGTAGAATTTGCCGTCTTGTTCGGTTAATACGAACGGGTTAAAAGTCCATTTACCTTCGTCAAACGGCACGGTGTCGGTATGTCCGGCTAATAATAAACCGCCTTCACCCTCGCCGTAAGTAGCTAATAAATTATACTTATCACGACTGCCTTCCACTCGGATAATCTCGGTTTTAAAGCCGAAATCGGCAAGCCATGTCGCCAGTAATTCGATAAGTTGCTTATTGGATTGATCTTCCGTCGCTTCTAAACTGGAAATAGTCGGCAGCGCAATTAAATTGCGGTAGCGTTCGATAAATTTTGTGTTTGCCATAATATTTTCTCTTTTTATTTACGTTTTAACATTGCTAGACCGGCGAGAACTTCCCAAATCATAATTGCATAGATAGCCACTCGTTCAAGTATTGGGGTAAGGATATTCGGAAGGAAAATCGTTACCAAAATACACAACACGCCGATTGTACCGGCTTGTAGGGCAAATCTGCGTAACCATAACAGTTGGGGTTTAACAATATCAATACCTGCCATAAGAATCGCTAGATTTCCGAATAAATAGGTCAGGCTTGCCCCTAAATTTTGTAGCCCTCCGGCAGTTATTTTAGCTTGTGATGAAGGGATTAGGCTCATTCCGATACTAAAGAAAGCCGCAAAAATAAGCGCTAATAACCAATATTTACGGCGAGATAGCTGCACGATCACGGCAAGATATGCAATTACAAAAGCTAATCCTTGCAAGCTAAAAACGGCATTCATCACTTGCGATAACGGTGAAAAGGTATTGGTTTTTCCATCAATAATCGTGCCGAAAGGGATAAGTAACTCTAACACCGTATGTCGAATATAGCTGATGAGTGATGATTCGCTAAAGAGGTTAACTACAAACTCGGCAAACAGGTAGAACACGCCCATAAATGAAAGTAGAGCGGCTAATAAAATAACAACAAAACGACCACTACCACGAATGAGCGGGTGCATAAAAAACGGATAAACGGCAACCCCAAATGATCCGTTATGAAAGAATTCCTGTAATTGACGTGAAATTTCAACGATTTTATTTGCAAAAATTCGAAGAAAAGCGACCGCTTTTCCTGCAAAGTCTGTTTTCATGTCTGTTCCTGAATTATTGAGTGATAAGCGTATAAATCGCTCCAACAAATAGCAGTAAAATAATAGCGAGCAATAACAGTTCCGACTTAGTTAGCTGTAATTTACCGGTATTTTTATAACGTGCGTGGAAAAATAAAAGAACGCCCGGCATATATAGCACAACCGATAATAATAAGTAGTCTAACCCCGCAGCATAAACAATCCATAAACCGTAAATTGACGCCATCGCACCGGTCAGTTTGATATACCATGCTTCGTTTTGTTTTATCGCCACTTTGAATAAATAAGCGCCGACTAAGAAATAAGGCACCAAAATCATGGTGGTCGAAAGCTGAATTAGCATACTGTAGCCTTTGCCGGTAAACAAAACAAGCAACAGGCTAATTTGAATCGTAATATTGGTTAACCATAAACCGGCAATCGGTGTGCCATTAATATTGGTACGGTTTAATAATTTCGGGAATACTTTGGTTTTTGCCGCTTGGTAAGGAATTTCCGATGAAAACATCGTCCAGCTCATATAAGAAGCTAATACCGACACAATCAAGCAGAAAGTGATAATGATCTTACCGCCAGCGCCCATCATTTGTTCCATTAAACCTGCCATAGACGGGTTCGGCATTTCGGCAATCACTTCACGAGGAAGAATACCGAGCGATAATACCGTAATCGACACATAGAGAACCAAGGTAATCAAAATACCTAGAATGGTAGCTAAACCGACATCACTTTTCTTTTTCGCGTGTGCGGAAAGTACCGAAGCACCTTCTACTCCGACAAATACCCAAAGCGTGATCAGCATCGTGCCTTTTACTTGTTCTAAGGTATTTTCGCCCAATTTGCTGCCGTTGAAATCTTGTACAAATTGTTCAGGTGAAAAGAACCAAATCGCTAAGCCGATAAATAAGAATAGCGGTAAAGTTTTAACAATTGTCGCAACTAAATTCACAAATGCAGCTTCTCGGATGCCTCGTGCTATCAGATGATGGACTAACCAAACAATTGCCGAAGCACCTAAAATGGAAGCAACGGTATTGCCTTGCCCAAAAATGGTATGGCTTTCACTGTCAACAAAAGTCCCCAGTCCTTCAAAAGCGACAACTAAGTAGCCTACGCTGCCTATTGCGGTACAGAGCCAGTAACCCCAAGCCGATACGCCACCGACGAAATCACCGAACCCTTCACGAGCGTAGGTGTAAATGCCGCCCTCTAACTCAGGTTTAATACGAGAAAGGAAGAAGAAAGATAAGCCTAAAAAAATGATACCGACACCGGTAATTAACCAGCCGATCAATAGCGCTTGCGCACCGGCAACCTCCGCCATATTTTGCGGAAGGCTAAAAATACCGGAACCGATCATCGAGCTAAGTACTAATGCGGTTAAAGAAAAGAGACCGATTTTGCCTTTTGACATGCAATGTCCTTATAATTGTTATTCACACAAACTGCATAATTTAGCATAAAAATAAAAAATCCCCTAATGTTGAAACATTAGAGGATGTTATCTTTTTTAGCCCCAATCAACGTTGGTGAGACTGTTATAAACCGCCCAAATAAACAAGAAGCCGATAAGCACTAATAAAATTTTCTCAAAAGCCGAGAGATTTAATGCTTTTCCTTGATGTTGATAGCGTGAGTAAAGGAATAAGCCAATGCCGGGTGCATAAAGTAATACTGATAATAATAAGTAATCTAAACCCGCCGCATAAACAATCCATAAGCCGTAAATAGAGGCGATAAAACCGGTTAACTTAATATACCATGCTGAATTTTGTTGGAATGACAGCTTTAATAAATATGCACCGATTAGGAAATAAGGTACAAGGATCATTGAAGTCGAAATTAATAATAAAGCGTTGTAGCTTTTACCGGTTAATAACACAAGGAATAAACAGAATTGCACCACAAAACCGGTAAACCAAAGTGAATTAATCGGCACTTCATTCGCATTCAATTTATCTAAAATTTTCGGGAATGCACCGTTTTTCGCACCACGATAAGGTACTTCCGCCGAATACATCGTCCAGCTCACATAAGAAGCCAACACCGATACAATTAAGCAAAAAGTAATTAAAATTTTACCGCTTGAACCGATCATCGTTTCTAATAAGCCCGCCATTGACGGATTTGACATCGCTGCAATGGTTTCACGCGGTAAAATACCCAGTGAAAGCACAGTAATCGCAATATATAAAACCAATGCGATCAGAATCCCAAGTACGGTCGCCAAACCCACATCACTTTTCTTTTTAGCGTGAGCAGATAACACGGAAGCCCCTTCCACACCGGTAAATACCCAAAGGGTAATTAACATCGTGTTTTTAACTTGTTCCGAAACGCTGTTATTCAGTGTTGTACCTTGTAAATCTTGGTTAAACGTTTCGCCTTTGAAATACCAAATTGCTAAACCGATAAATAGCACGAGCGGGAAAACTTTCACAAAAGTTGCAACCAAGTTCACTGTTGCCGCTTCTTTTACACCGCTTGCTACTAAAGCGTGAACTAACCACACGATAATCGAAGCGCCGATAAAAGACGCAAGCGTATTGCCTTGCCCGAAAATAATATTCGATTCCGAATCGGTAAATGAACCGATTCCCTCAAATGCCACCACTAAATAGCCGACAATCCCGATGGTTGCACACAGCCAGTAACCCCAAGCGGATAGGAAACCGACGAGATCACCGAACCCCTCTCGTGCATAAGTATAAATACCGCCGTCTAAATCCGGACGTAAACGAGAAATAAAGAAGAAAGAAAGTCCAAGGAAAATAATTCCGATTCCGGTAATCACCCAGCCAAGAATTAACGCTTCACCGCCGGCAACAGCCGCCATATTTTGCGGCAAACTAAAAATCCCAGAACCAATCATCGAACTGAGCACCAAAGCGGTTAAAGAAAGTAACCCAATTTTTTTGTTTGACATAGTTGTCCTTATTGATGTTGTGCTTGATACAAGCGGTCGAATTTTGTGGATTTTTTGCAAAAAATGACCAAATTTGACCGCTTATTCGGTTATTTTAAATGTTTAGCCAATGTGTTGATATATTCGATCCCGATACCGCAACAGCCGCCGACAATGGTTGTACCTTGTGCCGTCCATTTTTTCGCCCACGCAAGATAGGCTTCCGGATCTAAATCTTTACGCACTTCGTCTAAACCGTCGTTGGCGGTCGCATCTTTCGGCTGCGGAGCAAACGCATTTGCATACGCACCGGTTTGGATATGTGTCGCATTTTTTTCTTTTAGAATGGATTGCGTGATCGCAAGGGCTTGTTCAATCACTTCAGGCTGACAGCAGTTAAATAAAATTGCACTAACGCCTAGTTCCACCATTTTTTCAATCGCAAGCGCAACAGATTCGCCGGAACGAAGTTGCGGCTCAGGTGTCGGCTCATCATCGGTTAAAGTAAACGAAACCCAAAGCGGACGCTCATCTTTCGGTAATAACGGCTTAATTGAAGTCGGCTCGATAATCGCACTTTGCGTTTCGCATAACCAAATATCCACATAAGGCGCAAGCCCATCAATAATCGGTTGGGCAATTTCAGCAAAGCGATCTACCTGAATCAAATCAGCACGGTAAGAGCCGAACATTGGAGGGAGTGAGCCTGCAATTTTTGCAGATTTTCCGCTATTTTTAACCGCTTGTTTTGCCAAACGACCGGCTAAATCGGCAAGCATTTTACCGTCCACACTAAAACGTTGTTCGCCGATATGAAACGGCACAACCGCATAGCTATTGGTCGTAATCACTTCTGCGCCGTTTGCGATAAAATCTTCATGGACTTGTTGCACCGCAGACGGTTTTTCATAAAGGGATAAAGCCGACCATTCAGGTTGTTTAAAAGGTGCGTTCAAACGCATTAACTCACGGCTCATACCGCCGTCTAAAATTGTGATTGCCATATTTTGCCTTATAAAATCATTTAGAAGTAAAGTTGAAAAATAGTTTGCCTTAGATGTTCAAAAAATATATTATAGACGTCTAGATGGAAAAACTTCCAAAAGAATTTAATATAAGCGGTCGAATTTTGCAAATATTTTGTGATTTTTGACCGCTTGTAAATTTTAGTGAGGGAGCAACGCTCCTGCCTATATAAAGGTATGACCAAAGGATAATTACAATGGCGATTAATTTATTTACTTCAGAATCAGTATCAGAAGGACATCCGGATAAAATTGCAGACCAAATCTCGGATGCGGTGTTAGATGAAATTTTAAAACAAGACCCGAAAGCACGTGTGGCGTGTGAAACATATGTAAAAACCGGTATGGCGTTAGTCGGCGGTGAAATCACCACTTCTGCATGGGTGGATATCGAAAACTTAACCCGTCAAGTGATCTGCGACATCGGCTATACCCATTCGGATATGGGCTTTGATGCGCATTCTTGTGCGGTATTAAATGCGATTGGTAAACAATCGCCGGATATTAACCAAGGTGTTGACCGTGCGGATCCGTTAGAGCAAGGTGCGGGCGACCAAGGTATTATGTTCGGTTATGCAACCAATGAAACCGATGTATTAATGCCGGCACCGATTACTTATGCTCACCGTTTAATGGAACAACAAGCTAAAGTACGTAAATCAGGCAAATTAGACTGGTTACGTCCGGATGCGAAAAGCCAATTAACTTTCGCTTACGAAAATAACAAAATCGTAGGGATTGATGCGGTGGTGCTTTCAACCCAACACGCTGAACACGTTTCACAAAAAGATTTAGTGGAAGGTGTGATGGAAGAAATCATCAAGCCGGTATTACCAAGCGAATGGTTAAGCCAAAACACCAAATATTTCATTAACCCGACCGGTCGTTTCGTGATTGGCGGTCCAATGGGTGACTGTGGTTTAACCGGCCGTAAAATTATCGTAGATACTTACGGTGGTGCGGCTCGTCACGGTGGCGGTGCGTTCTCCGGTAAAGACCCATCAAAAGTTGACCGTTCGGCAGCATACGCAGCACGTTATGTAGCAAAAAATATCGTGGCGGCAGGTTTAGCGGATCGTTGTGAAATCCAACTTTCTTATGCAATAGGTGTGGCGGATCCGACATCAATCATGGTGGAAACTTTCGGCACGGGTAAAGTTTCAAATGAAACATTAGTGAAATTAATCTACCAAAACTTTGATTTACGCCCATACGGCTTAATCAAAATGTTAGATTTAATCCGTCCGATCTACCGTGAAACAGCAGCTTACGGTCACTTCGGTCGTGAGCACTTCCCATGGGAACAAACAGATAAAGCGGAAGCATTACGTGCAGGCGCAGGCTTATAATTAAGCAATAACAAGCGGTGTGATTTTGTAAAAATTTTGCAAAATTACACCGCTTTTTTATTATTTATAAGTAGTGGAAAAGGGAGTAGCGGAATGTTCGATAGCCATATTCATTTAGACCAACTTGAAGTAAACCAAGTAGAACAGATAGTTAGCGATCCTTTGTTGCAAGGCGTATTGGCGGTCAGTACCGATTTGATGAGTGCGGAAACGTTATTAGCATTAAAACAAAAATTTCCGAAAATCCAAATTGCGGCAGGATTTCATCCTGAACAGGTATTAATTGATGATAAACAGCAACAAGCGTTATTTGATTGGATCGTAAAAAATCGAGCGAATTTGACCGCTATCGGTGAAGTGGGATTACCGTATTATCTAAAAAGACAGAATCCTAAGCTGGATTATCAGCCCTATCTTGCCTTGTTGGAACAGTTTGTTGCGTTAAGCAAGCGGTTAAATTTACCGTTAAATTTGCATATCGTGCATGATGATGTAGCGATAATGCTGGATTTGCTGGAAGAATACAAAATCCAACATGCGCATTTCCATTGGTTTAAAACCGATGATGATTCATTTGAACGTTTTCTTCGTACCCCTTATTTCGCTAGTGTTACACCGGATATTTTATGGAATCCGAAAACGCAAAAAATCGCCCAAAACTTACCGCTTGATCGTTTATTAATTGAAACTGACAGTCCGTGGCAGCACGAAAGTTTGGAAAATGCGAGTATTTCACAGCAATTACAAGCAATATTGGCGCAATTAGCGAAATTAAGAGATGAGCCAGAGAATGTGATTCGCTCGCAAATTAGGCGGAATTATCAGCGGTTATATGGGGTAGTATAAGAAAACGGAATATCCGTGCAGCACAGAAAAACGGTGCAATTTTTGCAGAATTAGCAAAAATTACACCGCTTGTTATTTGAGGAAGATCTTACTTTTTATTCGCCTTTAGCATTGCCATTAGGTTGGCGATATTGGCTGAAGTTTTTTCGACTTTCTGTTCTTCGGTCATTTTCGGTTTTTCACTTTCCCAAACTAAATCGTCTTGTGGTAATTCAAGTAAGAAGCGACTTGGTTCCGGTTTGATAATTTCACCGTACTGGCGGCGTTCTTTACAGAGTGAAAATGTCAGAGTTTGTTGCGCTCGAGTAATGCCCACGTAAGCAAGACGGCGTTCTTCCTCGACATTATCCTCATCCAGACTGGTTTGATGCGGCAAAATGCCTTCTTCCATACCAACTAAGAAAACGTGCGGAAATTCCAGGCCTTTTGAAGCATGCAGCGTCATTAATTGCACTTGGTCCGCTTCATCATCGTCTTCACCACGTTCTAACATATCACGCAACGTCAGGCGGTTTACCACTTGCACCAACGTCATCGGTTCTTCGATTTCATCGCCTTCCAGCATACCTTGCACCCATTCAAACAACGTTTGCACGTTACGGCTTTGCATTTCAGCTGCTTTCGGCGAAGTAGCCGTTTCATACAAATAGGCTTCGTATTGAATTTTTGCCAATAAATCTTTTACCGCTTCAATCGGATCGGAACGTTCCGCTTGGTCGGCGATTTCGACAATCCAACGGGCAAAATCTTGCAATGCTTGATAGGGCTTGGGTGTCAGACGTTGAATCAATTCAAAATCGAAAATCGCTTCAAACAAGCTGACCTGTTTTTCATTGGCAAGTAAGCCTAATTTTTCCAACGTTACCGCACCAATTTCTCGTTTCGGGGTATTAACGATACGTAAAAACGCCGCATCATCGTCTTGATTAACCACTAAACGCAAGTAAGCCATCATATCTTTAATTTCGGCACGGGCGAAAAATGACGTTCCCCCGGAAATTTTGTAGGGGATACGGTTTTGCATCAGCAATTTTTCCAGCAAGCGAGACTGATGATTACCACGATATAAAATCGCATAATCTTTGTATTTAGTTTTGTTGGAAAAACGATGGGCAATCAATTCCCCGACAATACGTTCCGCTTCATGTTCTTCATTTTTGGCTTCGATAACATTTAATTTTTCGCCTTCACCTAAATTCGAAAATAATCGTTTTTGGAAAATATGATCGTTGTTATCAATCAAAATATTGGCGCAGTGCAAAATGCGTTGGCTGGAACGGTAATTTTGCTCCAGTTTAATCACTTTCAAATCAAAATCTTCACGCAAACGCTGCATATTTTCCGGTTTTGCGCCACGCCATGAATAGATTGATTGGTCGTCATCACCTACCACAGTGAAATTTGCCTCATTGCCTACCAATAATTTAATTAGCTCATATTGGCTGGTATTGGTATCTTGGTATTCGTCCACCAGTAAATAACGGACTTTCTGCTGCCAACGGGCTTTTGCTTCCGGAAATTGGCGGAACAGCAATACCGGTAGCATAATTAAATCGTCAAAATCAAGCGCATTATAGGCTTTTAGCTGATTTTGGTAGAGCTGATAAAAATGCGAAAACACACGTTCACGCTCATCTCGCACGCGAGTTAATACCATTTCGGGTGAAAGCAGATCGTTTTTCCAGTTGGAAATGGTAGAAATCAATGTTTTGAGTAAATCTTTATCTTCCGCGACATTTTCCGGTAACAAATGTTTGAGTAAAGCAAGTTGATCGTGTTCATCAAACAACGTCATACCAGATTTGAAACCCAGTAATTTGTATTCACGTTTTAAAATTTCAAAACCAAGCGTGTGGAAAGTCGAAATGGTTAGCCCTTTGCTGTTTTCTTTACCGATAGAATGCGCAACACGCTCACGCATTTCACGTGCCGCTTTGTTGGTAAAGGTTACCGCTGCGATTTGTTTTGGCGAGTAACCGCAATGAGCTATCAGATGGGCGATTTTATTAATAATGACACGCGTTTTGCCTGAGCCTGCACCGGCTAATACAAGGCAAGCCCCTTTTACATATTCCACCGCTTGTTGTTGTTGATCATTTAATTTCATTTTATCTACTTTTTATTTACTTTATTTTCAGCCACTTTTTAAACCGCGATATTCTAGCCGAAAGACAACAAGCGGTCGAATTTCTTTAAAATTTTATTAAATCGGCAGACGAGTAGCTAATGGTGCGGCAAGAAAATTATTGGCAATAAGGCGGTGTTTTGTGCAGCAGTTAAATCCGTGAACTGATAAATTGAAACCATAATATTTAGCGAAATTTTCCGAAGCAACCGTTTGCAAAAAAATTTTAAAATTTGACCGCTTGTTAAACGGTTTTTGTCTAAAATAAATGCCTTAAAAATCAAATTTTTGCTTTTAAAATTGAGCTGTTCGCTATATCATTAACAGTTAGTTTTTAGCGTATAGTTACGCACACTCGCCCTGAAAATAATTCAGATTTTGCATTTTAATTTTATGCCCTAGGGGGAATACAAAAGTAGATGGAAAAGTTAGAACAAAAACCAATCATCGAACTACGCAATGTTACTAAAAGCTATGGTAGCAAAACGATTCTTAAAGATTTAAATTTAACCATTAACGATGGTGAATTTTTAACTATTTTAGGTCCTTCAGGCTGTGGTAAAACAACAGCATTACGTTTAATCGCAGGTTTTGAAGACTTGACTGAAGGTTCAATCATTCTTGATGGTCAAGATGTATCTAACGTTCCTGCTGAACAACGCCCTGTAAATACGGTTTTCCAAAGCTATGCGTTATTTCCGCATATGACGATTTTTGAAAATGTTGCTTTCGGTTTACGTATGCAAAAAGTGCCGAATGAGCAAATCAAGCCGCGTGTAATGGAAGCATTACGTATGGTGCGTTTAGAAGATCGTGCGGAACAAAAACCGGCTCAGCTTTCAGGTGGTCAGCAACAACGTATTGCCATCGCACGTGCGGTAGTGAATAAGCCGAAAGTATTGTTGCTTGATGAATCGCTTTCTGCGCTTGACTATAAACTGCGTAAAGAAATGCAGAATGAGTTAAAAGCATTACAACGCCAATTAGGTATTACCTTTATTTTCGTTACGCACGATCAAGAAGAAGCATTAACGATGTCTGATCGTATTATCGTAATGAACGGCGGTAAAATTGCGCAAGACGGTACGCCTCGTGAAATTTACGAAGAGCCGAGCAATTTATTCGTGGCTCGTTTTATCGGCGAAATCAACGTATTTGATGCAACCGTAATTGAACGTGTTGACGCTCGCAATGTTAAAGCGAATGTAGAAGGTCGTATTTGTAATATTAAAGTTGAAGATATGGATGTGACGCCAAATCAACAACTCAAAGTGCTTTTACGTCCGGAAGATATCGTTATCGAAGAATTAGACGAAGACGAAAGCTCAAAAGCGATTATCGGTCATATTATCGATCGTAACTATAAAGGTATGACGTTAGAGTCAAGCGTACAGTTAGATCATAACGGTATGAACGTATTAGTAAGCGAATTCTTCAATGAAGATGATCCGAATATCGATCACGAAGTCGGTCAGAAAGTGGCATTAACATGGCACGAAGGTTGGGAGGTTGTACTCAATAATGAAGATTGCTAGTAACAAATTCCAAGCTGGAACAGTTTCAGTTATCTTCGGTTGGTTGTTACTTTTTGTACTTGTACCGAACTTATTGGTTCTGTTAATCAGTTTTCTTACTGAAAATCGCCAAAGTGCATACTTTGTCGATTTCGTATTTAGTCTGGATGCATATAAACAGTTATTCAATGATACTTACGCAACCGTATTGTGGAACTCATTTAAAATGTCTGCGATTGCAACATTTTTCTGTTTAATTATCGGTTATCCGTTTGCATTTATTATTGCGAAGATGCCGGCGAAACTGCGCCCAATTCTATTGTTCTTAGTTGTATTGCCATTTTGGACAAACTCGCTGATCCGTATCTACGGTATTAAAATTTTCTTAGGCGTGAAGGGCGTATTAAACGAAACATTATTGGCTATCGGTTTAATTGACGAACCGCTTCGTTTATTAAACTCTGAATTGGCGATTATCATCGGTTTAGTGTATATCTTGTTACCGTTTATGATTCTACCGCTTTATTCTTCAATTGAGAAAATTGACGGTCGTTTATTAGAGGCAGCAAAAGATTTAGGTGCGAATGCGTTCCAACGTTTTGTGCGTGTAACGATTCCGCTTACAATGCCAGGGATTGTAGCAGGTTGTTTATTAGTATTATTACCAGCAATGGGAATGTTCTATGTTGCTGACTTATTAGGCGGCGGTAAAACACCATTAATCGGTAACATTATTAAGAGCTTATTCTTAAATACCAACCAGTTTGCATTAGGTTCGGCAGTAAGTATCGCACTTACCGTGTTAATGGCATTAATGTTATATGTTTATTACCGTGCAAATAAATTATTAAATAAAAAGGTGGAGCTTGAATAATGAAAAAGACATTAAGAAACTTTTTTATGTTCGTGGTGTTTGCCTACCTTTATATTCCGATTATTATTTTGGTGGTAAACTCATTTAATGCAGACCGTTACGGTTTACAATGGAAAGGGTTCAGTTGGAACTGGTATGAGCGTTTATTTGCAAACGATACGCTGGTTCACGCAACCATGAATTCATTGACGATTGCGTTTTTTGCCGCAACGTTTTCAACTATTTTAGGTGCGTTAACTTCGATTGCGCTATACCGCTATAAATTCCGTGGTAAGCAAATGGTCGGCGGTTTGCTGTTTATCGTCATGATGTCACCGGATATCGTAATGGCTGTTTCATTATTAGTGCTATTTATGATTTTAGGTGTGCAACTTGGTTTTATTTCATTATTAATTGCGCATATTACTTTCTGTTTGCCTTATGTGGTGATTACTATTTCATCTCGTTTAAGCGATTTTGACGGTAAGATGTTGGAAGCTGCGAAGGATTTAGGCGCAAGTGAAGTAACGATTTTACGTAAAATTATTTTACCGCTGGCATTACCGTCTATTATTTCCGGTTGGTTATTGAGCTTTACTATTTCGTTAGATGACGTAGTAGTTTCATCATTCGTTACCAGCCCAAGCTATGAAGTATTACCGTTAAAAATCTTCTCGCTGGTGAAAACGGGTGTAACGCCGGAAGTCAATGCGTTAGCAACGATCATGATTATTTTCTCATTGACATTAGTGGTCTTAAGCCAATTGGTGGTAAGAAAAAAAGCATAATTTAATTTGATTAAAAATGGCTCGCTGATTAGCGGGCTATTTTTTTGCAAAAAATTAGCCAAAATAGACCGCTTGTTAGCCTGTTATTCTATACAGTTTTCTGTTATGCTAAGGCAAATTTTTTAGTTTGGAATAAAATCAATGATCGGAAGATTACACGGTAAAATTATTGAAAAACAACCACCTGAAATGGTAATTGATGTTCAAGGTGTCGGATATGAAGTACTACTGCCGATGACGAGTTTTTACAGCTTGCCGCAAGTAGGTGAAGAAGCCACAATTTTTACGCATTTAGTAGTACGTGAAGATGCACATTTATTATTTGGTTTTGCACAAAAGCAAGACAGAACACTATTTCGTGAATTGATTAAAACCAACGGTGTTGGGCCTAAATTAGCACTTGCGATTTTATCGGCGATGTCGGTTTCACAATTTGCGAATGCGGTAGAGCATGAAGAATTAGCCAAATTAACTAAAATTCCGGGCATTGGGCGTAAAACAGCCGAGCGTTTATTAGTAGAGCTCAAAGGCAAATTCAAAGGTGTGGCACAAAGTGATTTCTTTGAAGAACATTCTGTGGAAACGATTGTTGCAACACATTCACATGATCCGGCAGATGAAGCCCGTGATGCTTTAGTGGCGTTAGGCTATAAACTTGCCGATGCTGAGAAGATGATTAAGAAAGTGAATAAAGCAGGCGCAACCAGCGAACAATTAATTCGTGAAGCATTAAAAGCCTCTCTTTAAAAAGTAAAAATACCTTAAATGATTGAAGCAGATAGAATAATTAGTGCCTCGCCGAAGCGTGAGGAAGAAGTCATCGATCGTGCGATTCGTCCTAAATTATTAGCGGATTATGTCGGTCAGCCGTCTGTACGAGAGCAGATGGAGATTTTTATTAAAGCGGCAAAATTGCGTGATGAGGCGTTAGATCATTTGTTGATTTTTGGTCCGCCGGGGTTGGGTAAAACCACCTTAGCCAATATCGTTGCCAATGAAATGGGAGTGAATATCCGCACAACTTCCGGACCGGTGTTGGAGAAAGCGGGCGATTTGGCGGCAATGTTGACCAATTTAGAGCCTTATGACGTATTATTTATTGATGAGATCCACCGCTTATCGCCGGCAATTGAAGAAGTGCTTTATCCGGCAATGGAAGATTATCAGCTGGATATTATGATCGGTGAAGGGCCGGCAGCACGTTCGATTAAGCTGGATTTACCGCCGTTTACCTTAGTGGGGGCAACCACCCGAGCCGGTTCACTGACTTCTCCGTTACGTGATCGTTTTGGGATTGTGCAGCGATTAGAGTTTTATTCAGTGGAAGATTTAACCTCAATCGTAAAACGTAGTGCCGATTGTTTAAACTTAAATTTATCGCCGGATGGTGCTTATGAAGTGGCTCGCCGTTCACGTGGCACACCTCGAATTGCCAACCGGTTATTACGCCGTGTGCGAGATTATGCCGATGTGCGTAATAATGGTGTGATTACTTCCGATATCGCCAAACAAGCGTTGGCGATGCTTGATGTAGATTCCGAAGGCTTTGACTTTATGGACATCAAATTATTGCAAGCGATTGTAGAACGTTTTGACGGAGGCCCGGTCGGCTTAGATAACTTAGCCGCAGCAATCGGTGAAGAGCGAGATACAATTGAAGACGTACTTGAACCTTATTTGATTCAGCAGGGCTTTTTGCAACGAACGCCGCGAGGTCGTATTGCCACCAGCCGAACTTATGCGCATTTAGGTATCGCTAAGCTCGATTAAATTTAGACAAGCGGTCGAATTTCACCAAGATTTTGCAAAATGTTTTTGCAATTTTTTCGGAAAATTTAACCGCTTGTTGTTTATTTGTGCTTCATCTGTATTTACAAATTGTACTATTTCAGTTACTAATTAGCTATTCTTAATTAAAAGGGAGGATTGCTAATGCTGAAATTTATTATTAGGCGCATATTGGAAGCCATTCCAACACTTTTCATTCTAATTACCTTCTCATTCTTTCTGATGAGGCTTGCTCCAGGAAGTCCGTTTACCTCTGAAAAAGCTTACCCGCCTGAAGTGATGGCAAATATTGAAGCGAAATATCATCTTAATGAACCGCTTTATAAACAATATTTTATCTATATGGATAATCTTGCCCATGGCGATTTTGGTCCCTCTTTTAAATATAAAGATCAATCGGTTAATGACTTAATTGCTTCAGCATTTCCCGTTTCGATTAAATTAGGCGTAGTTGCATTTATTTTGGCGGTGATTATCGGCTTAACTGCCGGTATTGTGGCGGCGCTAAAGCAAAATAGTAAATGGGATTACATCGTGATGGGATTTGCCATGACCGGGGTAATTATGCCGAGTTTCGTATTTGCGCCGCTGCTGGTTTTATTTTTTGCGATTCACTTACAATGGCTTCCGGCAGGTGGCTGGAACGGCGGTCAACTCTATTATATGGTGCTACCGGTACTTTCTCTTACCATTGGCTATGTTGCCGGACTTGCCCGTATTACTCGTGGTTCAATGATAGAAATTCTCCATTCAAATTATATTCGTACGGCAAAAGCCAAAGGTGTGCCGATGCGGAAAATCATTTTTAAACACGCCTTAAAACCTGCATTAATACCTGTCATTACTTATCTTGCGCCCGCTTTTGTTGGCATTATCACCGGCTCAATGGTGATTGAAAGTGTTTTCGGCTTACCGGGATTAGGCCAGCTATTTGTAAACGGAGCTTTAAATCGAGACTATTCTTTAGTGTTGAGCTTAACCGTATTGGTTGGCACGTTAACCATTTTATTTAATGCGATAGTAGATATTTTATATGCGGTGATTGACCCGAAAATTCGTTATAGCTAGGAAGGAAATATGCAAATAGATAAAAACCAAAACTTTTCGGAAAATCTCGCTTCAGCTAATACAGCAATGGTGTTGGAAGGACGCAGCTTATGGCAAGATGCTCGCCGCCGTTTTTTTCGTAATAAGGCGGCAGTTGCCAGCTTATTTATGTTGCTGTTAATCGTATTATTTATCACTTTTGTACCGATGCTAATGCCGTTTAGTTACGAAGATACCGATTGGAATATGATGAGTGCCGCACCGGATTTTGAATCCTTGCATTATTTTGGTACAGACGCTTCAGGGCGAGATCTGATGGTGCGTGTCGCTATGGGCGGCAGAATATCGTTGATGGTCGGCATTGCCGGCGCTTTGGTGGCTGTAATTATCGGTACTATTTACGGCGCTATTTCAGGCTATATAGGCGGCAAAGTAGATAGCGTAATGATGCGTTTTCTTGAAATTTTAAGCTCATTTCCATTTATGTTCTTCGTCATTTTATTGGTGACTTTATTTGGGCAAAATATTTTCTTAATTTTTGTGGCAATAGGTATGATTGCTTGGCTAGGGCTAGCTCGTATCGTACGAGGGCAAACATTAGCGCTTAAAAATAAAGAATTTATTGAGGCGGCAATTGTATGTGGCGTTTCTCGCCGTCAGATTATTTGGCGTCACATTATTCCGAATGTACTTGGCTTAGTGGTAGTGTACGCCTCGCTGGAAGTGCCTTCTCTGATTCTATTCGAATCGTTTTTAAGTTTCTTAGGGTTAGGGACTCAAGAACCGATGAGCAGTTGGGGCTCGTTACTAAGCGATGGAGCCGCTCAGATGGAAACTTCTCCTTGGTTGCTTGGATTTCCGGCTTTTTTCCTTTGCTTAACGCTATTTTGTTTCAATTTTATTGGCGATGGTCTGCGTGATGCATTAGATCCAAAAGATAAATAAGCTCAGGAGTGAAGGATGAAATTATTAGAAGTTAAAAATTTAGACGTATATTTAAAAGCGGAAGATCGTTTTTCACATACGGTGCGTTCCGTATCTTTTACACTGGAAAAAGGGCAGACTCTTGCTATTGTCGGTGAGTCCGGTTCCGGTAAATCAGTCACTTCGATGTCAATTATGCAATTATTGCCGAAAAATATTTTGCAATATGGCAAACATTCCCAGATCATATTTGAAGATAAGGATATTTTGACGCTTACGGAAGCCGAAATGCAAGCAATACGAGGCGATCGTATCGGGATGATTTTCCAAGAGCCGATGACCTCTTTAAATCCCTATATGCCGATTGGTGAACAAGTTGCAGAAGCGGTGACGACACATACGCCCAATATGACCAAACAAGAGGCGGAAGCGTTGACCTTAGCGGCATTACAGAAAGTAAAAATTCCAAATGCGGAAAAGAAATTAAAGTGTTACCCACACGAGTTTTCCGGAGGGCAGCTACAACGCATTATGATTGCGATGGCAATTATTAATAAACCGGATTTATTGATTGCTGATGAGCCGACTACCGCATTGGATGTTACGACACAGGCGGAAATTTTAGATTTAATGCTGGAATTACAAGCTGAAATGGGCATGGCGATTATCCTCATTTCGCACGACCTGCGTTTAGTGCAAAAATACAGTGATGACGTTTGTGTAATGAAATCCGGCGAAATTGTGGAGCGAGGTAAAACCGCAGATGTATTTACACAACCAAAGCACCCTTATACGATGGAGCTTTTAACGCCTATTCCGAGCCATTTCAAAAGCACGCAAAGTGAACCGGCGAAATTGTTGATTAATGCAAAAAATATCGAAGTCGATTATGTACTACAGCGTTCTTTTTGGGGAAAACCGAAGAAAGTGTTTAATGCGGTAAAAGATATTTCGTTCCAGCTAAATATGGGAGAAACGCTTGGTATTGTCGGTGAATCCGGCTCGGGAAAATCTACATTAGGGCGAGCGATCATGCAAATTCTGGATTATCAGGGCAAAGTTGAATTTGACGCTCAAGTGATTTCTGCCTTATCAAAAAGTGATCGCCAATCTTTAAAACGAAATATGCAAATGGTGTTCCAAGATCCATTTAATTCTCTTTCTCCACGCTTAACGGTAGGTGAAATTATCGGAGAAGGGTTAGCGGTTCACTATCCGCAGATGACGAAAACGGAACGCAGAGAAAAAGTGCAAAAAATGTTAGAAGAGGTGAATTTAAGCCCAGAGATGATCAACCGTTATCCCCATGAGTTTTCGGGTGGGCAGCGGCAACGCATTGCAATTGCTCGTGCGATTATTTTAGAACCTAAATTCGTGTTATTAGACGAACCGACTTCCGCACTGGATCGTTCTACACAGTTAACCGTGGTCGAATTGCTTAATCGTTTACAACAAAAATATGGTTTAAGTTACCTATTTATCAGCCATGATCTTGCGGTAGTACGAGCGTTAAGTGACAAAGTAATCGTGATGAGTAAAGGTGAAGTGGTGGAAAGCGGCAGCGCTCAACAAATTTTTGAGCAACCAAAACATGTTTACACGCAACGTTTAATCGAAGCCTCTCATTTAGCCTAGGCTGGGCTAGAGAGATAATACAAGCGGTTAAATTTCCTGAAAAGTTTGCAAAAAATTCAGGAAATTTAACCGCTTGTTTATGATGTTTAAGCGATACGGGTAAATTTCAATAGCATAGCGGATGCCGGGTCAATAATCGGTAAGCCTAAGCCGACTTTTGCCAACCACTCGCTATTAATGATAACTTTTTCGCCGTTTAATGCTTTTACCATCCATTCCGGTAATTGTTTCATCAAGTGACCGAATTTTCCTTCGGCAAAGTTACGTGGTAAATCTAGAATTTCTACTTGATAATTACCTTGTTTGAGATATGGCAGACGGAGCGATTCCTGACGCAAGTAATCGAGCATTGCAAGTTGGCTGATTAAAACCACCGCTTGTGAGCTGTCTTGTGCTACAACACCGTTAACTAAACAAGCCGGATCTTTACGGTCTAAACGGAATGCCGTGCCGCTATGCAATAGTTCTCGCAAGGATTTATGTAACGCAATATATTTAGCGAAATTTTTACGTTCTTCCTCACCTTCTTTTACCGGATCTAATTCCACGCCCATATGACCGAATAGCGCAGTTAAACCACGGAAATTCGCATCTAATTTGCGGTATGTGGTATGGCAATGGAAGCCGCCGATATGTGCACCCATAATTTCAGGCGGATAGAAGTAACTAAAGCCGCGTTGAATGGTTTGGCGTTCAAGTGCATCATTATCATCTGATGTCCAGAAACGTTGTGAACGTTTTAATACCTCGTAATCGATACGACCGCCGCCGGAAGAGCAGGCTTCAAATTCAACATTCGGATATTTTTCACAAAGTACATCGCACAAGCGATAGAAGGCTTCGGTTTGTTTGGTTACCGCGGCTTTGCCTTGGTGAGCGCCTTGTACGATACGGCGGTTCATATCCCATTTTACATAGTCAATATCGTGATTGCCGAGTAACCAATCCATTCGTTCCACTAAATAATCGAAAACTTCCGGATTGCAAAGGTCGAGCACAAATTGGTTACGTTCAGCAGGTTGATCGTAACCCTCAACCGCTAATAACCAATCAGGGTGTTGTTGGTAAAGTTTAGTCGGTTTGTTGATCATTTCTAACTCAACCCAAATCCCGAATTGCATACCGAGATCTTTTACCGCTTTGACCACAGGCGTTAAACCGTTTGGATATTTGCGTTCGTCTAAATACCAGTCGCCTAAACCACCAAAGTCATCATCTCGCCCAATAAACCAACCGTCATCAATAATAAAACGTTCCACGCCCATTTCTGCGGCAGCTTTTGCCATGGCGATAATATGTTCCGGTTTGTGATCGAAGTAAACGCCTTCCCAAATATTGAGGTGTACCGGACGTGTTTTACCCTGTGGAAAACGGAGAATATTTTCGCGTACATATTGATGAAATTGCTGGCTCATACCGTTTAAGCCTTGGTTAGAAGCGGTTGCATAAACCCAAGGGGTCGCAATCTCTTCATTTTGTGCTAGTGTGATTTCGCCCGGGAAGTATAACGCTTCCAATTGCACGCTACGTCTGCCTCGAATATCAATATCAGCACGAATGCGGTGGTTTCCGCTCCAAGCCAAATGGAAGCCCCATACATCACCTTTTTGTTCTTTATAGCCTTCTTCACCGACAATCAGAATCGGCGGATATTCGTGAGACGTTCTGCCGACACGGTTTTCCTGAATAAAACTGCCATGTTTGAGGTTTTGACGATTTGGTTGGAATTCACGTACCCAGCGACCGTAGAACGTACAGACTTCATCGGCAAATTCAGGCAACGGAAGGGTCACGGCAAGACGGTTTACGCTATAAGGTGCGGCTTTTAAATTACGTAATTTATTACGTGTTTTTAATACGGAAGTCGCTTTGTCTAATACAAATTCGCTACTAAATTCTAAGCCGGCAATTTCATCGGTTTGGCGGATGATCAAGCGGTCATTTTGTTGTTCAATTTTACTTAATTTGAATACCGGCATTGAGTCTAAACCGTTACGATGGCCTTCAACTGAAGAAGATTCAAAATAGCCACGTCCGTTTTCCGCTGCAAGTGAAACCGGCACATCAATATCTAAACCGCCGTTTGTTACACCTGAGTAGCTGAGCCAAGCATTAGTCGGTTCAAATTGTGCCAATTTTTCTCCCCAATAGAGAATTTGAGGATTATCTGAGGCGTTAATAATCAGATCGTTTTGGTTGCTGGATAAGCGAATAATGTTGTTCATAGTAAATTCCTTATTTGCAAAATTTGAGAGGCATTTATTTACTGCTGTTGGCAAAGCCAACGTTCAAAAAACTTTGCTTTTTTGACCGCTTGTTAAGCACCTCTGGTATTGCGTTTTTGTAATTGATAACGTTCTTGCATATTCATTTTGCCGGTTAAGGTGAAAATGGAGAGAAGAGTAAAGCCTAATGCCACACAGCCTAAAATAAAGTAAGTATCTTGATAACCGAATTTGTCATACCAACCGCCAACAACAGAAGAGGCAAGCATATTACCGACTTGTTTGATGAATTGGCAGGCAACCATATAGATTGTTGCAGAGAAGTGAACTTCGAACACGTTACCAATATATTTGAATAAGCCAACAAGATAGAACGGTACTTCAAACATATGTAAGGTTTTGAGTACCACAACGTGCCATGCTTCCGTTGCGTATGAAGAACCGATAATACGAATCGTCATAATAAAACCGGCAACTAATAAGGCATTTTTGGCACCCATACGGTTGATAACCAGTGGTACAAAGAACATGATTGCTGCATTTAAAAATTCGCCCATGGTGGTTACATAACCGAACATCTCAATCCCTTCTTCTTTGGAATCAAAGAACGTATTAAAGAAGTTACCGAATTGTTGGTCGAAAATATCATAGGTACAAGCTACACCGACAACATAAGCAAGTAATGCCCAGAAACGAGGAAGTTTAAAGAGTTTGAACGCTTGTTTAAGGCTTACCGGGTTTGTGTTTGCACCAAGTTGCGCCATCACGGAAGCGGTCGAATTTTGTTCCGGTTTTGCAAGTGCCACTAACACGAGTAACACGACCGCACCGGCTGAACCGAGCCAGAAAACGGAATCCGGATCTTTACTATATAAAATGCCTGCAATTGAAGCGCAGATCCCCCAGCCCATCATACCGAACATACGCGCACGTCCGTATTCAAAGTTACTTTGACGGCTGACACGTTCTACATAAGCTTCAGATGCGCCGGCGCCACCGGAGAATACGAATCCCATATAAATACCGCCAACGATAGCACCCATCCAAATATTGCTTTTAAGCATCGGAGCGAAGATATAAATAAAGAATGGTGCATAGAAGAGAAGGGCAATGGCTACCGCCCAAAGCATATGTTTTTTGACACCGAGTTTGTCGGTCACATAGCCGAAAATCGGTTGGAAACAGAGAGCAAAGAATGACATTGCAGCGAATACGATACCTCGTTCTTCACCGGTTAATCCGTTTATGTCACCTAGCCAAATCCCTAAGAATGGATAGCAGGTCGCCATAATAAAGAAATAGGTAAAGAAGTAACCGCTGAATACAAAATAATTACGGTTTCCCCAGTAATAAGCTTTATTTTGTGATTGTGCTTGCATAATAAAACACCTTCTATTGTTGATTTGATATGCAAAATGTTAACGTTATCATTTTGTTTTGCAAGAGGAGAATATTTGAAATTGTGATTTAAATCACAATTTTTAACGTTAACATTTTAATTTTGTGAGCAAGATCACAGTTATTTTTGAATAATTCTCAGGAGAGATTGATCCTTTAAAAGATAAGGGGTAAAGTGGATAGTAATCGATAAATCGGTTTTAATTATCAATTTCTCTTTTTTGTTTATTTATTTTAATTCTTAATATTTTTTATGGCTTCCCTAAAAGATGTGGCAAGGTTGGCCGGGGTATCGCTAATGACGGTTTCTAGAGCGATTAATAACCCGGAACAACTTTCTGAAAAAACTCGTAAAGCAGTACAAGATGCAATAGAACAATTAAATTATGTTCCGAATATTGCTGCGCAGAAAATTCGTGGTGTGAGTGAAAATACGATAGGTGTTTTATCGTTTAGCACCGCAACAACGCCGTTTTCGGTCGAGATTTTACTTGCGATTGAAAAAACCGTACGTCAGTACGGTTGGAATTCGTTTGTGATCAATACCTTTGAAGATGATGAGCAAGATGTTGAAAAAGCGGTTGAATTATTGCTTTCTCATCGCCCGACAGCCATTATCATTACTCGTCATGGGCTAAAAAAAATTAAGATCCCGAAGCGTTTGGCATCATTACCGATTGTACTGGCAAACTGTGTAACGGATGATTTGCAAGTAGCGAGCTATATTCCCAATGATTTTCAAGGGCAAGCGGATGTGACGCGTTTATTGCTAGAGAAAGGTTATAAAAAGCCACTTTGTTTATATATTCCGCATAATGCGATTGCCGCGAAAGAGCGACAAAAGGGCTTTCAAGCGGTCTGGTTTTCACAAAAAAATGCAAATGTACCGACCGAATTTTTTATGAATGAAAGCGATGACTATTTAGAAGGTGCGGATCGACTTAAAGATATTTTGGCATCAGATTCCGAACATTTTGACTATGATGTGATTGTATGCGGAAATGACCGGATCGCAATGCTTGTTTATCAGTTATTACTCGCTCGTGGATTGCGTATTCCGCAAGATGTTGCAGTTGTCGGCTATGACAATATGGTCGGAGTGGCTCATCTGTTTTTACCACCGCTCACCACGGTACAATTACCTCATTACCAGATGGGGGAACAAGCGGCACTACACTTAATCGAAGGGCGAAAAACCAATAAAGTTCAGCCGATTGATTGCCCGCTCATTGTGAGAGAATCGTGCTAACATAAAGAAATAAGCGGTCGGATTTTGCAAAAAAATAGTGAAATCCGACCGCTTGCTATTTGAATAAAATCAATTATTTAAATTGATGAATTGCGTTAGCAATTTCGTTATCGTTGTAGATCGCTTTGATCACATCATCATACGCTTGGCCTAGCACTTTTTTGATGTCATCGTTATCTGTAGTTAGTGCCGCACCTTCATAGCCACGTGTTGCATTAAAGTTTTTGCTAAAGTTACCTTTTGCACCTTGCACAGCTACTTCGACTCCCACTTCTGCATTCACTTTATACAATAAATTACCTTGTTCTACCGTAGCAAAGAATTTGCGAACGTTTACGATAACATTTGCATTCGCTGCCCCTTGTACCAATTGGAAGCCTTTTGCATTTAAGTCTTGTTGCATTGCTTGTTGGAACATTAATCCGACTTCCGGGCTTGAAGTTAAACGAGTTACTTGGCCGTTTTTGGTATAGCTTGCCACTTCACGAGAAGTACGTAAGTCTTGTGTCATCACACTCACTGCAGCAGTTTGGTTATTTGTGTTAAAGGTCGCCGTTGGGCTAGGCGTGGTGAAATTTAATACGCTTGATTGAGATTGGCAGCCGGTAAGTACTGCTGCTGCAAGTGTAGTGACGATAAGTAATGCTTTTTTAGATAATGTCATAAGAAATCCTTTTAATTGATAATTAGTATTTGATAATGGATAATGAGGTAAAAGCATTTATTAGGCAATTTACCTACAAATAAGTTTTTTAATTATCCATTATCAAATACTAATTATCAATTCATAAGGAATAAAAATGTCGGTTGAACAAACGATTCAGCAAAAATTAACGGAACAATTTTCACCACAATTCTTACAAATTGAAAATGAAAGCTATATGCATAGCTCAGGACGTGGGGCGGAATCTCATTTTAAAGTGACATTAGTATCGGCAAACTTTGCAGAACAACGTGTTGTAGCTCGTCATCGAGCGGTTTATAGTTGTTTAGCGTATGAGTTGGAAAACGGTGTTCACGCATTAGCATTACATCTTTTTACGCCGCAAGAATGGGCGAGCGCCAACGGGTTAGTGCCTAAATCGCCGAACTGTTTAGGAGTTGGACAATAATATAATGAGGAATTGGTAATTATTTTAGTTTATAAATAAAATACTTGATTAGATTCTAAAAAATCGGTATAGTTCCCTACATCTTTCAGATGCACTTTCTGTGCATTTAGTAAGCTGGTGAGATGTCCGAGTGGTTGAAGGAGCACGCCTGGAAAGCGTGTATATGCGAAAGTGTATCGGGGGTTCGAATCCCCCTCTCACCGCCATTACTAATGCGAAAGATTCCTTACTGTTTTCATAGATATTTCCTTGGTTAAGTTAAAGTAAGTAATAATTACTTTTTTCCTTATTTAGGTCCAATCCCTGCAAGAAAAGTTGTGGGGATTTTTTTATATTTATTTCCTTAACCTAAAATAAAAGCCCGCTTAATAAGCGGGCTTTTATGTCTATATGAATAACTTATTTAACTTTTTGTAAGGTGTATGGGTGATTTGCGGTCTTAGCTGGGTTACCGTTTACATCACAAACCTCAACTTTAGTTTCACTGACTTTAAAGGCTAACGAACCGGAATCTTTTTCTAAACGAATTACACCACGTTTACCTTGTTCCCAAGTATAAGTACCTTCATCTTTAAATGGATATTCTTTGCCTGCTTTTACGTAAATAGTATTGTATTGGTAGCTATTATTAGCGCCTAAAATAAGCTCAGCTTGAATTTTTTCACAGTCTGCGCAAGGTAGCTCGCCTTGGAATGTGCCAGTAACGGATTTTTGTGGTAATAGCGAACAGGCGCCTAGTACTGCACTGAATGCAACTAACGCAATTTTTTTCATTCCAGTTTCCTTCTATTTAAATGTGTTTAAAACTCGGATTCACTTTAAACTGAAGCTCAGTTACATTCGGAAAATCAGAGTGAATTAATTGTAATAAATGTGAACTTTGTAACTGTAAGCCTTGCCGTACAGTCGCATTTTGCACTTCGAATACAAGTTGATTATCAACTAAATTCACAATACGGTAAAGCCCACGGTACTGTTCTGGTAATAATTTTTGTACTTTTTGATGCAAATCGTTTAATTGATTGGCTCGTTGGACAATCCGACTAAGGCTTGAGTTCTGCAAAATTTCGGTGATATTTTTTATTGCTGAATTTTTCATCTTTCTGGACTGTTACCCCTTGATTTTACGTTATTTGACCCAATTAACTGCCCATTCTACTGGAATTTATCGTATAATTAATATAATTTTTAGTATTTAAAACAAATGTTGATGAGTTTATTTAAGCATTTTCACAAAACGCCTTTTTGGTCGCAATTGGTTTTCGGACTGGTTGCGATTTTTGCGTTACCTGAAATTCATTCGATAGTAAAAAGTGAAAGTGAACAAGAAACGGTTATCAATCAGCATTTTTCTCCTTGCGTTGTTTGTTCTGACGAACAAGAACCTCAGTCTTTATTTATCGCAGAGCTTAAACAAGTACTTGTGGAAATTCCAACGCAAGCGGTCGTTTTTTGCGAATTTTTTACCAAATCTTACCGCTTTGATGGCGATGATAACCATCCTATTCGAGCCGGCCCAATCGTCTAATCTATAAAATCGATTCATCATAAGTGGGCGGAATAAAACAGTGCTTCCGTAAAGCTATGCCACTTTTTCATATAAAGATAACTAGATTAGGACAAAACAATGATTTCAAAAATTATCACTTCAATTTTCGGTTCAAGTAACGATCGTACGTTAAAACGTTTAAGAAAACGTGTTGCGCAAATTAATAAACTTGAACCGGCATTTGAAAAATTAACCGATGAGGAATTACAAGCTAAAACCGCAGAATTTAAACAACGTTTAGCTGATGGTGCGAGCCTTGACAGCTTATTGCACGAAGCGTTTGCAACTGTGCGTGAGGCAAGCCGTCGTGTGATGGGAATGCGTCATTTTGATGTGCAATTAATCGGCGGTATGGTATTAACTAACCGTAATATCGCAGAGATGCGTACCGGTGAAGGTAAAACGTTAACCGCAACATTACCTTGTTACTTAAATGCGTTAACCGGTAAAGGTGTACACGTTGTAACCGTGAACGATTATCTTGCACGCCGTGATGCGGAAACAAACCGCCCGTTATTTGAATTTTTAGGTTTAACCGTTGCAGTGAATGTGCCGGGTCTTCCGAATGAAGTAAAACGTGAAGCCTATAAAGCGGATATTACTTACTCAACCAATAGTGAGTTAGGTTTCGACTATTTACGTGATAACCTTGCGCACGCAAAAGAAGATCGTTTCCAACGTGAATTACACTATGCGTTAGTGGATGAGGTGGACTCAATCTTAATTGATGAAGCGCGTACGCCGTTAATTATTTCAGGCCCAGCAGAAGATGCGACTCAAATCTATCAAGCGATTGATACGATTATTCCGCATTTGATTCAGCAAGATAAAGAAGACACCGAAGAATATACCGGTGAAGGCGATTTCACGTTAGATCTGAAAAATAAACAGGCGCATTTAACTGAGCGTGGTATGGTGAAAGTGGAAGGCATTTTGACCGAAATGGGCTTAATGCAAGAAGGCGAAACACTTTATCATCCGGCTCGTATCGCTTTACTACACCACGTTTATGCGGCGTTACGTGCACATAAATTATTTGAATTAGATGTAGATTACATCGTAAAAGACGGTGAAGTAGTGATTATTGATGAACACACCGGTCGTACAATGGCGGGCCGTCGTTGGTCTGACGGTTTACACCAAGCGATTGAAGCGAAAGAAAAAGTTAATATTCAAGGCGAAAACCAAACTGTTGCGTCTATCACTTACCAAAACTATTTCCGTTTATACGAAAAATTAGCCGGTATGACTGGTACAGCGGATACGGAAGCGTTTGAATTCCAACAAATTTACGGTTTGGATACAGTAGTGATTCCGACCAATAAACCGGTTATTCGTGATGACCGTACCGACTTAATGTTTAAGAGTGAACCGGAGAAATTTGCGGCGATTATCAATGATATTAAAGACTGTATGGCTCGCCAACAACCGGTGTTAGTCGGTACGGCATCCGTTGAAAAATCAGAACTTTTATCGGCAGAATTAACCAAAGCCGGTATTGCTCATAACGTATTAAATGCGAAATTCCATGCCCAAGAAGCGGAAATCGTGGCGGAAGCGGGTGCACCGGGTGCGGTAACTATCGCAACCAATATGGCGGGTCGTGGTACGGATATCGTATTAGGCGGTAACTGGAAAGCGGAAGTGGCGAAGTTAGAAAATCCGACCGAAGAGCAAATCGAAGCGATTAAAGCGGCTTGGAAAGAGCGCTATGACATCGTAATGAAGGCGGGCGGTTTACATATTATCGGTACTGAACGTCACGAATCTCGCCGTATTGATAACCAGTTACGTGGTCGTTCCGGTCGTCAAGGTGACCCGGGTTCATCACGTTTCTATCTGTCTTTAGACGATGCGTTAATGCGTATTTACCTGAATGAAGGTAAATTGAATATGATGCGTAAAGCCTTCTCTGAAGAAGGCGAGGCGATGGAGTCAAAATTACTGACTAAAGTGATCGCATCGGCACAAGCAAAAGTAGAAGCGCATAACTTCGACGGTCGTAAAAACTTATTACAGTACGATGATGTGGCGAACGAACAACGTAAAGCGATTTACGAACAACGTAATTACTTGCTTGAAACCGATGATATTTCAGCGATGATCAGCACTGTGCGTGAAGACGTGTTCAATAATGTGATTAGCCAATATATTCCACCGCAATCCATTGAAGAGATGTGGGATGTTGCCGGCTTAGAAGAAGCGTTAAAACGCCAATTCGGTATGGAATTGCCTATCCAGCATTGGTTAGAGCAAGAAAATGACTTACACGAAGAAACATTGCGTGAGCGCATTATTGATATTGCGAAACAAGAATACCAAGCGAAAGAAGAGAAAGTCGGCTCGGAAGTGATGCGTAACTTTGAAAAAGGAGTGATGCTACAAAACTTAGACGAGCTTTGGAAAGAACATCTTTCGGCAATGGATTACTTACGCAAAGGTATTCACTTACGTGGCTATGCACAAAAAGATCCGAAACAAGAGTATAAAAAAGAATCATTTGAAATGTTTACCAATATGCTCGATTTGTTGAAATCTAATGTGATTAGCGTGTTAAGCCGTATTCAAGTGCGTAGTCAAGAAGAGATTGAAGAGGCTCAACGCCAGCAAGACGCAATAGCTGAAGCGGAAGCCGCTCATTACCAAGCGGCAACCGAAGAACAAATGCAAAATGCCCAAGCCGGCGCAGCGGCAGAATCGCTGACAGATGAGCAATTAGCGAATTTGAATATCGGTCGAAATGATCCTTGCCCTTGCGGTTCTGGCAAAAAATACAAACATTGCCACGGCAGTAAAGCAAGATATGCATAATTAATATAAGCGGTCGTTTTTTCTAAATTTTTGCAAAATTTTTTGAAAAAATGCCCGCTTTTTTCTTTGTCTTCTCCTATGAATTCAGACTTAATTTCTATTCAGCAATGTTCCGAACAAGAACGTTTCTCTTATATTTATCAACAACAGCAACAGGCGAGTAATCCTTTGGAATTACTTGCCGTGCTAAAGTTATACGATGATTTTTTAGGGGATTTCCCTCAGTCTATTCTCGCATACCACAATCGTTCCGATGTATTAAAGCATTTAGGCTTTTATGATTTAGCACTCAAAGATGCGGAGAAAACGCTTGAACTTGCACCGGATTTTGCCATGGCATGGTGTAATAAGGCGTTTATTCTAAACACCTTAGGACGTTATGAAGAAGGTTGGAAAGCTTATGAATGGCGATGGAAAACCGCTGTGGAAACCTTTCAAGACACTGGATGGCCGATTCCTCGTTGGCAAGGTGAGGATATTGGTCAAGCCAAGCTTTTGGTTTATGCAGAACAGGGCTTTGGCGATAATATTCAATTTGTGCGTTATGCCTTAGAGGCGAAAAAGCGAGGCTTGAATATTGTGGTGGTGAATCATCAGCCCTTAGAAAATTTGCTGAATGCCAATTTAGCGCAATATGGAATTGCCACATCAAAAAATGGTGAGGCGATTAGCGGACTGAAATATTATGTTTCAATGATGAGCCTACCGCATTATTTCGGTACAAGATTGGATAATATTCCTTATGCGGAAGGTTATTTATTGCCCGAAACCGATCACTTTATAAAATGGCAACAGAAAATAAGTGCTTGCGATTCCGCTAAAAGACTTAAAATTGGCGTGGTATGGGCGGGCTCGCCTAAACATCACCGCAATGCGATACGAAGTTTGCAATTTGAACAGTTCTTACCGTTATTTGAATTTGATGCGGAATTTCATTGCTTGCAAAAAGTAGTGAATGAGGCCGATTACAAGCGGTCGGAAAAGCTCAAAAATTTGCATTTTTGGCAAGATGATTTAACGGATTTTTCCGATACGGCGGCATTGATTGCTCAACTTGATTTAGTGATTAGCGTAGATACTTCAGTGGCACATTTAGCGGCAGCGATGGGCAAACCGACTTGGGTTTTAATCAGTTATCACCCCGATTTTCGTTGGTTATTGGCAAGAGAGGATAGCCCATGGTATCAGAGTGTACGCCTATTTCGTCAGGGCTTTGATTTTGACTGGCAACCGGTGATCACTAGAGTACAACAACAATTGGAACAACAATATGGCTGAAATGACGTTTGAACAATATCTCGCTTTATTGGTGGAAGAGCAGGACAGTGCTGCGACGCCATTTGAATGGTTAGCGGTTTTAAGAAAATACGATGAAATAATCCGCTTATTACCGGACAAAGCGGTGCTATATCACAATCGTTGTACGGTATTACAAAACTTGGGACTTTACCAATTAGCGTTAAAAGATGCGAATAAAGCGGTTGAACTTGCGCCAAATTATGCGATTGCTTGGTGTAATAAAGCGATGTTACATAACTTGTTAGGTGATTATCTGCAAGGCTGGCAAGCTTACGAATGGCGTTGGCAAACCGGTTTGCCTGCTTTTGAACCGCTGGAAATTAATATTCCGCAATGGCGAGGGGAAAATATCGGTGATGCTAAAATCTTGTTTCACGTAGAACAAGGATTCGGCGATAATATTCAGTTTGTACGTTATGCCTTGGAAATGAAACGTCAAGGCTTAAATGTGGTGGTGCTTAATCATAGCGGCATTGAAAATTTACTCAATTATAATTTAGCGCAATACGGCATTGAGACAATGCAAAACGGTGGACGAATTTCAGGGCTGGCATACCATTTGCCGATGTTAAGTGCGCCTTTAGTATTTGGCAGTACACTTGAAAATATTCCTTATTCAAGCGGTTATTTACAAGCACAACCGGAGTTTCTTGCAAAATGGCACACAAAAATAACCGCTTGTAGTTCGCTAAAACGTTTGAAAATCGGTGTGGTTTGGGCGGGATCGGCAAAACATAATCGGAATGCTTCCCGCAGTTTGCCCTTTGAGCTGTTTTCACAGTTGTTTGCGTTAGATGCTGATTTCCATTGTTTGCAAAAAGAGCTAAACGAAGCGGATTACAAGCGGTCTGATTTATTCGAAAATTTGCATATTTGGCAGCAAGATATTGGTGATTTTTCAGATACCGCCGCATTAATTGCCCAAATGGATCTTGTGATCAGCGTTGATACGTCTGTCGCCCATTTGGCTGCCGCAATGGGCAAACCGACTTGGATTATGTTAAGTTATCACCCGGATTTTCGCTGGTTGTTAACTCGTCAAGATAGTCCGTGGTATGACAGTGTGAAACTTTTTCGCCAAGAGGCTAGTCTTAATTGGCAATCTGTGATAAAAAATATCCAACAACAATTACAACAAATTCTCAAGGAAAATACATGAATAAGCCTACAATCCAAGTTGCAGCCGGCATTATCCGCAATGAATTTGGACAGATTTATTTAACCCAAAGACTTGAAGGACAAGATTTTGCACAAGCATTGGAGTTTCCCGGTGGTAAAGTGGATACGGGAGAAACACCGGAAGAGGCATTAAAGCGTGAGTTGGAAGAGGAAATCGGGATTCACGTGTTAAGTGCTTTCCCTTATGAGTCGTTCCGTTTTGATTATCCGACCAAAGTGATTGAGTTTTTCTTCTATTTAGTGGAAGAATGGGTTGGTGAACCGTTTGGACGTGAAGGTCAAGAAGGCTTTTGGGTTGCTCAAGCTGATTTGGATGAGAGCGAATTTCCGCCGGCAAATAGCCGTTTAATCCAACGTTTAAAATCAGAAGCTTAACAGTACGGAGCATTTCATTTGAGATGCTCTTTTTTATTGCCTAAAAATCAGACGAAAGCGGTTGCTTTTGCATAAAATTTTGCAAAAGTAACTTGAAAGCGGAGAATTTGCCCCAATGTTGGTGATCGTTGCACGCAATTCAGCGTGCGAAATTTTTTACAGACTAATAGAAGGAAACATACAATGACTCTTCGTCCATTACACGATAAAGTAATTTTAAAACGTGAAGAAGTAGAAACACGTTCGGCAGGCGGTATCGTTTTAACCGGCTCAGCGGCAACAAAATCTACTCGCGGTAAAGTAATTGCGGTTGGTACAGGTCGTTTGTTAGATAATGGTTCTGTACAAGCATTAGCGGTAAAAGTTGGTGATGTCGTTATCTTCAACGAAGGTTATGGTGTGAAATCAGAAAAAATTGACGGTGAAGAAGTGTTAATTCTTTCTGAAAACGATATTTTAGCAATCGTAGAGTAGTGATAAGCGGTCAGTTTTCACTAATTTTTTGCAAATTGAATAAATAATTTATAGGAAGAAAAAATGGCAGCAAAAGACGTTAAATTCGGCAATGACGCACGCATTAAAATGCTTAAAGGCGTGAATATTTTAGCAGATGCGGTAAAAGTAACTTTAGGTCCTAAAGGCCGTAACGTTGTGTTAGATAAAGCATACGGTGCGCCGACAATCACTAAAGACGGTGTGTCAGTAGCACGTGAGATCGAATTAGAAGATAAATTCGAAAATATGGGCGCACAAATGGTAAAAGAAGTGGCGTCAAAAGCAAACGATGCAGCCGGTGACGGTACGACAACTGCAACTGTTCTTGCTCAAGCAATCGTAAACGAAGGTTTAAAAGCAGTAGCGGCAGGTATGAATCCGATGGATTTAAAACGTGGTATCGATAAAGCGGTTGTAGCGGTAGTAGAAGAATTAAAAGCGATTTCTAAACCGTGCGAAACCTCAAAAGAGATTGAGCAAGTAGGTACTATTTCGGCCAACTCTGATGAAACTGTGGGTAAATTAATTGCGCAAGCAATGGAAAAAGTAGGTAAAGAAGGCGTTATCACTGTTGAAGACGGTACAGGTTTAGATGATGCATTAGATGTGGTAGAAGGTATGCAATTTGACCGTGGTTACCTTTCTCCATACTTCATCAACAAACCGGAAGCAGGTACGGTTGAATTAGAAAACCCATACATTATTTTAGTCGATAAAAAAATCAGCAACATTCGTGAAATTTTACCGGTATTAGAAGCGGTAGCAAAAGCGGGTAAACCGTTATTAATTGTTGCAGAAGATATCGAAGGCGAAGCGTTAGCAACATTAGTTGTAAATACAATGCGTGGTATCGTGAAAGTGGCTGCGGTAAAAGCACCGGGCTTTGGCGATCGTCGTAAAGCAATGTTACAAGATATTGCGATCTTAACCGCAGGTACTGTGATTTCAGAAGAAATCGGTATGGAACTTGAGAAAGCGACACTTGAAGAATTAGGTCAAGCAAAACGTGTTGTGATCACCAAAGACAATACAACTATTATTGATGGTATCGGTGATGAAGCACAAATCAAAGCACGTGTAGCACAAATTCGCCAACAAATTGAAGATTCAACATCAGATTACGATAAAGAGAAACTTCAAGAACGTGTTGCAAAATTAGCCGGCGGTGTTGCGGTAATCAAAGTAGGTGCGGCAACCGAAGTTGCGATGAAAGAGAAAAAAGATCGTGTTGATGATGCGTTACACGCAACTCGTGCGGCAGTTGAAGAAGGTATCGTACCGGGAGGTGGTGTTGCATTAGTGCGTGCTGCTTCTAAAGTGGCTGCAACCTTAACAGGCGATAACGAAGAGCAAAATGTCGGTATTAAACTTGCGCTTCGTGCGATGGAAGCGCCACTTCGCCAAATCGTTACTAACGCAGGCGAAGAAGCTTCAGTTGTTGCTCGTAATGTGAAAGATGGTAACGGTAACTACGGTTATAATGCGGGTACGGAACAGTATGGCGATATGCTTGAGATGGGGATTTTAGATCCGACTAAAGTAACTCGTTCAGCATTACAATTCGCGGCATCAATCGCAGGTTTAATGATTACTACAGAATGTATGATTACCGATTTGCCGAAAGATGAAAAATTAGATCCGGCAGCTGCAATGGGCGGCATGGGTGGTATGGGCGGAATGATGTAATTCATCCCTCCAGCTGACGTAAAAAAACTCTGGGAAAATTTCCCAGAGTTTTTTTACGCCTTACAAGCAGTCAAATTTTCTGATTTTTTTACAAATTAAAAGCAATAAAAAAACCGAGCATCTTTTTAGTAATTAATGCTCGGTTAAATAATTCAGGGCTAAACGATTAATGTTTTTGTTTCAGTGTGTTTAAAGCGGTTAAACCTTTATTACAACTTTTTTGTTGCATTTCAGTTTCCATTTTTAGGATTTGTTGTCTTGTAGAAGATAACTTACTTTTCATTTTAGCAACTTGGGTATGTGTACCGGGTTGTTTTTCCGCATCGGAAACAAGTTTATCTGCAACACTAAACATTCTTTGGCATTGTGTTGGCAATCTTTGATTTACAGAAGGTTTTGCCATAGAAAGTGAAGAAGTTTTCACCTCTGCCATCGCTGTTTGTGCTGTGAATGCCAGTATGAAGCTAGCGAAAGTTGAAATAAGAACTTTTTTTAACATTATGGTTTTACCTTTTTCAATTATAGTTAAAAGCTATCGTTTGACACATGGTTTGGATTTTTTCGATTATAACAAACAAGAAATAAAAGTCATTATTAAATAGCAAATTTTTTGGATCTTTTCGATCATTTTATTTGACCAATATCAAAACTAATCATAAAAGTGTAGAAAGGCATACTTCATAAAAGGTAGGGATGCTAAAGAAAAGTTATAAAAATATGAGTGAAAATAATCTAACTTTTAACATTGTTTCAAAGTTTTGGCTAGAAATGTGATCGATGTAACAAATCGACTATTTTTAATTTATTAAATTCAAGGTAGAATGGAATGTAGATTCTAAAAAAGCATATACCTATTTGTGGTTATATGGTTGTTTTAGGTCAAAATTTTGTTGGGGTGATTATTCGTATTCAGAATAATCTATAAATAAATTTTATTATACTTTATAAGAGGTCTGAGATGTTAGACGTTGTTGAACTCTCGCGTTTGCAGTTTGCTTTAACTGCACTCTATCACTTCTTATTTGTGCCGTTAACATTAGGTCTTTCTTTCGTTCTCGTTGTAATGGAAACACTTTATGTAACGACAGGAAAAGAAGTCTATAAAGATATGACTAAATTCTGGGGTAAGTTATTCGGTATTAACTTTGCCCTTGGCGTAACAACTGGTATTACGATGGAATTCCAGTTTGGTATGAACTGGTCATATTATTCTCACTATGTGGGCGATATCTTTGGTGCTCCATTAGCAATTGAAGGCTTAATGGCGTTCTTCTTAGAGTCAACTTTCATTGGTTTATTCTTCTTCGGTTGGGATCGTTTATCAAAAGGTAAACATTTACTTGCGACTTATGCGGTTGCGTTCGGTTCTAACTTCTCAGCGTTATGGATCCTTGTTGCGAATGGTTGGATGCAGAATCCGGTTGGTTCTGAATTTAACTTCGAAACAATGCGAATGGAACTTGTAAGTTTCTCTGATCTCGTATTAAACCCAGTGACACAATCTAAATTCTTACATACGGTAACAGCAGGTTATACTTGTGGTGCGGTATTTGTATTAGGTATTAGTGCTTACTATATCTTAAAAGGTCAGGATCTCGGTTTTGCAAAACGTTCATTCTCAGTAGGCGCAAGCTTTGGTTTAATGGCGATTCTTGCCGTATTAATTATGGGTGATGAATCTGGTTACGAAATCGGTAAAGCACAGCCTACTAAATTAGCTGCAATGGAAGGTGAGTTTGAAACTCAACCTGCTCCAGCGGCATGGAATGCTTTTGTAATTCCTAATACCGCTGAAATGAAAAATGAATTCTCAATTCATATTCCATATATGGCAGGTATTATTGCAACACGTTCTTTTGATACTGAAATTAAAGGTTTAAAAGATATTCGTGCAATCAACGAACAACGTGTTCGTACCGGTATTCAAGCATATGCGTTACTCGAAAAATTACGTGCGGGTAACTATACTGCAGAAGAAAAAGAAGCATTCAAAGCAGTACAAAAAGACTTAGGTTTCGGCTTATTACTTAAACAATATACACCGAATGTAGTTGATGCAACTGAAGAGCAAATCCAAAAAGCTGCGGCAAGCACCATTCCTAATGTTGGCCCAACATTCTGGGCATTCCGAGTAATGATGGCTTCTGGTGGTTTGATGCTTCTATTAATTGGTTTCGCATTCTTCCAAAACGTACGTGGTACCGTTGGCAAAAGCCGTTTATTCTTAAGAGCAATGTTATGGGGTATTCCTCTTCCATGGATTGCAATTGAGTCTGGTTGGTTCTTAGCAGAGTATGGTCGTCAACCTTGGGCAATTTATGAAGTATTACCGACAGGCGTATCTAATTCTGCATTAACGACGACAGATCTTTGGATCTCAATCGGTTTACTTTGCGGCTTATATACTATCTTCCTCGTGGTTGAGATGTATTTAATGTTTAAATATGGCAGACTTGGTCCAAGTGCATTAAAGACTGGTCGTTATCATTTTGAACAATCTACAAAATAATAGGAGTGTACAATGATCGATTATGAAATTCTCCGCTTTATTTGGTGGATTCTGATTGTCGTATTGCTAATCGGCTTTGCGATTACAGACGGTTTTGATATGGGCGTATTAACATTATTACCGGTGATTGGTAAAAGTAATGTTGAACGTCGAGTAATGATTAATACCATTGCTCCGCACTGGGATGGTAACCAAGTATGGTTATTAACAGCTGGTGGTGCGATCTTTGCGGCATGGCCTACGGTTTATGCGACATCATTCTCCGGTTTCTATTTAGCGATGATTCTAGTGCTAGCGGCGTTATTTTTCCGCCCGGTAGGTTTTGAATATCGTGCTAAAGTAGATAGCCCGAAATGGCGTAATGCTTGGGACTGGGGTTTATTTGTCGGTGGTTTTGTTCCGTCATTAATTTTCGGTGTTGCATTCGGTAATTTATTACAAGGCGTACCATTCGAATTTAATAACCTTAACCAAGTAGTATATACAGGTTCATTCTTCGGTTTATTAAATCCGTTCGCATTATTATGTGGTGTAGTAAGCTTAATGATGTTAACTACACAAGGTGCGACATGGTTACAAATGAAAACGACCGGTGATTTACGTAACCGTGCGAGAGCAACCGCTCAAGTTACTGCGGCAGTCGTATTAGTTGCGTTTGTATTAGCGGGTGTTTGGTTATCGTTTAAAGATGGCTTTGTGATCACAAGCGATTTAGACCACAATGCACAATCATTCTTAACTAATAAAACAGTTGCGGTTGAAAGTGCAGCATGGTTCAGAAATTTTGCTGAGATGCCGGTATTATGGGTTGTTCCTGCATTAGCGGTATTAGGTGCATTGTTAACGATTGTTGCTTCTAAAGTGAATCGTTCCGGCTTAGCATTCTTCTCATCATCAATTATGCTTGTTGGGGTTATTGTTACTGCAGCTGTATCTATGTTCCCATTCATTATGCCGTCAATTTCTCACCCGGAAATGAGCTTAACGGTTTGGGATTCAACAGCAAGTCAATATACATTAACAGTAATGTTAGTTGTTGCGTGTATCTTTGTGCCTTTAGTATTAGCTTATACTATTTGGTCATATATCAAAATGTATGGTCGCTTAGATGCTAAATACTTAGAAGATAACAAAGCAAGTGCATACTAAGGAGATAAACAGATGTTTTATGTAACTTGGGTATTAGGCGTTTTACTTGCGATTCTTTTTGCAACGGTAATTACTGTTAGCATTGAGAAAACAGGCAAATTTGACGAATAGGATTATAGTGAATGATTCATTCGTTCTATAATTTAACAAGAAAGGGCTGGCTAAAGGCCCTTTCTTTTATTCTTGCAGGTGTGCTATTTGCAATGATATTGCTGAATGCAAATCTATTTGCCCAGCATTTTGGTAGGCATATCCCTTATTTAGCGATATTAGCCTTCTATGGCATGGCTATTTTGTGGATTCATGGAATTGGCTTTGAAATTCAAAGTGCGATTTGGCGTCTAGTCTTTTTACCTATAACAGGCTATTTAATTGTCATTAGTTCATTGAGTTATTTAATTTCATTAAGATAGGCGTAAGATTTCTTACGCTTTTTTATTAATTTTTTTATAAAAAATATTTTCATTTCCCTATTGCACAACCATTTTTCTCTCTCTAAAATAGCACGCAATTTACGCCTAATTTTTGGGCGTTTTTCATTTTGACGAATATTGGAATACAAATGAATTTCCCGATTAGAGTTTATTATGAAGATACGGATGCCGGAGGCGTGGTTTACCATGCGAATTACATCTGTTTTTTTGAGCGTGCACGCACAGAGTATTTACGCCAAGTAGGTTTCTCTCAGCAACAATTATTGGCCGGCTCATTTGCTTTTGTCGTAAAAAAATTAGAAATTGATTATAAAATTCCTGCTCGTTTAGATGATTTACTCAGAGTCGAAACAGTCGTAACTGAGTTAAAAAAAGCAACGATTGTATTTCAACAACAATTATGGCGTGATGATATTTGTTTAAGTGAAGCAAAAGTCACCGTTGCAAGTGTTGATTTAACAAAAATGAAGCCTGTGGCGATCCCTGATGAGATATGTCAGGCACTACAAGCGGTCTAATTTTTTAAACAAATTACTTATTCGGAGTTCTATTAAATGGAAACTGATTTTAACCTTGTTTCGCTGTTTATGCAGGCAAGTATTGTTGTTAAGATTGTTATTTTAATCTTAATCACGTTCTCAATTTTATCTTGGGCTGTCATTATTCAACGTAGCCGTATTTTAACCGCGGCAAAGAAAGATGCGTTAGCGTTTGAAAATAAATTCTGGTCAGGTGAAGATTTACATCGCTTACATGAAGGTTTAGAAAATCGTCGTGATGGCTTAACCGGTTCAGAGCAAATTTTCTATGCTGGTTTTAAAGAGTATATGCGTTTACAGCAAGTAAACTCGGATGCGCCTGAAGCGACCATGAAAGGTTCTAGCCGAGCGATGAACTTAGCGTTAAACCGTGAAATTGAAAATTTAGAAAGCTACATTCCATTTTTAGGAACAGTAGGTTCAATCAGTCCTTATATCGGTTTATTCGGTACGGTATGGGGGATTATGCACTCATTTATGGGCTTAAGTGCAGTAAAACAGGCAACCTTACAATCAGTTGCTCCGGGTATTGCGGAAGCTTTGATTGCAACAGCAATCGGCTTATTCGCTGCAATTCCAGCAGTTATGGCATACAATCGTTTAAGTTTACGTGTAAATAAACTAGAACAAGATTATGCTAATTTTATTGATGAATTTACTACTATTTTACATCGCCAAGCATTTTCTAAAAAATAAGCGAGTAGTAAAAAATTCACGAGATCTGACCGCTTAATATGGTCAGATCTTTTATTCACTAATGTATAAGAGGAAAATATGTCTTACCGTCGTAAACGTAATGACATTAAATCTGAAATCAATATCGTGCCATTTTTGGACGTATTGCTTGTACTATTACTTATCTTCATGGCAACCGCACCGGTTATCAGCCAAAGCGTTGAGGTTAATTTACCAGAAGATAAACATAGTCAATCGGTATCTAATGAAGATAAAACGCCCGTCATTTTGCAAGTTGCGGATGTCGGTTTATATAAATTAAAAATTGACGGTAACTTTGTACAAGGGAGTAGCGGACAGGAAGCGTTAGGTGAGCAAGAAGTTGTTGCGTATGCCGGTGAAGCATTCCAGAAAGATCCGAATACTCTTTTCCTTGTGGCGGCAGAGAAAGATATTCCTTATGAAGAAGTTATCAAAGGAATTGTTCTTTTAAAAGATGCGGGTATTAAAAATGCTGGGTTAATGACCCAAGGCAAATAGTAATAAGGATAACGTGTGAAATCTAAAGACGACAGACTAGAACTGGCGGTTATAGTTTCAGTCCTATTACATGCATTGTTGATTGGATTGCTTCTACTCGGTTCATTTTTTACTAAGACTACGCTAGAAGAAGCAGCTGGTGGTAGCGGTGGTACAGGTGAAGAGTTTGAAGCTGTTATGGTTGATACTGGGCAGGTTGCTGCCGAGTACGGACGCTTAAAATCAGACAAAAAAGGCAGTGCACAGCCGAAGGTGGCGGAACAAGAAAAACCAAAACCTGAAGAAGTAGTAGAAGAACCGACGCCTCAAGAAATTGCTGAAGAACAAGCAAAAGAGCAGCAACGTGTTGCAATGATTGAAGAACGCAAAAAACAAGAAGAGCAACGTGAAGAGGAACAGCGCCAAAAAGCTGAGCAGCAACGTCAGCAAGAGATTGCAAAGCAAGAGCAGCTTAAAAAAGAGCAAGCGGAAGAAGCTACTCGTAAAAAAGCAGCGGAAGCGGCACGCTTAAGAGCTGAAGCGGAGGCTAGAAACTTAGAAGCGGCAGCAAAAGCAGCTGAAGAAGAGAAGAAAGCAAAAGAAGCTCAGAAAAAAGCGGAACAGCAGAAAAAACTTGAAGAGCAAAAACAGGCCGAGAAAGAAGCAAAATTAAAAGCGGAAAAAGAGGCTAAAGAAAAAGCTGAAAAAGAAGCGAAACTAAAAGCGGAAAAAGAAGCCAAAGTTAAAGCAGAGAAAGAAGCTAAAGAAAAAGCTGAAAAGGAAGCGAAACTAAAAGCGGAGAAAGAAGCTAAGGCTAAAGCCGAAAAAGAAGCTAAAGCGAAAGCAGCCGCAGAAGCGAAGGCTAAAGCAGATGCAGCAGCCAAGGCAGCTCAAGCCAAAAATAATAAAGCCCTTGATGATTTCTTAAGTGGTGGAGATATTGGTGGTGGTTCGAGTAAAGGCGGTAATAAAAATACTGCAGGTTCACAAGGTAATGGTAACTCGAAAGGTATCGGTGACGGAAAAGGCGTAGCTGATACAGGTTATGCACAGCTAATTAAGAAAAAATTGGCGCGAACCTATCGTGTTGATCCAAGCTTTAGTGGGCGAGAATGCCAAGTGAAAATTTCGATTGATCCGGCAGGTAATATCACAAGCCATCAAGTATTATCCGGTCCGGATGATATTTGTCGAGCGGCAGTAGCGGCAATTACCTCGGCAAGAAATGTTCCGAGAGCTCCAAATGAAGAGACTTATAATAAATATAAATCTCCAATTATTAAGTTTGGTTTAAAAGTGTTATAACAACCAAGAGGTTAACAATGAAATTAAAATCTCGTTTTACGAGTGTTATCAGTGTTATCGCCCTCTTTTTTAGCAATGCAGTAACGGCTGAATCAGATGTGGTGATTTCTGTTGATGAAGGTGTAAGTATGGCGCAACCTATTGCGGTTGTTCCATTTAAAGCGAATGGTGGTGTACCTGCCGATGTAGGACAAATCATTTCGGACGATTTACGTAATAGCGGTAAGTTTACACCGATTGAACGAGCGAAGTTACCGGCTCAACCGGGTTCAGTTGCAGAAGTTAATTCGCAACAATGGACGGATATTGGTGTTGATAGCGTGGTTGTAGGACAAGTGACACCTACCGGTGGCGGTTATAATGTTGCTTATCAATTAGTTGATACATTAAGTAATCCGGCAGCCGTTTTGGCGCAAGGTTCATTTAATGTACCAGCGGCACAAATTCGTCAAGGTGCGCATACGGTAAGTGACCAGGTATTTGAAAAAATTACGCAAATTCGTGGTGCTTTCAGAACAAAAATTGCGTACGTTGTACAACGTGGTGTATCATCTTACGAATTACGTGTTTCAGACTATGACGGTTATAATGCCTTCACTGTTGTGAAAAGTAGAGAACCGTTAATGTCGCCGGAATGGTCTCCGGACGGTAGCCGTTTAGCTTATGTAACGTTTGAAAATAAAAAAGCACAGGTTGTTGTGCATGATTTACGTTCAGGCTCTCGTCGTGTTGTAGCGGCATTACGTGGGCATAACGGTGCACCGGCATTTTCTCCGGATGGTTCTCGTATTGCATTCGCATCGAACCAAGACGGTGAGTTAGACATTTATGTTGTTAGTGCAAATGGTGGTAAACCATCAAAATTAACTGCTAATGCAGGTAATAATACAGAACCAAGTTGGTCTCCGGATGGAAGTACGATTTACTTCACTTCAGACCGTGCTGGTTCTCCACAAGTGTATAGAATGAGTTCATCAGGTGGCGGCGCGAGCCCAATGGGTGGAAGCGGTAGTTATAATGCTAAAGTTTCATCTGATGGTAAGAATTTAATCATGATTGCTGGTGATAAGGTTGTGAAACGCGATCTCGCTTCGGGTGGCACGGAAGTATTGAGTTCAACTTTCTTAGACGAGAGTCCAAGCATTTCGCCAAATGGTATTATGGTTATTTATAGCTCTACCAAAGGTACGAGCAAAGTGCTACAATTGGTGTCCGCAGATGGCCGTTTCAAAGCTAACTTGCCGGGAGCAGGTGGACAATTTAAGTTTCCTGCTTGGTCACCGTATTTGACTAAATAATAAAATTCTTTTTAGGAGCAACAAATGAAAAAACTAGCTAAAGTATTGATGATTGCGGCACCAGCATTCGTATTAGCAGCTTGCAGCAGCTCATCAGACAATGCTAACGCAAACGCAGGTCAATTCGGCGGTATGACTGCTGAAGACTTACAAACTCGTTACAACACTGTATACTTCGGTTTCGACAGCTATGCAGTTGAAGGTGAGTACCAACAACTTTTAGATGCACACGCTGCATACTTAACATCAGCAAACGGTAAAGTAACAGTTGCTGGTCACGCTGACGAACGTGGTACTCCAGAGTACAACATCGCGTTAGGTCAACGTCGTGCAGACGCAGTTAAAAACTACTTAGCAACTAAAGGTGCTAACCAAGTTTCAACTGTTTCTTACGGTGAAGAAAAACCAGCTGTGTTAGGTCACACAGAAGCTGACTACGCTAAAAACCGTCGTGCAGTATTAGAATACTAATTTGTAGCCTAATTACTAAAGACAAAAATAAAGCCCTGATTTTTCAGGGCTTTATTTCATTCTAAGATCATAAGCGGTGTAATTCTCGCGCTTTTTTGCAAAAGCTAAATAAATTTTGTATTTTATTATTTAGTACCTTCCTCTTTGTTTTTTAGATTTAATCCCCATAATTACTTTTCACTCTGAAATAATTATCCGTATATGAATAATGTTCTCTCGAAAGATAATTAGTTCTGTAAGATAAAGATTTAATTCTATTTTAAGTATTTTAAGCTAAAATAACTGTTTAACGATATTCGTCTGGGAATTAAACAAGGACAACAAATGCAATTTATCGGAAAAATTATTGGATTCTTCTTAGGCTATCAAATCTTTCATAGCTTTTTTGGTGGACTATTAGGGGTTTTTATCGGTCACCTTGCGGATAAGAAGCTTTATGAATTAGGTTCGGTTCGCTCAACCATTTTTGGCAAAAACTTAACACGTCAATCACTTTTCACTCAGACGACATTTGCCGTATTAGGACATATTGCGAAAGCGAAAGGGCGTGTAACGGAAGATGATATTCATTTAGCTCGTCAGTTGATGAGTCGTCTTAAATTAGATACGAACGCGCAACAACTGGCACAACAAGCATTTACGTTAGGTAAAGAGGCTGATTTTCCGTTACGACAAGTGATTCAGGAATTCAGAGAAGCTTGCGGCCAGCGTGCCGATTTATTACGCTTTTTTGTGGAAGTTCAGATGCAGGCCGCTTTACACGACGGGCAATTAGATGCGAATGAACAGCAAATTCTATTTACAATTGCCGAAACCATGGGGATGAGCCGTTTCCAATTTGAGCGTATGATTGCGATGGTCATGGCGGCACAGCAATTTAGAAACGGTGGCTTTTATCAAGAGCAATATCAGCAAGGTGGCGCTTATCAGCAATCGCAAGGCGGATATGGTGGCTATCGACAAACGAATAGCAGTGCGCCGAGCATTGATGCCGCTTATAAAGTTTTAGGTGTCACCGCAAATGACGACCAAACCGCCGTAAAACGTGCTTACCGTAAATTGATGAACGAACATCATCCTGATAAGTTAGCTGCAAAGGGTTTACCGGACGAGATGATGGAATTAGCAAAAGAGAAAGCACAGCAAATTCAAGCGGCTTACGATTTAATCTGTAAAGTAAAAGGGTGGAAATAATGGAACAGCGCTCACATATAATTCCGCTGTTTTTAGCGATTGTGATTACCGCAATTGCGATATGGTCGGGGATCGCTCCGTCAGATCGTGCGGTTTGGTATGCTGAAGTAATGCCGATTTTTATTGTATTCGGGTTACTGATTTTGACATATCCTAAATTTCAATTTAGCGGTTTAGCCTATATCTTAATGTCCTTATGGATGATTATGCATTTAATCGGTGCCAAATATACCTTTGCCAATGTGCCTTTTGAATGGGCGAATCAGTTTCTTAGCCCGATTTTAGGCGAAGATCGTAACCATTTTGATAGAGTGGCACACTACATTATCGGCTTTTATAGTTTCCCGATGGCGGAATGGTTATTACGCCGCCGTAAATGCGGATTAGGTGTTGCAATATTTTTTTCGTTATTCTTTATTATGGCGGTTGCCGCAAGTTATGAAATTATCGAATGGCAATATGCGGTGATAGAGGGTGGTAATGCGGGCATCGAGTTTTTAGGCTCACAAGGTGACATCTGGGACGCACAAAAAGATATGTTAGCCGATACTTTAGGGGCAATTACCGCACTTATTATTTATCTGATTGCCCGTCCGGACTTACGGATTCGTTCCCACTTTTACGAATAGTATTAACCATTTCAAGCGGTCATTTTTGGTAAAATTTTTGCAAAAATCGACCGCTTTCTTTTTAAATCGAATAAGTAAAATAATTGAATAATGAATACGATACCTAAAGTTATTTTAGCGCCGATGCAAGGCGTATTAGATCCTTTTGTTCGCAAATTACTGACGGCAGTAAATGATTACGATCTATGTATTTCCGAATTTGTGCGAGTGGTGGATCAAAAATTGCCGAAGAAAGCATTTTATCGTCTTGCGCCTGAATTGTTGCAAGGCGGTTTAACCGATTCGGGTACGCCTGTGCGAGTGCAGTTGTTGGGGCAACATCCGCAATGGTTGGCAGAAAATGCGCAGTTGGCGATTGAGTTGGGCTCGCACGGAGTAGATTTGAATTGCGGCTGTCCGTCTAAAACGGTAAACGGCAGTAATGGCGGGGCATCATTGCTAAAAGATCCGGATTTGATTTATCGTGCAATCAAAGCAATGCGAGAAGCGGTTCCACAGGATCAGATCGTTTCGGTGAAAGTACGTTTGGGCTGGGATTCGGCAGATCAATGTTTTGAAATTGCTGATGCGGTGGTACAAGGCGGTGCAGATGAAATTACCGTACACGGTCGTACCAAACAAGACGGCTATCGAGCGGAACGAATTAATTGGCAGGCAATCGGCGAAATTCAAAAACGCCTTTCGATTCCTGTGATTGCCAATGGCGAAATCTGGGATTTTGAATCTGCAAAAAATTGCCAAAATACGACCGCTTGTTCGAGTTTAATGATCGGGCGAGGTGCATTAAACACGCCGAACCTCAGCCGAGTGGTGAAATTTAATCAGCCTAAAATGGCATGGAATGAAGTACTGCAATTGCTGTTTCAATATGTAAATATGGAAAATGAGCATGATTCGGGCTTTTATCATGTTGCACGTATCAAGCAATGGCTACATTATTTGGATAAAGAATATCCGGAAGCGAAAGATTTGTTCCAAATACTTAAAACGGAACACGGCTATGACGGGCTAAAAGCGCATATTGAACGAGCGGTAAATCAAGAGATTTAACAATAGGGTTTTAACCACGGAAAACACAGAATACACAGAAAAGGCTGTGAGTGTATTCCGTGGTTAATTGAAAAGAGAAAACAATGAAAAAACAAATATTTAGTGAGCAAGAAGTCACAACAGAACAGCAATTTGTGGCGAAACAGGAGTTTGAAGCTTCGGAAGATATTCAAATTGAAGAGGAATATCAAGAGGTTGAGGCGGAATTAATTGTTGAAGAAAGCCTAAAGCCGTCGCGTTTTTGGGTAAGAGTATTACTGTTTGCGTTGGGATTGTTTAGCATTGCCGTGATTGTACAAAGTGTACAATGGTTGATTGACACTTTCCAAGCTCGTCAATGGATTTATTTTGCTTTTGCAATTGTGTTTGCCTTAATCAGTTTAACCGGCGTGGTTACGATTATCGGCGAATGGCGTAAGTTAGTTTTTTTACGTCATCATCAGCAACAACAGCAAGTAAGCGAGCAATTACTTTTAGAAGAACTCTCAACGACAAGCGGTGAAAAAGCGGTGAATTTTTGCAATGAGGTCGTAGCGAATTTAAAAAATGTGCCAAGCGTACAACATTCGCAACAACGCTGGCAAAGCCAATTAAATGAGGCTTACAATGCAAAAGAAGTGCTTTACCTATTTAGTGAAACGGTGCTCACACCGCTTGATAAGCAAGTGAAAAGAATGATTTCAAAAAGTGCGACTGAAAATGCGGTGATTGTGGCGGTTAGCCCGTTAGCTGTGGTTGATGTGCTGATGGTCGCATGGCGAAATATTGCGTTGGTCAATAAAATTAGCAAAACCTACGGTATGCAATTAGGTTATTTCAGCCGTTTGAAATTATTCAAAATGGTATTAACCAATATGGTGTTTGCCGGTGCAACTGAAGTGGTGAGCGATGTTGGTATGGAATTCTTCTCACAGAATCTAACCGCTAAACTTTCGTTACGTGCCGCACAGGGCATTGGTGTAGGTTTGCTCACTGCAAGATTAGGCATTAAAGCGATGGAATTTTGTCGTCCGGTTGCTTTCCAAGCGGGCGAAAAACCGAAACTTTCTGCCATTCGCCAACAATTATTAACTTCGGTTAAAAACACGATTTTTGCGAAAGCGGAAGAAAAAGTGAGTGAGAAGGTATAGATATTTCGTGGCTTAGTGTTTTAATCGCCACGGAATGTATGGAAATGAAAATAAGCGGTAGGATTTGCAAAAAAAGTTGCAAATCCTACCGCTTGTTATTTGGAATTTCCAGCCCTAGCGGAGCTGAACTATGCTTAACCTAGTACGGCTTTGCCGTGCTAGGATTTCAGAAATATGCCAAGGAAGCAGAATTAGCTGAGCAATGCCTCAAGCTGTTCTTGGCAGTCCAGCCATTCCATTTCAATTTCTTCAACGGCTTTTTTCGCTTCGATTTGCTTCGCGAGTGTTTCGGTAAGTTGCGCTTTATTTTCCGCTTCATAGATCTCGCTTGAAGCCAGTAGTGCTTCGAGTTGATTTAGCTTTTCACTCGCTTTTTCAAGATCTTTCTCTAACTGTGTGATCTTTTTGCGTAACGGTGCGGTTTGTTGGCGTAACTCCGCCTCTAAACGTTTCTGCTCCTTGCGATTTGCGGCGCTATTATCTGCTTTTTCCTCTGCACAAGCGGTCGAATTTCCTGAATTTTTTGCAGCTTCAAGCGCATTTTGTTCGTTTAGCCATTTTTGGTAATCATCCAGATCGCCTTTGAATTCTTCCACTTTTTTATCATGTACCAGATAAAATTCATTCACCGTACTACGCAATAAATGACGATCGTGCGAAACCACTACTAGCGAGCCTTCATAGTAAGTGAGCGCATCGGTGAGTGCCTGACGCATTTCTAAATCTAAATGGTTGGTCGGTTCGTCCAACAACAGTAAATTTGGGCGTTGCCATACGATTAGTGCTAACACCAAACGGGCTTTTTCCCCACCGGAAAACGAGCCGACATTTTGTTTCACTTTATCGCCTTTAAAATCAAAGCCGCCTAAATAATTACGTACTTCTTGTTCGGTTAGTTCCGGCGCAATTTTCTGTAAATGCCATAATGGGCTTTCATCAAAGCGTAGCGTATCCACTTGATGTTGAGCGAAATAACCTAATTGCACACCTTTGGCTAATTGAATATGTCCTGTTTGTGGTGCTAATTCGCCGGCGAGTAATTTAATCAGCGTGGATTTACCTGCACCGTTTCGACCAAGTAAACCGATACGTGAGCCGGGCACTAAATTTAGCTTAACCGATTCTAAAATAGTTTTGTCACCGTAACCTGCGCTGGCTTTTTCCATCATTAATAATGGGCTTGGTAATGCAAGTGGCGGACGGAATTCAAATTCAAACGGGCTATCCGCATAAGCCGGCGCAATCAGTTCCATTTTTTCCAACGCTTTGATACGGCTTTGTGCCTGTTTCGCTTTGGTTGCTTTGGCTTTAAAACGGTCGATAAAGCTTTGTAAATGAGCAACTTTACGTTGCTGTTGTGCATAAGCGGCATTTTGTTGTGAGATTTTGGTGGCACGCTGAATTTCAAACGAGGTGTAGTTACCGGTGTAATCATTTAATTGCTGATTTTCGATATGAATCACGCGATCAATTATCGGATCAAGAAAATCTCGGTCATGGGAAATTAGCAATAGCGTACCACGATAATTGGTCAGCCATTTTTCCAGCCAAATCACCGCATCTAAATCCAAGTGGTTAGTCGGTTCATCAAGTAGCAGCAAATCAGAACGGCAGATCAGCGCTTGCGCTAAATTCAAACGCATACGCCAACCGCCCGAGAATGATTTTACCGGTAAAGCAAGTTGTTCGTTAGCGAAGCCCAAACCGTTTAACAACGTTGCTGCACGGGCTTGAATCGTCCATGCGTCAATCGTATCCAGCTGGGTGTGAATCATGGCAATTTGATTGCCGTTATTTTCTTGATTAGCTTTCTCTAATTGGCTCATTAACTCGGTATATTCACGATCGCCTTGGATTACATAATCTAATGCGGAAATTTCAAGCGCCGGTGTTTCTTGATTTACCCAAGAAATCGCCCAGTTTTTCGGCAGAGAAACATCGCCGCCTTCCGGTTGTAATTCGCCTTTAACTAAAGCGAAAAGTGAAGATTTACCACAGCCGTTTTTACCGACCAGTCCAACTTTTTGACCGGTATGAATGGTGACGGATGTATTTTCTAAAAGGACGGATTGTCCACGTTTTAAGATAAGATCGGTGAAAAAAATCATTATAAATGCTTGGTTTATGTTAAAATTTTGCCGTTATTCTAACATAAATAGAGGAAGCTATGTTTGATTCATTAGCAGTACAATTTGTTGTATTGTGGGCGGTAATTGACCCTATCGGTTCAATTCCGGTGTATTTGGCGAAAACGATCGGTTTGCCAATCGAAGATCGTCGTAAAATTGCACGTAATGCGGTGGTGATTTCTGCTGGTATTTTAATGTTTTTCTTAGTCGGCGGGCAGATGTTGCTGGAAGCAATGCAGATTCCGCTATCGGCATTCCAAGCTGCCGGCGGCTTAGTATTATTACTGTTTGCGTTAACAATGATTTTTGGTGAGAGTAAACCGGAACAAGAGATGAAAATGAAAGCCAGTATTAGTGAGCTGGCGGTTTACCCTTTAGCCGTGCCATCTATTGCTTCACCGGGAGCGATGATGGCAATCGTATTACTTACCGATAACCACCGTTTTAGTATTACCGATCAAGTGGTTACGGCAGGTATTATGCTGTCGGTATTGGCGATTACCTACTTATTTTTACTGGCGGCAAATCGCATTCAACACTTTATTGGTAATGCGGGAGCGGCGATCATTAGCCGTGTCATGGGCTTAATTTTAGCGTCAGTTGCGATTAATAATTTATTAGTCGGTGTGCGAGATTTCTTTATTCAAGTGAGTTAAATAACCGAGGATTTTATGGCATTACGTACTTTGTCGGAAGCATTACAAGAAATGCTAAACCGCTTACCGGCAGCATCAAAAACAGAAACATTAACACTGGCAGAATGTGCGAATCGTATTTTAGCAGAAGATATTTTTTCCCCGATTAATGTACCAAGTTTCGATAATTCGGCAATGGACGGCTACGCGTTTCGTTTAGCGGATCTCGCTCAATTTGAACGTTTAACCGTTGCCGGTAAATCTTTTGCCGGTAATCCGTTTACCGGCGAAGTGAAAGCCGGTGAATGTGTTCGCATTATGACCGGTGCAATGGTACCGGCAGGCTGTGATGTGGTAGTGATGCAAGAAGAAACGGAAGTAGAGACACTTACAAGCGGTCAAATTTTAGTGAAATTTTGCAAAATGCCGAAGCTTGGACAAAACATTCGCCGAATTAGTGAAGATGTAAAACAAGGCGCATTGGTATTGGCAAAAGGTAGCTTATTAAACGTAACCACTTTGCCGTTATTAGCTTCGTTAGGCATTGCGCAAGTGCCGGTATTTAGCCGTTTAAAAGTGGCGATTCTTTCCACGGGTGATGAATTAACTTCGGTCGGTCAGCCGCTAGAACAAGGCAAAATTTATGATACGAACCGTTTTGCGGTGCGTTTAATGTTAGAAAAACTGAATTGTGAGGTTTTAGATTTTGGTATTTTACCGGACGACCCGGCAGTGTTCGAACAAACGTTTAATCAAGCGCAGCAGCAAGCGGACGTATTAATTACCAGTGGCGGTGTGTCGGTCGGCGAAGCGGATTTCACCAAAGATGTGTTAGAAAAACTGGGTGAAATCGGTTTTTGGAAAATTGCGATGAAACCGGGCAAACCGTTCGCTTTCGGTAAATTGCAACACGCTTGGTTCTTCGGTTTACCGGGTAATCCGGTTTCAGCTTTAGTCACCTTTTACCAACTGGTGCAACCGGCGTTAGCTAAATTAGCCGGTGTGAATGCGGAGCGTATTGTAAATCTTACTCAAAATCTAACCGCTATTGCTGATACGAATTTGAAAAAAGCGGTGGGACGACAAGATTTCCAACGTGGCTTCTATTATATTAATCAACAGGGCGAAGTAGCAGTGCGTCCGGTCGGTTCGCAAGGCTCGCATATTTTCAGTGCTTTTTATGAAAGCAATTGCTTTATTGTGTTGGAAGCGGAACGAAGCAATGTGAATGCTGGTGAAAAAGTGACGATTCAGCCGTTTAACAGTTTATTGAGATAGTGAGTGAATATGGAACTTAGCGATCAGGAAATGTTGCGCTATAACCGTCAAATTATTTTAAAAAGCGTTGATTTTGACGGACAAGAAAAGCTAAAAGCCAGCCGTGTATTGATTGTCGGGCTGGGCGGTTTGGGTTGTAGTGCTGTGCAATACTTAGCCTCCGCCGGTGTTGGGCATTTGATTTTGGTGGATTTTGATGAAGTATCATTATCCAATTTACAGCGCCAAATTTTGCATACGGATGCCAATATCGGTCAGCCGAAAGTGGAATCGGCAAAAGCCCGTTTAAGCCAAATCAATCCGCATATTCAGCTTGAGGCAATTAATAAACAATGTAGTGATGCCGAATTTGCCGAGCTGATTGAGCGAGTGGATTTAGTGGTGGATTGTACTGATAACGTTACGGTTAGAAATCAGCTGAATTTGCAATGTTTTGCGCAAAAACGACCGCTTGTTTCCGGCTCAGCGATTCGTTTTGAAGGGCAAATTTCCGTATTTACTTATGCGGAAAATGAGCCTTGTTATAACTGCTTAAGTCAATTATTCGGTGACGGCACCTTAAGTTGTGTGGAAGCCGGTGTGATTGCGCCGATCGTTGGTGTGATTGGAAGCTTACAAGCGCTAGAGGCGATTAAATTGTTGCTGAATATCGGTAAAAATTTATCCGGAAAACTGTTGATGATTGACGGGTTACATTTTTCTGTGAGAGAAATGGCATTGCCTAAACTCAAAGATTGTTTGATTTGTTGTAAATAGCGATATTTTAATTCAAGAAGTGCAAAGAATTGACAAGTTAGGTTATAGCGTTTGACGCTAAAACGGTTTAGCGCTATTATTTTTTACCGAAATGTTCCTCCTTAGTTCAGTCGGTAGAACGGTGGACTGTTAATCCATATGTCGCAGGTTCGAGTCCCGCAGGAGGAGCCAACTAATTTCCTTTAGTTTTGCTTTTGTTCTTGTTTTATTTGTCTCCTTTTATAAAACAGTGATTCATACCTCCAGAATTAGAACAAAAGAATTTGCCCCGTAGGTTTTCTACGGGGTTTCTTTTTTTCTATATCTTGTCAAAACAATTCCTATTTCTTCAAGATTGTCATCACAGAATATCCCAAGCATAAAATTAATCTATTTTTGGTTTACGCTGTGATGACGTGTTCATTATTTAGTAAATAACGAGATAGATTCCAAATGTCCGGTATGTGGGAACATATCGATCATTGCCGCTTTTTGCAGTTTATAACCGGCTTGAATCAGTTTTTCCGCATCTCGCACTAATGTGGCGGGGTTACAGGAAACATAAACGATCGTTTCGGGATTCAACGCGGCTAAGTGATCCAAGCAGAAAAATGCACCGTTACGCGCCGGATCTAATAAAACTTTGTTAAACGGCTCACTTGCCCACGCTTTATCGGCAAAAGGTTCGTCTAGGTTGGTTTGGTAAAATTCTATGTTTTTCAGACCGCTTGCCGCTTGATTCTGCTTGGCTTGTGCAACCATCGGCTGAACACCTTCCACGCCGACGACAAAACCGGCTTGTTTAGCGATGGGTAAAGTAAAGTTGCCCATACCGCAGAATAAATCCAATACTCGATCTTGTGCGGAAAGATTGAGCCATTCCAATGCTTTATCCACCATTTTTTCATTTAAGTTACCATTCACTTGAATGAAATCACGAATCGAAAAGCCCAGTTTTATACCATGAATTTGGTAGTACGGTGCTTCACCATTTAATTGAACGATAGCATTTTCAGCGGTCATAACATACAGCGAAAGTGAATGTTGTTCGGCAAATTGTTGTAAGTTTTGGCTGTCTTGCGAATGAAATTGTCCTACGTTACGCACCAGCATCGCAATGGTATTATCCGCTTGAACCAGTTCAATATGCCCAAGCGCCTTTTTGTTCTGCCAAGTGTTAAATAGGCTTTGCAACGGTTTGATAAGCTGAGAAAGCGGTTCCACCAACACTTCACATTGCTCAAGCGGTATGATTTGGTTTGAATTTTGCATTCTAAAACCAATCGCTAACTGATTATTTTGTAACGCAATACTGAGTTTTGCTCGGCGGCGATAGCTTTTATCGTTACCGACAATCATCGGCTGAAAATCAATCGGCTGTGATTGCAATTTTTGTAAGCGTTGAAAAAGTGCCTGTTGTTTGGTTTCACGTTGCAAATCTAGCGGAATATGCTGCATTTGGCAGCCACCGCATTTGCCGTAGAGAGCACAACTCGGCTGTTGGCGTTCGACGGATTGCTTTAAAATTTTAACCGCTTTTGCTCGTCCGTATTGGCGTTTTTCTTCCAATATTTGGATTTCAACTTGTTCGTTAGGTAAGGCATTTTCGATAAACCAAGTTTTACCGGCTATTTTTGCTACGCCTAAGCCTTGGTAATCCAAAGATTGAATGGTAACCGGCGGACAAGCGGTCGTTTTTGCCGATTTTTTTGCTTGCTGTTTTGCAGCTTTTTCAGAGTAGAACAGTGCCATTTTTAGTGTAAAATCAAATTCGTAAAGTCAGTTATTATATATGAAAAAGGGGGAAAGATGATTTCGAATGTTTGGACCGAACGTTTTTTGGCGGATAAAAAACGGGAACAAGACCACCGTTCACCGTTTCAGCGAGATCGCGCAAGAATTTTGCATTCCGAAGCCTTTCGTTGCCTGCAAGCTAAAACGCAGATTCACGCAGTCGGTGAAGATGATTTTTATCGTACTCGCTTGACCCATTCACTTGAAGTGGCGCAGATCGGCAGTAGTATCCGTGCGAAATTATTACGAGAAAAACAAGCCTTTCAAGCGGTCGTTTCCGATCAAAAATTTGCAAATTTAGCTGAAAATTTAACCGCTTTATTGCCATCTCGTAGTTTGATTGAATCGCTTTGCTTTGCTCACGACATTGGGCATCCGCCGTTCGGACACGGTGGAGAGATGGCGCTCAATTATAAAATGCATGAGTATGGTGGTTTCGAAGGTAATGCTCAGTCATTTCGGATCGTTACCCAACTTGAACCTTATACACCGCAACACGGTATGAACCTCACGCGCAGAACCTTGTTGGGAATTGTTAAATATCCGGCACTGCTTGAAGAAACCGAACCGCAAACACGTCCGCAATTTGCCGAGTCGCCCTATATCAATTTACACCAATTCAAAACCTGTAAAGGCATATTTAGCGATGACCAAACCTTTTTCGATTGGGTATTAGCGCCGTTAAGCGAGCAAGATCGTAAATTATTGCGTACGATAAGTTTCAGTAAAGATTCGCTTGAACCGCATAAAACTAAATATAAATCGCTGGATTGCAGCATTATGGAACTTGCCGATGATATTGCATACGGCGTACACGATTTGGAAGATGCGATTGCCGGCGGTATGGTCACGCCACAATCATGGCAACAAGCAGAGCAACAATTAGCACAATGTTCTTCTAGTTGGATTCAAACGATTTTACCGACCCTTAGCCAGAAATTATTTTCACAACATCGTTATGAACGTAAAGATGTAATCGGTGCGTTAGTCAATTATTTTGTGACCAATGTCCAATGGCGTGAGCAGCCGGGCTTTGATGAGCCGTTACTACGTTTTAACGCTTATTTACCGGACGATGTGAAATGTGTGTTGGAAATTTTAAAACGCTTTGTGTATCAATATGTGATTTGTGATGTGAAGACGCAAAGAGTGGAATACAAAGGTCAGCGAATTTTAATGGCATTATTCGATATGTTAAGTACTGATCCGGAGCGTTTATTACCACAAAATGTTGCGTTACGTTGGCAACAGGCTGAAGTGGCAAAACGCCCTCGTGTGATTTGCGATTATCTAGCCAGTATGTCGGATGGGCAAGCGTTCAAACTTTACCAAAGTTTATAAAAATTTGAAGAACTAAGCGGTTATTTGTTCGTCTCACGTGAAGCCAAAATGGAGTATTACCATTTTTTTATCTTTATTATGGAAGGACAATTATGAAAATGTTATCGAAAGCAACTTTATTAGCAACCACATTAGGTTTATTTACCGCTGCAAGTGCATTTGCCGTAGATATTCCTCGTGAGATTTATCGCCCGAACGGTAAATTAGTGAAAGCGGATCGCCAAGGTAATGGTGAATATGAAGTGGAATATCGCTTACGTGGTAACGATGTACGTGTGATTGCTAAAAATGCGATTTCACACGCAAAACGTCATGGTTTCCGAGTAACAGAGGCTGAAATTGAAAGAGATGATGCCGATCTTAAATTTGAACGTGGTGATCAAGAGTTAGATATTCAAATTGAAGTAAAAAATCGTAATCGTATTGAATATAAAGCGGATTTAGACTTAGATAAAAACTAATCCGGTATGTTTTTAAAGAAACCGTTTGCTAGTTGCAAGCGGTTTTTTTATGCCCAAAATTTGCAAAATTCTTTATAAATCAGACCGCTTTGAGTCGTTAAATTTGGTAGAATAAATAGGAATTTATAGATAGGAGATATAACCCCAAAATGTTCGTAGTAGGTCAGCGCTGGATTAGCGAATCAGAAAATAATTTAGGCTTAGGTATCGTAACAGCAAGTGATAATCGTACCGTTACTATTCAATTCCCAGCCGCAGAAGAAGAGCGTATTTATGCACTTTCGGTTGCGCCTTTAACAAGAGTACAATTTCAAAAAGGCGATCGTATCAATAGTGTAGAAGGTTGGCAGTTAGATGTTGAAGAGGTTGTCGAAAACCAAGGCTTTATTATCTATTTAGGTAAGCGATCGGATTCCGGTGAAGAAGCAGTATTGCCTGAAATGCAGTTAGATCATAAAGTGAGTTTCAGCAAGCCGCAAGATCGTTTATTTTCAGCACAAATTGACCGTTCTGACCGTTTTGCTTTACGTTATCGGGCATTACAACATCAACAAGCACAATTTCAATCGCCGTTACGTGGAATGCGAGGCATTCGTGCGAGCTTAATTCCGCACCAATTACATATCGCTAAAGAAGTCGGACAGCGTGTTGCGCCTCGTGTGTTATTAGCGGATGAAGTCGGTTTAGGTAAAACCATTGAAGCGGGGATGATTTTACAGCAACAGCTTTTCTCCGGCAGAGTGGAACGAGTATTGGTACTCGTGCCTGAAAGTTTGCAACATCAATGGCTAGTTGAAATGTTACGCCGTTTCAACTTGAAATTCTCATTATTTGATGAAGAACGTTGTGCCGATTTTGATAAAGCGGATGAAGACGGTAATGATGTCAGCGAAAATCCGTTTGATAGCGAAGCGTTAGTGATCGCTTCAATCGACTGGTTAGAAAGTTCACCGAATCGAGCTAAACAAGTATTGGCAAGCAATTGGAATATGCTTATCGTGGATGAAGCGCACCACTTAGAATGGTCGGAAAACGAACCGAGTGTCGGCTATCAATTTGTTGAGTGTTTATCAAAACAAACTCCGGCAGTATTGCTTCTCACTGCAACGCCTGAGCAATTAGGGCAAGAAAGCCATTTTGCCCGTTTGGCATTATTGGATGCGGATCGTTTCTATGATTACAACAGCTTTGTTGCCGAACAAAAAGATTACAAACCGGTGGCGGATGCGGTAGCAAGCTTACTGAATGACAAACCGTTAAGCAATGAAGAGCAAAATAGCATTGCGGAATTACTCAGTGAGCAAGATACCGAACCGATGTTTAAAGTGATCAATAGCGAAAAATCGAAAGAAAATGACCGCTTGCAAGTGCGTCAAGAATTGATTCGTGAGCTGATTGACCGCCACGGTACCAGCCGAGTGTTATTCCGTAATACGCGCCAGGGCGTGAAAGGTTTCCCGCATCGTGTTTATCATCAAATTACCTTGGAAATGCCGAGTCAATATACCAATGCGTTAAAAGTGATGGGGATGATGGGCGGTGTAACCAAAGATGATCAGCTTTATCCGGAACGTTTATTCCAACGTATGAATCCGGCGGCAAAATGGGCGGATTTCGACCCTCGTATCGAATGGTTGATTACCTTCCTGAAAAATCACCGTGACGAGAAAATCTTAGTCATTTGTAAGCAAGCGGATACAGCAATTGCGCTGGAACAAATTCTACGTGAACGTGAAGCGATTCGTTCGGCGGTGTTCCACGAAAAAATGTCAATTGTGGAACGTGACAGAGCTTCCGCTTATTTTGCACAAATGGAAGAGGGGGCTCAGGTCTTGATTAGTTCAAGCATCGGCTCGGAAGGTCGTAACTTCCAATTTGCTAGCAATTTAGTGTTGTTCAATTTACCGGATAATCCGGACTTATTGGAACAAAGTATCGGACGTTTAGATCGTATCGGTCAGAAAAATGACATTCAGATTCATGTGCCGTGTTTTGAAAATTCAATGCAAATGGTATTGGCGACTTGGTATCATCAAGGTTTAAATGCGTTTGAAGAAACCTGTCCGATGGGCGCTGCGTTATTCCGTGAATTCGGCGAAGAGTTGGATATCTTCCTGAAGAACCCGCAAGCGGTCGGATTTGACGAATTTCTTGCAAAAACCTTTAAGCGCCAACAACAGTTGAAAGCGGAATTAGAGCAAGGTCGAGATCGTTTACTTGAGCTAAATTCAAATGGCGGTGAAGCGGCACAAGAGTTGGCTGAAGCGATCGCAAAAGAAGATAATAATCCGCACTTAGTCAATTTTGCTTTGAGTTTATTTGATGTTATCGGTCTAGAGCAGGAAGATTTAGGTGAGCAATCTATCGTGATTAGCCCGACCGGTCATATGCTTGTACCTGACTTCCCGGGTATTGCGGAAGACGGTACGACAGTCACCTTTGATCGTCAGCTTGCCTTAATGCGAGAAGATGTCGAGTTTTTAACTTGGGATCACCCAATGATTCGTAACGGTATTGATTTGATTACTTCCGGCGACATCGGTAAATCGGCAATTTCGTTACTGATTAATAAAAACTTACCGGCAGGTACTTTATTGCTTGAAGCAATTTATATGGTGGAAACACAAGCACCGAAAGGTTTGAATCTGACCCGTTTCTTACCGCCGACACCGGTACGTATCCTATTAGATAATAAAGGTAACGATATGGCGGCTCAAGTGTCGTTTGCAGGGCTTGAGAAGCAGTTAAAACCGGTGAATAAACAAATGGCAAATAAAATTGCGAAAATGGCGCAAGCGGATATTAAGAAATTGATTAGTATCAGCGAGCAAAAAATCGCAGCCAATTTACCGGAATTAATCGAAAAAGCCAGCCAAGATGCGGATAGTACATTAAGTGCGGAATTGCACCGTTTGACCTCGTTACAAGCGGTGAATAAAAATATTCGTGCTGATGAAATTGATGCATTGGAAAAACAACGTATCGAATCGCTTAATCAAATTGCATTAGCGAATTGGCGTTTAGACAGCTTACGTGTCATTGTAAGTAATAAAGAATAGTGTATTTATCACGGAATAGACGGAAATACGGCAAGCATGAATTTGCAGAAAAAACTTCAAAATTCACCGCTTGTTCGATGTATTCGTTCATTCCGTGTTTTTTATGGTAACCAAAATGGCATTAATTGAATATCATCCCCCGCTTGAACCGTTTTTAACGGAAGTCTATCGTGACAATCATATTTTAGTAATTAATAAACCGAGTGGGTTGCTTTCCGTACCGGGCAATCGTCCGGAGTATTATGATAGTGCAATGACCCGTGTACAGCAGAAATACGGCTTTACCGAACCTGCACACCGTTTGGATATGGCAACCAGCGGCATTCTGTTATTCGCTCTCAGTAAAGCGGCGGAGAAAGAGTTAAAGCGTCAATTTCGTGAACGAGAGCCGAAAAAGCATTATATCGCTTTGCTTTGGGGCAAATTAGGCGAAAAGGTCGGTGATACCGGCGAAATGAATTTTCCACTGATTTGTGACTGGGAAAATCGCCCTCGTCAGAAAATTTGTTATGAACGAGGCAAAAAGGCGATTACGCATTACGAAGTATTGGCTCATTTACCGAATAATACCACTCGAGTGAAGCTTACCCCGATTACCGGTCGTTCACATCAGCTAAGAGTGCATTCGCTTGCGTTAGGACATCCGATTCTCGGTGATAAATTTTATGCTAATCCGTTAGCCAAAAGTTTATCGCCTCGTTTATGTCTACATGCAGAAAGTTTAATCATTACGCATCCGATTACCGGGGAATTGATGACTTTTAATGCAACTGCTGAATTTTAAGTAAATTTTTATTTAATTAACTTTACTTTAGTGTAAATTAAAGTTATTATATAACTGTTTCGTAACAAGTTAGCCCTTGTTAAGGAATTGATCATCTAAGATGACTCAGAAAATTTTATTCATTCCTAATATTGCTAGTTCTTCGGAACTAGCTTTTTTTTGCTTCAAATATTAGTTATTAAATTAGTGTATAGTGTTCTATATTTTTAATATGATGAATGTAAGTAGTTTTAATCTTAATCATAGTTATATTATGTATTTTGTTCAAAAATATGTTTTAAAACGAAAGCTAGATAAATAATTTATCTTTCATTTAAAAAATAGCTTGTAATTTATTTTATTTCGAATAGAATATATTTCGTAACTTCGGCAATGCCACATATTGCAGAGGGGACAGTCGTTAAATAACTAAGAAAATTTTATTCATTATATTATCTTACTGGCTAGGCTAATCACCTAGCCCTTTTTTTTATTTAAAATTTGAGATATGAATGAGTATTAAAATATTTCAACTTTAAATTGAGTATATATTATATAAATTTTATTTAGTTATTAATTTTATATAATATTGCCAATCAAAATATTGCCCCGGGTCAATTTTTCTACCGGGGGCAATGTCATTATGTCCAGCAATGCGATCAAGCGTGATATCCGGATATATAGCCATGATTTCCTTAGTTAAGCTTGCGAGAGATTGATATTGTTGCTCAGTAAAAGGCTGGTTGTTACTTCCCTCCAATTCAATACCTATCGAATATTCATTACATTTATCTCGTCCGTTAAATTCGGATAATCCTGCATGCCATGCCATATCATTAAAATTTACATATTGGGTAATTTCTCCCTTGCGATTAATTAAACAATGTGCAGAAACACGTAGGTCTTTTATTTCTTCAAAATAAGGATGAATGGTCGGATCTAGATTTCCTTGAAAAAATTGGTCGATAAAATTATTACCGAATTCTTCCGGCGGTAGACTAATATAATGAATCACGAGGAGTGAAATATCATTTTCTTTAGGTCTTTGATTAAAATGAGGGGATGGAACTTGTCGTTGGTGAATTAATTTACCGTTTTGAATTGTAAGATTCATATTCTGCCTTATGTTTATTCTGGTGTTAACCTTGTGAAGTGGATACGTAAAAAAATTACTGAACGGATGTTCATGAAAATATTGCTTTCGCATAAAATGTGACACAACGTAAGCCCAAATTGTGTTACATTTCCGTGTTTTCTATGTTATTCCGTGTTAAAATTGACAAATTAACTTATTGAAAAAGAGAGAATCATGCTTAGTTATCGCCATAGTTTCCATGCTGGAAACCACGCCGATGTGGTAAAACATATTGTTCAGTTGTTGATTTTACAATCATTAAAACAGAAAGATAAAGGCTTTCTTTATCTTGATACCCACTCCGGTGTTGGTCGTTATAGCCTATTGAGTGCAGAATCAGAGAAAACCGGCGAATATTTAGAAGGTGTAGCCCGTTTATGGGAACGTACGGATTTACCGGAAGAAGTCGCGCTATATATTGATGAACTGAAAAAAATCAATAAAGGTGAGAAATTACGTTATTATGCCGGTTCGCCGTTATTAGCGGTTAATCAGTTACGTCCACAAGATCGTGCAATTTTAACCGAGTTACATCCGAACGATTTCCCGTTGTTACGCCAAGAGTTTGCTAAGAAAGCGAATGTGGTGACTAAGCGTGAAAACGGTTTTCAGCAATTAAAATCCGCATTGCCGCCGAAAGAACGCCGTGGATTTGTGTTAATCGATCCGCCGTATGAATTAAAAGAAGATTATGAGTTGGTGGTGAAAGCGATTGAGGAAGGCTATAAACGTTTTGCTACGGGGATTTATGCGATTTGGTATCCGGTGGTGTTACGTCAGCATACTAAACGTATTGTGCGTGGTTTAGCTGATACCGGTATCCGCAAAATTTTACAAATTGAATTGGCGGTGCGTCCGGATTCGGATCAACGAGGCATGACGGCAAGCGGTATGATTGTGATTAACCCGCCTTGGCAATTAGAAAGCCAGATGAAAAAAATTCTACCTTATTTAACGGAAGTGCTTGTGCCGGAAGGTACGGGTAGTTGGTCTGTTGAATGGATTACCCCTGAATAATCTTTTCCCCTAGCCTTTGATTAGGTTAGGGGATTTTTTTGTCATTTTTTTAGTAAAAATAACCGCTTATAGAGGATAAAAATGGAACAATATAAACACGATTTTATTGAATTTGCATTAAGCCGTAATGTTTTAAAATTCGGTGAATTTACCCTGAAATCAGGGAGAAAAAGCCCTTACTTTTTTAATGCGGGCTTATTCAATACCGGCAGAGATCTTGCCAAACTCGGTGAGTTTTATGCGCAAGCAATCCAAGCAAGCGGCCTGAATTTTGATGTACTTTTCGGGCCGGCTTATAAAGGTATCCCAATTGCAACCACGGTTGCAGTTGCGTTAGTAAATCAATTTAATGTGGATAAGCCTTGCTGTTTTAACCGTAAAGAAGCAAAAGATCACGGCGAAGGCGGCAACCTTATCGGGTCACCGCTAAAAGGCAAAATTTTATTGGTTGATGATGTAATTACCGCTGGCACGGCAATTCGTGAGTCGATGGAAATCATTAATGCAAACCAAGCGGAATTAGCTGGTGTGTTGATTGCATTAAACCGTAAAGAAAAGGGCAAAGGAGAGCTTTCTGCGATTCAAGAAGTTGAACGTGATTACGGTTGTCAAGTTTTCTCAATTGTTGATTTTGACGATTTACTACAATTTATTGAGAAATCAGAGCAATATGCACCATATTTAGCAGCAATGAAAGCATATCGTGAACAATACGGTGTTGAGTGATTATGAATTTTATTCATAATAAATAAAGATAACTTTCATCTGAGAAAAGCATCAACTGGGCTTGTTCTGAAATGAAATTTCACTTAAATTAATCTCAGTGATAACAAATAAGAATATACGGAGTAAAAAATGGCAAATAAAACATTACCTTTTCATGCAGATACTGTGGGTTCATATTTAAGAACAGACGCTTGGAAAAAGGCACACGCAGACTACAAAGCTGGCACAATTTCTCTTGAAGCACGTGATGCGATTGTTGAAGAAGAAGTCAAAAAATTAGTACAGGCACAATTAGATGCGGGCATTCAAGTGGTAACAGACGGTGAATTCCATCGTTCTTGGTGGCATATCGATTTCTTAGAAAACTTGAACGGAATCGAAGGTTATGTACCTGAAAAAGCGTATGCATTCAAAGGTGTAGAAGTGCGTCCTTACAACACTCGCTGTTGCGGAAAAGTCTCTTGGAATCCAAACCATCCATTCCTTGAACATTTCAAAAAATTCAATGCGATTGTTGCGGGCAGAGCAGTAGCAAAATTCACGATTCCAAGTCCGAACCAATTAATGTATCCGGCACAATGGGATCACGGTATCTACGCAACCCGTGAAGAATTTGCTAAAGATGTTCAGCAAGCTTATAAAGAGGCGATTAAAGCGTTCTATGATGCAGGTTGCCGTTATTTACAAATTGATGATGTGTATTGGGGATCGCTCTGCAACAACTATCAACAACCGACCTTTGAAGCGGATAAAGCGCAAGCAGTTGCGAATATTCAAGCGATTTTAGCGGACAAACCGGCAGATTTAACCGTTACGACTCACGTTTGCCGTGGTAACTATAAATCTTCTTATTTATTAGAAGGCGCTTACGACCCAATCGCTGACGGTTTATTCGGTCAAACCAATTATGACGGTTACTTCTTAGAATATGATGATGAACGTTCTGGCGGTTTTGAGCCGTTAAAACACTTTGCGAACAATAAAGGTCGTGTAGTGTTAGGTTTAGTGAGCTCAAAATTCCCGGAATTAGAAGACAAAGAAGCGATTAAAGCACGTATTGCCGAAGCGGCGAAATATGTACCGCTTGAGCAACTTTGCTTAAGTCCGCAATGTGGCTTTGCTTCAACCGAAGAAGGCAATGTGATGACTGAAGCACAGCAATGGGCGAAGGTGCGTCACGTGGAAGAAATTGCGAAAGAAGTGTGGGGCGAAGATTAATTCTTCATTTGCAACTTTTTAAGTAAAAATGACCGCTTGTTAGATATGCAAGCGGTCATTTTTTATAATTTTTTTGCAAGTTACACCCAGCCAAGCTGACGTAAGATCAGCAAGCCAAAGCTAGAAGTAAACATTGAACCGACTGTTGTAATACCAATTAAATTAGCCGTAGAAACAGCATCGCCGCCGTAATTACGAATCATCGCATAAGTGGCGGCGGCAGTCGGTGCTGAAGTGCTAAGAAAGACGATACCAAGTTCCATTGGTGATAAGTCGAATACCCATTTACCTAAACTGAATAGGAAAACAGGGGCGACGAATAAGCGAATGCTCGCAGAAAGTAAAACTAAACGGTTAGTTGTACTGTCTTCGCCCTTTTTAAATTTGCGTAGCTGTTTAAAATCAATACTTGCACCGGTACAAATAAGCGCAAGTGGCAAGGTGAGCCCGCCAATAGCTTGCCCGGTTTTAAGTAATGGGGTAGGTAATTCCAGTTTGAGTTCGTTGAAGATAAGCCCAAGCACCAAACCAATAATCAACGGATTTTTCAAAATGGAAATAAATAATTTGCAGAGCTTAGGTTTGCCGTCACTAAATGCTTTAGTCAGTGTGATAACTGCTAATGTATTGAATAAAATCACAGAGACAGCCACGTAAATCGAAGCAGAGGCCATCGCCTCGCTGCCGTAAGCATTCATAATCAATGCCAAACCAAGAATCGCAATGTTACTGCGGAATGTGCCTTGAGTGAAAACGGCACGAAACGGTTTGTCTGCAATATATTTCCCCGCCCACCATTCGGCAACAAGGTAGATTGTCAGCGTGCCGATAATCGCGGTCAGAATTAGCGGAATATTTGCCGCATAATTTAACTCGCCTTTTTGCATATTCAAAAAGAGTAAGGTAGGAATCGCAAAATTAAACAGACTTTTCGATGCCATATTACAAAAATGATCATCAATATATTTTTTGTGGCGCAACAATATACCAGCAAACATTAATAGAATGGTCGGCAAAGTCGTGCTAATACTGAATTGAAGGGCTTCTAAAAACATAGAGATTCCTCGCTAAAACAAACAAGCGGTTAAATTTGCAAAATTTTTTACAAATTCAACCGCTTGTAATTAAAGCCCTGCTTTAAGGCTAGCTTCAATAAATTTGTCTAAGTCACCGTCAAGTACCGCTTGGGTATTGCGATTTTCAACGCCGGTACGCAAATCTTTGATACGAGAGTCGTCTAATACGTATGAACGAATTTGGCTGCCCCAGCCGATATCCGATTTACTTTCTTCCATCGCTTGTTTTTCCGCATTCTTCTTCATCATTTCCATCTCGTATAATTTCGCTTTAAGCTGCTTCATACACTGGTCTTTGTTTTGGTGTTGCGAACGACCGTTCTGACATTGCACCACAATACCGGATGGAATATGAGTAATACGCACCGCCGATTCGGTTTTATTGACGTGCTGACCACCTGCTCCTGAAGCTCGATACACGTCAATACGTAAATCCGCCGGATTGATTTCGATATCAATATCATCATCAATTTCCGGATAAACGAAAGCAGCCGCAAATGAAGTATGGCGGCGGTTATTCGAGTCAAATGGCGATTTACGCACTAAACGGTGAATACCGGTTTCGGTACGTAACCAGCCGAACGCATATTCGCCGGTAATTTTAACGGTTGCCGATTTTAAACCAGCAACATCACCGTCCGATACTTCGATTAACTCGGTTTTAAAGCCTTTGCTTTCCGCCCAACGTAAATACATTCGCAGTAACATTTCCGTCCAGTCTTGCGCTTCCGTACCGCCTGAGCCGGCTTGTAAATCGACATAACAATCAGCTGCATCGTGCTGACCGCTAAACATACGTTGGAATTCAAGTTTCGCTAATTTTTCTTCTAATTCGTTTGCTTCAGCTTGTGCTTCGTTAAACGTATCCTCGTCTTCCGCCTCTACGGCTAATTCGATTAAGCCTTCAACATCTTCTACACCTTGATCTAGTGTACGGATCGTATTGACCACCATTTCTAACGCAGAACGTTCTTTACCTAATGCTTGGGCTTTTTCCGGCGTATTCCAAATTTCTGGTTGTTCTAATTCGGCATTGACTTCTTCTAAGCGTTCGACTTTGGCATCAAAGTCAAAGATACCCCCGAAGTACGTTAGTACGCTCGGTTAAATCGGCTAATTGAGTTTTAATTGGATTCAGTTCAAACATTATTTTTTCCCTCTTTTAAAATTGACCGAGAATTATAGCGCAAGCGGTCATTTTTTTGGGGATTTTTGCAAAAAATTGCTCAAATCTAACCATTTGTTGACGTACAATAGCGAGATTCTGGAATAGATTACGAGGTATAACATGGCGGAAGAACCGATTCGTTTGACGCAATACAGTCACGGTGCCGGTTGAGGCTGTAAAATTTCTCCTAAGGTATTAGGGACAATTTTACAAAGTCAGCTGGAAAAATTTGTTGATCCGAATTTATTAGTGGGTAATGAGACCGCCGATGATGCCGCTGTGTATGACATCGGTAATGGCGTTGGTATTATCAGCACTACAGACTTTTTTATGCCTATTGTCGATGATCCGTTTGATTTCGGGCGCATTGCGGCGGCAAATGCGTTGAGTGATGTGTTTGCAATGGGCGGTAAGCCGATTATGGCGATTGCCATTTTAGGCTTCCCGGTAAACAAGTTGCCGGCGGAGGTAGCACAAAAAATTGTGGAAGGTGGGCGTTTTGCTTGTCAGCAAGCCGGTATTGCCTTAGCCGGCGGTCATTCGATTGATTCGCCTGAACCGATTTTCGGGCTAGCGGTAACCGGTATGGTTAACACTGAACAAGTGAAAAAGAATGCTTCAGCAGAAGCCGGGTGCGAGTTGTTTTTAACCAAACCGCTCGGTATCGGTGTGCTGACAACCGCCGAGAAAAAAGGTTTATTAAAAGCAGAACATCAGAATTTGGCGCGTGATGTGATGTGTCAGATTAATTTGATTGGTGCACAATTTTCACAATTAGCAGATGTGACGGCAATGACGGATGTAACCGGTTTCGGTTTGCTAGGGCATTTGAGTGAAATTTGCCAAGGCTCTAATGTACGTGCCGAAGTGAATTTTGCCGAAATTCATACGTTAGACGGTGTAAAAGACTATATCACTCAAGGTGCTGTACCGGGCGGAACGAACCGTAACTTTGACAGCTATGGACATTTGATTTCAGCTATGACCGATGAACAAAAGGCGATTTTATGCGATCCGCAAACATCAGGCGGTTTGTTGATTGCGGTACGTCCGCAAGCGGTTGAAAATGTAAAACAAATTGCAAAACAAGCCAATGTGCCTTTATTTAGGGTGGGGCGTTTACTTGAAGCGAACGATGCGAAGCCGTTAATTGAGGTCATTTAAGCGAAAAAGCGAGGAACGAATATGCATAAACCGAATATCACGTTAGCCTGTGTAGTGCATTGCAAAGGTAAATTTTTATTTGTGGAAGAAATCGAATACGGTAAACGAACCTTAAACCAACCGGCAGGGCATTTGGAAGCAAATGAAACGTTGTTGGAAGGGGCGAGTAGAGAGTTATTTGAGGAAACAGGGATTCGTGCCGAAGCCCAACGTTTAATTAAGATTTATCAATGGCACGCACCTCGTTCACAGACCGATTATTTACGTTTTGTATTTGCGGTTGAATTAGACGATTTTGCGCTGATTGCGCCGCAGGATAGCGATATTACTCAAGGTTTTTGGCTGAGTTTAGATGAATTTAAGCATTTTATTCAGCAGGAAGGACAGTGCGAACGTAATCCGTTAGTCACTCAATCGCTCGAAGATTATTTGAGTGGTGAGAGCTACCCGCTTGATGTATTACGTGTATTTGAATAAGAGGTGGAAATGGCAGAGCAATTTGATGTGGTCATTGTTGGCGGAGCGGTAACCGGTTCGGTATTGGCATTGGCGTTAAGTAGCTTGTCGCTGCATAAAATGCGGATTGCGATCGTTGAAAAACAGTTGCCTGATTATGTGCAACAAGGTGGTTTTGACGCACGTAGCATTGCATTAGCACAAGGCAGTTTGCAAAAATTTGCCCAAATTCGACCGCTTGTTGGTGGGGAACTTGCCGAACAAATTCAGCAAATTGCAACGCCAATCCAGCAGATTCAGGTGTCGGATCTCGGACATTTCGGTAAAGCGACACTGAAAGCGAGTGAACTGAATTTAGCACAATTAGGTGTAGTGGTTGAGCTTGCAAAATTAGGTAAAAATTTGACCGCTTGTATTGAGCAGCAGCCGAATATTCATTGGTTTTGTCCGAATCAAATTGTTCATTGTGAACGTTCACAAACTGAGGTTTCGCTTACGTTAAAAAATGGCGAACACATTAGAACATTGCTGATAATTGCTGCAGATGGGATTCAATCCCACATTGCTCAGCAGTGTGGCGTTGAAACTGAGCTATTAAAGGATTATCAACAATCAGCTTTAATTGCAAATGTCGAAATTAGTGAACCACACCAAGGTCAGGCTTTTGAGCGTTTTACTACGCAAGGTCCGTTAGCATTGTTACCGCTAAGTGATAACCGAATATCATTAGTGTGGTGTGTGAAACAAGCTGAAGATTTGATGGAGCTTTCCGATGATGAATTTCTTTCGCAATTACAGCAGCAATTCGGTTGGAAATTAGGGAGGTTTGAGCGAGTCAGTAAGCGGTTTGTTTATCCACTCACTTCGCAAAAAGCGCAATCGCATATTCATCATCGTTTGGCGATTGTGGGTAATGCGGCACAATTATTGCATCCGGTTGCGGGACAGGGCTTTAATCTTGGAATGCGAGATCTGTTTACCCTTGCACAACTGTTGGCAAAAGCCTTTGAACAAGGGAAGGATTTAGGTGAGTTTGCGCTATTAAATCAATTTGAACAATTAAGAAAGCACGACCAAGCGCAAATTATTTCATTAACAAGCGGTCTGATTTCACTATTTTCTTGCGATTTGTTACCGCTGCAAGCGGTCAGAAATGTGGGATTATTTGCTATTTCGCATAGCAAGTTATTGCGAGAAAATATTGCGAATAAAGCTTTAGGTTGGCAATGAAACAACAGGACGCATTAGCGTCCTTTTGTTTATAACTGATATTTCTTCATTAATTTTAATTTTTCATGTGAGATTTCATTACCTAATTGGGTAATGATTCGCCCTTTATCTTGAACCGATTGAGCCAGAGCTTCATCAGGTTGAGATTCTAATTTAATCATATCTCTGAATGTTTCTTGACTTAATTGTAATGCTTTTAAGCCGATATTTTTGATTGGTAGAATTTCATCGTTTTGAATATCTAAATAGTTTAAAGACGCTTGAATTGTATCGACTTCTTCTAAATAGTTCTGCATAGTTTCAATACGGGCATATTTGTTTGTGGCACTTTCTAAGCCATACATCGCAAATGCAGTCGCTTGGATGTAATCATTGCCATACACTTCATCCCAATGATGAAAGCGTTTGAAATCAGCTTGAGGGGAGTGGTTTTCTTGTGTAGTACAACCGATAAGACCGAAAATAAGTGAATAAGAAATAATAATTTTTATTATGTTGTGCATTTTGATGCCGTTTGCTGCCGAGTGAAAAGGCTAGGCGTTGCCTAGCCGATAAAGATATAATTATTGAGCTGGAGCTGGAGCTGGAGCTGGAGCTGGAGCTGGAGCAGCGCCATATTTAGTTGCTAATTCCGCTTCAATTTTTTGACCTTCCATTGCAATTTTGTCTAATTGAGCTTGCAGTTCGCCAAAAGCTTTGTGTGCTTCAGGTGTTGGATTTTTAGCAAGTTTGTCGTTTTCAGCGATCATTTTTGCGCCTAATGCCATGGCTTCAAGCGATTTATCCTTAAGTACTTTTACTTGCGGATCTTTGATTTCTAAAGTTGCCGCACTTTTTTGGATATTTTCAATTTGCTCAAGAATCGCTTTATTCATGGTTGTTTGAATTAGGGCAGCATCTTTTGCTTTGTCACCCAATTTTTCAATTGCGCTATTGATAGCTTCGCCAATTGATTTTTCTTGTAGTTGTTGCCATTCTTGGAACTTTTTATAGTCTTGTGCACCGGTATCTACCGCAGTAGTTTTAGTTTCTGCTTGTGTTGCTTGCACTTCTGCCGTTTTATTTTCCGGTTTATCGCAAGCACTTAAAAAGAATGCGAATAGCGCTGCTGCGCTGATTTTAGTAAATTTATTCATGTGATTATCCTATATGAAAAAGGTTAGTACTGTTAAGCACTAACCTTGTAATTCTATCATTGTATCAGCAAATTATTTAGCAAATTTTGCTTTTAAATCTGCTTGTAATTTTTGAAGTTCTTGAGCCGCTTGGTTTAATTGAGCCGCTTTAGCTTGGATTGCCTGTTGAGCTTCTTCTGTTGGTGCTGCCATTACTTTCACTTGCTCTGAAAGCACTTCATTTGATAAACCTAAAACGGCTTTAGTTTTATCTTTTAGCGCTTTAATTTCTTCGCTCTTCACATCAACTGCATCTAAGCTTTTTAATGTTTCTTGCACTTTTCCTGCGAAGTTATTTAATACAGCTTCTAATGCTTTAGGGTCTTTTTCAGCTTTACCTAGCACTTCAGTTAGCTGTTTTTGGAATTCAGCCTGTGCTGTCGCTTGAGTTTGCTCTTGAACTTGGTACCATTCTTGGAATTTTTTGTAATCCGCTGCAGGATCTGCTTTGTTACATGCTGTTACGCTAAATGCTAAGAGTGCTACCGCACCAATGGTTGCTAATTTTTTCATTAGTATTCCTTAAAAAGTAAGATTAAAGTTCCCCTTTGGGAAAGGGCGTCTATTGTAACGACAATAGACAATAAGATAAAAGTCTAGTTCAATAAAATCTGATATAAGCTAGTTGTGTGTACAATTTTTCATCTAACTTATATATTCATTGCTTGAGCAATCAGCTGTTTTTTTAGTTGAGGAACTTGGTTCACTGCACTTAAGCCAATGCCACGAATTAATTTCTTAAGTGGGTTATTGCCGTGAAAAAGCTGTTTTAAACTTTCCATTGCAGCCAATAATTTAACTGCTTCGGCTTTACGAATACGTTCAAAACGGCGTAAGTGACGATATTCGCCAATATCATGACCAATAGTTAAATGGTACTGAATTTCTTGTGCAAGTGTTATCGCATCGGCAAAACCTAAGTTTACCCCTAAACCGGCTAACGGATGGATTGTATGTGCCGCATCACCGATAAGCGCAATACGATTCTGCGCAAAATCGCGTGCATAGCGTGCCACGAGCGGGTAAATTGCGCGCTCACTTTGCAATTCAACCATACCAAGTTGATTATCAAAGGCAATGGTTAAGGCTTGATTAAATTGTTTTTCATCACAACTTACCAACATTTCGGCTTGTTCCGGCGGCATAGACCAAACAATTGAGCTATATTGCTCATCGGGAAGCGGTAAAAATGCCAAAATACTATCCGGTGAGAAAATTTGGCGCGCGATAACTTGATGTGGTTCTGCCGTTTTTACGTTACAAACTAATGCAGTATGTTGGTAATCTTTACTTGTCAGCGGAATGTTGGCTTGTTGGCGGAGCCATGAATGGGCACCGTCTGCTGCAACAACTAATTTAGCCGACAACATTTCACCATTATCTAGCGTTAAAAATGCACCTGTCTCATTGATACCGATAGTTTGTGCCGACGCTAACATAATTTCAGCATTGGTTTGTTGACTGACTTGTTGCCAAAGTGCGTCTTGAATACGATTATTTTCAATAATAAAACCAAGCTGTTCGGCACCTAATTGTTTGATTTCCGGCTGGGTATTATCAAAATGAATTTGGGCAAAGCTGTCTTTTTCCCATACTCGCATTTGTTGATAAGGTGATAAGCGATTAGCAGCAATACGTTCAAATGCACCGATTTGGCGTAACATTTTTTCGCTAGTCGCATTAATCGCACTTACTCGGTTTGAATAACTGTCGCTAAGTGTCGGAGCATTTTTTTCAATAACCTTAATTTGGCACCCAGTATCTTTTAATAGACCTGCCAACGCAAGTCCGACCATACCGCCGCCGATAATGATGATATCTGCTGATTTCATAGTGTGATATGTATTGGATCTATAAATTAAAAGCGGTCGTTTTTCCTAAAAAATTTGCAAAATTCTAAGAAAAGTTGACCGCTTGGATTAGCAAGGTTTACGATGATGTTTTTCGAGGCTGCGATGACGAATTTGCACGTCTTTACCTCTGGTTTGGAAATATTTAGCTAATTGTTCCGCCACAAATACAGAACGGTGTTTTCCACCGGTACAACCGATAGCAATCGTAAGATAACTACGATTATTTTTTTCCAACATTGGCAACCACATTTCTAAGTAATTACGTGTGTGGTAAATAAAATTGTGTACTTCTGTTTGACGTTCTAAAAAATCAATAACCGGTTGTTCTAGGCCAGTCAGTGGGCGTAATTCAGGGTTCCAATGCGGATTCGGTAAAAAACGCACGTCAAAAACATAATCTGCATCGGCAGGCAGACCGTATTTAAAGCCAAACGATTCGAATACAATCTTCAGTTCTTTATCGGTTGAACCTCGTAAGAGACTACGTAGGTTCTCCGCTAATTCGTGCGAAGAGATATTCGTGGTATCAATAATATAATTGGCTTGATGAAAAAGCGGTTCAAGCAGAGCGCTTTCTAAATCAATCGCACTTTCAAGTGACAAATCTTTATTCGAAAGGGGATGTAAGCGTCTGGAGTCACTGTAACGTCTGATGAGCGCATTACGTTCACAATCGAGGAAAATCAATTTTGTATTGATCGTGAGTTGTGAAAGTTGGTTAAGTAATTCTTCGATTCGTTCCGGATTTTCCGGTAAGTTACGAATATCAAGGCTAACAACGGCAGAGCGCTCGGAGCTCGCTAAGAATGACGCTAATTCAGGAATAAGCGGAAGTGGTAGGTTGTCTACACAGTAATAACCTACATCTTCTAAAGCTCGTAGCGCAACAGATTTACCTGAACCGGAGCGCCCACTTATAATCACTAATTCCATACCTTTCCTCTAATGCAATTAATCTTGCTCAATAACCTGATTATCTGCGTATTCAAGGAGTTGCCAAATTTCTTCGGCACTTTCTGCGCTACGCAATTGTTTTATTAATGTTTTATCGCTGAGGCGTTGTGCAATATGGTGCAAACAATCTTTATATTTTTCACAGCTTCCCTCAGGAAACATAACCGCATAAATTAAATCAACTTCTTTATTATCATTTGCTTCGTAATCAATCGGCGTTTCAAGCTGAACAAATACGGCAATCGGTTTTTCTAAAGAAAGTGTTGATGAATTCGGTAATTTTGCATGTGGCAGGGCTATCCCATGATTTAAACTTGTAGATCCAAGTTTTTCTCGTTTAAATAAATTGCCAAAACATTCAATTGGACAAAGCCCTTCATTTTCTTCACAGCCACAACTTTTATTCAGTGACTCTGCGATGATTTTACCGACTAATTCTAGAGCTCTTTTCTTACTCGAAATCAAAGCACCTTGACGAATATTTTCGATTGTCAGAAATTCTGTTAATTTCATATGTTTTACTCTGAAAAGATAGGGCGTTATTCACAGCCTTATCAATTCATCAGATTACAGTTTAAATTGATCACCTAAGTAAACGCGTTTTACATCAGGGTTATTTAATACTTCAGCCGGAGTACCGCTAGCAATCATTTGTCCGCTACCTACGATATAAGCACGCTCACATACGTCTAATGTTTCACGCACGTTATGGTCGGTGATTAATACGCCTAAACCGCGTTCTTTTAAATTAACAATGATTTTTTTAATATCAATCACGGAAATCGGGTCTACACCGGCAAAAGGCTCATCTAATAAGATGAATTGCGGATTTGCTGCAAGCGCTCGTGCAATTTCAACACGACGACGTTCACCACCGGATAACGATTGTCCTAAGCTATCGCGAATATGAGAAATATGGAATTCATTTATCAATTCTTCCGCTCGTGCTTTGCGTTGTTGGTTGTTTAAGTCTTTACGAACTTGGAGAACCGCCATGAGGTTGTCATATACGCTTAAACGGCGAAAGATCGATGCTTCTTGCGGTAAATAGCCGATTCCTTGTTTTGCACGGTCATGCATCGGAAGTACGCTAATATCTTCATCATCAATTCTTATTTTACCCTGATCATGACGTACAAGACCTACGACCATATAGAAAGTGGTCGTCTTACCAGCCCCGTTCGGACCTAAAAGACCGACAATTTCTCCTGCTTTGACATTCAGGCTTACATCTTTTACGACTTGGCGGTTTTTATAGCTTTTTGCTAAATGTTCTGCATAAAGCGTTGGCATGGATATTACCTACTAGTTTTTCTTGTTCTTGTTTAATTCGTTCGGAATAAGCACGGTTCTTACGCGTGATTTATTTCCGCTGCTTGCTTTTAGTTGTTGTTTTTTCACATCATAAGTAATTTTACTTGCTTTGATAAAACTACCTTGTTGTTTTAATTCCGCATTACCGACTAAAGTCAGAAATTCTGAATTTAAATCATAGTGAACACTATTACCTTTACCGTTAACCGGTTTACCGTCATCAAGCGTTTGTTGGAAAGTCACCGGTGAACCTGTCGCGTCAAGTGTTTCTTTTTTACCTTCTTGACGTACAATTGTTACTTGATTCGCAGTAACTTTAATTGAACCTTGAGTAATGACAACATTATCGGTAAAAACAACCACATTACTATTCATATCGAGAGACTGGCTGCCCGAATCAATATTGATTGGTTGGTCTGTATCGCCTTTGAGTGCGTATGCTGAGATACTTACACCAAGAAGAGTGGTAAGAACAACAGATTTCATGACAAGTTTCATTGTACGTCCTTAGGAGATTGTGTCTCTGATTTTTCTTTTTCGTTAGACTGTCTTATAACAGTGGGTTCAATATAAGTTTTTACGTTTTTAGTGAGAGTAGCGACTTGCTGTTTTAAATTACCTTTTAAGCCGACACCGCTGGTGGTAAAGCCCAAACCTACGGATTTTACCTCGCTTTCAGTAAAAATATCTTGGGTGTTTAAATCAACGGTTAATTTGTCGGTTTCTACTCGCTGTAGGCGAGAGGTGGGATCAAGCGCTTCAATTTTAACGTCACCGGATAAATTCAGCATTTTTTCTTTCGTAATTTCAGCATGCTTTGCGCTTACCTTCCATTGTTTGAGTGCTGTTTGTGCATCAAATAAGTCAACAAAAGGATTTAAAAATTCCGTTCTTTCGCTTGATTCATAACGTTTGATTTCATCGGCTTGAGCAAAATATTGAGGGTTGCCTTTTAGATCATAAACCGAAGTAGTCATTTTATTCCCGGTATAATCAGGGTTACCTTCTTTCTTGATTAATTGATCTAAACCGTTTGTTTCAGGCGTTTGTTGGCTCATATACCAACCACCTAAAGCGGCAGCAATAACAAGTAGAATGATGTTTAGGCGAATATTCATATAAATAAAAATCGAGTAAAAACAATTTGAGATGATAACATAAATTTTGGAATGGATATAGCAAGCGAATGAAAAGAATTTTAAGGCGAATCGGTAAAATAAATTCAAAAAAAGACCGCTTGTAGTTAACTAAGCGGTCTTTTTTTACTGATTTTTTGCAATTAACCGGTGTTACGCATACCTGCGGCAATGCCTGTAATGGTAATCATCAGTGCTTGTTCTAAAGCCGGATCAGGTGTATCGCCTTGGCTACGTAAACGTTGTAATAACTCGACTTGTAATAAGTTAAGCGGGTCGGTATAAACGTTACGTAATGCGATAGATTCTGCAATCCAAGGTAAATCCGCCATCAACTGACCGTCATGTGCTAAGGTCAGCACGGTTTGAATATCCGCCGATAATTGCGCGCGAAGCTCTTTACCCAAGCGGTGTAATTCTTTTGCTACCAAACGTTGGTCGTAATGTTCGGCAAGCCATAAATCCGCTTTTGAGAATACCATTTCCAGCATACCGATACGGGTAGAGAAGAACGGCCATTCTTTACACATTTCTTTAAGGGTTGCTTCATCGCCTTGTTCAATCATCTGGCGTAGTGCTGCACCCGCACCAAGCCAAGCCGGTAACATAAGGCGGTTTTGCATCCAAGCGAAAATCCATGGAATTGCACGTAAGCTTTCTACACCACCGTTCGGATTACGTTTTGCCGGACGAGAACCTAGCGGAAGTTTTGATAGTTCTTGTTCTGGTGTTGCACTGCGGAAATACGGGACAAAATCCGGCTCTCCGCGAACAACGCCGCGATAAATTTCACATGAAATATCCGAACCTTTATCCATAATATCTCGCCATGCTTGTTTTGGTTCCGGCGGCGGTAATAAGTTAGCCTCTAAAATTGCACTTGCATAGAGATTTAACGTTTCTACCGCAACGGCTGGTAAACCGAGTTTGAAGCGAATCATTTCGCCCTGTTCGGTTACACGTAAACCGGATTTTAATGAGCGAGGCGGTTGTGATAATAATGCGGCATGTGCCGGCGCACCTCCACGACCAACCGTACCGCCACGACCGTGGAATAACACTAATTCGATATTATATTTTTCCGCTAAATTGACTAATGCTTCTTGTGAACGATATTGCGCCCAACTTGCCGCTAACATACCGGCATCTTTAGCCGAGTCTGAATAGCCGATCATCACCATTTGGTAATTGTTGATCACACCACGATACCAACCTATATTAAATAAATCGGTCATCACTTTTTCACTATGATCCAAATCATCTAACGTTTCGAATAGCGGCGCAACCGGTACGGTATATTTACAACCGGCTTCTTTCAATAATAAATGTACCGCTAACACGTCAGAAGCTTCACGCGCCATAGAAATAACATAAGCGGAAATCGTGCCTTCAGGTTGTTGTGCAACAACTTTACAGGTATCTAAAATTTCTTGTGTTTCAGGGCTTGGCGTCCAGTTGGTCGGCACTAAAGGACGGCGAGAACTTAATTCACGCACTAAGAATGCTTGTTTGTCATCTTCCGTCCATTGCGCATAATCGCCTAAACCGATATAGCGAGTGATTTCGGAAATTGCCATTTCGTGGCGGGTACTTTCTTGGCGAATATCTAGACGAGATAAGCCTAAGCCGAAGCAACGAATACGACGTAAGCAGTCTAATAAACCACCGTTTGCAATAATACGCATACCGCAAGCGTGTAATGACCGGTAGCAGTCATAGAGCGGTTCCCATAAGTCATTGTCACAAGTGATAATTTCACTTGGATCAATCGTGGTTACTTTGCCTTCAATAAGCTCGCCAAAGTAAGTGAGAGTTTTCTGTAATTTTGCACGTAATCCTTTAACCACAACACGATACGGTTCAACATGATCACCGTATTTTGCACGGAATTCAGGCGTACACTGTACAATGGAAAGCTCTTCGGCTAAATCACTGATATCATTTAAAAATAATTCCGCTGCTTTCCAACGGTTCATGTGTAACACTTTGCGTGTCACTTCCGAGGTAACAAACGGGTTACCGTCGCGGTCACCGCCCATCCAAGAAGAGAAGCGTACCGGAGCAAGCGCTACGTCATGTTGTACACCAAAATGTTTTTCTAATTGGAAATTCAGTTCACGGCAGAAATCAGGTACGGCTTTCCATAAGCTGTTTTCAATAATTGCCATGCCCCATTTAGCTTCATCAACCGGTGTCGGGCGAGCCGCACGGATCTCATTGGTATGCCATGCAAGCGCAATCAATTGCATTAAACGGCGTTTAAGTTTGGTTTGTTCCGCATCGGTTAAATCATCATGTTCTAATTGGCCCAAACATTTATTGATTTCAACGTGTTTATGTACTAATGAACGGCGGGTAACTTCGGTTGGGTGTGCGGTTAACACCAATTCAACCAATAATTTCTCAACGGTTTTTATGACGGTCTCAACCGGTGTATTTTGTGCTTTTAAACGAGCAAATAAAGCACCTAATGAACGGTTACCTAATGAAGCATCTTGATGATGACGTGAGATGGTTTGATATTGTTCAGCAATATTGGTGAGGTTTAAGAATTGGCTAAATGCACGCGCAACAGGTAGCACATTTTCAGTTGAGATATTCGCCAATTTATCTAGTAATTGTTCGCGTGCTTTTTCATCGCCGGCACGAGAATTTTTTGAAAGCACACGAATACTTTCAATTAATTCTAAGATGTCATTACCTTGGGCTTCACGAATAGTTTCACCTAAAAAATCACCAAGCATATGGATGTTGTTACGCATAGCGGAGTATGGCTGATTCATAATTTTTTCCTATGTATTGCATAAATTTAACTAAGGGTAGATATACCTAAAAATAGTGAAAATAGCAATAAAGAATTAATTAATTTTGTGAAATAATGACGAAACTCAAATTAATCGAATGCATATAAATCAGAGAGGTAAAAAAGCGGTCAAATTTGACCACTTTTTTGCAAAAAGAATGGTTATTCCACTTGGAATAAGAATGGATTCAAGCCACTGCGAGCCAGCCCTTTGTGTTCCATTTCCGCATCTAAAATCAGTGTGCCTAAATCATCAGCAACCGGCTCTACGTGCGGATCTTTTTCTTGATAAAGCACTTTTAAATAGCTTTCACAATCGCCACAACTTTCAGCTTTAACCGCTGCATCTACGCTATCAATGCTCCAATAATCCAATTTGCCGCTTTGGTCGCAGACAGAACATTGTGAGCGAGTCATATTCCATTCGCTTTCGCATAATGCGCAATGTAAATAGCGAAGTCCTTGGGTGTCGCCAAAATGTACCACACTTGCCACCGGTGCAGAATCACATACCGGACAAGTATGGCGTTCACCGACTTCGGTTCGGGTATTACGAGGTAATTGTTGGGCAAGTTGCGTCCAGTAAAGTGATAAAGCTGCCCATAGGAAAACCGCTTTATCTGCACCAATCGTTTCAAAACGTTCGTTAAGTAAATCATCAGCAAAAGCTTCTAATTCGGAACTCGAAGATTTTTCGAGCAACTCAATTGTAGCCAACATGGTGTCATTTGCATAAGGCTTAAACTTATCAATTAAAGCTAATAATAACTCACGCCATTCACTGCTGCGTTGGAAGGTTTTGGCATTCAATGGCTTTTGACCACTTGAAGTTTGAACACAAGCGGTCAATTTTTCCGAATAATTTGCAATAGGATGGCTCTCCAATAAATCTAATTGCACCTCAGAAAGATTCGCCGCAAATTCTAAGTAATCACCAAACGGATTATTCTCTGCAAGTTCTCTTAAACGCTTTGCTCGGCGAAAATAGAGATTCTTTGGATTGGCAAACAGTAGCGGTGGGTTTTGAAACGAATTTGCCGCTTGTTTGATTTCGTTTTCAGGTAAAATTCGGATGCTCATATTATTTTCTCAGGTTAAATCTTGCTAAATGCCCTTAAAAAAGAAACTTAGCAAGTATTTAAAAATCAAGTATTCAAAAATAAAGTGCGGTAAGTTACCGCACTTTAAGTCATTTTAGAAGCTAGCTATTCCTTCACTTGTTTTTCAATTTCAGGTAATACTTCTTCTTTAAACCATTTCGGGTGGTGTTTTTTCGCCCAGCGAACTGTTACCCAGCCTTCAACCATACCGGTAATCGAGCCTTTAACCCAGAATGCCATATACATATGCACTAGGATACCGGTAAATAACGCAAATGCACTGGCTGAGTGGAGTAGGATTGCGATACGTAACGTTTGAATCGAGAAATTCGCAGAGAAATATTTTCTCCACATAATAATGCCCGTAATCAATAGGGTAAACATCGCTAAAATTAGAGTCCAGAACAGCATTTTCTGACCCAAATTGTATTTGCCGTTATAAGCAACTGCGTGTTCGTTACCTTTTAATACTTCGACAATCCCTTTTGCCCAACGAATATCATTTTTTTCCGGAATATTATGGTGCCAGTAGATCAGCGCCATAATGATAAATGCAATAAACATTACAATACCGGTAAATGGGTGTAACGCACGAGCAAGCTGTGGTGTACCAAGAATCTCATGTAACCATGCAAAATCAGGGAAGAAAAATGCAACCCCGGTAAACATAGTTAAGAAGAAAGCGATAACCAAAAACCAGTGGCTCACACGGGCAAGCGGTTTATGACGAACGATTTTAGTATCATTCGTAATCTCTAATTTCTTACTCATGTTTATCTCCTTCCTCATGATGATCTTCCACATCTTCTTCAACGTTTGGACCAACCGTTACATAGTGTGCAACTTCAGCAAGTGCAAGACCGCCCATTGCGATAGCGGCAACCGGTTTTAATACGTCTTTCCAAAGCGTGATGGTCGGGTCAATGCCCGGATCTTTCGGTAAGCCGGAATATAACTCCGGTTTATCGGCATGGTGTAATACGTACATTACGTGCGTACCGCCCACGCCTTCAGGGTTATAAACACCGGCATTCTCGTAACCACGAGTTTTGAGTTCCGCCACACGTTGTTCACCGTAGTGAAGCATTTCTTCTTTAGAACCGAAGCGAATTGCACCTGTCGGACAAGTTTTTACACACGCCGGTTCTTGACCTACGTTAACACGATCGACGCAAAGGGTACATTTATACACTCGGTTATCTTTATCGTTCATACGAGGAATGTTGAACGGACAACCGGCGATACAGTAACCGCAACCGATACATTTGTCAGATTGGAAGTCCACAATCCCGTTTGCATATTGAATGATTGCACCCGGTGCCGGACAAGCTTTTAAACAGCCCGGTTCAGAACAGTGCATACAACCGTCTTTACGGATTAACCACTCTAAGCGGTCATTTTCTTCCACTTCATTGAACTTCATCACCGTCCATTGTTCGGCATTCAGATCAATCGGGTTATCGTAAACGCCTACACATTCTTGTGGGGTGGTACGAAGGTCGTTCCATTCGGAACAACCTACTTGACACGCTTTACAACCGATACAGGTTGAAACATCGATCAGTTTTGCTACTTCCACAACATGGCTACGAGCCTGTGGCGGCGGTGTAACGAATGAGGTGGCGGAGACTTTAATAATGTTTTGTTCTTGAACGACCGACATTATGCTACCTCCGTAACTTTCTCAATATTGACCAAGAACGTTTTATACTCTGGGGTTTGCGTATTTGCATCACCCACACGACCGGTTAAACTATTCGCTAAGTAACCTTTTTTACCGACGGTTGCAAAGCCTCCGTGGATTGGAATACCTACGGTATGAATAGTTTTTCCGTCCGCTTGTACAGAACGCACACGTTTTGTGACCACAGCTTTTGCCTTAATAAAGCCACGTTTTGAGCTCACTTTGACCGTATCGCCGTTCACAATGCCTTTCTCTTGTGCAAGCGCTTCACCGATTTCCACAAACGGATCCGGTTGGGCAATCACATTTAACATAGATTGTTTCGTCCAGAAGTGGAAATGTTCCGTTAAACGATACGTTGTACCGACATAAGGGAATTCATCCGCCGTGCCGAAACTTGCTTTATCGCTATCTAAAATGCGTACTACCGGGTTTTGTACCACATTCGGATGAAGCGGGTTCGTTCCGATTGGGCTTTCAATTGGTTCGTAATGTTCAGGGAACGGACCATCAACCAATTTATCGATTGCAAATAAGCGGCTTACCCCTTCCGGCTGCATAATAAACGGACTCACGTTACTATTCGGTGGTGCAGAGCCGAAGTCTGCCACGTCAATATAGTTCCAGTTTTTACCATTCCATTTTACAAGCTGGCGTTTCGGGTTCCACGGTTTACCGGATGGATCCGCACTCGCACGGTTATAAACGATACGACGGTTTGCCGGCCATGCAAATGCCCAACCTAACGTATTACCTAAACCTGACGGGTCAGAGTTATCACGGTTTGCCATTTGGTTGCCTTTCGGTGTCCATTGACCGGTGTAAATCCAGTTACCTGAAGCGGTCGTACCGTCATTACGCAACTGTGCAAATGAAGAAAGTAATTCGCCTTTTTTCACTAAAATTTGACCGCTTGTCGGGTCAACGATGTCTTCTAATGCGTAGCCGTTAATTTCTTTGGCTAACTCATCCGCCTTCGGTTCAGCCGGGTTGGCGTAATCCCAACTCATCGCTTCAATCGTTTCGATCGATTTACCACCTTCGTGATGATACATTTCTAACATCACTTCACGAATTTCCGCCAGAATATCTACGTCCGGTTTTGCTTCTTTTGGTGGTTCGGCCGCTTTCCAGTGCCATTGTAACCAACGACCTGAGTTTGCGATCGAACCATCTTCTTCCGCAAAACAGATAGTCGGTAAGCGGAATACTTCCGTTTGAATGTCTGCAGGGTTTACATCATTCATCTCACCGTGGTTTTGCCAGAAGTTAGATGTATCTGTTTCTAACGGGTCTAAAATGACTAAGAATTTCAGCTTGCTTAAGCCTTTACGGACTTTATTTGAATCCGGATAAGACGCAATCGGGTTATAACCTTGACAGATATAACCGTTAACTTTTCCCTCTACCATCATATTGATGTATTGCATCGGGTCGAGTTTCTTCGGTAATTGTTTTGGTAAATTATGGAAACCGTATTCATTTTCTGCGGTTGCTTTATCGCCATAGAACGATTTGAGCAAGCTGACTAAGAATTTCGGTGTGTTTTGCCAATAGTTTACCTGACCTTCAACCGTTGTTTTCGGTGTGATACGCGCTAAGAATGCGTCTAATGACGTATCGTTTTCAGTCGGAAGCGGCATATAACCGGTCAACATTGACGGGAACAAGCCCATATCCGTAGAACCTTGAACGTTTGAGTGTCCGCGTAACGCATTCACCCCGCCACCGGCCATACCGATGTTACCGAGCAGTAACTGAATCATCGCCATTGAGCGAATGTTTTGTGAACCGACCGAGTGTTGCGTCCAACCTAATGCGTATAAGAAAGTTGTCGTACGTTCCGGCGTTGAAGTTGAAGCAATGGTTTCTGCAAATTCTAAGAAGGCTTTTTGCTTCGTACCGCAGATACGTTCAACCATTTCCGGGGTATAACGTTCAACGTGTGCTTTTAATAAGTTAATGACACAACGAGGATCTTGGAATGTTAAATCACGTTTCGGCTGACCGTTTTCATCAAGCTGATAAGACCATGTTGATTTATCATATTGACGAGTTTCCGCATCGTAGCCGGAGAATAAACCGTCTTCGAATTTGAAGCCTTCGTTTACTAAGAAACTTGCGTTGGTATAGTGTTTAACGTATTCGTGTTGAATTTTATCGTTCGCTAACAAGTAACGGATCACACCTAATAGCATTGCGATATCGGTACCCGAACGAATCGGCGTATAGAAATCCGCAACAGATGCCGTACGGTTAAAGCGTGGGTCAACCACCATTAACTTCGCACCGTTTTGTTTTTTCGCTTCGATTGCCCAGCGGAAACCGACAGGGTGCGCTTCAGCGGCATTACCGCCCATTACGACCACTACGTCCGCATTTTTGATATCAACCCAGTGATTTGTCATGGCACCGCGACCAAATGTTGGAGCAAGACTTGCTACCGTTGGTCCGTGTCAGGTACTCGCTTGGTTGTCTAAGTAGAGCATACCGAGAGAACGTCCCCACTTATGTGTGAGGTAACAGGTTTCATTACTTGCGGCAGAAGCGCATAACATACCTGTGGTGAGCCAACGGTTTACCGGGGTACCGGCTTCGTTGGTTGCTTGGAAGTTTGCATCGCGGTCTTCTTTTAGAAGTTTTGCGATTTTATGAATAGCATCGTGCCAAGAAATTCGTTCCCATTTATCTGAACCCGGTGCACGATATTCCGGATATTGTAAACGATTAGGGCTATTTACATAGTCTAAAACACCCGCACCTTTAGGACATAACGCCCCACGGCTTACCGGATGATCTGGGTCACCTTCAACATGGAATAATTTACCACGTGAATTCATTGCACCGTCACCCATGCTGTACATCAGCATTCCACAACCTACGGCGCAATAAGTGCAAGTTTGACGGGTTTCTTTGGCTCGTAAAAGTTTATATTCACGAGGGGCAGCTAATGCAGTTGCCGGCGCAAAGCCTAGCATTGCTGCGGATGTGCCCGCCATACCACCTGCACAGATCTTAAAGAACTTACGTCTAGAGACCTGCATAATCACTCCTACTTAAAAAAACAAAACATTCATAAAGAATTAATGTAAATAATTTGAAAAGCTCTAATTGCATACTGCATTTAAAGTGAAGCTATTATTGACCTTTATTTATAATAAGCCATACCCAATCGTAAGTAAAACTAGCACTATTTGCAGTTAGTTTGATATAGCTTAAATATTTAGTGGAATACTAGCAGGATTTAAATGTCGTTGAGCATTATGAGTTTTACAAATTTTTAACAAAATAAATATAAAATGCAAGCAAAAAGTGGATTTTTGTTAAAAAAATGTTATTTAATGCAAGTGATTTTTATTTTCTGACAGAAATATAGACAGGAAACTTTTATATTGCCGGGTAGGAAAAAATTGTAGAATAAAGGTAAAAAATATTTGCGGGAATATTATTTGGAATAAATCATGGATATAACAATACAAAAACAAGCGGTGAGATTACAACAATCTTTTACTACTGAGCTTGAAGAAAATCTTATTTGTGAAGTGCCGGTTGCATTAGTGTATAACGGGATTTCTCATGCAGTGATGATGACGACGCCGCAAGATTTGGAAGATTTTGCGTTAGGTTTTTCATTAGCGGAAGGCATTTTAACCGATAAACAAGAATTATATGGGTTGGATGTGATTGAGCAGTGCAACGGTATCGAAGTACAAATGGAGATCACTACTCGCCAATTTGTGGCGCTGAAAGAAAAGCGCCGTTCAATGACCGGCAGAACCGGCTGTGGGATTTGTGGGGTCGAGCAGTTGGAACAAGTCAGCCAAAGTTGCAAATTTTTGCAAAAAAATGACCGCTTGCAAGCCGTAAATCCACAGGTATTCGATGATTGCTTGCAACAACTTGAACAAGCGCAACAGTTGGCACAACAAACCGGTGCAAGCCACGCAGCGGCATTCTTTTCTCCGCAAGGGGAATTGCTTGCAATTCGAGAAGATGTCGGCAGACACGTGGCGCTGGATAAACTTATCGGTTGGTATGCGAAAGCCGGTAAGCCACTTGGTTTTGTGTTTGTAACCAGTCGTGCCAGTTTTGAAATGGTACAGAAATGTTTGGCGGTCGGTATCGAAATGTTGTGTGCCATTTCCGCAACAACAGCATTAGCGGTTGAGATTGCGCAAGCACATGATTTCACTTTGAGTGCTTTTACTCGCAAAGGAAAAGCGACCGTATATTCCGGTGAGAAACGCTTATTATTGGAGAAAGCCTAATATGGATATCGCTTTATTGTTAGCCGAGAAAATCACTCAGTTAACCATTATTGTGTTACTCGGTTATTTATTGGTGAAGCTGAAATTGCTGACTTCGGAACAAAGTTATCCGATTTCGGTTATCGGGTTGTATATCATTAGCCCTTCTATGCTGATTACCGCTTTTCAAATCGAATATTCGGACGCTATTTTACACGGCTTATATTTGTCTTTCGGTATGGCGATTTTGCTGAGCGGTCTGCTGATCTTGATTGGTAAAATATTAAAGCCGATTTTTAAATTAAGTAATTTGGAACATGCCACCGCTATTTATTCCAATTCAGGCAATTTGATTATTCCGTTGGTCGCTTCGTTATTTGGCAATGAATGGGTGATTTACGCCACCGGTTTTATGGTGGTACAAAATTTCTTGTTTTGGTCGCATTTACGCATGTTATTGTGCGGTAAGGGCGAAGTGTCGCTGAAAAAGATTTTTACCAATATCAATATTATTGCGATCATTATCGGTATGCTGTTGTTCCTGTTACAAATTAAATTACCTAACGTAATTGCGGGAACATTAGCTTGGCTCGGCGATATGATCGGACCGATGGCGATGTTAGTGGCAGGGATGTTAATTGCGTCGATTCCGGTCAAAGAGATTATGGCGGATAAGCGTATTTATTTGGTTTCGTTTCTTCGCTTGATTTTTATTCCGCTGATTTTATTGGTGATTGTGAAAGTATTCGACTTTGGTAGCTGGATAGCGGAAAACGGTGCAACCATTGCGATGATTAGCTTTTTGGCAACCACCAGCCCTTCGGCGGCAACCGTAACGCAAATGGCGGTGGTGTATAATCAAGACGCAAGAAAAGCCAGTGCGATTTATGGCGTAACTACTTTACTTTGCGTGTTCACTATGCCATTGATTATCGCCTTATATCAATGGCTTTAAGGCAAAAGCAAGCGGTCTGTTTTAGTAAGAATTTTGCAAATTTTCTACCAAAACAGACCGCTTGTTTAATGAATGACTAGTGACCTAAGCCGCTCGCACCGAGCATAATTGCCCACAGTGCCAATTGTAGTTCGGATTCCGAAACCTCTCTACCATTTAAGTTTACTTTGCCATTCTCAATTTTTAATGCCAGTTTAATATTCTCAGCGTCCACAGTGGCAATACCTGAATATTTTGCACTATTGGTTAATTCTTGAATACGCAGTTTGGCATTTTCTTCCGGTGTACCGACATAATTTGCATCAGGCGCAATGGTTAACCACTGTTTTGCCATTTCTTCACTTGCCGCTAAATTTAAATTTACCTCCAAATTAGACGGCTTAAAGATTTTAAGCGTATCTTCGATAGATTTCGCTTGTGAGATTTGTGCAATATCGAATTTATCCAAATCTAAATTAAGTGAGAAACTATTTTTACCTTTCGCATTTTGAATCGAAATTTCGTTCACCTTTAATTTAGGTGCTTTGGTAAGGAGGGCTGTTACTGCTGCTTGTAACTGATTTTGGATTTCAGGCGATTCACTTTCTAATTTATTTGAAAGTAAAGTCAATTCATTAAATGATTTTGCGTCAAGATCCATTCGGATATCAGCGTTAACCTTCCCTAAATCAGCTGTTTTAGCTTCAGCCGCCCAATCTGCATTAAATGTGAGATCACCCAAACTGACTAAACGATCGTTTTTAATTTCACTATGTCCTTTAGAAGCGAGTTCATTTAAATTAACGCTCTCATTTTTTTCGTTAATAAAGGTGAATTTTTTAATGGCTGCTTGATAATCGCCTAAGCCTTTTAACTCAGGGTATTGTTTATCTTGCGTGTAATTCGCATCGTAATGTAAGCCGGATAATTCAAACGCTCCTTTACTTTCACCATTATTTTTTATTTTCAGTAATTCAACATTCAAATGCTGTTTACCAAAACCGGTATAATCACCTTCAAAATAGATTTTTGAGCTTTCAATATTCTCCGATTTAAACGGATTAAGCGTTGCATTGCCTGCCACATTACTACTGTAATGAATATCCGTTGTCGCTGAAAGAACATCATTACCTGCAAAATAGCTTTTAAGCTGGTTGCCCACGGCAGAAATATGCGTTTCGCCGCTTAGTAACATCGGCATCAGATTACCTTTCACTAAACGGTTTAACGGAAGCGGACCATGGTAAACAGTGTCGTTACCGTTAAGGGTAAAACTGTTGTTATCCGTTTTAACATTGACGTTATATTGAACTTCTGAACTAAAGATACCTTTTGTGAGTTTAACATCGCTGATATCGGCGTGAATGTTATAAGCTTTTAAGCCCTTTAAACCGGTATTTACTTGCTCAAGCAGTTCCGGATAACGCTGCTCAATTTGGTTACCGGTATACCACGCACCGCCACTAGTAATTGCAGCTAATGCAGCCACCACAGAAATCGCAAGGGTTGATTTTTTCATTAATTATTTCCTTTATAGATTTTGGGATAATTGAAGTTATTATCCCTTTTTTGAAAAGATTAAGCTTGTTCAGCCTGTTGTATCAGCCATTCGCAAGGTTCAAAACGAGTACCGTATTGTTTAGCATGCTGACGTAATTGCTTAACGATTTCTTTAGCACCGATTTTGTCCATATAGGCGTAAATGCCGCCTCTAAATTCTGGGAAACCGGCACCAAGTACGGAAGCTACATTACCTTCATCAATAGACTGAATAACATTATCTTGCAAACACCAAGCCGCTTCATTAATCATACGTAAAATACAGCGGCGTGCAATTTGCTCGGATTCCAAATCATTACGAGCGATGGTTTCCATCACATGATAAATACTTTTATCCTCTTGCAAACGTTCGCCTTTAGAATCATACATATAAAAGCCGCGTTTATTCTTACAGCCTTTACGTTCATTGCGAATCAGTAAATCGACACTTTCCGGCAAACTAAAACGTCTGCCCAATTCACGAACCAGAGCAGGGTTTGATTTGGCAATCACATCTAAACCCATTTCATCAATAACCGCTAACGGGCCTAAATGGAAACCGAATTCTTGTAATGAACGGTCGATAAACTCAATGGATTCGCCATCTACCAAACATTGAATCGCTTCTAATAAGAACGGCGTTAAAATGCGGTTAATAAAGAAGCCTTGTTTATCTGCCACTAATAACGGCACTTTTCCTTGCTGAATCGCAAAGTGAATCGCTGTAGCGATCGTATGTTCACAAGTACCTTCATGCGGCACGATTTCAACCATTTTTTGCTTCGCCACCGGGCTAAAGTAGTGGAAACCAATCACATTTTCCGGACGCTTAGCGACCGAAGCGATATCTCGGATTGCAAAAGTTGAAGTATTAGTCGCAAAAATCGCGTGCTCGTCATAATAGGCTTCGCTTTCTTGTAACATTCGCTGTTTCAGTTTGAGATCTTCATACACGGCTTCAATAATAAAATCGGTCGATTTTGCCGCAACAAGGCGCTCGCCGCCGGTAATTAGGTTCATTCGCTGAATCATTTGCCCCGGATTGAGCTGATTTTTATCCACTTCATTGCGCATCAATTCGTAGCAGGTACGTAGTGCTTTACGGATCTCCGAAGGATGAATGTCTTTAATTCGTACCGGTACTTGCGCATTATTTGCAGTTAAATAAGCAATACCAGCGCCCATATACCCAGAACCAAGCACACTCACTTGTAATACATCTCTTACATCACCACGAATGCGATATTTATCTTTCATCGCGCGTTCGGTTTTTTTCAAATCAATCAAAACTTTTGAGGTTTCGGTATGAAATAACTCAGCGAATGCATGTTGTTCTAGGGTTAACCCGGCCTTGAAATGTGGCTCTTTCAGTAATTCGATCAGACGAGCAACCGCAGGGTAGTTGCCAAAGGTTTTTAGCCATACCAAATTTTCGATGCGATCGAGAAATTTATGGCGGAAAAGGGTATTTCCTTCTAATTGTTTACGCCATTTTTTGAATAACGTAAGCGGTCGTTTATGATCGACTTTTTGCACTTTGTTATTTAATAACATTTGATATGCGGTATCAAAAAGTCGAGTCGCCGGCACGAGTTTATCCACTAACGCAAACTTCTTCGCTTGTTCGGCATTGATTTTATGCCCAAAGAGCAACAGTGGGGTGGCATTTTGTAAGCCGATTAAACGAGGTAAACGTTGTGTACCGCCGGCAAACGGCAATAAGCCGGAACGCACTTGCGGCATCGCAAATTGTGTGTAATTTTCATCCGTTGCCAAACGATAATCACACGCCAATGCCAATTCTAAGCCTAAGCCGAAACAATTGCCGTCAATTGCGGCGATCACCGGCATTCTTAGCGTATTAATTTCGCGCATGACCGCCTGCGCTTCTTGCGAGAATATTCTTAGCTGTTCCGCCGTTTTCTCTTTTAGAATGCTCGGCTTGAAGCCCTGAATAAAGTTGTGGGCACGAGCAGAGATAAAAATCACGCCTTGAGCTTGCTGATAAATGATACTGCCGATAACGCTGCGTAGTTCGCTGACAAAGTTTTCCGGTAACCAGTTAGCATCATTATCTAAAGTTTGAATACGAATAATCGCAATACGGTTATCATCAATTTCTACTTGAAACACCGGTGTTTGTTCTTGTTGTTCAATCATCGTATTTCCCTTATTCACTTTCTAAAACCATTGCGGCACCTAAGCCACCTAAACCACTGGAAGCGACTAACGCTAAGCCGCCGCCTTGGCGTTTTAATGCGTAAAGCGATTGAATAATTGTTCGTAAACTGGTTACTGCACGAGGGTTACCAAACGCAATGGAACCACCTAAATGATTGAGCTTATTCAGCTCAATTTTGCCCAAACAAGAGGTTCGATTTAGGTATTTTTTTGCAAATTCATTCGACTCAAAAAATTGAATATTGGCGAGCATTTGGCTTGCTGAAGATTCATGAATATCAATAAAGCTCATATCTTGTAATTGAAGTTCCGCACGGTCGAGCGCTTGGGCGCTGGCAATGGTTGCGCCGGCAAACATATCTTGCCAAATATCATTACCGGTAATGGCATAACTGCGGATATAACCAAGCGGAGTGAGCCCTAAATTTTTCGCTTTGCTTTCATTCATCAGTAAAACTGCCGCTGCACCATCGACCGGTTGTGGCATATTCGCTTCGGTAACGGTGGCATAGTCTTTATTTACCAAGGGTGAGAAACGTTGGTAATGACGAGAACGGGTTGCAGCGGAAACTAAGGTGTCCGAAACCACAAAATCTTTATAAGGGTGTGGGAAAGAAGGCATGACTTCTTCTTTTAATAAACCGATTTTCCACGCATCCGCCGCTTTTTGGTTGGAAAGACGGGCGTATTCGTCCTGATCTTCTCGGCTAATTTTGTAGTCTTGTGCCATTTGTTCCGAGACTTCCGCTACCGACATTTGAGTGGTGAAGTCTTTCAAATTCACGCTGTGAGGTTTGAAATCGCGCCAAGAGAACTGACGGAAACGACGATATTTTTCGTCTAGCGTTTCGGCAGCAAAAATAGATTTGAAATTATAAAGAACCCGAGGGCTAATGCTTAACGGTGCATTAGAAATCGAATCGGCACCACCGGCAATACCCGCAGATATTGATCCGCTGACAATACTGCCTGCAACATTGGCGATCGCTTGTAAACCTGATAAGCAAGAACTACTGATACTGTAAGATTGTAAATGCGGCATATTGAGCGCAATCGCAATTTCACGTGCCGGATTTGGAATATCCGGTTGTTGGATTACTTGACCAAATACTAATTGTTCGATTTCTTTTCGCTCAATCGCCGTACGGCTGAGTAATTCATTGGTTACCATTGTGCCAAGACTGGTTGCATACGCATCTTTGAAACCGGTATCTTTACGAGCAAACGGTGTTCGGAGTCCTGATACAATCGCAACACGCTCACCTTTAACGGTCAGTAGATTCTGATTCGGCATTATTTGTCCTTATCGGGGGAGGATATTGAGTTGCAAAAAGTAATATTGTAGCACCGTTAAGCAGAAAAGAAATATAGATTGAAAAAGATAGGAGCAGCGCTAGAGAGAAGGAGAACGGTCGGATTAGCATAGACTTGGTAAAAAAATGCCGAAATTCGACCGCTTGTCTTAGTAAGGATTATTCCGTTTTGTCTTTGTATTCGCACAAATCTTCGATGATGCAAGAACCGCAACGAGGTTTGCGTGCAATACAGGTATAACGTCCGTGTAAAATCAACCAGTGGTGTACATCTACCTTGAATTCGGCAGGCACTACTTTCAGTAATTTTTCTTCGACTTTTACTACGTCTTTACCCGGAGCAAAACCGGTACGATTGGATACGCGGAAAATATGCGTATCCACCGCAATGGTCGGGTGCCCGAAAGCAGTATTCAGTACTACATTTGCGGTTTTTCGTCCTACACCCGCCAATGCTTCAAGCGCTTCACGATTTTCTGGTACTTCACCGTGATGTTTTTCAATTAAATCACGGCAGGTTTTAATAATGTTTTCCGCTTTGCTATTAAAAAGCCCGATGGTTTTAATATATTCTTTTAGCCCGTCAACACCTAAATCTAAAATAGCTTGCGGCGTGTTTGCCACCGGAAACAGTTTATCAGTGGCTTTATTCACACCTTTATCGGTCGCTTGCGCAGAAAGAATGACAGCAATCAGTAATTCAAACGGATTGCTGTAGTTAAGTTCGGTGGTTGGGTGTGGGTTTTCGTTACGTAAACGAGTTAAAATTTCAATTCGTTTTGCTTGGTTCATAGAAAGTTTAATAAGCCTTGATCATAGAGCATTTTTGCTACCATTATAAATGACATAGTGACTAACATTGGACGCACTAATTTTTTGCCTTTGGTCACCACCATTCTTGCCCCGAGTGTACCGCCGATAAATTGTCCTACCATCATGATAAGACCGATTTTCCATAATACGGCACCGCCTAGAATAAAGAAAATCAATGAGGCAAAGTTAGAGGTAAAATTTAATACTTTGGCGTGAGCCACCGCTTTCGGTAAATTAAAGCCAAGTAACAAAATAAATGCAAGGGTGAAAAACGAACCGGTCGCCGGCCCAAACATTCCGTCATAAAAACCAACACCGGCAGCTGCCGTAAAGGCAAACAGTGGTAGGCTGATGCGTTGTTTTCGATCTTCATCACCGATACTTGGGCTAAATAAAAAATAAATACCGATAATCAGCACTAAGAAGGGTAATAATGCTTTTAGTGCGTTCACATCAATGGTTTGCACGAAGATTGTACCGCAAGCGGCACCAATAAAAGTCAATAAGATCAATAGGAAAATCTGTTTGACATCGACTGCTTTTTTGCGCACAAAATAAAGAGAGGCAGAAAATGAACCGCCGCAAGCCTGCAGTTTATTGGTTCCTAGTGCCATGGCAGGCGGAACGCCGACAGCCAGTAGTGCCGGAATTGTCAGCAAGCCGCCACCGCCGGCGATAGCATCAATAAAACCGGCTATGGTTGCTACAGTAAATAAGATTGTAAAAACATCTAATCCTAATTCCATTTTCTATCCTTATCTGCAAGCGGTTAAATTTGCAAAATTTTTCGCAAAATCAACCGCTTGTTTGTTAATAAATCACCATTTCATCTATATGTACGGCAACTGAACCGAATTCATAGCCTAATAATGATTCGATTTCAGCTGATTTCTTGCCTTTAATCCGTTCTAGCGCTTCGCTACTGTAACGAACTAAGCCAAGCGCCAGCGCTTTGCCTTCTTGATTGAAGATTTTTACCACTTCACCACGGCTAAACACGCCATTTATATTCGACACACCGACAGGCAAGAGAGATTTATGCTGTAATAATGCGGCTTCCGCACCTTTATCGACCGTTAATGTACCTACTTGAGGGGCGGCAAATAACCACTGTTTTCTGCCTTCTAAGCGGTCGGATTGCACTAAAAATTTACTACCGATCGCCACATCATTAGCTAAATCCACTAACACGTTTTCACGTGAGCCGGAAGCAATAATCGTTTCCACACCCGAACGGGTAGCGATATCGGCAGCGGTAATTTTGGTACTCATACCACCGGTACCAAGCCCGGTTGAACTTCCACCGGCAATTTGACGAATTTCCGGGGTAATTCTTTCAATGACAGAAAGTAATGTCGCATTCGGATCTTTGCGTGGGTCGGCACTAAAAAGCCCTTCTTGGTCGGTTAATAAATAGAGTTGGTCGGCGTGTGCAAGAATCGCCACCAAAGCGGATAAGTTATCATTATCGCCCACTTTAAATTCTTCGGTTGCCACGGTGTCATTTTCATTGATGACCGGGATGATTTTTTGTTCTAACAGCGCATTTAGCGTATCTCGAGCATTTAAGAAACGTTCACGATCGTCAATATCGGCACGTGTTAATAGAATTTGCCCGATATGAATGCCATAGATATCGAATAAATTTTCCCAAGTCCGAATCAGTTGGCTTTGTCCGACCGCTGCTAACATCTGTTTATAAGCAAGCGTTTTGGGAAGCTCCGGATGACCGAGGTAATCACGTCCTGCCGCAGCAGCGCCGGAAGTGACCACGATAACGCGGTGGTGCTGATGCAGTTGAGCGATTTGTTTAACTAACTCTAACATATAAGGACGACTTAAACTTTTGCCGCCGTGCGTAAGGGTACTCGTCCCAAATTTGATAACAATAGTCTTGCTCATAAGCTGTATTTCGGTAGGTTGTCTAAAGAAAAAAAGAATTATATGAAAAGTAGCACTTTTGTTTGTTAAAATCACCATTAATTTCAACTTAAATCAAACTAAAAGGCATAAGGGCAGAAAATCAATGGAAATTAGTTTAATTGTGGCACGTACAAAGAATCACGTGATTGGTAAGGATAATCAAATGCCGTGGCATTTACCGGTTGATTTGGCGTGGTTTCGTCAAAATACAGTGGGCAAGCCGGTGATTATGGGGCGTAAAACTTACGAATCTATCGGTCGCTTACTACCTAAACGTCCTAATATTATTTTATCTCGTTCCGGCTTTTCAGTAGAAGGCGCTTATGTGGCGACTAATTTTGAACAAGCGGTCGAATTAACCAAAACTTTTGCAAATGTGGAAGAAATTATGGTGATTGGCGGCGGCGAGCTTTTTAAACAAACACTTCCGTTTGCAAACAAACTTTATTTAACCGAAATACAAGCGGAGATTGAAGGGGATACGTTTTTTGAATTTGATGAAGAACATTGGCAGTTAAAACAGGAACAATGGTCTGAAGTTGATGAACAAAACCCTTATCAATGCCGTTTTATGTTACTGGAACGTAGTGGTTGCTGATTTTATCGTCAATTAAAACATAAAAATGTGAACGCAATCCTTTGCTTTTTTTAAAGTTAAACACAAACAAAATAAGACTGATTAAAATAATATGCAGATATTAATTTTAGGAGGTTCTTATGGATTATGTAGAGTTATTCGGCTATTTTGCGATGTTTTTAGTGGGCGTATCTTTTTTATTAAAAGATGTAATTAAGTTACGTTTAGTTAACGCAATAGGTTGTGCTTGCTTCACGATTTACGGGCTGATGATTGGCTCTTTACCTGTGGCGGGTTTAAACTTTTTTGTTACCTGTACTAATCTTTATTTCTTTATTAAATATATGCGTGAAAAAGCATAATGGCTTGATAAAATAACTCAAAATAAAAGACCGCTTATCAGAAAGCCTCGATAAGCGGTCTATTTTTATCAATTATTTACCATCCCATGCTTTAATTGCATTGTGACGGATGTCTAAACGGCTTTTCGCATCGCCTTTATAATAGTTTTTATCTAAACCACCTTCCCAGTCGCCGTAGTTCGGGTTTGGTAATACGATAAATTGTTTACCAAATTTTTCTTTGTTTGCGCTTACAAAGTCACGGCGTTCCGCATTTGATTTTTTGTAGGTCGCATCACCGAAATCATTTAAGTTATCGCCTAGGTAAAGCACGATTTCATAACCTTGTTTTTCAATTTCTTCAAAACGAGGTGTTTTGTTCGATTTGTCTTTTTTGAGGAATAGTGTGTGCTCGCTTACACCGGTGAAACCTAATTCTTTCATATCATCGATAGTCGCTGCTTTTTCACCGCCATCTTTGCGGTTTGATACGTAGAAAATTGTACCTTTGTGGCTGTTTACATAGTTATTAAATTCAACAGCACCGGCAATCGCTTGAGTTTGACGTGCATTTACCCAACGAGTCCAGCTTTCGCCGTCAAATGATTTATGATTTTTTACTTGCCAGCCGGCGTAAGGACTGTTATCAACCATGGTTTCGTCAAGGTCAACAACAACGGCTTTTTTCTTACCTTTCGTTACTTTTGCATTATCAAACGCAATTTTTGCCATATTAAACGCTTGATGAGCGAGTGCTTGGTATTCGCCTGATTGTTGCATCCAGTTAATCCCTAATGTCGCTTGTTCTTGCAAGATCATTTCATCATGCTTTTGTGCATGGTGATGACAACCGGTCAAGGCAAAAATTGACGCTACAGTGATTGCAGTTAATTTAACTAATTTCATTATGTTCTCCTTTAGTGTTGTTCCTTTCACTGCTTTGGAAATTACAGCCAAAGCGCCCAAAGAGTACAAATAAACCTGATTTTTGTCTATTCACTTTTGTAAAAAAGTACGTTAGCCTGTTACTCTTTTAATCTAAATCAATAACAAATTAAGGACACAACATGAATGCTCTTTTGAAAATAACACAATTTGTCAGTAAAACTTTTGCCATCTGGGTCGTGTTTTTTGCGATTATTGCAGCACAATTTCCCGATACGTTTAAACAGTTTGTCCCTTGGATTCCTTATTTATTAGGGATTGTGATGTTAGGTATGGGTTTAACGCTTACCTTTAAAGATTTTGCGGAAGTCACTAAAAATCCGAAAGCGGCGATTTTAGGTGTAATTGCCCAATTTGTCGTGATGCCGAGTATCGCTTTTGTTTTAGCAAAAGCGTTTCAACTTCCGCCAGATTTAGCGATCGGTGTGATTTTGGTCGGCTCTTGCCCCGGCGGCACTTCGTCAAATGTGATGACTTACTTAGCAAAAGGTAATACCGCATTGTCTGTAGCGTGTACCACGGTTTCGACATTATTAGCACCATTACTTACCCCAGCGGTATTTTATATTTTTGCAAGCGAATGGTTAGAGATTGATGCGGGTGCGATGTTTGTTTCGGTATTAAAAATGGTGTTGTTACCTATTTTTATTGGCGTAGTGATTCGTTCGATCTTTAAGCAAAAAATTGAACAATTTAGCCAAACCATGCCGTTAATTTCGGTATTCGCCATTGTGATGATTGTGACGGCGGTTGTGTCGGTAAGTAAAGATCGAATTATTGAATCGGGCTTGTTAATTTTCTTAGTGGTAGTATTACACAATGGCTTAGGTTATTTGATTGGATATTTAATCGGACGTGTATTTAAATTACCGATTGCTGATAGTAAAACGATAGCAATTGAGGTAGGAATGCAAAATTCAGGTTTGGGGGCTGCGCTTGCCGCATTGCATTTTAAAGTCAATCCGCTGATTGCCGTACCAAGCGCCGTATTTAGCTTTTGGCATAATATTTCAGGCCCAATATTAGCAATGATTTTTGCCGCAATGAAAAATCAGTCGGATAGCAAGGAATAGGCTAGCGTTTGAGAGAATTGAAAGCGGTCGAAATTTGTAAAAAAGAAGCAAATTTCGACCGCTTGTTTTTCTAGATTAGAAGGGACCTCTACTACGTGGTTGTATACTGATTTGTTCGCTATCTGAACGCTGTGTTGTAATAACCTGTTCACCTTCGGTCACTCCGGCAGTGATTTCCGTATATTGGCTATCCGCTAAGCCAAGCTCAACTTTCTTTTCAACCGGTCGGTTGTTTTCTAAAACTTGTATAAAGATCTCGTTACCTTTTTTCTTCAATGCGGATGTCGGCACCACAAGCACATTTTCACGTTTGGCAATTTCTACTTGTCCTTGTACAGTCATACCAATCCGTAAACGTTGCTCAGTATTGTCCACTAAGGAATTAGCGTAGTAATAAATTGCCTCGGTATTACCGGCTTTTTCAGTATATTTATTTGAGGCGCTATCATCACTGAGCGTGGTTAACGCCGGATCGACACTATCAATTTTGCTGTGGTATTTATGATTAGGTTCGGCGAGCGTAGTGAATGTCATATTTTGCCCTTTCACAACTTGCGCAATATCTCCTTCTGAAATTTCTAATTTGATTAACATTTTTGATAAGTCAGCAACGTGCACAATCGTTGGTGAAGTTTGTGCCGAATTCACGGTTTGTCCAACAGAAATCGGAACGGATACGATCGTTCCGTCCATCGGTGAGACAATTTGGGTGTAATTTAAATTGGTTTTCGCATCAGCTACCGAAATTTGTGCCGACTTGATTTGTGATTTCGCTTCATCCACGCTTGCTTTTGCTGCCGCTAGGGTATTTTTTGCCGTTTCAAGGTCTGCCTGTGAGGCACTTGCTTGTTTATATAGCTTACTTAAACGCGCGTAGTTTGATTGTGCCACTTCTAAAGCCACTTGCGCAGAAGATAACTTAGCTTGATAAGAAGCGAGATTAGCTTCTGCTGTGCTTAAACTGTTACTTTGGTTGCTAGAGTCAATATCAGCGATCAGATCGCCTTTTTTGACCGTTTGACCAAGCGTTACATAAAGATTAATCACTTTTCCTGAAACTTGCGCACCAACCTCAGTACGTTTGCTTGCGCGTACTGAACCGGTTGCAAGTACGCTTTTATCTATCGTGCTACGGGTAACGGGTTCGGTAATATAGTGAACTTGTTGTGCCTCATCGCTACTCGAGAAAGAGAAGTAGCTTGCGGCTGCAATACCCGCAAGCACTAATGCGGTAATGATAGGTTTTAGTTTCATTTGTTTTCCGATTTAGTAATGGATATCAATTAAGTAAGCGGTCGTTTTTGACCTGTTTTTTGCAAAATAATTCCGAAATTTGACCGCTTATTTGCAGATTAAATAATACCAAAGGTCGAACGAAGATAGTTGGCGACCGCTTCCTCTTTGTGATTACCGATCACCTCATTGTTCGGAAGCGCTTGTTTTAGTCTTGGATCCGCATTCTCCATAATACAACCTTTGCCAACACGAGAGAGCATTTCTACATCGTTCATTCCATCCCCAAATGCTAGACAATCTTCTAACGTATAGCCACGTAGTTTGACCAGTTCTTCCAGTGCATTCGCTTTGCAAACGGATTTATGCATGATTTCTAAACATAAAATACCGGAATAAGTGATATAAAGCTGATCGCCAAACTGTTGTCGAATATAAGTCTCGATCGGAATAAGATCTTCCGGTGTTTTCCCGATAAAGAAGACTTTTTCCGTTTGCTTGCCATGATGTTTACTAAAATCCACTACCTGATAAGTAAAACCGGAATCTTTATGATATTTTTTTAGTTGTTCGATATCGACATTGATAAACCAATCATCGCCTTGGTAAGTATTTAGGCATACACGAGTTGGGTCAAAAGGTGTCTGCATTAATTGAAGGGCAATTTCTTCAGGAATATAGTGATTGAGTACGGTTTCGCCGGAAAGAAAATTGGCTCTCGCACCATTTGAAGTAATCAGCATTGCTTCTTTTAAATCCACTTTATTAATAATGTGTTTTACATCCGGCAAATTACGCCCGGTCGCCAGAAAAATATCAATACCTTGTGCTGCAAGTTTACTTAATGTTTCAATCGTAAAATGACCAATTTTATGTTCCGCATTTAATAACGTACCATCTAAGTCTGAAACGATAGCTTTAAATGGTTGATTCATAATTATTTCCTCAAATATTTTTTAGGCAATTATGCTATAAAGGCTAGCAAATTTAGGCTTTATCTTCAAAGAAAATAGTAGGTTTATGTTATTTTAATCAAAAATTGTTTAAAAAATCGCAAAACGAATAAAAAGTGTAAGGCTTCGCTATTTGTAAAAAGGCATTGCTTTTATTTGGAGTAAGAATATTAATTTGGGATTAATTGCTAATTAATTTATTAACTAAAGAATTTATCACTATTTTGGGATTTAAATTTATCAAGAAAACGTTTGCGAGGAGTGAAAAATTCTATTGACTTCACTCTATTTGAAGCTAATATAGATCTTGTATTTCGAATAACTATGCAAACATAAACACACACAACACAATGGAAAAACTACTTTCTCTCCGACTTCTTCTGTTATCGCATTTTGTGCGAGGATAAAGGTTGGTTGGACGAAAATAGTTCACTATCCACACTTTACCCGCACATCGATGCGGGTTTTTTTTTATTTTTTCTTCATTTTTTAAAAGAAATAATAAAAAAGAACAAATGAGTGTTTATCGTAGGTATTTTACTTATTTAATTAAATCAGTGTTTAACACTAATGGAGAATCCCATGAGCAATAACAACATTATTATTTTTGATACGACATTACGTGATGGCGAACAGGCGCTTAAAGCAAGTTTAACCGTAAAAGAAAAACTACAAATTGCTTTAGCGCTTGAGCGCTTAGGTGTTGACGTAATGGAAGTTGGATTTCCGGTTTCATCTGCAGGGGATTTTGAATCAGTAAAAACCATTGCGCAACATATTAAAAATAGCCGTGTTTGTGCGTTATCTCGTGCGGTAGATAAAGATATTGATGTTGCGGCGGAAGCATTAAAAGTGGCGGAAGCGTTCCGTATTCACACATTTATTGCCAGTTCGGCAATTCACGTTGAGTCTAAATTAAAACGTTCGTTTGATGACGTGGTTGACATGGCGGTAAAAGCGGTAAAACGTGCAAGAAGTTATACCGATGATGTGGAGTTTTCATGTGAAGATGCGGGGCGTACCGGCATTGATAACATTTGTCGTATTGTAGAGGCAGCGATTAATGCGGGTGCGACCACGGTAAATATTCCTGATACAGTGGGTTACTGCTTACCATATCAGTATGGCGATATTATTGCGAATGTGATGAACCGTGTACCAAATATTGATAAAGCGGTTGTTTCTGTGCATTGTCATAATGATTTAGGTATGGCAACAGCAAACTCATTGACAGCGGTATTAAACGGTGCAAGACAAATCGAATGTACGATTAACGGTATTGGTGAACGTGCGGGTAATACGGCATTGGAAGAAGTAGTAATGGCGATTAAAACGCGTCAAGATATGTTCAATGGTAAAGATACTCGCATTAACACCCAAGAAATTCATCGTGTCAGCCAAATGGTCAGCCAATTATGTAATATGCCGATTCAGCCGAATAAAGCGATTGTCGGTTCAAATGCGTTTGCGCACTCATCGGGTATTCATCAAGACGGTATGGTGAAAAATAAAAACACCTATGAAATTATGTCGCCTGAAACAATCGGCTTGAAGAAAGAAAAATTAAATCTGACCGCTCGTTCGGGGCGTGCGGCAGTGAAAAATCATATGGCTGAAATGGGATACCAAGAAAGCGATTATGATTTGGATAAACTTTATGATGCATTCTTAAAATTAGCCGATAAAAAAGGTCAAGTGTTTGACTACGATTTAGAAGCGCTTGCCTTTATTGATATGCAGGCAGGTGATGAAGACAGATTGCATTTAGATGTGATTACTTCACAAATGGTTAGCGGTTTACCGGCTTCCGCTTTTGTTCAAGTTGAACTTGATGGCAAACGTGTTAGTGAAGTGTCGAATGGTGGTAATGGTCCGGTGGACGCAGTGTATAATGCGATTCTCAAAATTGTGGGGATGGATATTAAAATGTCTCATTATAACCTTACTGCAAAAGGTGAAGGAGCAGAGGCACTAGGACAGGTAGATATTGTGGTTGAGCATGAAGGACGTCGTTTCCATGGTGTCGGTTTAGCTACTGATATTGTTGAGTCTTCGGCTCGTGCTTTGATTCATGCAATTAATGCGATTTATCGTGCACATAAAGTTGCAGATTTAAAAGCAAAGAAATAGAGAAAAGTATCAGAAAATTTTAAAAATATAGAAAGATGCGGTCAGATAGAGTGGTATTTTTGCAAAAATCCAGTAAAATCTGACCGCTTCATTTATATATGGATTATGATCTTTTTGTTGATTTATTAACCATACGATCTTTTTATTAGCGAAAAATTGAATTTTTTTATATGTGAGGAGTCTAGTAAACAGCATGTATTTGCGTCAATACTGGCTTCTTGTATATTCGGATTAAAATGATTTGTAAATTTTTTAATTAGCCTATTCTTTTAGGAACTTTCCAATAGCTTTATATACTAAGTGGTATATGATGTGGAAGTGACGAAAGAATATACGCGTAACTAAGTTAGGAGAACGCAGATAGATGAGTGAGCAGGTAGCCGATCAAATATTGGTTGAGCGTGCACAGCAAGGTGACAAAAAAGCATTTAATTTACTCGTCGTGCGTTATCAAAATAGAGTAGCGGGTTTATTAACTCGTTATGTCGCACGTGATGATATTCCAGATATTGTGCAAGAGTCATTTATTAAAGCCTATCGTTCGTTAGAGTCTTTTCGAGGGGAAAGTGCTTTTTATACGTGGCTTTATCGTATTGCAGTAAATACAGCTAAGAATCACTTAACAGCCTTAGGAAGACGTCCGCCTAAAGAGGATATTTTGGCAGAAGATGCTGAAAGTTTTGATGTAGGGGTGCAACTTCGTGAGGGGGATACGCCGGAAAGTATGGTGTTATCCGAAGAATTAAAACGTGTTGTTTTTGACACAATTGAGAGCTTGCCTGAAGAGCTTAAAACCGCAATTACTTTGCGTGAGTTAGAAGGGTTAAGCTATGAGGAGATTGCAGAAGTGATGCAATGCCCGGTAGGTACGGTTCGTTCACGTATCTTCAGGGCAAGAGAAGCAATTGATGCAAAAATTAATCCTCTTATGCAGCAGATTTAAGATTCAATCGGAGTTTATTATGCAACAAAGAGAAACCCTATCAGCTTTTATGGATGGGCATAATGTCGATGATGCGTTTATCAATGAGTTATGTAACGATCCTGAATTAAAGCAAAAATGGGCTAGCTACCATGCAATTAGCAGTGTAATGCATGGTGAGGAAATCATTCTTGGTGATGATTTCTCTGCAAAAATGGAAGCATTGCTTGAAAATGAAGAGATTGAATCTCCATCATCGGTAAAAGTGGATGAGCCGCAGCCAAAAGGTATGTTGCTCAAGCTTAAACGCTGGGGAACGCCACTTATGCAAGCAGGTATTGCAGCTTCAGTTTGTTTAGTTGCAGTATTTGGTGTGAATATGATGGGGGCGGACAATAATGATATCGCACAAGCAGATCAACCAGTGTTGCAGACTCAGCCATTTAGCGACTCGGTTCGACCGGTAAGCTATAATGCGCCTGAAAAAGATGCTTCTATGGATGAATCTCGACATCGTTTAAAGTCGGAAGAGCAAAAAGTAAAAGCACATACTTCTTCAATGGGACCAGTAGAAAATAGTGAAATGAAAAAGGCAAATTAAGTTTGAGAACTTATTATTTCCGTTTCATTATTGAACAGGTTAAATTATTAGCCTAATTAAGCGGTAAGATTTAGCGAATTTTTTGTAAAAATTTGCTACAATCTTACCGCTTTTTTATTACCTATTCAGACCTCTGTCCTCTAAGTGTTTAGAATCAAACAGAAAGAGCGTTTTTATTCTTCGGATGGAAACAGCGATAGGTACATAATGCGGGGGAACAAAATAATGATGGTTGAAACTGCAACAGTAATGAGTTATCGAAATGGTCTAGCAACTGTGCAATGTAGTGCTAAAAGCGCATGTGGTAGTTGTACGGCAAAAGAAAGTTGCGGAACAAAATCGTTATCTGCTTTAGCCGGAGAGAAATTTACACCGCAATTTGAATTAAAGGTGAATGAACCGCTTGCGGTCGGCGAGCAAATTCGAATCGGTCTAGCAGAGCAAACCTTGCTACGTAGTGTTTTTTGGATCTATGCCGTACCGCTATTCGTAATCATTTTATCAGCGGTCGGATTTTCTCAGCTTTTTACAAATGAATTATGGGTTGTTTTGGCTATGTGTATTTGCACGGGCGGAACTTTTATCGGAATAAAAAAAATGATGAGTAAAATACGGGAAAGTGAATTCACACCTGTATTTCTAGGACGGATTTAGTGGAGACGATATGGATAAGATTTGGCTAAAAAATTACCCGGAAGGTTCAGCTCAAACTATTGATGTTAATCAATATGAATCGTTACTTGAAATGTTGGAATCAGCTGTGCGTAGGCACCCGGATATGCCGGCATATATTAATATGGGCAAAGTATTGACATTTCGTAAGTTGGAAGAGCGTAGCCGTGCTTTTGCCGCCTATTTACAGAATGAATTACGCCTAGAAAAAGGCGAACGCATTGCATTAATGATGCCGAATTTATTGCAATACCCAATAGCATTATTCGGTGCATTACGAGCGGGATTGGTCGTCGTTAACGTCAATCCGCTTTATACTCCGAGAGAACTTGAACATCAATTAAATGATAGTGGTGCGAAAGCAATTGTTATCGTGTCAAACTTTGCCGCAACGCTAGAAAAGGTGGTGTTTGATACAAGTGTTAAACATGTGATCTTGACTCGTATGGGAGATCAGCTTTCTTTTGGTAAACGCACATTGGTAAACTTTGTCGTGAAATACGTGAAAAAGTTGGTACCTAAATATAAATTACCGCATGCAGTTAGTTTCCGAGAAGCACTTAGTATTGGTAAACAGCGTCAGTATGTGAAGCCGACGGTTTATAAAGACGATCTTGCGTTTCTTCAATATACCGGCGGTACGACAGGTGTTGCCAAAGGCGCAATGTTAACGCATGGTAGTGTGATTGCAAATGTTCTACAGGCAAAATGGGTTGCCGAGCCGTTACTTAAGAATACGCGTGAGCGTATTGCAGTGATTCCTTTACCGCTTTATCATGTTTTTGCGCTTTCAGTAAATTGCTTACTGTTTATTGAGCTTGGGGTAACAGGCTTATTGATTACGAATCCTCGAGATATTCCCGGATTCGTCAAAGAATTAAAAAAATATCGTTTTGTTGCTCTAACTGGTGTAAATACATTATTTAATGCATTATTGAATAATGAAAACTTCAAAGAAGTTGATTTCTCAAATTTAAAATTGAGTGTAGGTGGCGGCGCGGCAATTCAATCTGCAGTTGCAAAACGTTGGCATGAGTTAACCGGTAGCCATATTATTGAAGGTTATGGCATGACTGAATGCTCGCCATTGATTGCGGCAACACGCTCGGACTCTACTGAACATACCGGCTCGATTGGGATCCCTGTACCGAATACCGATATTCGTATTGTCGATGATGAAGGACATGATGTACCAATGGGAGAACGAGGCGAGCTTTTAGTGAAAGGTCCTCAGGTAATGAAAGGCTATTGGCAGCGTCCGGAAGATACGGCAGATGTTTTAAAAGATGGTTGGATGGCAACAGGCGATATCGTTGTGATGGGTGAAGATCTGAATTTACGCATTGTTGATCGTAAAAAAGATATGATTATTGTTTCCGGTTTCAATGTATATCCGAATGAGATCGAAGATGTTGTTGCGCATAACCCGAAAGTAAACGAAGTGGTTGCAATTGGCGTACCAAGTAAAGCATCAGGTGAAGCAATTAAAATCTTTGTTACTAAAAAAGATGAGAGCTTAACACGTGAAGAATTGCGTAGTTATTGCCGCCAGTATCTCACCGGCTATAAGATTCCTCGTGAAATTGAGTTCCGTGATGAATTACCGAAGAGCAATGTCGGTAAGATTTTACGACGAGTATTGCGAGATGAAGAATTAGCGAAAGTACAAAGCGTATAAGTTTTAGGAAAGGCAGGGGCAGCCCTGCTTATAATAAGTTAGCATTTAAATGCTTAGGAGCCACAAATGAAAATTGTAGAAGTTAAACATCCATTAGTAAAACATAAATTAGGCTTAATGCGAGCAGCGGATATTAATACCAAAGATTTCCGTGCATTAGCGACAGAAGTGGGTAGTTTATTAACATACGAAGCGACAACTGATCTTGAAACAGAATTAGTAGAAATTGACGGTTGGTGTGGTAAGGTCGAAGTTGAGCGTATTAAAGGTAAAAAAGTAACAGTGGTACCGATTTTACGTGCAGGCCTAGGTATGATGGACGGTGTATTGGAACATATCCCAAGTGCTCGTATCAGTGTAGTTGGTATCTACCGTAATGAAGAAACGTTAGAACCGGTACCGTATTTCACTAAGTTAGCAAATGATGTAGAAGAGCGCTTAGCGATTATTGTGGATCCAATGTTAGCGACCGGCGGTTCAATGATTGCAACCATTGATTTATTGAAAAAAGCAGGTTGTAAACAAATTAAAGTGCTTGTGCTTGTTGCGGCTCCGGAAGGGATTAAAGCGTTAGAAGCTGCACACCCGGATGTAGAATTATTCACCGCTTCAATTGACAGCCACCTAAATGAGCATGGTTATATTGTTCCAGGGCTTGGTGATGCCGGTGATAAGATTTTCGGTACAAAATAATTTTCGGTAAAAAGATAAAAAAACCTAAGAGAAATCTTAGGTTTTTTTATATCTACAAAATTATTTATCTTGTAACAAGCGGTCTGATTTGCAAAATGTTTTACAAATTTAACCGCTTGCTTAAGGCTAAATATCTTCGTCAACGATTTCTTCTTGATTATCCACTGCCGGAGGATTGTCATATAACCAGTTAGCTAACCGAGCATAGTCCGCAATGCTTAAGTTTTCCGCACGTGCGTTTAGGTCGATATTCAGCGCTTCTAATTGCTCGGGACTAAATAAGGTTGATAGAGCATTACGTAAGGTTTTACGGCGTTGGTTGAATGCTTGTGTAGTGACACGGTTTAACCAATACACATCTTTCACCGGATGCGGTAATACTTTATGCGGCATTAAACGTACCACGGCAGAATCTACTTTTGGTGCCGGTTTAAATGCAGTCGGCGGCACTTCTAATACAGGCATTACTTGACAATAATATTGCGCCATAATGGTTAAACGACCATACGCTTTACTATTTGGTGCTGCACATAAACGTTTTACCACTTCTTTTTGCAACATAAAGTGCATATCTTGAATCAAATCATGGAATTTGAATAAGTGGAACATTAACGGTGTTGAAATGTTATACGGTAAGTTACCGAATACTCGAACACCTTCGCCTTCTTTTAATTCAAGGCTTTCAAAATATTCACGGAAATTAAAACGTAACGCATCTTGTTCGATAATCGTTAATTTGTGATTTAAGAACGGGTGATGACGTAAACGCTCGGCAAGATCTCGGTCTAACTCAACAACCGTTAATTTATCCACTTGCTCAGCAACAGGTTCGGTTAACGCACCTAAACCCGGACCAATCTCAAGTAAAAATTGACCATTTTTAGGGTTGATGGCAGACACGATATTATGGATAACATTCATATCGTGTAGGAAGTTTTGGCCGAAACGCTTACGAGCGGTATGACCTAAGTGTTTTTTAGAATTTGGAGAACTCATTTTTACTCTTTAGAAATAAGGAAAGAACCTCGCAGTCGCGAGGTTCTCAAAAATTATTTAACGTATTGAACGTTAGCTGTTTTTCTTAACGCTTTCACCCAGTCTCTAGAGGCTTCTTGCGCTTGCTTATCAACTAATTGCTCATAAGCGCGCTGGTGATATGCATCTTCAGTGCGGTCGCCTTGTTGGCTACCGGTTACTTTAAGAATATGCCAACCAAACTGAGATTTGAACGGCGCAGTAATTTGATCTTGTTTTGCAGTGCTTGCCGCTTTAGCAAATGCAGGATCGTAAATATCTAAGAAATTATACCCTAAATCGCCACCGTCTGCTGCAGAAACATAATCAACAGAATTTAATTTCGCCGCTTGCTCAAAAGTTGTTTTACCTGCATTAATATCTGCGGTAATTTGCGCTAATTTTGCTTTAGCTTTTGCGTCATTGAGTACCGGTGTTGTTTTTAGCAAAATATGACTAATACGGTATTGATTGCCGGTCACAGTTTTTAATTTACCGCTTGCTTTATCTTGTGCTAATAATTCTTGCGCACGTGCTTGAACGTCCTGTGGCTGAACTTGGATTGATTTTCCAATGCTAATATTACGCACTTGTTCCATTGCCATTTGTTGAGCAATTTGTTGACGGTATTGATTTAATGTAATGCCTTGATAGTCTAACGCATCCAGTAATTGACCGTAGGTAATACCATTACGAGCTGCAATTTGCTCGATCGCTTGATCTACGTGAGCATAATTGACTTTGACACCGGCTTCTTTGACGGCTTTTTGAATAAGAACATCATCAATAGCCTGTTCAACAGCGGCTTTGTGCTGTGCTTCCGTAGCATTTTTACCAAGTAAACGTTGCACTTCGCTTTCCATCACCGGTACACCGTCCACAGTTGCGACAACACGTTCTTCCCATGCCATTGCAGATTGTGAAATACCGACTGCTGCAACCAATGTGAGTAATAATGATTTTGCAGAGATTAATTTCATTTGTGAATTCCCTTAAAGTTAAAGATAAGCCCTAAAGTCTATTAGAGCAAAATTCAGAAAAAAGGTTCATACGGAACGTTGTTTTATTCGTTATTTGCTCGAATTAAAGCGACTTGATTTACGCCGTCATAATGTTGAGTCCTTACTTGGACTTGTTCATTACGAGCGGTCGGGATATTTTTCCCGACATAGTCAGCTCGAATCGGTAATTCTCGATGTCCTCTATCCACTAGAATAACGAGTTCTATACGAGTTGCCCGCCCGAAATCTAATAAGGCATCTAATGCTGCTCGAATTGTCCGTCCGGTAAAGAGCACATCATCAATCAGAATCACATTTTTGCCTTCAATATCAACCTGATCTTCCGCACCGGTATAAATCGGATCTTGATGAATAAAATTCAAATCATCACGGTAGAAGGTAATATCTAACGCCATTAACGGTAATTCTGTTTGCGAGAGTTCCGATATCCTTTTTTGTAACATTTCGGCAATTTCAGCGCCACGACGTTTTATTCCGACTAAAACTAAATTATCCAATGAAGCATGCTTTTCGATAATTTGATGAGAAATTCGAGATATCGTACGCTGAAACTGTTCGGCATCAATAATAATTTTTTCCATTATAGAGTAAGAACACTTATTTTGATGCCTGAATTTTCTTGATCACGTTTGTTGTTGAACAACCGTTCTCAAAATTTAATACTTTGACTTCACCGCCATTTGCCCAAACTTCTTGACTGCCGGCAATCTCTTCAGGTTTATAATCACCGCCTTTGACTAATAAGTTAGGTAAGATTTCACCGATAAGACGTTGAGGCGTATCTTCCGCAAAAGGTACTACCCAATCCACAGAAGCTAAACCGGCAAGTACCGCCATACGAGCGCTTAAATCGTTAATCGGGCGAGATTCACCTTTTAAGCGTTTTACCGATTCATCGGTATTTACCGCTACGATTAAACGATCACCTAATTTACGTGCATTTTCTAAATAAGAAACGTGACCCGGGTGCAAAATATCAAAACAGCCGTTGGTCATTACAATTTTCTCACCACGTTGTTTTGCTTGTTCTACCGCACGTTTTAATTCGTCTTCCGCTAAAATCCCGAAGCCGGTTTCTTCACGGTGATGAATGGCATTTTCCAACTCAGTTGGCGTGACGGTTGAAGTACCTAATTTACCCACAACGAGCCCAGCTGCTGCATTCGCTAAATAACAGGCTTCTTCATAAGGGCGACCGTCAGCAATCGCAGTGGCAAGCACACTGATCACCGTGTCGCCAGCACCGGTTACGTCATAAACTTCTTTCGCTTGGGTTGGTAAATGGAATGGTGCTTGGTTTGGACGTAGTAACGTCATTCCTTTTTCCGAGCGAGTCACTAATAATGCAGTTAATTCGAAGTCAGCAATCAGTCTTAAGCCTTTCTCTACGATTTCATCGTCATCTTTACAGTGGCCAACTACCGCTTCGAATTCAGACATATTCGGTGTTAAGAGCGTTGCACCGCGATAACGCTCAAAATCGGTACCTTTCGGGTCAATGAGTGTTGGTACGCCGGCTTTACGTGCCATTTGAATCATTTGTTGTACTGATTCAAGTGTACCTTTACCGTAATCTGATAAGATTAATGCACCATAAGCGGTAATTTCTTGCTCAAGTTTTGCAAGTAGAGAATCGCTTGCGACATGATGAAAGCCTTCTTCGAAATCTAAACGTAATAGTTGTTGATGGCGTGACAGAATACGCAATTTGGTGATGGTTGGGTGTGAATCCAATGCAACACAGTGGTTTTGGATATTATGTGAATTGAGTAATTTATCTAAAGCACGGCCGGCATCATCTTGCCCGATTAAACCGTGAAGGGCGACCGGTACACCAAGGCTGGCAATGTTCATTGCCACATTCGCTGCGCCACCGGCACGTTCTTCGATATCTTGTACTTTTACCACCGGCACAGGCGCTTCCGGAGAAATACGGTTTGTCGCACCAAACCAGTAACGGTCTAACATCACATCGCCAAGTACAAGTACTTTAGCGTTATTAAATTTCGGAGAGTATTGCATCATCATAGTTAATTTCTCAATTAAATGACGGCGCTCGTCTGTGACGAGTGCCTTAAACCTTGTTCAGTCATAACACCCGTCAAAGACGGGCGCTAATATAAGGGAGAGATTTGTCTAATTATTTCTTACTTTTCTTAATAAACTTCATCAAGCGTTTACGTTTACGTAATTGGTTTGGCGTAAGTTTATTTTTCTTACCCGCAAACGGGTTATTCCCTTCTTGGAACTGAATACGGATCGGTGAACCGATAATTTTCAAGCTCTTACGGAAGTAATTACTTAAATAACGTTTATAAGAATCTGCTAATTTTTCGACTTGATTACCGTGAATCACGATAATCGGCGGATTATAACCACCCGGGTGAGCGTATTTTAATTTCACACGGCGACCGTTTACTAACGGCGGCTGATGCTCATCCGCTGCCATACGTAAAATACGTGTCAGCATTGAAGTTGATGTTTTCTGTGTCGCACAAGCGTAGGCTTCTTTTACAGAGTCAAATAAGTTACCTACGCCTGAACCGTGTAATGCAGAAATAAAATGCACACGAGCGAAATCGATAAAGTCTAAACGGCGATCTAATTCGGATTTCACTTGATCTTTAATATCTTGTGATAAGCCGTCCCATTTATTAACGACGATCACAAGTGAACGACCGGCATTCAGAATAAAGCCAAGTAATGATAAATCTTGATCAGAAATGCCTTCACGCGCATCAATGGTAAGTAATACTACGTTCGCATCTTGAATTGCTTGTAGGGTTTTAATCACGGAGAATTTTTCCACCGCTAAATTGACCTTACCACGTTTACGTACGCCGGCGGTATCAATAATCGTATATTGCTGACCGTCACGCTCCATCGGAATATAGATTGAATCACGTGTCGTACCCGGCATATCGTAAACTACTACACGTTCTTCGCCGAGAATACGGTTGGTTAAGGTCGATTTCCCCACATTCGGACGACCGACGATAGCAATCTTGATGTTTTTATCTTCAATCGATTCACTTTCGTCTGCTAATACTTCGTCAAGTAATGCGGTATCTTCTTCATTATCAAAGTCGAAATCGGTATCCCATTCATCCGCTTCTTCATTTGCAGAATCTTCCTCGTTTTCGACCGCTTGATCCGCATTTAATTGCTCGCCTAATGGCGCTAATACTTGTTCGATAAGTTGTGTTACGCCACGGCCTTGTGCCGCTGCGATTTGTTCAACTTCACCTAAGCCTAATTGATAAAATTCCGCACAATGTGAATCCGCATCAATACCGTCCGTTTTGTTTGCTACCACCACGGTAGTTTTTTCACGCTGACGTAAATATTGAGCGATACCGATATCCGCAGGCAGTAAGCCGGCACGTGCATCAACTAAGAAAAGTACAACATCCGCTTCTTCAATCGCGAGTAGCGATTGTTCCGCCATTTTTTCTTCAACACCTTCTTCCGTACCGTCGATACCACCGGTATCAACTACGATAAAATCATAACCGGCGATATTCGCATGACCGTATTTACGGTCACGAGTTAGCCCCGGAAAGTCCGCTACCAACGCATCGCGCGTACGGGTTAAGCGGTTAAATAAAGTGGATTTACCCACATTCGGTCTGCCGACAAGGGCAACAACTGGAGTCATTATTATTCTGTCCTTCTAAAAATTCTGTCTTTGCGAGTCGCAAAATCGTCATATTATATACTAAAAGCATTGAGAACGGAAAAAGGATCGAAAACAAGCGGTCGATTTTCTGCAAAATTTTACCGAAAATCGACCGCTTGTTTGTTTGAATTTCTGAGTTGTTACTGTTCTTCTAATTTTAGGGCTTTAGAGAAACATTGTAGGCCTTTGGAATTACCGCTTTTCGCCATTGCTTGGAGGGCTTGAGTAGGTACATGTAATAAGCTGTTAGTCAGTTTATAACTCAATTCATTTAAGACTTTCTCTGCATCTTGCCCTGCGCTAATCGCTTGCATCGCTTTATTGAGTAGTTCTTGGCGAGTTTGTTCGGCATCTTGGCGATAGCGTTTAATTAAATCGCTGGATTGCTGTTGTTTTAACCATTCAAAGAAAGCTTTACATTCCTGTTCTACGATTTCAGCCGCTTGTTCTGCCGCTTGTTGGCGTTGGGCAAGATTGCGTTGAATAATGTTTTGCAAATCATCAACACTATAGGAATAGACTGCATCCAGTTCACCGGCTTTCTCATCAATATCACGAGGCACGGCAATATCAATTAACAGCATTGGATCAAATTGGCGTTGCTTTTGGGCAATCTCAACCATTTCTTTGCTAATTAACATATCCGGACTTCCGGTTGAGCTAATCACCACATCCGCCTGATTTAAACCGATTTGTAACGCACTGAGTGACAGAATTTGCATTTGCGTTTCTAAACGTTCCGCTAACATTTCCGCGCGTACGTGAGTACGGTTTGCAATCATAATATTTTTTGCACCGTGTTGAATTAAATAACGTGCTACTAATTCGATGGTTTCGCCAGCACCGACTAATAGGAAGCGCAGTTTGCCGAAATTATCAAAAATTTGGCGAGCTAAACCGCAAGCGGCATAAGCGACAGAAACTGCGCTTGAACCGATTTCCGTTTCAGAACGAACACGCTTCGCGGTTGAAAAAGTACGCTGGAATAAACGAGAAAGTTTGGTCGAAACTTGAGTGCCTTGTGACTGATAAAAATTCTCACTGTCTTGGTAAGCTTGCTTTACTTGGCCAAGAATTTGTGGCTCGCCTAAAATTAGTGAATCTAATCCGCAAGCTACCTGCATTAAGTGACGAGCGGCTTCAAAATTCTGTTTGAAATAGATACATTCACGTAATTCAGCGTGATCAAGTTGATGGATTTCGGCAAACCATTCGAAACATTGTTCTCGCCAAGCGAGATTATCCTCATGTTCTGCTTGTGGTGTAATTTCCGAATGATGGAAATAGAGTTCGGTACGGTTACAAGTTGATAAGATAACAACGCTTTCGGCTAAACCACGCTGCTGAATTTGCTCGAACGCCAGCTGACGTTTGACTTCATCAAACGCTACTTTTCCTCGCAAACTCACCGATGCTGTTTTATGGTTAATACCTAAAGCTAAAATTGTCATTGAATCCCACACAAAAGAAAAACGGCAAAATGCCGCTTAAAACGTAGGTCATTCTAACCAATCGATAGATACCCTGCAATTAATTGTAGAGATTGGTTTGATTTATCACAATTTATATACCTCGAAAGAGGTGGGGTGATTTTTAAAAATTAGGCAAATACTTTTTTATGACGTAATTAATTAAGTGAAGGAGTGAGTAATTTGTAGCGGATAGATAACAATAAGGTATCGTTAACTACTAACAATAATTCGCAAATCCAAGTATAATGCTAAACAATTTCTAGCCGCCAAGCGGTTAAATATCCGTAAGATTTTACAAGAGGAGGATTTATGGTAGCGATTCGCCGGTCACACGAGCTTAACCCTAGTACTTTTGAGTTAGCGAGTTGGAGTGCAGCTTTACAAATGTCGCCCATAACCTTTGAAGAATTACAAATTGCCTGGTGTTATGCACAAGAGAAATTAGATACCGAAACTTACCATTTAATGTGGGACGGTGTTGAAATGGTCGAAATCCTACACGGCTTAAATATGGATGATGATTCTCTTGTCGCCGCGTTATTATTTCCTCTCGTTAAACACAATATTATCGATCTCGTTCAAGTAAAAGAACGCTTTAGTAATCAAGTGAAAAATTTGGTTAAAGGCGTGATCGAAATGGATAATATCCGTCAATTAAGTGCGAACAGTGCTTCCGATTTACAAATCGATAATATCCGCCGTATGTTACTTGCGATGGTGGATGATTTCCGTTGCGTAGTCATCAAACTTGCCGAACGAATTACCTATTTGCGCGATAAACATCTGCATACGGAAGAAGATTTGGTTTTAGCCGCCAAAGAATGTTCGCACGTTTATGCGCCGCTCGCTAATCGTTTAGGTATCGGGCAACTTAAATGGGAGCTGGAAGATTACTGCTTCCGTGCGTTACACCCGCAATGTTATCGTGTGATTGCGTTGCAATTAGGCGAGCGCCGTCTAGAGCGTGAGAGTTATATTGCAAATTTTGTGGCGAATTTGACCGCTTCTTTAGAAGAACAGATTAGTGATATTGAAGTTTATGGTCGTCCGAAACATATTTACAGTATTTGGAAGAAAATGCAGAAGAAGAATCTGCGTTTCGAACAGCTGTTTGACGTAAGAGCGGTACGTGTCATCGTGCCGAATCTACAAGATTGCTATACTGCTTTGGGGATTATTCATACGCAATATAAGCATTTGCCGGAGCATTTTGATGACTATATCGCACATCCGAAACCGAATGGTTACCAATCGATTCATACCGTAGTGTTGGGGGAGGGCGATAAAACTATCGAGGTACAAATTCGTACCCGCAAAATGCATGACGATGCGGAACTAGGCGTTGCGGCGCATTGGAAATATAAAGAAGGTGCAACGGCTGGTCGTTCTGGCTATGAAGAGAAAATCGTTTGGTTACGTAAATTATTGGCGTGGCAAAATGATATTGCGGATTCGGGCGATGTGGTTGCGGAAATGCGATCTCAAGTATTTGACGATCGTGTTTATGTGTTTACCCCGCGCGGCGAGGTAATTGATTTACCTAAAAATGCGACACCGCTTGATTTTGCGTATGCGATTCATAGTGAAGTAGGGCATCGTTGTATTGGTGCTAAAGTTGCCGGACGAATTGTACCATTCACCTATTTATTGCAAATGGGCGATCAGGTCGAGATCATTACTCAGAAAAATCTGAACCCGAGCCGAGATTGGTTAAACCCGAATTTAGGCTTCGTAAATACTTCCAAAGCGCGTGCAAAAATTATCGCTTGGTTTAAGAAACTGGATAGAGAGAAAAATATTCCGATCGGCAAAGAAGCATTGGAAGCGGAAATGGCGCGTTTCGGCTTTACTTATAAGCAAATCGAGCAATATGCGTTGCCACGCTATAATCTGAAACAATTTGATGATTTGTATGCAGGGATCGGCGGTGGCGATATTCGTCTGAATCAGTTAAGCCATTATTTACAAAGTAAGTTAATCAAACCGACCGCAGAACAAGAAGACGAAGCGGTACTGAAACAAGTGAATAAACATGCCAATAATGCGAATCAGCACAAAGGCAAAAACGGACAAATTATTATTGATGGCGTCGGTAATTTAATGCACACCATTGCTCGTTGTTGTCAGCCGATTCCGGGCGATAAGATTGTCGGTTATATCACGCAAGGACGCGGAATTTCGATTCACCGTGCCGATTGTGAACAATTGTTTGAATTGCGTAGTGCAAATCCGGAACGGGTAGTCGGTGCACAATGGGGTACGAATTATGCGAGTGGCTTCAGTTTAGCGATTCGAGTAACTGCAAATGACCGCAATGGTTTATTGCGTGATGTGAGTGCGGTAATGGCAAATGAGAAAGTTAACGTGTTGAGTGTCTCAAGCCGTATTGATGCGAAACGCAGTCTAGCCATTATGGATATGGGAATTGAACTGAGCAATGTTGAAATGCTAGGTAAATTATTAGCGCGTATTGCACAACTTGAAGATGTTATTGAAGCGAAACGCTTATCAAATTAAGTGACAAGCGGTCAAATTTGCGAAAAAAGTTGCAAAAGAGACTGCTTGTTTTTAGTGATTAGGAATGTATATGAAGAAATTAGTGATTTTAGGCTCAACCGGCTCAATTGGTAAAAGCACTTTATCTGTGGTGGAACAGAACAAAACGGAATACGAGGTATTCGGTTTAGTCGGTGGTAAAAATGTTGAATTAATGGCAGCACAATGCTTATTGTTTCAACCGAAATTTGCCGCATTAGATGATGAGAACGCAGCAAAAGCATTAGCGGAACAGCTCAAACAATTCAATGTAAAAACCGAAGTATTAAGCGGTCAAAAAGCGATTTGTGAACTGAGCGCTCACCCCGAAGTGGATATGGTGATGGCGGCGATTGTTGGGGCGGCAGGTTTGTTACCAACCCTTTCAGCGGTTAAAGCCGGTAAAAAAGTCTTATTGGCAAATAAAGAATCGTTAGTCACTTGCGGGCAAATCTTTATTGATGAGGCGAGAAAATCCGGCGCACAATTATTACCGGTTGATAGCGAACACAATGCGATTTTCCAATCTCTACCACCGGAAGCGCAACAAAAAGTCGGTTTTTGCCCGCTTGCAGAGTTAGGCGTGAGTAAAATTATTTTGACCGGTTCAGGCGGTCCGTTCCGTGTAAAACCGCTCGATGAGTTTGCCACTATTACTCCGGCACAAGCGGTTGCACACCCGAATTGGTCGATGGGTAAGAAAATCTCGGTCGATAGTGCCACCATGATGAATAAAGGTTTGGAATATATTGAAGCTCGTTGGTTATTTAACGCTTCGGCAGAGGAAATGGAAATTATTATTCATCCGCAATCCATTATTCATTCGATGGTACGTTATATTGACGGCTCGGTTATCGCTCAAATGGGGAATCCTGATATGTGTACACCGATTGCGCATACAATGGCGTATCCGAAACGGATTAATGCCGGTGTGGAGCCGTTAGATTTCTTTAAATTGAAAGAATTAACGTTTATCGAACCGGACTTTGCCCGCTATCCGAATTTGAAATTAGCGATTGATGCGTTTGCGGAAGGACAATATGCGACAACCGCAATGAATGCGGCAAACGAAGTGGCGGTAGAGGCTTTCTTAAATGAACGTATTCGTTTTATTGATATTGTGAATGTGAATAGAACGGTCGTTGAAAATATCGCGCCGATTCAAGTAAAAGAAATTGCCGATGTGTTACATATTGATAAACTGGCACGAGAATTGGCGGAACAAGCCGTGATTAATCTATAAAAAAGAAAAACCTCGAATAACAAATATTCGAGGTTTTTTACTTTAAACGATAAATTTATTGAATTGCCGCTTTTGAGCGAGATTTTTTCACTTTAATCGTTTGAGATTTTGCCGGAATGATCTCAATCCCCATTGGCGGATTTTCCAATGCAATTGATAATACTTCATCAATTGTTTCGACCGCATGAATCGTTAATGCCGCTTTTGCATTTTCCGGAATTTCTTCCAAATCTTTTTCATTGTCTTTTGGAATAATCACGGTGGTAATGCCGCCACGGTGTGCAGCCAGTAATTTCTCTTTTAAGCCGCCGATTGGTAAAACTTTACCACGTAAGCTAATTTCACCGGTCATCGCCACCTCTTTACGAACAGGGTTGCCGGTTAGACTTGAAATTAATGCGGTACACATTGCGATACCCGCACTTGGACCATCTTTCGGTGTTGCACCGTCCGGCACGTGTACGTGGATATCACGTTTCTCGTGGAAGTCATCTGCGATACCTAATTGAGCAGCTCTGGCTCGTACCACCATCATCGCCGCTTGGATAGATTCTTTCATTACGTCGCCTAATGAGCCAGTGAATGAGAATTTACCTTTACCGCTTACTGATGCTGTTTCGATCGTTAATAAATCGCCGCCAACTTCTGTCCATGCTAAACCGGTTACTTCGCCTACACGGTTTTGGTTATCCATTTTGCCGTAATCAAAACGTTTTACACCTAAGTAATCCGCAATATTCTCTTCTGTTACAGTCAGTGATTTAACTTTCTTGTCTAACACTAAAGTCTTAACCGCTTTGCGACAGATTTTAGCAATCTCACGCTCAAGACCACGCACACCGGCTTCACGAGTGTAGTAACGAATAATGCTTAAAATCGCATTATCTTCAATGGTTAATTCACCTGCTTTTAAGCCGTTATTTTCTTGCTGCTTAGCAATTAAATGTTCACGCGCAATGTGCATTTTTTCATCTTCGGTATAACCGGAAAGACGAATAACTTCCATACGGTCGAGTAGTGCCGGTGGAATATTCATTGAGTTTGATGTTGCGACAAACATGACATCAGAAAGATCGTAATCGACTTCTAAGTAATGATCGTTAAACGCTTTATTTTGTTCCGGATCTAACACTTCAAGTAATGCAGATGCCGGGTCGCCACGCATATCCTGCGCCATTTTGTCGATTTCATCGAGCAAGAATAGCGGGTTCTTCACGCCGACTTTTGCCATTTTCATCATTAATGAACCCGGCATAGAACCGATATAAGTACGGCGATGACCACGGATTTCCGCTTCGTCACGCACGCCACCTAGTGCCATACGGACATATTTACGTCCGGTCGCATTAGCGATAGATTGACCAAGAGAAGTTTTACCCACACCCGGGGGACCAACTAAACAAAGGATTGGGCCTTTGAGTTTATTTAAGCGGCTTTGTACCGCAAGATATTCCACAATACGTTCTTTAACTTTTTCTAGTCCGTAATGATCTTTATCCAATACGGCTTGCGCTTTCGCTAAGTCTTTTTTGACCGCAGATTTTTTATGCCACGGCATTTGTAAAATCCAGTCAATATAACTGCGTACTACCGTTGCTTCAGAAGAACTTTGCGGCATCGCTTTTAATTTTTTAAATTCGCCGTCTAATTTTTCTTTTACTTCTACCGGTAATTTAGCTGCATCAATTTTCTCTTTAAGTTTATCTAATTCGCTCTGTTCGGCATCTTCACCATTACCTAATTCTTTTTGAATTGCTTTAATTTGCTCATTCAAATAGTAATCACGTTGGTTTTTTTCCATTTGTTGCTTAACACGATTACGAATACGGCTTTCTGTTTCCAGAGAGTCCATTTCCGTCGCCATCGCAACTAATAACGCTTCAAAACGAGCGATAAGATTTGCTTCTTCAAGTAACGCTTGTTTTTTCTTCACAGGCGCAATGAGGTTTGAAGAAATCGTATCGGCTAAGCGGTCTTCCGAAGTGATTTTTTGTAATTTAGGCAGAATTTCAGCCGGAATCTTTTTATTATTTTTTACGTAATTTTCAAATTCATTAAGTGTTGCTTTAGCGATTGCTTGTAGTTCACTATCTTCTTCATCAAATTCCGATGAGATGACTTGTACACCAGCCCAGAAGCCGTTTTCATCATCGTGAATATGTTCAATTTTGGCACGTTGCTGACCTTCAACCAGTACTTTTACCGTACCGTCCGGAAGGTTTAGCATTTGGATAATATTGGCAATTACACCAACATCATATACATCAGCAGTTGTTGGTTCTTCTTTATTAGGATCTTGCTGAGTTACAAGGAATAATTGTTTATTGCTATCCATTGCTGCACGTAAGGCTTGAATCGATTTTTCTCGCCCTACAAATAACGGCATAACCATATAAGGAAAAACCACTACGTCACGTAACGGAAGTAGCGGTAACTCAATTGCTTTCTTTTTTCTTGGTGCCATGAATTTGCTCTCTTCTTAATGTTCTATCAAAATATTAATTTTCCCATTATGGGGGTGAAATTTGGAAAAACAAGAAAAAATTTGATTAAAGTTAAAAAAGAAAGGAAATAATCCGAGATTATTTCCTTGTAAGAAATGAGTAGAAAAGAAATGATTATTGGCATCTAGGCGTCATTTGATAAAAATACAGTTCACTAATTTCACGATCATATCCCGGGTAAAAACCTTTCGGCATTCCTAATACGATTTGTTTGCCGCGATTAGCGTGAACAATCAATTGCTTGCTTTTTGGATTGATTACGAGCCCTTCGATTTCACCGTAATCTTTCACATCATCAAGGGTACGCTCTAGCACAACTCGAGCTTCGTTATTTTTAGTAGAAAGTTCTACACGATATAAGTGATCGTGTTCTTTCTCATCGGCAGTTCCGTCATCTGCCGTCAGGTATAAATCTCCCTCATGGGCGAAGATACCTTGAATCCATTGCGGAACCGGCTGTAAATGAACTTTGCGTTTATATTTGCCGCTATCAAGATCATATTCATATAAATAGCGACCACTTTCTTCTCCAACCCAAGATGCCATCCAAACACTACGATTGACGGTATCGACCGTAATTGCTGATACTTCTAATTGCCCTGACTCCGGATAAAAATCTACCGCTCTCTTAAATGCTAAGCTATCAGGGTCATGAATGGCAATTTGGATATTTTTACCTACACCGTCCATAAACCATTCGGAGGAAATATATAACTCATTGTTATAAATATCGATATCACCGATATGATTGGCTTCTTTTTGATAACCGATGAACGGTTTTTTGTTTTCAGTAATGAGCTTTCCGTTTAAATCATATTTGGCGAGAGACGCTGAACCAGATACATAGAGATATTTACCATCAGTGGTGACACCTTGGCGACCATTGACCTCCATTACTTTGTTTAAAGTATATTCGTATTTAGGTAATGCTTCTGCGTACGGAGAGAGGCAGCTTTGATTTGCAACACTAATAGAAGTCATAAATAAACAGCTTAACGTAAGTGCAATTTTTGATAATTTCATATGATTCTCCAGTTATTTAATGTTGTTGGTTAAGGAAGTTAGTAGCTAGTTAACCTTAGTTATATGGCAAATTGATGACAAATAGTGGTTTTAGGATGAAAAAAAGGAAGAACAATTGTTCTTCCTTTTGTAAGCGAGTTAATTATTTACCGTAGTGGTCGCCTAATTTTGCTTTATGTTTGCCTTCTTCAAGCATTACGATAAGCATTAATAACACAGCTAACACACCGCCGGTGATCATGACATAGAAACCGCCATCCCAGCCGAATTCATGAGCTGCCCAACCTACAACTGCTGAAGCAGAAACCGTACCACCTAAGTAACCGAATAAACCGGTGAAGCCTGCTGATGTACCTGCCGCTTTTTTCGGTGCTAACTCAAGCGCATGTAAACCAATTAACATTACAGGACCATAAATTAAGAAACCGATAGTAGTCATTAAAATGAAGTCCATTAATTGATATGGGTTTTCATACCATGCTTTACCAGCGTATTGTGCTAATTCAGCTTCTGGCGTTGCAGGGTTTAACCAGAGCGCAATAACAGCCGCAGTAGTAAGAATCATAAAGATGAAACCGGTTAAACCACGTTTACCTTTGAAGATCTTGTCAGAAACCCAACCGCATAATAACGTACCCGGGATCGCTGCAAGTTCATAAATGATATATGCAGAAGCAGTACCTTTAATGTTGAAATGTTTAACTTCACCTAAATATACTGGCGACCATTTCAATACACCATAACGGATTAAGTAAACAAATACGTTAGCGATTGCGATATACCATAATAATTTATTTTTCAGAACATAAGTCACTAAAATTTCTTTTGTGGTTAACTCTTGTTCAGATTTGTTTTCATCGTAATTATCCGGATAATCATTGCGCCATTTTTCAACTGGAGGTAAACCGCAAGATTGTGGCGTATCTTTCATCATAAAATAAATCGGAATAGCTGCAATCATTGCTGCAATACCAGGGTAGTAAAGCGCTTGTTGCCATACATCTTTAGCGGTAGCTTCAACACCGGTCGTATTGAAATAAACGGCACCGGCTAAGAAAACCATCAGACCCGGAACCATACCGCCCACATTATGCGCACAGTTCCAAATAGATACGATTGAACCACGTTCAGATTTAGACCACCAGTGAACCATTGTTCTTCCGCATGGAGGCCAGCCCATACCTTGGAACCAACCGTTTAAGAAAATCATGATGAACATGACGGCAATACCTGAAGTTGCCCACGGCATTAAGCCCATCATTGTCATACAAAGACCTGATAATAGTAAACCGAACGGTAAAAATACTTTCGGATTTGAACGGTCTGACATCCAAGCCATGACGAATTTAGAAAGACCATAAGCTAAACCTGCACCGGTACCGATAATACCTAATTCAGCTTTGTTATATAAACCTGCTTCAATTAAACCTTTTTGCGCAAGGTCGAAGTTTGCACGCACAAAATAATATGCGGCATATCCGAAGAAGATACCTGCGAATACTTGCCAACGTAGGAATTTATATCTTTCATCTATTTTATCTGCCGGTAATTCCGCAATATGCGGAGCCGGTTTAAAAGGACCAAACATAGAAACACTCCAAATGATATATATTGATAAAACGTTCGATTACGAACAATCATGCGTATTTTAACGAAAAAAGAGTAATACTCCATATTATTTATCTAAATTTGTGAATTCACTCACACTTTTATGAAAATATTTCAACATATTTGCTAAAAATATCAGCAATTCACAAATTTAGTATTCGTTTTCGCTCAAAAACGCCTATTTAGTACCTTTAATAAACTGCACACCTGTATCAGGGAAATCGGTAAATACCCCGGTTGCTCCCGCTTTGTTTAATAACGCATCATACATTTGATTTACATCGGTAAAGAATTCCGGAAGCGCATCTTTACGTACAGTGTACGGGTGTAATTCCATGTTAGTTTTCGCAATATCTTTTACCATTGGCGTGTATTTGATATCACCTAATTTTGAGTTTTTATCATCCACCAACATATACCAACCCGGGCCTACACCATCGGCATATTTAGCCACTTCCGCCATTGCACCGTCTTTGAACATCCAGTCATAGTTATAGTTAATCCATTTGCCTGACGCGTCTTTTTCTTCAGTTTCATGCCAATCGGTATAAGCGACTAATTGAACGAGCTTCACATCCATACCGAGTTTTGGTAACAATTCAGTTTTGATACGTTTTAACTCGTTAAAATCAAAGGTTTGTAAATAAACTTTGTCCGATTTTTGATCGTAGCCGTATTTTTTCAATACTTTTAAGGTTTCTAATGCAATATCTTTGCCTTCTTGATGATGTAACCAAGGTGCTTTGATTTCCGGGTAAATACCGATTTGTTTACCGGTTGATTTTTCTAAGCCTTGGATAAATTCGATTTCATCTTCGAAGGTGTGAATTTGGAAATGAGATTTCCACATTGGGAAACGATTTGGATAAACTTGTACTTGTTGACCGTTTTCTGTTTTGAAGTTTTCCGTCATTTCAAGTGTTTGGATTTCTTTTAAGGTGAAATCAGCAACATAGAAACGACCGTCTTTACGCGCACGTTTCGGGAATTTCTTCGCTACATCAGTTAAACCGTCTAAGAAATGGTCATGAATAACAATTAAGCGATTATCTTTTGTCATCGCAAGATCTTGTTCTAAATAATCCGCTTGTTGAGCAAAAGCAAGTGCTTTAGACTCAAGCGTATGTTCAGGTAGGTAACCACTCGCTCCACGATGTGCAATGATTAATTTTTCTGGCTGAGCTGATTTATCAGCGGCTTGCTGTGCGGTACATCCGGTTAAAACTGCTGTTGCAAGTAAGCTCATAGCTAATGTTTTCAATTTCATTATTTTCTCCTTGATTAGCTTAAATGTTTGTTTATCAACAAACCGCGCACAGCATAACCGAACAAAATGAATAGAAAAGCACATTTGTACAAATTTGTGATCTATTCCACAAAGAATTTAACAAATATCCTCATTTTTTAAATCTTTGTGAGCATTATCACATTTTTGATTTCTTTTCTGCTCATTTGCTTGTTCCAAAACGCTCATTTTTATACAATGAGTTTGTTTTTATTGTTTCGTTTCATTTCATTTCAAATGTGGGAGAGGTTGAGTATGAACATTTCACCTCAAATGTATCAAAATGTTGCAGATTTTTCGCCAATCAGTACTGATGTCATTATCATCGGCGGCGGTGCAACCGGTGCGGGGATTGCAAGAGATTGTGCGCTCCGAGGTTTAAAATGCGTATTGTTAGAACGCAGAGACATCGCAACCGGCGCAACCGGTCGTAATCACGGCTTGTTACATAGCGGGGCACGCTATGCGGTAAATGATAGAGAATCGGCTGAAGAATGTATTAAGGAAAATCTCATCCTCAAACAGATCGCGCGCCATTGTGTAGATGACACAAAAGGGCTTTTCATTACCCTACCGGAAGATGATCTTAATTATCAGAAAAACTTTATCCAAGCCTGTACCGATTCAGGCATAGAAGCGGTCGAAATTGAGCCGGATCTTGCAAAATATATGGAGCCGTCCGTTAACCCTTCGCTAGTCGGTGCGGTGGTTGTGCCGGATGGTTCGATTGACCCGTTCCGTTTAACCGCTTCCAATATGTTGGATGCGACGGAGAACGGTGCAAAAGTGTTTACTTACTGTGAAGTAACAGGCTTGATTCGCGAAGGTGGAACCGTCATTGGCGTTAATGTGTTTGATCATCGAAACCAAGTCAAACGCCAATTTTTTGCGCCAATCGTGGTGAATGCCGGCGGAATCTGGGGGCAGGGTATTGCCGAATATGCCGATCTCAAAATCAAAATGTTCCCGGCGAAAGGCTCGTTACTGGTAATGGGACACCGTATTAACAATATGGTGATCAACCGTTGCCGTAAACCGGCAAATGCCGATATTTTGGTGCCGGGCGATACCATTTGTGTTATCGGTACCACTTCCGACCGTATTCCTTATGATCAAATTGACAATATGGTGGTAACACCGGAAGAAGTGGATGTGTTATTCCGTGAAGGGGAGAAACTTGCACCGAGTTTGCGTCATACCCGAGTGTTACGTGCTTATGCAGGGGTGCGGCCTCTGGTTGCGACAGATGATGATCCGTCCGGTCGTAATGTTAGCCGTGGTATCGTCTTGCTGGATCACGCAGAACGTGACGGTTTAGACGGCTTTATTACGATTACCGGCGGTAAATTAATGACTTATCGCTTGATGGCGGAATGGGCAACCGATTTAGTTTGCAAAAAATTGAATAAATCCGACCGCTTGTGTAGCACGGCGGAACGTCCGCTTCCGGGTTCAAATGAAAGCCGTGAAGAAACCAGTAAAAAAATTATTTCATTGCCGAATACGATTCGCCATTCTGCGGTTTATCGTCATGGTTCCAGAGCATTGCGTTTACTTGAAACCGAGCGTTTAGATAAAACTTTAGTGTGTGAATGTGAAGCGGTAACTGCCGGTGAAGTTCGCTATGCGGTTGATGAACTCAACGTGCATAATTTGGTGGATTTACGCCGCCGTACTCGTGTCGGTATGGGAACTTGCCAAGCGGAACTTTGTGCTTGCCGTGCTGCAGGACTGATGAGTCGTTTTAAAGTGGCGACACCAAAAGAATCAACCACACAATTAGCCTCATTTATGGAAGAGCGCTGGCGTGGAATTCAACCGATTGCATGGGGAGATGCAATGCGGGAAGCGGAATTTACCAGCTGGATTTACTATAGCCTACTCGGACTGAATGATGTACCGATGGACGAAGAGCAGGGAGTGAATAGCAATGAATTTTGATGTAGTGATTATCGGGGGCGGACTTGCCGGTTTAACCTGTGGGATTGCCCTTCAAGAACAAGGGAAACGTTGTGCGATTATCAACAACGGACAGGCAGCAATTGATTTTTCTTCCGGTTCAATGGATTTACTTTCTCGCTTACCAAGCGGTCAAAAAGTGCAAAATATTTACCAATCGCTTGATGAGTTAACAGTTCAAGCACCGGAGCATCCGTATAGCATTCTCGGCAAAGAGCAAGTATTGGCAAAAGCACAACAATTTGAACAATTAGCGAGAGCGTTAAACTTACATTTAGAGGGCTCAACAGCAGAAAATCACGAACGAGTTACCCCGTTAGGCGGACTTCGTGCAACGTGGTTATCGCCGAATAGCGTACCGACAGTAAAACATTTAACTGCCTTAGCGAAGAAACAGGTTGCCATTTTAGGAATTGAAGGCTATCACGATTTCCAACCGCAATTATTAGCGGACAATTTAAAACAGCATAGCCAGTTTGCCGATTATGAATTTACGATCGGTTATTTGAATATTCCTGAGTTGGACTATTTACGTCAAAACTCACGTGAGTTTCGCAGTGTAAATATTGCTCAATTACTGGAACATAAACTGTCTTTCCAAGATTTGGTACAAGAAATTAAACAAGCGGCAGGGAGTGCGAAAGCAGTATTTTTACCGGCTTGTTTTGGCTTAGATAACCAAGATTTCTTCAATAGCTTACAACAAGCAACCGGTTTGGCATTATTCGAATTACCGACGTTACCGCCGTCTTTATTGGGTATTCGCCAACATCGTCAATTACGTTCACGTTTTGAGCAATTAGGCGGCATGATGATGAACGGTGACCGAGCGATTAAAGCGGAATTTGAGGGGGATAAGGTAGTACGCATTTTTACCACATCACACCAAGAAGAACCGATTAGTGCAAATCACTTTGTGTTGGCAGCAGGCAGTTTTTTTAGCAACGGACTTGTGGCGGAATTTGAACGTGTGAAAGAGCCGGTATTTGATTTGGATATTTGCGGTGGCAAAAATTTTAATGATTCCGACCGCTTTACTTGGACAAATAACCGCTTTGCGGCACCTCAACCTTACCAATCTGCCGGTGTGGTGATTAACTCGGCTTGCCAAGTGCAAAAAAACGGTGCGGTGGTGCCAAATTTATATGCAGTGGGCAATGTCATCGGTGGCTTCCAAGGTATTGAGCAAGGTTGTGGTTCGGGTGTTGCAGTGGTAACGGCGTTAACCGTTGCAGAACAAATCGGAGGTACAAAATGAATATCCAACAATTGATTGAAAATGCACGTCAAGGCGCACAATCTCCGGTTGTTCATCAACATTTTGACCCAAGTTTTGAAAGCTGTTTGAAATGCACCGCTTGTACGGCGGTGTGTCCGGTTTCGCGTAATAATCCGTTTTATCCGGGGCCAAAACAATCCGGTCCGGACGGCGAGCGTTTACGTCTAAAAAGCCCGGATTTTTACGATGAAGCCTTGAAATATTGTACTAACTGTAAACGTTGTGAAATTGCTTGCCCGTCAGATGTAAAAATCGGTGACATTATTGTGCGTGCGAGAAATCGTCACGTTGAGCGTCAAAATAAACCGTTGATTCATAAATTGCGTGATGCGGTTTTAAGTAATACCGATATTATGGGGACGATGAACACGCCGTTTGCGCCGATTGTGAATACGATTACCGGTTTAAAAGCGACCCGTTTCTTGTTAGAGAAAACTTTAAAAGTCAGCCAACACCGTACCTTACCGAAATATTCATTCGGTTCGTTCCGTAATTGGTATATGAAAAAAGAAGCGAAACGCCAAGCGCAATTCAAAGAGCAAGTCGCTTATTACCACGGTTGTTATGTGAACTATAATAATCCGCAGTTAGGTAAAGAAGTGATTGATGTGATGAATGCACTGGATATTGGTGTGGTCCTGCTTGAAAAAGAAAAATGTTGCGGTTTACCGTTAATGGTGAACGGTTTTCCTGAAAGAGCAAAAAAACAGGCTGAATTTAACCTTAAATATCTTGAAAAAACTGTCGATAAACAGTTGGAAGTGATCGGTACGTCTTCAAGCTGTACGGCAAATATTAAAGAAGAATACAGCCATGTCCTCGGTATGCCGAATACCAAAGTGAAATCGCATATTGATATTGTGACACGTCACTTATACAAATTGCAAAAAGCAGGCAGAAAATTACCGCTTAAACCGATGCGTTTACGTGTTGCTTATCATACTGCTTGCCATGTGGAAAAAGCCGGTTGGGCACCTTATACGTTGGAATTGTTAAAACAAATTCCGGAGTTAGAAGTAGTCATGTTGCCATCGCAATGTTGTGGTATTGCAGGAACTTACGGTTTTAAAGCGGAAAACTATGAAACATCACAAGCGATCGGCCGCACGTTGTTTGAACATATCAATGAAGGCGGTTTTGATTATGTGATTTCAGAGTGTGAAACCTGTAAATGGCAGATTGATATGTCGAGCAATGTCACTTGCTTACATCCAATCACTTTATTATCAATGGCATTGGATAAACGCTAATTCTTGCTTGACATTGACAATCAAAAGTCGCAAAATTTGCAACAATTTTTTAATAATCTTCAGGGCAGGGTGAAATTCCCGATCGGCGGTAAAGTCCGCGAGCCGAACGAAAAAGGTTTGGCAGGAACCGGTGAGATTCCGGTACCGACAGTATAGTCTGGATGGAAGAAGATGAAATAACCGTGTAAGCGGTGGTTTTTCCTATCTTTTTTACAAGCCTTGAGATCGAAAGATTTCAAGGCTTTTTTCATCATTAGGGTAAACACGCCTGTAATGTGTTTTCCTCTGCCCTCAAATAGTTTCAAAACAATGACTGATTTAGACTATATGCGCCGTGCCATTGCATTGGCAAAACAAGGTTTAGGCTGGACGAATCCCAATCCGCTTGTCGGTTGTGTAATTGTCAAAAACGGTGAAATCGTTGCCGAAGGTTACCATGAAAAGATCGGTGGTTGGCATGCGGAACGTAATGCCATTTTACATTGTAAGGAAGATCTTTTCGGGGCGACTGCTTATGTAACACTTGAGCCTTGTTGTCATCACGGACGCACGCCACCTTGTTCGGATTTATTAATTGAACGGGGCATTAAAAAAGTGTTTATCGGTTCAAGTGATCCGAATCCTTTAGTGGCGGGGCGTGGTGCAGGTCAGTTACGTCAAGCCGGTGTGGAAGTAGTGGAAGGTTTACTCAAAGAAGAATGCGATGCGTTAAACCCGATTTTTTTCCACTATATACAAACTAAACGCCCGTATGTGCTGATGAAATATGCCATGACGGCAGACGGCAAAATTGCAACCAGTACCGGCGAATCCAAATGGATTACCGGTGAATTGGCAAGAGCAAGAGTGCAACAAACTCGCCATCAATATAGTGCGATTATGGTGGGAGTGGATACGGTGCTTGCTGATAACCCGATGCTAAATAGCCGAATGCCGAATGCGAAACAACCTGTTCGGATTGTCTGCGATAGCCAATTACGTACACCGTTGGATTGCCAGTTAGTGCAAACAGCGAAAGAATATCGCACCGTGATTGCAACCGTTAGTGACGATTTGCAAAAAATTGAGCAATTTAGACCGCTTGGCGTAGAAGTATTAGTGTGTAAAGCACGAAACAAGCGGGTAGATTTGCAAGATCTTTTGCAAAAGCTCGGTGAAATGCAGATCGACAGCCTCTTATTGGAAGGCGGTTCAAGTTTGAATTTCAGTGCGTTAGAAAGCGGTATCGTGAATCGAGTACATTGTTATATTGCGCCTAAATTAGTCGGTGGTAAACAAGCGAAAACCCCAATCGGCGGTGAGGGAATTCAACAAATCGACCAAGCGGTTAAATTAAAATTGAAATCGACCGAACTCATCGGCGAAGATATTTTGTTGGATTATGAAGTTTTATGATGCTCTCTCTGGCTAAGAGCGAGTAGATATAAACAGCGGAGGAAAAAATGTTCACGGGTATTATTGAAGAAGTCGGTAAAATTGCCCAGATTCATAAACAGGGCGAATTTGCGGTAGTGACGATTAATGCGACAAAGGTATTACAAGATGTTCATTTAGGCGACAGTATTGCTGTAAACGGCGTATGTTTAACCGTAACGTCTTTTTCAAGCAATCAATTTACCGCCGATGTGATGTCTGAAACGTTAAAACGTACTTCATTAGGCGAATTAAAACCGAATAGTCCGGTTAATTTGGAACGAGCGATGGCGGCAAACGGACGTTTTGGCGGACATATTGTTTCGGGTCATATTGACGGCACAGGCGAAATTGCGGAAATCACACCGGCACATAATTCGACATGGTATCGGGTTAAAACTTCTCCAAAGTTAATGCGTTATATTATCGAGAAAGGTTCGATTACCATTGATGGTATTAGTCTGACCGTAGTGGATACCGACGATGAAAGTTTCCGCGTGTCGATCATTCCGCATACGATTAAAGAAACCAATTTAGGTTCGAAAAAAATCGGCAGTATTGTCAATTTAGAAAACGACATTGTCGGCAAATATATCGAACAGTTTTTGCTAAAAAAGCCGGCGGATGAACCGAAAAGTAATCTTAGTTTAGACTTTTTAAAGCAGGCAGGATTTTAAAATTTGTAGGGATACACACAGAGTGTCTTTACTGACAAAAATATATATTTTAGGAAAAGAAGATGACAGATTTCCAATTTTCAAAAGTAGAAGATGCGATTGAAGCGATTCGTCAAGGTAAGATCATTTTAGTGACTGACGATGAAGATCGTGAAAACGAAGGCGATTTTATTTGTGCGGCGGAATTCGCGACACCGGAAAATATCAACTTTATGGCAACTTACGGTAAAGGTTTAATTTGCACACCGGTTTCAACGGAAATTGCTAAAAAGTTAAATTTCCATCCGATGGTGGCAGTTAATGAAGATAACCATGAAACGGCGTTTACGGTATCGGTGGATCATATTGACACAGGAACGGGCATTTCTGCTTTTGAACGTTCAATTACCGCAATGAAAATTGTAGATGATAATGCGAAAGCAAGTGATTTCCGCCGCCCGGGGCATATGTTCCCATTGGTGGCAAAAGACGGTGGTGTTTTAGTACGTAACGGTCATACCGAAGCAACAGTTGATTTAGCTCGTTTAGCTGGTTTAAAACACGCCGGTTTATGTTGTGAAATTATGGCAGATGACGGCACCATGATGACCATGCCGGATCTACAAAAATTTGCCGTAGAACACAATATGCCGTTTATCACGATTCAACAATTACAAGAATATCGCCGTAAACATGATAGCTTAGTGAAACAAATTTCTGTGGTAAAAATGCCGACAAAATACGGCGAATTTATGGCGCATAGTTTTGTTGAAGTGATTTCAGGTAAAGAACACGTTGCGTTAGTCAAAGGCGATTTAACGGACGGTGAGCAGGTATTGGCACGTATTCATTCGGAATGTTTAACCGGTGATGCTTTCGGTTCTCAACGTTGTGACTGTGGTCAGCAATTTGCCGCAGCAATGACACAAATTGAAAAAGAAGGCAGAGGCGTTGTACTGTATCTACGTCAAGAAGGTCGTGGTATCGGTTTAATTAACAAGTTACGTGCTTACGAATTACAAGATAAAGGGATGGATACGGTTGAAGCGAACGTTGCTTTAGGTTTTAAAGAGGACGAACGTGAGTATTATATCGGTGCGCAAATGTTCCAGCAGTTAGGCGTGAAATCGATCCGTTTATTAACCAATAATCCGGCAAAAATTGAAGGCTTAAAAGAGCAAGGGTTAAATATTGTTGCGCGTGAGCCGATTATTGTAGAACCGAACAAAAATGACATTGATTACCTAAAAGTAAAACAGGTAAAAATGGGGCATATGTTTAACTTCTAACTTTAACAACCGTATGTAGTGTTAGGGATGCAAGCGTTGCGTCCCTACTATAAAATGATACAAGCGGTCACTTTTTTATAAAATTTTGCATATTTCAAGAGGACAAAAAAATGGCAAAGATTACAGGTAACTTAGTTGCGACAGGTTTAAAATTCGGTATCGTAACCGCACGTTTCAACGATTTTATCAACGATAAATTATTAAGCGGTGCAATTGATACGTTAGTGCGTCACGGTGCCGATGAAAATGATATTGATACGGCATGGGTTCCGGGTGCATTTGAGATTCCGTTAGTCGCAAAAAAAATGGCAACCAGCGGTAAATATGATGCGGTAATCTGCTTAGGTACAGTAATTCGTGGTTCAACAACTCACTATGATTACGTATGTAATGAAGCGGCAAAAGGTATCGGTGCAGTTGCATTAGAAACCGGTGTACCGGTAATTTTCGGTGTATTAACCACCGAAAATATTGAACAAGCGATTGAGCGTGCAGGTACTAAAGCGGGTAACAAAGGTTCAGAGTGTGCATTAGGCGCAATTGAAATGGTAAACGTATTAAAAGCGATCTAATTTTCGTTTGACGTGTAAAAACAAGCGGTCGTTTTTGACTGGAATTTTGCAAATTTCCCGTTAAAAACGACCGCTTATATTTTATGTCTAGTAAAGACCTTCTTTCTCGTACCAGATTTTGTTGATATATAGCAAGCTTTTGCCAAGTGGCGTATCCACCTTAATTTCATCATCCACTTCTTTACCGATTAACGCTCGGGCTACCGGCGAATCAATCGAGATCCAATTCTTAGCTGGATCAAATTCATCACAACCGACAATCCGATATTGCTTAGTTTCACCTTGCTCATTTTCAAGCTCAACCCAAGCGCCAAAAAACACTTTTCCTTCTTGTTTCGGATGATAATCCACGATTTGTAACACTTCTAAACGTTTGGATAAAAAACGAACTCGGCGGTCAATTTCACGTAAACGACGTTTACCATAAATATATTCGGCATTCTCGCTGCGATCACCTAAAGCCGCCGCTTCTGAAACCGCTTGTGTTACTTTCGGACGCTCATCTTTCCATAAAAATTTAAGCTCTTGATCTAAGGTTTGCCAACCGCTACGCGTAATATAATTTGATTTCGCCACAAAATATCCTTAACTTGAGAATTCTATAATACCGGATACTTTACCCGCAGTATCCAGTGCAATGAGCGAGTGGATATGAAGCTCTTTCATCATTTCTTCCGCTTTAGCCAAATAAGTCGTATCTGAAATGGTTTTCGGATTTTTAGACATAATTTGTTCAGCCTTCTTCGTGAGGCTTTCCGCACCGAATTGGGCGAGTGTACGGCGAATGTCACCATCAGTAATAATGCCATGTAAGTCTTCATTTTGCATAATCAGTGCAACCCCCATTCTGCCTTCATTTATCACACTTAAAATCGTACTGAAATCCGCATTTGGTTGTGCGATCGGCAACTTAGTTTGCATCACATCTTTCACTCGATTGAGCAATTTACGCCCTAAACTGCCACCCGGGTGGAAGCGAGCAAAATCTTCCGCTTTAAAACCACGCGCATTGATTAATGCAATCGCCAGCGCATCGCCTAACGCCATAGTTACCAGTGTTGATGTGGTTGGGGCAAGATTATTCGGGCAGGCTTCTCGTTCAACACCAATATTGAGAATTAAATTGGCGTGTTGAGCAAGAGTCGAATGCGGATTACCGGTCATCGCAATAATTTTATTACCAAAGCTTTTTAGGCTTGGTAATAATTTAATCACATCATCCGTTTCACCACTGTTAGAGATAAGAATCACCACATCAATCGGTTTTAACATCCCTAAATCGCCATGGAACGCTTCAGTCGGATGTAAATAAAAACTTGGTGTACCTGTTGAGGCAAAAGTTGCCACCATTTTTTGTCCGACTAAACCGGATTTACCGATACCGGCAACCACTACACGCCCTTCACAGTTTAAAATCATATCAACCGCTTGATTAAATGAACTGTCTAAACGCTGATTAAGCTGGCTAATCGCTTGAGTATAAAGACTGAGGGTCTCGTTTGCGCTCGCTAAGTAATTCATGTGAGTTCCTACATGGCAAAATGGAAGTGAGTTTGCAATATTATACACAAAGCAAAATAAAACCGCTTGTTTTACGCGAACTTTAGTGAAACAAGCGGTTAAATTTTCCGGAAATTTTACAAAACGTTTATCGAGATAAAAGTAGATTCGCTAGGGTTTTCATCCCTAAACCGGTTGCACCGGCTGCCCATGAATCACTTGCCGTTTTACGGAAAGTTGCAGAAGCATCAATATGTAACCAATTTTGAGCGTAATCTTTAACAAAGTACGACAAAAATGCAGTTGCGGTACTTGCACCGGCACCAACCGGTACAGAACCAATATTGGCAATATCGGCAAACGAAGATGAAATTTGTGAACGATGAAATTCTTCAAATGGTAAACGCCAGAACGGTTCGTTTTCCGCTTTTGCTGCATTAAATAAGCGAGCGGTTAATTCATCATCCATAGAAAGTACCGAATGGTAGTCATTGCCGACCGCAACTTTTGCCGCACCGGTTAAGGTTGCCGCATCAATGATAAATTTCGCATTTTGCTCACTTGCTTCAATTAGACCATCTGCTAATACTAAGCGGCCTTCCGCATCAGTATTAAGTACTTCTGCACTAACGCCGTTGCGATATTCGATAATATCGCCTAATTTAAATGCAGTACTGCTTATCATATTTTCCGCACAGCATAAGTAGAGTTTTACACGTTGTGTTAAGCCTCGACTAATCGCAAAACCTAATGCACCGGTTAATAAGGCTGCACCGCCCATATCGGTACGCATGGTACCCATTGAATCACTTGGTTTAATGCTATAACCACCGGTGTCAAAGGTAATGCCTTTACCGACTAAACAAGCAAGCACCGGTGTATTAATATCACCGCTTGGATTGAAATCCAATTTGAGCAATGCCGGTTTATTTGCCGAGCCTTTGCCTACCGTCCAAATACCGTGATAGCCTTGTTGTTTTAATGCTTCACCGCTAATAATTTCTGCGGATACCGCATTTTTACCAAGGTATCGTTCAGACTGTTTGGTAATAAACTCCGCCGCTTTTTGAGCTAAATTCTCAGGTGTAAGTGTTTCGGAAGATTCGTTAATCAAAGAACGTGTAAAGCTAGAACAGTGTACACGTGCGTCAAATTCTGCTTGTTGTTCGGCTAAGTCGGGGTAACTTACAGTTCCGGTATTGCGGACACTGATAAAACCTTGATGGAATGCCCAACACTCTTCTAAGCCCCAATCAAGACCGGTAAGCACAGCATTCAAAATGCCTTGATTTTTAATTTTACGGGCAGCACGTTGAATAGTCGTTAACGGATCTTTTTGCAGGTGAATTGTCATACCTTGTTCATTGGCAGACAGAATTGCATTTTTGCCCCACTGCTCCGGAGCGGCTTGTTGTGATAATGTGATTTGCATTGCCATAAATAAGATTCCTATTGAATGAAAGTTTTTATATCGTAGCTAAATTTAAATTAACGAGATTATAAATTACCAAGTGCATCTAGCGCATCACTTAATTTTTTAACCCCAATCACTTCCATATCTTTTATCGGTTTTTTCGGCATATTGCTAAACGGCACGATTGCACGTTTAAAACCGTGTTTTGCCGCTTCGCTAATACGTTCTTGACCACTCGGCACCGGACGAATTTCGCCGGCAAGCCCTACTTCACCAAAAATTACTAAGTCCTGTGGTAATGGACGATTTCTAAAACTTGATATCAGTGCCAAAATTAAAGCGAGATCAGCACTGGTTTCCGTTACTTTTACGCCCCCGACAACGTTAACAAAAACATCTTGGTCAGACATTTGTAGCCCACCATGGCGGTGGAGTACAGCAAGTAAGAGCGATAAGCGATTATGATCTAAACCGACAGCCACACGACGTGGATTTGCAAGCATTGAATGATCAACAAGCGCTTGAATTTCAACTAATAACGGACGAGTCCCTTCCCAAAGAACCATAACAGAACTGCCTGAAACCAATTCATCACTACGGCTTAAAAAAATAGCGGATGGATTTTTAACTTCTCGCAAACCTTGTTCAGTCATAGCAAACACACCAAGTTCATTTACCGCGCCGAATCGGTTTTTTTGGCTTCGTAATGTTCTGAAACGTGAATCAGATTCACCTTCTAGCAATAATGAGGCATCAATAGCATGTTCCAACACTTTTGGGCCGGCAAGCGTACCGTCTTTGGTGACGTGACCGACCATAATAATTGCCACTTGGCGTGTTTTGGCATAGCGGGTAAGAAATGATGCGCATTCTCGTACTTGAGCAACAGAACCCGGCGAGGATTGAATATCGGATAAATGCATCACTTGAATAGAGTCAATTACCATTAATTTAGGTTTTTCTTGGTCGGCAATATTGCAAATATGTTCGACAGATGTTTCCGAAAGCATTTTCAGATTATCAGTTGGTAGCCCTAAACGATTAGCACGCATTGCAACCTGTTGTAATGATTCTTCACCGGTGACATAGAGTGTCGGTAGCATTTTTGATAAGCCGCACATCACTTGCAGTAATAGTGTCGATTTTCCTGCACCAGGATGTCCCCCGATGAGAATAGCCGAACCGGGAACCACGCCACCGCCGAGTACACGATCAAGCTCATTAAACCCACTGCTAAAACGAGGCACTTCTTGTAAGCTGATTTCGGACAGTGTTTGTACCTTGCCTGATGTCTCTCCGGCATAACCGCTGAAGCGGTCGTTTTTATTTGATTCTTTACTAGAGATTAAGCGAACTTCACTAATCGTATTCCATGCTTTGCACTCTTTGCATTGTCCCATCCAACGAGAATATTCTGCGCCGCAATCGTTACATACGTAAGCCGTTTTAGGTGCTTTTGCCATTTTGACCTCTATCTGATTTAAACCGATAAAATCATAGCAAAAAATACTGAGTAAATAAACAGGTAAGAATTTGTTTTTGCGATCCGGATCGAGAAATTGAAGTTCGGTTATCGCATTGATTTAAAACAGCTTGCAAACTAATAGAGCGCAATAAGCGTGAATAAATAAGGAGCACATAAAATGAAATTCGTATTCAAGCCTATACAGCAGGCATTTACCCTGATTGAATTAATGATTGTAATTGCAATCATTGCTATTTTGGCAACGGTAGCCATTCCTTCTTATAACAATTACACCAAAAAGGCGGCATTATCCGAACTGTTAGCGGCATCTTCCGCTTATAAAACAGATGTGGAAATTTGTATTTATAACACTGGAGATACCAAAGGCTGTTCTAATGGAACAAATGGTATTAAGAATGGTGATGATCTTAAAAATTCTAAGTATTTGGGGACTGTCTCTGTAGTTGCTGGCGCTATAACTGTGAATGGCAAGGGCAGTGTAGCGGGATATGGCTATACGCTTACACCTGATTATGCAAATAAAACACTGACATGGAAAACGACCTGTTCAGGTGAGGATAAAAGTTTGTTCCCCGCAGCATTTTGCTCGGAATAATAGTATAAGGAGGAAATCAAATGCAGTATTCAGTTTGTGATATGAATAGTCAGCAAGTATTTGATATCTCTGAATCCTTGTGGCAGAAAAATTGTGACGAAAAACATATTTTGTTGCGTTATTTAGCCATTCCGATTCAAGAAAATGACGATACGCTATGGCTTGCAATTGATGATATGAATAATTTAAGTGCTTGTGAAATTTTTGCATTTATTGCGCATAAAACAATTGAACCTGTTTTGATTTCCTCCGATGAATTGAAGTACTTACTTAATCAACTTTCGCCGGAACAACAATCTTTATATGAAGAAACCGAGTTAAATTATCAATCGCCAGATAATTTAGAACTACTCAATCAAAATGATCCTATTATTCAGATTTTAGATAATTTATTTAAATTTTGCTTAAAGCAAAATGCTTCGGATATTCATTTTGAGCCACAAAAAGAGAAGTTACTGATTAGATTACGTATTGATGGGGTATTGCATATCTATAAAAGCTTATCGTTTAGTTTAGCCAATCGTATTATCACAAGGCTTAAACTCTTAGCTAAATTGGATATTAGTGAGACACGCTTACCACAAGACGGGCAGTTTAATTTTAAGACGGTAACAGCTGAGACATTAGATTTTCGAGTGTCCAGTTTACCGACTAGCTTCGGTGAGAAAATAGTCTTGCGCTTGCAAAAGAATAAGCCTACCCATTTTGATTTTTTGGAATTAGGTTTTTCGCCGGAACAAAAACAATTACTACTGGCAGCACTACATCAGCCACAAGGGCTAATTCTGGTGACAGGACCTACGGGTAGTGGCAAAAGTATTACTTTATATAGTGCGTTAAATTATTTAAATAATAGCGAACGGCATATTCTGACGGCAAGACCCGATTGAAATTGAGATAGAAGGGATTATCCAAACTCAAGTTAATCGTGCTATTCAATTGGATTTTAGTCAATTACTCAGAACATTTTTACGTCAGGATCCGGACATTATTATGTTAGGTGAAATCCGTGATCAGGAAAGTGCTGAAATCGCATTAAGAGCAGCGCAAACAGGACATCTTGTACTTTCTACTTTACATACGAATGATGCGCCGTCTGCGATTGAGCGTTTACTACAATTAGGGATTAAAGAGTATGAGATTAAGAATTCACTGCAACTGATTATCGCACAGCGTTTATTACGTAAACGTTGTCCGCAATGTGGCGGAAAAGGATGTGATAACTGTTATCACGGTTATAAAGGACGAACGGGAATTTATCAGTTATTGACGAAGCAAGGTAAATTTTTTGAAAAATCAACCGCTTATTTGGATTATGACAGCTTACGAGCCAGTGCCGAACAAAAGTTAGCGGCTAACATAACAACAGTAGACGAAGTAAAGCGGGTGTTAGGTGATGGTTAGTATTTTTGAATTTCACTGGAAAGCGAAGAATCGGTTCCAACAAAAACAAAGCGGTATTTTATTAGCCCAAAATCATGCTGAGGCAGAGCAAAAGCTCTTGGCAAAAGGCTATCAAGATATTCGTATTCAACGCAATTTTGCTTTTGCTCGACAGCCTAAAGCAGATGAAATTACTCAATTTATTGCGCAATTAGCATTATTGATTAACGCTTCCATTCCTTTTAAACAAGCGTTAATGATGCAGCAGGAAAATTGTACGAATATTAAATTATATCAGTGGCTACTTGCTTTGAATGCTGCTGTGACATCCGGATATAGTTTTTCTGCAAGTTTAGCGAAATTAGGGTGTTATTTTTCTAAGCAAGAAATCCAATTAATTCGTATTGGTGAACAAAGTGGTAAATTAGGTACTGTTTTGGATAATCTTGCTAAAACACGTAGCCAGTCCGAAAAATTAACGAAAAAAGTTAGAAAAATTATGTTTTATCCGCTGATTGTGTTAGTCATTTCATGTGTATTGACTCTAGGGCTGTTAGTATTCATTGTGCCTCAATTTGCCGACTTATATATGGATAAAGCACAAAGTTTACCATGGCTAACGTCATTATTGTTTTCTCTCTCTGCGTTTCTACGACAAAATGGGATATTCCTATGCTGTAGCGGTATAGTAGCGATGGGGATGTTGTTCTGTTTTGCAAAAAAATTCGGAAATTTGACCGCTTGTCAGATGCGTCTTTTGTCTTATATTCCCTTCTTTAATCAAGTTATTCGCTATATACGAATTATATTCTTTACTCAGAATTTGGCGTTAATGTTAAGTGCCCATCTGCATTTAGAGGCTGCCCTAAACGCTTTTTTATCTGAGAAAATGCACGATCGACTTTTACAGCAACAAATACGGCTTACATTATCTTTATTAAAACAGGGGTATAAATTTTCGGAAGGATTAAACCCGACTGTATTCACTTCTCAAGTAGTACAAATGATAGCAATAGGGGAGAAAAGTGCTAATTTAGCGGTGATGTGTACGCAGATTAGTGATATTTATCAGCTGAAATTAGATTATCAAATAGATTTGCTTTCACAATTACTTGAGCCGGTTTTAATGCTACTTATGGGTATCATTATTGGTACGGTTTTAATTGGGCTTTATTTGCCGATTTTTGACTTAGGGGGTCTCGTATAATGGAAGCGGTTGAATTTAATCGATTTTTTGCGACGCTGGTAGCATTTTTATTTGCATTTTGGTGTAAACGAGCCATCAAGTTATTTGCTAATCATATTAATCAACAAGTATATCAAGAATACAGTAGCTTATTGTCTCCTATACACAGTTATGATTATTTTAGTCAGCATTCAAAATTACAGCCCAAACAAAGTTATTTGGCTAATTTTTTCTTCTGGGCTTTTCCATTACTGATATTTCATATTCCTTCAACGACACTCGCATTTTTATTGATGATTTTGTTATTTTTGAGTGTGTTGGATTATTGTTACTATTTAACGGATATTCGTTATGTTATTGCGATATTCGTTTTGGCTCTGGTCTATGAACCAATGGCGGCACATATAGAAACCTTATTGGGTTGTATATTATTTTTTACCTGCCTTCATTACGGAATTTTGTGGTTCTGGAAGAAAGAAGCATTTGGTATAGGTGATAGCTTAGTGATTAGCTCAATTTCGCCTTTATTTAACATTGACGATATGTTGAAATTAATCTTACTGGCTTCTGTTTCCGGTTGTATTTATTATTTCGGCTATCAAGCCATAATGAAGCGTACTTTAGTAAAATTGCCTTTTATTCCTTTTATTAGCTTTTCGACTTTCGTACTAATTATTGATAAAATTTATGCCTAATTGTTAGTATGGGAATTAAAAATGACCTATGTAGTTGGTTTAACCGGCGGAATCGGAAGTGGTAAAACGACAGTTGCAAACTTATTTGCCGAACTCGGCGTACCATTAATTGATGCGGATATTGTTGCTCGCCAAGTGGTTGAAAAAGGTTCACCGTTATTGAGAAAAATTGCCGAGCATTTTGGCGATGAGATTTTAACTTCTCAGGGGGAATTGGATCGTGCTAAGTTACGCCAAATTATCTTTCATCAAGAACAAGAAAAAATATGGTTAAATAACTTATTACATCCTGCTATTCGTCAAGAAATGTTACGCCAAATTCAAGCGTGTTCAGCTCCTTATCTATTATTTGTGGTGCCGTTACTGATTGAAAATAACCTTACTGAATTTTGTGACCGAGTAATAGTGATTGATGTAGAGCCTACGGTTCAATTGGAACGAGCGACTAAGCGAGATCAAAGTAAGGTTGAAACGATTAAAAGCATTATGGCATCACAAGTAAGCCGAGAAGAGCGTTTACGATATGCGGACGATGTGATTGAAAATAATTTACCGCTGGAACAAGGTCTCGAAGTGATAAAAGCACGAGTCGCAATATTACACCAATCCTATTTAGATTTAGCTCAACAGAAGGAAAGCAAATGTCAGAAACTATCGTAAATTGTCCGACTTGTCATCAAGAAGTGATTTGGAAGCCGGAAAGTAAATATCGCCCGTTTTGTAGCGAACGTTGTCAATTGATCGATTTGGGTGAATGGGCAAATGAAGAAAAGCGTATTGCGGCAGTTGAAAATGATGTGATGACTTCTGATTTAGAAGGGCATTATTAACCAATAACTATGACGGAAGCTATGGCAAATTTATCATAAAATTTAACCGCTTGTAGTAGCTTCCGTTTTTATTTCTCTATTCAAAATAGGCGGAAAAGCGTTCTAATTCCAACCAAATTTCATCACTGAATTCTTGTTTTACTTTCTTTTCCAACTCAGCTAAACGCTGAATAAGTTGATACAATCTTTTATACGTTAAGCGTTGAGCTGCTGCTTGATAAAAAGGGCGACGATTTTGCCAGACCTTCAAGCGGTCAAATTCTGCACGTAAATTACCCATATATAACAGCTGATTGCTATTTTGTACTGGTTGCGGAGAGCGGGTAATTTCCAGTAGCACTAGTAGTTCTTTTTGAATAATACGTAACAAGACAACCGGCTGAACTTCCTCATTTTGTAAATGTTTTAAAATGCGTTCCGCACGGGCAATTTTTCCATCTAATAACGCATCAATCCATTGAAATGGTGAAAATTGTGCGGATTGTTCTACCACTTCTTTAGCGCGAACCAGTGAAATTTTTCCGTCGTTAAAGCGGAGTTGCAGCATTTGTAACGCTTGTTTTAGCGCTAATAAATTTCCTTCATAGCTATAACAAAGCAACTGAACTGCTTCCGGCTCAATCTGTAGTTCCATTGTTTTGGCTCGTTGTAAAAGCCAGTTTGGTAATTTTGCGATTTCTGGTGTTTGGCAATTGACTTGCACAGTTTGTGCTTCAATTTGGCTGAACCATGCTTGTTTTTCCATTGTCTTACTGAATTTTGGTAAGCAAAGGATAAGCAATAAATCCGCATGGCTAAAACGGCATAACTCCGCAACATTTTTCATTTGTGCTGCGGTTGGCGCTTCCGCCAGGTTGAGAATAATAATTTGGCGGTTAAAGAACAAACCGTTTGATTGGGCCGCCTCAAAAAGATCTTCCCATTTAGTGTCATTTGCAATGCTGACTTCTTGTTTCTCATCGAAATCGGCTAAACGAGCAGCTTGTACGATATGATCTTTACTTTCGTTCAGTAATAACAGATCGTTCCCGGTCAAGAGATAAAAAGGGGAGAGACTTTTGGATAAAACGGTAGGAAGTGCTTCAGGGAAAACTTTTTGCATATTGAAAACCACGGATTACACGGATAAACACGGATTACCTGCTTGTAAAAAAGTGCAAGATTTAACCGCTTGTTTGCGTGAAATCCGTGTTATCTGTGGTTAATGAATTACTTAGCTTGATTTAATTCTTTATGTAAACCAGCCATTTTGATAATTAATTGGCGAGAAGCTTGCTCATACATATCTTTCATAATCATTTCTTGTTCTGCCGATTTTGCCAATGCGGCACGAGAGTCATCAAAGAAAGTACGGTGAACGGAAACTTCTAACGGATATGCGCCTTTTTTCGGTACATCCACGATTGCTTGTACATTTAACGTGAGTAATTTTTCCGCTTCACGCGCTTGTTTAAACACTGAAACGACTTTACTGCCGCTTGAAGCACCAACAAGACGTAATTTAGCGACGCCTTCCGTTGCGGAAACTAATTCTACATCGTTAAGTTGTAGTTGATGACGTAAAGTACGTGACATATCGCTATGCTGATCGGCACTTTCAAATGTCAGTGTACGCAGATCTTGCGGTAGCACTTCATTGTTTTTGAAGTGCCAACCGCAAGCGGTTAAACCGAGAACGGCTAAAAGAGAGAGTTTTTTTAACATTGGGAACTCCAATCAAAATAGGGGTGTAGAGAAGTGCTACATATACCCATTTCCGTAATATTCACAATAAAGGGCGAACATAGTTCGCCCTCATTGCTATTAGGCTTTTACCGCAAAACTTAACATTTTATACGGTACATAGATTTCTTTCACGATTTCTACGCCTTCTAAGAATTTCGCTACGTTTGCATCTGCTTTCGCAATTGCTTTAACTTCATCTTCGGTTGCTGTTGCTGAAACGGTAACTTTACCACGTACTTTACCGTTTACTTGTACTACAACCAATTTTTCGTCTTCAACCATTGCTGATTCATCTGCAACCACCCATGGTGCGAAGTCAATTGTATCGTTGTTACCTAATGCTTGCCATAACTCGAAGCAGATATGTGGCGTAATTGGGTAAAGCATACGTACTACAGCACTAAGTGCTTCCGCCATTACCGCTTTATCTTGATCATTGTCGAGTGAAGCTTTTGTCAGCTTGTTCATCAATTCCATAATCGCCGCAATTGCGGTGTTGAATGTTTGACGGCGACCGATATCATCAGATACTTTCGCAATGGTTTTGTGTACGTCACGGCGAAGTTCTTTTTGTGCTTTGCTTAATGCTGCTACATCTAATGCTGCTGTCGCAGGATTTTGGCTGTATTCATACACTAAATTCCACACACGACCTAAGAAGCGTTTTGCACCTTCCACACCGGATTCTTGCCATTCAAGCGTCATTTCTGCCGGTGAAGCGAACATCATAAATAAACGTACTGTATCCGCACCGTATTTTTCCACCATTTCTTGCGGGTCGATACCGTTGTTTTTCGATTTCGACATTTTGGTCATACCGCTATGTACTAATTCACGACCTTCCGGATCAGTCGCTTTGATGATACGACCTTTCTCATCACGCTCAAGTGTTACCTGTGTTGGGCTAACCCAAATACGCTCGTTAGTCGGGCTGGTATAGTAGAACGCATCCGCAAGTACCATACCTTGGCATAAAAGTTTGGTTGCCGGTTCGTCAGAATTTAAAATGCCCGCATCACGTAATAATTTGTGGAAGAAACGGAAGTAGAGCAAGTGCATCGTTGCGTGTTCGATACCGCCGATATATTGATCGACTGGTAACCAGTAATTCGCTTCATCCGAATCTAACATACCTTCGTGATATTGTGGGCAAGTATAACGTGCATAATACCAAGACGATTCCATAAAGGTATCGAATGTATCGGTTTCTTTTAACGCAGGTTTGCCGTTGTAAGTGGTTTTCGCCCACTCAGGATCAGCTTTGATCGGGCTTTGTACGCCGTTCATTACCACATCTTCAGGCAGAATTACCGGTAAATCTTGCATCGGCACTGTTACTACTTCGCCGTCTTCGGTAGTCATCATTGGAATTGGCGCACCCCAGTAACGCTGACGAGACACACCCCAGTCACGCAGACGGAAGTTTACTTGGCGTTTACCTACTTTCATCGATTCTAATTTATCGGCAATCGCATTGAATGCACCATTGAAGTCCAAGCCGTCAAATTCCATTGAATTGATGAGCTTGCCGTGTTCGGTGTAAGCTGCTTTTGAGAAATCCCATTCAGAACCATCAAGCGGTTGAATTACTTGATTAATTTGCAAACCGTATTTTTGCGCAAATTCAAAGTCACGCTCATCGTGTGCAGGTACAGCCATTACCGCACCAGTACCGTAGTGCATTAACACAAAGTTCGCAACCCAAACCGGTACTTCTTTACCTGTTAACGGATGGATAGCAAATAAGCCTGTCGCCATCCCTTTTTTCTCCATTGTTGCTAGTTCTGCTTCAGCAACTTTGGTGTTTTTCGCTTCACGAATAAATTCTGCAAGTGCAGGGTTGTTTTCCGCTGCTAATTCCGCTAATGGATGAGCTGCGGCAATCGCAACATAGCTCACACCGAAGAATGTATCCGGACGAGTGGTGTAAACAGGTAATTCTGCGTTTGAACCGGCGATTTTGAAGGTAATTTCAACCCCTTCAGAACGACCGATCCAGTTACGTTGCATAGTTTTTACTTGATCAGGCCATTGCGGAAGATTATCTAAATGATTTAATAATTCTTCCGCGTAGTCTGTAATTTTGATAAACCATTGTGGGATTTCACGCTGTTCCACAGGCGTATCGCAACGCCAGCAACAACCTTCGTGAACTTGCTCGTTTGCAAGCACAGTTTCATCATTCGGGCACCAGTTTACAGTAGAGGTTTTTTTATACACTAAACCTTTTTTATAAAGCTCAGTGAAGAACCATTGTTCCCATTTATAGTATTCCGGTCGGCAAGTGGTTACTTCACGATCCCAGTCGTAAGAAAAGCCCAACATTTTGAGTTGACCTTTCATATATTCAATATTTTCGTATGTCCATTTTGCCGGAGCGGTATTATTTTTTACTGCCGCACCTTCCGCCGGTAAACCGAATGCGTCCCAACCCATCGGTTGTAATACGTTTTTACCGATCATTCGTTGATAACGAGAAACCACATCACCGATAGTATAGTTACGCACGTGACCCATATGTAATTTACCTGATGGATACGGCAACATTGAAAGGCAATAGTATTTCTCTTTTGTAACATCTTTAACTGCTTTAAAAACTTTATTTTCTGCCCAGAATTGCTGAACTTTAGGCTCAATTGCACTTGGGTTATATTGTTGTTGCATAAATTTTGACCTTTAAAACTTATCGAAAAAAATTGTATCTAGCATACCGTAAAAATGCCTTTTTTTGAATGGAAAGCGGTAGGTTTTTAGGGATTTTTTGCAAGTTTGTATAAAAAACAATGCCCTTTGGGAAAACCTAAAGGACATTATCTTATCGATTTTTGATTTTATTATTTTATAGCTCTGATATCACAATTCAAAATATCGAAAAGCGCAAATCTTTAGTTTGTGATCGCTAAATAAATACAATAGCCAAAGGTACTCAAAAAGAACAAATCCAAAATAATCATATTTCCTCCACTATGGTATAGCAAAAATACATTAACATTTTCTTGAGTCAGGCATAACCTAACTTTATAGAGATAAGTGCTTCTACCAGTAAATGTTAGTAGATATAACCACGCGATTAATAGCCCCTAAAAAAGGTCATTTTGTTTGACATTTGTTCGGTGTTACCCGCAATAATTTTCACAAAGGGGTTTATGCACAGATTTAGTGTTACTTACCGTACAATGAGGGGGAAGTTGTTTAGCGTGGTTACAGTGATGTGATTGATTACCGCTATGTTTATCACAGCGATGATGGTGACGTTTACTCGCAGAATCCGAGTGATTACTTCCATTTTGAGTAAATTTGGGTAGGTTTTGGTCCTGTGCTTTATTCTGTAATTTAGAATGTTGTTTATTTTCTTGGTGATGAACAGATAAATGAGAAACAGCCTGAGTATTATTAATTTTATCAAGTTGTTTAGGAGAAAAAGACGAGCGAACAGAAATATGGTGTTCAACAGCTTCCATATCTGCTTGTGGTAATGGTGTCGCTAAATTATTGCTTAAATACGCTTGCGTGGGCTTTTCTTTAATTAACGACAAGATAGAAGTTTGGGCATAAATTGTCGCCTTATGGATCGCATTTTCAGAATTTTGCTCTAATTTAACGGTACTTTGCGGCTCATTAGAAAAAAAAGTGATATATGCAATTACTAAACTAAATAATGCGCCACAAGAGTGACGAAAGAATTTATTAATTCCGCTAGCTTGTAAGGTTTTGGATACGTAATGCCAAACGAACCAAGTTGTTCCAATATACAAAATAAGCGAAAACATAATTAATTCCCTATATAAGACCAAAAAACAAACGCTAAAGACCACGAACGATTTCTATTTATATAAGGTATGTCGGGTTTTTCAGATTATAGCGTTATAGATACTAGTCATTAAAATCCTTATGGTAAGACCTCCACATTGGAAGAACTTTAAGTCTATACTGTTTTTATATTATAAATGTTGATTTAAATCAATGAAATTATGTTGTTTTACGGAACTTTTTTAATTTTGATGTTTTTGTTAAAAATGACTTATGAATGACCGCCCGCTAAATTTTCAGAAACTTTAGTAAAGTTGACAATTTATTACCGCAATAGAAATTTTGTGATACTCATCAAAAAACGATAGTTTTGTTGTAGCTTTTTCGCTATGTGGTTAGATAATACATATAAGGAAGTACCACTAATGAAGGAGAATCATATATGAAAAATATGTTATTGATGAGCGGTTCAAAATATAAAGATACAGCTTATTTAGTGCATACTTTGCCTTGGTTAGCACAATTTTTAGCTGACTATAAAGGCAAGAAAGTGGCTTTTGTGCCTTATGCAGGCGTACGCCGTTCTTTTGATGAATATGAAACGACCGTAAAAAACGCATTACAAGCTTTAGAGGTTGAAATCGTATCGGTGCATCGAGCCAAACAACATCGCAATATTATCGAACAAGCGGATGTGATTGCGATTGGTGGCGGTAATACTTTCTGCTTATTGAAGCAAATGTATGAACATAATTTACTGGATGCTATCCGAGCCAAAGTAAATAGCGGAGCGCCTTATTTCGGCTGGAGTGCCGGTGCAAATGTTGCTGGTAGTTCTATTATGACCACTAATGATATGCCGATTACTTACCCACCGTCTTTTAATGCGTTAAATCTCTTTCCACATCAAATTAATCCACATTTTATTTCCGGCAAAATGCAAGGACATAATGGCGAGAGTCGAGAAGAGCGCTTGGAAGAATTTTTGATCGTTAACCCCCAAGCTCAGGTTTATGCGCTGCCGGAAGGGACCGCATTACATATTCAAGGTGAACAAGCTACTGTAATCGGTGCGCAAGATATTCTCTGTTTTAGTGAAAAAATGCAGCTTGATACTAAAGCGGTAAATTCAACATTTAACTACTAAGGAATTTTTATGGATGAGTTAAAACCTTTTGTTGCTGTGATAGGTATCTTAGCAACGATTTATCTGCTAATTAAAAAATATGAAACCCGAACGGTATTAATTGGTATCGGTTTATTGATGTCGGTTGTGACGCTTAATCCGATGGGGGCACTAGATGCCTTTGCTAAATCAATGACTTCAAGCGGTCTTATTATGGCGATTTGTTCCAGTATGGGTTTTGCTTATGTAATGAAATACACCCAATGTGATACGCATTTAGTCCATTTACTTACTAAACCGTTAAGCGGTTTGAAATTCTTTTTGATTCCGATTGCAACGATTCTGACTTTCTTTATCAATATTGCAATTCCTTCTGCGGCAGGTTGTGCGGCCGCAGTGGGCGCAACCTTAATTCCGGTATTAAAAAGTGCGGGAGTTCGCCCGGCAACAGCTGGAGCGGCAATTTTAGCCGGAACATTCGGGTCGATGATGAGCCCGGGTTCTTCCCATTCGGCAATGATTAGTGAAATGTCAAATTTAACCATTACCGAAGTGAATTTAGCCCACGCGCCTTACACAACGATTGCCGGTGCTATTGGTGCGGTTGTTTTAACCGTGATGGCAGTTATTTTGAAAGATTACGGTGAGGAACACCGTAAAGCCTATTTAGCTGAACATCAAAATGCAGAAACTAAATTTAGCGGTGTAAATCCGCTATATGCGCTCGCACCGTTATTACCGTTAATTATTCTTGTTATCGGCGGGACGGAATTACAAAAGACACCGGGCTTAGAATGGACCCAAATGGGCGTGCCGCAAGCGATGTTAATCGGTGCGATTTATGCGATTATCGTGACACGTATTTCGCCGGTTAAAATTACCGAAGAATTTTTCAACGGTATGGGGAATTCGTATGCCAATGTATTAGGTATTATTATTGCAGCAAGTGTGTTTGTTTCAGGCTTAAAAGCAACCGGTGCGGTGGACTCTGCAATTGAATTCCTTAAACACTCAAATGAATTTGTGCGTTGGGGAGCGACTATCGGGCCATTCTTAATGGGAATTGTGACCGGCTCGGGTGATGCGGCGGCAATTGCGTTTAATACTGCAGTAACACCACACGCAGTGGAATTAGGTTATACCCATGTGAATTTAGGGATGGCGGCAGCGATTGCCGGTGCTATCGGCCGTACGATGTCACCGATTGCCGGGGTAACGATTGTTTGCGCAGGATTGGCAATGGTTAGTCCGGTCGAAATGGTAAAACGTACCGCACCGGGTATGATTTTAGCAACGTTATTTTTAGCGTTGTTTATGCTGTAATGTAACAATAAAAAAATAAGCGGTCTGAATTTGCAAAAAATTAACAAATTCAGACCGCTTGTGTTTATTTCAGTAGAGTAATTAAGCGGTAATCACTTCCACACCGCCCATATATGGACGTAATACTTCTGGAACAGTGATCGAACCGTCAGCATTTTGATAGTTTTCAAGTACTGCAACTAAAGTACGACCCACCGCTAAACCTGAACCGTTTAAGGTGTGGACTAAGCGAGTTTTCTTGTCGCCTTTCGCTTTGCAACGTGCAGACATACGGCGAGCTTGGAAATCCCACATATTTGAGCAAGAAGAAATCTCACGGTAAGTGTTTTGTGCTGGTAACCAAACTTCTAAATCGTAAGTTTTCGCCGAACCGAAGCCCATATCGCCGGTACATAGTAAAACTTTACGGTATGGTAAGCCTAAAAGTTGTAATACTTTTTCAGCGTGACCAGTTAATTCTTCTAATGCTTCCATTGATTTTTCCGGAGCAACGATTTGTACCATTTCTACTTTTTCAAATTGGTGCATACGGATTAAACCGCGTGTATCACGCCCATAAGAACCTGCTTCAGAACGGAAACACGGCGTGTGTGCCGTATAACGTAACGGTAAGCTGTCTTCATCAATAATTTCGTCACGTACTAAGTTAGTTACCGGTACTTCTGCCGTTGGAATTAAGCTGAACGGACGTTGCGTTTCATTCGGGTCTTGACCGGTTAATGGTTGAGTATGGAATAAATCTTCGCCGAATTTTGGTAATTGACCAGTACCGAACAGCGTATCGTGGTTGACTAAGAACGGTACGTTTGTTTCCACATAGCCGTGTTGTTCAGTGTGAAGATCTAACATAAATTGCGATAAGGCACGGTGTAAACGAGCAAGTTTGCCTTTCATCACTACAAAACGGCTAGCAGTTAATTTTACGCCGGCAGCAAAATCTAAACCGTTTAACGCTTCGCCTAATGCCACGTGATCTTTTACTTCAAAGTCAAATTGACGAGGTTCGCCCCAACGTGACACTTCTAAGTTTTCCGTGTCGTCTTTACCTAACGGCACTTCGTCAGCAGGTAAGTTTGGCACAGATAAGAGTAACTCACGAATTTCCGCTTGTACTTGGTCTAAAGCGGCTTTCGCTTCGTTTAATTCGTTACCCATATTATCTACTTCCGCTAATAACGCAGAAATATCTTCGCCGCGAGCTTTTGCCGCACCGATGTTTTTCGAACGGGCATTACGTTCCGCTTGTAAGGTTTCTGTTTTTACTTGAAGTGTTTTGCGTTGTTCTTCCAATGCTTTTACACGCTCTACATCAAGGGTAAAACCACGTTTAACTTTAAGTGCATTTGCAACATCGTCTAAATTAGTACGAAGAAGATTTTGGTCGATCATTTTTTATTCCTTAATTTTTAATTGTGACTACGGACGGCACAGGCAACACGGAGATGCAAAAAACGTGTCAAATTTGACCGCTTGTTCCGTGCTTGCTGTTATCCGTAGTTTTGAAATTAGCCACGATTTGCGTTTTTCATAATACGCTGTTTCGCTACTTGCCATTCACGGTCTTTAATGTCTTCACGTTTATCGTGGAGTTTTTTACCTTTTGCCACGCCGACTTTCACTTTCGCCCACGCATTTTTCCAGTAGAGCGATAATGCCACAACCGTCATGCCGTCTCGATTTACTTTACCGAATAGCGAATCTAGTTCACGTTTATTCAATAGCAATTTACGGGTGCGAGTCGGATCACAAACAATGTGAGTGGAAGCCATATTTAATGGCGTGATAGTTGCACCGAATAGAAATGCTTCGCCGTTACGAAATGTCACGTAACTGTCACCGATATTCGCCTTACCGGCACGCAGCGATTTTACTTCCCAGCCTTGTAATTCTAAGCCGGCTTCAATTTCTTCTTCGATAAAATATTCATGACGAGCACGTTTATTTAGTGCAATCGTATTCGAAGCTACTTTTGGTTTTTTTGCCATAATTTAAAAAGATTGAGAAAAATTTATAAGATTCTACCGCAAAGCCGCCTAACAGTGAACAGCAACCGTTTAAAATCAAGTAACAAGCGGTTAAATTTGCGAAAAATTTTGCAAAAATAACCGCTTGTGATTGCTATTCCAACATATCTGCCAATAAGAATTGTAATACTGCATCCATACGCAAATGCGGAATTGGTTCGCCATAGGCGAGCGGTTTAGGTTCGAATTGGTCGAACTCAAAGCGGTTAAACTGCCAATAGTTTGTATCAGGCAAACGGCTTGGTACCGTGCCGGGGTAAAGCGTCACTTGTTTTTTATCGGTTGAACGAATGCCTCGAATCGCTTTAATTTGCGTACCGTTTTGGGTAACCACCACCGGATCGGTCGCTCGAATTGCCGAAATAGCGTGATAGTCGGTTTCAATACCGTCAAAAGCGGCGTGTCGTCCGCCTTCCTGCACTAATTGACGCATCAGACTTTCCAAATTCGGCAGTTGATCGCTGGTGATATGATCCGCTTTGGTTGCGACAAATAATAGCTTATCGATATTGGACGAAAACAGGCGGTGAAATAACGAACGATTGCCATAATGAAAATGTTTAAACAATTGCTGCAAGCCGATTTTCATTTCTAAAAATGCCTCTAAGCCGTGGTTTAACGGCGTTAAACAATCGGCAAGAATCACTTGGCGGTCGAATTGTGAAAAATAGTCTTCATAAAACGGTTTAACAATCTTTTGCTGATACTGATTATAACGTTTTTTAAGCATTTGGAAGGTACTGTTTGCTGGGGCGTTCTCAAGTTTTTCCCAATCAGCTTCAGTTACATCCAGCAACGGGAAAAACTGAAAAACAGGTGCACCTTTTGAATTTTCGCTTGGCAATACAAATCGCCCCGGCTGAATATATTGCATACCGGCTTGTTTACATTCCAACAAATAAGCGGTGTAAATTTCACTTAATTCGGCAAGTTGGTTTTCGTCTGCTTTAGCAAAAAGATCTAATTTTTTGACCGCTTGTAACCAAGGCTGCGCCAGTTCTGCACGTTTTCCTTTATGCACTAATTGCTGAGCTTGCGACCATTGCTTGAAAGATTGCGAGAGTAGCGGTAAGTCTAACAGCCACTCGCCCGGATAATCGAAAATATCCAAGTAGAGCGTACCGGTTTCTTTTAAATGTTTGATTAAACCGTCTTGGCGTTGGTAACGGATCGCTAAACGAATTTCACTGATACCGGTGGTGGAAGGCGCCCATACCGGCGGATCATTTTCCAAACATTGGCGGTTTTTATCGTATTCAAAACGGGGAATAGTCAAGTCGCCCTGTTCAACTCGCTTTACCGAAAGGATTTGCCCGTTGCGAGCCGCTCCAAATAAATTGACGTGCGCATGGCTATCTTTATTGATATGCAATAGCTGATCGACAAAACTGGTAATAAAGGCGGTTTTGCCGCTGCGACTTAAACCGGTCACGGCAAGGCGAAGATGATTATCTAAACCACGTTGCACAAATTTATGCAGTTTGCTTTGGATTTTGTTAAACATTTCTCGAATACGCTGTAAATTGCTAAAATAAAACAAATTATACAACTAAATAAATGGGATACCTTAATGGAAAATGAAATCGAGCTAAAAATCATGCTAAAAGCGGAGAATGTAGAAGCATTGGCGGATTGGTTTACGCAACAAAATGTTTTATCGCAAGCGACCGATATATTAGGGAACACTTATTTTGATACGCCGGAACAGTTTTTTGCCCAGCAAAAAATGGGGTTGCGAGTGCGTAACCATAATCAAAAGTACGAGATGACTTTAAAAACGAAGGGTGAAATTGTCGATGGCTTGCATATTCGCCCTGAATATAACTTACCGTTGGAAAGTTATCAGCCGGATTTCAAGCGGTTAAATTCGCACTTTAATTTGCAAATTCAGCAAGCGGAACAGATTGCGCAGCAGCTTTCGCCAACTTTTAGTACCGATTTTACTCGCCGTAAATGGCTAATTGGGCTTAATCAATCGCAAATTGAAGTGGCTTTGGATCAAGGTATTATAAAAAATAGTTTTGGTGAGGAAGCGATTTGCGAATTAGAGCTGGAACTTAAAAGCGGCAGCTTAACTGATATATTGGCTTTACTAAAACAAATTCCACGCCAAGACGGTATGTGGTTTAGCAATTTAAGTAAAGCGCAACGAGGCTATTTAGTTGGACAAACGGTTAAATTTAAGCAACAAATTAGCAAAGCGATCGAGAATAGTTCCGGTGAGGCATTACTGCAACAATTAGCGGATTATATTCGTACCGTTAAACAAGATTTAGAAGTATTAGATTACTTTAAGCAATTAGCGGGTTTGCCACTGAACAGTTGGGCACAAGCACAGCAATATTTAACAAGCAAAACCTATTTTGAAGAAAATCTAGCAAAAATCGAACAACGTTTAGCAAAAAACTAAAAAAAACGCCACGGTATAAGTGGCGTTTTGCTTATTTATTTTACAACTTCAAATGGTTGTGGAGGGAATACTACATCGTTCACTTGAATCGTGAGACTATATTTCCCAGTTGGGTCAGTCTTTTCAAAGCCCCAACATTTGTCTAAACGTTCGTTATTTGAACTTTTTAATAATGTGGTAATGCGGTGAGTTTGTTGATCAGATGTTGAAACCACATTACCGTCTTCAGACGTTACTTTTAAGGTTGAAGGGGCTTGTAAAACTTCAATCACTTGGTTAGACGCTTTAAACGGCATATTAAATGCAACCCAACAGAGTTGGTGTTTTTTGCTGAGTGAAAGCTGATTGTTTGCTACCGGGCTTGGCACGTTACTGCTCATATCTAAAACTTGCATTCTCAGCATTGGCTGAGTGTTAACCGCCGGTTTAGTTTCTGCATAGCTTGAAATGCTTACCGCAGTAAGTGCAAGTGCAAGTGCAAATAATTTTTTCATGAATTGTTCTCCGAAGTATTTTTTTGATGTGCTTCTCTTAGACGATTAGCAATAATTTGAATTGCTTCACCACTGCTCACGCCTTGTGCCATCAGTTCTTGAATTTGTTCTACCGCAGCTTGTTGCTGTTCGTGTGTTAAAGAAAGTAATGCGTTATCCATATTTGCTCTTATCAGATTGAAAAAAAATTGGGAAGTTCCAGTTAAACGTAATAAATAAATTTTGCCATTGTTCATCAAGCGGTGCAAAAATTTCGATTTTTTGCGCTGTTTTCGGATGCGTAAATTTCAAAAAATGTGAATGTAGCATTAATCGGTCGCAACCGGTTTTCTCGGTTAGGGTACGATTTTGGTGCAAGTCACCATATTTAGTATCGCCCATAATCGGATGAAATAGATGTTTCATATGGCGGCGCAATTGGTGTTTGCGTCCGGTTTTCGGTAATAATTCAACCAAACTGTAACGTGCGGTTTGATGTTTGCCTGCCGGATAGGGCATTTCGACACTTGCAAGATTTTGGTAAAAAGTGACCGCTTGTTGGGCTTCTTTCGGTTGCGAAAACTTATCGGCAATTTTGTCTAAAATCACTTTTAGCGGATAATCGATCTCGCCTTTATCAAGCAGATAGCCTCGTACCACTGCTAAATAGCCTTTCTCCATTTGATGTTGTTCAAATTGTTCACTCATCAGGCGAGCCATTTCACTATTTAATGCAAACAATAACACGCCGGAAGTAGGTCGATCTAAGCGATGAATGGGGAAGACGTGCTGACCGATTTGATCACGTAAGGTTTGCATCGCAAATTGCGTTTCATGTTTATCCAGCCATGAGCGGTGGACTAACATTCCAGCCGGTTTGTTGATTGCAATCAGTTCATCATCACGGTATAAAATTTCAAGTTCCATTTAGTCCTTTAATAATAATTCAATCAATAACACCGGCTGATGAATCGCTTTTAAATAGCTTTCGTCTTTTAGAGCTTCTTCCAAGTAAGGCGTAATCGAAAAGTTGCGTGGTAAATCCGCACCGGCGTCTAAAAGTGCGTGCATACGGGGAATAAAAATCCATTGTAACCATTGAGTCGGGCTAAGCGTTCCAATACAAAACGGCTGATCGTTCGCTAAATCTTCCAAGCTCGGTGCAACTGCATCCCATTGTTTGTGAGTGCGCAACGCAATTTCTAAATCGGTTAAGTGTTGTCTAACTTTGGTTTTCATCATAATTGGCAATTGATAAATAAAAATAAGTACCGTATTCTACCATTATCTGTGTTATCCACCAATTCATAATAAAAAGAGAAAATATGCAAAATCAGCCAACTATTCTGCAAAAAATCGTACAAGATAAAGCCGTTTGGATAGAACAAAAACAAAAAGAATTTCCACTTTCACAATTCCAACATCAAATTGTTCATACTGACCGAGATTTTTATGCGGCATTAGCGACAGCTTCGCACCAAGTGCCTGCGTATATTTTAGAGTGTAAAAAGGCTTCACCTTCCAAAGGACTGATTCGTGCCGAGTTTGATTTGGATGCGATTGCGCAGGTCTATAAACATTACGCTTCCGTGATTTCTGTGCTGACCGACGAGCAATATTTTCAGGGCGATTTTCGTTATATTGATCAAGTTAAGCGTCAAACAACGCAACCTATTTTATGCAAAGATTTTATGATTTCGCCGTATCAGGTGTATTTGGCTCGTTATTCGAATGCGGATGCAATTTTGCTGATGCTATCGGTAGTTGATGACGAAACTTATCGCAGATTGGCGGACTTAGCACATTCTTTAGGTATGGGTGTTTTAACCGAAACCAGTACTGAGCAAGAATTTGAGCGAGCGTTAGCGTTAGGCGCAAAAGTGATTGGCGTGAATAACCGTGATTTACATACGCTGACGGTTGATATGAATCGCATTGTGCGTTTGGTAGAAAAATATCAGGATCAAATTTCGGCAGATGTCCGTTTGATTTCAGAATCAGGTATTTATGATCATTCACAGGTAAAAGCAATTAAGCCGTTTGCACACGCATTTTTGATCGGTAGCAGTTTGATGGGTAGTACGGATTTAAATAATACGGTACGTTCAGTAATTTTCGGTGAAAATAAAGTCTGCGGATTAACTCGTCCACAAGATGTAAAAGCGGTGTATGAAAACGGCTTTTTATATGGTGGATTAATTTTTGCTGAAAATTCGCCTCGCCAGTTATCGTTACGTCAAGCGCAAGAATTAGTGGTGAATGCACCATTGCGTTATGTCGGCGTATTCCAAAATCAAGCGGTCGAATTTATCGAAAAAATAGCAAAACAGCTTGAGTTATATGCGGTGCAATTACACGGTTCGGAAGATGAGGCCTATATTGCCGAACTTTCAGCAAAATTAGCCGGGAAAACGCAAATCTGGCAGGCAATTTCGGTGGATGTTCAAGCGGAAACGGTTATTTATCAAGATAATCCGTTAGTGGCACGTTATATCCTTGATAGCAAAAACGGTACGCAGCAGGGAGGCACAGGTAAAACATTTAACTGGCAGCTCATTCCGAACGAATTAAAACAAAAAGCAATGCTTGCCGGTGGGATTTCGGCTGAAAATATCGAACAGGCACTCGCGCAAGGCTGTTTAGGTGTCGATCTCAATTCCGGTGTAGAGCAGCGTAAAGGCGTAAAAGATTTAGCAAAAGTCACTGCTTGTGCGGAGAAAATTCTCAAAGCCTAAGAAGTGTGATAGACTTTGATCAATAACATTTAACAAAGAGAGGACAAAATGGGTACTTTAGGTTATTCAATGATGACTGTTGTAGCGGCATTAGGTATGATCGTAGTTTTCGCTTACAATATCTTCTAATCTGTTACTGCGGAAAAGCACGGAAAACACAGAATGTTATCAGTAACTTCCGTGCTTTCCGTGTATTCTGTGGTAAATGTTATGAACAAACTCAGTTTTGCATCTCTTTCTTTCAATTCAAATAATACCCCCGTTTCCGAACAATTCGATGATATTTACTTTTCCACCCAAGACGGTCTTGAAGAAAGCTATTATGTTTTCCAAGATGGCAATCAACTTTGGCAAAAATGGCAAGCTCATACGAGTGAATCTTTTGTGATTGCCGAAACCGGCTTTGGTACAGGACTGAATTTTTTAGCAGTTGCCGATAAATTTCAGCAGTTTTTAAGTGAGCTCCCCAATAGTAAACTCAAACGTTTATATTTTATTTCGTTTGAAAAATTCCCCCTCACTTCTGAGCAATTAACGACCGTTCATAAAAATTACCCGCAATTTGCAAAACTTTCGCAGAAAATGACCGCTTGTTGGCAACCGCGCCAAACCGGTTGTCAGCGTTATCATTTCGAGCAAATCTATCTTGATGTGTGGTTTGGCGATATGTTGGGTAACTTACCGCAATTAGGCGATTTATATAGCAATCGAATTGATGCGTGGTTTTTAGATGGTTTTTCACCGGATAAAAATCCGGAAATGTGGAATGAAACACTTTATCGCCAGATGTTCCGTTTAACGAAAAATGGCGGCAGTTTTGCGACCTTTACTGCTGCAAGTGCGGTGAGAAAAGGCTTACAAGCGGTCGGATTTGAGGTGAAAAAACGCAAAGGCTTTGGCAAAAAACGAGAAATGCTGTGGGGCGAAAAACCGCAACAAAGCGAAACGGCATCAGTAAATTATCCGTATTTTTATAGCGAGCCACAAACAGAAGCAAACGATATTGCGATTGTCGGTGGTGGTGTCGCCAGTTTGTTTGTCGCATTATCACTGCTCGAAAAAGGCAAAAAAGTCACGCTTTATTGCAAAGATAATGTGCTGGCACAAAATGCTTCCGGTAATTTGCAAGGCGCGATTTATCCGCAACTCAGCGACGATGACGAGCGTAATATCCGTTTTTATGTGCATTGCTTCGATTATGCGTTGCAACGTTTGGCACAAATTGAACCGCTTGTTGATTTCGAGCATGCTTTAACCGGTGTAGCGTTATATGCCTATAACGATAAAACGGCGAAGAAATTGGAAAAAATGGCTCAGCAAACCAATGATGATAGTTTGTTTAAGCTATGTAATGCGGCTGAGTTAAGTGAAAAAATCGGGCTTAAAGTGCCGAACGGCGGTGCGTTTATGCCGCAAAGCGGTTGGTTATCACCGATACAATTTGTACAAGGTACGTTTGCTTGTTTACAAACGAAAGGATTGCAGATTGTGTTAAATCACGAGGTGAAAGATCCGCAATTTAGTGCAGGAAAGTGGCATTGGCAACACAATGGCGAAACGTTTAGTCATCAGATTTTAGTGTTGGCAAACGGGCATACACTTACGCAATTTCAGCACGCTCAGGGGATTCCACTGTATCCGGTGCGTGGGCAAGTGAGCCAGATTCCAACCACACCGGCTTTGCAGCAACTAAAATGTGTGGTGTGTTATGACGGTTATTTGACACCGGTTTCCAAAGCGAATACCCATTGTATTGGTGCGAGCCATGTGCGTGATAATGCCGAAACAGATTTCTCTTTGGAAGAACATCACGAGAATGTAGCAAAACTTCAGCAAAATTTGACCGCTTGTGATTGGACGGGCAATATCGATCTTTCGCAAAATTTAGCTAAACAAGGGGTGAGAGCCGCACTGCGAGATCGTGTGCCGATGGTTGGACAAATGCCGAATTTTAGCGCTCAAAAAGTACAATATCAGAATTTGTATAATCAGCTACGCCGTAAACAAGCGGTCGAAAATGCGGAAAATTTTACAAATTTATATATGGTAAACGGTTTAGCTTCTCGAGGCTTAACCACCGCACCGCTATTAGGCGAACTGTTGGCGAGCCTGATTTGTCATGAGCCGTTACCAATCAGCGAAGATATTTGGCACGTACTTAGCCCAAATCGCACGTGGATGCGAAAATTGTTGAAAGGCTCAAAAGTAGAATAGCTAAAAAAACAAAACCTCGAATAGTGATATTCGAGGTTTTTTTGATTCATTATCCTAGTTATTTTCTTGTTAGCCTTGAGCCTGCCTGCCAGCTTACTAATAAGAAATAACTCAACAGAGCGGTTGAACCGCTCAGTTCTTCAAATCATAAGTTGTTAAGCACTTGTTGTCAAATACAATGCTTAGTCACAAGGTAAAATTTTAATCGCTAAACCGCCGGTTGAAGTTTCACGGTATTTAGCGTTCATATCTTTACCGGTTTCGTACATCGTTTCGATCACTTTGTCTAAAGTCACTCGAGGTTGCGAGGTGAGACGTAAAGCCATACGACTTGCATTGATCGCCTTAACCGAAGCAATCGCATTACGTTCGATACAAGGTACTTGCACTTGTCCGCCCACAGGGTCACAGGTTAAGCCGAGGTTGTGTTCCATTGCGATTTCAGCCGCGATACAAACTTGATCCGGACTGCCGCCCATAATTTCGGTTAAACCGGCTGCCGCCATCGAACAAGCTACGCCAACTTCACCCTGACAGCCTACTTCCGCACCGGAAATAGACGCATTCATTTTGTACAGTGTACCGACAACGCTACATGCTAATAAATAACGCTCAATCGTTTCTTGATTAAGCGGTGCGATAAATTGCTGATAGTAAGCTAATACTGCCGGCACAATACCGCAAGCACCGTTAGTCGGTGCAGTGACAACACGTCCGCCTGCCGCATTTTCTTCATTCACCGCAAGCGCAAACATATTTACCCAGTCAATAATTTGCATTGGGTCAGTATTAAATTTGCCGGTTGCTTCTAATGTTCTGCGTAAAGACGGTGCACGGCGTACCACTTTTAATGGGCCGGGTAATAAACCTTCCGTATGTAAACCGTGTTGGATACAGTCTTCCATCGTTTTCCAAATTTTTGCAAGATAATCCGAGATTTCTTGTTTTGGACGCAGAGCCACTTCGTTTTTCCACACTAAACTTGAAAGCGGTAAGCCTTGTTCTTTACAGTGCTTGAGTAAGTCTTCCGCATTTTTATAAGGGAACGGTACAGATACGGTATCGTCAGCTTGACTGTCAAAATTTTCATCATCAACAATAAAACCGCCACCGATAGAATAGAACGTTTTTTCGAATAATAACGAGTCACCTTCGAAGGCTTTTAAAATCATCCCGTTTTCATGACGAGGTAAGAAATCGTAATGAAAAGGCATATCTTTATAGAAATCGAATGTGATGGTTTTTGCCATTTCAGGTACAGCTTCAGCAACAACTAATTTGCTTTCTTGCTTCACTTGCTCGATAACCGTTTCAATTCGTTCAATATCCACATTATCGGGTAAATAACCCATTAAGCCCATTACCACCGCAATATCGGTGCTATGGCCTCGACCGGTTAGGGCTAGAGAACCATAAATATCGGCTTGTAAGCGGTCGGTTTTAGCCAAAAGTTTGCGAGCCAACAATTCATCAATAAATTGTTTAGCCGCTTTCATTGGCCCTACGGTGTGAGAACTTGAAGGACCAATTCCCACTTTAAAAATATCAAATACACTAATCATAAAATCACAACACAATGTTAAAAAGAGGGAGGCAACAAACGCATAGAGAAACTCCGGTTTGTTGCCTTAAAATTCGAAAGGGCGAATTATACAGAGATTATAGTAATCCGTACACTATTGCTGAAATAGCGATTGTACCCATTACCGCAATAAAAATATTGCTGATGCTGCCTTTATATTTCGCTAATGCCGGTACGGTATAAATTGCATACACTGGCATAATAAACAGAATCATTGCAATAATCGGACCGCCTAAGCTCTCAATGAAACCAAGAATACTTGGGTTGATAGTTGCTACAATCCATAATGTGATAAAGAAAACAACCGCAGTGATTTTTTTGAATTTTGCCGATTCAATCGGTTTATCACGTAACTGATTCACTAAGCCCTCTAAACCTTCACGCGCACCTAAATAGTGACCGAAGAATGAGCTGCCGATAGCTAAGAATGCTACGAAAGGTCCAAAGTAAGAAATAATCGGGTTATCGAATTTATTTGCTAAGTAAGACAAAATTGAAATATTTTGTGCTTTCGCTTGTGCTAATTCTTCAGGTGTTAGCGTTAATACACAACTGAAAACGAAGAACATAACAAATAACACTAAGATTATTGCGGTTGAACGTAATACTTTGCTTGATTCAACTTCAGTTTTTTGCGGATCTTGATAATGTTTTTGCTGTGAAAGCGCAAATGATGAAATTGCCGGTGAATGGTTAAAAGCAAACACTAATACCGGAATTGTTAACCATAAAGTAGTTAAGAAATCACCTGTGCTTGGCATTTGTTGTAATGCCGCACCGTTCCATTCTGGAATCAGGTAAATAGATAAACCGAATAGGATTAATACTAATGGGTAAACTAAGTAAGTGGTGATTTTTAACATCGCTTGTTCGCTAAGCAACATCACGCTAATCATTACCGCAATTAATACACCGGATAGTAATGCACGAGGCGGTACAGCCATATGCAATTGGTTTTCAATAAATGAACCGACCGTATTGGTGATACCTACGCCATAAATTAATAGAATCGGGAAGATTGCGAAGAAGTAGAGTAAAGTAATAAATTTACCGGCATTTTCACCGAAATGTTCACGTACTACGTTGGTAATATCGCTACCCGGTTTACTTGAAGAAAGTACAAAACGAGCAAGTCCTCGGTGTGCGAGGTAAGTCATCGGTCCAACTAATAAAGTCATGATAATTAATGGGTAAAAACCACTCATACCGGCGTTGATCGGTAAAAATAAAACACCCGCACCAACAGCCGTACCAAAGAGGTTTAGTACCCAAGTAAGGGAAAAACGATTAGATGGCGTAGCCATAAAACTCTCCTATTTAATTTGCAGAATTATAAAAATTTTGTCTGATCATAATCTTCTGGTTATAAGAAACAAGTAAAAAATGTCAATTTTGTGATCTAGCTAAAACTTTATTTTCACTTAGAGAGTTATGTGATTATTTTTTAATTATTTAGTGAATAATTCTAAATCATATCGGTTATATAGGGTTTGATACGTTTTTTATTTTTTATCCCCAAAATGGTGAAAAATACTAAATTTACAAACCTGTGAAAGATATAGTGATTTGGTTATAAGAATGTGGATTTTGTTATTTCAAATTCATCTAAAAATATTCTATGTTCGCGAAATGAGTTTGAATGAGGACTTTTTTATGCGTTTTTCTAAGATTTTTTTAGCCCTACCTTTGATTAGCTTTTCATCGTTGCTTACAGCCGCGCCGGCAAATACGTTAGTGAATTGTGTTGCAACCGCACCCCAAAAATTAAGCCCTGCAATTACTAATGATGCCAATGACTTTAATGCCAGTTCTCAGCAAATTTATGACCGTTTATTAGCATTTAAAGCCGGTAAAATTGAGGTTGAGCCGAGTTTGGCGGAAAAATGGGAAGTAAGTGAAGACGGCTTAACCTATACTTTCCATCTACGTAAAGACATACAGTTTCACAGTAACAAGTTATTTACCCCAAGTCGCAATTTAAATGCTGATGACGTGGTATTTTCGTTTCAGCGTCAGGCGGATAAAAGTCACCCCTACTACAATGTTTCCGGCGGTACTTATTTCTATTATCAATGGATGAATTTGCCGAAAATTTTAAAGTCGGTTGAGAAAGTGGATGAACATACGGTGAAAATGACGCTAAATCAGCCGAATAGTCCGTTTCTTACCACAGTTGCAATGGATTTCTTATCGATTTATTCAAAAGAATATGCGGATAAATTATTAGCGGAAGGTAAGTCGGAATTATTGGACCAACAGCCGATTGGTACGGGGCCGTTTGAGTTTCAGGTTTATCAAACTGACCAGGCGGTACGTTATAAAGCTAATCCGAATTATTGGCAGGGTAAAGCAAAGTTTGAGCGACTAATTTTTGCGATTACACCCGATGCCGGTACACGCTATGCTAAATTGAAAGCCGGTGAATGTGATGTAATTGATTTCCCGAATATCGCCGATATTGCACAAATGAAACAAGATCCGAAAGTGACGTTATTTGAGCGTGAAGGTTTAAATCTGGCATATATCGGACTCAATACCAAAAAAGTGGCATTAGATAATGTGAAGGTGCGCCAAGCACTACAACACGCTACCGATAAAAAAGCGATTGTTGATGCGGTGTTCCAAGGTGGCGGTACGGTAGCGATTAATCCGTTCCCAAGTTCGGTGCTTGGTTATAATAAAAATTTGGTTCAGTATGAATTTGATTTGGTAAAAGCCAAAAAATTATTAGCTGAGGCAGGATATCCAAACGGTTTTGAAACCGAAATTTGGGTACAGCCGGTGGTGCGTCCGTCAAATCCGAATCCAAGACGCACTGCAGAAATTATTCAAGCGGATTGGGCGAAAATCGGGGTAAAAGCGAAATTAGTGAGCTACGAATGGGCGGATTTTAATAAGCGAACTCGTGAAGGCGAATTTTCAGCCGGCACTTACGGCTGGACAAGTCGTAACGGCGATCCGGACAATTTCCTGTTTCCACTATTAAGCAAAGAAAATATTCCGGGTACCAATTATTCACGTTGGACGGATAACGAATTTGAAGGCTTATTACAAAAAGCGGTACAAACACAAAATACCTCTGAACGTCAGCAGTTATATCAACAAGCGGTCGAAATTTTCCAAAAAAATACACCGATAATTCCGATTGCGCATGCGATTAACTATGTGCCGGTCAGTAAGCGTGTGCAAGGTTTTGTGCAAAGCCCGTTTGGTTACACTTCGTTTTATTCCGTCACATTAGCGGAATAATCGAGGGACGATTTGCAAATTTTTATGCAAATTTAACCGCTTGTTAGGTCACGATACATTAAACTCAATATGAATATTATTCATAATTATCTCAAAATTTTTTCAGATGATTAAAAAATAAAATTTGTTAGAATTCAGTGAAATTTATATTTTAATGATTACAAGGAAACACAATGTCTCAATTATTCCCTACGGCAACGCAACGTACTTCTGCACCTTACCGTTTTGATATTGTCGGTAGCTTTTTACGTACGGATCCGATTAAACAAGCTCGTCAGCAATGTTCATGCGGCGATATTTCATGTGCGGATTTAACCCAAGTAGAAGATGCGGAAATTGCAAAATTAGTTGAACATCAAAAAGCAGTAGGTTTACACGCGGTAACTGACGGCGAATTTCGCCGTACGTTCTGGCATATGGATTTTTTAGCCGCATTAGACGGTATTCAGGAAGTGGACGCAGAGAAGTTCTCGGTACAATTTAAACACCACAGCGTACGTCCGAAAACAATTAAGATTGTTGATAAAGTGGATTTTTCGGAATCGCACCCGTTTGTAGAACATTTCCGTTCGTTACAAAAAATTGCCGGTGAAACGGAAGTGAAATTTACTATCCCATCACCTTCAATGTTACATTTGATTACCAATGTACGTACGGAAGATTACCAGCCGATTGCACGTTATGAAAATAACAACCAATTATTGTTAGACGATATTGCCGATGCGTATATTAAAGCGATGAACGTGTTCTATAAATTAGGTTGCCGCAATTTACAATTAGATGATACCAGCTGGGGTGAATTTTGTGCCGAGGACAAACGTGCAGCCTATAAAGCACGTGGTTTAGATTTAGACCAAATTGCCAAAGATTACGTATATATGGTTAATAAAATCATTGATGCAAAACCAGCGGATGATATTGCAATTACTATGCATATTTGTCGTGGTAACTTCCGTTCAACGTGGTTCTCGGCAGGCGGTTATGAGCCGGTGGCGGAAACTTTATTCGGCACCTGTCGCATTGACGGTTTCTTCTTAGAGTACGATTCTGATCGTTCGGGTGATTTCAAACCGTTACGTTTTATCAAAGATCAACAAGTAGTTTTAGGCTTAATCACCTCAAAAGACGGTGAATTAGAAAATCGTGATGAAGTAATTGCTCGTATTCAAGAAGCGGCACAATATGTGGACATTAATCAGCTTTGTTTAAGTCCGCAATGTGGCTTTGCGTCAACCGAAGAAGGTAATATTCTGACGGAAGAGCAACAATGGGCAAAACTGAACTTTATTCGTGAAATCAGCGAAGAAGTTTGGGGCAAATAATCATTAAATGGATGATCAAAAGGGCAAGATAAAATCTTGCCCTTTATTTTTGTATTTTGTTTTACTGCTCATCAGCATAAGTAATGCGCGCCTAAACTATTCGGTTCGTTTAGCATCTGAGAAACGACAAGTTGTGCAGTTTTCAGTGCATAAAAGATTTCGATGCCTTGTTGCTGATGATGAGCAAGCGGATTAAAACGTTTTTCGAGCTGTTGCAGTTCGTTCAACAGTAAGGTTAAGTTGGCTTTGGTGCGATACACATTAGCAAAACGAGCCATTTGTTCACGAATTTGTTTGAGTAGCTCACTGGCAAGCAGGGAATTATCGCCGTTTGGATTGTTTAACCGGTTAAGCACTTTTTCAGCCTGTAAACGATAAGTGTCAGTGTTTGCAAGCGGTTGAATTTTGGTAATTTTTTGCAAATTTTTGACCGCTTGTACTACCGCCCGTTTGGCGAATACTAATCCTCCTCCAACCGAATTTCCACCTAAGCGGTTTGCCCCTTCAATACAATGGGCGATTTCACCAATCGCAAACAATCCGGCGACACAAGATTCACCGTATTCATCAATTTCAATTCCGCCGTTGCAGCTATGTGCAAATGGCGCAATCGCAATCTTATCTTTAACTAAATCTATCCCTACTTCTTGACGTAACCAGTTGAGATAAACCGTATAAAACTCTTGCTTATCTTGATAAAGCTCTGGGCTATAGTGCAGGTAAATGCCTTTTTGCTGTGGGTTAGCCAATAAATGTTTCATCATCACCAAATCGAATTCGACACAAGGGAAATCCACACTAAACGGCGCATAATGGCTGCGGGCTAACATCATTTGTTGAAATTGTGTTTGAGTGAGATGCGAGAACAGATCTTGCCCGTTTTCATCGGTAATTTTAGTGACGTATTTCAGCGTATGTTCGCCAAATAACACTTTGTATTTCGGTTCGACAAACGAGGGGATAAATTGAATAAAAGCGAGATTAGTCAATTTTGCACCGGCTTGTTGAGCGATGGAATGCGTTGAGCCGATAATATCCGCCGGATAAAGATTGTCTTTATACAAGCCGGCAATGCCACCGCTTGCTAAAATGATTTGGCTGGTTTTGCAAAAAATATAGCAAATTTGACCGCTTATATTTAGGCTAAACACCGCTCCTTGCACTTGATTTTGTTCGGTAACGATATGCAGTAGTGTCGCTTGTTCATAAACATTAGTGGATTGGCTATCAAGAATTTGTTTCGCCCGTTGAGCGGCTTCCCGCCAATTATTGATCAGATAAATAGGGCGGGGATACTCGGCGAAACAGGCTGGGCGATTGTCGTTGCGTAGCCAAGGCTTAAAGCCGATTTTTTCGAGTAATCCAATCGCTTGGGGCGAGTCTTCAATATAGGCTTTCACTACTTTTGGATTGGTTCTGCCTTTACCGACACGTTCAATATCTTGTTGGAATTTTTCCGAATCATTTTCACCGGTCACTTGAATGCCCAGTGTGGCTTTTAACGGAAAGAAACTTGCGCCTGAACCAATAGGCGTTTTGCTGATTAACGTCGTTTTCAGCCCAAGTCGTTCCGCTTCAACTGCCGCCGCAAGCCCGGCAATACCTGAACCGACAATAAGTAAATCCGTATAAATCGTTTGGGTAATTTGAATTGATTGCATAATGGATATAGATAAAAGGGCAGGATAAACCTGCCCTGAATGTAGCATAAATTACAATAATGACGGTGCGGCATTAATCAGTGTGCGAGTGTATTCTTCTTTTGGCGAATTGAATACTTCGCTTGAACTACCGGTTTCCACCACTTTTCCGCCGTTCATCACCACAATGCGATCCGAAACTTGATGCACGGTTTGTAAATCGTGGGAGATAAACACCATCGCCAGATTCAGCTCTTTTTTAAGATCAGCAAGTAAATTTAACACTTGTGCTCGTACCGATACGTCAAGTGCGGAAGTCGGTTCATCGGCAACAATCAGTTTAGGGTTGAGCGCTAAGGCTCTGGCAATGGCGACACGTTGTTTTTGACCGCCGGATAAACGGGTCGGCTCAACTAAAGCGGCGGAACGAGGTAAACCGACTCGAGAGAGTAATTCGTACACTCGTTTTTCTCGTTCGTGCGGTTGCAATACGTTATGAATATCCATCGGATCTTTTAAAATATCCAATACACGCATACGAGGATTGAGCGCGGTTGCCGGATCCTGGAAAATCACTGAAACTTGACGACCGAACTGTTTACGGGCTTCGGTGCTACCATATTTCATTTGTAAGCCGTTAAATTTAACCGTGCCGGAAGTCGGTTTTTGCAAACCGATCATAATACTGGCTAAGGTCGATTTACCGCAGCCGGATTGACCGACTAACCCGACCGTTTCCCCTGCATAGATTGATAAACTGACATTATCTACCGCTGTGAATTTTTTCGGATTAAACAAAGTACCGTCTCGAGATGCAAATTGCATCACAATATCGGATAACTCAAGAATCGGTTGTTCTTTTAACACTTTCATACTCATGATTTATCCCTCCACGCGTTTTTCTTGTGTTGCTAAATGTGATGCCCAAAAATGTTGTGGATGATCATCAGTAGCAACCAGTTGTAAATGTTGCTCCGGATCCGCTTCCGGACGTAATGAACGGCTGGCGAAGCGGTCACCTTTCGCAAAGTCGAACGGTGACGGTACGCTGCCCGGAATTTGATATAAGCGTTCGGCACGTAATTCGGTTGAGAGAACCGAACCGAGTAAACCACGCGTATATTCGTGGGTCGGATTTGCTAAGAGCGGTGTAGTCGGTGCCGCTTCAACCACCTGACCTGCATACATGACCGTGATGTGGTGTGCCATTTGTGCAACGAGTGCGAGATCGTGGCTGACGAACACCATCGCAAAACCTAGTTTTTCACGTAATTCATTTAAGAGTTTGATCACTTCGGCTTGTACTACAACATCGAGCGCAGTGGTCGGTTCATCGGCGATTAATAATTTAGGCTCACGAGCGAGTGCCATTGCAATCAATACACGTTGGCGCTGTCCGCCTGAAAGCTCGTGCGGATAACGGTTAAGTGTTTTTTCCGGATCGAGTTTTACCCATTGTAATAAGGTTTCTGCGCTTTGTTTTCCACCTCGGCTAATCAGCTGTGCCATTTGGTCTTTGATTCGCATAGACGGGTTAAGCGCACTTAACGCATCTTGGTAAATCATTGAAATTTCATGACCTCTAAGCTCATTTAATTGATCAGATTTAAGTAAATTGTGCTGTTTACCGCTACGATCGGTAAATAAGATTTCACCGGTGATTTGAGCGGTTTTCGGTAATAAGCCCATGATAGAGAAGGCGGTAATTGATTTACCGCAACCGGATTCACCGACTAAGCCCATTGTTTCGCCTTCATGTACGGTAAAGCTGATGTTATCAACCAGCGGAATTTCACCGTAACGATTCGGGAAGCGAATCGATAAATTTTTCACTTGTAAAATCGGTTTCGCATTTGTATTTAATTGCATGCGATCTGTGCGAGTCGTTTCTTTCTCATGTAATTTCAGCAAATAACGTTTTAAAGCGAGTGTTTCCGCCATCGCTTCTTGCACATCGGTTGAAAGCGGTTTTGCGACATCTTCTTTGGTTTTTGGTGAGCTTTTTAGTTTTGGATTAACTAACGCATCGGTTAAACCTTCCGCCAAGATATTTAATGCTAATACGGTAAGCAGAATCATAATTCCAGCAAAAGTTGTCGCCCACCAGAAGCCACTTAAAACAAGGTTGCGTCCTTCCGATAAAATATTACCCCAAGACGGGAACGGTGGTTGTACGCCGGCACCTAAGAATGAAAGTGAAGCTTCAAATACGATTGCATCCGCCACCATTACCGTGGCAAACACTAATACCGGTGCGGCAGTATTACGTACAACGTGTTTAACTAAAATATAAGTACGGCTACCGCCTAACACGCGTTCGGCACGCACATAATCTTCTTCCCATTGGGATACGACATTCGCACGTACCACCCTTGCAAGTTGCGGCGTATAAACGACCGCTATGGTAATGATAATCACCGGAACGGAGTTACCAAAGGTCGCAAGTAATACTGCGGCAAGAGCAATGCCCGGGAATGCCATCAAAATATCCATTAAACGCATGATCACTTCGTTACCGAATTTGTCTGCGGTTGCGGCGGTTGCACCTAGAATGCCACCAAACAAGATGGCGACACCTACCGCGCCTAAACCGATAAAGAGTGAAGTTCTCGCCCCCCAAACCATACGGGAGAAAATATCACGCCCTAAACGATCGGTACCGAATAGATAGTCACCGCTTGGTGCTTGTACCGGTCGAAGGGTTTGTAATGGATCATACGGGGCAACAATCGGGGCTAAAATTGCAATGCAAGCCACAAATAAGATGAAAATCAATGCAATTTTTGAACTGGTTGATAATGCTCTAAATCTAGCGCCACCGTTAGCTAGTCGAGCGGCTAATCCTTGACGAAACATTATAGACTCCGAATTTTTGGATTGATGAGCAAATAGAGAATATCAACAATGATATTAACTAATACGAAGGTAAAGGCGATAGTAAGCACCACACCTTGCACTAAGTGTAAGTCGTGGTTCACGATACCGTTAAAGATAAGTTTACCCATACCCGGAAGATCGAAGATTTGTTCAATCACTACCGCACCACCGAGTAAATAGCCGACCCGTAAACCAAGTACGGTCACCGGTGTGATTAATGCGTTTCGTAAGACATTATGACGAATCACGGTTGAGTAAGGCACACCATTACCAATTGCGGTACGCACGTAATCTTTATCCATTTCTTCCACCATTGTGGTACGCACGACACGAATTAATGAGGCACAAACCGGTACGGCAAGCGCAAGTGACGGTAAAATCATCGAACGGAAATATTCGTTCGGATCCTCACTGAACGATACAAAACCGCCGGACGGTAACCAATCCAGTTTTAAAGAAAAGTATTGAATCAGTAAGATACCAAGCCAGAAAGACGGTGTGGCAACCGCAGCTACCGAAACTAGGCGAATTACTTGGTCTATCCAACGATCACGATAAAGTGCGGCAAGAATACCTAAAGAAAAAGAGACGATTGCTGCTAAAAATACCCCGATAAAAGTGAGCTGTAGCGTGAGCGGAAATGCTTTGGCAATCATATCAATAATCGGCTGTTCCGGTGGCGTAGTCATACCGAAATCCAGTACTAACAAATTTCCGAGAAAACGGAAATATTGAACAATCACCGGATCATTTAAACCGTGTTGTTCGCGATAGATCTCTTTGGCAGCTTCGGTTGCACTTTCACCTAAGGCAACTGTGGCGGGATCACCGGGTGTGAATTGTAAGACTAAAAAAACTAAGGCGGTAACACCTAAAATCATGATAGGCAATGCCATTAAACGGCGCAGTAAAAGGCGAAGTACAATTTCCATTTTATTCTCCGTTTTTATTAGAAAGGGTACAAGCGGTTAAATTTAAGCATTTTTTTACCAATCGCTTAAATCTAAGAGGAAGGCGGCAACATCCGTTGCCGCAATAAGTCAGTGTTATTTACGTTCTACGCCAAGGAATGATAAGCCCGTGGTCGGTAACGGTTGGAAACCGGTGAGAGATTTATCGCTCCATGCGGTCGGTAATTTACGGTGTACAATCGGGTAAAGCGGCACTTGTTGTGCAATAATATTGATCGCTTTTTCCCATGCGGCTTTTGCATCAAGTGGCGTTTTAGCGCGGACAGCCTCATCAAGTAATTTTTGCACTTCGGCATACTCCGGTGTATTCGCCCAACGGAAACGGCGTTTCGGCCAAACATCACCACGGTACCACCAGCTGAGTAATAAATCTAAGTCGTTACCAAACACAGACGGATCGCCCGGTGCAATAACCACTTCGAATGCACCTTTATCCACATGAGCACCATAAAGCGCACCGGATTGTAGGTGTTTCAAACTAACTTTTACGCCTTTTAATGCGTTCCAAGACTCAAGAATAAGTGGCGCGCATTCTTTCACCCAAGCGTGGTCGGTTGCCAGTAATTCGAAGGTTAATGAGGTTATACCGGCTTCTGCTAGAAGCGCTTCGGCTTTCGCTTTATCAAAATCATATTGGCTGGCAGCTTTTACATAATCAGGATGGGTGTCTTGGACATAAGAACTTGCCGCTTTCGCATTGCCTAAGAACACAATATCGATTAATTTTTGTGTATCTAAGCCATAATGTAACGCTTGGCGTACTTTCGGATTATCAAACGGTGCTTTTTCACAGTTAAACATTAAGAACAGTAATCCGAATGATTGCACCGATTCCACTTTTCCTTTACGTTTTAGGCGTTCCGCATCGAGATACGGTACGGATTCAATCGCTTGTACGCGTCCGGATTCTTGTGCGGTCACACGAGCTGCATCGTCTGATAATAAGAACCAGGTCATTTTATCTACTTTAGCCGGATAAATACCGTTATAAGCGGTATTGGCTTCAAAGACAATGCGATCGTCTTTGGTCGCAGACACAAATTTATAAGGACCGGAACCGATAGGTTTAGCATCAAACGCAGATTGACCGGCTTCTACGATATGTTTCGGTACGATTTTGACAATGGTTAAACGTTCTTTAAATAAGGCAAACGGATATTTTAATTTAAATTCAACCACTTTATCGTCAAGCGCTTTTACCGAAGCGATAAACGGAATAAATTGGGCGAATAGTGAGGCTTTAGCTGGATCTAATACACGTTCAAATGAGTAAACCACATCTTCGGTAGTAACGGGTTTACCATCGTGGAAAGTCGCGCCTTCACGTAAAGTAATGTGGTAAGTTACCTCATCTTTTTGTTCAGGTTCTTTTGCCGCTAAAGCTAAATAAGGCTGGCGAGTTGCCGGATGTAAATCCACTAAGCCTTCGAAAATATGTAAGTTAGCCGCTAATGATGATGCACCACTTGATGTGAGAGGATCGAATCCGGTAGAAATCGGATAAGCGATTCCCGCTTCAATACTTTTACCTGTAGCAGCAAAAGCGCTATTTGAAAAAGTGCCTAATGTACCGGAAAACGCAAAACCGGCTCCAACTCCAGCCATGAGTTTCATAAAATGGCGGCGAGATTCACTATAATCAAAATGAGAAGCCATAAAACACCTCGTTAGTAATAGGATAATTAAATTGTTCGGTAAAACTTTTCGCCGAACGATCACGGAAATTCTTTTTTACAAATTTTTGTGAAGTGAATTTATCAAATTTACTTGTAAAAATGGATTGAATTAATCATAACAGTTTGGTTCCGACGGTAAAGGTAAGAATATTAGATTTGTGATCTCTCTCACAGAAAACTTTGCTTTTCAGCGTGAAGAGTTTTCGTTATCATCATTTTTATTTAATGATAGTAGTTAGAACGTGAATTTAGCCCTTCCTCCATTAAGTCTTTATATCCATATTCCGTGGTGCGTACAAAAATGTCCGTACTGCGATTTCAATTCACATGCGCAAAAAGGTGTGATTCCGGAAGCGGAATATATTCAACATTTACTTGCAGATTTATCGCAAGATTTGACCGCTTATCAGGCGGCAATCGGTGATCGCAAAATTCATTCGATTTTTATTGGCGGCGGCACACCAAGTCTGTTTTCGGCAGAGGGGATTGCTTATCTGTTGGCAGAAGTCGAAAAGCGTATTCCGTTTGAAGAGAATATTGAGATTACCCTAGAGGCGAATCCCGGTACGGCGGAAGCGGAACGCTTTCTGGGCTATGCACAGGGTGGAGTAACACGTATTTCGATGGGGATCCAAAGTTTCGAGCCGGAAAAACTGCTCAAACTCGGGCGAATCCATGATTCAAATGAAGCGAAACAAGCGGTCATTTTTGCACAAAATTCTGCAAAATCCGGTTTGCAAAGTTTTAATATCGACTTAATGCACGGCTTACCGAATCAATCGGTGGCACAAGCACTGGACGATTTACGACAGGGGATTGCGCTCGCACCACCACATTTATCGTGGTATCAATTAACCATTGAGCCGAACACAATGTTTTATTATCGCCAGCCGACTTTACCGGACGATGACGAATTATGGGATATTTTCGAGCAAGGTCATCAGTTACTCACCGCCGCCGGCTATGAGCAGTATGAAACTTCGGCGTATGCGAAAAAAGGTTATCAATGCCGTCATAACCTCAATTATTGGCGTTTTGGCGACTATTTGGCGATTGGTTGCGGAGCGCACGGTAAGATTAGTTATCCGACCGGCGAAATTTACCGCTTCAGCAAAACCAAACATCCGAAAGGCTATATGCGAGGCGAATATCGCTACAGCCAAGATTTGATTGAGCTTGCTGATCGTCCGTTTGAATTTTTTATGAATCGTTTCCGCTTATTGGAAGCGACCCCAAAACAAGAATTTGAGTTCTACACCGGTCTTGATCGTGAAATCGTTAGACCAACGATGGATTGGGCATTAAGCAAAAATTACATCACGGAAACCGAAAAATATTGGCAGATCACCCAGCACGGTAAGCTATTTTTAAATGAATTATTGGAAGGTTTTTTAGAATAGCTTTTGCAAAAAAATTCAAAGATTTGACCGCTTGTAGTAGAATACAAGCGGTCTTTTTTTAGGAATTTTTTGCAATGAATACACTTAAAGCAGGCGAGCAAGCGCCTCAATTTACTTTGTTAGATCAGCACGAACAACCGGTTTCACTTAGCCAATTTGCCGGTAAAAAAGTGCTGGTTTATTTTTATCCGAAAGCCTTAACCCCAGGCTGCACTACACAAGCTTGCGGCTTACGTGACAGTAAGTCGGAATTAGAGGAATTAAATGTGGTGGTGTTAGGCATTAGCCCAGATTTACCGAAAAAATTAGCGCAATTTGTCGAGAAAAAAGCACTGAATTTCACGCTATTGTCTGATGCGGATCACCAAGTTGCCGAAGCATTCGGTGTATGGGGCGAGAAAAAATTTATGGGCAGAACCTATGACGGCATTCACCGTATCAGTTTTTTAGTGAATGAACAGGGCATAATTGAGCAAGTATTCGATAAATTCAAAACCGGTGAGCATCATCAAATGGTGGTTGATTTTGTAAAAGGAACGAAATAATGGCGAATAAAGCGATATTTTTAGATCGTGACGGTACGATCAATATTGATCACGGTTATGTACATCAAATTGACGATTTTCAATTTATTGAGGGTGTCGGCAAGGCGTTAAAGCAGCTACAAGATAAAGGTTATCTATTGGTATTGGTCACCAATCAATCCGGTATTGCGCGCGGCTATTTCAGTGAAGAGCAATTTAATCAATTAACGGAATGGATGGATTGGTCGCTGGATGAAGATTACAGGGTTGTGTTAGACGGTATCTACTATTGTCCGCATCACCCGGAAGGCAAAGGCGAATATAAAGAAGATTGCGATTGTCGTAAACCGAAAGCTGGAATGTTTACTCAAGCGATTGCCGATTTGGATATTGATCCGGCTCAGTCGTATATGGTCGGCGATAAATTAGAAGATCTGTTAGCGGCTGAAGCTGCTGGCGTGAAAACAAAAGTGTTAGTACGTACCGGTAAAGCGGTTACCGCAGAAGGCGAAGCGAAAGCCGATCTGGTATTAGACAGCTTAGTGGATTTAGTCCGTTATATTAAGTAATCACTTCAATGTATTAATTATTTTATAGAATCAAAAGTTTAAAAAGATGAACTACAACGATAAATCATTATCTGCCCTGAAATTAGGGCAAAAAACCGAGTATAAAAGCGAATATGATCCTACGCTTTTGCAACCTGTTCCCCGTAAATTAAACCGTGACGGTTTGGGGATTACCGAACAACAACCGTTTGATCGAGGTGCAGATGTTTGGACCTGTTATGAATTGTCTTGGTTAAACGAAAACGGTTTACCACAGGTAGCGATTGCCGATGTGGCAATTGATTTTCGCAGCGAGAATTTAATTGAATCAAAAAGCTTTAAGCTCTATTTAAACAGCTTTAACCAAACCAAATTTGCCTCATTGGAACAAGTGGAACAAACATTGGCTAAAGATCTCAGCCAATGTGCAAGCGGTCAAGTTTCGGTAAAAGTTTACAAATTATCTGCTTACACCCAGCAACCGATTGTTGATTTTGCCGGTGAGTGTATTGATGAACAAGATATTCAAATTGACAGTTACGAATTTTCTAACGAGTATTTAGCAGGCGTGGCAGAAGGGGAAGTGGTTGAAGAAACCTTGGTCAGTCATTTGTTGAAATCAAACTGCTTGATTACCTCGCAACCGGACTGGGGCAGTGTGCAAATTCACTATGTCGGTAAAAAATTGAATCGAGAAAAATTATTACGCTATTTAGTGTCATTCCGTGAACATAATGAGTTCCACGAACAATGCGTAGAGCGTATTTTTACCGATCTTATGCAATTTGCACAGCCGGAAAAATTAACGGTGTATGCACGTTATACCCGCCGAGGCGGTTTGGATATTAATCCGTTCCGTTCAAATTTTGAGTCTGTTCCGCAAAATTTGAGAATGGCAAGACAGTAAGAAAAAGCCCCAGAAAATCGATAACGATATTTTGGGGATTTTTTTATTTTTCTATCTGCTTCTCAACGGAAGTCAACATTCCTCTTAATAAATTCAACTCATTGGTTTCAAGTTCGGCACGTTGGTATAAGCGGCGGAGCTTGAGCATTACCGCATCATTGCGGATAAAGCCTAATTGTTTATACAGTCGCTCGGTGTGATTAAAGAAATATTCCAAAGCTTCAGTATTCGGATAATCTTTTTTCTCAACAAGCGGTCGAATTTGCGGATTTTTTTGCAATTCCAACCACGCCATTCGTATTTCGTAACTTGCCAGCTGTACTGCCATCGCTAAATTTAACGAACCATAGTCAGGATTGGTCGGAAAATTTAAATGATAATGGCATTTTAGTAATTCTTCGTTAGTTAATCCGACTCGTTCCCGACCAAATACAATCGCCACTTTACCTCTTTCGGCACGTTCAACCGCTAATTTACCGCAATCTCTCGGCTCAATAAGAGTATTTTGTAGATGACGTAATCGAGCACTGGTGCCGATTACTAATTGGCAATCTGCAACCGCTTGTTCAAACGAGTGGAAAATTTGGGCGTTATCCAACACATCTTTTGCACCGGCAGCGAGAGCTTGAGCTTGTTCGTCAATCGGGTTAAGCGGAGCAACTAAACGTAAATTTGTTAGCCCCATGGTTTTCATCGCACGAGCGGCAGAGCCAATATTGGCGGGGAGGGAAGTTTCGATCAGGATAATTTGAATTTGGTCTAAGCTATTCATTCTGGTTCTATTTATTACATTTTTGTTATGCTAGATTTTAGCAGATTTGTCGCAAACTGAGAATTTGCAATTAATTGATTTATGAGGCGTAATTTTTTTACAAATTCTACTTATTTAATGGTACATTACGCCTAGTCTTATTTTTTCGAAATAGGCTATTTTTAGCACAATATATAAACATCAACCATACAGGAGTCTTTATGCTTATTGGTGTACCAAGAGAGCTGTTAGACGGTGAAACACGTGTGGCGGCAACGCCAAAAACCGTTGAACAGATCAAAAAGCTCGGCTTTGATGTGCTCGTTGAACACGATGCAGGTTTTAAAGCGAGTTTTGAGGACAACGCATTTGTAAACGCAGGTGCGGCTGTTGGCACGCAACAAGAGGTTTGGAATTCAGATATTATTTTTAAAGTGAATGCGCCAACCGATGCTGAAATTGCCCTTATTAAAGAAGGCGCAACGCTAGTGAGTTTCATTTGGCCTGCGCAAAATCCACAATTAATGGAAAAATTGCAAGCTAAGAAAATCAATGTATTAGCAATGGACGCAGTGCCTCGTATTTCGCGTGCGCAAGCGCTTGATGCATTGAGTTCAATGGCAAATATTTCTGGGTATCGTGCAGTTATTGAAGCGGCAAATGCATTCGGTAGCTTCTTTACCGGTCAAATTACTGCGGCTGGTAAAGTTCCACCGGCAAAAGTGCTGGTTATCGGTGCGGGTGTTGCCGGTTTAGCGGCAATCGGTGCGGCAAATAGCTTAGGTGCGATTGTTCGTGCGTTTGACTCTCGTCCGGAAGTAAAAGAACAAGTGAAATCTATGGGCGCAGACTTCTTAGAAATCGATTTTGAAGAAGAAGGCGGCTCAGGCGATGGCTATGCGAAAGTGATGTCAGAAGAGTTTAACCGTCGTGCGATGGAACTTTATGCTGAACAAGCAAAAGAAGTCGATATTATTATCACCACAGCAGCGATTCCGGGTAAAGCAGCACCTCGTTTAATCACTAAAGAAATGGTTGATTCAATGAAACCGGGCTCAGTGATTGTCGATTTAGCGGCGGCAACCGGCGGTAACTGCGATTACACTAAAGCGGGCGAAGTTATTGTCACCGAGAATCAAGTAAAAGTGATTGGTTATACGGATTTCCCAGCACGTTTACCAACCCAATCTTCACAACTTTACGGTACAAACTTAGTTAACTTACTCAAGTTACTTGCCCCAAATAAAGACGGTCAAATCGATATCAATTTTGAAGATGTGGTGTTACGTGGTGTAACGGTAGTACGTGACGGTGAATTAACTTGGCCGGCACCACCGATTCAAGTTTCGGCTCAACCGCAAAAACAAGCGGCTGCGGCACCGGTTGAGAAAAAAGAAGAAAAACCGACTGATCCACGTATTAAATACGGTGTAATGGCTGGTGTCGGTGCATTATTCTTATGGTTAGCCTCTGTAGCACCGGCGGCATTTTTATCACACTTCACTGTATTCGTCTTAGCCTGTGTGGTGGGTTATTATGTGGTTTGGAACGTTAGCCATGCATTACATACGCCGTTAATGGCGGTAACCAATGCGGTTTCGGGAATTATCATTGTCGGTGCGGTATTACAAATTGCGCAGCCGACCGGTAATTTCTTCGTGGATATTCTTGCGTTTATTGCGATTTTAGTGGCAAGCATTAATATCTTCGGTGGTTTCAAAGTCACGCAACGTATGCTTGCAATGTTTAGAAAAGGTTAAGGAGAAACTCATGTCTTTTGGATTTGTAACAGCTGCATATATTATTGCTGCGATTCTCTTTATTATGAGTTTAGCAGGACTTTCTAAACACGAAACGGCAAAAGCAGGTTGTTGGTACGGTATTGTCGGTATGGCGATTGCGTTAGTCGCAACTATCTTCGGCCCACAATCACAGGGTACGCTTTGGATCTTAATCGCTATGGCAATCGGTGGCTTTATCGGTGTGAAAAAAGCCTTAAAAGTTGAAATGACGGAAATGCCGGAATTAGTGGCGATTCTGCACAGCTTTGTAGGTTTAGCAGCGGTATTAGTTGGTTTTAACAGCTACGGTTTACACGTAGATGCGATTCCGCCGGCAAATTTAGATGAAGTGGCGTTAGCGGCATTCCACGCAGAACAAGCAACGCTGGCTAACATTCATAACGTTGAAGTGTTCCTTGGTATCTTTATCGGTGCGGTGACTTTCTCTGGGTCATTAGTAGCATTCGGTAAATTAAGCGGTAAATTATTCGGTCGTAAAGTGTCTTCGGCTGCATTAAATATCCCGCATAAACACAAATGGAACTTAGCGGCATTAATCGTTTCTGCATTATTAATGGTCGTATTCTTAAATCACCCTGAGAATATTTTCCCAGTGCTGATTATGACGGTAATCGCATTAGTCTTCGGATGGCACTTAGTATCATCTATCGGTGGTGCGGATATGCCGGTAGTGGTTTCAATGCTGAACTCGTATTCAGGTTGGGCGGCAGCGGCAGCCGGTTTTATGCTAAGCAATGACTTGTTAATTGTAACCGGTGCGTTAGTAGGTTCATCAGGTGCGATTCTGTCTTACATTATGTGTAAAGCGATGAACCGTTCATTTATCAGCGTGATTGCAGGTGGCTTCGGTACAGAAGTTAAAGCAAGCTCAGGTGATGAAGAACAAGGTGAACACCGTGAAACTACGGCAGAAGAAGTCGCGGAAATGCTGAAAAATGCAAGTTCTGTGATTATCACTCCGGGATACGGTATGGCGGTTGCGCAAGCACAATATCCGGTAGCGGAAATCACTGCGAAATTACGTGAGAAAGGTGTCAATGTGCGTTTTGGTATTCACCCTGTTGCGGGGCGTTTACCGGGTCATATGAACGTATTACTTGCAGAAGCGAAAGTGCCTTACGATGTTGTGCTTGAAATGGATGAAATCAATGATGATTTCGAAGAAACCGATGTAGTATTGGTTATCGGTGCAAATGACACGGTAAACCCAGCGGCATTAGATGATCCGTCAAGCCCAATCGCAGGTATGCCGGTATTAGAAGTGTGGAAAGCACAAAACGTTATCGTATTCAAACGTTCAATGGCGGTTGGTTACGCAGGCGTTCAAAACCCACTATTCTTTAAAGAAAATACCCAAATGTTATTCGGTGACGCGAAAGAGCGTGTGGATGACATTTTAAGAGCATTAAATAGCTAATCTAGCGACAATAAAAAAGAGATCTTCGGATCTCTTTTTTTGTACTTATAAGATAACAGCGGTCAAATTTCATTAACCTTTTGCAAAAAAGTTGGAAAATTTGACCGCTTATCGCATTAATCGTCTTGATTGATACGGCTGGAAACCGCACTTTGCTGATTTTTATATTTTGCGTCTTTACGGGCATTATAAGGTTTTGCCGCATGACCACTTAACACTTCAAAACTTAATGCGCCGATTGCCATATTAGGACGTAAAGCAAGCGGTAATTTACCGGCATTGAAAAATTCTAATACGATTTTACCGTGCCAACCCGGATCGATTCGATGTGCGGTAACATGTACCATCAAGCCTAAGCGAGCTAAAGAAGAGCGCCCGTCTAACCAACCGACAATATTATCCGGCAATGTCACCGACTCTAATGTCGTTGCAAGCGCTAATTCGCCCGGGTGAAGGAAAAACGCATCACTGTCAGCGATAATAATTTCATCACTCATCACTTTATTAAGCTGGGCAGTGACTTGTTCACGAGGGCCGCTTAAATCAATATAAGGCGTGGCGTGTTCACGAAATACACGGAACGAATTACCTAAGCGAACATCAACGGTCGCCCCTGAGATTTTTTCGTTTGACGGACGAGGCTCAATCGCAATTTTGCCTTCATCTAAATAACGTTCTATATCTGTGTCACATAAACGCATAATTGTTTATCCTATTTTTTTACCGCCAATAATTGTTTAATTTGCGCTTTTAAGATATTGATCGCAATACGGTTTTTACCACCTTTCGGTACAATAATATCGGCATATTGTTTTGACGGTTCAATAAATTGTAAGAACATTGGACGCACGGTTTTACGGTATTGGGTAATTACCGATTCCATTGAACGACCGCGTTCCACCAAGTCACGCTGTAAACGGCGAATGAAACAAATATCTAACGGCGCATCCACGAAAATAGAGACATTGATTTCGTTACGAATTTCTTCGTCCGTTAGTAATAAAATACCTTCTAAGATAATGATCTTCTTCGGTGCAAAATGTTTAGTGGTGGTTTTACGGTTATGCTCTGCGTAGTCGTATTCCGGAATTTCAATCGCTTGACCTTGTTTCAGTTGGCGTAAATGTTCTACCAGTAAATGATGATCCATTGAGTTAGGATGGTCATAGTTGGTTTTAATACGCTCATCCATGGTTAAATGCGTTTGATCTTTATAATACGCATCTTCAGAAATAATACCGATGTCATCCGAACCTAATTCTTCTTTTAATTCTTTATAGATAGTTGATGCAATAAGGCTTTTTCCGGAAGCGGAAGCGCCGGCAATTGCAATGACAATGCAAGCTTGGTTTTCAATTGTTTCAGACATAATCGGTTCCTAAATACTTAGTCGTTAAGAAAGGGGACAAAAAATTCGGGAGATTATACCGCATTTTTATAAATGTTTGCGTATAATTGGTTACATATTGGCTTAATTTGAGGGAAAAATGGAAATTTTTATTCAAGGATTTATTGTTTGTTTTGGATTGATTGTATCAATTGGTGCACAAAATGCTTTTTTACTCAAACAAGGAATCCTAAAGCAACATGTTTTTTGGGTTGCATCACTTTGTTTTTTAGGTGATGTATTTTTAATGACATTAGGTGTGTTAGGGCTAGGTTCTATCGTGGCGAATTTGCCTACTTTAAGCTTAGTCATTGCATTACTTGGGGCATTTTTTCTATTTACCTATGGTAGTCGTTCGTTTATTAGTATGTTTAAAAGCAGCGAGGCATTAAAAGCAAGTAATGAAAATGCGACAAGTTTGAAAAAAGCTTTAATGATTACTTTTGCGATTACTTTTTTAAATCCGCACGTTTATATTGATACGGTAGTGATTTTAGGTGGAATCGGTGGAAATTTGGACTTTACAGGTAAAATGGAGTTTCTTGCCGGAGCGTTAAGCTGTTCTTTGTTATGGTTTTTCGGCGTGGGATATGGTGCGGGTTTTCTATCACCTTATTTTGAAAAGCGTAGAACATGGCAAATCTTGGACTTTCTTACTGGGGTGATTATGTATGCAATTGCAATCAGTTTGGCAATATATGCCTTCCAGCTGGCTAAGCAGATTTTTGCTTGGTAAGCGGTTAAATTTACGGAATTTTTTGCAAAAAGAAACGCTCGAAGTTTTAGCTTCGAGCGTTTTTTGTTTAAGCAACAAACTAAATATTATAAGTAGAATTTTTCTACGAAGTTTAATTTGTCATCTAATTTTAATACTAACGGTTGACCGGTAGGGATTTCGAAATCCATGATTTCTTCATCAGAAATACCGATGATGTGTTTTGCTAATGCACGAAGAGAGTTACCGTGTGCAGTTACAAGTACACGTTTACCAGATAATAATGCCGGCGCAATTTGATCTTCCCAGAATGGTAAAACACGTTCTAAAGTGATTTTGAGGTTTTCAGCATTTGGAATCACATCTTTTGGTAAGTGAGCATAACGACGATCGTTATGTGCAGAATTTGGATCTGCAGCATCTAAATCCGGTGGAGAAATGTCGTAAGAACGACGCCAAATGTGAACTTGTTCGTCACCGTATTGTTCAGCCGTTGCTTTTTTGTCTAAACCTTGTAACGCACCGTAATGACGTTCGTTTAAACGCCAGTTTTTAACTTGTGGAATCCATAATTGATTAGACTCTTCTAATACGATGTTACAAGTTTTGATTGCACGAGTTAAAACAGAAGTGAAAGCGATATCGAATTCATAACCAGCTGCTTTTAATTTTTGACCTGCTGCTTTCGCTTCTTCAATACCACGCTCTGTTAAGTTAACATCACGCCAACCTGTAAATAAGTTTTTAGCATTCCACTCACTGAAACCGTGGCGAATAAATACTAATTCCATAAAGACTCCTATGTTTTTAAGTTGATTTGAAAACGCCGTATTTATAGCAAAAATCTCTCTACTTTGAAATAGTTAGTCAGTTTCTTTTTATAAAAGCAAGAGAAAAGCTGATTTTACTCAAATATTTTATTAGAATAAGTCATTTTGTAATCTAATCTTGTTTCTTGATATAGGTATATTTTTGTGAAAGCGCTTCGACCTCTTTATTTAACACTCGCCCTTTTAGGGATAGCCTCTTTTTCTTTTCCGTCTGCGATGGCAACGGAATTGTCAAATATTCAGCAAAAAATTAAGCAGCAACAAAGTAAAATCAATGAACAGCGCCAAAAGCGTAATGTACTGCAATCTACCTTAAAAACCCAAGAAGTTGAGATGGGTAAAGTGCTTGATAAGTTAAAAGAAACGGAAATGTCGCTAACGGAAACTCGTCAAGCGATTAAGCGTACCGAACAAGAAATTCAAAGATTAGAAAAGCAAGAGAAAGAGCAAAAAGAGAAACTCAAAGAACAACTTGATTCGGCGTACCGTTCGGGAATCCATCCGTCCGTATTAGAGCGTTTGATGTCTGAACAGGCAAAAAATGCCGACAGAATGGGGGCTTATTACGAACATATTAATCAAGTGCGTATCGATACGATTAATGAATTACGTCGTACTCAAGAAGAACTTAAAGCACGCCGTGATGAATTGAAAGGCCAGCAAAAAGGTCAGCAAACGCAGTTAACCGAACAGAAGAAGCAAGAAAAGGATTTAAAAAAGGTTCAAAACGAACGTGAAACGACACTACGTTCAATTGATAAAACATTAGAGCAAGATGAAAGTCGTTTGGAATCATTAAAGAATAATGAATCTGCATTACGTAATCAATTGGTGAAAGCGGCGGCAGAGTCGGCGCAACAAGAAAAACAAGAGATTGCCAAGCTGGAACAGAAAAAAAATAGTGAAGAGAAGCGTAAAGCGACAGAGCAAGAAAAACAACAAGTGAGAGCCGGTAGCGGTTTAGGTGCGCCGAATAAACAATTTAATATGCCGGTGGCGGGTAAAGTAGTGAATAGCTTTGGTTCTCGTCAAATGGGCGAAGTGACTTGGCACGGTGTAGTTATTGCGGCAAGTGCAGGTTCGCCGGTGCGAGCCATTGCCGGTGGACGTGTAATTTTAGCCGACTGGCTACAAGGTTATGGTCAAGTTGTGGTAGTTGACCATGGTAACGGCGATATGTCGTTATACGGCTATAACCAGTCTGTTTCGGTGCGTAAAGGCAGCCGTGTTTCAGCCGGACAGCAAATTGCCAGTGTGGGTAATTCGGGGGGGCAAAATCGTTCCGCACTGTATTTTGAAATTCGTCGAAAAGGAAATCCGAAAAATCCAATGGGTTGGGTGAAATAATGTGGAATTTATTTGGAAACAAGCGGTCTACTTTAGCGATTTTTTTGCAAGGCTTATTGTTCATTACATTACCCGCCCAAGCGGGGAAACTCGCAATTGTAATTGATGATATCGGCTATCGAATGAAAGAAGATAATGCGATTTATGCACTTCCGAAAGAAGTGAGTGTCGCTATTATTCCCGTTGCGCCCTATGCAACGGCAAGAGCAAAGAAAGCTTATGAGCAAAAACGAGATGTATTGATTCATTTACCGATGCAGCCTCAAAATAAGCAGCAACCGATAGAGTCGGGCGCATTGATGATTGGTACCAGTGAAGCGAAAGTCTCTCAATTGATTCAAGCGGCACGTAATCAAGTGCCTTATGCAATCGGGCTAAATAACCATATGGGCAGTGGCGCGACGGCAGATAGAACCACGATGAGCCATTTGATGAAAGTGATGGCGCAACAACAGTTATTCTTTTTAGATAGTAAAACCGGGCCAAGCGTGGCGGCTAAAGTGGCAAAGGAATTTGGTGTAAAAGCGTTAGAACGAAATTTATTTTTAGATGACAGTGATCTACTTAGTGATGTTCAGCGGCAATTTGATACAGCGATAGAATATGCTCGCAAGCATGGTAGTGCGATCTTAATTGGGCATCCGAGAAAGAATAGCGTTGCTGTTCTTGAGCAAGGAATTGCTAATTTACCTCAAGATATTCAACTTGTGAGTATGGGAAGCTTGTGGCGAAATGAAGCGGTAGTACCGGCAAGCACATTGATTATGGTATTTGATAATCCTCCGGCACCAACTTCGATCGCACCATTTAATGCTGTTCCGCTGCTAAGAGGCATTCCGAAAGATTAAATGTTTTGAGTATTTATTAGGATAACGATGTGAATTTTAAATTAGGTCTATTAACGGCAAGTTGTTTACTTGCCTTTACTCAATTGGCTTTAGCGGAAGCTGTAGAACCGCAATCTTCTGAGGCTGATTTGCCCGAAGAACAATCTGTTGAACATACGAAGGTTTCTGCTAAACAGGAACAGGCGGAGACTTCGGCAAAAGCGGAAGCGTTGGTTGATCTTGAAGTAAAAGGCATAAAGAAAAAAGATAAAGATGCTTGGGCAAATGTGAAGATATACCTTGGGCAAATTGCAAAGGAGTATGCGGATGGTTCCGAACGACATCAATATCTTGTGCAAACCGCAGTAGATAAAGCATTGAGAGCCAAAGGTTATTACAATACTCAATACCAATTTATTCAAACCCCTCGTGCGGGTAAGAAACCTTTACTCACCTTAAATGTCGAGCTTGACCGTCAAAAAGTGAAAATTGATGAAACGGATGTTCACATCATGGGTGAAGCGGGTAAAGACGAAGAGTTTACGAAATTAATTGATTCTGTGCCCAAAAAAGGTACGAATTTAGACCATGAGCAATATGATGGTTTTAAAAGCAATCTTGAAAGTTTAGCCTTTAAAAAAGGTTATTTTGACGGACATTGGCTATATCACCGTTTAGAAATTTATCCGAAAGAACATTCGGCGGATTGGCGTTTAGGCTATGATAGCGGTGTTCGTTATCGTTATGGCGAAATTACGTTTACTGATAATCAAATTAAAGAAGAGTATTTACAAAATATCTTAAAAGTGAAATCCGGTGAGCCTTATTATGCCAATGATCTATCGCAAATGACCTCGGATTATTCTTCGAGTGATTGGTTCTCTTCGGTATTGGTTGAGCCTCATTTAAATGAAAAAGAGAAAGTAGTTGATTTAAATGTGTTATTTCAGCCTAAAAAGAAAAATGACGTGGAAGTCGGTATTGGTTTCGCAACCGATGTGGGACCTCGTTTTCAGTTAAACTGGAAGAAACCGTGGATTAATAGCCGTGGACACAGTATTGAATCTCGTACCTATATTTCCGCGCCTGAGCAACGTTTTGAATTCGGTTATAATATTCCGTTAAGAGAAGATCCGCTCCATTATTATTATCAGTTCTCAGGCGCATTAGAAAACGAAGATCAAAATGATACAAAGTCAACCGCTGCGACAGTAGGATTTCAGCGCTTTTGGACACATGAAACCGGCTGGTCTTTTTCTGCTGGTGTGAAAGCGCGTTACGATTCGTTTACGCAAGCGAATGAATCTCATCGTACGTTGTTAGTTTATCCGACCGCTTCATTAAACCGTACTCGTTCGGATGGCAATCGTTTTCCGCTTTGGGGCGATAGTCAAAAATTAACGGTGAACTGGGGCGCAAAAGCATTGGCTTCAGATGTGAACTTCTATAGCTGGAAAGCATCGAGCGCCTGGGTAAGAACTTATTTTGATCATCACCGTTTCTTCTTGCGCGGTGAGGTCGGCCATATTCATTCGAATGACTTCTATCGTATTCCTCCTGCATTACGCTATTTTGCCGGTGGTGATATGAGTGTACGTGGATTTGGCTATAAAGATATTTCGCCGCGAGATCCGCAAAATGGTAAGTTACTTGGTGCCTCTCACCTCGCTACTGCAACGGTTGAATATCAATATCAAGTTTATCCGGATTGGTGGGTGGCGCTATTTTATGATACGGGTTTAGCTTCAAATAAATTTAAAGCGAAAGATCTGCATTCCGGTGCAGGGCTTGGTGTACGTTGGGCTTCACCAATTGGTGCGATTAAATTTGATTTAGCAACGCCGGTAAGATCACCGAATAATGAAAAAGGTGTGCAATTTTATATCGGTTTAGGTTCAGAATTATAATAATTCAAGCGGGTAAATTTATCCGCTTTCTTTATATTAGATAAATGGGACTGCCATGAGTGAACAGCATAAGCAACAAGTAGAAAGTGTTCAATCGGAACAACAAACACAAACAACAACTAAAAAAAGCAAATGGCGCTGGCTACGTTATGTAGGCTGTGGTTTGGTATGCCTAATTTTGATTCCTTTTATATTTTTAATGACAGGAAAAGGGCAACGAACCGCTTTTGAATTGGCGGATAAATTTCTCGAACCATTAACTATCGGTAGTGTAAGCGGTAGCCTGCAAGATGGGTTGACATTATCAGATACTAAATTTGTGATGGACGGCGTGGATGTCTCTGTCGGACAAGCGGATTTACATATTGGCTTTGGTTGTTTATTGAATCGAGAAACGTGCATCGAGAATCTCGCATTAAAGGATACAGCTGTGGTGGTTGATACTGCCAAATTACCTCCTTCTCAATCGGATAAGCAAAGCGAACCTTTTACCGAATTGAATTTACCGTTAGGTATATCGGCTAAAAGAATTACTTTAGACAATATCCAAGTCAAAGTTGATGAGATGGATATGGCCTTAACGCATTTCCATTCAGGCATTTCAGGTAAAGGCAGAGCGGTGAATTTAGCGCCGACAGAATTGGATGGTTTAACTCTTTCATTTGCGCCGGCAAGCGCGGAACAAGCGGTCGAAAAAACGCAAGAAATTGCAAAAAAAGCGGCAAAACAGACCGTTTCTACCATTGACTGGGCGGAAATCAAAGCGAAATTAGCTCAGCCGCTATTGACCAAACAAGCACCGATTAATTTGCCTTTAGATGCGGCAATTCCACAATTGGAAGCCAAAAATATTCGCATTGAACAGAAAGTAAAAGATAAAGACGGAAAGTTCGTTATACCTCAATCTATTGTGAAGGTGGAATCGTTGTTATTGCAAGCGAAGGCGGATCAACAATCGGTCGAATTATCGCAATTATTGCTTAAAAGTGATCGAGGCAATGTAAGCGGTAACGGTTTACTGACTCTCGCAGAAAATTATCCGCTGAAGTGGTCATTAAATACGGATTCACCGTTATTGGCGGATCTAAAAATTCCTGCTAGCCAAGTAAAAGCGGAGCTAAAAGGTGAATTGTTCGGTAAAACTTCTCTGGATATTCAAACAAGCGGTGCAGTGAAAGCAAATTTAAAGGGTGAAGTTCAGCTTGCCGAGCCGAAAACACCATTGACTCTGCATTTAACCAGTGATGCGGTTTCTTATCCATTTATACCGGAAAAGGGTCAAGAACCGCTGAAATTAGAGAAAATTGATCTATCGCTTCGCGGCGATTTACTCAATTATCAGTTAGATACGCAAGTGAGTGCGACAGGAATGGGCATTCCGGCGAGCCGTGCGCATTTAAAAGGACAGGGCGAAATTACCCAATTTCATATTGAGCAACTTGTGCTGAATGCTTTAGAGGGGAAAGCAAATTTAAGCGGAAATGTGAATTGGGAAAACGGTGTTGCATGGGATGCGAAAACGGATCTGGATACGATCAATACAAAATCGCTTGCGCCGGAATGGGCGGCAGTGCTTTCCGGCGGTTTACAGTCGAAAGGCTATGCGGGGCGGGGTGAAAACGGTTCGGATTGGCATGTTGAAGTTTCGAATTTAGATCTGAACGGTTCGCTGTTGCAAAAAAATTTACAGCTCAAAGGTGAGATTAAATCAAATAATAAAACCTTATTAGATGTACCTTCCGCAACGCTGATTTATGGCGAAAATAATATTGCGCTTAAAGGGATCTTAAGTGATAAGTCGGATTTTTCTGCGCAAATTAATGCGCCGAATTTAACCGGTTTATTGCCTAAATTGGCGGCAAATATTCAAGGGAATGTGAAGTTGACCGGCAAAGTTGCCGAGCCTAACTTAGACCTGGATTTAACCGCTAAAAGTCTAAGTTATGATCAGCTCAATCTGCAAAATTTAATCGCAAAAGGTAAGGTAACCACGGAAAAAACAATTCAAGGTAATGTGGATATCAGCCTAGCACAGTTGGCGTATGGTGATGTAAAAGTTGAAAATGCAAGCTTAGTTGCAAGTGGTAACGAGACGAACCATAGCTTAAAGTTGAATGCGAAAGGAAATCCTATCGGCGCTGATTTGCAACTTTCTGGAAAATTTGACCGCTTGCAACAGGTTTGGCGAGGTCAATTAAGCCAAGTTGCGATTGATAGCAAAGAGTTCGGATCGTTTAAAACCAACCAAGCAGTGAATGTCAGTTACGATAACAAGCAAATTAATGCGAATGTTTCCGCTCATTGTTGGCAGAATCCAAAAATTAATTTGTGTTTCCCACAAGCATTTAATGCCGGACAAGAAGGGAACATCCCGTTTGAAATTCAGCAATTTGATTTAGCGGCAGTCCAACAGTTTTTAGATAAAAATACCCAATTATCGGGCATAGTAAATGCGAAAGGCGATGCGGCTTGGTTTAAAAACAAACAGCCGCAAGTGAACGTTGAGCTTGACTCAAAAGCATTAAAATTAGTGCAAAAATTAGAGGGCAGCAACAGCTTCCCATTAACGTTAGCACCAGTTAGCGTGAATGCGACTTTAGCTGATAATAATTTAAAGCTGAAAACCGATATTAAGGTAGAAAATAATGGTCGACTTACGACAGATCTTCTAATGAATGATGTGACGAATACCCGTAAATTATCCGGTAATATTCAGATTGATCAGCTGACGCTTAAATTGATCAAGCCGTTATTAAGTGGTGGTGAGTCGGTTGACGGTAATATCAATGCGAACCTAACAGTAGGAGGAGCGGTAACCGCACCATTATTGAATGGTACGCTAAATCTCACAGAGTTGCGTGCCAAAGCGAATGCAATGCCGTTTGATGTCACCGGTGGGCATTTAGCGCTGAATTTCCACGGCGCAACCTCAACGCTTGCTGGCCGAGTACAAACTACGGAAAGTGAATTGAGTTTGGACGGTGATGCCGATTGGCGCCGTTTAGATGCGTGGAAAACCAGAATGCATGCGCAAGCGAACCGCTTCCGAGTGAATGTACCGAATATGGCAAAAGTGGAATTTAGCCCGAATATTGAAGTTACAGCAACGCCGAGAGAACTCATTTTAGGCGGTAATATTGATATTCCTTGGGCTAGAATTGCGGTTGAGTCATTGCCGGAAAGTGCGGTCAGTGTGAGCAGCGACGAAGTGATTATGGACGGTTCTGTTAAACAAAAAGTGCCGTTAGCTCAACGTCAAATTCCGCAAAAAACCGCAAGCGGTATGGCGATTAAAGCAAATATTAATATCAACATCGGTAATGACGTTAGTATTAATGCTTATGGTTTGAAAAGCCATATCAATGGCACAATTGCAGTACGTCAGGGCAAACAGGGATTAGGCTTATACGGGCAAGTAAACCTGAAAAACGGTCGCTATGCTTCGTTTGGACAGGATCTACTGATTCGTAAAGGTGTGATCAGTTTTGCAGGACTGCCATCACAGCCTACGCTAAACATTGAAGCGATTCGTAACCCTGAAGCGATGGAAGACCCGAGTGTCACCGCAGGGGTAAAAGTGATTGGTTTAGCCGATAGTCCTGAAGTCAAAGTGTTTTCCGAGCCGTCTATGTCACAGAATGAAGCGCTTTCATACGTGTTAACCGGACGATCGCTTGACAATAGCGGCGATACCGGCTCAAGTAACTCTATGGCGGCGGCGTTAATCGGTATGAGTTTATCGAAAAGCAGTAAAACGGTTGGCGCAGTCGGTAGTACTTTTGGTCTAAATGATTTAAATGTGACAACTGCTGGTATTGGCGATAATACGAAAGTAGAAGTGAGTGCGAGTTTAACCCCTAAATTTAAAGTGAAATACGGGGTAGGTATTTTTGCGGCATTGACCGAATTAACCCTACGCTATAATTTAGCGCCAAGACTTTATTTGCAATGGGTATCAAGTGTAAATCAAGCGGTGGATCTGATGTATCGTTTTGAATTTGATGAAATGTTTGAATAATTTTTCTCAAGACTTGTAAACAAGCGGTCTATTTTGTGAATTTTTTTGCAAAATAGACCGCTTATTTTTTCTATAAATTCTGCCCAATAATGGTGAATAACGTGCTAAAATTCAATTTAATTCAAAGTGTTATCTAAATTAAACAGAAATTGATCAAACATGGAAAAACAACGACAAAAGCAGTTGCAAAAATGGCTTCGAGGGCAGCAAAAGATTATTAAAAAGTGGATGTATTTGAATGTCCTGTTAGGCAGTTTGAGTGCGGTATTGATGATCGGACAAATGGCATTATTAGCAACGATGTTGCATAAAATGATTATTGAACATCAAAGCCCACAAACTTTCTTATTTGAACTTGGCTTATTATTTGCCTGTTTTAGCGGGCGTGCATTGCTGATTTGGTTGCGTGAGCGTACCGGGTTTAAGGCAGGACAAACATTGCGTTTACATTTACGTGAACAGATTATGGCGAAACTCGCTGAAATCGGGCCAATGAGTATGCAACAAAAGCCAGCGGGAAGTTGGGCGACATTAATGTTAGAGCAAGTGGAGAATTTACATAATTTCTACGCGCGTTATCTGCCGCAACAATTTTTATCGTTGTTAGTGCCGATGATTATTCTTTGTTTTGTGTTCCCGATTAACTGGGCAGCAGGGGCTATTTTATTTGCAACCTTACCGTTGTTACCGGTCTTTATGGCGTTAGCCGGCATTAAAGCGGTGGAAGCGAACCAACGCAATATTGGTGTGCTTTCTCGTATCAGCGGTCAGTTTTTAGATAAGCTAAGAGGCCTAGAAACGATTCGTTTATTTGGTCAAGCGGAAAAGCAAACCGAACAAATTTATCAAAGTACCGAAGAGTTTCGTTTAAGTACGATGGACGTACTGAAAATGGCATTTCTGTCTTCAGCGGTATTAGAGTTTTTTACTGCAATTTCTATTGCGGTTATGGCGGTTTATTTCGGTTTTATCTATTTAGGTGAATTGGATTTCGGCTATTACGGAACGGGTGTAAGTCTGTTTATTGGTTTCTTCTGTTTAATGTTAGCACCGGAATTTTATCAACCGCTGCGTGAGTTAGGCGTGTTTTATCATGATAAGGCAGCGGCAATCGGTGCGGCAGATGGGATAGAAGCCTTTTTAAATCAACAAGTAACGCAAGCGCAAGCCGATTTGCAAAAAGATTTACCAAATCGACCGCTTGCAATCATTGCAAAAGATTGTGTCATTCTTTCACCACAAGGTAAAGCGTTAACCAAACCGTTAAACTTTACCCTTGCTGCTCGCCAACATATCGCTTTAGTCGGACAAAGCGGTGCAGGTAAGACTTCGTTGATGAATATGTTATTAGGTTTCTTACCTTATCAAGGTTCGGTCACAGTAAACGGTGTGGAATTGCGTGAGCTCAATTTGGCGCAATATCGCCAAAAACTCGCATGGGTAGGGCAGAATCCGCAGTTGATTAAAGGATCGCTGAAAGAAAATATTTTATTGGGTAATCCGAATGCAACGGAAGCACAACTCGAACAAGCGTTAGCTTTATCAAAAGCAGATGAATTTGTTTACCATTTAGGCTTAGATAGCCAAGTACAAGATGCGAATGCCGGAATTTCCGGCGGACAGGCACAACGTATTGCAATTGCGCGTGCATTATTGCGGGATTATGAATTGCTTCTGTTAGATGAGCCGACTGCGAGTTTAGATATGCAATCGGAGCAACAAGTATTGAACGCATTACAGCATTTGAGCCAAACACAAACCACCTTGATGATCACGCACCGTATTGAAGATCTCAAACAATGTGATGAAATTTGGGTGATGAAACAAGGTGAAATCGTGCAAAAAGGTTGCTTTGAAGCGGTCGAAAAAGAAGGTTATTTTGCAGAGTTACAACAACACTAATGGGTGATACATGAAATCAATTTTTCCTTTTCTTTCTCTTTATCGTACCCATTGGGGGCATTTGCTACTAGGTATTGTGTTAGCCATTACCAGCTTAACCGCTAGCATTGGTTTATTAAGTTTATCCGGTTGGTTTTTATCGGCATCTTTTTTAGCCGGTTCGGCAATCGTGTTTAATTTCTTCTATCCGTCATCAGGGGTAAGAGGCTTGGCGATTGGGCGTACCGTTTCTCGTTATTTTGAACGTTTAGTCACCCATGATGCTACATTTCGTGTATTAGCAAATTTACGTGTTACCGTATTCCGTAAATTGATTCCGCTTAGCCCAAGCGGTTTAAATCGTTTTAGAAACAGCGAGTTACTCAATCGCTTGGTAGCGGATGTCGATACTTTGGATACGTTGTATTTAAATCTGATTTCCCCATTTATCAGTGCCATTATGCTCATTGCATTTATGGGTATCGGTTTATCTTTTGTCTCACCGTTGCTTGCGCTCATTATTTGTGGGGTGTTAACCGCTTTATTGGTGATTTTCCCAACATTGTTTTACCGTTTAGGGCGAAAATCAGGGGCAAAAGTAATTCAAGCTCGAGCAAACTATCGCAGTCAATTTATTGAATGGATTCAAATGCACGCTGAATTTTTATTATTCGGTGTAGTAGCTCAAGCAAGTAATAAACTGAATCAAACGGAAAAAGAGTGGCTAAATGCACAGAGTAAGGAAAGCCAGTTAACCGGTTTATCCAATGCTTTATTGACCTTTGCGAATGGCATTTTGGTTTGTGTGGTGATTTACTTAGCTTCCACCGCAATTAATGTTCCTTCTGCCGATTATCCCGAAGCGTTAATTGCGCTTGTGGTATTTTGTGTGATGGCATCGGCAGAGATTTTAATGCCGATTGGCTTGGCATTTTTACATTTAGGGCAAGTGATTACCGCAGCGGAACGCTTAAATGAAATTACTGAACAGCAACCGTTGGTGAATTTCGGCAGCAAAAATGATTGGCAAAAAATCGAGCAAAATCGACCGCTTGTTCAATTTGATATGGTAACTTTTGCTTATCCGAATCGTGTTGAACCCGTGCTACAGGATATCTCATTTGAGATCTTTGCTGGACAAAAAGTGGCGATTTTAGGTAAAACCGGCAGTGGTAAGAGTACGATTTTCCAACTGATGAATCGCAATTATGACCCGACAAGCGGTCAAATTTGGCTAAATTCTTGCAACATTGCGGATTATGCGGAATCAAGCTTGCGTCAGCATATTGTGACATTAAGTCAACGTGTGCATATATTTAATAGCAGCTTACGGGATAACCTATTACTTGGTAATGATCAAGCAACAGATCTACAGTTAGTTAATGTGTTGGGTCAGGTTGGGTTAAGCTATTTATTAGATGAACAAGGTTTGGATTTATGGTTAGGTGAGGGCGGCCGTCCGCTTTCCGGTGGTGAACAACGTCGTTTAGGCTTAGCACGTTTATTAGTAAGCCAAGCGGAAATTGTGTTATTAGACGAACCGACCGAAGGCTTGGATCGAGAAACCGAACAACAAATTTTGGCGCTTATTTTAACCCATTGTCAAAATCGCACCCTCGTAATGATTACGCATCGTCTACACGGTTTAGATAAATTCGATAAGCTCTATCACATTGATAACGGGCGATTTATTTAAGGCAAATAATATGAATATTGTACTTGCGACGGATAGCAATTATTTAGTACATGCAGAGGTCACTATAAAGTCGCTGGTTGCACATCACCAAAATATTAATATTTTTGTGTTGCATGCGGATCAAGTCTCGCATACTTGGGTAGAGCAATTAAATCAAATTGTGGGAGCGAGAGGTATTAAAGTAATGCTGGCAAATGTTTCGGCGGAGATGTTGCAGGCATTTAAAGGCAATGGCTATATTTCAAACAGTACCTATTTACGTTACTACATAGAACGCCTCTTTCCTTATGGAAACGGAAATAAGTGGTTATATTTGGATTCGGATATAATTGTTAACGGCTATCTAGGGGAGCCGTTTGAAACGGAAGCATTTTCGCAAAATATGTTGCTAGCCATCCAAGATCCTTATGTGATGCATTTACCAAATTATCCGTTTATGCAAGATGCCTATTTTAATGCAGGTGTCTTGTATATTAATGCGCAACATTGGAAGGGAATGGAAGCTAAATTAATTGAGTTTACTCTTCAGAATCAAGCGCAGCTACGTTTTGGCGATCAGGACGTACTAAATGCGGTAGTCGGTAAGCAGTGGCAAGCGATACCTATGGTATATAACTATCAGTGTATGCATATGTATAATCCGCAAATTGCGAAAGGCGAACCGCTGGTTTTTCATTTTACCGGTGAAATAAAGCCATGGCACGATGTACCGCAACTGTATTATCGTTCAATGTATTGGCATTATTTCCAGCTTGATTGGTATGAGGTGGTAGCTCAACCGATTGGACACTTTAAAGCGGAATTTGTGAAAATTACCTAAGTTATTGATACAAAGGAAATCTTACGTAGATTTCCTTTTTTATTTTCAGCAAGATAATTGCGCTTTGCCATTCAAAACAGATGTAAAAAATGTTATATTGAGAACTAATTTTGTTTGGTTTAAATAATTGTCTATTATGTCTACAAATTATCACGATATCACGCTTGCTTTCGCCGGTGTTTGCCAAGCGGTTAGTTTAGTTCAACAATTTGCTCATCGAGGCAGTGCGGATCGAGATGTTTTTAGCCATTCTATTAAAAGCCTATTAGTTACTCAGCCAGAATCTACATTGGCGGTATTTGGCGATCAACTGAGCCACTTAAAAACAGGTCTGGAAACGGTTCAAGCACAAATGGGTAGTCCAAACGGTAAATTAGATACCGAAATTGGCCGTTATTGGATTAATGTACTCGCCTTGAGTCAAAAGTTAAATAAAAATCCTGAAGCCAAAGCCAAATTGGCGGAGCGTTTACAGCAAATTGAACGTCAATTACCGCTCTATGAAAATGATATTATGGCGGATCAAATGATTGCGAATTTAGCTGCGATTTACAGCGATGTGATTAGCCCACTCGGTTCAAAAATTCACGTATTAGGTTTACAAGATTATCTGGTGCGTCCGGATATTCAGCAAAAAATCAGAGCAAGTCTATTAGCCGGTATTCGTGCCGGTATCTTATGGCAACAAGTAGGCGGAACTCGCTGGCAATTCTTATTTTCCCGTAGAAAGATTCTTAATCAAGCACAACAGTTTTACAAAAGTATTTAAACAAGTTCTCCGTAATGGAGAACCTGTTCCGAACATTTATTTATTTGGAGAAAACAATGGAACTTACCGCTTTAACAGCATTATCCCCAATCGATGGTCGTTACCAAGACAAAGCTGCCGCATTACGTCCGATTTTTAGTGAATTCGGTTTACTAAAATTCCGTGTGACGGTAGAGGTTCGTTGGTTACAAAAATTGGCTTCTCAGGCACAAATCAAAGAAGTTCCAGCTTTTTCTGAAAAAGCAAACGATTACTTAAATCAGATCGTAGCAAATTTCTCAATTGAAGATGCAAACCGCATCAAAACGATTGAACGTACTACGAACCACGACGTAAAAGCGGTGGAATATTTTTTAAAAGAAAAATGTGAAGCGTTACCTGAATTACAAGCAGTAAATGAATTTATCCACTTCGCTTGTACCTCGGAAGATATTAACAATACTTCACACGCATTAATGCTAAAAACAGCACGTGAAGAAGTATTATTGCCGGAATGGAAAAAAGTGATTGATGCGGTGGTAGAACTAGCAAAACGTTATCAACATATTCCGTTACTTTCTCGTACGCACGGTCAGCCGGCAAGCCCGACAACCATCGGTAAAGAGATGGCAAACGTGGCATATCGTCTAAAACGCCAATACAAACAACTCGAAAATTTAGAAATTCTTGCGAAAATCAATGGTGCGGTAGGTAACTATAATGCGCATTTATCAGCTTATCCTGATGTGGATTGGCATACGTTCAGCCAAGAGTTTGTAGAATCGCTAGGCGTAACTTGGAACCCGTACACCACGCAAATTGAACCGCATGATTATATTGCGGAATTCTTTGATTGTGTGGCACGTTTTAATACGATCGTGATTGATTTTGACCGTGATATGTGGGGCTATATTGCGTTAAATCACTTCAAACAACGCACAATAGCCGGTGAAATCGGTTCATCAACTATGCCGCACAAAGTGAACCCGATTGACTTTGAAAATTCGGAAGGTAACCTTGGCTTAGCGAATGCGGTAATGAACCATTTAGGTCAAAAACTACCGATTTCTCGTTGGCAGCGTGACTTAACCGACTCAACCGTATTACGTAACTTAGGCGTGGGTTTAGGTTATTGCTTAATTGCTTATGCGGCAACCTTAAAAGGCGTAAGTAAATTAGAAGTTAACGAGCAGCATTTACGTGATGAGTTAAATCAAAACTGGGAAGTATTAGCAGAGCCGATTCAAACCGTAATGCGCCGTTATGGTATCGAAAAACCATACGAGAAACTCAAAGAGTTAACTCGTGGTAAGCGTGTAGATGAAGCCGCAATGCGTGAATTTATCGAAAAACTTGAGATTCCGGCGGAAGAAAAAGCCCGCTTAAAAGAAATGACGCCGGCAAGCTACATCGGTTATGCGGTAGAACTTGTCGAAAAATTGTAAGATTTGAGTTGAAAATGACCGCTTGTAAGCGGTCATTTTTTTAAAAAACTTTGCGGAGGAATAAGCAAATGAAACAATCTATTCGCCACAATAAAATTATTGAACTGGTTAATCAGTTGGGTTATGTCAGCACAGAAGAGTTAGTTGCTCAATTAAATGTAAGTTCTCAAACGATTCGCCGTGACTTAAATGAATTAGCCGAAAAGAATTTAATTCGTCGCCACCATGGTGGTGCCGGAATGCCGTCTAACAGTGAAAATAGCGATTATACCGAACGTAAACAATTTTTCTCTGAGCAAAAAAATGAGATTGCACGCCATGTGGCGGCAATGATTCCGAACGGTGCTTCATTATTCTTGGATATCGGTACTACCTCTGAAGCGGTGGCTTATGCGTTGTTGTCTCACCAAAATTTACGTATTGTGACTAATAACCTTAATGCTGCGCATATTTTAATGCAGAAAGAAGATTTCCATATCACGGTAGCCGGAGGTAATTTAAGGACTGATGGTGGCTTAATTGGCGAAGCAACCGTGAATTTTATTAGCCAATTCCGTTTAGATTTCGGCATTTTAGGCATTAGTGCGATTGATAGTGACGGTTCAATGCTCGATTATGACTATCACGAAGTGCAAGTGAAACGAGCATTAATGCAAAGTTCGCGCCAAGTGATTTTGGTAACCGATCATTCAAAATTCAGTCGTAGTGCAATTGTTCGCCTAGGCGATATTACCGAAGTAAATTATTTGTTTACAGATTTGCCATTACCGTTAGAATTGCAGCAACGATTAGTAGCAACCAAAGTGGCAGTACAAATCTGCGGTAATTAATGACGACATTTTTTCAACAACATTTTTCTCGGCATAAATGGTTGGCGTATGTGCAGCTTATGCGTTTTGATAAGCCAATCGGTACATTGCTTTTACTTCACCCGACACTATGGGCATTATTTGCCGCAGCCGACGGTATTCCGCCTCTGTCCGTGTTAGTGATTTTTGTATTAGGCGTAATCGTTATGCGAGCGGCAGGCTGTGTGATTAATGATTATGCCGATCGTCATATTGACGGTGAAGTGAAGCGTACTTCGCAACGTCCGCTTGCTACCGGACGAGTGACGACCACGGAAGCAAAAATACTGTTCGTATTATTGTTGTGTATTGCTTTTGTTTTGGATTTATTACTTAACCGATATGCTTTTTTACTGTCGTTTGTTGCGGTAGCGTTAGCAATTATTTATCCGTTTATGAAACGCTTTACTCATTTACCGCAAGTAGTGTTGGGTATGGCGTTCGGTTGGGCGATTCCGATGGCGTATGGCGCGGTAAGTGAATCGCTGCCGTTGGAGTGTTGGCTGTTATTTTTCGCCAATATCTTTTGGACGGTCGCTTACGATACGCAATATGCGATGGTTGATCGTGATGATGATTTGCGTATCGGGGTAAAATCTACAGCCATTTTGTTTGCGCAATATGACAATAAAATCATTGCCTTATTGCAATTTATTGCGTTAGTACTGTTAGTTATTTTTGGCTGGATAAGTGAATATCACTGGGGCTATTTTGTTGTGTTAGCGTTAAGTGCTTGTTTATTTAGCTATCAGTGCTGGTTAACGAAGCATCGAGTAAGAGAGCAGTGCTTCAAAGCGTTCTTAAATAATCATTACTTCGGTTTAGGCGTATTTTTAGCGATTTTAGTCGGGATTTATGCCTAATGTAATAGCTTATACAAGCGGTTAAATTTTCGGATCTTTTTACCAGAAAATTCCGCCGCTTTTATATTCATCAAGCGAACTTTTTCTTTTGCTAGGTTTACAAATTTTTCCCGCTTTTTAACCGCTTGTTTTCAATACTTTTCCGCATTTTTCTGCTATAATCTTCACAATTTTTTGGCTTTAAATTTTTTGATAAGAAATAGAGCCTTTTCCCATTTCATAAAGTATAGGAATAACGAATGTCTGAACAAAATCAAACAAATAGTTATGATTCTTCGAGCATTAAAGTCTTACGAGGCTTAGATGCGGTACGTAAACGTCCGGGTATGTATATCGGTGATACCGATGATGGTACAGGTTTACACCATATGGTGTTTGAGGTTGTAGATAATGCGATCGATGAAGCGTTAGCAGGACACTGTAAAGATATTATTGTAACCATTCATTCAGATAATTCGGTTTCTGTACAAGATGACGGCCGTGGTATTCCAGTCGGTATTCACCCGGAAGAAGGTGTCTCTGCAGCGGAAGTAATTATGACGGTATTGCACGCCGGCGGTAAATTTGACGATAACTCATATAAAGTATCGGGCGGTTTACACGGTGTGGGCGTATCGGTGGTAAATGCGCTTTCATCAAAATTGCAGCTAACCATTCGCCGTGAAGGCCATGTTCACGAGCAATTTTATAGCTTAGGTGAGCCGGATGCGCCATTAACGATCATTGGCGATACCGACAAAACCGGTACTATGGTGCGTTTTTGGCCAAGCTTAGATATCTTCAAAAATAAAACCGAATTCGAATATAAAATTCTGTCAAAACGTTTGCGTGAGCTTTCTTTCTTAAACTCAGGCGTGTCAATCCGTTTAGTGGATGAGCGTGACGGTAAAGAAGAACACTTCAAATATGAAGGCGGTATTAAAGCGTACGTTGAGTATTTAAACGAAGGTAAAACCCATATTCATAACACGCCGTTTTATCTTTCAACCGAGAAAGACGGCATCGGTGTTGAAGTGTCATTACAGTGGAACGACAGTTATAACGAAAATGTTTACTGCTTTACTAATAATATTCCGCAACGTGATGGCGGTACGCACTTAGCCGGTTTCCGTGGTGCATTAACCCGTGCGTTAAAAAACTATATGGATAACAGCGGTGTGGTGAAGAAAGCGGATGCGAACATTGATGCGTCAGGTGACGATGCTCGTGAAGGCTTGGTTGCGGTAATTTCGGTAAAAGTACCGGATCCGAAATTCTCATCACAAACTAAAGATAAATTAGTTTCATCGGAAGTGCGTGGTGCAGTGGAAAGCTCAATGAATGAAGCTTTAGCGGAGTACTTAGCGGAAAATCCGGACGATGCGAAAAATATCGTAACCAAAATTATTGATGCGGCGCGTGCGCGTGAAGCAGCGCGTAAAGCGCGTGAAATGACACGTCGTAAAGGTGCGTTAGATTTAGGCGGTTTGCCAGGTAAATTAGCGGACTGCCAAGAAAAAGACCCAGCCTTATCAGAACTTTACTTAGTGGAGGGGGACTCTGCGGGTGGTTCGGCAAAACAAGGTCGTGATCGTAAAAACCAAGCGATTCTGCCGTTAAAAGGTAAAATCTTGAACGTTGAAAAAGCACGTTTTGACAAAATGCTTTCTTCACAAGAAGTCGCAACCTTGATTACGGCGTTAGGTACAGGTATTGGTCGTGATGATTACAATATTGAGAAATTACGTTATCACAAAATCATTATCATGACCGATGCGGACGTGGATGGTGCGCATATTCGTACATTATTATTAACCTTCTTCTACCGCCAAATGCCGGAATTAATTGAGAATGGCTATATCTATATCGCTCAGCCGCCACTTTATAAAGTGAAAAAAGGTAAGCAAGAGCGTTATATTCAAGATAACGATGAAATGTCGCAATATGAAATCGATATTGCGTTAGAAGGTGCAGGCTTATTTGTGAGCGAAGGTGCGCCGGCGTTAAGCGGTGTGGCACTTGAAAGCCTCATTTCACAATATAACGGCGTACAAAAATTATTTGAGCGTTTAAGTCGTCGTTATCCGGTTGCGTTATTAAATGAACTGATTTATAGCCCAGCACTTTCGGCTGAATTTGCAAAAGATCAGGCAAAAGTGACCGCTTGGAATGAGCAATTTGTGGCGAAATTAATGGAAAAAGAAACCGGCGGTAGCTTCTACCGTAGCGAAGTGTTCTTCAATACCGAGCGCCAAGTGTACGAGCCGGAAATTGTAGTAACCACTCATGGTATGGATACTACTTATCGTCTTGATTTTAACTTTATCAGCAGTAATGAATATGCCAAAATTACCGCATTAGGTAATGAGTTAAACGATTTATTATCACCAAGTGCTTATGTAATGCGTGGCGAACGCCGTCAAGAGATCAGCAGTTTTGCCGAAGCGTTAGATTGGTTAGTACGTGAATCACGTAAAGGTTTAACCATTCAACGCTATAAAGGATTAGGTGAGATGAATCCGGAACAATTATGGGAAACCACAATGGATCCGGTTGCACGTAAGATGTTACAAGTAAATATCACCGATGCAATTGCAGCAGACAAATTGTTTAGTACCCTAATGGGCGATGAAGTTGAACCTCGTCGTGACTTTATCGAAAGCAATGCATTATATGCTCAGTTAGATATTTAATTTGTAAATAAACTAAATCAAACCCCAAAGTTTTGCTTTGGGGTTTCTTTTTGCAAATTCTAAGCAAAAAAAGACCGCTTGTAAGCGGTCTTTTCTAAATCAAATTAAGCTTGTTTCTTTTTACGGCCTTTATGCCACTTCCAACCTACATAGATTGCAATCACGCCTAAGCCTGCAAAAATAATATGTTGACCATTTTTAATCTGTTCGTGTAGCCAATCAAGATTTTGTGCGCCGTAATCGCCTAAGTAAACCCAAATCGGCACTGAAATAATTGCCGCACAGAAGTCAACCAGCACAAAACGAGTAAAACTTACTCGACGAGTAATACCTGATACCAGATAAACTACGGCACGTAACCCTGGTAAGAAACGAGCGAGAAACAACAGGCGATTGCCTTGTTTTTCAAAACGTTCCTGTACCATTTGGTAACGTTCTTCGGTCACGATATTACGAATTAATGGAAATTGACGAATTTTTTCACCGTAAATGCGTCCTAACCAATACATCGTACTATCACCAACCAGTACGCCTAGCATACTGACAACCAGCATCCAATGTACATTGGTATAACCTAAGCCTGAAATAACACCGCCGGAGACTAAAGTAATATCTTCCGGAATCGGTACGCCAAATCCGCACGCAAGGAGAACTAAAAATACAGCCCAGTAACCGTAGCTACTGAAAAAGCTAATTAAAAATTCCATGCATACAACTCCTTTTTTTAATTGATTTTATTTATTTAAATTACGAACGGAACGACGTAAAACTAATTCCGGGTGGAATTCGATAGTTTGTGGTTGATATTGTGATTTATCTGCCTTAATTCGTTCCAACAATAAGTTTAATGCTTTTACGCCTAAACGAGATTTTGATTGGTGAATCGTTGTTAACGGTGGCGAATAGAAACGTGACGAATGAATATTATCATAGCCAATAATAGACATATCCCGTGGCACGGTTAAACCTTTTTCGCTTAACGCAGAGATTGCACCAAGTGCAATTGTATCACTAAAACAGAAGACTGCGGTTGGCAATTTATCTAAACGAAGCAAGTTATTCATTTGCTCAAAGCCACCTTCAGGTTCGAAATCACCTTCAAGCACCCATTCTTGGCGAATTGGTAAGTTTGCTTCTTGCATTGCTTTTACGAAACCGTCATAACGCTCTTTAGCGGTAGTTTTTGTGAGTTGGCCTGCAATCACACCAATCTCGGTATGACCGTTTTCAATTAAATGACGAGTCGCAAGATAACCGCCTTCAAAGCTGTTATCTAAAATAACATCGCTTTTCTCATCAGTTTTACCCCAGTCCATGACTACCATAGGGATATTGGTGCCGTTAAATAGCTCAAGCGAGTCACGGGTATATTCCGAACACATAACCAATACGCCATCCACACGTTTTTTGATTAACATATCCAAATGGTTTTGGATTTTTTCCGGCTCATTTTGTGTATTACATAAGAACAGCGAATAACCTTGTTGATAGCAGTAATCTTCTACCGCTAGCACAATTTCAGCAAAATAAGGCGCTTCACTGGTGGTGATAATCATACCGATAGATTTAGTGGTATTCACTTTTAAGCTGCGGGCAACCGCACTTGGAGAATAATTTAACTGTTGAACAGCATCCCAAACTGCTTTACTGGTATCTTCCGCTACAAAACGGGTTTTATTAATTACGTGAGAGACAGTCGTTGTCGATACACCCGCTAATTTAGCAACATCTTTAATGGTAGCCATAATCGTTTCTCTTAGAATAAAAATAGTGGATATTATAGCTAAAATTATCAAGGAATAGCGAAAAATCGGCAACTAAATATGTAAAAAATAAGCATATTTAGTTAAAGCAATGTAGGGGAAGAGACTGAAGGGGTTGTATGAAATTAAAGAGGGATAAAGAAATCCCTCTATGCAATGGTGCAATGAAAGGTTGGTTAATGGCTGCTTTAGCCGGCTAATCCTTTTCTTAACATCGGTTCAAAGAAAGCATAATCCACTAAAAAGGCATCGTGTCCAAAATTTGAGTGGAATTCGTGATAATCCACTTGTACACCGGCATTCTCAAGACGTTGCTTACTTTTATGCAGGTCGATCTGCTTAAAGAGCTGATCGCTGGTGACACCGACTAACGTATATTTCGCTTTAATGCGCTGTAGCGCTTCTTGCTCATTCGTATAACCGAGGGCAGGATCATACAAATCAAGCGCTCGTAATAAACGTAAATAACTATTGGCATCAAAGCGGTCTAAAAATTTTACCCCTTGATAACTCAAATAAGATTCGACTTGAAAGTAGTCGCCCCAAATTTCGCTTTGTTGTTTAGTTTCTCGTCCGAATGCTCGGGCAAGTTGCACATCGGTACGATAGGTGAGCATCCCAAGCATTCGTGCGATTTTCAAGCCGTTATCCGGTGGTAAACCTTCATAATAATCCCCGTTGTTAAAGTTAGGATCATTAATAATTGCTTGGCGCATTACATGATTAAAGCCAATCGCTTCCGCACTGAAAGTAAGTGAAGAACAAAGGTTAATAATATTATCGACCGAGTCCGGATATGTAATGCCCCATTGTGTTGCTTGCATTCCGCCGAATGAGCCGCCGACAACCGCATGCAAATGGGGAATACCTAACGCATCTAACAAAGCTTTTTGTACTTGAACGATATCTTGTACCGTAATTACCGGGAATAGGCTACCGTAAGGTTTATTGGTTTGTGGGTTGATAGAAGAAGGCCCTGTCGTCCCTTTACAGCCGCCTAATACGTTTGAACAGATAAAGAAATAACGATCCGTATCAAAGGCTAAACCGGCACCGATAAAATCTTGCCACCAGCCTTGTTCCGGTACATTTTTATAAGGCTCCGCATCACCGGTTAAAGCGTGACAAAGCAATACGGCATTGCTTTTGTCTGTATTCAGCTTTCCATAAGTTTGATAAGCGACCTCGATAGGCGATAATTCACCGCCAAGTGCGAGAGTTAAGGGCGAATCTTGAAAGAGAGTAATGCTATGAGCCATTGATATTCCTAAGGTTTGCAAATTACGGTAGAAATCCGACCGCTTGTCATTATTGTATTTAGACGTCTAAACGTCTCTAATATGTGTAAGGTAGCGATAGGCAATGGATTTGTCAAGAAATTTTAGCCGTCTAAACGTCTAGAGTTCTGAGCGAGGTTATACTTGCAATTTTAACTCGCTAGGTTATGCTAGTGACTTGAACATTTGTTTGAAATATCGGTCTGCTTTCAAACAAGTATGAATTAGTCTCATTATTGAATGTATAAAAAATGGAATTAACGGAACAACATAAAACAAAAGAAACTGTAAAGTTGCCTTTTTATAGAAGGTGTGGGCGCATTTGCGCAAAGAGTGTTGTTTATGTGGCTTGGTTAAGTGTGGTTTTAACATTATTTATCTTAGTAATTGATGGGGCGACAGGATTTTATGTAAAAGATCGTATTTATACCGATATTGATAAATTACCTGAATACAATGATGCGGTGGTGTTAGGTACATCGAAATACTATTCTAAAGGCTCTCCTAATTTATATTATAAATATCGCTTAGACGCGGCGATGTCGTTACTAAAACATGGCAAAGTAAAGAATTTGTTGGTAAGCGGCGATAATAAAACACCTTATTATAATGAACCGAAAGTGATGCAAAATGATTTGCGCCGAATGGGCGTTCAGAAAGAAAATATTAAGCAGGACTTTGCCGGTTATCGAACGTTAGATTCTATTGTAAGAGCGCGAGAGGTTTATAAGCTAGAGCCATTTGTTATCGTGACTCAACAATTCCATTGTGAAAGGGCGTTATTCATTGCGAAATATCACCATATTGATGCGGTGTGTTTTGCGGCAAAATATCCAGAAGGACATATAAAAGTACGCATTAGAGAGTTTTTTGCTCGCTTGGGAATGCTGTGGGACTTTCTAGTGGGGACTAAGCCTGAAACACTTGAACGAGTCGCCTCACGAGAGATTAAGTCCTAGCTATTTGTACAAATTGATAAGAAAAATAAGCGGTCTAATTTTGCAAAAAAATTGCAGAAATAGACCGCTTGTTATTTATGCTAAGTCATCAATGACCACATAGATTTTTGATACCGGACCGTGTACGCCGACCACTTTAATTAACTCAATATCAGCGGTTGCACTTGGACCCGAAATAATATTTACACAAGAAGGCATACGTTCACCGGCTTGCGCTTTTTGGTGTAGAAGCTGTGCAAGTTGTGCTACACGTGGTAACACGGCACTTTTACGTACCACCACGATAGAAGTTGTAGGTAAAAGGCTGGTTGAACGGCCATTATCTTTGCTGGCAAATAACACGATGCCACCGGATTCCGCTAAACCGTATTCACCGTGTACGATACCGATATTCGCTTTTTCTGCATGAGAAATATTGGCTTCACGGTTAGTGAAATCCCATACATAGCTATCAAATTTCGCTTTCACTGCTTCAGTAACACCTAACGCTTCTAAGCGTGTATCATTATTTAATACGATACTTCCGCCTCCGTATTTTTCACAAACGTCTAATACTGCTTGTGCTACGTCCGCTTCTTTCGTTTCAACCACATCCACTAATAACACTTTAGCGAAATTCATGAATTCATCACAAAGTGCTTGCTGAGAAAGATGGGTTAAACGTGTGGTTGGGTGATCGTTAACCGGTGCGTCCATTTGATCCGGCACGAGTTTACGTTCTCTGCCCATACGTTGCGCCAATTTATTTAAAAAGTTTTCACGATTTTGTAAGTCCATTGCTTTGTCCTGTGTTGACCACGTTAGCTATTACCGGTAGAACAAGCGGTTGAATTTCCCATATTTTTTACAAATTTTTGGCTAAAAATGACCGCTTGTATACCTAGTTGCTCTCTCTATTAAGTGGTTTAAGTTAAATTATTTACGATTTGCAAACCATTCACGGAAGCTTTCGCCTTCAGCACTTGGTAAATCACGTGCTTTGGTCCATTCCGCTAAGGCGCCAACATTAATCGGTGCTTTACCGTTTCGAATAAATTTAGCAGCAACTTTAGCACCTACTTTCACACCCATGTTCCAAATACCCGGATTGGAGTTGGCAAAAGTGAAACCTTTAATTGAAAGGCGCTCAGTAAGTGGTGTTAAGCCTGCATCGGCAATTTTTTCACGGTGTTTGAGAATTAATTGTGCTAAAGGAATTTTCACCGGACAAACACTATTACACGCAGTACATAATGAACAAGCGTATGGTAACTCTTTGAATTCGTCATATCCGCCTAATAATGGTGAAATTACTGCACCGATTGGGCCCGGATAGATAGAACCGTAGCCGTGACCACCGATTTGACGGTAAGCCGGACAAGTATTTAAACACGCACCACAACGGATACAGCGTAAAACTTCTTGGAATTCGCTTTCTAAGATTTTTGAACGACCGTTATCTACGATAACAAGGTGGAAATCTTCCGGTCCATCCGTTTCGCCTTCAAGACGAGGACCGGTTAGCCACGTGTTATATGCGGTCAGTTTTGCACCTACTGCACTACGGCAAAGCATCGTCATCAGCACGTCTACTTCTTTGAATGTCGGTGCTAAACGCTCCATCCCCATTACTGCAATATGCGTTTTTGGTAAGGTTGTCGCTAAACGTAAGTTACCTTCATTGGTGACTAAACACACAGAGCCGGTTTCCGGTACGGCAAAGTTACAACCTGATATACCGATATCTGCTTCTAAGAAGTCTTTACGTAACGTTTTACGTACGAAAGCATTCATTTCTTCTGGTTGCTCGGTACCTTCGTAACCTAATACTTCATGTAATTCTTTACGGATACGGTGACGATCTTTGTGGATCGCCGGTACCACGATATGCGAAGGTTTGTCACCTACGATTTGTAATAAATATTCACCTAAGTCGGTTTCAACCACTTTCATGCCTTCCGCTTCTAACACGTGGTTTAAGCCGATTTCTTCGGTTACCATTGATTTTGATTTAACGATAGTCTTCGCTTTTTTCTCAAGCGCAACTTTACGGATATACTCACTTGCTTCTTCCGCTGTTTCTGCGAAGAATACTTTACCGCCGTTTTGCGTTACTTTCTCACTTAATTGATATAAATAAGCATCTAGGTTCGCAAGTACGTGATTACGGAATTGTTTTGATAGATCACGCCATTCTTCCCAATGACCTAACTCATCCACCATTTTTTGGCGGTTTGCACCGATCGTTTCTTGTGCTTTCACGACCGCTTTACGCATTACTTCATTATGTACTTGTTGTTCAACACGTTGTTTAAACGGGAGTGTACTTGTTTGTAAATGTGACATTGGCAATTCCCCTTTTTATTCTTGCATTAAGACTTCTGCAATATGCATAACTTTTACGTTTTTACCTTCACGGCTTAAACGACCGGCAATATTCATTAAACAGCTAACGTCTGCGCCAACTAAATATTCAGGTTCTACTTCGGTAATATTTACAACTTTTTCAGTAACCATTTCGCCTGAGATTTCAGCCATTTTTACTGAGAATGTGCCACCGAAACCGCAGCAAGTTTGTTGGTTATGGATAGGTAAAAGTTCTAAACCTTTAACATTTTGTAGAAGCGTGAGAGGTTCATTCACAACACCGAGTTTGCGAGTTAAGCTGCAAGAAGGGTGGTAAACCGCTTTACCGGTAAGGCGAGCGCCAACGTTTTCTACTTTTAAAACGTTCACGATAAAATCAGTCAAGTCGTAAAAACGTGCGGCGACTTTTTCCGCGCGTTTCGCCCATTCAGCTTCGCCGAAGCGATTGAAGTATTCAGGATAATTCTTAATGGCATAAACACAAGAACCGGCTGGTGCAACGATAGGGTAGTCATTGACTTCAAAGGTTTCTACCAGTGTTTTCATACCGCTAATCGCTTCTTTTGCATAACCGCTGTTAATTGCCGGTTGTCCGCAGCAGCCTTGTTTTTCTAAGAAAATGACATTACAGCCAAGTTTTTCAAGTAATAATACACTGTTTTTTGCCACACCTGCTTTGACGATATCTGCAATACAGGTGACATAGAAATTTACGTTCATAAAGAACTCCCACTTAAATAAAAATAAGAAATAATCGTATTTAGAAAGCTATAAATGACAAAAGGAAGTCGTTGGACTTCCTTTTGATTAATAATTTGTAAAAAAGAGGTTAAATTTAACCGCTTAAACAAGGCGTAGTGTAGCACGCCTTGCTATCTTTTTGCTCTACTACTTTAATGTTAAACGTTAAAGAAGAGAGGAATAACTGTTAATGCAACAACGGCAGCGATAACACCGTAGATAAACATTGGTACTACAGTTTTCTTAATAATCGCACCTTCTTGGTTTTGGATATTCAATACAGAGTTTACCGCAACGATATTGTTAATACATACCATGTTACCCATTGCACCGCCTACGGATTGTAATGCAAGTACTAATGAGGTGGATAAACCGGTAATTTCTGCGGTTGATAACTGTACGCTACCGAAGGTTAAGTTAGAAACCGTGTTAGAACCGGAGAAGAACGCACCTACCGCACCTAAGTATGAAGCGAAGATTGTCCAATATTCACCGGTTGCCGCAGCAAAGCTCTTACCGATGATTTTTACCATTGAGCCGTCGTTACCGACTAACATTAAGTTCACCATGATTAACGCACCGACTAATGCGATAAACGGGTTTTTCGTTTGTTTGAAGCTACCTGAAAATACTTCTTTCACTTTAGCACCGCTTAAAGCAAATAACGGAATACAAATTAATACGGTAATGACGAACGGAATTAATGCAGGTACATAAAGTAATTTATAATTTGCACTTACGGTCGTACCAAAGATATTTTTTAAGCTAAAGATTAAACCTTCACTGATTTCAAATTGACCTAATGAACCTAATTGAGTGCTGATCCAAGTTGTAGTGTCGTTCATCATTGCTTTAAACGGTAACTGTTGGATACGAGTTACGATTAAGAAACCAATTAATAAGCCGGTTGGAAGTAGAGCTTTTGCCACTTCTTTTAGTGGTACAGAACCTTCTAAAGTATTTTCAACTTTTGCTAAGCCTACGCCTTTATTGGCAAGGAAAATTGAAATAAACATACCGATTGCACCACCGACTAATGATGGGAACTCATAGTTTACTTGTGCAAGGAAGAAATAAGGAATTACACAAGCAAATACGCTTAAGTAAATGAATACGATATTTTGACGAATTTCTTTCCAGCTTACGATAAAGCTTAGTGCAATTACTGGAATCACTAATGCTGCAAAGGCATGGATAAGCGCTGTCATTGAACCGATTTCAAGAATTTGTGCTTCGGCTAAATTTAATGAACCGAAACCGAACCAAGTTGGCGTACCTACCGCCCCGAATGATACCGGGACAGAGTTCATTACTAATGCCAGAATAGCTACTTTAATCGGATTAAAGCCTAAACCTACGAGAATTGGGGCTGCAATTGCTGCCGGCGTACCGAAACCACTCGCACCTTCGATCATAAATGCAAATGCCCAACCGATAATCATAAGCTGTGCAACCGGATTAGGGTTAATCGTACCTAGCCATTTACGTAATGTGTTAGTCACACCTGATGCTTCAGAGAAACGGTTAAATAGAATCGCACCAAAAATAACGGTAATTGGGGTTAATACCGACATTATCGCTGAAGCGATATTTGCACTGATAACAGTAATATCCGTGGCAAAGAATAAAAGGTGAATAATTAAAACCACTACGGCAACCCAAGGAAGAGCGACATAGGATGGTAATGCGTTACGTTTTACCATTAAGTAAATGAGTAAAACAATTGGAAATATACTAAGGAAGAGAGCCATAAAAACCTCGCAAAGCGATAATGATGTTATAAGTTAAAAAAATGTTAACTTTTGGGGTATGAGCATTGTATGTGAGTTTTTGTAAAAGAATAGTGTGTTTGTTTCAAATTATGAGCATGATCACACTTTTATTGTTTAATTGCTTAAAAATAAAACAACAAAAAAATGCAGATTTTAACATAAATTTAAAATTAACCCTAAATGGTTAGCACTAGTAAGTGGTAGAAGGTATGTATAGGAAGACAGGGTATTTATAATGCTTAAATTTAGTAAATATTATTGGATAAGCTATAAATAATATAAGAGAGGAATTTAATAAGTGAAATATATATTTAATTTATTAAATAAAATAATATTTAACTTAATAAATGAAATAATAATATCTTTTGAATATTTCGAGTTATATTTCAAAACGAAAGTTTTATTTAAATAAATACTTAGTTTGAGGTAAAAAATAGGGGGCTAAATCGCCCCCTTATAATGAGATGTTGATTAAATAGCAAAATCTTCTAATGATTTGCCTGCATTTAATGCTTTTTGGATTGGACTCGGTGTACGACCTTGACCCGTCCAAGTTTTTTCATTACCGTTTTCATCAATAAATTTATATTTCGCAGGGCGAGGTGGACGTGGTTCACGTTTTTTACGCTCAGACACACTACCGAGTAAAACAGCCAATTCTTCAGCAGAAATACCGTCTTTTTCAAGTAATTCTTTATACTTGTTAAGACCTTCCATAAATTTAGCTTGTTCGAGTTCTTGCGCGCGTACTGCTTGACGTTTTTCTTCAACAACAATAGAAACTTTTTCTAATAAAGATTCTAATTGTTCTAATGAAGTTTCTCTTGCGATTACACGTAAGCTGCGAATATTTGATAACGTTTTTAAGATATCAGACATTTTCATCTCCAAATAAAGACCATATTTAAAATATAATAATTTAGTTATTGTATGAATTCTAGAAAGAAGAAATACTCCAGAATTGCACATATATTAGCGGAATATATTTTTAAGGTAAACAAATAATTTATTGAATATAATCTAATTGCTTGAGATAAGACCTCTATTTGAATGATTTAACTATTAATCCTGCTTAAATAGTTGAATTTAGCTATTGGCAAGCATTCGATATTAAGGTAATCTTACAGAGTCCTACAAATTGTAGAGGTGCAAATCCGATAAGTATTTTTTCTGAGTGGAAAACGATGAGGAAGAAGGAAAGGCGTATTTGCCGAAATCAGTTAAGCGTCATCTTAATTGGTTGGGGTCGTTACCGAAAGGGACGACACTGTCGTAACATCAATTGTTACGGAGTGCTACTGTTAGGGTTGGTTCATATTTTTCTTATTCATATTGCCCACCTTTTATATTATGCAATTCGCATAACTCGTTTCAGTAGATCCTCTTCTTTGTTTGACTTGCAATTTCATTACAAAGTTATATTTTTAGAGGTTTTATGAATTTAGTTGATTATTCAAGTTCTATATGGTCAATTGCACCTGCAGCACTTGCGCTAATTTTAGCTATCGCTACTCGTAAAGTTTTATTTTCTTTAGGGGTGGGGATTTTAGTCGGCGCATTTATGCTCGCACCGGAATTTATTGATGGTTTCTTTTATTTAAAGAATATTGCAGTCGGTTTAGTTTATTCGGATGGTGAATGGTCATTAGGTAAATTACAAATTATTATTTTCTTACTTTTATTAGGTATATTTACTTCATTACTCACTTATTCGGGCAGTAATCAAGCTTTCGCAAATTGGGCGAGAAAACATATTAAAGATAGACGTGGCGCAAAATTACTGACGGCTTGTTTAGTATTCGTTACTTTTATTGATGATTATTTCCATAGTTTAGCGGTTGGTGCAATCGCTCGTCCTGTAACGGATAAATTTAAAGTGTCTCGCGCGAAACTTGCTTATATTTTAGATTCTACCGCCGCGCCAATGTGTGTATTAATGCCGGTATCAAGCTGGGGGGCATCTATTATTGCGACTATTGGAGGCTTATTAGTTACTTACAATATCACTGAATATACGGCAATGAGTGCGTTTATCTCAATGAGCGCTATGAACTTTTATGCGATTTTTGCATTATTATTAGTCTTTTTTGTTTCCTATAGTTCATTTGATATAGGCTCAATGGCACGTTTTGAGCGTTCAGCTCAAGCTTCGGAACATCATGCGCAAGATGAAACGACTGAAACTAACGGTAGAGTCTATGCATTAATTATTCCGATTTTGGTATTGCTGGTGACAACCGTTTCATCAATGATTTATACCGGTGCACAAGCATTAGAAACGTTTAGTTTATTGGGTGCATTTGAAAACACGAATGTAAATCTTTCGTTAGTGATCGGTGGCTTTGCAGGTGTTCTAGCGGTAATGTTATGTACATTAGGTTTGATTAATGCTGCAGATTATCCAAAAGCGATTTGGAGCGGTTGTAAATCAATGTTCGGTGCGATTGCAATTTTAATGCTTGCATGGTTGATTAGTAGCGTTGTAAAAGACATGCACACCGGTGATTACCTTTCTACATTAGTAGCGGGTAATATTGATCCGGCATTTTTACCGGCGATTTTATTTGTATTAGCCACTGTAATGGCATTCGCGACAGGAACCAGCTGGGGAACATTCGGTATTATGTTACCGATTGCGGCAGGTATGGCAATCAATGTGGATACCGGCTTATTAATTCCATGTATGTCAGCGGTGATGGCTGGTGCGGTTTGTGGTGATCACTGTTCGCCAATTTCGGATACGACAATCTTATCTTCAACCGGTGCGCAATGTAATCATATTGACCATGTTACCTCGCAGTTACCTTATGCATTATTAGTTGCGGTGGCAGCTATTGTTGGTTACTTAGTGGTTGGTTTCACTGAATCGGCATTATTTGGTTTTACGGCAACAGGTGCAATGATGTTCGTATTAATTTTATTGTCGAGAAAGTCAGTAAAATAATTTAAATAATCAAAATCAAGCGGTGTAATTTACAAAATTTTTTGCAAATTACACCGCTTTTTTGTTGCTATTTTCTGGCGTTTTTGTACAACGCAAACGATTAAATTGCATGTTTTGTGAACTAGCTCACATTATTTCTATACTAATCGGTGTAGTATCAAATCAAGTTTTAAGCAGCATAAAATGCTGTAAATTTAAAATACGGGGAGCATATTATGAAAAATGTAATGGTTTATTCTTTAATTGCAAGTTTAGGCATCAGTGTGGCAAATACAGGTATGGCTCAAGATAAAATCGGTGTAACGCTTTATCGCTATGACGATAATTTTATTCATTTGATGCGCGGCGAGTTAGAAAAAAATGCGAATAAACATCAGCTTTCCATATTAATGAACGATGCGCAAAATTCACAATTTGTGCAAAACAACCAAGTTGAAACATTGCTTGAACAGAAAGTTAAAGTATTAGCGGTAAATTTAGTGGATCAGAATGCTTGGCGTACGGTTATTGGGAAGGCAATAGATCGTAACGTACCGATTATTTTATTCAATAAAGATCCGGGACGTCAGGCGTTAGATAGCTATGATAATGTTTATTATATCGGTTCAGATCCGAGTGAAATAGCAAAATTACAAGCGGAAATGATAGCCAAACAATGGAAAGCCAACCCTCAATATGATTTGAATAAAGACGGTAAAATCCAATATGCGGTGTTAAAAGGGGAAAATGGACATCCCGATGCAGAATTACGAACCAGAGTGGTATCGCAACAATTAGAGCAACTCATTCCCGGTTCGCAAATGCTAGCGTTAGAGTCGGCACAATGGCAAACCGGTATGGCAAAAGAAAAAGTGAGTGCATGGTTTGCGACACCGCATAAAGAAAAAATTGAGGTAATTGTTGCGAATAATGATGCAATGGCTATCGGTGCATTGGAAGCCGCCGCAACACAGGGAAAACTTGTACCTATCTATGGTGTTGACGGAATCCCTGCCGCATTAAATTTAATTAAAATGGGAGCGTTAGCCGGTACAATTCAAAATGACTGGGTGAGTCAGAGCAAAGCGATTCTTGCTTTTAGTGAGAATTTAGCGAAAGGGAAAAAAGCAGATGAAGGAACAGCATGGCAGCTAAAAGATCGTGTGTTAAGAGTACCTTATAAAATGATTGAGAAAGCTGATCTTAATTAAGGGCAGACATGAGGGTTTAGTTGTTTGCAAAAAGATAGCGAAATTTAACCGCTTGTCACAAGATAAAAGGCGTTCATTTGAACGCCTTTTTAAGTATTGAAATTAAGCTTCTTTTGCCATTTCGAATTCAATTAACATCATTAAAATATGAATAACTTTAATATGGATTTCTTGAGTGCGGTCCGCATAACGGAAGTGTGGTACACGAATTTCTACATCCGCTAAACCAGCCATTTGACCACCGTCTTTGCCCGTCATCGCAATCACTTTCATACCTTTTTCTTTCGCGACTTTGATCGCATTAAGCACGTTTTTAGAATTGCCGGAAGTTGATAAGCCAAATAATACATCGCCTTTTTGGCCTACCGCTTCTAAATAACGAGAAAATACATATTCATAACCGAAATCGTTACTTACACAGCTTAAGTGACTTACATCCGAAATTGCGATAGCCGGATAACCCGGGCGATTTTCACGGTAGCGACCGGTTAGCTCTTCTGCAAAATGCATTGCATCACAGTGTGAACCGCCATTACCGCAAGACAACACTTTACCACCTTGCTTAAAGCTATTTGAGATTAAAAGTGCAGCTTCTTGAATGAGCTTAATATTATTTTCATCATTCATAAATTTATCGAGTACGTCAGCCGCTTCTTGTAGCTCTGCTTTAATTTGTTCTAAGTACATAAAAGGTCCCTTATTAAAAATTTGTAAACTAAATCACTCATTTTTGGCGTTTGCCATGGAGTGAAGTTCATAAAAGTGTAGGGGATTGTTGATATAAAGTAAATAAAAATGAACTGAATTTTTCTGAAACGATTTGTAAACAAAAGTTTCCAAAAAAGCTTTTTCAGAGTATGATTATGCGTAATTATTTGTTAATCCTAGTGGATACAAGGTGAGTTTCTTATGCAATTATTGATTGAATGTACAGAAAAACTAACGGTTACCGAAGCTTTGATGCATTTCTCGGCTAAACAGAATCAATCGATTCAAAATATCACATTCACTGAATCGGGAATACAAGCTAAGTTTGATTTGTTATCGGATTTACAACAGGTGCAAATTTTGACTGAAATTAGACCGCTTGCAGGGGTGACTAAGGCTGAATTTACCGAAAATACGGCAGGTTTTTCTCATTTGATTGCGGAAAGTGAAAATATGAAAGCCGTGATTGCTCAGGCGAAGAAATTCGCATTGTTAGATGCGCCTTTATTGATTCAGGGTGAAACCGGTACCGGTAAAGATGTGTTTGCCAAAGCTTGTCATGAGCTGAGTGGCCGCAGAGCGCATAAGTTTATTGCGGTCAATTGTGCGGGACTGCCGGCGGATGAAGCGGAAACCGAAATGTTCGGTCATCGAGGAAACGGCAAAGAAAACATCGGCTTTTTTGAGTATGCTAATGGCGGGACGGTGTTATTAGACTCGATTGCAGAGCTATCACTCGAAATGCAAGCAAAATTGCTACGTTTCTTGAATGACGGATCGTTTCGCCGTGTAGGTGAAGATAAAGAAGTTCATGTCGATGTTCGTGTGATTTGTACTTCACAAAAAGCACTTTCGCTATTAGTGGCGGAAGGGAAAGTTCGAGAGGACTTATATCATCGTTTGAATGTTCTGACATTAGATTTACCGCCGTTACGTGAGCGTCATGCGGATATTCCGCGTTTGGCGGATCGTTTTATTACGCAAGTCAGTGAGCAATTAGGGATTAGTAAATTAGAGTACGATAACGATTTTTTACAAGCGCTCAAAGACTACCATTGGCCGGGCAATTTACGTGAGTTATACAACGCAATTTATCGAGCTTGTACTCTTGCGCATAGCTATCGTTTAGCGGTGAAAGATCTCAATTTACCGCATCATCAGCCGAAATCGGATGATATTCAAATTGCGGATAACGGTGAAACATTAGAAGAATTGGTCAACCGCTTTGAAGCAACATTATTACGCAAGTTTTATGCGCAATATCCAAGTACGCGAAAGCTTGCACAACGTTTGGGGATTTCGCATACGGCGGTGGCGAATAAATTGCGAGCCTACGGTATCAGTAAGTAACAAGGTGTAAATATTATGAAAGCTTTTATCGGTAAAGCGGTAAAATTAGGGATGATTTTTGCAATTTTCGGATTAAATTCGACCGCTTTTGCAGCACCGAGAATTCCTAAAGAACTGCGTAATGAAAGCCTTGTTTATTGTACCGGTGTACTAGGGTTTTCTTTTAATCCGCAAAAGGCGGATGTCGGTACCAATATGAATGTCGTTACCGAACAAATTTACGACAAGTTATTTGAATTTGATGCGAAATCGAATTCCCTCAAACCGGCATTGGTGGAGCGTTTTAGTGTTAGTGATGATGGGAAGGTGATTACATTACATTTACGCCGTAAAGTGGCGTTTCATACCACGTCATGGTTTACGCCGACACGTAATTTTAATGCGGAAGATGTGGTTTTCTCTCTTAACCGTATTATTGGCTATGTCGAAGAATTACCCGCATTAGATTTTACTGAAGGGGGAAGAGCAGCTTTCCAGCAAAATCAACATTATGCCTATCAATTTAAAGCGAATTTAGCGCATTACCCTTATTTTGAAAGCGTTGCGTTAAAAAATAAGATTAAAAAAATTACTGCACCGAACGATTACACGGTTAAGATTCATTTAGTGGAAGCAGACAATTCGGTGTTAGCCCATTTAGCCAGTCAATATGCGGTGATTTTGTCTAAAGAATACGCATTGCAATTAAATGCTGACGAGAATTTAGCGCAACTTGATTTATTGCCGGTTGGGACAGGAGTCTATCAGTTGAACGATTATGTCGCCAATGAATATGTTCGCTTAAAACCGCATAACAAATATTGGGGTAAAAAAGCGCATATACCGAATATGGTGATCGATGTTTCGACCAATAGTGCAGGACGAATTGCAAAATATCTTAATCGTGAATGTGATGTAGTGGCATTGCCCGAACCTAGCCAACTTTCTGTTGTGACTAAAGAAGAAGTTGTTGAAACTTCAGGGGCTAATTTAGCTTTTTTAGCATTTAATACGCAGAAGCCTGGAATGCAGGATGTGCAATTTCGCCGTAAGATCGCACGAGCGATTAATCGAGAGCGGATTGCCGATGTGCTGTTTTATGGCGCGGCTCAGGTTGCACAAAATACTTTACCGCCGCTTTTATTCCCAGCAAAAAATCATGATGGTTACTCTTACCAACAACCTGAAATAGCGGGTGAAAATAGCGAGAAATTTGACCGCTTGCAGCTTTGGGTGCTGGACGAAAGCCGAGTTTATAATTTACATCCGCAAAAAATGGCGGAATTGATCCGTGCGGATTTAGCCAAGATTGGCATTGAGGTGGAGATAAAACCGGTTAGTCGAGCCTATGTTGCGCAATTTGCTGAAGTAGGAAAGGCGGACTACGATATGATTTTAACCGGTTGGTTAGCGAATAATCTTGACCCGAATGCTTTTCTTACGCCAATCTTGGCGTGTCGTTCGCAAAATGAACTGACAAACTTAGCAAATTGGTGTAATCCGGAATTTGACCGTTGGCTAGAAATGGCAAAGGGAAGTGAGCAGCCTTATGTACGTCATTTGTTGTATCGCTTAGTACAAAATATTCTGGAACAGCAATTACCGATCTTACCGTTAGTAAACGGTAACCGTGTTTTATTGGTGAATTCTCGTGTTGAGAATGCACAAGTTACACCGTTTGGTCAGGTTCGTTTGGCAGATTTAAAATTAAAACATGAAGAGAAATAGCCGTGTTATTAGCGTTAATTCGTCGTTTATTCTTAACCCTGATTACCTTGTTTATCTTAACATTAATCAGTTATAACATTTTGTTAAGAGATCCGCTTAATCATTTTATGGATTTACAAGGTGTAGAAGCTTATTTGAGCTATGTAAAAGGACTTACACAAGGAGATCTTGGCATTAGTTATAGTAATGGTGAAGCGATTGCCAACCAAATCTTGAACGTATTTCCTGCGACAATATCTCTATGTATTGCTGCATCATTGGTTTCTTTAATTATCGGATTGCCGTTAGGGTTATTTTCTGCCGCTTTTCGAGATCGTTTATCCGGTAAAGTGCTTGCGACACTTGGCTCATTAAGTTTAGCGCTGCCAATGTATTGGTTAGCGATAGTTGTACTTTATTACGCTTCAAGTAACCAATGGGCGATTTCGGCAGTGGGAGAATTGCATCCTATTTATGAAATTTCACCGGTTACCGGCTTTCGTTTATTGGATATCTTTTTAGCGGACTCACCATATAAATTAAAAATGATGCAAAGCGTATTACATCATTTGGCATTACCGGCTTTAATTTTATCTATTCCGGCAACTTTGGAGGTGATTCGTTTTACTCGACAGCGTGCTGAATATGTGATGAAGCAAAATTATATTAAAGTGGCGCAAACGCGAGGATGGTCGCCATTCAAAATTTGGCGTGCGCATATTTTGCATAATACGCTGCCGGCGCTTATTCCGATGAGTGCAAGAAATTTCACCTTAATTTTTGCGTTTTCTATGTTAATTGAAAATATTTTCAGCTGGGGGGGCATTGGGCTATGGCTGATTAATGCGCTTTCGGCTCAAGATTATAATGCAATTTCGGCAGGTGTAATGGCGATAGGATTGTTTGTTCTTGTTATGGATCTTCTGGTTGGCGTGATTACCACCGTATTAGACCCTTCACAGAAAAAGGATTGGTATGTTAAATAGAGAAGAACCGGAACAGTTCAGAGAATCGGATTACTTTAAACAATTTCTCTTTCAGCTGCGTAAAGATAAATTAACCTTAACCAGTGTATATCTATTTATTGCGTTACTATTGTTAATTTTTTTTGGTCATGCAATAGCGCCCTATCAAGCGGATACACAATTTGTCGGTTTGGAATTAATGCCGCCGTCATGGGATGACAGGGGGCAAATTAGCCATTTCTTCGGTACGGATGATTTAGGGCGTGATATTTTCAGCCGTATGCTATATGGTTTTTACTATACGGTCGGTTCCGCACTGATTATTAGTATTGCGATAGGCCTTATTGGCGGCATTATCGGCGTACTTGCCGGTACGAGTCGCAAGTCATTTTCCTTTGTTGGACACCTGTTTGATACTTTCTTATTTATCCCAATTTTGATTATTGCGATTATTATCGCAACGTTAATGGAAGCGAGTTTAATCAATGCGATGTTAGCGATTTCGTTAGCAATGCTTCCGCATTTTATCCATAAAATTTATCAAGCGACAGAACAAGAGCTGAAACGAGAGTATGTGATTACGCTACGTTTAGACGGCGCTTCGCGTTGGGATCTGATTAAAGAGGTTGTTCTGCCCAATTTAACCTCAGTGGCAGTGAAGGAATCCGCTCATATTTTTATGATTGCGGTATTAGATATTAGTGCACTGAGTTTTATTGGACTAGGGGCGCAAAGCTCGACCCCGGAATGGGGGGCGATGATCAGAGATTCTCTGGAATTAATTTATTTAGCGCCTTGGACCGTTATTTTGCCGGGGATGGCAACAATATTGGTGATTTTAATTATTAGTATGTTGGGTAACGGTATCAGCCGTGTGCTAGAGAAATACCGTTATTAGTGAATTGGAATAAATTATGGCTTTATTAGATATTCGTCATTTAAGTATCGAAATTGATACGCCGAATGGGCGAGTAAAAATGGTAGATAATGTAAATCTTACCCTTGATGAAGGCGAAATTTGCGGTTTAGTAGGGGAGTCCGGCTCAGGTAAAAGCTTGATTGCCAAAGTAATTTGTGGCGTAATGAAGGATGAGTGGATTGTCACGGCAGACCGCTTTCGTTTTAATGATGTGGAATTGTTGAAGCTTTCTCCGACACAGCGCCGAAAAGTAGTGGGTGAACAAATTTCAATGATTTTCCAAGACCCGCTGTCTAGTCTAGATCCAAGTCGAAGAGTGGGAGAACAGCTCATTCAAACGATTAACTTTAAAGGAAAATGGTGGCAGTGGTTCGGTTGGAAAAAGAAAAAAGCCATTGAATTGCTGCATAGAGTGGGGATCCGAGATCATAAAACGATTATGCAGAGCTACCCGTTTGATATTACGGAAGGTGAAGCGCAGAAGGTTATTATTGCCATGGCGGTGGCAAATCAGCCACGCTTATTGGTTGCAGATGAACCGACACACACGCTTGAGCCGACCACGCAATTACAAATCTATCGTTTACTCTCCAGTATGAATAAAAACCTTGGTACTTCAATTTTACTGGTAGCGAATGATATTCGTAGTATTCATAAGTGGGTGGATTCGTTTAATGTATTGTACTGTGGTCAAACGGTGGAAATAGGTAATAAAGAGACGATTATGGAATCGCCTTATCATCCTTATACATCGGTATTATTGAATAGTATTCCGGATTTTTCACAGCCGCTCGCCTTTAAAAGCCACTTAAATACTTTAAAAGGCACCGTGCCGATGTTGCAGAATATGCCGATAGGCTGTCGATTAGGACCTCGTTGTCCGTTTGCACAGAAGAAATGTATTCAAAAGCCCCCATTGCGTAAATTTAAACAACATGAATTTGCCTGTCATTTTCCGATTAATTTTAGAGAGCAAAACTTTCTTAAAAAAGCGGAATTTGAGCCGGTGATTGTGCATGAAAAGAATGAGTAACTAAACAAGCGGTAAGATTTTGAGATTTTTTTGCAAATGCAAAAAGTTGATAAAATCTTACCGCTTGTCTTTTTGAATAAGAAGGGAAACGTATGCAAAGTAAAAGACAAAATCTTCGTGACGAGATATTGCTATATGTATTACAACAATATGGTACGGAACCGGAATTTTTATGGAAGACACATCCCACTTATGCGGTATTACGCCATCCGGATAACCGGAAATGGTATGCGATTTTGATGGATGTAGCATCTTCAGTTTTTGGTTTATCGGGAGAGAAAAATGTTCCGGTGATGAATATTAAATGCTCACCCGATCTCTTAAATTCATTTTTGTCTCAATCGGGCTTTTTTCCGGCTTATCATATGAATAAAGCTAATTGGCTGAGTATATTGTTAGACGGTTCGGTAGATAAAGAAACAATCGTATTCTTATTAAATAGTAGTTTTGACCTTACCGCTACTCGACAACGTAAGCAAAAATTAGGTATTGCAAGCCATACGGAATGGATTGTTCCGGCAAATCCGAAATACTATGATGTAGAACAAGCGCTTGAAGTCGGTGCGGAATTGTTATGGAAACAGAGCAATAATATTGCGGTAGGCGATATGGTATATATTTATGTTACCGCCCCAACCGCCGCCATTAGGTGTAAATGTGAGGCATTAGAAGTCAATTTGCCATATAAATCGGAGAGAACGGATTTACGTATTGAAAGAGTTATGCGATTAAAATGTTTAAATGTTTACGACAAAGCACTATTACCTAAAACATTACTTCAAAGTTTTGGTGTCACTGCTGTACGAGGCCCTCGCAAAATGCCATTTGCACTTAATGAGGAAATTAGCCGGATAGCAACAGTTTCAGAACAATAAAATATAAGAATGTTTTTATTTAATTAAAAGCCTATTAAAGTCTTGTTAACTTTAATAGGCTTTTTACTAATCAGTGTTTTTATATTTAGTTAGTGTAATTGTAATGTTGTTAATGATAATGCTTTATGTTCTCATTGGTGGTTGTGAATCGAAATAAACTCTGTTTCTTTTTGAAATCAAGGTGTTTTTGAATTTTATGGTTTTCATTTTGTTACAAATTAATTAAAAAATTTTTACTAAAAATAAGAAATTTTTTGAACTTTAAAATGATTGGTTAGTCTTTTCTGGGTCACCAAATGGATTGGAAATAATTTAGTTTATTCCACATTTTATTACAGAATGCTTACATAGAAGTGTATGTGTGTAAAAAAATATATATTAGCCTCTAGTCAGAGGACTAACGTATATTTAGTAGGCTAGAATAAGGAGATTTTGGTCTGGAAACCCAAAATGTATGTAATTAGTGCGTTGTTTATTAGTTGTCTTCGCACTTCTATCTTGAATTAGTTCTTATTCAATTTAGAACCCAAAAGGAAAGAAAATGAATAAAATTTTTAAAGTCATCTGGAATCACACGACACAGACGTTTGTGGTTACTTCAGAGCTGTCTAAAGCAAAAGGTAAATCGTCATCATCTACGGATGAGAGAAGTTTACCTACACGTAATTTATTAAATTTAGGTACTGCAGCATTAGTTCTGGGTACAACGCTAGGCTCATTAGATGCAAATGCAGCGTATTCGGCAGGTGGTGGTAGTGTTTCTACAAGAGTTGATGCAATTTCTATTGGAACAAATTCATTTGCATCAGGAGCGTCATCAACAGCAATAGGTGCCTTGACAAGGGCTACAGCATTAAACTCAACGGCAATTGGATATGAGTCTTTGGCTCAAGAAGAGGACGCTATTGCAGTCGGCTCTAAGGCTGTTTCAGCAGGTAATGATGCTATCGCTATTGGTACCAATTCAAAGGCATTACAGACATCATCAACAGCTGTTGGTGTTGATTCTGTTGCTTCAGAAAGACTTTCTGCTGCTTATGGTCAAGGAGCTTCAGCTGAAGCCGTATTTGCTAGTGCCTTGGGGAGTGGTGCTTTTGCTACTGCTTCAAATGCTTCTGCTTTAGGTTCTCTAGCACTTGCTAAAGGCAATGATTCTACAGCAGTTGGTGCAATGACTTCAGCTGTGGGCGTCAAATCGGCAGCATTAGGTTACGGCGCAGAAGCTTTAGCGGGTAACACGATTGCTATCGGTAATGTTGCAAATGCAGCAGGTGCATCGTCTATTGCATTAGGTTCAGAAGCGGCTACAGCAAATGACAATTCTATCGCTGTAGGTAAGCAAAGTAAGTCTCTAAATGCGGATGCTATCGCAGTAGGTCGCCAATCCTCAGCGACAGGATTATCTGCAATCGCTTTAGGTTTACAAACAGATGCAAAAGGTGGTTCAAGTATTGCAATTGGTGAAAGTGCCAATGTTGCAACTACGGGCGTAAGTGCAATTGCATTAGGTACCCGTGCAAATGCAGATAAACAAGGTGCGGTATCAATCGGTTTAAAATCAAATGCAACTGCAGAGCAGGCAATTGCGATTGGTGAACTTTCAAAAGCAACAGCAAATGATGCAGTGGCTATCGGTAGTACGACTAATGCATCACAACGCGATACAATCGCTATTGGTACAAATAATGATGTAAGTGCATGTTACTCAGTTGCGATTGGTAGCTACAATAAGGTCGCTCAAGCAGAAACTTATGTACTTGGTAATAATATTATTTCTACTCAAGCAAATAGTGTTATTTTAGGTTCACTATCAAAAGATCGAGCTGCAACAACAGAAACAAGTGCTACGATCAATGATGTAACTTACGGTAATTTTGCTGGGCAAGGTCGTTCTGGTAACGGTGTAGTGAGTATTGGTGCGGAAGGATCAGAACGTCAATTAATTAATGTTGCAGCAGGTAAAGTCTCTGATACGTCAACGGATGCAATCAATGGTTCGCAACTTTATGCAGTGGCAAATAAATTAAGCGAAGGTTGGGCAATTGGTAACGGTGCAAAAGTCGGCGATGTTAAGACTAATAACCAAGTAAACTTTTTAGCAGGTAATGCCAATACAAATGTTGAAGTAAAAGCAAATGGTACAAATGCATTTGATGTAGTTATCTCAGCATTAAATACAGCCGCAGGTATTGAATATTATTCGGTAAATTCAACAGTCACTGAAAATAAGGATAATAAAGGTGCAACTGCTCCAAATGCGATGGCGGCTGGTCCGAAAGCTTCTGCTACGGCAAGAGAAGCTATTGCGGTTGGTTATAACTCTACCGCTTCATCTGCACTTGCCACGGCAATTGGTACATCTTCGCAAGCCTCTGGTCAGGAAGCAACAGCATTAGGCTATAACTCTACGGCATCGGCTCAAAATACGGTTGCATTAGGTTCGGGGGCAACAGCCAATGCAACGAGTGCATTAGCGGTCGGTGTGGGGTCTACCGCAACAGCAGATAGTGCGGTTGCAATTGGTAATGATTCAAATGCGACTGGTCAAAGTTCAGTTGCAATCGGCGAAAGCTCAAATGCTACAGGCGCTTATGCGACAGCTGTGGGTGATACTTCGACTGCAACCGGTAATCGTTCAGTTGCATTTGGTATTGATTCGAAAGCAGGAAATACTTCAACGGTAGCAATTGGTGATAAGGCAAATGCAACTGGTGTTGCTTCAGTCGCAATGGGTTTATCAGCTAAAGCGAATGGTACAAGTTCAATTGCAATTGGTAGTTCTGCAGAGAGTAAACAACAAAATGGCGTTGCGATTGGTAACGATGCATTGACTGACGGTCACCAAACGACAGCTGTAGGTGCACTTGCAAAAGCATCTGGTACTGAAGCGTCAGCATTTGGTTTCGGTGCAAATGCTTCACAAGCGTCTGCTGTTGCGTTAGGGGTATTAACAAAGGCAAGTTCATTTAATTCTGTTGCGGTAGGGCGATTAGCGAATGCTTCTGCTGATAGCGCTATTTCAGTTGGTTTGGATTCAAAAGCAAGTGGAACTCGCTCAGTATCTTTAGGTGCGGATGCAAATTCAACACTAGCGAATTCGGTTGCATTAGGTTCTGGAACAACTACTACAGCTCCAACGAATACGAATTCAGCAACGGTCAACGGGATTACTTACTCAGGATTTGCAGGAGCTAATGCTTATTCTGTTGTGTCGGTAGGTAATGATAACCAAAAACGCCAAATTCAAAATGTGGCCGCTGGTAGAATTACTGCAACCTCAACGGATGCAATCAATGGTTCTCAGCTCTATTTTAGCTTGGAGAAAGCACAGCATCATTACTATAGTGTTAATGATGCGAATGTTCACCGTAATAACTATGATAATACCGGAGCAACAGGTGAAGATGCTCTGGCAGCCGGTGTTAATGCTGCTGCAACAGCAAAAGGTGCAACTGCTGCTGGTAATAATGTGACGGCATCCGGTGCTTTTTCTATGGCTCTTGGCAATAATGCACGTAGTGAAACCACTTCGTCTATCGCTTTAGGTAATGGGGCAAAAAATATTTATAAGCCAAACGATCCTGACGCAGAAAAAAATCAGTTAGGTTCTAATTCAATTGCGATTGGTTTAAACGCAGCTACAAGCGAGTTTAGAACGATTGCTATTGGTGAGGAGGCGGAAGCTTCAGGAAATGTTGCAACAGCTCTAGGCTATAAAGCGAAAGCAAAAGGCATAGGTAGTTTGGCGTTAGGTGACCAAGTTAGCGCTGAAAATAGCTATACAACAGCACTTGGTGTGTTTACGAAAGCAAGTTCTGTCTATGATACTGCGATTGGTGCAAATGCGATAGCTAATGGCTCAAATGGTGGTCATGCAATCGCTATAGGTTACCAATCTAATGCAACCAATTTCGCTACAATTAGCCAAGGTAGTTTTTCAAAAGCAAGTGGTCGTCAATCTGTCAGTTTAGGTTATGGTTCGAGTTCAACCGAACATAATTCAATGGCCTTGGGTCAGAATGCAACATCAACTCATGCAAATTCTGTTGCATTAGGTTCTTTCTCAGAAACATCAAGCGCTAAGACTGATAGTTCTGCAGGACTAACTCAGGTTGATTCTGCGACTGTCAATGGTATCACTTACAATGGCTTTGCTGGTGCTAATCCATCTTCCGTAGTTTCAGTGGGTAAAGTCGGACAAGAGCGTCGAATTCAAAATGTCGCGGCAGGTTTAATTTCTGCAACATCGACAGATGCGATTAACGGTTCGCAACTTTATGTAGTAGCGAATAATTTAACTGATGCAATTAATGTTGCAAATAACACAGCAAATACAGCTAATGCTACGGTAAACAGAGGATGGAACATTACCACTTCTAAATCTGCCGGCGAAGCGAAAGATATCAGTGTATCAAACGTGAAAATGGGTGATACGGTAACGATTGACGCAGGTAAAAATATTAATATTACGCAAAAAGGTGCAACAATTTCGATTGCAACCAGCGATAAACCGACATTTACTACGGCAACTGTTGGTAATACGAGCTTAAACGGCGATGATATTAAGTTAGGTAATACGACAATTGATGGTAATGGCTTAACCATTAATAACGGCCCAAGCATTACTAACAAAGGTATTGATGCGGCAAATAAACCGATCACTAACGTAGCAAACGGTACAAATGGTACGGATGCGGTAAATCTTAACCAGTTAAATGAGGTTAAAGCCGCGAGTACAACGACTGTGAAATCAGACGATAAATCAGTCACGGTTAAAGAAGATTTAACGAATGGTCGAGTTTACGATCTTTCTATTGCACAAGCAGATGTGGTAACTAACCCGAATGGTACGACTACAAATAATAAAGCGGGTAATACTTTTGTAACAGGTGATAACCTAGTAAAAGTACTAAATAACACAAGCTTTAATGTCACCTCTGGTAAGGTTGGTAGCGGCACAGTAAGCGGTACAACGGCAGAGCAAGTAAAAGCGGGTGAAACGGTGACGTTTAAAGCCGGTAATAATCTTGTTTTAGCACAAGACGGTCAAAACTTTACTTACTCGTTATCGAATACTTTAGATTTAACTGATAAAGGTTCGATTAAGTTAGGTAATACCACAATCACAGATAATAACGTAACTGTAGGTAATGTATCTGTTACAGATAAAGGCATTAATGCAGCGAATAACACGATTAGCAACGTGAAAGACGGTGAAGTATCGGCAACTAGCAAAGATGCAGTAAACGGTAGTCAGTTGTATACGACAAACCAAAACGTAACGAATGTGACGAATACTGTAAATAAAGGCTGGAATATTACGACTTCAGCATCAAACGGTTCGGTAGACGGTACCAGCTTAACGAATGTGAAGATGGGCGATACGGTAACGATTGACGCAGGTAAGAACATCAATATTACTCAAACAGACGGTAAGATTTCGATTGCGACTAGCGATAAACCAACGTTCAGTAATGTAACGGTAGGTGATACGAAGATCAATAATGATGGTGTAACCATTAATAATGGTCCAAGTATGACTAATAAAGGTATTGATGCAGCAAATACAACAATCAGCAATGTAAAAGACGGCAAAGTTGAGGCAGGTAGTAAAGAAGCGGTAAATGGCGGTCAGTTATTTAACGCAACAACCAACTTAACCAATGCAGGTTTAAATTTTGTGGGTAACAATGCAAGCGGTGTAATTCATAAAAACTTAAGCCAAACATTAGCGATTGTGGGTGAGTTAGCGAATACTGCTACAGCAAGTGCGAAGAACGTTCGTGTCGATACAGAAAACGGCAAATTAGTGATTAAGCTCAGTGAAAACCCAACGTTTACTACGGTAACGACGGGCAACACGACTTTAAATGATAAAGGTTTAACCATTAAAAACGGCCCAAGTATTACCGATAACGGCATTGATGCAGGTAACAAAGTTATCTCTAATGTTGCAGCAGGTACAAAACCGACAGATGCGGTGAATGTAGAGCAGCTAACAGACAACATCACAAATGTTACAAATAACATTAACAATGTAAGTAATGAAGTTGCAAAAGGCTGGAATATTACAACTAGCGCATCGGACGGTTCGGTAACGGGTAATACCACCGAACAAATCAATATGGGTGAGCTTGTTACGATTGACGCAGGCAAAAACATCAATATCACGCAAGCAAACGGTAAGATTTCGATTGCAACTAGTGATAAACCAACCTTTAGCAATGTAACGGTAGGTGATACGAAGATCAATAATGATGGCGTAACCATTAATAATGGTCCAAGTATGACGAAAAACGGTATTGATGCAGCGAATACAACAATCAGCAATGTAAAAGATGGCAAAGTTGAGGCAGGTAGTAAAGAAGCGGTAAATGGCGGTCAGTTATTTAACGCAACAACCAACTTAACCAATGCAGGCTTAAATTTTGTGGGTAACAACGCAAACGATGTAATTCATAAAAATTTAAGTGATACATTAGCAATTGTAGGTGAGTTAGCCGCGGACGCAGTAGCAAGTGCGAAGAATATTCGTGTGGATACAGAGGATGGTAAATTAGTAATTAAGATTAGTGAAAATCCAACGTTTAGCTCGGTAACTACGGGTAACACGACCTTAAATGACCAAGGTTTAACCATTAAAGACGGTCCAAGTATCACGAATAAAGGTATTGATGCAGGTAACAAAGTTATCTCTAATGTTGCAGCAGGTACAAAACCAACAGATGCAGTAAACGTATCGCAATTAGATGCGAAAACAGCCGCAGCGAAAACCGAGTTAGCAAACGGTAATACAACGACCGTAACACCGAAAAAAGGTGATAATGGACAAACCATTTACACCGTTGAAGTAAACAAAGCACCAGTGACTATCAATAGTACAACCGGTGTAGCGGAAACGCCAGCAACAGGTGATAAAGCGAATAATAGCTTTGCAACTGTAGGTGATGTGGTAAATGCATTAAACAACGTATCTTGGGCAATCCAAGGCAACGGTGTTGAAAAAGATAAGGTAACTGCTGGCAATCAAGTTAACTTTGTGAATGGTAGTGGCACAACCGCAGATGTTACATCTAACGGTACGAAAACGGATGTTACATTCAACGTAAACAAATCAGGTTTAACGGTGAATAAAGACGGTAATGGTAATGTTACTGTTACGGCAGATACTACTGGCGATACGTTTGCGACTGCGGATGATGTAGCGAAAGCGATTACTGACTCTGAGTTAACTTCAACAGTAGTAGCGGGTAACAAAAACTTAAATGTAACATCGAGCACGAAAGGTAATAACACCGAGTTTAACGTAACACTATCAAACAACCTTGATTTAACCGATAAAGGTAGTTTAACGATTGGTAATGTGACGGTTAAAGCGGATGGCATTAATGCCGGCGATAACAAAGTAACTGGTGTAGCAGACGGCGATATTTCACCAGCTAGCACACAAGCGGTTAATGGTTCTCAGCTTTATGCAGCGAACCAAAATATTGCTAATTACCTAGGCGGTCACTCAACAGTTGATGACAAAGGCAATGTTACGGCGCCGACATATACAGTTACGAAGACAGATGGTTCTACTGCGACTGCAAATAATGTAGGAGAAGCAATTAACAATCTCAATAATGAAGTTGTTAAACCGCTAACATTTGCAGGTGATACCGGAGCTGCTTCAGAACGTAAATTAGGTTCTACCGTAATGGTTAAAGGCGGTGTTACCGATGAAGCTAAACTTGCAGATAATAATATCGGCGTGGTTTCTGATGGTAACGGTACTTTAACGGTGAAATTGGCGAAAGATCTAAATGTTGATTCAGTAACAGCAAATACGGTAAAAGCAGGTGATACGACAATTGATTCTGATGGCGTGAAGATTACAAATGGTCCGAGCGTAACTAAATCAGGTATTGATGCAGCAGGCAATAAAATCACAAATGTGAAAGCCGGTGAAGCTGATACTGATGCCGTTAATGTGAGCCAATTGAAAGCGGCCACAGGCAATGTTCATAACCGTATTAATAAGGTGAATAAAGAGTTACGTGCAGGTATTGCAGGAGCGAATGCAGCAGCAGGTTTACCACAAGTTTATATCCCGGGTAAATCGATGGTTGCTGCCGCAGCGGGTACTTTCAAAGGTGAAAGTGCATTAGCGGTGGGTTACTCTCGTTCAAGCGATAACGGTAAAGTGATTCTTAAATTACAAGGTAATGCAAATACTCGCGGAGACTTAGGTGGTTCTGTAGGTGTTGGTTATCAGTGGTAATTAAAGCTTAAATAAGCACATAGTAAAAATGCAGCCTTAGGGCTGCATTTTTTATATCCAGCTATTATCAAATAGAAAATAATAAGCGGTTTAATTTGCAAAAAATTCAGCAAATTAAACCGCTTGTTGTACGTGGCAAATTATAAAAATGAATAATAAGAAAAGCTTACTTTAATGAGTAAAAAGGAAATTTATAAGGAAGATAAAAAGATTTGGTGCCTAGGGTCGGACTCGAACCGACACGTTTATTCAACGGCGGATTTTGAATCAAGTGCGTAGGAATATATTCTAGTCAAAACCGCTAAAATACTTCCTATTATCTGGGTGTACCTAGCCAATACATCCCAAAATGGGTATTGTTGATCACTTAATCAACATTATTGATCCTACACAGCTTTTTTATGTTTGTAAAGCCTGAATGTAGATAACTTACAGTTCTTGTGAGAAAACACTTGACTTTTATCTATAGAATCCCCAATATACTAATACAAAGGTTAGCGTAGCCTTAAATGCGCAATGTGGGTTAGCACATAGTCAATCTGAAACAAATCTAGGATAATTAAAGCCTAGCAGATGGCAAGCATCAGAAAAACTTGAAACAAATCTAGGATAATTAAGGCCTAGCAGATGGCAGACATCAGAAAAACTAACATTCAAATTTTTTAAGCCCACTTTCGTGGGCTTAATTCATTGTACAATGAATTAAGATAACTATGATATGAAAGAACAAGCAAAATTAGGACGATATATTAATCTTATCGAAGAAGCAGCAAAATTCTTCAATGATCATTTCATAAATAAAAAAGTTATCTATCGTACAGAAAATCAAGAAATTACTGTCATATTTAAACGTACAAATTTCATGCATCTATGTGGTATACGATATACTGATGGAGCTGCTAAATTTTTTCGTGCCGCAATATCTAAGAAACTAGATCTTTCTAAAATGGGCGTAAAAGATGATGGTACCACATTTCTAAAACTTTCATTATTGCAATCAGTGAAATTTCTGCTTAGTGCTGAAATTAGTTTAGCTGATCGTGCTATCTACTTACACTTGCATTTTGATAAAGCACTTAGAACAAAAAAACAAATTTTTGCACTGACTCTAATCAATGATGAACATATTTTTGTTCCTCAATCACTATTAAATTTAAAAAGTATGAATGAATTCCCTCATGGGGATAAAGTAATTAGCATTAAGTCAATCCACTTACAAGATAATACAGAAAAAGTATATTTTGACTATCAGTATGACAAATGCTCTGAGTGACAGAGCAATGTTCCCCCAGTCTTAAAACAAAGCAGGGACCCGTAGGAGCCGGTATCAAGGCCAGCTTATAATGAGCAATATTGATGCGTTAGGCAGTGGCTAACATTAATGGGGAACTTAGTTCCCCATCATTTTTCTAACTCCTTTCTTTAGTAGCTATAATAAGTTTACTGAATCTCTTAACATTTCCACGTCATGTTCTATATATCCTAATGTAACGCTAATATCTTTGTGCCCTAGTAATTTCTGAACAACATAAACATTTTCCGGATTCTTCATTAATGATGTTGCAACTGTATGTCTAAAGCGATGAGGAGATGAGGTAAATCCAACAACTTCAGATATACGTCTAAATATATGAGTAACCTGATCTACACTCATAGGCTTTCCTTTTCTACGGGTTACTTTAGAAAAGAGATTGAAGTTAAATAATTGACTATCTAAAGGCTGCTTCTGTTTTCTTAGTTCTTCAACTAATAGCTCTATGTGGGGATATAAATTATCGGAAATTGGCACAATATGATAGTCGTGATTTTTATTAATCTCTGGCGAAATATAAATAATTCTACGGTTGAGGTCTACATCTTGTATTTGTAGTTGTACTAATTGAGAACGTCTTATGCCGGTGCAACGTAACGTCATTACCAAGCAATTAATAAACCAACTTGGCTTTAGCATTTCTGGTAATACGATATTCCCATTTAATGCATAACTTAATTTATCCAACTGTTCTTTCGACAAAGTCTTCTTCTTGCGCTTAGATTCTTTAATAAAAAGCCCATAAAACGGATTATTTGAAATCTGGAGGATATTGTATTTAATACCAACATTGTATATAGCTTTTAGATGTCTCACATAATTATTCCATGTAACTGGTTTAATTTTGACATCTAGAATTTCATTTCTCCAGGTAATTAAATCAATATTATTAATACTGTCTGCAGATCTATCTGGAAATCTTTGCTGGATAATATTTATTATGTTTTTGTAACTACGTTTAGTATCTGGACGTAAATAACTGCGGTAGAAAAAAAAATTGTTCTAATAGCTTATTAAAAGATACTAACTTTTCCATGTACTTACTCCTTTTCTTGTAAAGTTAGGCATAAATTATTTAACAAGATTTTATCTCCAAAAAAGAGACGAGTATCTTTTATCAAATATCCTGTTAAATATGAAGTTTTTCTTGGTCCTGCGACAGCACAACGCCAGAAATTTATACTATCAGGCTTACCTTTTCTCATTACATTTTTAGGAGTATGCAATCCTAGGTCTTGAAATCGATACTGTAAATTTGTAATGGCATCTTTATCGTAAGGTAATCCTGCTTCTTGTAGAAATTGTTCAAATATTGTTGGAGATACGATAAATAGTGCCCCATCAACAATATGTAGCTTTGCTGTATTTTTGCTAATTGCAAATTTATTCTGATCAATTCCTTGTTTTAACCAATCAACAAACTGTTTACCCAAGTGAGAATCTTCAATAGGGGCTGTCGTTGTATGGTTACATTTCTGGGGATGTACTTGCTCTACTTTATTTACTGGTTCAATATAAGGTTCATTTGGCTCTACATTATCAATTACTGGTGCAGCAGATATATTATTTTGTGCTGATTCAGAATTAATGTTTGCATCAAACATATTCAGCAACTGTTCTGTCAAATCATTTTCTATTTCAGCTGTAGATACAGTTTCTTCAATTTTATGGGCTGTTTCAGTTTCTTGTTGTATATTGCTTATCTCAGGTGCTGGAGGGATATTTTCCGGCACCACAATTTCTTGCTTCGACATAGATAAATTTTCGCCTACATGTGAATTAGTATCTATTTTGACTTTACCCGCAAAATATTGTGGTCTAACACTGACATTTTCCCAAGCAACTTCAGGCTTTATTTTTAATAAGGTAAATGATGACGGCGGAGTCCAACCCGAATCAGCCTGAATTCGACAATGCCATATTGCAGTTCCCTCAGTCGTTGCCTCTACAATCCCTAGGGATTGCATTTCATCAAATAATTTTCCATTATCTTTAGGTACTGAAATCCCTTGTCCCAATAAATAAGCCCGAATACTATCAGCAGTAGTTTTGCTCATTAACCATAATCCGTCTTCTGTAAACCAACCATCAGCCGGTCCTTTAGGAGTATTAAGTTTAATCTTGTGTTCCAATAAATAGCGTAATGCCATGACTAGTTGTTTTGCTAGTGAATTGACAGGGCGTTGTACCAATTTATTTACATCACCTCCCAAGGCAACTGTAACACTGTGTTGATCAGCTTTTTGAACAATTTCAGATAATAATCCTGCTTTATCATAATGTCCGGACATTGCGTACATTAATGATGATAAGACTTCTGGGAATTGTGCAATCCAATCAAATGCTGATTTCGGGATTAATTGATTTGCAAGAAAGCTACCTATAACAGGGTGAAGCTCATAATCTCTACCTTTAATATATTTGAATTTATAAGGTTGAGATGGTATTCCATTCCATGCAAACCATCGTGTACCATCTTTTAGAATAATTTCAATGTCTGTAATAACTTTCCCAATATCATGAACTAGGGCAATATAAATAGCTGCCGCAGTCCAAGCATCACGTTGTTTAGATTGATCTTCTGGAGCTGCATTCGGTGGTAAAACGTAGCTTTGGCGCAATTTAGCAGAGAAGGCAATAACTTCTAAACCGTGATCAAGCATACCACCTATATGTGAGTGATGATGGGCTTCTGAAGCGGGTAATAACTGTACAATCTCAGCGTAATTTTCTATTGGCTTCTGATAAAGTGTATTAAACATTTTTCTATCCATAGAAACTTGCTGCCAAAGTAATCCAAGGTATTTTTTTCGTAAATCAGTACTAAGTAATTCATTGGCATTTCTAGGATAAATCCAACCATCTTTGTCTTGGATTAGATGAGTATTATCTGGCTCTGATGTAGGTAATGGTGAAGGCTCTTTTTTTAAAAGTTTAGTGAACATTTTTAGCATAACATAATCTCTATGATGTAGTGGAAGAATAGGCCCTTTGGCCTTTTCGCCTTTTTGGGTAAGACCTTTCCCCTTGGAAAGGTTACCCTTAAAAGCCCTTAGGGGCTTTCCTTTATCCTTTTGCCGTTTAAGTCTTTTTCCTGTTTCAGGTAGTTATAAAATGTTCCTTTAGAAATGTTGAGCGTTTTACATATGCTATTTACGGTATGCTTTTTACTGTAATACAAGTCAAAGGCTTGTTGTTTTTGGTTTTCATTAAGAGACTTTGGTCTTCCACCTAATCGTCCGCGCGCACGAGCAGCGGCTAAGCCTGCCCGAGTTCTTTCTCTAAGGATATCAACTTCAAACTCTGCTAATGCAGAACTGAAATGAAAAAATAATTTACCAATTGCTGAACCTGTATCAATTGAATCTTTAATGCTTTTTAAATTGATATTTCTTTGTTGCAGAGAATCAAAAAGTTCAAGTAAATTCTTAGTTTTACCACCTAAGCGGTCTAGCTTCCATATAACTAATGTATCGCCTTCTCTTAAATATTCGAGGGCCTCTAATAATCCTGGGCGATTAAATGAAGTACGAGAGTCTTTATCATTAAAAATCTTTTCACACCCTACTTTAGTGAGGGCATCAATTTGAAGCTCTAAATTTTGATCTTCTGTTGAAACTCGAGCATAGCCAATTAACATAAAATAACATCCATATAGTATAAAAACCCAATTTACAGATAAATTCTTGAACATTGATTTTTGAACTGAGTTATTGAACTTAAAATAGAGGGGAAAATGAAGACTTTTTTGTTTTTCGAAAAAAGTCAAAAAAACGTTCGTTTTTTGGACTTTCGAAACAGCTTGAAAACTCTGCATAAAAAGAACATAGTTATTGGTAGAATATATGTGCGTAGCAGGTATGATTTATGCGATTATTTATAAGTTTTGAATAGGAGTACAATATGGAAAATTTAACTATCAACTTTTGCACATCAGATGAAGAAGTAAAGTTCGCTAATATAGACAAATTAAAACTATTACTTTGTTTATGTGAAGCTAAATTAGAGAAGGATATTACTCTTCCTTTCCAACACGTTACCGTTCTAGGTACTGATTATATTACTGATGACTATGCGGATTTGATTAAATCACTAAGAAAATTTACAGGACTAAGTAGAAAAATAGGTTTGTCGTTCATAATTTGGGAGAATGAAGCTCAAAAATCAAGTGATTTTAATTTTTAACATATAAAGGAGAGCAATTATGAGTAAAAAAATTCTCATAGGAGATGAGAAACAACTATTAGATTTAATTTACTCTAAACTTGCAGAAAAGTATATTAAGATATTATTAACATCTTTTTTAATTTTATTATTTGTTTTTACTTTTTCATTATATAAAGATATAAAATCTTTAGTGTTAATATTGTTGTTGTCAATATTTTTTTCAGTTGTAATCGTTAAAGTATTTATAAATGATGACAGTGGCAGAATGCTTTTTGTATTTGAACTGCAAAAAATTTTAGGATTAAAAAAAGATGAGAAAATAAGTAATGCTTTTGAACCCTATTTTTATGACAGCGTTGTAAAACATTTTATAAGATATTCTAACAAGTATAATTCTTATATATTTCTGTATGGTAAATTAGAAAAAACATTATCAAAATCACTAAAACGAAAACAGGAACATTTAGTTAAATAAGCAGCCGAACCTCATTCTTATATAAGGATTACAAAATGAAACCACCCGATATTATTCGCTTTTTTATAGCTCAATTACTAGTATATGGTTTTTTAACATGTTTTGCTCTCGCTTGTTTAGGACTTATATGACTAAAAGTATTAAAAAAATGCCCTAGATTAATATCTAAGGCATTTCGTTTTTTATTATGCTGCTTCAGCAAAGAATTTTTCGTATTGCTGCTGAACATTGAGCGCATCCATCATGTATTCACACGCATTACGCGCAAATCCAGAGGCTTTAAATATTGCTCGTTTGTCTTCCTTCAATACTTTAATCCAGCTTTCAATATAGGCTGCATTTTGCGGCACTTCATTGAAACCTAAATGAGCACAAACAAACGCACTACCCATTTCTGCGATTAGTTCTTCGAAAGCATAAATTTTATTACCAAATTTTGCTTTGCCGGAAGTAATACCTTCACGATGTAAGCGTTTTGAATGGCCTGTTGCGTGGGTCATTTCATGAAGTAATGTTCCATAAAAGCCCGCTTCTGAATGAAATTGTTTCATTTCCGGCATGACTACCTTATCCTCTGTAGGATGATAGAATGCACGCGAACTTGGCTTGACTTTAACTTCCAAATCCATTCCTTTGATCATTTGCCGGATTTCAGCAAATAAGGTGTATTGTGCTGAGCCAGCATTATCATTTTGAACTGACACAGAATCATACATTACGGTCGGAAGTCCATCACATTGTTCAATATTAAAAAGAGGATGTCTTTTTAAAACAGCAAAATGTTCCATTTCTGGATTTCCATCTTCATCCAAGATTGGATTACCTTCATCATCACATTTTTCACGATCAATCGGATTGTAATTTACAACAATTGTTGCTTTTTCTCCTTTGCGCACGTGGCCACCAAGTTTATTGGCAGCTTTTGCTGTGATCCATTTGCTTTGTTTATAACCTTTTTCAGCACTTGCTATCCATAGCAATAAAATATTAATTCCTGAATAGTGACGGCTAGATACCGCATTTTGAGGTAGTGCAAGGTTATGATCAGGATTATTCCAAGGTTTTAGCCATGGAATCGTTCCTTCTTCAAGGCACTTAATAATGCGATTAGTAATTTCTTGGTATAAGTCAGGTTTATGTTGAGTTTGAGTGTTCATAATGTGTTCTCCTAAAATAAAAATGGAGAACACTCCCATTGAGGAAAGTATTCCCCAGTGGGTAAGAAACTGTGTTTAATTTCAGTTTGTGTTTAAGTGTAAGTGTGGTAGAGATTTTTGCATTAATTGTGCTTGACGACTAATCAATCCATCTTTTGAACGAGCTGCTTTAATAGCTTCACGAATCAAAATATAGCGGTAGCCTCCAAAGGTTTTATCTTCTTTGTTATAAGCTAAATAACCAAAGTAATCTTCCCCTAAAGCGATTCCTGTTGCTTTATCCAATACTTGAACATAGACATTAGCAATTTTGATACCGTTTAATGCTGCTTTGCAAAGGCTTTCAACATCTTCAAAATCGCAATCATACATATAGGTTTCAAAATGATTTGCATAAAATTCATGAGGCTCAGTTACAAATTCAATTCGATAATGTTGTGTTTCGAATTGATAAGCGACTTCTTTCTGATACGGCGTTGCTTCAATAATTCGATAACCTTCTTGTGCTAATTGCTTCGACAAGTCCCGAATATATTCCGCTAAATCCGCAACAAATTCATCCCATAGTGCTTGATATTCTCCGACTTTATAGGTTGGGAAATACCAATCTTTTTTTGCATCTTCATCAAAGAAACGAAAATCTGCGGCACTTGGTGCATGCAAATCCATCGTGTTAAAGTGAGAATAACGATAACCAAAGTGATTTCGTCTTATGCTTATCAAGTTATCCCCGTAGTTTTGCCACTCAATCAATGATCTTGTTAGTCTTTCAAATTTCCGGTATTTGCGTTTTTGATTTGGGTAAATGCGTTGAAACAATCCTAACCAATAGGTATGCTCAATGTCTCCATAAAAAGCCATACCATCGCCCTGGCTATAACCTAAGGACCAATTGATTTCAAAATCATCTGGAAAACCAGCATTTACTAATTGAGTATTAAAATAAGCGGTTAAAACGTTCATAGTGTTTCTCCAAAATAAAAGGGAAACACTATATCCATAAGGGAATTAGGTGTTTCCCTTATGAGGTAAAAGTTTAATCAATAGTAACTAATAATGTCTTTTCATCTTTTTGCTGCACATTCATAAAGCGGAAGTGTGCTCCATGAGTTGCTGGCATAGCTTGAAGAAAACGTACTTTCTGTTCGCCTTCTTTACGCTTTTGCCAAGATTGAATTGCATTACGAGTAATATCTTTATGTAATTGAGATAGCATCACGTGATTATTCCTAGTCCAATGTTTAGGGATAAAACCTGATACAGTGTTGAGGTTAATTTGAACTTCCATTGCATTTCTCCAAAAAAAGGGAATGCTAATCCCATAGAGATATAGTATTCCCTATGGGGTAAGTTAATAGAAATTACATGAGATTAAAGGTTATCAACATGCCAATTAAAAAGCCAACTAGAGTGGTAATAATAGAAATACCAATCCAATGTTTGCGCTGTGCTTTGAGTTCACATTCAAATGCTTCGGTTTGAGCAAAGAGATCTGCTTCAAATTCAGCTCTTAAATGTTCATATTCTTCATCTAGTTTTTGGTTGATACCGCTTGTAACCTCGCGATATTTTGAGGTAACTCGTCTTCTTGCAGATACAAAAAGATTACCAAGTTTATTCCCTATTTTCCAAAATACAGATGATGTTTGTGCTGCGGCAGGTTGAGAGTCAAATGGGATAATATCCCATTCAGGGTGAGATTTGAGAGTCATAGTTATTCTCCTAAGTTAATAAAAAAATCCTCAGGAGAACACTTCCAGGGAAGCGTTTTCCCTTGGAAGGTGATAGGTTTAGGTGGCATTCCTGCAAAATTACAGTGTTTCCTTTCAGAATGCTGGAAGACATTTTGGCATTGAACTCCTTTACCTCAAGGGTAACCGTCGCTTCTCAAGAGTTCTTGCGACTTTTTTAAGAGCTGTTCCCAGCGACTTAATAATGCCAATATACGATTTTTTTTATAAAAAGGGAAATATTTTTTGCTTAAGAAATTAAGATTTTTTGCAAAAAAATCTCCTATTTTTGAACAGAGTTTTTTCTGTATCGTTGGTTAAAATATCGCTAACTTTCACATTTATATTGGCTATCTAAGAGAGGTCTATAGTGTGAACAAAAGATATAACTTTTATTCCTATTTGGCATTATTGATTGGGAGTGGAATATCCCCACTAAGTATGGCAAATATTGAACCTATTATTTCTGTCTACACCACATCATCATATCATCTCACCCATCAAGAACTGGCTACTCAGGTCTATTATCTTGATAAAGTAACGAATATAGAAAATGTCATTAGTCAAGGGCTTAGTCATGATCCTGTTATGGCTGAACAGCAAGCTAAAGCATTATTTAATTCGCCACAATGGGCTGAAAAGGAAGCCCTTATCAAAGATGCTTATACTGATGTAATTAGTGCTTGGCAAAACGGTATTAAAAAAGTACCTGCTGTTCTATTTCAGAATTCTACTGGAGAAACCTCTGTTATTTATGGGGAAACGAATATAGCGAAAGCAAAAAAGTTGTGGGAACAATGGTTCCAAAATAGAAAGGAGGGACAATGAAATTTAACCGTACTTTATTAGTTAAATTACTTTCGGCAGCAATTATTACCTCGTTTATTCCTGCTCAAGCCTCTATTAATACCGCATCAATTATGGCTTCGAGTGCTTCAAAAAGTTGTTTGGATTATAAAGTGGTAGGTACATGTTTTTGGCTATTTTGCACAAAGTTTGGTTGTACGATTCGTACATCTACTAAAGTAAAACACTACATTCCAGAAATGGTTGTCTCTAGCTACAACCATGATGGTCAGAATCCCTGGTCAGAGGTTTCTTCGTTCAATAAAACGGCTGTTAAAGGTGGGGAATATCGTTCTCCACATAAACAATACACTCAGTTTACTTTTAAGAATGCCGATGCAATTGGTCATCCGCAAGGAGCAATATCTCAGGTGCTAAATAGCACAGGATATTATTGCAAAAGTCAAACTACACCTTTTGTTCCTTACTTCTTAAGTGGATTAGATTTCTTTGCTTGGAAAGAGAATTTACCAGAAATGTTTTATCCGGAGGCGATGGTTCCTGGTATGAGAGAAGTTAATCAAGCAGGAGATCATTGGGGAAATATCTACCCTCGTTCCGGTGCGATTAATCAAGTTCATGACTACAAAGCCTCAGCAGTTATTGCTCAACGTGTTGCAGATATTGTTAGTCGAATGGCACAACCCCACATTTATTTACCTGCAGCTAAAAAAGGAGGTGCCGGCGAATGGCCTCCGGGAGCAGTAGAAGAAAGTAATTCCCGTACACATAAATGGCAGATGCTCCATCCTAAGATGGAAAGATCTTGTTCTGTATTTCCTCATGGAAGTTCTGTAGAGACACACTCTAGAAAAATGTCAGTGAAAGGTGATTATTCTTGGGCACTTTGGCGACCTTATAGTTGCTGTAAGCGAAGAGGTCAGAAATTTTTATATAGTATTGACTGGCAACGATAATTAGGAAGGAGAAACAAATATGACAAAAAGATTTTCACTCAATCATATTACTCTTTTAGTATTAGGCTGTTTATGCCTTAATACTTCAAATGCGAATTCCATTACAGATAAGTTAGAATTTAGCAAATCAGATGCTATTTTGTCGGATAAAGTATTTTATCAAATCGGTGGTGGTGCAGGTTATATGGCTCCACCTAGTCGTGGAAAAACTAATGCAGTCGAATTAGGTGTTGGTTGGAAATCTAATTTAATGTGTGGCAATTTTGATATTAAAACCACAATTAAAAATGATTTAAATGGACTTAAAGATGGCTTTAAAGATTTATTAGGAAATGTTATTGATTCTGCGAAAGGTGCTGTTGCAAGTATGCCGGCAATGGTGCTTCAACGCGCCAATCCACAACTTTATGATTTAATTACTAATGGTGTATATCAAGGGAAATTAGACTTCAATCGTCTTAAAACTAGCTGTGAAGATATGTCGCAAAAGTTAGCTGACTATACGTTAGGCGGGAAATGGGGGCAAGCTGCAGATTTAGAAAGTTTTAAAGATATTACCTCAACCCAGCCTGATGCTAAGCAAGCTAAAAAAGATCTTGAAGACAAACAGGGTAAAGAAGGGCGTGCTTGGATTGGAGGGCAGAAAAAAGGAGGACAAAACCAAGAGCCAATCAATTTAGTGGGCGACGTGGTAAAAGCTGGTTATAACTTGCTAAATAAACGCAATGTCTTAGATACAGGAAAAATTTCAGAATCTTCATGTGACGGTAATTTATGTAAGACGTGGGATAACCCACAGACTGCTGCTGACTTTTTAACAAAAGTGATCGGTGAACAATCAATTTCGACTTGTAAAACAGATTGTGGAACGAAAACGAGCGCGAAAGCAGGTGTAGGATTAAGTCCGGAAATTGAAGAGGAACATGTACTTACTATCGGTAAATTGGAAAAAGTACTTAATATGAGTACACCCACATCGGAATTTCTTGCTGAACTTAGCTCAAATACTGTACCTGTTACACGCGGGTTAATAGAGGCATTACGTGAAGATCCTGATGTGGAAGTATTAAGCCAACGACTCTCTGGGGAGATTGCAACCTCGAAAGTCATGGAAAAAATGATGCTATCTCGACGTGCAATTTTAGCTGGTATGCGTGAACCCAATGTGGCCAATAATGCAGATGCACAGGTAGAGTTAGAGCGCATTTTAAACATTATCGACCGAGAAATCTCCCAAGTAAAACTTGAAATGGATATGCAAAAGGCGATTACTAGTAATACTGCTGCAACTATATTACAAAATAAAGCTGAAAGAGAAGCACATGCTGGTTCGTATAGTTTACCGAAAGATAGCTTGGATAAACGTGTTAAAGAATTAGAGTATGGAACTCCATCACCAGCTGACGGAGAACAAGAAAATAATATTTCTTTGCCACGAAAAATGATTACTTTAGGTATTCCAAGTACAAGCAACGTGGCTCCATTTATACCATCACTCAATACTAACTCCAGTAGTGCGAATTTAGGAAGTTCGTACTCTAAAATTAATTCAATTTCAGGAACTGCGCTACAACAAGCAACAGAGTTACTTAAACATTTTGAAGGTTTTAGTTCAAAAGCATATTGGGACGTGAACGCTTATCGTTCTGGGTATGGTTCAGATACTATTACACGAGCAGATGGAACAGTTGTAAAAGTGACAAAAGATACTATTATTACAAAAGAGGATGCTGAACGTGATTTAGTACGCCGTACACAAGTATTTGCAGACACGGCAAGAAAGCAAGTATCGTCATCCACTTGGGACTCTCTTTCTCCACGTGTTCAAGCAGCTCTAACTTCTTATGCTTATAATTACGGTTCTTTGACTAGTGATGTTATTAAGGCTGCAAGAGTTTCTGCAAGCTCGGGAGATATGTCAGTTTTAGCTAATACTGTCAGGAAACGTCAAACTAACAATAACGGCATTAATGCAAAGCGTAGAAATCAAGAAGCGGATTATATCTTAAGTGGTTCATAATTATGGTAGAAGGAATACATTATGCGTAAATTAACAACATTAGCAGTATGCTCGTTTATATCTTTACCGGTTTTAGCAGAAAATATCTCAATTTTTTCTTGTACTGCAGAAGACGGTAATCAAATTCTGATCCAAAAAACTGGCGCAGACTATCAATTTTCATATGGGAAAATCTTATTTAAGAATCCAGCTAAACAAGTACTGAAAAACGAAGGTTCTTATGTGGCGACAGGCTCTGGTTTTACAACAAGTGCCTTAGAAATGAAAAGTAAGAGTCATTCTTATACTATTGAGTTCGTACAACCTAGAGGAACCAATGTAATTGACTCACCAATGTTGTATATTACAAAAGGTAATAATACAACTGAAATAAAATGTGATACCAATAAAAAAGTTGGACAACATTTTGAATACAGTAAAATGAACATTCTATAATTATAGGTAATAATGGGCTAAGTTTCTTACTTAGCCTTTTTACGTTTGAGTAAATTTTGTTGATTTTATCTTTAATTTAGGCTTATATTTAATCAACATTGTTAGTCATATATAGCGAATAAGGAGGTCTATATGACATTCCAAGATTTAGGTGCTAACTTTGCTAAAGTAGCTAAATTTATTGATAATAAACTTGATTTCTTACCGGTATTGCCGAGAAAAATACTTCTTTCTGCCGTGTGTATTATCGGGATTCCATTTCTTGTTATTGCAGTTTTACTATTAAGAGATTGGTCATCTACTTCAGATATAAATTCCCATGCTCATGAATTAGATGAGTTTGATGGATGTAGAGATGAGTCCCTAAAATTGGAACTAGGCAATAACTTTGTAAATCATGACGATGAAGAATCTTATCAGTTTATTAAGGATGGTTTTTATTCGGCTGGTCCTGAAGGAGAAGGGTTCTACGCTAACGGATTTAAAATGCCTGAAAATACAGATAAGGATTGGTTATAAAATGAGATAGAGAAATATCTCTATCTCATTAGCGTTTATTTAACTTTATTTACCAAGTTACCACCTTGGGCTCCTGCCGTTTGAGATGTTCTGGTTCCATTAGCAATTTGCTGAGCCATATCTCCTATATGTATTCCCGCCCATGAAATAGCCCCAAACCAAATCGCCGGTAGAACTAAGAATAGAGAACCCATTACAAAATTCACAATAAAGTCATCTTCTGTATTTTCTAAGAAGTATGGATTAAGACTATTATGGGTTGCTGAATTATACAGAACATCTAATAACCAAGAATCTAGCCATCGAGCTAACTCCCACCAAAATGTTAAAGCCACTAATGCAAAATGTACAAAGGTTAATGTGATAACGGTTTTTAATGAATATCCACTCATTACAATGACAAGTGGTAGTAGAATAACCACTGACATTAATGCAAACGCATGAACCATTGGTAGAGCTTGCCGCATCGAATCTAATGCTGGGAAAATACCAATACTTCCTACTGCTGACCCAGCTGATGCAACTAAACGATTAACTGCACCAGTAAATGTAGGATCTAAATTACCTCCATATCCAGGATAGATTTTCCCTGAAGATACATTCAAATTTTCAGGCCTTACTAGAGTACGTAGTAATGATTCTTCTGCACCATTTTTCTTACTAAAGAATTCTTGGACATTAACTGAGAAATTTTGTCTCATATCAGCAAGCAATCGATATTTTAGTCCAATGGTATTTTCAGCCCACCATTCATTACACGCTGGAAACCCTCCATTCCCTGTATTGGGCAATCCCGAGTCTCGTTTGGCATCATACGCCCATAGATTATTAGGTTGTTGTGCGCGATAACGAGGATATAGTTCACTATTAGAAACTAATATACTACCTCCTAGCCAACTTACCTCACGAACTTGAGCCGGGCTTAATGAAATTTGACTCGTCTGTAGTTTTTGGCGCGCCGGAATATAACATTGCTGCACAAACTGACGTAATTCAGTAAGCAATGCGGGGTCATTAATTTTCTCGTGTTGTACTTCGAAACGGATTTGACGTAGATCCGGTTTACACGGAATTGCGGCAACTAATGCGTGTGTTATCCCTTTATTAAGTTGATGGAAAAATCCCCACCATAGGGGTACCTTAGCTTGTTTACCACTTAACTCAGAGGTTAAATCACCGTAGCCACTATCTTGAGGAGCTTGTGGCACCCGGTAACCGCAAGCTTTCGATTGTTCTACGTTCAATTCAATATTGTTTAATTGAATCGGAAGCGTTGGAGCTAGTACAATGACAATAACAAACATCGCCGGAAAGAATTGTAACCCTAGCCACCGGATAAGTAAGTCACCTTTATTTCCTTCATCATCACCTTGTTTTTTCACATCAATAAAAGTCTTAAACAGAATTACAATGAGTGGAATTAAGAATATGCCTGTCTGAATTAATACCGCAAAAATATTGTTATTGATAATCCACGCAAGTAGCGTAAGAAAATATTCTAAATAACTATCAACCGTAAATGTCATGTGATTCTCCCGTTAAATTAGCCCAGAAGATAAAATAGATTTAATCCTTCAATCAGGATAATGCTGGATGCAATGAGTAGTTTAGCTTTGAGAGATAAATGCACATATTTATTTACCGCAAACATAAGAGCTAACACTATGGTATAAAGCACTATTCGCCATAAAAACCAGCCTAAACGGGTATCATAAAACCACGATTGAAAATCTACATTAAACATACCGGTATTATTCATTATCAGGCTACTGGTAAACAAAATAACTAGAATATTGATAATAATAATGGATAATACTTTTAGTGTGTTTTTTAGCCATTGACGCTTAATGCTTAATTTAACCGGGTTCATTATTTTGTTCCTCCACATTACACACCGTATTATGCCCATTTAATGTAGACAAAACGGACATCGTTAAATGAAGGCTTTCTGCTAAAAACATAGTAAGCCAATAGGCATCCACATGATCAGCTACATCAATAGTCAGCCGAGCGGGCCATTGTTTCTCATTAATTTGTGGTAATCGAAAACGCCCAGTAATATTTAGTAGAATAGGTAATTTATCCTTATCTCCTTCAAGCTCCAGCCCCCAGTAATGACGAACCACACGGTGCGGATAAACAACGATTGATTTTCCTTGCCCTATTTTGTTCGTAATTGTTTGGCTGAATGCTTGGAGCATCTCTAATATTTCCGGTGATGAGATATTTAATGTTTCTTTTTGAGGACCAGCATCAAATAAATAGACCGGTTGTAGTGTAGTATTCATGATAGGATTCCTCTCGCAGCATCAATTCGTTTAGCTACAACCAAAGCGGCATCAACTTCACTAAAGTTATGCTTAAGCATTAATTGTCTACGTTCTGCCTTTTCTTCTTTTTCCGTCATGCCAAGTGCAAGGAAAATACTTGCTGGCACAACTCGGAATAATGCTTCCATATTGGTTGATAACACCACGCCTTCAGTGTATTTCCGGTCAGATTTTTTGGCCGAAGATAACATGATTTTTTGCGCATCAGTTAGTTTCCGGAAACGATCCACATCTTCGATTTCTTTGGTTGTCACATTCAATAGTTCCCACCATTCCAACATACTGAGTAACTTACTTGCTTCATTTGGAAAGTCATCTACGTTTTGTGTTGCAAGCCATAACCAAATACCTAATTTACGCCACATTTTAGAACCTTTTACAAGGAACTTTGACAATAATGGATTGACCGTAATAATATGAGATTCGTCGGTCACATTCACTATTGGGCGATAGCTATGTTGGTATTTTTCACCTAAACTATTAATGTGATTAATTAATGAAATATATGAAATAGATAATTCGGCTTCATACCCATCGCGTGCAAACATGGCTAAATCGACCAGCGTAATATCAGCTTCTGGCCAAATTTCCCCCTCACGGTTAAAGAATTGTCCATTTACTCCGGTACAAAACATTTCTAAGGATTCAGCCATTTCAGCTAAACGAGAACGTCGTTCTTTTCGAACTTCATCCGATTTGCTTAATTCATCCAGGGCATTTTTTACGTCTTCAGTTAAGGTTTGACGACTTTCATTTTTTGCTTTACGTGCGGCATTAATAATGGCTTTACGAATTGCGGCACGATCTGCCCGGGTCATTCGCTCATCTTCTTTACTTTCGCCACCTGTAATCATTAGACGTGTAGTTAATTCCATTTCAGCGAGTAGATCTCGTTGTTCTTCTCCCTCATCTTCGTCATCTTCAGAATCATCTGGAACGTCTTCAGGATTAAGTTCCATATCTAATAATTTATGAGCTTCAGAAAAAAGGGGTAATACAATGCCACTATTGGGTGATAATGTAATACGATTAACGGTTAAACCAAATCGCTCAGCATAATCAGCAAATAACCCAAAGGAATTACCAGCCTCCACAATAAAGAGACGAGGGCGGTGTATTGCCATTACTTGTGACATTTGTGCACAAAGTGTTGCAGATTTACCCGAACCCGTTGGACCAAGTAATAATTTATGTGCATTTTTAGTTCTGTCTTTTCGATTTAATGGATCAAAATCAAATGGTGCGCCGCCTCTGTTAAAATAGGTAATACCAGGATTACCCGTACCGGTATCTCGCCCAAAAACAGGTAATAAGTTCGCTAAATGTTGCACAAAATAGTATTTAGTATAGTAATGTTTGGTATCAAGCTGGGGATTGAAGTTCATTGGTAACCAGCGCAAATAACTATTTAGCGGGGCAACTTCTGCATTTTCTTTTACAGGATCAAGGTTATTACTTAATAGAATTGTGCGTAATTTACGTGATCGCATGCGTAATTGTGCTTCGTTTTCCCCTCGTACATAAAAGGCAATACTTGCTTGGTATAATTTATGGTTTTCCTTTAGGTATTGTTGAACGGTCAAACAGTCTTGTTTTAAATAACGTGATTCGAAGTTTTCACCTACAGCACGGCTGCTAAGTTTTTCTAAATGTGCTTCTAATTTGTCTTGTGGATGTACTACTATTGTAATAGCCATAATGGTTGATTCTGGCAACAAATCAAAAAGCGCATTAATATTGCGTCCACGCGTAATTTCTCCCGTCATAAGCCCTATATCAGGCTGACGGCGTAAATTATTTACTACGATGACTTCATGAGGCTGACCGTCAAAATACCAATATTCCCCTTTATTTTCTGGTTGGGAATAAAATAAATTCTCACTAAAATCAGTAAACGCAAGAGGAATGTCATTATTGGCTTGGTTGCTATTTAAATAACGATAACATTCATTGTTACTTAACCCTTCAAAATTTACTGAGGGATTTGGATTAAACCAGCGTAAAAGCCATTCTTTAATTGCATTTTCCTTCAATCTGGAAACTTGTAATCCGGCAGTAGTTAAAGCACCATTAGCTCGTTCACAAGCATTATTGAGTAACTCAATGGAATTATATTCATCGTTTTTATCTACATAACGATAAATAACCATGCGGGTTCGACGAATACGGCCAGACCAAGCTGTATTCGTTACACGATCATCAATAAACAAGCCTCCTGGCTTACCAATATCATTAAAATGCTTTTCTTGAATGCGTAACCATTCTTCAGTAAATTCACTTCCTTTTGCCTCTTTTGTGACATAATTACGTAGGTTCTCAATATAAGGTTGTAAATCGTCATCATCCTGACAGAAGAATTGCACAACATAAGGATTTGTATCTAATTCATCAAAGCTATCCTGTAGAGCATCTTTAACTAAATTTCTGATACGACTAAGATAATTTTCATCACGTCCTGCTGTACCAATAGGTTTAATTTCAAAAACAGCTCCCACACTTCTCGCATCATCAAGTAACATTACGCCTTCAGCGTCGAGAAATTCAGCCCAAGGTAAATGATCCACAAAAGAGGGAGCTTGCCCATATAGTTTCTGATTGTGCTGATTAATAGAAATCTTGCCACTGCGCTGAATTGGTCTAGGCATTTGTATAGTATTAGATTCTTGTACTTGGTTATTCATCTCAGGTTCAAGATCTACGTGTTGTACACCTTGAACAGCCTTGCTAGGTTTAAATGATGAGAGTACTTCACTTAAAAAAGACATTGTTATAGTCCTCTTGTTCGTTCACCCGGTTGTGCATATTGCACCCGACTGTAAAAGGGAATTACCGTAGAATAACCGGGGATAGGCATTGGTTCACCAGAAGGAGAAAGGTGCGGATATACATACATCACTAAATCAGGGTTAGGTAGTCTAGGAAATAAATTATCAATTTCATTTTCAGCTGTACGTGTATAACTGCGCTGCTCGGTATTAGAGATATAATCTACAGGATCGATTAAACGGCTATCTTGTGAACGATATTGTTGTAATTGCCCACTTCCTGCATTTTTATCCCAAACATCACGCATAGAATGTCCATTTGTAGGAAGTAAATCTTCAGATGATGTTGAACAACCAGTAAGTAAAGCAGTTAAAAATAGAATACCAATACGTGCTTTCATTATATTTCTCCTAATCTAGGCGTGGTGTTGATTGTGATACACGATATTTCACTTTGCGGCCTAATTTGTTGTAATCAATTGCTATCTCTTTATTTAAATGAATTGCAACAGGATGACCCGGTGGCACATAGATTGCATCAAACATTTGACCGTAGCGTTCTCTAAACCAGTCTGCGGTTTCTTTTAATCCTCCACCTAATGCTTGCCCTAAAATATATTTGCTATTATCGCCTGTTACGGCACCGACAACACTATTACCATCTACTACGGTGGTCGTTTGTGCTTGAGAGAGTCCTTGCGCAGCAGCACTCGCTCCAGCAAGTAAGAAATTAGAACCTAAATATTCAGGTGCATTAGTTTTACGTTCTCCAGGTACACAAGGAACCCCTCTATCATCTGAAATCCAACCAATGCCTTCATCACTCTTGTTACTTGATTGTGATGAAGTCACAATTCGACCGTCAGAGAAAACAAATGTCATACTTTTTACATCACCGCGTACACAAGATAATGTCCAATCACCGGAAGCTGTCCCTGATACAATTGCACCTTCAACATCGGGTAGTTCAAGACCATTTGCAATAAGATTCTCACGTCCAATAATGACTTTAAATGGATAAGGATCCGTCACATTATTACCTATTGGTACACGACCAATTAAAGCCGTCATTGAAATAGAACCTAATAAAGTCGAATTTTCTGGTAATGTATAAAATGGCTTTTCTGTTGCTTTTATATTTGATTTATTAGCACTACCTGTCGTTTCATCCGTACCATTAAGAAATGGTAATCCTTTTTTTTGTCCTGTTGATTGTTCATCAGATTTCAACTGAGATGGGAAACCAAAACTGTTTGCTCTTGCGCCGTCTGCAACAGGTTTCCCATTTGAATCCAATCCAATTTGATCGCTAGGTTCCACCCATCGAATACCAGGTTCTAATATCACTTCACCATTATTGGCATAAGTACCATTATTAACAGGTAAATTATTATTTGCCTGACCAAAACCTTTTTGAGTACTATCATTATTTTGGCTATTTCCTGTTATGTTATTAGCGTTCTCCACTGATTCTACTAATTGACGTTTTAACTCAGCAATTTCAGCTAATAATGGCTGTGTTTCATTACGGATAGCTTCATTGATTTGATAATTCGTGTCTTCTTCTTTACGTGTTAAACGTTCATTTTCACGTTTATATTTATCTAATTCATTTAAGGTTTGATCGAATTTTTTCTGATTATTTTTTGCCGTAGCTACGAGCGTACGTAAGGTATCTTGCGGAGTATCGCCTTGAATACCCATTGCTCTAATTTCTTCCGGTGTAAGATCATTAATAGAAATATCAAGTACGTCACGTTTAGGTTGTTCGACTTCAGATTTAGAGGGAGAGAATAAAAACCATCCCATTGCACCAACTGCGGTAACTACAATGGAAACAATGACATAAAGAGCTTTGTTTGCTTGCATAGTTCCTCCTATTTAGTTGATTGAGGGGTAACTGTTTTTCTTGTTGTTACCGTCGTTTTTTTCACCTTTTTAGGGGCTTTGTAGATTTTTGTTTCAGGAATAACAGCATTATTTGCATGTCCTTCCGTTACTAAATAGACAGTCGTTGTGTCTTCCGTACTACCATAGCCACCTAACCAATTATGCTGAAAAGTTGCTGCATAAAAGCGACCTTGTAACTCTCTTGGGTCAAGTATAATCCGTGAAACACCACGATTTTGTAAACGGATAGCAGTTACTACATAGTTATCCAATTGCCAGCTCATTAAAGGATTGGCTGTAATCGGATAAGCAGGAAGTAATGTGGTAATTTTTTCAGGTAGACGATGTGCAACGCGTCTTACTCCATCTAAAGGTTCTACAGTGCGTAATGGTGCGTAAAGTGATTGTGCAGCATAGCGTGTCAATGCTGCAGGAATTGGAAGTTGTGGTATTTTGTTATCTACTTCATCATTGGCTATATAATCATCTTGATTTAATGAACCTGACTGTTTTTCAACAATACTATCAGATATTACTTTAATCGCTTCCGTAGGATTATTGACTTTACTGTGTGCCCCTATATCAAAAAGAAAAATTTCACCGGTGACCACATCACGAAATTCAAAACGTGTTGCTGGAAATGTTTCGAGTGCTTTTAAATACACTGCGCCGCCGGTAGATTGAATACGAACTTTGCCTTCAAGCTCTGCGGGATAACCTACTTTGACATTTTTATCCATAAAAATGATACGTTCAGCTTTTACTTGTAAAGCAACTGGAATCGGTTTTCTTTCCCATTTTTGCAAAATATCGGCAAAAGCCTGTTCAGTTGTACCTACAGCTAAAATAGATAATAGGCATAGAGATAAGCGTTTCATTATTTATTCCCCTCTGTATTTTCAATACCTTCTAAACGTTGAGGAATAGATGTATAGCAATTAAATCCTAATCCCCAAGGGTTTCGTTGTGAATCAATATCCATTCTCACAATACTAATTGGAAAACGCGTAAAGACACGTTTTACTGGCTCATCTTCGAAGTATTCATCAACACTTAGATCTAAATTAACTCCCCAACTATCTTTGCTATAGATAGTTACTTTATCTTCACTAAAACCTCGTCCTACGATTTCGTAAACACCACGAGTACGATCGCGTAATTCATTATGGCGTAAGCGATCTTTATAATCTTGTCGTAGAAATGCTTCGCAGTTCGGTGTAAGTAACGGTTTTAATGCGGTAATATTCTTTTCATAATCTTCTTCACCATTCACATTCCAACGATTTAATTGTTGGAATACTTGGTAAGCAAAGGCATAGACTGTTGAATTAGGTACATCCCACCAAGGGCGTTGGCTAGCTGCTCTTATATCAGGTGGAATATAAATATTTAAGCGGTTTGGGAAGGTATAGATAACAAATGAAAGCACCAGTATTACGATAAAAAATAATCCGGCAAAAAATTGTGCTGTTCGAATATGGCGATCTTTTTCATGTAATTGACTTTTTAAATGACTCATTTTTGGTTTCCTTTTTGTCTACGAATGGACCAAACACCTTCACGTCGAATAAATTTGTTACCCATTAATATTTCATCCAATTTTTCTTCAATCTTACGATTTAAATAGGATTCTGGTTTTCCTCGTTTTAATGCAGCTACAATTCCTTTTCCGATTAATACCGTTAATATGCATAGCAACATTCCTAATGCCGGTATAAGTAGCCACCAATCTGTTAAAACCCATAAGAGGAGACCAATAATTAAACCGATGACAAACCCAATCGCAGCAGAAATTCCAAATTCTGATACAGTCATTCCACCAAATACCGTAGCTTCTTTGTTTAAACGAATTGGTAAAAAGGGAATTGTTTTTTCATTATCAGCCATATTGGCTCCTTATATGGATTACATTGATATTAGAAGAGACCTACTGCAAGTTTAACTAACCATAAGGAGAAGAAGATCACGATAAAACCAACAATAAGTGCAATAATGAAATGTCCCCAACCTTTTTTACTATTGTCAGAGGTGGCTTCGTTATAGATACTGATTAAGGCTTTTACCACCACAAAAATAGCAGCGGCAGCAAGCAATATCGCAACTAATGTAACGACAGCCTTAGCAACAATCGCAATAATTTCCGTAGGATCTTTTGTGCCGCTATCAACCCCTGGAATTTTAAAGTCAGGAATTTTACTTGGGTCAAGAGCACCACCCCCTCCTGCTGGCGCAGCAAGGGCATTTTGAATACTGCCCCAGAAAAAGAGCATAAAAGCTAAATATCGAGAAGAACAAGATTGATAAAATGATTTGATGATTTTCATAGTAAAACCTCTTGATTAGACTAATAAATGAAAAAGGTAACAACACACATGACGAGAACTGCACCCTTTAAGAGAAAAATTAAAAAAGAGAGGACATCTCCGTCCCACTTTGCAAATCCTTTGAAACCACTATGTGTTGCCCAAGCATAAGCGAGTAAAAGAGCAGCGACGAAAATAATGGATAAAAGAACACGAAGTTGAGTAGGATCGATACCACTTGCTGCTGAAAAAGCACTAGCGGAGGAATAATTAGGGGTTGTCATTATTTCCCCCGTAATTTGGTGTAATCTTCAGTTAATGTACGTAATGCTTGTGGATCTCTTGGTATCGCTCGAGCAGGATTGATGTACTGAGAAATTCCACTTTTTATCGTGCTTATATCACGGTGAATTGCAGTGTAATTGAAGAATTCACGTGTTTTGGGTGAAGTTTTAGAAAGTTGTTCAGCTCTTTTTAAAGATAATTCAGCTGCTTCCAATTGTTTGATAGCTTGAGCGAGTTGCTCTTTTTCTGTTGAGGCATAAGCAGTTATACTGCTTGAGGCTAAAACAATTACTATCCATTTTCCAAGATGCTTTTTAGCAAACATAATAGCTCCTCATGTTTTAATTTAACTCCTAGCTAAGATTGCCAAAATCACAGTAAAAATTTAATGGAAAACTCTATTGGAAATTAAAAGAGATTCTGTGCATTAAACTCTCAGGGTTTGGAGAATAAATAGGCGTGCTTGAGTTAGATAAATTGGTGTAAATTAACCATACTGAATGTCTTGGGCTTACTATTGAAATGAAAAAATACGGTTATCTATGGTTAGGCTTTTTCATTTTCCCATCGGTTAGTTATGCTCAAAGAGAAGGGCAGATTTGCCATGCTCAAGATGCGCCTTATAACTATGCTGGAATATGGGAAATGAATACGTTTGGGCAACCTATTTGCAATTATTGGCAATTTTTAGGTGAAAAGGAGCGAAGTATCATTGAAGCTCACCTTAACGAGTATGGAGAAGTCATTTTTGATGAATATGAACAAGGAAGCGATTTGGGCCAAGAACATGACTTGAATGAATATCAGAGAAATGAAACTAAGACTGATGAGAGTATATTTATCATCATAGAAGAATAAAAAATAGGTATCTATAGCAAGATACCTATTTAATATGCGATATTATTGTATAGAAATAATTTACTTAGTCACGACAACTGAGCGTTTCACTCCAGAAGTTGATGAGTGCTTTATAACTTTCTTCGGGTATATTCCCCATGTCCATGTCTCCGTTTTCTGAAACGGTTTTTATTACCAATTTATTATTGTTATAATCTATATATATTATTTTCCTTACATCTATAACTCTTTGTATTCCGCCGTCAGATGTAATAAAAAACAATGGATTTGATCTTTTTGCAGTCATTTTATTCTCCTTATAATTATAAAAACTTCTTAAATGTTGCGCAGGTAATACAGATGACCAGACCAAATAACAGTGCGGAAGGTACTAAAATAATATTAGGATGAATCGAAAATGGTAATGATAAATATACTACCCATGAAGTAATCATTAACGGCATCACATATCGACGAGCATGGTGATAAATGAATGCCGATTCTCGACCAGCACCAAATTTACGTATATCTCGCATCATTAATCCTTCTGTGAGTCCGGCTGCACCGGCAAAAAGAAATAATGGGCTTGTAAAAACAATGATAATTAATCGGATCAAGAATATGATAAAAACGTAGATAAGTGATTCTATATAAGCTCTACCATAATGATAAATCAATTGTTCCCATTGATTTGAACCAGGATTTGCTAACCAACCTTGGATTCCGGTCTCTACAAATACCCAATGATGCATATTTCCGATAATATTTGTCGCTAAATCAGCAGATGAATGCGTGAAAATACTCTGGGTGAAATCATCAGATAACCATTGCATTTCAGTCAGCATCATATTTTGGCTATGTAAATGTCCTTGTTCTGGCCACCAAAAAGTAATACCAACCCATTCTAATAAGATACTTAACAAAAGTGAAAGTACTAATGTTGCAATCATCATGTTGATGCGTGAGCATATTCGACTAAATATGCCTTTATTTTGTGGTTTAGGTGGAGATTTCTCACTCATTGTAATAAATCCTGTGATTCAAGTTGGCATTGGATAAGAACATAGCCTTCCATTCCTTTTGAAAACATCAAATAAAAGGCAAATATCTTTCCTTCTTGTTCCAATTCAGATTGTTCAACATCTTGAGCCAACCATAAAGAAATACCATCTGTCTCCCACTTTTCAGCGAACTGATGAAGCGAGAAACGATTCTCAAATAAATCATTAATATAAGGTTGGCAATGTATCAACAAATCATCAGACTGTGGTAACGCACAAGAAATAAAAAATGGGCCATCAAAATTGATACGTTTATTCGGTAAATCTAATAAATTAATTCCATTTTTACTGGGTAAATTACTCATCGTCATCTTGGAGTTCCTCTTCTTCAATGTCATTGTCATTTGGTACATCTATATCAAAATCATAATTAGCATGATCTGGGTGATTGATTCTATTTTCACCAGCCATAGTTTCAAAGGCTTCAGCGATTGCTTTTGAAGGCGTATATTCCGTAAATGCTGGTTCCCACCAATTATCAATTACATGATAATTTTTCTTCATTTTCTCTGTTAATTCCTTCAATGAATGAGGCATGTCATCATCCTTATCCACTGCAGGTAATGGCATACGAATTTTCCATAACTTGCTGCCTTCCATTAAAGCAAAGGCTTGCCCTTTGGGTAAATTAGTGATATTTGCAGGCACAAGCATTGGTACAGTGGTTTCAGAAATACGTTGTCCTGTATTAGAACTGAAGGCTTTATCATCATCGGGATTGCTTGAATCCGTCGTTGCTGACGTAACAGTACTGCGTAGAATAGTCACATCATGGAGCTGTTTTGTGAGTAACTCGGCGGTTGCCGGTTCTTTCACACGGAACATGTATAGGGTATTAAAGTTACCCACAACTTGTCCTGATTTAGCTTTACTTCCAATTCTAGCTTCAATATCTGAGAGCGTCTGTGTATACGCTGTTACTTGAACTCCAGCACCGCCGCCTTTATTGATAAGGGGAATAAACTCATCTCCCATCAATTCATTAAATTCATCACAATGTAGATTGATTTTTACTTGTTTTACTTTCCCCCCTAATTTTTCGGGGAGTCCCTCATTAATGCCAAATTTATATAAATGACCAGCCATAGAAACGAGATCGGCAAACATACTATTTCCTACAGCTGCCGCAACAGTTGCATCAGAAAGAGCATCCAATCCAATATAAACAATACCACGTTTACGAATAATTGATTCCCAGTCAAAAATAGGACGTTCATCTTGGATATTTGAATAGTCGGGAGATAACAATTCAGCAATTTTCCCGGTCGTTAATTTCTCTAGTAATGGTAATAATGAGGCAACAATTTTATCAAAGTATGTGCGATCATAACGTACCGCACTTGCTAAGCCTTGGAGAATTGGGTCGAAAACATCATTCTCACTAATATATTTATTCACGATAAAGATTAAAGGGCGATCTTTCATTCCAAACGGTAGCATTTTTTCATCAACGTTCGCAGCAATTTCTGATAACTTCAGCCAAATTTGCTTATCTTGTTTATTGAAGAAAGTTTTAGCGTAGTCAAGGAATAATGAGTCAATATTTTGCACATAGCGAGAAATTTGTACGTAGTCTGGACGTTGCCCTAATTCCACTAAAGCTCGTGCAACAATATTGACAAATCGCCACGCAAACTCTTTGAATGCGGCAGAGTTGCCAGCCCCACTAAGTTGTCCTGAAATACGCCCCGCAACCTCAGAAATTCGGTTAAAACGTCCAACCGCATTATAACGAGCAGAAATCTCAGGATAGCCAAGGTGAAAAACATAAAATTCATTTTCTCGACCTGCACGTTTAGCTTCTGCATACATGCGTTTCAGCATATCTGCGTCACCTTTAGGATCAAAAAATACAACAACTTCACGTTCTTCTATTTTTTTTCCTCGATGAATATCTTGTGTTACTAAAATTTCAGCAAACCGTGTTTTTCCTACACGGGTTGTACCATATACAGCCGTATGTCCTACACGAGAACTGATAGCTTGAACAACATCTACTTCATTTAGCTCAATCCCATGAATAGCTGGAATACCCTCTACTGGGGGAAGCGGTCTAAAAGGGTTCCAAGGTGAATCTAAAGAGGTAATTCCAGTAAGCCAATTTTCATGGCGTTTTTCATATTCACGTACTTGTTGGAATAATTTGGACGGTTTACGGTATTTGGAACCATTTGATGAGAAACAGTCATGTAAACGCTGCGTGTGAATAGGCTCCCATTCAAACCCCTTGCCGACAAATAAAAATTTAGAACTTACAGGTATTTGACGACTAGTCATTGCATAATATGGTAGTCGTTTCAAATTTTGATGATATTTGACGATGCGCCAGCCTTGTTTGGCTCTATAAGCACTTAATGCTCCAAAACCTGCTGCAATACCATAACCAATGCTAGGATGAAGGGCTAATGACCAAGGCGCAGTGGCACTAACCAATGCACAACAAGCATGAACAGTCGCTGGGAAAAACTCAACCGGAGGGCGTAATAATGCCTCTAAAGTATGCTTCGTTGTCATTATTGAGATACTCCTGTTTCTGTAATTAATGCGGGGTAATGAGATAAAGGAATTCGTTCAGCTAAATCATCACCGGATACGGGTAATAAGCGTAATTCAGGAGCAATATTCCGTAAGGCAATTAATTCTTGCTGAGTATCCACATTAACAACTAACCCTGTGGCATTCAATTGCATTAATTTTTGATAATTATCTGTTATCCAGTATCGAGATAAGTTATCTGTGCCAATAAGAAAAATTGGCTGAATACCTGCTAAATCAAAGGCTTTATTTTCAACTTTACCTGGTGTTAATTTATGTGACACAACCGGAAGCATATCGAATTCAGAAACGCTAGAAGGAAGTGCATTAGGGTAATGGGGCGCATTTTGATCATGTTCCGGTTGTAGTGATTCGTAAAAACGTACTGTACTTTCCCCACCGTAATCTGCAATCACAATATTTTCAGCTAAAACATTAAAAGACAATCCTAACGTAATAAGCATAAATATCACTTTTTTCATTATTAAATTCCTTAATGTGTCGGTTCTATCCATACCATTGAGCCTGTAGGCTCAATCCATTTCATTTGTGAAGATACATTATTTACCATAATAGTTTCGTTTCTTGGTTTGGGTTGTATTTTTGCTATAGCTACCGGTTCAACCCATTTCATAGGTCTGCTAGATTTTATTAGGGGCGAAGATTTTTGTGCAGTTTGCATGAAATTTGCTTCAAACTTGTGTGTGTTATAACGTCTTTTCTGATAGGTTAAGAAATCATTAACCGTCATCCAGCGTTTCATACCATTTAAGCGCATATTACGAATGTCTTCTTTTGTTGATTTACCTACCAAAGCACGATGTAGTCCCTCTAATCCAATATTATGTGCCATATAGAGATTCTCATCTGTAATGCGAATACCTAGTTCTTGAAAGCGTGCGATGTGCCATCTAGCCAAAGCTCCAATTGCTAAGGTATTAATACGTTTATTACGGCGAGGATCAGCTAAAGTACCTCGACTACGAGCAGTAACACGAACCATTCCAAGAGCTCGGCCTTCATCTCTCTCAGCTAACCAATTCCAAGTACCTACAGTAAATTGACCAACGCCAGTTGCTCCAGTAGGAGATAATTTATTTAACCAACCATCTTCCATTTTCACTAAGCCACGTAACATTGTTTCACTGACTTGGTACCGATTTGCTGCAGTTTGGATATAGCTGTCTACATCATTACCAAAGCCGGTAAATGGCTTAGCCAATACCGACTGAGATGTCATTCCTATCACTAAAAGTGTGACTAATAAGTGAGAGCTTGCCATTGTCCGTCTCCTTTCACTTGATAAGCAGCGGGCATTTTGCCAAACGAATATTTAAACCAATAGCCGTTATCGTGGTTGAGCGTAATCAATTTACGTTGTACCTTGCTGGCATCAATATGATTATCTTTTGCCCATTTGCGAATTGCGTCATCAGAAACATTATCGCCGACAATAAACATGTCTATAGGTGTTTGGGTATTGACATGATTTAAGATCTTGCTGAGATCAGCTTTACAAGATGCACAATTATCTAAACGTGTAAAGTAAATAACTCTTCCGACAGATTGGGATATATGAGGTTCGACTGCAAACGCCGTTTCTTCAGGGTACATTTTTTCATATTCCTGCCGATAAATTTTGTCGAATTCAATCTCTTTTAATACTCTGGCACGGAAACGTTCCGCAAGCATGCGAGCATATTTAATCTTTTCAGCTTCTGTTTTTGCTTCGATACCTAAAGCGGTTAATGGATCTAAATTAGGCGACCACATTCCTCGTTCGCCGGCCATCAATGCCGTATAACGATTCCATTCTTCTGTAGTTAAGCCCCATTCAGCCGCTTGTTGGATGGATTTCTGTTGCGTAGTCGTACCGGTATTTAAGTTTTGCTGTGTTAATGATTGCTGATTCACGGTTGTAGAAACACTTGCAAAACTCACTCCGGAACTACTTAATAACCCTACACATAGTAAAAGAGTCTTTGAATTACACATTATTTATCCTCAATAATTTCTGTAGTTGTGGTCGAAGTAACTTCTTCGAGAGGTTTTTTCTGATGATCGACTGGAGAAATTCGAGTTTTAAAGCATACTGTCCGAGTAACTTCATTCAAGGTCATTTCATAACCTGGGCCTGCAATCATTTGAAGGGCTTCATAGAGTTTCATCGGGCCAAATTGATAATGTACTTTAGGTAGCGGACGGGAGAAAAGAGTACCAACATTATGATCTACATTCATTCCAGATGCATAACATAAGTCAAGTCCGGTATGCTGTAATGTACTACGTAAACCTTGTTCAACACTTTTATTTAGATTTCTTTTATTCTTCGGAAGAATATTGATTGAGACAACTTGTTCTAATAAGAATTTCTGTCCATCTTCCGGTGAGATATTCACAAGCGTATAACGACCATCACGAATTACTTCTGTGTTAGACGGTGTGTAATATTGATAAATATCATTCTGAACAATTCTAGCTTCTGGCTCAGGAGGTATCGGTTTTAAGTGGGTATTTGTAGCCTGAATATTTGGAAACTCAGGAAGGGGGGTAATTTCTGTTTCAGAAGTGTTTTTGGCGACACAGCCACTTAAGATCAAAGCTAAGAGTGCGGCCAGCGATAGTTGTTTATTCATATTAACTCTCCAATCATTTGCCATAAATGGGATCTCACTATGTAAAACTTAGCCTTGAATTTGAATAGAAAATTCTTTTACAAATTAAGATAAAATTTAGGCAAAATAGAAAAAGTACCACTACATTGCTGTGTGGTACTTTTGGAAAGCTGATTTAATATTCATTAGCCATCATAATTGTTGTGTAACTACGATCTGCTTCTGTGATAATGAAAATCTTCTCATTTTCAACCTGGTAGCTTGAAACAATTCTATCCCCTACCAATAGTGATAATTCATTTGCATAAATATCATGTTCATCTAAATCACCATAGTCTTTGTACTCATGGCGATGAATAAGCTCTAGAGCCTTATTCTTACCTAGTAGTTCAATAACTGCTCGGGTGGCTGAAATAGTTCCAAGTTTTACTGTTTCAGGAATTACGCATTGTTTCGCAATTTCTGCTTTAACTAGTAAAGAGCGAGTTTCAGCTCCGAGTTTATGAGATGATGCTTTCACAATGTTACGATTCATAATGTGTTCTCCAAAAAAGGGAACACATCCCCTTAGGAAATGTATTCCCTAAGGGTAAAATCAATGTTTATGACCAAAGTAATTTAGCTAATTTCACTTTTTTCTCAAGTTCATTAACCGCTTTTTTGGCATAAGTTAATGAATAGCTATGAGTTCGTTTATCAGGATTAGTCTTTAATTCTTGATGTTTTTCTTTAGCTTGTGCCAATTTAAATTCAAAGAATTCAAGACTTTCAGGCATAGATAAATCAATTTTATCTGCCATTAATTCCCAATAAGCAATTTTACCTTCGTAACTTTCTACCTTATGCATTTCCTCAACAGATTTATCCATCCGGCGGGCATTACGTTCAATTAAAGCTTTATGGCGTTTTTCACTATGGTGGCCAATTTTAATCGGTTCACCTAGAGTCAAAAAATCACGTCCCTCATTAGCTGCTTCACAATATTGTTGGCTACGTTTCATTGCATTATTTGCATAGCTTTGATAGCGTTCTGCTTTCTGAGTTGCTCGCACTTGGCTATTCATCCCATCACAACGAGTAAAGGAGTAAAAATAATATCCGTCTTGTTGTTTGACAAGATTATGTATCTCTACCTCTGTTTCGTTTCCGTATTTACTTGTTAATGTAATGATTTCACCTTTTTCGTGAGATTCGGCACATTTAGCAACAAAAACAGTAGGTGCAAATTTTGCATAAGTGTTAATTGTCATGGTATTTCTCCTGTAAGAAAGGGAAACACCATTCCCAAAGGGAGCCATGTTTCCCTATGGGATTTAATATAATGTAAATTAATGAATTCGATTTTTCTCAATGCAATTCCAGTAATCATCAACTGAGCAGATATCCCAGTCATTGATTACTAGATGCGTATCAATCGAATTTATATAGAAAAAGAGCTTTAATTCTTCTTCTGTTTGTCCTGTTTCCTCACAAAAATGTGAAAGTACACGGTTTAGCACCAAATTTTGGTAGATATTCCCCAATACGGGCAATTCTTTGCATTCACGAGCAATTTCCCATACTTCATCATCATTAACCCAATCACGGTAATGATAAAGAATTTCTTCCCAAGCTTTACATTTTGGTGAACAGTTGAGTGGAATATTAAAGAAAGACATTGTAAATTCTCCTATAACTTATTCCCTATTAGTTTTTGTTAAAATGAGAAAGACCAACAAAGATTGTTGGTCTTAGGTTTATTCTGCATCTAAAGTTTCTTGTTTATTTTGTTTTGGTTGTTCTTGGTATTTTAATTCACCATCGATTTTAATCATCTTAATGCGAATTAAACGGCCTTTGAGACTCACACCAGTATCACCTTTTTTATGGAATTTACTATCAGTTGAATAAGTAAATATATCAGTCCATAAATCAGCAATAACAAAAGAAATGAGAACTTTTTTCTTTGCATTAACCGCATTTTCGCATTTTTTGATGAGTCTTTCGGCTTCATGACCTACGACATTAACATCAAAATAGCGATATTCGGGCTTATCACTCGAACCAGCTAATGCAGCAATTTGACAAGCGATAAATGAATTTCCTTTCTTCGGATCAACATCACGAATACGGCTTAAATAGCCTAAGCCATGAGTATGAAGATCGAAATAGTTATTTGCTTGTTGAGTAGAAGTTTGAGTAGTCATAGTTTGTTTCTCCAAAGATAAAAAAGCGGAGAAACATCCTTGCCCAACACGGGAAAAACGTTCCCCGCTAGGGTAAATTGATATGCTGTTTAGGTGGCATTCCTGCAAAATTACAGTGTTTCCTTTCAGAATGCTGGAAGACATTTTGGCATTGAACTCCTTTACCTCAAGGGTAACCGTCGCTTCTCAAGAGTTCTTGCGACTTTTTTAAGAGCTGTTCCCAGCGACTTAATGAGTTCAATTTACTGAATTTGTTTTGGTAAAAAAACAGCTAATTAAATTTACGTTTCCGAGAATTGCAAAAAGGAAAGCCCCTCAACAAGATAGAACTTATAATGAGGGGCTATATAGAATGAATAAAATCATATACAGGTAGACCAATATAAATTACGTTAGAAAATAACGTCACCTTCGTTACGTGCTTTTATTTTCTTTGCAAATTATCCGATTACTTAGTGGCCTTTAATCGGTAAATCTTTGGCATCGCAAGGACACAAAGGGCACCCTTTATTCACCTGTGGGCGCAGGAAAAGAATAAGTAGCAAGCCATTGCAACGTCATAATTACACTTATTCTGTAAATATACTTAGGACGTTACAATGGCGAGGCTGACCAGATGGGATAGTATAAGAGTTCTATCCAGTGTTTAGGTGGCATTCCTGTAAAATCACAGAGTTCCCTCTCAGAATGCTGGGAGACATTTCGGCTAGTGTTGTGAATTGATAACCGACAATTCACAAACGGCTCTTTATGCTTATTATGGTATCACTATTATTATATTACTTCCATGCCATTTTAATATGTTAATACCCTAATAATTATTTTATTTTTAGTGGTAATACATGTTTTAATAGTTACATAACTAATTTTTACTTAATGAGACTACGCAAATTAGCAATTTGTTCAGTTACATTGACCGAAGATGATTTCTTCGATTTTGAGGATGTTGCTGATTTTTTATCTGGTTCTTTGTGCTGACATTCAGGATAACCTGAACATCCCCAAAAAGTCCCCTTAGTATGCTGAATTTTTCGCATTGGCTTACCACAAAGTGGGCATTTTCGAATTTCAATCTTACCCAGATTTATTCCTTGTTTGAGACAATTATTCATCAACATACGAATAAAGTCTTCTTGCTTCTTCATAAAATCTAAAAGTGTCATTGAACCTTCTGCAATTTGATTAAGTGCTTGTTCCCAAAGCGCAGTAAGTCCCGGATTTTTCAATAAATCAGGCAAACTATCAATTAAAGCATTTGCCTGTTCTGTGGCTAGAATTTGCTTCCCTTTCTTTTTCAGGAAGCCTTTATCAATAAGACCTTGAATAAGGCCGGCACGAGTTGCTTCTGTACCTAGACCTTCGGTTTCTCGTAAACGTTGTTTTAGTCGTTCATCTGTAACAAACCGCGCTGCATTTTTCATCGCACTCAATAATGTACCTTCTGTATAATGTGACGGAGGCGTGGTTTTTAAGGCTTTAACTTCGCTTGATATAATTTGGCAAACTTGATTTGTACTTAATGCTGGAAGTCCTTGGTTATCGTTGTCATACTCAGATTCATCTGTATTTCCAAATAAAACTTTCCAACCTGCTGTAATCACATGATTTCCTTTAGCTAGCAATAAATGTTGTCCACTTTGCAAGTGAATAACTGTTTTATCCACTTCAAAGAATGGCAAAAATTGTGCTAAATAACGACGACAAATTAAATCATACACTTTTAGTTCACTTTCATTCATTGCGTTTAAATTCACTGTGCTCATCGTTGGAATAATACCGTGGTGAGCGGTAATTTTTTTATCATTCCATGCTCGTGATTTTTGAGATAAGTTTAAGAGTGGAACAATTTTTTGCCAATTGGGATTCGCTTTCACTATACTGGATAAAACCCGAGGTACTTCTGTAAATTGAGATTCAGGTAAATAACCGCAATCAGTTCTAGGATAGGTTGTTGCTTTATGCTTTTCATATAGTGACTGAGCAATATCTAAAACCTGTTGTGCTCCCATACCAAATAAACGGTTACATTCTGATTGTAAATCACTTAAAGCAAATAATAGCGGCGCTGCATTTTTATCACGCTTTGTCTCTACGGATGTTACTGTAGCAGCTTGGAGACGTTGAATATCAGCACTAATTTGTTGTATAAACTGTCCATTTAAACAAAGTCCATCAGTGTCTAAATAATTTTCTGGGACAATATATTTTGCTAGGAAAGACTGATTTTGTTGCGTCTGTAACTGTATTATTAATGCAAAATGTGATTTAGGAATAAAATTTGCAATTTCGCGATCTCGGTTTACAACCATTGCAAGAGTTGGGCTTTGCACTCGCCCCACGCTTAAAGGGGGACCTTGATAACCTTGCTGCTGTGCTAATAACGTAAATAGACGCGAAAAATTCATGCCAATAAGCCAGTCAGAACGACTACGACCAATCCCAGCATAATATAATGGTTCCGTCTCTTTTCCTGATTTCAGTACCGATAATGCTTTACGAATACTAGTATCATCCAATGCCGATAACCATAAACGCAATACTTGTCCGTTAAATTTTGCAATATCAAGTAATTCTCTTGCTATCATTTCGCCTTCACGATCAGCATCTGTAGAAATAACTATTGAACTTGCTTTTTTGATCAAAGCCATAACGATATTATATTGTTTTTTTGTTTCTTTCTTAGGTGATAACTTCCACTCACCTGGAATAATAGGTAGGGTTTCAAATGACCAACGTTTGAAAGAGGGGTCATATTCTTCAGGCTGGAATTGTTCTACTAAATGACCTATCCCCCAAGTCACGCAGATTTGTTTATCAGCAGTAAATAAGCAGCCGTCACCACGTGTAGTTGCACCGAGTACTTTAGCAATATCATTACCTTGAGAGGGTTTTTCACAAAGAAAGAGTTTCATATTATCTCCAATAGATGACTGATTATTGGAGTATTACAAACAAGGAGGAGACTATTCTCAATAACTTAATCTCTTGAGAAAAAAGCGAGTTTGATAAAAAAATCCCAGCAATATAGCTGGGATAATTCTCTAGGAGTGTTTTAATGAAATTACTAATTTTTTATGACTTTAGTTAAGCGTGATTCAGCTCGTCTAATCCAGGCTTCACTCCCTGATATTTCCCAGCTCACACTGACGGTATTACTTCCGGTTTTCTCAAGAATCACCTCAAGGTAGTTATCACCTAACGAAATACCACGAGAATCTTCATCATGCCCGAAAAAGCCTGAAACATGATAAAGTGTACCAGGTACTGTATGATAAACTTTTCCTGCTCGACTATCAGATTCTATAGGTCTAAACCCAAACTCACGTCTTACTTTAATAAAGAGTTGGTCAATATTTTGGCGAGAAGTAAGACTCCCATCTTTATTGTGAATAGTCACCCCATTATGATTTACGGTCGTATTGCTAGAGTTTGCCCCATAAACACGTTGATTAATTTCTCCGGCAATTTCACCTACCTTTGTGTTAATGGCACTAAGTTCTGCACAACCTGTAATAAGTATGGTTGAAGCTACTAAAAGTAGAGAAAATTTAGAATAACGCATGTAGTTCTCCTTAAAATAGTTGGTTAGTATTCATTTTTGGCTAAAGTCTGATTAAAATCTACTCGAAACCATTTTGAGTATAAAGATAAAAAAATGCTATATTGGTTTTGTAGATTATTTAATAGCCATAAATACTTTTTCAATTCACAGAAAGGATTTAATTAATGGAATTAATGAAATTTCCACACCATGCTATTTTTATTGAACAGCCTGAATATACATTACAAAACCATTTACTTTTTGAATTATCAACTAAGGATAATTGCAAAGTATATATGCAACATCCTATTTATCATTCATCTAGCGATGAAGTTAAAAAAATAGTATTTGTTCAAGATACAAAGTTTTTAGCTATGTGGAAAAATGCACCATACCTACAGGATATTCATCTTAGTTCAGGAAGTGAACGAGAATGGAGAAACGATAACAAATTTCACCATGCAGAAAGAGCATTTCGAATTGGACGAACAAATCCCGTCCCATTAGCAGACGTAAGTTGTACGGAATATATCAAGAGTACTCCAATTTACGAAAAATCTTTTTTATGGTTTAAAAAATTAGTAGGGTATTCAGAGGAACAAGTTACATGGTGCTCATTTATTAACGGTATTACAAGAACAATATGGTTGCTTGCTAATGGAGTAAAACAATTTCCAGTATATGTTTATAACGAAAAAAATGCGATCTTATTAGCTAAACATGCCGGTATTTCACCTTCATCTTTTTATGATTTGACTGAATTAAATTTAGAACTAGAGAATTTACTCCAAGAGAAAAATCTTTATAAACCTCTATTTGGGCAAGATTAATTCCAGATGCAATGAGATATAGAAGATAGTTTAGGATGGTGTCCACTTATTTAATTACGCTGGACCAACGTAAAGCTAGTTTTGTAATCTATTTTTACATATTTTATATATATGGAATTCAGAACGGAATATCGTCATCAAAGTTATTTATCGGAGGCTCCGTTTGATTAACTGCATTAGTCGGTTGATTTTGTGTTGGAGCAGGAGAAGTTCCATTATTACGTCCACCTAGCATTTGTAATATATCACCTTGAATTTCGGTCGTATAACGATCTTGACCATTCTGATCTTGCCATTTACGTGTGCGTAGACGGCCTTCTACATATACTTGTGAACCCTTGTGGAGATATTGACCAACTACTTCTGCTTGACGGCGATAGAATACAATTCGATGCCATTCTGTTACTTCACGACGTTCTCCGGTCGTTTTATCCGTCCAGCTTTCACTTGTTGCAACACTGATATTTGCAACTGCTTCACCATTCGGCATAGTTCGCATTTCAGGTTCATTGCCGAGATGCCCAACAATAATGACTTTATTGATACCAGCCATCTTATTTACTCCTTTAAAGAATTAAGTTAGGTCTATTAGACTCGATTCAACTCAAGAAAAAATCATTTAATTAAAATCTCATTGGAATGAATTTTTAGCAGATGATGTTGAATAAAGGCTTCACCATCTACTTCGACACTAAATATCATTTTCACATTTACAATCATATACTCCTCAATAAGAAAGGTATTTTCTTCGTTAAGGTAAGGGGCTTGTCCCCTTACCTTTAAAAGGCCTTTTAATGCAGGGATTACATACCTAACTTTTTCAGGCTTTACATACCTAATTTTTCAGAGATTACATCACAGGGCGTTTTCCACTTTTTCAATTTTAGATGCACATTCTGACAACTGTCGCAGAATATAATTGAAGATAGAAATCTGCATATTGACTAAAATACGATCTTTTTCCACTGCGACAAGCTGATTACGTAAAGATTCTGGCACATGACTATCAGTTAGTAATGGTTGCCAAACGGTTTCACCTGTACCGGTATGATGCATACTGCGCCAGCGTAAAAATGTCCCACCTGATGATGAGGATTTATCTTTGATCATAAAAATGGGTAAATGTTGTAATTCACTCGCTCTCACTCGCTGAACCATTTCTAACTGATAATCCATAAAAGCTGTACGTGCTTGATGAACTTGCTCAAATAAAATTTGATAATCTGCCTCAGTCTCTAAATGACTAAATAGTTGTTTCAGTACATTATTTACATCAGCTTTTTTTGCAAGTTCACGATACATGTCTTCAGAAATTAATCCCATAAAACAACCTATTCCTTATTCCTGTTTTGTACTTGCTGTAACATGGCTCTCAACGGCTTGTTCATTCTCATCGCCTAATAGAGAATTATGACGAATGAAAGGAGCATAGTCCGCACGTCGCTCACCGGTAATCACATAATCTGGTACTTCATATCCCATTCGTTTAATTGCAGCTTGATAACGTGCATTATTTTCTTGCGCATCTTTACGAGTGATACCAGAATGTTTGTAGTTTTCAATTACGCCAAAACATCTACGAATTAGGACAGCTCCTGCTTCTAGCCATTCTTGTGCATCTGAACGAGTAAGTAACGCAATATGTGCGGCAGTCATGGTTACTCGAGCTAAATTATCGAAGTCACCTAAAAGATACAGTAATTGATAGCCTAATTGAGAATTGACATAAATTGGGTAAGAAATAGGTGATACATTAGTGCAACGCTCAAACTCAATACTTTCTGGTAGTCTATCCGCATAAATCCCTACTAGCTTATCCACTAATTGCTGCATTTCTTGACGGTAAGTTAGTACCTTTTCTTCAAATCGTAATAAATAATCATCAGCATAAGGATCATCTTGAGCAGCATCTTGCTGGATCTGCCCAATTAGTTTTAAAGCATTTGGCATACTCAAAATAGATGATTGAGTAATTTTACCATTCTCGTCTTTCGTAGAATTTCGACCTGTCCATAATTTATGCGCATATTGGGTATGTAAGGTAAATTTAATCTCACTACGTAACGGACCAAGTTGAGATTCAGGTGTAGTCGTCATAGTTAATACTCCTATAGATTATTTCTGTTTAAATTTTGTGCTTTGAAGAGCCCCTCTTCACTGATTGTTTTTTGTTCAGTATTAATTGGGGCAAAGTTGCATCCGTAGCTGTTTCATCTGTTTGACTAATCTTTCTCGCTCCATTGGAGAGATTTTTTTCTCTTGCGTTGTTCCAATCGCATTTGATTTATTTGCTATGGATACTGGTTTTACAGAGATCGGTTTATTTGATACTTGTTGCCCAAGCTCAAAATAATAGGGTTTAAAGTTGCCTTGATGTGCTTTCTGTATCAAGGTGTACAAATACCCACTAGGTTTTTTTACATCTTGTTTTTGAATAATGCGTTGTTGGGCTTCTAGCAAGATAGCTCGACATAAGCCTAAATCTAATCCATTCATCGCTTTAGCAGCCATGTTTTTTTCTACCGTAGAAAGCGAGATTTCTGCTGGCCAAATTAATTCTTCTGCATTTCCAGTACAGTACTTATTAATATATAAAGTACTAGTACTGTACTGTTTTCCTGACTTCCCTAATGGAAGAGAGTCTAAAATCAATGAGTTAGCCTCATTTTTATCCCTGACTTCCATATTGGAAGTTAGGTTTTTAGCTGATTTTTCCCTGACTTCCACATTTTTATCCCTGACTTCCATATTGGAAGTTAGGATATTTTGTTGAAGATTTTGCAGTTCTTTTTTTGGTAAAGACGAGTCTTGAGGTATTTGTGCTATACGTTGTTGATATTCACGATAGCGAACTTGCATACTTTCGAGATGCGATACATAGTGCCATTGCGTTTTATCAGAAAGTAAATGTTCAATAATATGATTAGCTACACTATTTACAAGCCCGTCATGATGGTTAGCACATTTTTCCAAAAACGTTAAATATTCATCATTTAATTGAATTGCATCTAAAATAGGAATTGGTTCATCGTGCAATAGGTAAACATTACCCATTACATAACCTTTCTCGTTCCTTACAGTTTCACATAACGTAAGCCAACGAGTTAAACGTAAAAGATAAAGCGTTTGTGTAATCGCTTTTTCAGATAATCGGCTCTCTGTATAAGGTTTATCTGATAATAATTTTCCTAATACGTCATAAGACGGGAAGAGTCCGCTTTGAAATTCTCGCGCATTGCATTTAATCAGTTGCCAGGCAAATTTTGCTCTAGGTGTTAAATAAGGATCATGCAATAAACGTGTCGGTACAGTTTCATGTTGATTACCAAAAAAGAGTAATCCATGTTCTGTTCGCTTATTTTGTTGGGTTATCTTCATTTTATTCTCCAGCCAACATAAAGAGTTTTTTTATTGCACTAATATGTTGTGGTGATATAATTACAACGAATAATTTCCATAGAGTCATAGATGGAAATCTCCAACCCCAAAGATAGAGGTTTAGGCTGTCTTTGGGGTTTATTCTTTTAGTTACTTTGCCATTCGCAAACAAGCTTCCAAACGACAGTAAGGTTTATATTGCTTTCTTCCGCAATAAGACTTAGCAACTCCAATCCTTCTAATGAATGAAGATTTTCTATCGTTGCTTGGTATTTCTTCCATAGATTCCAAATCAATTCTTGCTCTTCATCCGTTGCTGCCGCTTTTCTGCCCATTTTTTCTTCTTTGCCAAGTAATTGGCGACGAGCAGAAACAGCTGAAGTAGATAACCCGAAGTATTGATTCAACATTTCGATAGAAGCTCCAAGTAGGAGTGCGCGATCAATAACTTGTTGCTCTTCTGCATTTTCTTGTGCAACAGCAAGCAATTTCCAAAATGCATCATGATTAATTTCTACTTTTGCAAATTGAACTGTGGAATGACCGATATAAAATAATTCGTCCAAAGTTAATTGATTTATTGCTTTAAGCTCATCTTCCGAAAAGCCTAGATTTAAACAAGAACGAACATTACCTTCTCGTAGATTAAGTAGTACATTGGCTAACAAGGCTTCATTAATAGTTGTTTGCTTAATCATGGTTGAGCTCCCTGGCGTAAATGACGTACAACTCGAATAAGACGGAAAATTTTGACTAACGTAATATCATCAATTCCAGTGCCTGATTGTTGAATGTCAAATAAAAAGTGGCTATTTAAATTGCAATGTACCGATTGTGAAAAATCATGTGTTTGTAACATTGAAAGTAACTGATAAATAAAAGAAGCATAATCCGAAAGTGAACTATCGTTAGGTTTCATTCGGTAGCTATAATCCACAGGATTTTTAACCACATGTTCAACTAATTCATTAATATTGGCTGTTTCGGCAATATCTAAAGCCAAAGAATAGGCTTCTGAGCGATAGTTGCGAGCGGGATAAATCTGCCAAATATCTTCGACTGGCTGACGACCACAACAAGCAAACGAAAGTCCATTCTCAGCTGCACGTTTTTCACGTTGCTCTTGAATACTCATACCTGGAGTTAAACCAAAATCTTGTGAAATCTGAGTTAGTAGTTCTGTCTCAGTGTTTTCACTCGTATTCACAATACTTGTTTGTGCATTATTAAAGAAATCCATCACATTTGATGTAAGCTCTCCACTAGATTCAATGTCTTCATTACCCTCACTAGGTGAAGGAGTAGTAGGAATTAGTGCAGAATCTTCTTTAATGAGAGAATTTTTATCACTAGGTTTTGATGTACTTGTAGAGATAGGTTTTGTTTTTACCGTTTCTTGGTGTTGTGTAATTTGTTCAAGACTATGCTCAACATTATTTTCTATCTCATGTTGTTTCGCCGCAATTTTTTTGAATTTTCGCTCATCAAGATCAATTTCAAGATAAAGAGATTCATAGCTTGTTTTCCCTTCTAGTAAATCAGCCATCTGGGTAATTAACTTATCTTGAAAATCACGTACTTGAAATGGTGAATCCTCATTACAACTTGACAATGAACTTGCCCAAACACTGTTAAAAGAAGTATCCACTTCAAGATGATAATGATGCCAAACTTCATCTGCATTATTGCGAATTGCAAGTAATTTATCGATTTGTGTATGACCTAATCCTTTAAAAAGCACATCAGGAATATGAGGATACAAATGGGTTACACAGCGTTCCATTTTGGCAATTAATGTTTGATGAATGATATATCCATCTTTCTCTAACTCTGCTGATAATTCACGAGATGAAAGTGATTTTCCTAGTTTTTTCTCGTAATATTCTTTCGCTTGTAGAATCCCTAAGGCCTTCTCAATGAAAGATAAATCTGCACGAGTGTCATTTTCAATTAAATGACCGATCAGGATATTTAATTCAGCTTCTACGCTATCTGCAGAATCGCCTTGCCATGGTTTATATTCGCAACTAATTGACCAAAATTTCGGATCTTTGGTTTCAGTAAATAATTCTTTCAAGGCTTGAATTCGAGTATTGCCACCGTCGGCGATAATATAAAAATCTTCTCCTGGGCGACGAGTAATATTCGGTTTATGATCTAAGCCGCGGCGGCGGATGGATTCTTTAATCATTTCAAAATTAGGGTTACGTGTCTTACGAGGATTATGCTCATAAGGGCGTAACTTATCTAATGTGACAGTAATATATTCCACCTCTGAGCTGTAATGATTTGGTGTGACAGTTGAGTATGATGGAGATATATTGGCAATTGGGCTTACATTTAAATTTCGTGCAATAGCTGCCGCTCTTTTTTCATTTTTTGTCATTTTTTATTTCCCCTAGTATTGTGTTACTGCTAAATTTTCAAAGAGTGAGTATTCACCGATAAATCGCGTAAATACTGTCTTTAACGGACCATTACGTTGTTTTCCGATAATAATTTCTGCAGTACCAGGATGTTCAGTTTGTTCGTTATAGACCTCATCTCGGTAAATGAACAGAATGAGATCCGCATCTTGTTCTAAGGAGCCTGATTCTCGTAAATCGGCATTCATAGGACGTTTATTTGCGCGTTGTTCCAAGCTCCGGTTAAGTTGTGAGAGAGCGTAAACGGGGCAATCCACTTCTTTCGCTAAATTTTTTAACGCCTGAGAAATTGCGGTAATTTCTAAATGACGATTTTCGTAACGACGAGAACCTTGCATTAATTGCAAGTAGTCAATAAAAATTGCCGCCGGTTTACCATATTTGCGGATGTTATAACGAACTTTCGAACGTAATTTTTGAGGGGTGAGTCCTCCTTCATCATCAATGAGTAAACGATTTTTCCATTCATCTAGAATATGCCCCATCGCAAGTGAGATTTTTGCCCATTCATCTTCACCTAACTGATCTGCTTTACGGATAGCTTGTAAACTCACTCGAGCTCGCATAGCTAGAAAACGTTGCAGAATTTGTTCTGCCGGCATTTCCATGCTATAGAATTGAATAGGTAAATCTTTAAATTTTTCTAAGGTGTGATAAGCAATTGTCTGACAAAATGCAGTTTTTCCCATGGAAGGTCTTGCACCAATTACAATAAAATCTCCTGCCTGGCCACCTGTAGTTACTTCATCTAATTCCTGAATACCTGTAGGAGTGCCTGTAACTGGATCAGCATTTTGGGCAGAAGATTCCATTCGAAGAACCACTTTTTTTAAAGTTTCATTTAAATCTATAACGCCCTCTGTCTGCTGAGAGAGTGTTAAATCCGTAAACTGTCTTTCAATATTTTCGAGAAGTTCATCTAATTTTTCGGCTGATTTGGCAACTTGTATTTCAGAAATAATATTCTGGCCCAGTCTTAAAAGTTTGCGGTGCTTGCTGTATAACACGACAATATCAATGTAAGCTTTAAAGTTAGCTGTAGTTGGAGTAATCTTAACTAACTGAGCGATATAAGCTAATCCTCCTAGCTGCTCCAAAATACCTTGTTCTTTGAAATATTGTTCAAGCGTTAATATATCGACGGGTTTAGCATTACTTAATAATGAAGAAATCCCTTTAAAAATAATTTGATGTGCGTGCAGGTAAAAGTCATTTGGAATGATCACATCAACTATCTCATCAAAGAGGCTATTATCAAGAATAAGCCCACCGAGTACCGAGCTTTCGGCATCTACAGAATAAAGCTCTATTGGTTGTTTATGGCTCATTCTTTACTCCTTACCCATAAAATGGCTTTGAGCAAATTGAGGCATCAGCAATGAACAGAGTTGTTGGATTGTTTTATATTCTGCTCGATTTTGTTTGTATACCGGGATAGAGAATGTTGCAGCCTCACGATAGGCCACTTTATCTGGAACTGTAAAATCTAGTAATGTTTTGGAAGCATCAAATTCTGTTGCAAATAGCGTATGTAAATGTTCTGAAACAAATTTCACATCATTAGTATGATCAACACAATTAATGACAGCTTTCAATGGAGGGAGGGTGAACCCAAAATTTGCAAAAGTCTGCAAATCTTGATACATCCCAATCGTGCCGCGAATAAATTCTTTTGCAGACAAAATATGTGGAAGAATAGGGCAAAAAAGAACATCCGCAGCTAATACAGACATATCTACGGTAATATCGCGAGTACCACGAGTATCTACAATGACTACATCGTATCCATCAATTTTACTTAGAAGTAAGCTAAAGCGAAGTGCACCATCTGGCGAATCTCGTAACATAGGACTAATTTTATTTGATGGGTCGTTTGACTGGATTAAGTCAAGATTAGGAATTTGTGTTTTAGAAATGATATGTGACGGTTCTACATCTCTAAAATGTAGAAATTCATAAGTGCCACCAGGAGCCTGATAATCCAAAGCATAATAAGAACTTAATGTAGGTTGGGTATCAGTATCAATGAGAAGAGTTTTTAAGCCATGTTCAGCGCAAAATGCACCAATATTTGCTGCATTTGTACTTTTTGCCGAGCCGCCTTTAGTTGAAGCTACAGTAATAACAAAGGGCTTATTTGAAGCGTTTTGTAATAAATTCATAATTTACTCACTTAACAAAGAAATTAACGTTAAGGAGTATTGGCTTTAAAAGGAAGGGCTTTAGGTATGGTGCCTGAGGTCGGACTCGAACCGACATGGTTATTCACCGGCGGATTTTGAATCCGCTACGTCTACCAATTTCGTCACTCAGGCTAAGAGTGGTTTTCTAGATTTTACCAAATTTTTTAGTGGTTCTACGCAAAGGATTTTGAATCCGCTGCGTCTACCAATTTCGCCACCCAGGCAAGGATGAATTTAGTGAACTTCTCAGAGCTGAGAACGGGAAGAATTATAGGGAAATTAGTCCGTTTGTGCAAGGAATAAAAACGCATAAAACATTGTTTGCATTAAAAAGCAACACTTATTTTAGATTGAAAAACGAAGTTATTCACATAACTTGTGGATAACTTCGTGAACAACGATGCGTAAGAGTAAATAACACCTTGATTTGGCAAAGGAAATATTAATTAAAACAATGCAGTCTATATTTTAATCAATCAATTTTAATGATTTTACTCACAATTTCACCTTGCGAAAGTTTGGTGGTGATTTGTGCTCCTACCTCAAGATTTTGGGTTGAACGAAGAATTTCACCTTGCGATGTTTGTGTCACAGAGTAGCCTCTTGCCAGAATTTTTAGCGGGCTTAAGCCATCTATTTTCGTACAAAGCTCTTGGAATTTTTGTTGTTCTTTCGTTAATTTCTTTTCAATCGCAAACTGAAGCTGTTGAGCTAATTGCGCATACTGCTGATTTTTCTTTTCTACATAGTGCGGTAATGGATTACGTTTTACTTGCTCAGTAATATGTTTCCACTGGTGTTGTTTGCGGATTAACGTTTGTTCTATCGCTTGAGCCAAACGATATTTTATCTGCTTTAATTGTATTTGTTGTTGCTGTAACTGACGCTGTGGGTGTTGATTGGTTAAGCGTAGCAACAATTGTTCGAGTTTTTGCTTTTCGGTCAAATAAGTTTTATGTATTGCACTTTCTAAACGATAACTAAATTGAGCTAATCGTTGCTGCTGCATTTGTACTTGGCGAGCAGGATGCTGTGCATTTAAACGTAATTTTAAATGTTCGAATTGCGTTTGTTTATCTGTCCACAAACGGTCAAAAGCGAGGCTTAATTTGTCAAATTGATGCTGTAGCTGACGAACTAACTCTTGTTGATCTCGACTCACCAATTCCGCTGCGGCAGACGGTGTTGGTGCTCTTAAATCTGCGACAAAATCGGCAATCGTCACATCGGTTTCGTGTCCTACAGCGCTAATAATCGGAATATCCGAACGGAAAATAGCGTGAGCGACAGCTTCTTCATTAAAACACCATAAGTCCTCTAGTGAACCGCCGCCTCGTCCAACAATTAATACATCACATTCTCGGCGACGGTTGGCTAAATCAATGGTATTTACAATATCTTGTGTCGCTTCTTTGCCTTGCACTAACGTTGGATAAATAATAATTGCCAAACTCGGATCACGGCGTTTTAGAATATTTAGAATATCTTGTAATGCCGCACCGCTTGAAGAAGTAATAATACCTACTCGCTTAGCAAAAGGCGGAATGGCTTTTTTCTTTTCTTGTGCAAAAAGCCCTTCGGCGGCCAGTTTCATTTTTAGTTGTTCAAATTGCTGTTGTAACAAGCCGTCACCGGCAGGTTGCATACTTTCAATAATGATTTGATAGTCACCGCGAGGCTCATATAAACTAACGCTGGCACGCACCAGTACTTGCATACCGTTTTGCGGGCGAACAGTGACTCGTTGGTTTTTCATTCTAAACATTGCACCACGCACTTGGGCATTTTCGTCTTTAAGGGTGAGATACCAATGGCCTGAAACTGGTTGGCTAAAATTGGAAATTTCACCGGTTAGCCAAACTTGTCCTAATTCCATTTCAAGTAAATTACGTACCGAATAGTTAAGTTGCGTGATGGTAAGAATATTGTTCATATCTAGAAAGTTATTGAGAATTTTAGGAAAGTTTACTGGTAAAAGAAGAGTGGTCGCAAGAATTTTAATTTGTTTTTTCGCAAATACGAAAAAGCCCTCGATATTATCGAGGGCTAAGAATTCTGGTTGCGGGGGCCGGATTTGAACCGACGACCTTCGGGTTATGAGCCCGACGAGCTACCAAGCTGCTCCACCCCGCGTCTGTATGTGGTGTATAATACTCGTTTTTAGCATCATTGCAAGCATAATTTCTGAAAATTAGTTTGTTTGACTGAATTTGAAACAGAAATGGCATAAAATATCACAAATCAAGGCTGTATAACGGTAAAATAAAAATTTAGTATCGTTTTAACGGGAATTTTGATACGCTAACTTCTTTTCTATCAGTCATTACTTAAGGTCTTTTATGAATTGGAAAGCATATAAAACGTGGGCAAAAGTAACAGCGGTTGCACTTTTGGTTACAAGTTGTTCTTCAGATAAAGCAAACAAAGGGCAGCGTGATTATCAAGCCGAACACGCAAAGTTTGGTGCGGTATATAAAGGTCGTCAATACATTCCGCATAATTTTGTCAGTACACCAAGAGTGGCTACAAATGGATCTATTGTTAATTTCCAAGACTTTTTAAAACAATTAAATAATGTACGTGCATATGCCGACGGTATTACCGGTCGTTATGCGGGTACTTACGGCAAAGTCTCATCATGGATTGCCTCAGGCGGCAAAGTATCGGATTTAGCTCGTTACAATATACACGCGTTACAAATGCGTGGTGAGGACGGTTTTCAAAACGTGCTAATGACCGGTTATTATTCTCCGGTTATTCACGCACGTCGTACACCGCAAGGTAAATATCAGCATCCGATTTATGCGATGCCAAGTCAGAAACGTTTTACGCGTTCACAAATTTATGACGGCGCGTTAGAAGGTAAAGGTTTAGAACTTGCTTACAGTGATTCAATGTTGGATAACTTCTTACTTGGCGTACAGGGTAGCGGTTATGTTGATTTCGGTGACGGTCGTTTAAATTATTTCGCTTATGCAGGTCAAAACGGCTTTAAGTATGTCAGTGTCGGTCGTTTATTAGTTGAAGACGGTGAAATTCCAAAAGAGAAGATGTCTATTCAAGCGATTCGTGAATGGGGCGAACGTAATCCGCATCGCGTACAGGGTTTATTAGAACGTAACCCGTCTTACGTTTTCTTTAAAAATGATCCGACCGGACAAGTAAAAGGTTCGGCAGGGGTGCCGTTAGTCGCATTAGCGTCAGTCGCTTCAGATAAAAGCCTTGTGCCGTCAGGCAGCGTGTTATTGGTTGAAACACCGTTAATCGATCGTGCCGGTAACTGGACGGGCAAACACGAATTACGCTTAATGGTGGCATTAGATGTCGGCGGTGCGGTAAAAGGTCATCACTTTGACTTATACCAAGGTATCGGTGATGAGGCTGGTCATAAAGCCGGTTTAATGAAACACTACGGACGTGTTTGGGTATTAAACTAATTACTCATCGTACACAAGCGGTTGATTTTTGCAAAAGATTTGCAAATTTTGACCGCTTGTTAGCTTCTAGATACAGCCTCCGCAACTGCCACAACGCCAGTCCTCTTTGTTTACCGCTTGATAAAAATAGCGAATAATATCTTCTTCTAATGGCACATCTTGTTCGATAAACCAATCGCTTAGCCATTCAATATTTTCCACAATCCAATCGTCTTCATCTAAGCCTTCTAAATAAAGTTCATCATCCGGATCCATATAGTTATAAATTCCTTTCGTACCCATATCCTTATCTTGACGGTCTTTCGGTAAGGTAAGTTCTCGACCGTTGTAATGAATGATCCAATGACCTAAACACATGACTTGTTGTTTACGGCTCCAAGCGACGGTAAAAGGGTTCGACATAATTTATACTCCATTCGTTTTTTAAAATTTTAAAACTGACGGAAATAGAGGGATATACAAAGAATGGGGTAAATTAGTGTGAGAGTTTGATTTAGTTCAAAAGAATAAGCCTCAGCAATGTGAGGCTTTAGCAGATAAGTATATGTGTTAGGCATTGGCTAAAATTACCGCACGTTTCGGCGCGGGATAGCCTTCAATGGTTTTACTATGATCGTTTGGATCGAGGAAATCGACCAAACTTTCATTTTCTAGCCACTCCGTTTTACGTTGTTCTTCTAATGTTGTAATGGCTTGATCAACACAACGAACATTTTTGAAGCCAACTTTTTCCAACCAGTTAATCAGACAATCGACCGACGGAATAAAATAAACGTTTTTCATCTTCGCATAGCGATCGGCTGGAACAAGACAAGTATTCACATCGCCATCAATCACTAGCGTTTCTAATACCAATTCACCACCTTTCACCAGTTGCGCTTTAAGTTGTGAAAGATGATCTAACGGAGATTTACGGTGATAAAGCACGCCCATTGAGAAAACCGTATCAAAAGCAGCTAACGGTTGCATTTGCTCAATCCCAAGCGGAATTAAATTCGCACGGCGATCATTACCGAGTAATTTACGCACCACTTCAAATTGGCAAAGAAATAATTCAGTTGGGTCAATACCTACCACCATTTTTGCACCTTCACCGACCATACGCCACATATGGTAACCGCTACCACAACCGACATCTAAAATAGTACGGTCTTTCAGTGGTGCAAGATGTGGAAGAACACGATCCCATTTGAAATCGGAACGCCACTCGGTATCAATATGAATTCCATACAAATGATAAGGGCCTTTACGCCAAGGCATCAGCTGTTTTAAATGATGCGTAAGCTGTTTGGTTTCACCAACGGAAAGCGGTGCGTGCGGAATAGATTCCACCTTATCTTTCAAATTAATACAAGCGGTCGAATTTGGCATAAAATCGACAATTTTTGCCCACTTGGCATAATCACCATGCGTGGTTTTTTCCCATTGTTTTAATTGTAAAGGCAAAGTTTCCAGCCAAGCGGACAGATTCGTTGTTGCGATTTGTTGATAAAAAGGACGAAAGTCAATCATAGCAATTTTTGTGTTATTAAAATAAAGCCGACATTCTAGCAAAATTTGTAAAAAAATCTAAAAATTTAACCGCTTGATTGGAAGAATTGAAGTATGGAGAAAGGCTGATATAAAAATGGTGGGCTTTCGCCCACCATTTGAGAAGATTAACGAGCAATCGGATTTACTTTCGCTACCTGTAATTTACGGTAAGCATCAAGTAATTTCTGATGTGCGGTCATATTTTCGAGTGATTCATCCGATGCGGTTAAGCCGTGGAACGGGTTACCGCCTTGGATTGCGCCCCAAGCAGATTCAACCGCTTGTTTACCGTACATTTTTTCAAATACCATACGGTATTGTTCCGCATTACGTTCCTCATCTAAGAACAACTCAATCGATTGAATTAAGCAGCGGTAATAATTGTTACGTTCCGCTGAGAATACGCTCGCATTCATATTCGCAGTCCAGTTTGCCCAGTCTAACGCTTGCTCTAAGTTACCTAAAGCTAAATGCAGCATAGATTTAAGCTCACCGATACGTAAGGTTTGCATTGCAGAACCTTTTTCCGCTACTAAACCGATAAATTCACGCACGCGAGTTAAATCATCAATACCTTGTTCATCTAATTCATCAAGAAGTTCTTGGTAAGTTTCACGATCGTGATGGAAATGCGGCAGATCTAACAAGATTTCACGCCAATCCATACCCATATTATTATTAGCATAAACTAAATCGTCACTTGGATAGATGTTCGACATACCCGGCGCAAGAATACGACAAGCGTACACGCCCAAATGTTCATAATCCATAATATAAACAGGTTGCTCGTGCTTATTGAAGATGGCCATCATATTGGCAAACTCTTGCTCGGTTGTACCTGAGAAATCCCAATGAACGAAGTCATAATCTGCATCTTTCTTGAAAAGATCCCACGAAATCAGACCGCTTGAATCAATAAAGTGCGTTTCAAGGTTAGCGTGGTCAGCCACATCTTCATTATTAAATGAAGGCGGAGCAAACACATCTAAATCTTTTAAGCTACGACCTTGTAATAACTCGGTTACCGTACGTTCAAACGCTACTTGGAAATTTGGATGCGCACCGAATGAAGCGAAGCAAGTGCCGTTATTCGGGTTTAACAAGATCACACAAATAACCGGGAATTCACCACCTAATGATGCGTCATAGCATAAAATCGGGAAGCCTTCTTGTTCGAGTTTTTCAATAGACGCTTTGATTGTCGGATAGCCGTCAATCACGCTTTGCGGAATTTCCGGTAAGCTGATTGCCTCAGTGATAATACGGTTTTTCACAAAACGCTCGAACACTTCCGACAAACCCTGTACACGTGCTTCGTTTTTCGTATTACCTGCCGACATACCGTTTGAAACAAATAAGTTACCGATAATGCTTTGCGGAATATACACAGTTTGGTTATCTGATTGACGAGTATAAGGCAGAGCAACGATACCACGATCGTAGTTACCTGATTGCAAATCGATTAATAAATTCGGGGTTAATTCGCCATTCGGATCGAAGTAATCAAATAAGAAATCATCCAAAATACCTTCCGGTAATTGCTCATCATCTTCGATTGGGAACCATTTCTCAGTCGGATAATGCACAAATTCACTATTAGCAATTTCTTGACCTAAATAAAAATCCGCCCAGAAATAGTTGGTTGATAAACGCTCGAAATATTCACCTAATGCCGAAGCTAAAGCCGCTTTTTTGCTTGCGCCTTTACCATTTGAGAAACACTGCGGACAATCCGCATCACGAATATGCACCGACCACACATTCGGCACCGGATTTAACCAAGACGCTTCTTCAATGTTAAACCCTAAAGTTTTTAATTTATGCTGAAAGGTAGAAATACTGTCCTCAAGCGCAGCATCTTTACCGGTAATAAAAGTTTGTTCTGACATTGTAATACCTTTGACTTGTCGTAAAAAAATCGCAACATTCTAGCAAAAATCCCCACAGATAAGTAAATTTTTTGTGAAATTTATCCTCCACAAGCTACCTAGTTATTTAGTTAGATTGTAAGTGAAGGCGTTCAATTGAAGTGAATGCTAAAATCCATCACTTATTTGATCTTGTTTTTTGTTTTCTTACTTCGTCAATGTTAAACTTTAATTAATATGATTTAACGACTTAGAGAAAGATAACAATGAGCGGTGCAGAATTATTAGTAAACGTGACGCCGAGTGAGACTCGGGTAGCGTTAGTTGAGAATGGATTGTTAAAAGAGCTTCATATTGAGCGTGAGGCGAAGCGTGGGATTGTCGGTAATATTTATAAAGGGCGTGTGACACGAGTGTTACCAGGAATGCAGTCGGCATTTGTTGATATCGGTTTGGAAAAAGCGGCATTTTTGCACGCTTCCGATATTGTTTCGCACACGGAATGTGTGGATGAAAACGAGAAGAAACAGTTTGTCGTAAAAGATATTGCAGAGCTGGTACGTGAAGGACAAGACATTATCGTACAAGTGGTGAAAGACCCGATTAGTACTAAAGGTGCGCGTTTAACCACTGATATTACTTTGCCTTCTCGCTATTTGGTATTTATGCCGGAAAATAGCCACGTGGGTGTTTCGCAACGTATCGAAAGTGAGGAAGAACGTAATCGTTTAAAAGCGTTGGTTGAGCCTTATTGTGATGAGCTCGGCGGCTTTATTGTGCGTACGGCGGCAGAAGAGGTTTCGGAAGAAAGTTTGCAACAAGATACGATTTTCTTGAAACGTTTATGGCGTAAAATTTTAGAACGCAAGGCAAAATATCCTGTTAAATCAATGCTATATGGTGAGCTGGCTTTAGCACAACGTGTTTTACGTGACTTTGTTGGTACGCATATCAGTTCGATTCGCATTGACTCGAAAATGACCTATGAACAAGTTAAAGAGTTTTTAGCGGAGTTTATGCCGGAACTGACCGAAAACGTGAGTTTATATAGCGGTAGCCAAACGTTATTTGATGCCTACGGTGTAGAAGAGGCGATTCAAAAAGCGTTGGATAAACGGGTCGATTTAAAATCGGGCGGTTATTTAATTATTGAGCAAACCGAAGCGATGACCACGATTGATATTAATACTGGTGCGTTTGTCGGTCATCGTAATTTAGCGCATACGATTTTTAATACCAATATCGAGGCAACACAAGCAATTGCGCATCAGTTACAACTGCGTAATTTAGGCGGCATTATCATTATTGATTTTATTGATATGCAAGAAGAAGAGCATCGTGAGCGTGTGTTGCAGTCATTACAAGAAGCGTTGAAAGGCGACCGAGTGAAGACCAATGTGAACGGCTTTACCCAGCTTGGCTTAGTGGAAATGACCCGTAAACGTACCCGTGAAAGTTTAGAACGTGTATTGTGCTGCGACTGTCCGGCGTGTAAAGGGCGAGGCACGATTAAAACGGTTGAAACGGTTTGTTATGAAATTCTGCGTGAGATTGTGCGTGTTCATCACTTGTTTAAAACCGAAAAAGTACGAGTCTATGCTTCAAAAGAAGTGGCGGAATATTTAATTAATGAAGAAACGCACGCTTCGATTGCTGAGTTAGAAGCCTTTATCGGCAAGAAAGTCGAAATCAAATTAGAACCTTACTATCATCAAGATCAATTTGATGTTGTTGTCATGTAATCGACAAGCGGTCGAATTTTGTGAAAGTTTTGCAAATTTTTCCTAAAATCCGACCGCTTGTTTCCTACCAAAAATCTGTAAAATCGCTTATAATTGCTTTCATTTTTCGAATTTATCAAGCAAAAGGTTAAAAAATGTCTGAAGTTGAAAACCAAGAATTAGATCTTAATGGTGAAATGTTAGCTCGCCGTGAGAAATTAGCAAAATTACGTGAACAAGGTAATCCGTTCCCGAATACTTTCCGTCGTGATGCTTACGCAGAAAAATTACACGCACAATACGATGAAGTAGAAGGCGAAGCGCTAAAAGAACAAGATATTCAAGTAAAAGTTGCCGGCCGTATTATGCTTAAACGTGTAATGGGTAAAGCGTCTTTCTTTACGATTCAAGATGTAAGCGGTCAAATCCAGCTTTATGTTGCACGTGATAACCTTGCTGAAGGTGTGTATGCGGATAAAGTAAGCATGTGGGATTTAGGTGATATCGTTGGTGTTTCCGGTACGCTTTTCAAAACGAAAACAGGCGAATTAACCGTTCGTTGTTCGGAAGTGGAATTATTAACTAAATCACTGCGTCCGTTACCAAACAAAGTACAAGGTTTAACCGACCAAGAAACACGTTATCGTCAACGTTATTTAGATTTAATTTCTAACGAAGAATCTCGCCGTACATTTATGATTCGTTCAAAAGTGGTTTCAGGCATTCGTCAATTCTTCTTAGAGAAAGACTTTATTGAAGTTGAAACACCAATGTTACAAGTGATTCCGGGCGGTGCGGCGGCAAAACCGTTCGTGACTCATCATAACGCATTGGATGTAGATATGTATTTACGTATTGCACCTGAGCTTTATTTGAAACGTTTAGTGGTTGGTGGTTTTGAGCGTGTATTTGAATTAAACCGTAACTTCCGTAATGAAGGTGTTTCAGTGCGCCACAATCCTGAATTCACGATGATCGAATACTACCAAGCGTATGCGGATTACCACGATTTAATGGATAACACCGAAGAATTATTACGTAAATTAGCAATTGATATTCTTGGTACAACAACTGTTCCTTACGGTGAGTACGTGTTCGATTTCGGTAAACCGTTTGAACGTATCACGATGCACGATGCAATCGTGAAATACGGTAACGGCATTACACGTGAAGATTTAGACAGCTTCGAAAAATCAGTAGAAATTGCCAAAGGTTTAGGCATTGAAATTCAAAAATCTTGGGGCTTAGGTTCTGTGGTTAATGCGATTTTTGAAGAAGTTGCGGAACATCAATTAATTCAACCGACTTTCTTAATGGCGCACCCAGCGGAAATTTCACCGCTTGCACGCCGTAATGATGAGAACCCTGAAGTAACTGATCGTTTCGAATTATTTATCGGTGGTCGCGAAATCGGTAACGGTTTCTCAGAACTAAACGATGCGGAAGACCAAGCAGAGCGTTTTGATGCACAAGTGGCAGCAAAAGATGCAGGCGATGATGAAGCAATGTTTAAAGATGAAGACTTTGTTGTTGCGTTAGAACACGGTTTACCACCTACAGCCGGCGAAGGTTTAGGTATCGACCGTTTAGCAATGATTTTTGCAAATGCACCGTCAATTCGTGATGTGATCTTATTCCCTGCAATGCGCCAGAAATAAGCTGAATTGATACGAAAAAAAGCACACTCTCGAGTGTGCTTTTTTGATCTTACAAGCTACAGGCAGTTAAAAATCGCTAAAATTTTGCAAATTGATAAGGAAAAACAATGAGTTGGTTGATCGTAGTTTTACTTTTAACGCTTTCTAATACATTAATGACATTTGCTTGGTATTGGCATATCAAACCATCTGCTATACCGTTACCCTTATGGCAAATTGTGCTGATTAGCTGGGGAATCGCTTTTTTCGAATATTGCCTTGCCGTGCCGGCAAATAATTTAGGCGCACAATGGCAAATCAAACCGTTTCAGCTAAAGATTCTGCAAGAAGTGATTGCTCTTGTTGTATTCTCTGTTTTTGCGGTGGTTTATTTGAATGAAGGGTTTAAATTAAATTATCTACTGAGTTTTATTTGCATTTTAGGGGCGGTTTATTTCGCTTTTCAAAAGTAAATTTAAATAAACAAAAAGGCGAGAGTAATGCTCGCCTTTATATGCTTTAGGTAAGCGGTCAAAATCACACGACTTTTTGCAAATTAGTTTTCACGTTTGACAATGAAATGCGCTAATTCTTTAAGCGCTGTGGTATCAAACGGTAATTCCTCAAGCGCATTTAATGCAGTTTGATATAAGTCCTGCGCTTTCTTTTGTGCGCCTTCTAAACCAAGCAGTTTTGGATAAGTACTTTTATGCAAGTTTTCATCCGAACCTACGGTTTTACCGATTTTATCGGTTTCGCCAATCACATCTAAAATATCGTCTTGTACTTGGAACGCCAATCCGATCGCTTGTGCATAGCGTTCAAGCGGTTGTTTTATTGCTAAATTTTGCGAATGCGTAGATAAATTAAAGCCCATTAACACCGAAGCGATAATGAGTGCGCCGGTTTTATTACGGTGAATTAATTCCAATTCGGCTAAATTAACCGCTTTATCTTCGGCGAGCAAATCGAGGCTTTGCCCTAAACACATTCCTCTTGCACCAGCTGCTTGAGCAAGCGCTTGAATTTGCGAGACTTTTTGCGAATCAGTTAATGATTCGTCTTGTGCAATCAGTTCAAAGGCAAAACTTTGTAACGCATCGCCGGCAAGAATGGCGGTCGCTTCATCAAAGGCGATATGACAAGTCGGTTTACCTCGGCGAAGTTTGTCGTCATCCATCGCCGGCAGATCATCATGTACTAATGAATAAGCGTGGATTGCTTCCATTGCCGCTGCACTGTGATCAAGCTGTTCAAGCGACACACCGAGCATTCTGCCGGTGGCATAAATCAGGAATGGACGAACCCGTTTTCCACCGAGTAAGACGGCGTAAGACATTGCATCAATCAATGGTGAATCATAAGCCTGATGAGTTTGTAGCTTTGCTGCTAAGAAGTCATTGATACGTTGTTGAATAGCGGTAAGATCAGTTGAGAGAGAGTAGCTCATTGTTATTTTTATTCGTAATCGGAAAGTTCGGCTTGTTCGTTTTTATTGAGTAAGATTTGAATGCGTTGCTCCGCTTTTTGTAAGCGTTCTTGCCCTTGTTGGACAAGTTTTACCGCAGTTTCAAATTCATTGAGTGCTTCTTCTAAAGGCAAGTCACCCGTTTCTAAGTGGCTGACAATTGCTTCTAATTCCTTGAGAGTTGATTCAAAATCTTGGGTGGGTTTCTTAGCCATTTTAATTACCTAATTTAGGGCGATAAATGGTGTAAGTTTATCGTCTCCCTTCTTTATTTGCAAATTCCTTTTACTTTTTGCCCGCTTTTGGGTATGGTGCGAGCCTATTTTAGCAAGCGGTCAAATTTACAGGAATTTTTACCAATGAAAGTGACACAACTCAATCTTTACCCGATTAAATCAACGGCAGCTTATCGTGTCGAACAAGCCTTTGTGGAAGCCAAAGGATTAAACTTTGATCGAGAATTTATGATTACCGAAACCGACGGTAAATTTATTACCGCCCGTAAAGATGCGGAGTTATACAACTTGTCTGTGTTTCCGATTGCGACGGGGATCGTCATTTGCCATACAAGCGGTCAAAAATGCGTGGTGCTTTACCAAGATTTTCAGCAAGTTCAAACTAGTGAAGTTTGGGGAACTCATTTTGACTCTTTAGTGGCAAAAACAGAAGTAAATCAATGGTTAAGTGAAATTTTTGGGCGAGCGGTACAGCTACGTTGGATAGGAGGCAAGAGCCAACGTGAAGTGGCGAACTTTGCACAACATCCGTTAAGTTTTGCCGATAGCAATCCGGTTTCACTGATGTCGGAAAAATCACTTGAACAAGTCAAGGAATGGTCACCTGTTGAGATTTCAATGGAACGCTTTCGTCCGAATATTGTAGTGGACGGAAATCAGGCGTTTGAAGAGGAACAGTGGGAACAAGTACAAATCGGTGAGGTCATATTCACGAAATCTGCATTATGCACACGTTGTGTCATGATTACCCGTGATTTAACCACACTTGAACTCGACCCAAATGTTGAGCCTTTTAGAACACTTAAGCAAATGCATGCCAATGAAAAGGGTAAGCCGGTTTTTGGTATTCATTTAGTGCCTCAAAATAGCGGTGTAATTCGCTTAGGTGATCAAGTCTTAATAAAATCTTAATAATCATTCTATATTATTCGCGTAGCCGATTATCGGTATGCGCTTTATTTTAAATTTAAAAGGAGAATTTATGGAACAACGCCGTTCTGTGTTGTTCCCAATACTGTTTTTTGTTGGGATCAATCTACTCATACTGTCTTTATCTCGCCTAGGACTTAGCCTATGGCAATCTGAACGAGTTTCCGCCGTTGATGGCTGGTTACCGCTTTTCTTACAGGGCATTCGCATTGATATTTCTGCACTTTGTTGGCTATTCGGCGTTCCCGCATTATTTACCGCACTTTTCTTAAATAACAATACTTTTTTAGGCAACGTATGGCGTATCATTTTGCGTATCTGGCTCACAGCCGGTTCGGTCTTTATTCTCTTTATGGAAGCGGCGACGCCAAACTTTATTGAGACCTTCGATTTACGTCCGAACCGACTGTTTATTGAATATTTAGTACACCCGAAAGAAGTGTTTACTATGCTGATTAACGGGCATTTGGCTTCGGTAATTATTAGCTCATTATTGGCGGTGATTTCGTTAGTGGTATATTGGAAATTGTCTGGTTGGGCGACTAACAATCTTCGTTTCCCGAATTGGAAATTCCGCCCGTTAATCGGCTTATTAGTTGCCGCTTTAGTGTTTGTCGGCGGACGTTCTTCATTGGCGCACCGTGGCATTAACCCGGCAATGGTGGCGTTTTCTAGTGATCCGTTAGTAAATTCACTGGTATTGAGTTCCGGTTATTCGGTACTTTATGCAGTGCAGCAATTAAAAGATGAAGATAAATCTTCCGAACAGTACGGTAAAATGTCGACAGAAGAAATGTTTGCCTTAGTTAAACAAGCGCGAGGCAGAGCGGATTCTGACTATATTTCAACGGAAATCCCAACATTGACCTATAACCAAGCGACCTATCAAGGCAAGCCGAAAAATATCGTGATTGTTTTAGAAGAAAGTTTAGGCGCGCAGTTTGTTGGAACGCTTGGCGGCAAACCGCTTACCCCAAATTTTGACCGCTTGGCAAAAGAAGGTTGGTTATTTGAGAATTTATATGCCACCGGAACCCGTTCGGTACGAGGTATTGAAGCGGTTACTACCGGCTTTACTCCGACACCGGCACGTGCAGTGGTAAAATTAACCAAGAGCCAGACTAATTTCTTTAGCATTGCCGAGCTGTTACGCCGTCAAGGCTATGATACTAGCTTTATCTATGGCGGAGAAAAACATTTCGACAATATGGCGAGCTTTTTCTATGGCAACGGCTTTACCCGCATTATTGATGAAAAAGATTATAAAAATCCGAAATTTAAAGCGACTTGGGGTATGAGTGACGAAGATCTGTTTGATAAAGCGAATGAAACTTTCACTCAGTTACACAAAGAAGGTAAACCGTTTTTCAGCTTAGTGTTTAGCTCAAGTAATCATGATCCGTTTGAATTCCCGGACGGTAAAATCGAATTATATGAGCAGCCGAAACAAACCCGAAATAATGCAGCAAAATATGCCGATTTTGCGATTGGGCATTTCTTTGAGTTAGCCAAAAAATCAGCGTATTGGAAAGATACTGTCTTTTTAGTGATTGCGGATCACGACTCTAGAGCATTTGGCGAGTATTTAGTACCGATTCAGCATTTCCACATTCCAGCATTGTTTATCGGTGAGGGCATTGAAGCAAAACGTGATAACCGTTTAGTCAGCCAAATTGATATGCCGGCGACTTTACTTTCACTTGCCGGTGTGAGTGGAGAATATCCTATGTTGGGTTATGATTTAACTAAAGATGTAAATCCGAATCGTGCCTTTATGCAATACAATGCAACACAAGCGATGATGAAAGGTGATGGCTCGGTAGTAGTGATGCGTCCAAATACGCCGATTCAAGGTTTTGTTTACAATAAAGCGGATCACAGCTTAAAAGCGCAAGAACAGCCGGAAGCTATGAAGAAAGAAGCGTTAGCACATGCGCTGCTCGGTAGCTATTTATATAAAAACCAGCTATACAAATTACCGAAACAGGAAAAAGAGTAGTTTTAGATTAGATTACAAAGCGTTGTAACAAGCGGTTAAATTTCACAATAAATTTGCAAGTAGTAAATTTTAAGTGGAATTTAACCGCTTTTATTTTGCATGATATGAAAATGGAACAGAAAAAATAGGCAAGATCTTTGAGAGGATATAAAAGGGTGGGGCATTACCAGCAACCCTCGGCACACAGAAATTTCAACCCAAGCTGCTTTCTTCCGAACCTGACTAAGTAAGCTGAACACCGTTGCGAGGAACCAATAACGCCCCATCGGATTACATATCTTTTCTAGCGATATGCAAGGCTTTCTATTATAGGTAATTTTTATGCTAAGGCAAGCGATTATTCTTGTCTTGCAGACAAACGGTCAGATTTTGAATGTTTTTTGTAAATTTTGAACAAATTACTTACAAAGAAAAAATATTATTGATATTAGCGCGTAATAGATTACTTTCTCAGCCGTCAGAAAAATCGTTCATCAAGAGAATGTTTGCCAATATTATTGTAGCCCTAGTATTAGAAATGGTAGATGTTTAGCGTAATGTAATGTCGTCTTCTACCGAGGGGTATGGAAAAACAAATAATATTAAAAACAATCTTTACATATTTTGTAAAGATATGTATTATTGAGTCAAGTTCATTTATTGATAGCTTTGTTTTTAATCAATGAATCAAGTATCGAACAATTACTAAAAAGGAGAATCTATGAAAACTTTAACAAAAATAAGTCTTGCTGCTTTAAGTATGGCGATTGCTGCATGTTCAAGTGGTGGCGGTGGTAGTAAAAATTCAGCACCAAAACCAAAGGTTGAACAGAAGCAAGAACTTAAACAAGGACAAAAACAGCAAGCTCCAAAATCTGATGCGATTCAGCCTAAACAACCGCAATTAGAGTCACTACCTGATGCGATTCAGCCTAAACAACCGCAATTAGAGTCACTACCTGATGTGATTCAGCCTAAGGGACCAGAACCAAAAACTAATATGGAAGAGCCTAAGGAACCGGAACCAAAAGCTAATATGGAAGAACCTAAGGAACCGGAACCAAAAGCTAATATGGAAGAACCTAAGGAACCGGAACCAAAAACTAATATGGAAGAGCCTAAGGAACCGGAACCAAAAACTAATATGGAAGAGCCTAAGGAACCGGAACCAAAAGCTAATATAGAAGAGCCTAAGCAACCAGAATTAAAATCTAATAATACTCAGACAGTTGAAGGAAAAGGGTATACATTTACATTTACAGGACGTGCTAGAGCTCTTGATTTTAACCCTCAATCACTCAAAAGTGAAAATATTACGCAACTTGTTGTTGATGGTCAAAAATTCGATGTAAGCGTAAGTAGTCCAAATAAATCTGAGTATGTAATCCTTAAGGAGGATGGCACATTTCTAAGTAATGATAATATATTTTCTAGTATCAAATATGGGATCCATCAACTCACTGATAATCAGTGGACTTACTTTGTTCAAGGTACCCCAACTAAGCACTCTGAAATTCCTCAACAAGGAACTTTTAACTACGAAGGTAGTTATATTTCCTATGGTGCACCTGTAGGTGTTGCAACATTTAAAGCGGACTTCGGTGAAAAACGTTTAACAGGGGAATTAAAAGGATTCTACCCGGGGGGTAGTAGTTATGGTCTTGGTGCAATAATTGAAGGGAATCATTTCCATAGTAGAAGGGGAACGGTTAATGTTGATGGACACTTCTACGGTAAAGATGCTGATGAATTAGCAGGTTTCGTTGAAGACGAAGCAGAAAATCATCTTAGTATTTTCGGTGGGAAAAAAGTGGATTCTTCTACTAAATAAAAGTTTAAGATAATTTGTATGATGGGGAATCTACCCAATCTAGCAAATTCCTAAAAAAGCCACAATAAGTCTTTATTTGTGGCTTTTATTGTATCTTTACAAAAATAAAATAGCTTATAAATAAGTTAGTGATGCTTTTTATAAGAACATTTCTATGGATAATTTTCTATGAATCAGAAATTTTTTAGTTCTTTATTTTTTCTCACATTGAGCGGTCAAATTTATGCTGAAATAAGCGAACAGCAACAAATCCAAGAAAGGTTGAATGATCACCGTTTTCAAACGGAAACGCAGCAAATTCCTACCCAAAAGACCATTCCTGTGAAGGCTAAGGCAGAATTAACGTCTTCTGCCAAAAGTATTTCTATTTCTAAAGAGGAACTCTCGCATCATCCAAGCTTAGTTGTGCGTGCAATGATTCCTGCTGTTATGCAAAATAATGCAGAAAATGTTGCGTTACTCTACCCGATTTATCAAAAGCTTCCGACTGAATTTCAAGACCCTATATTAGAGAAGTGGATAAAAGCAATTTTAGTAAAACAGCATGATCATTCTGCTGCTATCGCACTTTACCGAGAAGTTTTGGCACAAAATTCTGAAATTACAATGGCTCGTTTGCAACTTGCGATTGCGCTATTTGAGAATAATGAAAATGATGCGGCAGAAGATCAGTTTCAAAAAGTTCGCTCTGAAAATATTCCGGAGGAACTAAAGCAAGGTATTGATCAATATTTAAGTGCTATAGCTAAACAAGATCGTTGGGTGTTTTCAGGTGGAGTGACATATCTAAATGATCCAAATATCAATAATGCCCCCAAAAATGGCACGACTTATGGTAAGTGGACAGCACCAAAATCAGAGTCTGCGCAAGGCTTTGGTTTTAATTTTAACGTAGGGAAAAAATGGTCTTGGGGAAATGGTATTTACAATGAATTCCGTTTAGATACCAATGGAAAATATTATTGGAATAATCATAAATACAATGAGTTTTCAGGCAGAGGAAGTTTTGGTTTAGGTTATCAAAATGCGCGTACAAATTTAGCGCTGTTGCCATTTATGGAACAAACGCTATATGCAGGTGGTTCTTCAAGTAGCGATTCACTTAAACGTTTCTCGAAAACAAGCGGTACAACGCTCGAATTTAGTCACTGGGTCTCCCCGAAATGGCAATTTAATTCAACTTATGAATATGCTGAAGTTCGCTATATGGATAGAAAGCACCTTAATGGTAATTATCACTTTATTTCGACGGGTTTAACTTATTTGGCTAATGCAAAACAGTATTGGTTTACAAACTTGAGTTATAACCGTACGGCAACGCGAGATAAGGATGATAGCTATATGCGTCGTGGAGTTTCATTGGGCTGGGGGCAAGAATGGAGTTTTGGATTATCTACACGTTTGTCTCTCAGTTATGCAGAGAAAGATTATAAAGGACCAATGCCTATTTTTAATATTACACAACGTAATAAAGAATATGGACTTAATGCGAGTATCTGGCATAGGGCAATTCATTATTGGGGTATTACACCGCGTGTAACTTATAGCTTTAATAAAGTGAAAAGTAATCATGTTTTTTACAGCTATGATAAACATCGTGCTTTTATAGAATTTAATAAGCGTTTTTAATTTAGTAAATAGATAAACCACTTACTGAGTTGCTCCTCAAAAGTTGAGTTGGTTAATCGTAGAAAATAAAACTTGGTATAGTGCCAAGCTTTATTTTTCTAAATTAAGATTATTTTAGCCTATACACTATATAGGCATTATTTCTCACAATGTAAAGAAGTTGGGTTTATAAAATTTACCTATAGTTTGCTTATTGTTTAACGTATATTTTTTCAAACCCTGTTCTTGTAATTTAAGCCTTTTACATAACATCAATATTAATTCCATTGAATAGAATAGAATGATCTTGAACACAAAATTTTCTTTATTGTACTGTAAAGATTGTATATTATAGTCAGTATTATTGGTTGAAAGTTTTTTCAGCAAAAACCAAATTAAGATTGATTAATAGATTAATAAAAAGGAGAACTTATGAAAAATTTAACAAAAATAAGTATTGTGGCTTTAGCGATGGCAGTTACAGCATGTTCAAGTGGTGGTGGAGGCAGTAAAAATACAGTACCAAAACCGAAAGTGGAACAGAAACAAGATCAGAAACAGCAAATACCAAAATCTGATACTAATGAAACTAAACAAGATGTACCAAAGCCAGAGGTAAATAAGCCTAAGCAAAATACACCACAACTGGAGGGGAATGGGCTATTACAAGGAGTACCAAAACCAGAGACAAATGAGTCTAAGCAAAATGTACCAGAACCAGATATGAATGAACCTAAGCAAAATGTACCAGAACCAAAGATAAGTGAACCTAAGCAAGATGTACCTAAATCTAAAAAAAGTGAACCGGATTTACCAAAGACACTAGAACCACGATCACCAAAACTTGCACAAGGTGGAACCTATTTCGTAACGCTGGATACTAAAAATCCAGGGGCAACATTAAAAACGGATTTTCAGTCGAGCAGTATAGATAGCCAGGATGTAGGAATATTAATGGTTGATGGAAAGCAGATTAATGTTGTAGCAGGTAAGCTTACGGATGATTATGTTTTTTATTATAAGAATGAAGATTTTGTAAGTAATAGCCAATTACTACCAAATACAAAGTTTGGTCTTGTACAAGTAGAGGATTCACGTTGGGCAGCTTTTGTACAAGGTTATTCAACAAGCATTGCAAATATGCCTAAACAGGGTAATGCGCAATATATTGGTTCTTTTTTATATATTTCTGATGGGCTCCAGATTGGAAACAAAGCAGTTATTGATGTTGACTTTGGCGCTAAGAAGTTAACAGGGACTTTAAGTTTAAGTGGCGCAAGAAAAACTGAGAATGATGTCACTTTCTCTGCAGATATTAAGTCTAATTATTTTGTAGGCATTACAGGATCTGCACGTACAGGTGGGCTATTTTATGGCGAAAATGCAGACGAGTTAGGGGGAACCTATGAAAATAGGCAAAAAAATGAGATCGCTGTATTTGGAGCTAAAAAAGCAAGTAATAAATAAACATATCAAACGTGTATTATTGCAGGGTGAGAAAATTCATCTTAGAGTTATTATGACTAGATTTTAGCTAGCCAAAATAAAAGGCAAACTCAATTTATACTGAGTTTGCCTTTTATTTTAAGGTTCTAATCTTACTAATTTAAATATATTCTTAGAACGGAATATCGTCGTCGAAGTTATCCATAGGTGGTTCTGCTTGAGCTGGTTTCGCTGCTTGCGGAGCAGGGCGACTTGCTGTTTGATCGTAACCGTAACCGCTGTTACCTTGGTTGTAACTTTGTTGTGGTGCAGGCGCTGAATTTCCCCAACCGCCTTGGTTACCGCCGAAATCGCCACCTTGGTTACGTCCGCCTAACATTTGTAAAACGTCACCTTGGATTTCGGTGGTGTAACGGTCTTGACCGTTTTGATCTTGCCATTTACGTGTTTTTAAACGGCCTTCAACATAAACTTGTGAGCCTTTACGTAAGTATTGACCGGCAACTTCCGCTTGGCGACGGTAGAATACGATACGGTGCCATTCGGTTACTTCACGACGTTCGCCCGTATTTTTATCTGTCCAACTTTCACTGGTTGCTACGCTAATATTTGCAACCGCTTCGCCGTTTGGCATAGTGCGCATTTCAGGATCGTTACCTAAATTGCCCACGATGATAACTTTATTAATACCTGCCATAAAATCCTCTGTGAATTGATTAAGTGCTGTAAAATTTTGTGCGGTATTCTACCTGAAATTCAAAAAAATGCACGCATTAAAACTGATATTTTGTACAGTTACTTAAAATATGCGATAATAAAAAACATTTTTTAGTGAGAGCAACCGATTATGCAGTACATTGATGTTCGTGGCGCGAGAACCCACAACCTTAAAAATATCAACTTAATTCTCCCTCGAGATAAATTTATTGTGATTACCGGCTTATCCGGATCGGGTAAGTCTTCCTTAGCTTTCGATACATTGTATGCTGAAGGGCAACGCCGTTATGTCGAATCCCTTTCAGCTTATGCACGCCAATTCCTTTCATTGATGGAAAAACCGGATGTTGACCATATTGAAGGACTTTCACCGGCAATTTCTATCGAGCAAAAATCCACTTCGCATAACCCTCGTTCCACGGTGGGGACGGTAACCGAAATCCACGACTATTTACGTTTATTGTTCGCTCGTGTCGGTGAGCCTCGTTGTCCGGATCACGATTTACCGCTGGCGGCACAAACTATTTCGCAAATGGTGGATAGAGTAATGGAAGAACCGGAAGGCAAACGTTTGATGTTACTTGCACCAGTGGTCAAAGATCGTAAAGGCGAACACGTAAAATTATTGGAAAATTTGACCGCTTCCGGCTATATCCGAGCCAGAATTGACGGCGAAATTTGCGATTTATCTGATCCGCCGGCATTGGAATTACAGAAAAAGCACACGATTGAAGTGGTGGTTGACCGCTTTAAAGTGAGAAGTGATATTGCAACACGTTTAGCGGAATCTTTTGAAACAGCATTGGATTTATCCGGTTCGACAGCGATTATTGCTGATATGGACGATCCGAGTGCGGACGAAATCGTCTTTTCGTCTAGTTTTGCTTGTCCGCATTGTGGTTATTCATTACACGAATTAGAACCTCGTTTGTTCTCATTTAATAACCCGGCGGGTGCTTGCCCAACCTGTGACGGCTTAGGGGTAGAGCAGTACTTTGACCCGAACAAAGTGGTACAGAATCCGGATGTCTCGTTAGCAAGCGGTGCGATTAAAGGTTGGGATCGCCGTAGCTTTTACTATTTCGGTTTGTTGAAATCGGTGGCGGATCATTATGATTTTTCACTGGATACGCCGTTTAAAGAGCTGACTAAAAAACAACGTGAAATTATTCTGAACGGTTCAAAAGACGAAATCGAATTTGTTTATGTCAATGATCGCGGCGATAAAGTAAAACGTAAACATACCTTTGAAGGTGTGTTAAATAATATGGCTCGCCGTTATAAAGAAACCGAATCGAATTCGGTGCGTGAGGAATTAGCGAAATATATCAATAATCGCCCGTGTTTGGAGTGTGAAGGTTCTCGTTTACGTCGTGAAGCACGTTATGTGTTTTTAGATAAAACCAATTTGCCGATGGTGTCGGAAAAATCGATTGGTGAGGCGTTAGAGTTTTTTGAACAGTTAGATCTTGCAGGGCAAAAAGCGAAGATTGCGGAGAAAATTTTAAAAGAAATTCGTGAGCGTTTACAGTTCTTAGTGAATGTCGGTTTGAATTACCTCTCGCTTTCTCGTTCGGCGGAAACTTTATCCGGCGGTGAAGCTCAACGTATTCGTTTAGCCAGCCAAATCGGTGCGGGTTTAGTTGGGGTGATGTATGTGCTTGATGAACCGTCTATCGGCTTGCACCAACGTGATAACGAACGTTTATTAAATACCTTAATTCATCTGCGTAATTTAGGTAATACCGTGATTGTGGTTGAGCATGATGAAGATGCGATCCGTGCGGCGGATCATATTGTGGATATTGGCCCGGGAGCGGGTGTGCATGGCGGACAAGTTATTGCGCAAGGTACGGCAGAAGAAATTATGCAGGTGGAAGATTCTATTACCGGACAATTCCTTTCCGGTAAGCAGAAAATTGAAATTCCTGCAAAACGAGTACCTTATGATGCTGTCAAATTGCTTACCTTAAAAGGAGCGAGTGGTAATAACTTAAAACAAGTACAATTGGATATTCCGGTTGGTTTATTCACTTGTATTACCGGTGTGTCGGGTTCGGGTAAATCGACTTTAATCAATGATACCTTGTTCCCATTAGCACAAAATGCGTTAAATCGTGCGGAACGTACCGATGTAGCACCTTATGAATCGATTGACGGCTTGTCGCATTTCGACAAAGTGATTGATATCGACCAAAGCCCGATTGGACGTACGCCTCGTTCAAATCCAGCGACTTATACCGGTTTATTCACGCCAATTCGTGAATTATTTGCCGGCACGCAAGAGGCGAGAGCGAGAGGCTATAATGTCGGACGCTTTAGTTTTAACGTGCGTGGCGGACGTTGTGAAGCCTGTCAAGGTGATGGCGTGATTAAGGTAGAAATGCACTTCCTACCGGATGTGTATGTGCCGTGTGATCACTGTAAAGGTAAACGTTATAACCGAGAAACCTTGGAAATCCGTTATAAAGGCAAAACGATTCACCAAGTGTTGGATATGACGGTAGAAGAGGCGAGAGAATTCTTTGCGCCGGTGCCGGCGATTGCGCGTAAATTGCAGACGTTAATGGATGTCGGTTTATCGTATATTCGTTTAGGACAGTCTTCTACCACACTTTCCGGCGGTGAAGCACAGCGTGTTAAATTAGCAACTGAGCTTTCCAAACGTGATACCGGCAAAACGCTGTATATCTTAGATGAACCGACTACCGGTTTACATTTTGCCGATATTAAACAATTACTTTCAGTGCTACACAAATTGCGTGACCAAGGCAATACAATTGTGGTGATCGAGCATAATTTAGATGTGATTAAAACCGCCGACTGGATTGTTGATTTAGGCCCTGAAGGCGGTTCGGGCGGCGGACAAATTATTGCGACTGGTACACCGGAAGAAGTAGCGAAAGACAAGCGCTCGCACACGGCAAGATTTTTAAAAGAGATTTTAGCCAAAGGCTAAAGCTAATCATTAAACAAGCGGTTAAATTTCCAGAAAAATTTGCAAAATTTAAAGGGGGATTTAACCGCTTGCTGTTATGCTGCGTTATGTAATTTGGCGAGATCTTCTTGAATCTTTTCATTAGCTAACATTCGTTTTTCAGACTCAACGAAACGCGTTAGGATTTGTTTGATTAGAGGTTGATAGCCTAGCCCGTGAAGTTGGGCGATATCTTTGAGATCTTGAATTAATCCCTTAGATAAGCGAATTGAGATTGGCTGTAAAGCGAGCAATTCGTCTAGCATTTCTGGCGTTGTATGAGTTGAACGTTGTACAAATTTTTCATCTAGCCCAAGTTCTCCATTTTCCCATTTTTCAATATGTTCCATACTTACCTCTATTTATATTTTTCGTAAATTCGAATTTCTTCCGCATTGGGGCGATAGGCTGTTCGAATATAAATGTCGTTATTTTTTCGAATAAAACAGACTTTGAGTTTTATTCCCCTATTGGTTTCTGCAATAAACCATTCTGTCGGAGGATCACTCAAATGTTCTTCACGAGTATCAATTAAAAATTGTCCGTTTATATTTGAAAATGCTTCGAGAATTTCCGTTTCCGGATCAGAAAGTCCATGCTTCTGAATCAGTTTTAAATAAATTTGATGTGAGATTATCAGCATTTTTCACCTTTGTATATACAAATTTAAATCAGATAAATTGAGAATAAGTTTTTCCTTTTATTCTTCAATCGGCAAAAGTGATTTTTTCGATATAACTCGAAAAGTTATCGATTTCTTCAGATTTAAGTAGAAAAATCCGCTATAATTGCAGTAATTTTCACTTCTAAAATAAAGGTTAAAATGGCTACAATTGCTCAAAATCCGCTCGTTCTTGTGGACGGTTCTTCTTATCTTTATCGTGCGTTTCATGCGTTTCCGCCGCTGACTAATAAAAATGGTGAGCCGACGGGGGCGATGTATGGCGTGTTAAATATGCTGAAAAGTTTGATTGCTCAGGTTGAGCCGAGCCATATTGCGGTGGTTTTTGATGCGAAGGGTAAGACTTTTCGTGACGAGTTGTTCGAACAATATAAATCGCATCGTCCGCCGATGCCGGATGATTTGCGTGCGCAAGTGCAGCCGTTGCATACGATTATTAAAGCGTTAGGCATCCCGTTGATTTCAATTGAAGGTGTGGAAGCGGATGATGTGATTGGTACGCTTGCAGTGCAGGCGGCGAATGACGGCAAAAATGTGTTAATCAGTACCGGCGATAAAGATATGGCACAACTGGTGAACGATCACATTATGCTGATTAATACCATGAACAATACCTTGCTTGATCGTGAAGGTGTGATTGAGAAATACGGGATTCCGCCGGAGCTGATCATTGATTATTTAGCTTTGCAAGGCGACGCTTCGGATAATATTCCCGGGGTAAAAGGCGTGGGCGAGAAAACCGCATTAGGTTTGCTGCAAGGAATCGGCTCATTAAAAGAGATTTATGCGAATTTGGATCAAGTCGCCACACTTTCATTCCGTGGTGCTAAAACACTTGCACCGAAATTAGAAGCGGAGAAAGAAGCGGCGGATTTATCTTATTTGCTTGCCACGATTAAGACCGATGTTGAACTGGAAGTCACCCATGAACAATTAGTGGTGCAATCACAAAAGCGTGACGAATTAGTTGAGTTGTTTGGGCGTTATGAATTCAAACGTTGGCTGAATGAAGTGATGAATGACGCTAACCCCGTCACGCAGAATTCAGCGGAAAAAATCCCTAACAATTATCAAGCGACTGCTTCAGTACCACAAGCGGTCGAAACGGAGCAAACTTTTGCAAAAGTAGAGATTGATCGTAGCCGATATGAAACGGTAACCACAATGGAGCAATTGCAGAATTGGATTGAAAAGATCAACCAAGAAAAATTAGTAGCAGTGGATACCGAAACCGATAGTTTGGACTCTATGTCGGCAAATTTAGTCGGGATTTCATTCGGTTTGGCTAACGGCGAAGCGTGTTATATTCCGTTAACGCACAAAGAACAGGTAATGCTTGAGCCTCAGCAAAGCGATCTGTTCGCCGAGCCGGCAGAAGCAGAAACGACCACAAGCTTTGAACTTGCAAAAAATCAGCTAAATTTGACCGCTTGTTTAACCAAACTTAAGCCGTTATTAGAAAATGCGGACGTGAAAAAGATCGGGCAAAACATTAAATACGACCTGACCATTTTTGCGAATCATGGTGTGCAAGTAGAGGGTGTTGCATTCGATACGATGCTGGAATCTTATACGCTAAATAGTACCGGTCGTCATAATATGGACGAATTGGCGGATCGTTATTTAGGGCATAAAACGATTGAGTTTGAAGAAATTGCTGGTAAAGGTAAAAATCAGCTGACATTCGATAAAATTGCGATTGATGTCGCATCTAAATATGCGGCGGAAGATGCGGATGTGACGATGAAATTACATCAAGTGCTTGCGCCGGAATTAGATAAAGCGCCGACACTGGTTAAGTTGTTTAATGAAATTGAAATGCCGTTGGTTGAAGTACTTTCTCGCATTGAGCGTAACGGTGTATTGATTGAACCAGAAAAATTACTGGCGCAATCGGCAGAAATTGAACAGCGTTTAGCTGAGTTGGAACAGTTAGTGCATAGTGAAGCCGGTGAAGTCTTTAATCTTGCTTCTACCAAACAATTACAGGAAATTTTGTTTACTAAACTCGGTTTGCCTGTCTTGAAAAAAACACCGAAAGGTGCGCCTTCCACCAATGAAGAAGTGTTGGATGAATTAGCCGGGCAAGGGCATTTAGTGCCGAAATTATTAATGGAACACCGTGGTTTAAGTAAGTTGAAATCGACTTATACCGATAAATTACCATTAATGATTAATCCAAAAACAGGTAGAGTGCATACCTCTTATCACCAAGCGGTAACGGCGACTGGTCGTCTTTCATCAAGCGATCCGAATTTACAAAATATTCCGATCCGCAATGAAGAAGGCAGACGTATTCGCCAAGCGTTTATTGCCAACAAAGGTTATAAAATTGTCGCAGCCGACTATTCGCAAATTGAGTTGCGTATTATGGCGCATTTGGCAAGTGATGAAGGAATGATTGCCGCCTTCGCCGAAGGCAAAGATATTCACCGTGCAACGGCAGCGGAAATTTTCGGTTTAGCGTTGGATCAAGTAACCGGCGAGCAACGCCGTAGTGCTAAGGCGATTAACTTTGGTCTAATTTACGGCATGTCGGAATTCGGTTTATCAAACCAATTAGGCATTTCACGTGCCGATGCGAAAAAATATATGGAACGCTATTTCCAACGCTATCCGGCGGTGCAACAATTTATGACCGATATTCGCGAGAGTGCGAGTGAAAAAGGCTATGTGGAAACACTTTTCGGCAGACGTTTATATTTACCGGAAATTAAGTCCAGTAATGCAATGCGCCGTAAAGCGGCGGAACGTGTGGCGATCAATGCACCAATGCAAGGCACTGCGGCGGATATTATCAAAGTGGCGATGATTGGCATTGATAAAGCGATTCGAGGTGATGAAAATATCAAAATGATTATGCAAGTACATGATGAATTGGTGTTTGAAGTGAAAGAAGAGCGAGTGGAACACTATAGCCAATTGATTAAAGCGGAAATGGAAAAAGCAATTCAGCTTAAAGTGCCTTTAATTGCCGAAGTCGGCGTGGGCGATAACTGGGACGAAGCGCATTAATTTTGTGAAAAAGGATTAATCAATAAAATAAAAGCCAAATGCTTCTTGGTGTTTGGCTTATTTTATTGTATCGTTACGCTAGTACGGGGCTTGTGAAACTTTTACAGAATAGGTTGTCAAAGAGGCACTTGATTCTCTTTGATAGAAGGAACAAAAAAATGAAAAAATTAATTAAGCAATCATTATTAGGTTTTACCTTATTTTCTATGACTGGTGCGGCATTTGCCGATGCGCAGTCAGTTGCCGAATTGCAACGACGTTTAGAGCAAGTTAGCCAATATAGTGCGGATTTTGATCAAACGGTACGTTCGAGCAAGGGTAAGCAAATTCAATCGGGTAAAGGTAAATTCCAAGTGAAGCGCCCGAATCTGTTCCGTATGGACACTAAATCACCGCAAGAAAATTTAATTGTTTCTGATGGTGCGAATTTATGGTTTTATGATCCGTTTGTGTCACAAGTGACGGTGAATACAGTGCAAGATGCAGTAAATAATACGCCATTCGTATTATTAACCAGCAGTGATAAAAGCCACTGGGATCAGTATGATGTGACGCAAAATGCGGATACTTTCGTATTAAAACCGAAATCGAAAAAAAGTAATTTAAAACAGTTTGATGTGCGCATCGATCAAAGCGGTATGTTAAAAGGTTTCAGCACCATTGAACGAGACGGACAGAGCAATTTATACGTATTACGTAATATTACCGGTGGCGGTGTATCGTCTGATTTATTTAAATTTAGTGTACCGAAAGGCGCTGAGTTAGACGACCAACGTGGCGGTAAAAAATCTAAGAAATAATCTATTTTACTAGCGGTTTTATTTTCGCAAAATTTTGCCAAAATCAGACCGCTTTCCTTATTTTGGAGGTTCAATGAAAATTCTTTATAGTCAACGTGATCCGCAAGAGTGGCAACAGTTTATGGTTTTATTGCAACAAGCGGTGGCAGCAGATAAATTGGAACAATTTTTTACCTCGTTTTTAACTGCAGACGAACGCAACTCTTTAGGCTTACGTGTGCAAATTGTTGCAGAGTTATTAAAAGGTGAAGTGCCGCAAAGAGAAATTCAGCAAAACTTGAATACCAGTGCCGCAACCATTACGCGCGCTTCTAATATGCTGAAAACATTGGAGCCGCAATTTATTGAGTGGTTAAACGAGAAACTTAATGGCAAAGCGTAAACGAAAACGCAAAAAGAAGTCAGTCACAATGTTTAGTTTGATCAAACGCTTATGCCGTAAACTTCTCAAGTTTTTTATTCCGCAGGAGATTAGTTCGAGAGCCGGTTGGTTGTGGTTCGGTTCAAGCCGTTTAGGTGCAGGACTCGGGGGGGCTTTCGTTACATTTTTGATGATTTTCTCAGTGTTACCTGTGCCATTTTCCGCTTATATGGCGCAGAAAAAAGTCGAGCACTTGATCGCCGGCGATAATTATAAAATCCAATACGATTGGGTTAGCTTAGATAAAATCGCTTGGCAAATGCAGATGGCGGTAATCGCTTCGGAAGATCAAAAATTCGAAAGCCATTTCGGGATCGATTTACAAGCCATCGAAATCGCATTGCAGCGCAATGCTAAATCGAAAAAAGTGCGTGGCGCTTCCACCATTTCTCAGCAAACCGTCAAAAATATGTTTTTGTGGCACGGACAAAGTTGGTTACGAAAGGGCATTGAATTGCCGCTAACTTTCGTGATGGAAAATACTTGGGGCAAACGCCGTATTTTGGAAGTGTATTTGAATATTGCTGAATTTGGCGACGGTATCTTTGGCGTAGAAGCGGCAGCGAAGCACTTCTTTAAAAAACGTGCAAAAGATCTGACTTTACAGGAATCGGCTTTATTAGCCGCTTCGTTACCTAATCCGTTAGTGTTTCGGGTGAATAAACCGGGGCCGACCATGCGTAAACGTCAGGCGTGGATTATGCGCCAAGTAACGGCATTAGGCGGTCGTCATTATTTGGAAAAGTTGTAGAATAAGCGGTGAAATTTGCAAAAAAATTTGTAATTTCGACCGCTTATTTTTTATCTTTTTTATCGGAGGCAATATGATTAGCAAACCAACGCTAGAAACCATTCTTTCTCACCGTTCGATTCGTAAATTTACCGAACAACCTATCTCGGAAGAACTGTTTCAAACCTTAATTCAGGCCGGGCAACAAGCCTCGACCTCTAATCATTTACAGTGTGTCAGTGTGATTCGTGTAAAAGATCGAACCATACGCCAAGCATTACGTGAGGTATCCGGTATGGCGTATGTGACCGAATGTGCAGAATTTTTGGTTTTTTGCATTGATTTTTATAAACATAAACAGCTTGTACCGGATTCGCAATTAGAGTGGGCGGAAGTGAGCGTTATCGGCGCAGTTGATACCGGAATTTTTGCCCAAAATGTTTTGTTGGCTGCGGAATCGGTCGGCTTAGGCGGTGTATATATTGGCGCATTACGTAATGATGTCGCTAAAGTAGCGGAGGTATTAGGACTGCCACAATATTGTGTGCCGTTAGTCGGTATGTGTTTAGGTTATCCGGCACAAGATCCGGCACTTAAACCTCGTTTACCGGCAACATTAGTTTGCTATGAAGATCAATATCAGCCGTTAGATCAAACGGAACTTGCAAAATATAACGAAATTTTGACCGCTTATTATCAAGAGAGAACCGGTGAAGGACAACAGTGGCAAGCGGCGATTGGTAAAACCTTAAATAAAGCGGTTCGTCCGCATATGTTGCCGTTTTTCCAACAACAAGGATTGTTGAAACGATGAGATTTTTAATGTTGTGCCGAGAGCCTCGTTTATACAGTTGCCAACGTTTACAACAGGCTTGTGAGCAGCGAGGTATCCGCTTAGATATTCTTGACCCGAATCGGATGTTGATAAAGTTAGCGGTGGAGCAAGGTCAATCCATATTGCAGCTCTATTATCAAGCTGGGGAGACTTACGACAAAAACCGACCGCCTCCGCAATTATTAGCTGACTATGATGCAGTACTGCCTCGCTTCGGCACAACCAGTACGGAAATGGGCTGTCGGGTTTTACGCTATTTTGAAGCAAAGCAAGTAAAAGTATTAAATAATTCGACTGCTTTCGCTTTAGCAAGAGATAAATGGCTAAGTTTACAAACCTTGGTTACCGCACAAATCGCTGTACCGGCAAGTTCGTTAGCTGGAGAATTATGTTCGGTAGACGGGCATTTAGCCCAACATCAGTTCCCGTTAGTAACGAAAACCTTATCCGGTTCGCAAGGTGTCGGGGTCATGTTGGCGGAGAGCAAGCAAACTGCCCAAAGCGTTTTGGCAGTGTTACAGCAAGCAAAATTATCTTATTTGTTGCAAGATTTTGTGGCGGAGTCAAAAGGACAGGATATTCGAGCGTTTGTAGTCGGAGATCGTGTCGTGGCGGCAATGCAGCGTTGCAGTAACGAGGGAGAGTTTCGGGCTAATATTCATTTAGGTGGCAAAGCTCAAACGATAGTATTAACTGAAGCAGAACAACAACTTGCAGTGAAAGCGGCAAAAGCAATCGGACTTCGCGTGGCAGGTGTCGATCTGATTCGTTCTGATAGCGGATTGCTGGTGTTAGAAGTGAATGCCAGCCCGGGGCTAGAAGGGATTGAGCAGGCAAGCGGCATTGATATTGCCGGTTTGATGATCGACCATCTGATTCATTCACTTTAGTACAAAGCCCCCAAAGGGGGCCTTGTTACTTTATTTATCCAATCAGTTTTTCTTTCCAATAACCAATCCATTCTTTAAGGGCAATGCTACTATTTTGTAGCGCTTGTGCTTGTGGAATAAACGGTAAAATTCCGATATCAAGCGCCTGATGAGCAGTGGTGCTAGCCGCAAGCACGTTAAAGCCTTCTCGCTCAAATAGCATTTTTGCGCGTTTCATATGCCATTGGTTAGTCACCAAAACAATATGTTGAATACCGGCTTGCATCAGAATCGGTTTGCTGAATGTTGCATTTTCTTCTGTAACATTTGATTTTTCCTCAACCCACGTGACGGGAACATGGAAAAAATCGTTCAACTCTTGCGCCATAATTTTTGCTTCCGGCTCTCTCCCCTCAGGGCTACCGCCGGTGACTAAAATAGGTAAACTGGTCTGTTTATGTAAATAAGCCGCATAGCGCATACGTTCTAACGGTGCGGCGGCAATCGCATAATTACCGTATAGCTCATTGCTGTCACGTAATCCTCCGCCTAATACCACAATGGCTTGGGCTTTTTTGTAATCTTCAATGGTAAGTTTTTGGGTAAAAGTGACCGCTTGAATCAACTGATGTGAGAAATAAGGCGTGCTACAAATATAAAGAATCGTAATGCCTAGCAACGTACAAAAGTAGCTTAATTTTTTGAAGTGTAATTTGTGCAAAAATAGAGAAAAAATCCATAAAATCAAAGCATTAAATGGCGGAAGGATAATGGCTGTAATCAGTTTGGTTAAAAATAGCATAAGTAAATAGGACAATCATTCAATATGAACATTGTCCGTTATTTGTACATTATTGTCTAGTGTCTATGGACGAACGCCGAGCGTATGACAAATGGCGTAAGTAAGTTCCGAGCGGTTTAAAGTATAAAAGTGGAAATCTTTCACGCCTTCTTTTGAGAGAATTTTGACCATATCCATCGCAATGCTTGCCCCGACTAAATTGCGAGTCGTTTGATCATCTTCCAGACCTTGATACATTTTTTGCATCCAGCTTGGGATTCGCACATTAGTCACTTTCGCCATTTTTTCTAATTGTTTGAAATTGGAAACGGGCAGAATTCCCGGCACGATTTCAACATCAATACCTACGGTGGCACAGCGGTCACGGAATCTAAGGTAGCTGTCGATATCAAAGAAAAATTGAGTAATAGCACGATTGGCCCCGGCTTCAATTTTTTGTTTTAAGTAAATTAAATCGGCTTGGGTAGATTTGGCTTCTGGATGTACTTCAGGGTAAGCGGCAACCGAAATATCAAAATCGGCGACTTCTTTTAATAATCTCACTAAATCTGCCGCATAAAACGGTTTTTTAGTATAACCCGCCGGCTCGTCTCCTCGGAGTGCAACAATATTACGAATGCCGTTATCCCAATAATCTTGAGCAATCGCACGTAATTCCTCAGGGCTGGCATCAATACCGGTTAAATGCGGTGCAGCCAAAATGCCGGTTTCTTGCTGGATATTTTTTACAATGGAGTGAGTGCGTGTGCGTTCGCCGGAGTTTGCACCATAAGTGACGGAAACAAATTTAGGCTTTAACGCTTTTAAACGATGAATGGAATCCCATAGCATGGTTTCTATTTTTTCATTTTTAGGCGGGAAAAACTCAAATGAAACGTTAATTTGACCGTTTAAGTCTGCAACACTTTGATTTAAATGATCAATTTCTTTGGCATAGCTCATATGTTGTCCCTCTTACGAATTGTTATTGTTGGAATGATGTTGAATTTGTAACTATTTTTCTGGTATCGAGTGAGGGCATTTTATTTTTATCTTTTAATTAACGTCAATTTCATAATTTTCAGAATTAATATGAATTTTATTCATAATTGTTGCGCTTTGTATTTTGTTGGTTGATCCATATCAACAATACCTCTTTCTAATTAGCAAAATTATGAGAATTCGTTAGAATGCATTCATTGCGGTAATATTTTTTTTCTTAAAATAATTAACATATGGCTATAAAACATATCATCAGACAGAATAAAATACAGTGGCGAAAAGCCTCCGTTAGTTCGTCTATTGGTTATGTTACTTGCTATCTGTTTTTACAAGCGGTCAAATTTCTTCCTCTTTTACTTACCTTAATTTATTTTCTTTATTTCTATTTTTACTGTCGATCACAACCAGTTGCCAATGGAGAAGGGAGTTCAAGCGGTTGTATTTCCCAATTTATTTGTAATCTTTTGTCCATTAGTAATTCGTTTATTAGCAAAAAATAAGGAACCCATTATGCAGATAACTAAAATCGCTGTGGCAGGCACACTAGAATCTAGTGATGCGCAAGTCCGCATTGAGCCTGCGAATACGTTAAACATTGAGTTAAATAGCTCGGTGGGAAAACAATTTGGTGATGACATTTTAGCCACCATCAAAGAGGTACTCGCTCAATTTGATGTAAACGCAGCACAAGTGACGGTAGAAGATAAAGGTGCATTAGACTGTGTACTTCGTGCAAGATTAAAAGCCGCCTTATTACGTGCAACTGACGAACAAATCGATTGGGGGAAAGTTCTATGAGCCAAAAAAATAAATTACGCAGAAGTATGCTCTTCGTGCCGGGCTCAAATGCGGCAATGATCAGTAATACCTTTATCTATAAACCTGATTCAATCATGTTTGACCTTGAAGATGCGGTAGCGTTAAAAGAAAAAGATTCTGCACGCATTTTAGTGGCTCATGCGTTACAACATCCGCTTTACCAAGAAATTGAAACCGTAGTGCGTGTAAATCCGCTTGATTCTGAATTCGGTTTAGCTGACTTAAATGCAGTAGTACGTGCGGGTGTAGATGTCGTTCGTATGCCAAAAACTGAAACTGCACAAGATGTGATTGATATGGATCATGTGATCACCGAAATTGAAAAAGCATGTGGACGTGAAGTTGGCTCAACATTAATGTTAGCCGCAATTGAATCACCACTTGGTATTACTCAAGCGAACCAAATCGCAACGGCTTCAAACCGTTTAATCGGTATTGCGTTAGGTGCGGAAGACTATGTGCGCAACCTCAAAACCGAACGTTCACCGGAAGGTATTGAATTATTATTTGCACGTTGCTCAATTTTACAAGCGGCTCGTGCGGCAGGTATTCAAGCGTTTGATACCGTTTATTCAAATGCAAATAATGAAGAAGGTTTCTTAGCGGAAGCGGCATTAATTAAACAGCTTGGTTTTGACGGTAAATCGCTTGTGAATCCTCGCCAAATTGAGCTGTTACATAACTTATTTGCACCAACGCAAAAAGATGTGGATCAAGCGCAACGCATTATTGAAGCGGCACAAGAAGCGGAACGTAACGGCTTAGGCGTGGTTTCACTTAACGGTAAAATGATCGATGCACCGATTATCGATCGTGCAAAATTAGTGCTTGAACGTGCTAAATCAGGTATTCGTGAAGAGTAGGGGGATAACATGACAACAAGAGAACAGCGTGTTGAAAAGTTCAACGCAGGTAGACCAGTTTATCAAGCAGTACCAAAAGCGGAATCCCTCGTACGTACCGCAAAAGACCGTAAAGTGTGTGATAGCCTAGAAGATGCTATTCGCCGCTCAGGGCTAAAAGACGGTATGACTATTTCATTCCATCACGCATTCCGTGCCGGCGACTTCGTAGTTAATATGGTAATGGAAAAAATCGCGGCAATGGGCTTTAAAAACTTAACACTTGCGTCAAGTTCATTAATTGACAGCCATTTCCCTCTGATTGAACATATTAAAAACGGTGTAGTAACTAAAATTTACTCATCAGGTATTCGTGGCAAATTAGCGGACGAAATCTCAAAAGGGATTTTAAAAGAGCCGGTAAATATCCATTCGCACGGTGGTCGTGTTCACTTAGTAAAATCGGGTGAATTAAAAATTGACGTGGCATTCTTAGGTGTGCCGATGTGCGATAAATTTGGTAATGCAAACGGCTTTAGCGGTAAAAGCAAATGTGGTTCATTAGGTTACGCTCGTATTGATGCGGAATATGCGGATAAAGTGGTGCTTTTAACCGAAGAATTTGGTGAGTATCCATTAAATCCGGCAAGCATCACGCAAGACCAAGTGGACTTTATCGTGCAAGTGGACGAAGTGGGCGATCCGAAAAAAATCGGTGGTGGTGCAACTCGTATGACCACAAACCCACGTGAACTTTTAATTGCTCGTAAATGTGCAGAAGTGATTTTCGGTTCAGGTTATTTCAAAGACGGCTTCTCATTCCAAACCGGTACCGGTGGTGCATCACTCGCAGTAACTCGTTTCTTAGAAGATAAAATGCGTCGTGAAAATATTACGGCAAGTTTTGGTTTAGGTGGTATCACTTCAACCATGGTGGCATTGCACGAAGCGGGATTAATCAAAAAATTAATCGACGTACAATCATTCGATAAAGATGCGGCAGAGTCATTGGCTCGCAACCCGAATCATATCGAAGTATCGGCAAACCAATATGCGAATTTCAGTTCAAAAGGTGCATCGGTTGAGCGTTTAGATATCGTGGTACTTTCAGCCCTTGAAATTGATACTAAATTCAACGTCAACGTATTAACCGGTTCAGACGGCGTAATTCGTGGTGCGTCAGGTGGTCATTGTGACACAGCTTCATCAGCACAAGTAGCGATCATTGTAGCGCCATTAGTACGTGGTCGTATTCCTTGTGTGGTAGAAAACGTATTAACGTGCGTAACGCCGGGTGAAAACATTGATATTTTAGTGACTGATCACGGCGTGGCAGTGAACCCGAAACGCCCGGATTTAATTGAAAAATTAACCGAAGCGGGTGTGGAATTATTCACAATCGAGCAACTTTGTGAACGTGCATACAGCATCACAGGTAAACCGAAAGAAATTGAGGTAACTGATCAACCGGTAGCGGTAGTACGTTACCGTGACGGTTCAGTGATCGATACGGTATATGCAGTAAAAGAATAATTGCTATACTAGTGTTATTGTAGGGCGTGCCGAGCACGCCTTTTTTATTCCTATTTATATTTATTGATAAGTAACAAGCGGTATGATTTTCCAAAAATTTTGCAAAAACTTTTCTCTCGAAGGAGAAGAAATTTCTCTCGAACAGCTATTAACAGCACGTGAGGAACGTGCATTCTTACAACAAGAATGCCTTGAAAAATATCAGCAAACGTTATTGTCCGTCACTTTAACCGCCGTAGGTGGGGTGAAGAAAAACGAATTGCTCGATTATATTTTTGCAAGAAGTTTGGAAAATCTGAGTGCTTTATTTAAAAAATTAGATATTTCACCGACTGTGGAGTTTATTCGTCCGCTCGTTACAGGGCATGAGGCGATCTTTGTGTTGCCGATTGACGCGGTAATGTTGAAAAGAGCTTGTATTGAATTAGAAGATAGCTCACCGCTTGCCCGTTTGTGGGATATTGATGTTATTTCTCCAAATGGAGTGCTATTAAGCCGAACAGACTTAGGCTTTGCTGCGCGTTCGTGCCTCTGCTGTACGGAAAACGCTAAATTTTGTGCCAGATCACGTAAGCATTCTGTCGAGCAAATTGTAGCGCAGATGCAACAACGGGCTTCAGACGATTTTTTTGCACAACAGATAGCAGAAGCCATTTACCAAGCACTATTACAAGAAGTGTATCTCACGCCAAAACCCGGCTTGGTTGATCGCCGAAATAACGGTGCACATAAGGATATGAATGTACAAACCTTTGAGCGTAGTGCGCTTGCTTTACGTCCGTTTTTTGCGCAATTTATCTTGAAGGGGATTGAAACAAGTGTATTGCCTGAATCGCAAATTTTGACAGAAATTCGACCGCTTGGTATGGCTGCCGAAAATGCGATGTTACAGGTAACCAATGGAGTAAATACGCATAAGGGGGCGATTTTTGCTTTTGGTCTGGTTTGTTGTGCTATCGGACGGTTGTATATTAGACATGCTCCAGATAAAGTGGGATTTTTACAACTGTTTGATTTAGTTAGGAAATTTTCAAAGGGGCTAACCGCAGAATTGCAAAATTATCCTGAAAATTTACCGCTTACTCATGGGGTAAAACTGTATCGAGTATATGGCTTGACTGGTGCAAGGGGCGAGGCGGAAAGTGGTTTGATTACGGTGGTACGCTGTTTGGCGCAAATCAAAGATAAAGAACAGCCGGATTTACACCAAATCTTATTATGGTTGATGGCGCATAATGATGATACGAATGTTGTTCACCGAGGTGGCATAGAAGGTTTAACCTTTGTGAAGCAGCAAGCGGCTGAAATTTTACGAAATGCGGCTACTAAATCAGAAATGATTTCCGCTTTAGAAAAACTTGATAACGAATGTATCCGCCGAAATATTAGTTGTGGCGGTAGCGCGGATTTACTTGCACTAATGGTATTTTTACTTTCCATGGAAAGATAGGTTTTTTTTCAAACTTCAAGAAAATATAGATTGTGATTAATTATTTTAATCAATAAAAAAATTGCAAAACTTAGAGAAATATCAAGGTTTTTAGTATTAAGTTGTGGTAAAAATAGCAGCATCACTCTTTAGAGGTATGAGAGTTTCGTGTTTTATATATTTTAATTTTTACACAGAGGTGAACTTATGGCTTTATCAAAGGCTCAGAAATTAGCGGTATTAGTTGCGATACCGATTATATTTTTCTTATTACCCGCACCGGAAGGTCTGCCGCTTATTGCGTGGCGCTTATTAGGTATTTATATTGCAACGATTGTCGGTCTTGTCATGAAACCTTATGGTGAGCCGGTATTATTACTTGCCGCTGTAGCTGCTTCTGCAGCAACTATCGGTAATACTGAAGGGGCAAGTGAGTTTGTAAAAGTAAGCCACACTTTAGCCGGTTATCAATCGGGTACGACTTGGTTAATTTTTACAGCATTTACACTAAGCTCTGCATTTGTGATTACCGGTTTAGGTAAACGTATTGCTTACCATATGATTAGTTGGTTAGGTAGTACGACACTTCGTTTAGGTTATGTGACCGTTTTCCTTGATTTATTACTTTCTCCAGCTACTCCATCAAATACTGCTCGTGCCGGTGGTATTGTATTCCCAATCATTAATAGTGTTGCGGTTGCATTAGGTTCAGATCCTGAAAAATCACCTAAATTAGCCGGTCGCTATTTATTGTTAAATGTCTATATGGTGGTTAAGACAACCAGCTATATTTTCTTAACGGCGATGGCACCGAATGCGTTAGCACTTTCGTTAATGGCCCCAATCTTAGGCTTAAATTTAAACTGGGTTCAATGGTTCTTAGCCGCTTCTGTCCCGGGTTTATTATGTTTATTTATTATTCCGTTTGTATGTTATTTGATTGCAAAACCGGAATTAACTAAAGTAGATAATAAAGCAATTGCGAAGAAAGGCTTAGAAGAACTAGGCCCAATGAGCTTCCGTGAAAAATCATTAGCGGTTTTATTCGTATTGGCGTTATTAGGTTGGATCTTTGCGGATTTCTTACATGTGAACTCAACCACAGTGGCATTAATTACCATGGTACTTTGCGTGGTATTAAGCATTGTATCTTGGGATGATGTACGTAAAAACAAAGCGGGCTGGGATACCTTAATTTGGTACGGTGGTATCATTGGTATGTCAGGTATCTTAGAAAAAGCGAAGTTCTTTGAGTGGTTGGCAAATACATTAAGTGCAAATCTGAATTTTGGTGATCACGGTAACATTGCGTTAGTCGTTATCTTAATTTTAAGTGTATCTGTACGTTATCTATTTGCTTCAGGCGGTGCTTATGTAGCTGCAATGGTACCTGTGTTTGCGACAGTTGGTAAAGTAGCGGGAGCGCCGGTAGAATTATTAGCGTTAGGCTTATTATTCTCGAACTCTTACGGTGGTTCTGTGACTCACTATGGCGGTGGTCCTGGTCCGATTACGTTTGGTGCGGGTTATAACGACATCAAATCTTGGTGGACAGCTGGCTTTATTATTGCGTTCGGTAGCTTGATTATTCATGCAACATTAGGTATCGCATGGTGGGAATTCTTATTCTCGGCGGGTTGGTTACCAACAGTGAATTAATCTACCTAATTAGAGTAAAATAGCGGTGGGATTTGGCAATTTTTTTGCAAAATCCCACCGTTTTTTGTTATGTTTAACAAACTGTTAAAAATTAGATCCAAATCACACAAAATTGCTAATTTTTGCAGTAAAATACTGTGGCATTGTTAATAATTTAGAGATGTGTTGTATTCAGCCATCTTTCAATTATTAACAGTTAAAACACACATCAATTTGTCGTATTATTAAGGATAGGCTATATGAGCGATTTAAGACAACAAGCGTTAGATTTTCATGAATTCCCCGTGCCGGGCAAAATTGCAGTTACACCAACCAAATCACTTGCGACACAGCATGATTTAGCATTAGCTTATTCCCCTGGTGTAGCAGAACCTTGTTTAGAAATTGAAAAAGATCCGGCAGCAGCGCGTCGTTATACCGCTCGTGGTAACTTAGTGGCAGTAATTTCAAACGGTACAGCCGTACTTGGTTTAGGTAATATCGGTGCATTAGCGTCTAAACCGGTAATGGAAGGTAAGGGTGTATTATTCAAAAAATTTGCCGGTGTTGATGTATTTGATATCGAAATTAACGAACATGATCCGGATAAATTAGTCGATATTATCGCAGCGTTAGAGCCAACTTTCGGTGGGATCAACTTAGAAGATATCAAAGCGCCGGAATGTTTCTATATTGAGAAAAAATTACGTGAGCGTATGGGCATTCCTGTATTCCATGACGACCAACACGGTACGGCTATTATCGTAGGCGCAGCAGCTGTAAACGGTTTACAAATCGTGGGGAAAGATATTAGTGAAGTTCGTTTAGTAGTTAACGGTGCGGGCGCATCTGCAATTGCTTGTACCAACCTATTACGCTCATTAGGTTTCAAAAAAGAAAATATTACGATGTGCGATTCTAAAGGGGTGATTTACCAAGGTCGTGGCGATAATATGGATGAAACCAAACAATTCTATGCGATTGAAGATAACGGTTGGCGTACGCTTGCGGATGCAGTAGCGGGTGCGGACGTATTCTTAGGCTGTTCTAAAGCGGGGGCATTAAGCCAAGATATGATCAAAACCATGGCAAAAGATCCGTTAATTCTTGCATTAGCAAATCCAGTGCCGGAGACAACACCACACGAAGCAAAAGCTGTACGTGCGGATGCGATCGTATGTACCGGTCGTTCAGATTATCCGAACCAAGTAAATAACGTGCTTTGCTTCCCATTCTTATTCCGTGGTGCGTTAGATGTTGGTGCAACCACTATTAATGAAGAAATGAAAATGGCAGCGGCACACGCAATTGCAGATTTAGCGAAAGAGCCGGTTCCGTTCGAAGTATTATCAACCTATGGTGAATTATCATTCGGCCCGGATTATGTAATTCCAACTCCATTTGACCCACGTTTAATTGTGGCGGTTTCATCAGCGGTTGCGAAAGCGGCAATGGATTCAGGCGTGGCAACTCGCCCGATTACCGATTGGGATGCGTATGCAAAACAAGTAAAAGCACTTGTAGCTTAATTGTTTAAATAATGAAAAGAGGCGATACTATTCGCCTCTTTTTGTTTTGCATTTTGTTAGAAAAATGCGTAGAATACGCACTCGACTTTTTTAGTCGAAATTCTTTTGTGAAATAGCTGGGTCGCCTGCTATTTTTTATATTCACGGAACGTTATGTTCCTTTTTACTTTAAGAGAATCAAACAATGTCATTCAAATTTGAAGCTGAAGTTCGTTCTGCGCAAGGTAAGGGTGCGAGCCGCCGCCTGCGTCACAATGGTCAAGTTCCTGCAATCATCTACGGTGGTAACGCAGAGCCTGTATCAATCGTTTTAAACCACGATAACGTAAACAACGCACAAATCCACGATGCGTTCTATAGCGAAGTATTAACTATCGTTGTAGCAGGTAAAGAAGAGCAAGTTAAAGTACAAGCGATTCAACGTCACCCAACTAAACCAAAATTAGTTCACTTGGACTTCAAACGCGTTTAATTTTTAAACGTTAAAAGTGAGTAAAAAGAGAGGATTAAGTTTTTCGGAACTTAATCCTTTTTTATTTACCAATAATTAGCCGAACAAGCGGTTAAATATTGGCAAAACTTTGTAAATCCGCTATACTCGCTATTCTGAGTTGGTTAGACAATCGCTGGTTTATTGAAGCCCTTAATTGTTCGCAAGAACGACCTAGTGGGACAAGTAAACGAGAGGAAAGTCCGAGCTACACAGGGCAGAGTGCCAGATAACGTCTGGGCGGTGTGAACCGACGACCAGTGCAACAGAGAGCAGACCGCCGATGTGCATTAGCGCAGGTAAGGGTGAAAGGGTGCGGTAAGAGCGCACCGCGTGGGTGGTAACATTCCACGGCACGGTAAACTCCACTCGTAGCAAGACCAAATAGGAACTCAATGGATGGCCCGTCCAGAGTTCGGGTAGGTTGCTTGAGCTTGCGTGCGAATGCAAGCCTAGAGGAATGATTGTCCACGACAGAACTCGGCTTATCGACCGACTCAGCCTAATTCTAAAAGAGCGAACAGGGTGACTTGTTCGCTTTTTGTTTTTCTAATAGGGAGACTCAATGAAATTAGTAAAATTATTCAGTATATTTTCAGTGGTATTGTTTAGTCCGGTATTACTTGCACACCCGCATTCTTTTGTCGATTTAAAAAATAACATCTTGGTAGAAGGGACAAAGCTAAATGCGTTTGAAATGGAGTGGATGCTGGATGAGATTGCCTCAGCAGAATTGATTTATGAAGTAAATAACAGCACGAATAAAGCAGTAACAGAAAAATCAATTACCGATGAAATGACGCAAACCGCTATTGAAACGCATTATTTCAGCTATCTTTATGATGCGAAAGACCAACCTATCAAATTTAGTGCGAAACCACTTAATACTCGTTTTAAAATTCATGGCAATAGAGTTGTGTTTTATATTACGATTCCGTTAAGTAAACCGCATGATCTCAAAAATAACCCAATCCGCTTTTACACCTATGAACCAAGCTATTATATGGGGATGGAATATAATAGTGCTAACGCATTGTCTATTAGCAACTCACAGTGTAAAGCGACATTAACCCAGCCGAAAATCAGTAATTCTCTTCGTCTATATGCTTCCAGTTTAGATAAAAACCAATCACCGGAAATGTCTGAAAATGAAGATAATTCCCTAGGCGCACAATTCGCACAAAAGGTAACAGTCGTATGCGAATAATGGGTAAATCTGCAATTTGGCTAGCGGCCATATTTCTCGTATTTTTTGCCATTTACCAAAGCTATCCGGTGATGCTTTATCAGGTAATGGTATGGCAGAAAGCGTTTAACCAACAGCTTTCCGGTTCACTTACCGCATTAAGTATGCATTCGCAACAAGCCGGTATGACATTGATGCTTATTAGTTTTCTCTATGGAGTGTTTCACGCGTTAGGCCCGGGACACGGTAAATTTATTTTGACCAGTTATCTTTCGCTTGAAAAAACTAAACTAAACCAAGCTATGAAGATCAGCTTATTATCTGCGCTAATGCAAGGTATTGTCGCAGTGAGTTTGGTGACGGTCATTGTGGTGGTCTTTACACTTTCTCGCAGCTACTTTAATTTTACACTTAAATGGGTGGAGCGGGGCAGTTTTGCCTTGATGATTTTGTTTGGTATCTATTGGTGCTATCAAGCATTAAAAAATGTTTCACGGAAAGTAAAAACGACCGTGCAGCAAAAGCCTAATATTCGCAAAATCTCGGCAGCCCCGAATTTGCAAAAAATCAGTCAAATTCGACCGCTTGTTAACGCTAAACCGCATATTCATTCAGAGAATTGTGGCTGCGGGCATCAACATTTGCCATCTTCTGATCAAATGCAGAAAGCAAAAGATTGGAAAGCTCAACTGATGATTATTCTCAGTATTGGCGCCAGACCCTGTTCCGGTGCGATTTTAGTTTTATTTTTAGCCTATACATTGGATTTATATGCTTGGGGTATTGCTTCAGCATTGGTGATGGCGGTCGGAACAGGTTTAACCTTAAGTTTATTTGCTTGGCTAGTCTTAGTCGCTCGTAATAAAGCGATTCGTTTAAGTTCGTGGTATATCTCTGAACAGACCAGTAAAAAACTGGTACTCCTTTTAAAGATTGCAGCGGGACTTGGCTTGATTCTGCTAGGAATTACCTTATTTCATAGCAGTTTTATTGAGATTACGACCGGATCCGGATTATTAAGACGATAACTTTTGTTAATTGACTAGATTAAAAAATCTTTTCAAACGTTAAAAAATCATTACAATGCAATCGTTTCCCTTTTTCTATTTTTAACTTTTATGAGGCTTTTTTAATGGATTTTATTGTTTCAGGCTTTGAAAACCTGCTGACGTGGATTGTCAATACTGTTGACGGACCGCTTTGGGATGTAACCATTCTTCTACTTTTAGGCGTCGGAATGTTTTTTACCATTACTACCGGTTTGGTGCAATTACGTTTATTGCCGAGAAGCATTCAAGAAATGTGGGGCGGACGTTCAGCAGAAGGGAACTCACTTACACCGTTTCAGGCATTTGCAACCGGTTTAGCAAGCCGAGTCGGTGTGGGTAACATCGGCGGTGTGGCAACCGCAATTGCATTAGGTGGCCCGGGCGCAGTATTTTGGATGTGGGTAACCGCATTAATGGGAATGAGTTCGGCATTTGCGGAATCATCACTTGCTCAATTATATAAAACACGAGATCCAAACGGTATGTTTCGTGGCGGCCCTGCTTACTATATTACTCGCGGCTTAAAGTTTAAACCGATGGCGATTGCGTTTGCCGTCACTTTAATTTTCACATTCGGCTTCGCTTTTAATGCCGTACAATCTAACTCCATTGTGGCTGCAACAAGTAAAGCTTGGGAATGGGACGGACAATATGTCGGCGTTGTGCTAGTTATCGTAACCGGTATTATTATTTCCGGTGGCGTTAAACTTATTGGTCAAGTCTCATCAAAAGTTGTGCCGATGATGGCATTATTCTATCTCATTATTGCCGTAATCATTCTAGGAATGAACATTGAACGTGTTCCGTCCGTATTAACTTTAATTATTGATAGTGCATTTGATTTCTCGGCAGCAGCCGGTGGTATGTTCGGTACATTAGTGTCAAAAACCATGCTAATGGGGATCAAACGTGGTTTATTCTCGAATGAAGCGGGTATGGGTTCTGCACCGAATTCAGCTGCAACCTCAGATGCCAAACACCCGGCAAGCCAAGGCTTAATTCAGATGCTAGGCGTATTTGTCGATACGATGGTGGTTTGTACTTGTACGGCAGTGATTATCTTGATGTCGGATAACTACGGTAATGAAACATTAAAAGGTGTTGAATTAACACAAACCGCATTGCAATACCATTTAGGTGAATTCGGCTTACATTTCTTAGCATTCATCTTGTTATTATTCTGCTATACCTCAATTATCGGTAACTACGCTTATGCGGAAACTAATATTCGTTATATCAAAAACAAACCTTGGTTCGTTTGGGGTTTCAGAATCATCGTATTATTCTTTGTTTATTTCGGTGCAGTACGTGACGGTGGTATCGTTTGGGCATTCGCAGATACGGTTATGGCATCAATGGCAGTGATTAACTTAGTTGCTATCTTAATTCTTGCACCAATCGTATGGCGTTTATTGAAAGACTATATTCGTCAGATTAAAGCAGGGCAAGAACCTGTATTTAAGATTGAAGAGCACCAAGATTTAATTCATCGTGGTGTGGATCCGCTAATTTGGAAGTCAAAAAACGACTAATTAGCTAACAAGTCCAATCTGTTTTTCTTTTGTAAGGCGATAACATTTATTTACATTTCTTGTAAATAAATGTTATCGCTTTGTATTTTTAGGAGAAAAATAGTGGAAATGAAAAAAACATATTTAGCGTTATTCGCTTCAGCCTTAACCTCTGCGGCAATAGCGCAAGATGTTGTAGTATTTGGAGACAGTTTAAGCGATGTGGGACAAACAGGATGGTTAAATAAAGCGACCTATAATCAACCGAACGGCACACCAAATGCCCTTTATAATGAACATGTAGCAAAAACATTGGGCAGTACTTTAACCGCTTCATCAAAAGGTGGATCTAACTATGCTTATAGCGGTGGGGTAGTTGTTCCAACTAATAGCCAATATACCAATGTGCAGCCTAATGTTGCAGTCGCACAACAAATTCAAAATTACTTAGCAAATGGCGTAAAAAATGATGCGTTACATGTTATGTGGGCAGGCGGCAATGATATGCCGGCAATTTTAACGAAAGCGATAGCAAGCCAAGATGCTTTACAGACTGTTCAAACCGAAAGTACCGTAGCAGCACAAAATAGTGCGCAGCAGTGGGCGGCATTAAAACAAGCCGGTGTGAGTTTACTTGTGGCACCGACAGTACCAAATGTAGCTTATACACCATCGTTATTCCAACAATTTGGTGCATCTGTAGCAAGTAGTTTCGCAGCTCAAACAGGCTATGGTGAAATGGCAAAGAAAGCTTTTCAGGATGCGTTTGATGCAAATTTAGCTGCGTTAAATAACAGTACTCAAAAAAACCTGACGGATTTTGAAAATGCACGTATGCAGGTATTGGCAAATACGGTAGGGGCGCTTTACCAATCTAAATTAGGTAACGCATTAAGTGCAGTAATTGATCAGAAGACTTTTACCAATACGCTTCTTCAACAGTATCAACAGTTTGCTACACAAGCGGCAAGTGCGACAAGTTTCTTAAATAGCGCAACCACTCAAGCATTAAATTCAGTGGGTGGCAATATTGTACGCATTGATACGGATGCATTATTTACGGATATGTTGAGTAATCCGGCGGACTTCGGTTTAACCAACACGACCGCAACAGTATGTGCATCGACTACGAAGCCAGGTTGTACGGTAGCGGATCAAGCGAATGCAGACGGTAAATTATTTGCAGACGGTTTCCACCCGGGTGCTGTAGCGCACAAAGTGATGGCGGATTATATTTTAAATGTATTACAAGCGCCGAGCGAAGTAAGCGTATTGCCACAATTAGCGTTACATTCAACGGAGAAAACTTTTGATTTCGCTCGCCAACAAAGCAATCTTAATCGTTTATTAAAACAAGAAGCTAAAACCGTACAAGGTATCGCAGCATATCAACGTTATAACGAAGGTGATGCGATTTATGCAGGTTTGAAAGCGCAATTTACGCCACAATGGCAATTCTCGGCATTATTTAGCCAAAGTGATTTAGAAGGCTCAAAAGGCTCAACTAAAGGCGAAATTAAGAGTAAAGCGATTAATACCGCAGTGCGTTATGATGCGGATAAATGGTGGGTCGGTGCAGCATTACAGTTAAGCGATAACGACTATAAAACCAGTAGTCAAATTCAGCTAGGTAGTGCTAAACGTTCACAAAAAGGTGAGACGAGTGGGGCAGTAATCAGTGCCGGCGTATTTGGTGGTTATGAATGGCAATTTGATAATAAACAAGTGGCGTTGTTAGCAGATCTTACCAATAGCCATGGCAAAGTAATCGATTTTGGCGAGACGAAAGCGAATGCAATGCGATTAAGTTTTGCAGAGCAACAAATTCGTAGCGTGCGTAGCGGTGTAGGTGCCGAATACCGTTATCAATTTGCAGATTGGCAACCGTATGTGAATGCTCGCTGGGTAAAAGAGTGGCGTGATTCACCGGCAGAATTATTGACTAGCTTTAACGGTAGCCAATTTAAAGTCGGTTTAGCACAAGCGGATAAGAGCTGGGTAAATGTACAAGCCGGTCTTGATTGGAAAGCGAAAGCAAGTCCGTGGCATTTCCAACTTGCGGTACAACGTGATTTAGGTCGTCGTGATAACTTCTCAGGTACATCATTCCATACTCATGTAGGTTATCAGTTCTAAACCTCTAATCTTGAGGCAAGCGGTTAAATTTTGTGATTTTTTTACAAAAAAGTTACATTTTTTAACCGCTTGTTTTTTTGTAATGTGATCTTGTTCACATATTCAAAAGTAACCGATTGGTTTTTATCGGTAATTTCTTTACACTATTAACAATTTTTTAGTCGGGGTGCCTCCAATGAGGCTGAGATTAGACCCGTGAACCTGATACAGTTAGTACTGACGTAGGAAACTAATATGCTTATTTTCATTTCAATTATTCCATTCTTTTTTTCATTAAAGTCATCTCATTCAATTCATTTTAGCCGTTAATTAGCGGTTTTAAGTCATACCTATTTTCTGAGGTATTCAATGAATTGTATCGAAATTTGCCAGTTGCATTTTGCATTTAAAGATCAGGTTATTTTTAATAACTTCGATTTCGTACTGCCGAAAGGTAAGTGGTGTGCATTATTAGGTGCATCAGGAATCGGTAAATCAACCTTACTTCGCTTAATTGCAGGACTAGAGACGGAAATATCCGGCTCGATCGCATTTGCTCCCGAGACGAAAATTGCTTGGCTTGCCCAGCAAGATTCCTTATTCCCCTGGTTATCCGTATTAGATAACGTGCAGTTAGCCGCACATTTACAAGGTAATAAAAATATTGAAACGCTAGCAAAGGCAGAACAATTATTAACTGCTGTAAACATGTTGGAGCATAAAAATAAACCTTGTTATCAACTTTCCGGCGGACAACGCCAGCGAGTGGCTTTGGCTCGTACATTAATACAAGATGCGGATCTCATCCTTATGGACGAACCGTTTTCCGCCTTAGATGCCGTTACGCGTTTACAGCTACAGCAACTGGCGGCACAGCTTCTAGCCGATAAGACAGTGCTGTTAATCACTCATGATCCGCAAGAAGCTATTCGTCTTGCTGATCAAATCTATATTCTTAAACATCAGCCGGTTCAACTATCGGATGTAATTGAGCCGTTAAGTAAGACCCCTCGTTTTAGCGTAAACACCGAACAATGGCAATTAGAACAACGCCTGTTGGATATGCTCTCTAACGATACTAAAGGGGGCAAGGATGTTTAAACGTTTACTCAAAATAAGTGGTTTGAGCTTATTGTTGATTCTCTTATGGCAATTAACTGTGATGGGGTTTGCGTTACCGCATTATATGTTGCCGGCGCCTCTCACGGTTTTTGAACAAATCGTCAGCCAATTTCCGCTACTTTGGCAGCATAGCCAAATTACTTTTATTGAAATTATTACTGGCCTAAGTCTGGGTTTCCTGCTTGGAGTAATGTCCGCCTTATTACTTTCGCTTTCCAAGTGGTTAAACGGTTTTTTATTGCCGTTATTAGTGATATCCCAAGCCATTCCGGTCTTTGCGATTGCACCTTTATTAGTGCTTTGGCTGGGATACGGTATGGCTTCCAAGATTGCGATGACCATCCTGATCATTTACTTCCCGGTTACGGCAGCCTGTTATGACGGACTGCGCAATACGCCCAAAGCCTATTTAGAATTAGCAAAAACCTTAGAAATTAAACCGCTTGCCATGTTGCTTCGGGTACGTCTGCCGGCAGCATTACCGGCGTTAGCTTCCGGATTACGTATTGCAGTTTCGGTTGCGCCTATCGGGGCTGTGGTCGGGGAATGGGTAGGATCTTCGCAAGGACTTGGCTATTTGATGTTACACGCCAATGCTCGAATGCAAACCGATTTATTATTTGCCGCTTTAACGATTTTAGTACTGATGACGCTTTGTTTGTATTTTGTGACCGATAGACTGCTACGCCGTTGGCTGCCGTGGGTTCAATATATGCGATAGCGTACAAGCGGTTGATTTTTTGAGATTTTTTACCAAGGAATTGTTATGAGTTTATCTGATCAATATTTCCTGCGTTATAGCCGCCAGATTTTACTAGAGGAATGCGGTATCGAAGGACAGCAAAAGTTAGCCAAAAGCAGAGTATTAGTGGTGGGCTGTGGCGGACTCGGTTCGCCGGTTGCACAATATTTAGCGTCTGCCGGCGTTGGAAAACTTTACCTTGCCGACTTTGATAGAGTGGACTTAACCAATTTACAACGCCAAACACTATTTGGCATGAAAGATTTAAACAAACCTAAAAGCGAACAGGCTCGGCTAAATTTACAAGCGATTAATCCGTCCGTTGAAATTATCGCCATTAATAAACAATTAACCGCAGAAAATCTGGCGTATTGGGTGAATAAAGTCGATGTGGTGTTGGATTGTTCGGACAATATGACTACTCGCCATGCGATTAATAAAGTGTGTGTTGAAAATAAAATTCCGCTGATTTCCGGTTCGGCGGTCGGTATGGACGGGCAATTATTAGGTGTTTTTCCCCCTTATCAACACGGCTGCTACGCTTGTTTATTTTCCGATACTGAGATCGGTAATCTAAATTGTCGAACCGCCGGTGTTTTAGCACCGATTGTCGGCATTATCGGCAGTTTACAAGCGTTAGAAACGCTGAAGTTTTTACTGGGGTTAGCGGTTTCTTGTGACGGAAAGTTAGGTGTTTTTGACGGACGAACTTTGATGTGGCAGCAGCTTGAAATGGTAAAAGATAAACATTGCCGAGTATGCGGCAGACCATAATTAAGTTTTGAATCAGAGTGAGGAAATATGCAAATTTTCATTAATAATCAACCGCTTGACGTAGCGGAAAATACGTCTATCCAAACGGCGTTAGCACTTTCACAGACTAATTTACAGGGTGTGGCGGTCGCATTAAATCAACAGATTGTACCGAAAAGCGAATGGCAAAATTATCCGTTGCAAGAAGGGGCGAAACTCACCGTCTTTAAAGCGATAGCCGGTGGTTGATAACATTTAGTATAAGTCAGGAATAAGTAAAAATTTTAGAAAAAATCCTTCACTTGGAAGGCTTATAGATAAGGAAAAAAATATGACAGATCTTCTTAAAATTGGTGATACCGAATTTCACTCCCGTCTTTTTACCGGTACGGGCAAATTTTCAAACCCTAAAGTGATGCAACAAAGTATTGTCGCATCAGGTTCCCAGCTTGCAACAATGGCGATGAAACGGGTGGATTTAGCACAGGAACAAGACGATATTTTAACGCCGTTAATTCAGAGTGGCGTCAAGCTGTTACCGAATACCTCGGGAGCGAAAACAGCGGAAGAAGCGGTTTTCGCGGCAAAATTGGCACGCGAAGCATTACAAACTAACTGGATAAAACTTGAAATTCACCCGGATGTTCGTTATTTGCTGCCGGATCCGATTGAAACACTCAAAGGTGCGGAAATGTTAGTTAAAGAAGGCTTTATCGTATTGCCTTATTGCGGTGCGGATCCGGTGTTATGTAAACGCTTGGAAGAAGTCGGGTGTGCGGCAGTAATGCCGTTAGGTGCGCCGATTGGAACTAATCAAGGGCTAAAAACGCAAGATTTCTTACGCATTATTATTGAACAAAGCCGAGTACCTGTGGTGGTGGATGCCGGTATCGGCGCTCCGAGCCATGCCGCACAAGCGATGGAAATGGGCGCCGATGCGGTATTAGTGAATACGGCAATGGCGGTAGCTCGTGATCCGATTCAAGTTGCACAAGCCTTTAAATTAGCGGTTGAAGCAGGGCGTTTAGGCTATTTAGCCGGGTTAGGCAAAGTGAGCCAAACCGCACAGGCAACCAGCCCATTAACCGGTTTTTTGGGTTAGGGAGTTGCAATGAAAACGAATCAGTTTTCACAGTTTAGCGATTATTGGCAAACCCTTGATTGGGCGCATTTCGCTTTATCGTTAAGAGCAAAAACTTCAATGGATGTAGAGAATGCCTTGCAAACATCAAACCGAGATTTAAATGATTTTATGGCGTTAATTTCGCCGGCGGCGGAAGCCTATTTAGAACCGATGGCACAACTGGCTCAGCAGCTTACTCGTCAGCGTTTTGGCAATACCATCGGCTTTTATTTACCGCTTTATCTCTCTAATGTTTGTACCAATGATTGTACTTATTGCGGTTTTTCGATGAGTAATCGCATTAAACGTAAAATTTTGGATGAGAAAGAAATTCTCAATGAAATCAAGGCGATTAAGTCGATGGGATACGAGCATTTATTGCTGGTCACCGGCGAACACGAAACCAAAGTCGGGATGCCTTATTTTAGAGAAAAATTAAAACTGATTCGTCCGCATTTTTCCGCATTATTAATGGAAGTACAGCCTCTTCAATCTGAGGAATATGCCGAGTTAAAAACGCTAGGCTTGGACGGCGTATTAGTTTATCAAGAAACCTATAATGCTGCCGAATATGCTAAACACCATTTACGTGGTCAGAAACAAGATTTTATTTATCGCTTGGACAGCCAAGACCGTTTAGGTCAAGTAGGCATTGATAAAATCGGTTTAGGCGCATTAATCGGGCTTTCAAATGACTGGCGTACCGATATTTACTTTGTCGGCGAACATTTGAATTACCTGCAAAATAAATATTGGCAAAGCCGTTATTCGATCTCATTTCCTCGCTTGCGCCCTTGTGTCGGTGGATTACAACCTGCTTCGCAAATGAGTGATAAGCAACTATTACAAATTATTTGTGCCTTCCGCATTTGCTTCCCGGAAGTAGAACTCTCACTTTCGACCCGAGAAAGTGCCAATTTCCGCAATAATGTAATTCCGATTGCGATTAACACGATCAGCGCAGGATCTAAAACACAGCCCGGTGGTTATGCAGAAGATGATAAACATCTCGAACAATTTTCGCCGGACGATGAACGACCTCCACACATTATTGCCGCAGAATTGGTTAAGCGAGGACTACAACCGGTTTGGAAAGATTGGGAACCTTATTTAGGCAGAGCATTATCTTAAATTGTATGGTTAAAAAAGGAGAAAAAATGACCGCTATTCAACAATTTATCCAAAATGCAGAACCTTACTGGGCAGCATATACCGAACATCTTTTTGTACAAAAAATGGCGGACGGTAGCTTGCCGAAAAGTTGCTTTCAGCATTATTTGAAACAAGATTATCTGTATCTTTATCAATATTGTCGGGCATTGTCATTGGGTATTTATAAAGCGGAAAATTTTGAGCAAATGCGTTATGCGCTAGAAGCGACGCAAGCTATTTTGAACGAGGTGGAATTGCATTTGCAGTTTTGCCGTGAATGGGGCATTGAGGAACAAGAGGTGCGTAAAACGCCGGAAAGTTCAGCTTGTGTCGCTTATACACGGTATGTACTCGATTGCGGTATGCGAGGCGGATTAGCCGAACTGTTTACGGCAATCGCACCTTGTGCAATCGGTTATGCGGAAATCGGTAAAAAGTTAGCCGATATTGCGGCAAAAAATACGCCGTATCAGGCATGGATTGATACCTATGCGGCTCCCGAATACCAAGCGGCAGTGGCAAAACTGGCGGATTATCTTAATCAGCTATGTGAAAACTTACCGGCAGAACATCTTGCAAAATTACAAGAGATCTTTACCACTGCAACACGTATGGAAATTTCATTTTGGCAAATGGGACTTGATCAAGCTATGTAATCTTTTTTAAAGGAGAAAATGATGAAATATGTAAAAAAATTGGCTTTTTTGACCGCTTGTAGCTTGGCGTTACAAGCACACGCAGGTGAGAAAATGACGGTCTTATTAGATTGGTTCGTTAATCCCGATCATGCCGCAATTATTGTGGCGCAACAGAAAGGCTATTTTAAGCAGAACGGGTTAGAGGTTGAATTGGTCGAGCCAGCGGATCCGTCTATGCCGCCCAAACTGGTTGCCGCAGGGCAAGCGGATATTGCAGTGGATTATCAGCCGCAATTACAACTACAAGTTGATCAAGGTTTACCGTTAGTCCGTTTCGGCACACTAGTTCCCACACCGTTGAATAGCCTAATCGTTTTGAAAAACGGCTCAGTAAAAAGTATTGCTGATTTGAAAGGTAAGAAAATCGGTTATTCGGTAAGCGGGTTTGAAGATGCGTTGCTTAATACTATGTTAGCTAATTCGGGGGTAGCGGCTAAAGATGTGGAACTGGTTAATGTCAATTGGTCACTTTCTCCTAGCCTGATTAGCGGGCAGGTTGATGCGATTATCGGCGGTTTTCGCAATTTTGAATTAAATCAGATGCAATTAGAAAAACAGGAAGGTAAAGCATTCTTTGTGGAAGATTTCGGCGTACCGATTTATGAAGAATTAATTCTTGTCGCTCATAAAGATAAAGTGAAAGATGCAAAATTTTCTGCATTTTTGACCGCTTTAGAACAAGCAACACATTATTTAAAACAATCGCCGAATGAAGCGTGGCAGAGCTTTGTCAGCTATAAGCCCAAGGAATTGGATACGGAATTAAATCGTCTTGCGTGGCGTGATACGTTACCGAAATTAGCGGATACCCCCCGCAAATTAGATCATAAAAAATACCAAGTATTCAGCGAGTTTATGCAAAATAACGGTTTGATTAAAACCCTTCCTGCATTGAAAAACTATGCGGTTGAATTACAACCGTAGTTATGGAGAAAAGTATGGAAAATATTGCACAGGCTTTAACTATCGCCGGGTCGGATAGCGGCGGTGGCGCAGGGATTCAGGCTGATCTGAAAACGTTCCAAATGCGAGGCGTTTTCGGTACTTCGGTACTTACCGCAATTACCGCTCAAAATACGTTGGGCGTATTCGATATTCATAGCGTGCCGCTAAGTATGATTGAATCGCAACTTAAAGCAATCGCAGAAGATTTTCAAATCTCAGCCTTTAAAATCGGAATGTTAGGCACAGCGGAAGTGATTGAGTGCGTGGCAAATGCTTTACGTCGGTATAATTTTGGTAAATTGGTACTTGATCCGGTCATGATCGCCAAAGGCGGTGCGCCGTTATTACAACAAGATGCGATTAGCGCACTAAAAACGCATTTGTTACCGTTAGCGGATGTGATTACGCCGAATCTGCCTGAAGCGGAAGCATTAACCGGTGTAAAAATTATCGATGATGCGACTGCTTATCAGGCGGCAAAAAAATTACAAGATTTAGGCGTGAGCACGGTAGTGATTAAGGGTGGGCATTTGGCGGATTCGCAAAGTACGCATTGCCGTGATTGGGTCTTTACCCCAACGGAACATTTTACGTTGGAATGTCCACGTTTCCCAACTCGTCATACGCACGGCACCGGCTGTACTTTTTCTGCGTGTATTACGGCAGAATTAGCTAAAGGACAAGCGGTCGAAAACGCGATAAAAATTGCAAAAGCCTATATCAGTGCGGCAATTTCTCACCCATTGAATATCGGGCAAGGGCACGGACCGACTAACCATTGGGCTTATCAAGATTTACCCATAGAGGAATGAGAATGTACGATATTCGACAAATGCTTAAACTTTATTTTATTGCCGGTACACAAGATTGCCCGAATCTGACCGAAGATCGATCACAAAATCTCTTGTTGATTTTAGAACAAGCGTTGCAAGCGGGAATTACTTGTTTTCAGTTTCGTGATAAAGGTAATAATTCATTAGAAGCTCAGCCACAAGCCCAAAAAGCATTAGCGATTCAATGCCGTGATTTATGTCGCCGATACAAGGTTCCGTTTATTGTGGATGATAACGTTGCGTTAGCGATCGAGATTGGTGCGGACGGTGTGCATGTCGGACAAAAAGATATGTCTCCAATCATGATTCGACAGATGACGAATAAACCGTTGATTATCGGCTTATCGAATAATACTTTGGAAGATCTTTGGCGTTCCGAACAAATGATAGAAGTGGATTATTGCGGATTAGGCCCTGTCTTCCCGACTAATTCAAAAGAAAAACATAATCCGCCGATTGGTTTGGATTTTGTTAAGAAAGCACGTGATGCGGGAATTCGCAAGCCGATCGTGTCTATCGGCGGAGTGAAAGCGGAGCATGTGGCAACGCTCAAACAAAATGGGGCGGACGGCGTAGCAGTGATTACGGCGATTAGTTTAGCGTCGGATGTTCCAAAAGCAGTCAAATCATTACAGTAAACGGTTGCTTGAACAAGCGGTCTTTTTTCCGGATTTTTTTGCAAAATTTCTCGAAAAAACGACCGCTTGCTTTTTTGTGCTTTTCCTTTCCAAAGCAACGGATTTAAAGTAGAATTGGTCGGTTAATTTCCCTTTTAAATAAATTTATTACAACACAGGACATTTATTGCCCGATGAATATGAAAAACATTCGTAACTTTTCAATTATTGCTCACATTGACCACGGTAAATCAACTTTATCCGACCGTTTAATCCAAACTTGCGGCGGTTTATCGGATCGTGAAATGGAAGCGCAAGTTTTAGACTCGATGGATTTAGAGCGTGAACGTGGTATCACAATCAAAGCACAAAGCGTAACGCTCAATTATAAAGCGCAAGACGGCGAAACTTATCAATTAAACTTTATCGATACACCGGGACACGTGGACTTCTCTTATGAAGTTTCTCGTTCGTTAGCTGCGTGTGAAGGCGCATTATTAGTGGTGGATGCCGGTCAAGGGGTAGAAGCGCAAACATTGGCAAACTGCTATACCGCGATTGAAATGGATTTAGAAGTTGTGCCGATTTTAAATAAAATCGACTTACCGGCGGCAGATCCTGAGCGTGTTGCGGAAGAGATCGAAGACATCGTAGGGATTGATGCGATGGATGCGGTGCGTTGTTCGGCGAAAACCGGTTTAGGTATCGAAGATGTATTAGAAGACATCGTGAAAAAAATTCCGGCACCGGAAGGCGATCCTGAAGCACCGTTGCAAGCTCTAATTATCGACTCATGGTTCGATAACTACTTAGGCGTTGTCTCTTTAGTACGTGTGAAAAACGGTTCGATCAAAAAAGGCGACAAAATTAAAGTAATGAGTACCGGTCAATCATATAACGTTGACCGCTTAGGTATTTTCACGCCGAAACAAGTTGATACCACAGAATTGAAAACCGGCGAAGTGGGCTGGGTAGTGTGTGCGATTAAAGATATTTTAGGCGCACCGGTAGGCGATACCTTAACCCATCACCACAATTCGGCAACCGAAGTGTTACCTGGCTTTAAAAAAGTAAAACCGCAGGTATATGCAGGTTTATTTCCGATTAGCTCGGACGATTATGAAGCATTCCGTGATGCACTAGGTAAATTAAGTCTGAATGACGCATCACTTTTCTATGAGCCGGAAAACTCAACCGCATTAGGTTTCGGTTTCCGTTGCGGCTTCTTAGGCTTATTACATATGGAGATCATTCAAGAGCGTTTAGAGCGTGAATATGATCTCGACTTAATTACCACCGCACCGACGGTAGTTTACGAAGTGGTGCAAACCAACGGCGAAACTATTTATGTGGACAGCCCGGCAAAATTACCGCCAATTAGCAATATTGCGGAAATTCGTGAGCCGATTGCGGAATGTAATATGCTTGTGCCGCAAGAGTATTTAGGTAACGTGATTACCCTTTGTGTGGAAAAACGTGGCGTACAAACCAATATGGTGTACCACGGCAACCAAATTGCGTTAACCTACGAAATCCCGATGGGTGAAGTAGTGTTAGACTTCTTCGACCGCTTAAAATCGACTTCTCGTGGTTATGCGTCATTGGATTACGGTTTCAAACGTTTCCAAGCAGCGGATATGGTACGTGTTGATATTATGATCAACGGTGAACGTGTAGATGCGTTAGCATTGATCGTACATAAAGATAATGCGCAATACCGTGGTCGTGAGTTAGTGGAAAAAATGAAAGAGTTAATTCCACGTCAACAATTTGATATTGCAATTCAAGCGGCAATCGGTAACCACATTATTGCTCGTTCAACCGTAAAACAATTACGTAAAAACGTATTGGCGAAATGTTACGGTGGTGACGTGAGCCGTAAGAAGAAACTTCTACAAAAACAAAAAGAGGGTAAAAAACGTATGAAATCTCTCGGTAACGTAGAAGTGCCGCAAGAAGCATTCTTAGCGATTCTTCATGTAGGTAAAGACTAATCATTTACCGCTGAATACTTAGAAATCACGGGATACAAGCGGTCGATTTTTGCAAAAACTTTGCAAGTTTTATCCGCTATATTCCGTGGTTTTTCAGTAGATGGCAGTAGATAAATAAGGGAGAACAGCATGGCACAAATTATGCCGATTATTTTTATCGCAATTTTATACGGTGTTTGGAAAACATTGGATTCAATGCAGTTACCAAACACAATTTCCATTTTATTGGTTTCATTAGTTGTGATTTGTGGCGGATTTTGGGCGTTTTATAAATTTAGTGCGGATCCTCGCCGTAAATTGGCAATTGCACGTGAAGAAAAGCATTTAAATCGTCCGTTAACGGAAGAAGAGAAAGCAGAAATTCAACCACGTTCGGCAACCGGTGAGTTTTTTGCCTCGTTATTTGGCGTGCTTTTTTTAGTGACGCTATTACGTTCGTTTATTTTTGAACCGTTTCAAATTCCAAGTGGTTCAATGGAACCGACCCTACGTGTAGGCGATTTTTTAGTCGTAAACAAATTTAGTTATGGAATTAAAGATCCGATTTGGCAGAATACGTTAATCGAAACCGGTGAACCGCAACGTGGTGATGTGATTGTGTTTAAAGCACCGAAACAGCCGCATATCGACTATATCAAGCGTGTCGTTGGTGTGGGCGGTGATCGTGTTAAATATGATGTACGTACTCAGCAATTAACGGTGACCCACGCAGATGGTCAACAAGTTGTATTTGACTATAGCGTAGGCGTACCAAACCCAGAGTTTTTCTATCATGGTGAAATGCAAGTGGAACGTACCGAGAAAGGCGAGGTGACTCACCAAATCTTAAATAATCCACAGCCGTTTAATTATGAGCCGTATTTCTTCACACAAGAAGGAATGCCAGCCGGAGAATGGATTGTGCCGGAAGGTCATTACTTCGTGATGGGTGATAACCGAGACAACAGTGAAGACAGCCGTTTTTGGGGCTTTGTACCGGAAAAAAATGTAGTAGGTAAGGCAACTTATATTTGGTTAAGCCTTGATAAGAAGCCAAATGAATTCCCAAGCGGTATTCGTTTTGGTCGAATGTTCAGTTCAATCCAATAACCAGAGAAAGGTGGGTGTAAGCCCACCCTTTAATTTTTTATGCATATCGAACGATTACAAAAAAAATTAGGCTATAAATTTATTAGCCTAGATTACCTTTTACAAGCATTAACCCACCGTAGTGCCGGTGCCAAAAATAATGAACGCCTAGAATTTCTTGGCGATTCGATTTTGAATTTTGCTATCGGTAAAGCGCTATTTGAGAAATTCCCTAAGGCAAATGAAGGCGAATTAAGCCGTATGCGAGCAACACTAGTGCGTGAACAAACGCTAGCGATTTTGGCTCGTCAATTTGATTTAGGCGAATATATGAAATTAGGTGCAGGCGAATTGAAAAGCGGTGGTTACCGCCGTGAGTCGATTCTTTCTGACTGTGTGGAAGCGATTATTGCTGCGATTTATCTGGATTCCGGTATGGATAATGCGATTGAGCGCGTATCCGTATGGTATCAAGACTTATTAGCCGAAATGAAACCGGGTGATGCGCAAAAAGATCCGAAAACACGCTTACAAGAGTTTTTACAAGGTCGTAAATTACAGTTACCAACCTATGAAGTGATTGATATTAAAGGTGAAGCACATAATCAAACCTTTAAAGTCACTTGTAAAATTGAAACATTCGATGAAACCTTTATCGGTGTTGGTACCAGCCGTCGCAAAGCGGAACAAAATGCCGCCGAGCAAGTGCTGGTAAAATTAAACAAATAATCTATAGCGGCGGAATAAAAGATAACAATAAAGTATTCCGCTGCGTCAAGGAATAACAATGACAGAACAAAATCAACAACCTAAAACCTATTGTGGCTTTATTGCCATTGTTGGTCGCCCGAATGTCGGCAAATCAACATTATTAAATAAAATTTTAGGTCAAAAAATTTCGATTACCTCTCGCAAAGCGCAGACAACACGTCACCGTATTGTCGGTATTCATACCGAAGATCAATATCAAGCGATTTACGTCGATACGCCGGGACTTCACATTGAAGAAAAACGTGCGATCAACCGTTTAATGAACCGTGCGGCAAGCTCGGCAATCGGTGATGTTGATTTAATTATTTTCGTGGTGGAAGGCACAAAGTGGACCGACGATGACGAAATGGTGTTAAATAAATTACGTGCGGCAAAAGCGCCGGTAGTGTTAGCGATTAATAAAGTCGACAATATCAAAGAAAAAGATGAGTTATTACCGCATATTACCGAACTTTCACAAAAATTCGATTTTGCAGAAATTTTACCGATTTCGGCGCAACGTGGTAAAAACGTCCATATTCTGCAAAAAATTGTACGTAAATCATTACGTGAAGGGGTTCACCATTTCCCTGAAGAATATGTTACCGACCGTAGCCAACGCTTTATGGCATCTGAAATTATTCGTGAAAAATTAATGCGTTTCACCGGTGAAGAATTACCTTATTCGGTTACGGTTGAAATCGAACAATTTAAGCTGAATGAGCGTGGTACTTATGAAATCAACGGCTTGATTTTAGTAGAACGTGATGGTCAGAAGAAAATGGTGATCGGCGCGAAAGGTCAAAAAATCAAAACCATCGGTACTGAAGCGCGCGCAGATATGGAACGTTTGTTTGATAACAAAGTTCACTTAGAATTATGGGTGAAAGTGAAAGCCGGCTGGGCGGATGACGAACGTGCATTACGTAGTTTAGGCTATATGGACGAGTAGTTTCTGAAATAAATCATGATAGAAAATTGGCATCGAGGATTTGTTTTACACCGTCGTGAATATAGTGAAACAAGTTTGTTGGTAGATTTTTTTACCGAAGATCACGGGCGTATTACCTTACTTGCCAAAGGCGCAAGACGTCCTCGTTCGCCATTAAAAGCCGTTTTGCAACCGTTTACGCCGTTGCTATTACGTTGGAGCGGAAAAGGAGAGTTAAAAACTTTAACTAAAGCTGAACCGGCTTCGTTAACTTTACCAATGCAAACTTTGGCGTTATACAGCGGCTTTTATGTAAATGAAGTGCTTGCAAGAGTTTTGGAAAATCAGACCGCTTATCCGGCGCTTTTTCAGCACTATTTGCAGTGCGTAACACACTTAGCAACTCAGCCCGATAATCTTGAAGCGATTCTAAGAACTTTTGAATTTCACACGTTAAAAGCATTAGGTTATGGCGTGAATTTCGGCGTATGTGCCGCAACCGGTGATCCGGTATCGCCGTCAATGACTTATCAGTTTAAAGAAAATCAAGGCTTTATTGCTTCGTTGTTGCAGAATAATGCCAGTTTTCTCGGCAAAGATTTATTGGCTTTCGAACGGCTGGATTTTTCCGATAAAGCCACTTTACAAGCGGCAAAACGCTTTACCCGCATTGCACTCAAACCTTACTTAGGCTCGCAACCGCTTAAAAGCCGAGAACTGTTTCAAAGTATTCTGCCGAATAAGCTAAAAAGTGCTTAAGTTAACTACCTACCAAATAAAAGCGGTTTAATTTGCAAAACTTTTTACAAATTAAACCGCTTGTTTTTTGCCTTAACTTAATTTGGCTTAGTTGATGCTATGACCTACATCATCAGTATGACCAATCGCTTGCTTAAATGAATTAAGTAGCGTTTCTCTATTTGTGGCGGAGTGGTAGTTTTCATTACCTACACACTTTTTCCATGCATCAGCGGATTTTGATTGATATCCAAATTCTACAAAAACAATAGATGTGTTTTTATCGTCATTTAGTTCGTTTAGTTTATCACGAATAATATTACACATTTGGAACTTATCAGATAATTGTTTTCTTCCATCATTTAAAATAATATCAGATTTACCAGAGTAAGATCCTATTCTGCTATAAGGATTACTATCATAAAAAGTTTGTTCTGTTGATGATGCTAGAGTTTCTTCTTGATAGCCTAAGATAAGGTCTTCAGTTAATCTACTGTAGTTTTTAAATGGTACTCCACTGTCTTCAGCTCTTAACTCATCATTACCATCGGAAAGAACTAATAGAACTCTTTTGGTTTCTTCACCTAATTCTTTAGATCGTCCTTTTTCTTTTAACATTTTATCTGCAGCAGCTAATAAACCAGAGCCAGCAAATGTACTACCAACGGCTTCTAATTGATTAACAAATGTAGAAAATTCACCTTGTTCTCCCTGGGTAAACCACTTATGGTGGTTTCTATTCTTCTCACCTAAACAATAGGCATTTTTAAGGAATTTTAAACCAACTTTGTCTGGAGAACCTATTGAAGAAAGTGTTTTAGTGACGTCGATTTGTGTAGCTAGGCTTTGTGTAAAGACAGCTCTAGATAATTTTGAATTTGAGGATCCTGGTGTAGTTAGATACTCTTTGATAATATCTTGCGTATTTCTTGTTGTTTTTTTACCGAAGCGATCTGTATAACTAATAGTTCTTGGATTATCGTTAAAAACAAAAGGAAGCGTACACTCTGTAGCTGAATACTCTGCACCTAATGCAAATGGCGATACAGCAATACGATTCTTATCATTTGATTCTTGGCTAAACAATGAGTTCATTGCAAGTTCATTGAGTACCTCTTTTAAGATACTAATTTTACTTTCATTTTTATTATAAGCATAAGTTTGTTGCCCAGCCAGATTAAAGTCCATAGAACCCGATAAATCCGCCACTACCATTAAATCAATTGGAATACTCACTATATTCTTTTTAAAGGCTTTGGAGGCACTTGCAACCTTAACTTCGGCTGGAATCACTTCCGTATTACCGACTTTAAGTGGGAACCACGACTTATGCTGAATAGTTCCAGAAACCGTACAAGTTGTTTCGGCAGAAGAGGTATGTCCTTTTGAATTAGTTTTTTCTTTAGTTTCACAAATAGGGGTAAGGCTCATTTTACTTGCAGCTGTTTGTGGCAGATATGTCATAACAAAGCTTTCAGCAATTTCAAGATCACGTTTACCAATTTTGGACTCAGGGTGAAAGTGTCCATTTTCGGCATCGGTATCAGATAATCTATAGTCATTTTTTTTACGACCACTATTGTTTTCCGCACTAAGCGATAATACGGCTTGTTCAAGACTGTCAGATAAACGGGCTTTGTCTTGAATAATACCGGCACTTTCAAGTGAGACAAACATTAGGGCAACAATAGGCAAGGCGAGTAGCCCACCCATTACAGCATAGACGCCGGATTCATCTTGAATAAAGCGTTTAATATGGGGGATTGGAATTATTTTCATAAGAGATTTATCCTTAGAAAGAGAGTGGTTAGCGGCTTACACCAATAGCGGTAGCTCTGATCCAACCAGATACTTGGTCTTCTTTTGAAAGAGAAAGACCTTTAAATAAGTTAGTCATTTTGCGACATACCGTCACACTGTAAACAGACGCATAGCGTACTGAATTTCGGAAGTTCTGAGTGAGCGGCGCTGCATGTGTAACATCAGCTTTTCCCGCAGCCTGACATACGTTAGCGTTATCAGACAGAATTTTGGTCACAGAAACTTTTTTTGTTGGTCTTGTTGCTGAAATAGTGGAAACAGTTCCTTGAGGTTTAATCTCTTCGAATTTATGGAGTTCAATGGTTACCGCTACATCATTCGAAGATTTATCCTCACCCATTAAAGAGATAGCGAGTGCTTTGAGTTTGTTGACTTCATCCTGAGTAAGATCTTCCTTGCCGTTGTGTACAGCACTTCGTTCTTTTACGATATTAAGTAAGGAATACGAGGTACGTTGTACTTTTCCGGTGGTGGCTTGCAAAATTGTGACATCAATTAGGAAAATCAGCAGTACCGAAAACAGGAAGAAAATAAATATAAACTCGACGGTAACCGAGCCTCGGGGGTTAGTTAGAAATTGCTTTATCTTTTTCATATTCTTGTAATACCACGATCTTGCGATTAAATAATGGTTCAACTGCGGCACCTGGCACCCAGAAGAACAGCGGTTTGTATTTGTATTGAAACGCATATTGGGCAAAAGCTGCACCACTAGCAGTAGGTTGGAATTTCTGCTGAACCAACTCATCCAAATTTTTTGCGTACATAACATTAATAGAAGTAAGAGAATCTTGGTTTAAAAATGCCCAAAGGCCATCTTTACGTTTCAGATTTTCTTCAAAAATTTGCTGATACTGACTGTCAATGGGTTGCTTTCTCGCAATACGAGACGCTTCAGAAACAGATAAGTCTAGATAAGACGAAAGAAGGGCGATTCGGCACCCTTCTGCAATCATAAAAAGGACGAGAATAAAGAGTCCAATCGTTAGACTGAACTCAATAGTTGCTACGCCTTTCACATTACGTATAAAACGGTAAAGCGTATTTTTCATCATTAGCGACCTACCATCGGTAATTTCTCAGTTTTCTTCAATGCGTTAACTAAATCTTCCGGTGAAGTATTTAGTTTTTCTTTACGAATAATATCTAACGCATATTCGGTATCCCCTGCCTTAACTAACGCAAACACAAGGTTATGAATTAAACGAGAATCGGTTGAACCGTTTAAATATTGTGGTAATAACAGATTTACCGCATTTTTGTAGTCGTTATTTAAAATGCTTAGCATCGCTAAATTGTTGATAGCAATCGTATCGTGAATAAATAACTCGCGAGATTTATTCAAGTCTTTCTCTGCATCCGCTAATTTGCCTAACTGCGCCGAACTAATACCACGCAAGTTGTACGCTTCGCTATTTTTTGGTGATAACGCAACAAGATCACTCGCGGCTAAATACGCTTCATTGTAATCACCGGCTTGAATCTGATTGCGGATATACAATAACTCTACATCGTCATTAAATGAGAGTTGAGAAAAGCGTAACGGCTCTAAATAAAGTAGAGAAGACTTACTATCGCCGGCTAAGTAGTAGCTTTTCGCAAGTTTATATTGCAGTTGGGGATCTTGGTTTACTTTAAGTTGTTCACGATATAGTGAGATTAACGCACTATAGTTTTTAGTATCTTGATAAAGTTTTTCCTGCTGTTCTACATTCTGAGTTGCAGAAGTAGAAGTCGTGAGACTTGAACAAGCAGATAAAGACAGTAATACGGTTGAAACAAGAATTGTTTTAAGTAATTTAGAAGACATGTGGTAAAACCCTCATAGCACCAGGTGCAACAATTAGAATAATAATTGGGAACATAATGAATAGAATCAGCGGAATACTCATTTTCGCGGAGAGTGTCCCGAGTTTTTCTTCCATTACAAGTAATTGCATTTCACGAATATCCGCAGATAGCTGTGTTAAATGCTCATAAAGTGAAGAACCGAAATTAAGGCTTTGTTGCATTACCGTACAAAACATTCGAATTTCTTTGGTCGGTAACGAAATTGCCAGATCTTGCAATGCTGCGCTTAAGCTGGTGAGTTCCGCTTTACGCATAATGCGCAGAATCACATAGGTTAAGTCGGCATTCAAATGCTCGAAGTCAATTGCCACTTGTTTAAATGCCGCTTCGATACTGATACCGGTCTGAACGTTAACCGCAACAAGATCGATAAAACCGGGTATATCGTTCATAATGCGTTTAATCTTACTTTTCAGAATCACACCGATAGTGATACTCGGTAACATAATTGCCAATACCACCACCACTGCACAACCTAATAAAAAGGTGGTTTGATCTTCGCTGACAAAGTAGTTAATCAAAGTAAGTAAGGCGATAACCAACATTTTCACTTTGATATTTTTATCAACTAAACCAAGGAATTTAAGCAACGGATTTTTATTAACGAGTAATAATTCCAGTTCAATTTGTTGTTTAGTTTTCCCTTTTTGGTTGTTATCTTCAACATTATCTGTCGGGCGTACGCCTTCTAAGATTTCTTTGTTACGGTCGATTTTCTTTTTATGTGAAAACGCCACAATTAAAACAAAACCGCCGAAGAAGATAATACCAAGGAAGAATAAAATAGGATTCATTAGGTCGATTTCCTCATTAGCCACCAGATAATAAACATACCGAGTAATTCACTCCCTACCACGTAATAAAGAATAATTCGACCGCCCGGGTCATTTACTACGAAGTCAAAGTTTTCCGGTGTGGTTACTTTCATAAACAAGAAGAATGCAACCGGAAAGCAAGCAACAATTGCCGCAGACATTCGCGCTTCCGAAGTCATCGCTTTCTTCTTTTGTTCCATTTTGTTTGAATCCGCAATCGCACGTCCTAAACGAGAAATCACCTCACGCATTTGTCCGCCTCGAGAAAGATTGGTACGGATAATGCTAATAAAGAAGTAGAACTCTTTATAAGGATAGCGAGAGTAACTGTCATGAAATACCGCCATTGCATCTTCACCACGCGCTAAACGTTTGTAAATCATGGTGAATTCTTCTCCGATAGGGCCGGTAATGTCTTTACCGCAGCGCTCTAACGCTTGTAAAAGGCTGATACCGGAAGAAGTTGCGGAGTTAAGTACCTGAATCACTTCAGGGAACTTTTCATTGAACAATTTTCTATTACGGCGTTGACCTAACTTCCATACTGCGACAATAAAGCCAATTAATTCAACCACCATAAAGATTTGGTTATTAAAGCGAATAAATTGGCTATTGAGATAATACAAGCCGATAAAGATCAAGAAGTGAATAATGATATTTCGGACAAGATTATTTTTATCGCCGGCAGTAAAGTAATAGAACCATAAATTCCCCGTCTTTTGCAGTTTCTTAACTGTCTTGTCGAATTTTTCGCTAAAGTTGGTTTCACGCGCATTAACTTTTTTCGTCGTTTTAAACCAAGCTGAAGCGGTAAACAGCAACAACAAGACACCAAATGCAAGGACGAAATAATAGAGTAGTATCATTACTTCTCCTTAAAGATATTTTGTAGCTCATTGCTTAAATTAAACATCTGGGCATTTTGATAAACCACCGAACGAGTAAGTAAACCGTGATTAACAAACTTACCGATAATCTTGTTATTTTCATCACGGTATTTACTTGGTTCGAACGAGAAAATATCTTGCAAGACAATTTGTCCGTTTTCCATGCCCATTACTTCGGTAATGTTTGTCACTTTACGTGAACCGTCATTTAAACGAGAAGCCTGAATAATAATATTTACCGCAGAGGCAATATTACGGCGAATCGCTTCAAGCGGCAGGGAAGCGTTGGACATCATGACCATGCTTTCCAAACGGGCGGTAGCATCACGCGGGCTATTGGCGTGCAGAGTTGACATCGAACCGTCATGGCCGGTATTCATTGCCTGCAACATTTGGAATGCTTCCGCACCACGACACTCACCCACGATGATACGTTCCGGACGCATACGCAGGGCATTGATTACTAAGTCCTGCATTGTGATCTCACCGGTTTTTTCAACGCCGGCTAAACGTGTTTCTAATCGAACTACGTGTGGCTGTCCTAAACGAAGCTCTGCCGTATCTTCCAACGTGAGTACACGTTCGGTTGGTGAAATATAGTTTGAAAGGGCATTCAGTAGTGTTGTCTTACCTGAACCGGTACCACCCGATACGATGATATTGACTCGAGAACGTGCGGCAATAATTAGGAAATTTGCCATCTCAAGCGTCATAGAACCAAAATTTACTAAGTCTTGTAATGACTTTTTCGATTTTGAGAATTTACGAATCGAGATTGAGGTTCCGTCTAATGCAATCGGCTGAATAACCACGTTTAAACGGCTACCATCCGGTAAACGAGAGTCGACTAACGGCATACCTTCATCAATACGGCGACCGACTCGAGCAACAAGACGTTTTGCAATATCGGTTAATTGTTCGTTATTGATAAAAGTTTTGTTGGTTTTCTCCAGAATACCTGCGCGTTCAACCCAGATGTCATCTGGGCCATTCACTAAGATATCATTGACGGTTTCATCTTCCATTAACTCACGTATCGGACCATACCCGCCAATTTCATCTGCTATCAATTCCGCCATATAAGTGGCATCTGCCGGTGTCAGATAAATCGAACTGCTATTTGCAATGCGATAAAGTGACTGGGTAAGTTCTTCAATTAATTTATTACGCTCGTTTTGGATCTCATCGAGTTTTTCCACGTCTAAATTACTGAGTAATTCGGAGCGGAAGAATATTTGTTGTTCTTTCGTTAGCATAATAATCGTTATTTAAAGAGTTTTTGGAACAAGGAAGCACCTGCTTTTTTATTACGTTGAGCTGCTTGGCGAGAGAGAATGCCAATAACTTTCATTGCAAGCGTTTCCATTTCTTTTTTGCCTTGACGACTTAAATTTGCCGTAAGTACGGTATCTTTATCGGTCGATTGCTTGTTATAAGGAATCACACCATCTACTTCACATTTAAGTAAACGTTCGATATCTGCGGCAGCCATCAGTTTTGCCGTTTCTTGTTTGTGGTCGGAAATACAAACAAAGGTACGAATTAATCTACCTGTGTTCGCTTTCATTCGCTCACATTCATCTAAGAACTGTTTTGCTACACGTAATGAGCTGATTTTACGTTCTACCACCAATACGAAAGTATTACTGTGCTGTAATATAGCCGGGTAATCTTCTTTACTTACGTTAAAGATAGGTTGGTCGTAAATGATAAAATTATATTTTTGTAACGTTTCGCTAGCTAGTCTGGACGGTACGCCACGGAATAAGTCCAGATTTTCCGAATATTCGGCAATGTCACTTTGTATTTTCTTGTCGAACAATAAATCTAAATCTTGAGAGCCGTTCGAACCTTGTGCGAGCAATACCGGTACTTTCTTCTCGGCTGCGATGGTTTGAGCGATATGCGAGCTAATAAAACTTGCACCAATACCGCCTTTACAACCTAACACCGAAATTTTGATAGTGTGGCGTACTAATGGAATGTTCACTCCACCTAAGATACGTGCCACCATTTGGGTTAATTGCGTTTCGCTATTGAAATACAACACGCCCTGTTCTAATAATTTTTGAGAAAGCGAAATAGAGTCGCTTTCACCCACTACACAGCACCATACGTTTTGTGGGATAACGCTGTGAATACGACCGGTAATTTTGGTCAGGTTGGTTTCGCTTTGAATATCAACGATCACACCTAAAGTTTCTTCCGCCGAGAATGCAAGTTTTTCCGCATCAAAAAAATTCGCGTGAATCACATCAATATTTTCAAGTCCGCGAGAACGAAGAAGTTGAGCAATATGACTATTAATGCCATTTTTTTCAGAGATAATGACAATTTTGCGGATGCTATCAACACCTTCACCGCCATAACCTTCTTGATCGAGCAATAACATAATTAAATCCTTTCTAGTTATTATTTGAATTGGGATTGCCGTTTAGCATTGAGCTTCTCTTATATCGGTGATTAAAGACCTCTCAACATACGATATAAAAGCAGCAATCCCGCATGGAATCCTAATATTTAAGTTGCACTTGGTTATTATGTTTGAGTGCACAATCGTGGTATGAATCGAATCCCATATGATCTTCACCGGTTTCTACTTTACACAGTGAAGCGCGCTTAGCAATTTGGCGAATTTCCACGTAAAGCGGATAAACACTATTTTGCGTTTTGTAATGTTCTACATGAATAGCCGGTTTAACGTGTAAATCTTTTAAACGCTTGCTAATGTTTTTCGCCAATTTTTTTGCAGAGGCTTCATGAGAAATAATGTAGATAGCTTGGCTATCTTTATCACTTGACGTATGGCGTCTTACATCCGAAATCAGGTTTTCAAATGCAACATCCGACTGGTTCGCTAACACAAAGCGTTTTACCATCAGTGATTTGTTGGAAACCAACTCACTATGAGTTGGCTGTACCGGGCGAATTGTTTTTGGTAGTTCTGTGCTAGCCATGGCATAGGTGGTTAGTGTCAGACCTAAACCTGCACAAATTGTGATTAATTTTTTCATTGGATAAACCCACCATTTTTTAAGAAGTTAGAAGTTAACGTTTTGTGATAAACATTTTTCAGTGACGTACTGTTAAAGAAACGTTCCATCGTGCCGGTGTTTTCAAATGTCGGGTAAAGTACTTGTGAGCCGTCCACCGGTTTCACTAGATTAACTGTTGCTACCACAACTAACTCTTTACTTTCACGCGATGAATTTGCGCTACGGAAAAATGCGCCTAAAATCGGTACATCGCCTAAGAAAGGCACTTTCTTAATTCCTTCAATATCTTGTTTGTTGAGTAAGCCGCTGATAATAAAGCTTTCACCATTACCTACTTCGAAAGTCGATTTTGAACGGCGAGTGTTAAAAATCGGAATATGGTTATCATCAATTTCGTAGTTACCCGCAATGGTGCTTACCGATTGTGATAACAATAAACGGATTCGATCGCTTTTTTGTACTTTCGCACCTACGGCAAGTTTGATACCGAAGTCTTTGTAAAGTACGTTTAATTCACCGTCTTTGTTTCTTTGCACGAAAGGTACTTCGCCGCCGACTAAAATATCTGCGGTTTCACCCGAAAGCATTGAGATATTCGGCTCGGCTAAAATTTTGCCGTTGTTTTGGTTATCTAATGCGCTTAATAACACATTTAAATTGTTTGAATTAACCAGCGCTAATTGACCGCCGCCTGTACCAAAGCCACCGCTAATTGAAGCGTTACCTAAATTACGGAAGAAGTTACCGCTTAGGTTGCTCCAGTTAATCCCAATTTCGTCCGAGAAGGTTTTGTTCACTTCGGCAACGGTTAATTTCACGTTGATTTGTGTTGCGTCATCTTCTTTCGCGTTATTAATTACGCCTTCGTATTGGTATTTATCTAAGAAAGGTACATCTTCTTCAGATTCATTAAGTTTTAATTTAGCTTCGATAACTTTTTTACCAGCCCCGAGCGACTCGCCGACAATTCGGTTGATCTCTTCGCTCTCGGCGGCGTTTTTTGCTTTTCCCTCAATCACATAAGCTTTACCGATTTTTTTAACCGAAAGGTTACTGTTTGGGAAGCGTGTTTGAATTTGCTCGTTGGTTGCCGCAATGTTATTGATAGTGTTATTTACGTTAATGAAATCTTCGGTTAACGGCGTGCCGTCCACATCAAACGCCACGATTTCCGCACGACCTTCCGCTTTGGCATATAACATGAAGGTGTTGTCGTCTAAGATTTCGTAATCGGCAACATCCGGAGAAGAAACGAAAACCGTATCAATTTTGGCATCAGTTTTAATCAGTTGACTTTGCCCTTGTTCAAGGGTAAAGGTTTTTGCCGATGCTGCATGAGAAAAGGCAAATAAGCCTAGCAAGGCAGAGCAGATCAATGTTTTCGGAAATAAATTAGTTCGCATTATTTTTTCCTCGTAATTGGCGAATAAACATACCTCGATGATTAATAGCTTTAGCTGCGGCATCGGTTGGTAAAACAATTAATTTGGCTTGTTTATCAAGTGAATAAAATGCTTTCAACATTGAAGCGTCCACTTTTAAGCTGATGTAGCCCAAGAAATCTTTGTTATGGCTTGAATCTTGTTTATTTTCTTCCGCAGTGAACGTTTTTACTTGCAACACGGTAAGATTATCAACCAGTTTCACTAAAGATCCTTGGTCTCTTTCACGGTGAGCGAGGTCTGTTTGTTGGCTAAATACTGAAACAGTGTCGCCGCTACGCACAGAGTCTAAAATATATTGTTCGTTGTTTTGGATATACACACGGTATGCCACTTCTTGATTCGGGTTAATGCTAAACAGAATAAAGCGCGGGTCATTCGGTGTAACCAGTAATTCCGGTTGTACTAATGAGCCGGCTTTAATATTTTCTGTCGCCACAAAACCTTGTAGAGACGGGGTATTTGCCGTTTCAAGTAAGCTTTTTAAATCAGAACTGATCATTGGGCTGGTTTCCGGCACGGTTAATTCCGAAAGGGTATAATCTTCCGCTTGAATTAACGTGCCTTTTGTGACGTCTCGATTTAGCGTTGCAGTGGTAATCACTTTCGTCACCACTTCAGGTTGCTTCGGCGCTTCGGCACTTGCCGCTGCACTTTCGGCTTGGTTGGCATCTTCTGCATTCGGCAGCATAAAGAGCCCACCAAAGCCGATAACGAGAATGAAGGTCGAGATGATAAATAGCACTCTATAGTTCATTTGTTATTTCCTTAGGTTTAGATTTTAATAATTAAAAAGTAGTAAGGTGGTCAGAAAACCAGCACTAATTGCGATGCCGTAAGGCAATCCTTTTTCTCGAATGGACTGTCGATAAAATAGCCAGCCGATAATGATGAGCAACAAACCCGCACAGGCGGTTAAAAAAAGGAAAAAAACTGCAAAAGGTGATGGAACCGCCAACATTAACACCGCAAGCAATTTCACATCGCCGGCGCCGATAATATTGAACAGAAAGAGTATGAAACCGATGGCTAAACAAAGCAGGGCAGGCTGCCAAAACAGCGTGCCATGCATTAAATAGCTAAAGGGAATAGTGACCAACAATAATGCCATAATGATTCGGTTACTAATCAGGCGATAGCGGAGGTCTGTCCAACAAAGCGTGAGTAGTAAACCAATCATTATGGCAAGGAGGGTAGTAATAAAGAGTGTCATAAGAGATGTCCTTATCGTTATGCCCTTTAAGGGGCGCCGCTAAGCCGTGCTTAACAGCGCCGTTTTAACCAGCTCGGTGAGCTGGTTAAATTTTTTCAAGGTTTCATCAATGAAACTTGCCTCACCATATAAAATCGCTACAACCGTAACCGCCATTGTTACTGCGATTAAGCCATATTCTATGGCGGTTACACCTTGTTGTTGCAGATAAAACTGTAATAGTCTTTTCATATTTATATTGGAAAGGAGTTAGAAATCTTATGCTATAAACATAAGTTGCGATAAAATTATTTTACTTTTAATTTATCGCCGGTTGCGCTATTAATTGATTCTGTGAGCGTTCCGAATTTCTCTTTCAATTTCACGATAAAGCCATCTTCGTTATAGAACACTGCGATAATTAAAATTGCCAAAGCAACTGCAATTAAACCGTATTCGATTGCGGTTACACCTTTTTGGTTTTCTTTAAAGCTACGGATACCTTCAGTTACTGCGATATAAGCTTTTGTAGATAAAGTTGATAACATTTTAAAAATCTCCTTAGATTGTAAGTAATATCAAAAATTAATTGCATGAATGATTTTGCTAGTGCATAACCGCCGTTATGCGTTAGCGGGGTGTATATTAAATTCAATTTTGTAAATTGTAAATATCAACTTAAATCAATGTAATATTGAGTAAGATTTATATTTGACGGGATTGATAATATATTGTGGTTTTTTTGTTAAAAAATATAGCATTTACCTATTTTAAGGTGTTTTGGGGTATAAAACCCGGAAAATTCAGCAAAATTAGCGATTTTTTGTGTATTTTTGTGAGTTGTGTTGTTGTGTAAAAGTTAATGATTGGTGATTAAAATGGCGGGTTTTTGTAGAATATTTAATCTGGTCTAACCAGTGAGATGAGCCAAATAAAACGTTTTATTTGAATAAAAATTCAACTATTTTGTGTGTTTTATCTATTTATGTAAATTAAATAACAAGGTTGCTTTACCAAATGTCAGTAAGTGTAAGTAAATATTAAGAGCGAAAATGATTAATTTGCAAGCAATTTATAACACAGCGGAGCAGTAGTTGGGAATACAATTGGTGAAATAATCGCCGGCTACTCAATATTTCGCTTCTATGATATGCTTACGGCGGATGCTACGGCTTTAAATTGAACAATCAAAAGGAGATTTGCGATGTCAAAACATCTCACCGAACAGCGTTTTATTGATTTTCCGATTCATGAAAATGTAATTGCGGCACTCGACAGTAAAGGATTTGAGTTTTGCACCCCGATTCAGGCAAAAACCTTGCCAATTACTTTAGCAGGCAATGATATTGCCGGACAGGCGCAAACCGGTACGGGTAAAACCATGGCGTTTTTGGTTGCAACTTTCCACCATTTATTAACTCATGATATGCAAACGGCAAATAATCAGCCTCGTGCATTAATTTTGGCACCCACTCGTGAGCTTGCGGTGCAAATCGGTTCGGATGCCGAGCTATTGGTAAAACATTCGGATTTAAAATTAGCACTTGCTTATGGCGGTGACGGCTATGAAAAGCAATTGCAGGCGATTGAACAAGGCGTAGATATTTTAGTGGGTACCACCGGTCGTGTAATTGATTATGTCAAACAAGGCGTAATTAATTTAGATAAAGTGCAGGTGGTGGTATTAGATGAAGCGGATCGGATGTTTGATCTCGGCTTTATTAAAGATATTCGCTATTTAATGCGTAAATGCCCGAAACCGGATCAGCGCTTGACGATGTTATTTTCCGCAACACTTTCGCCGCGTGTACGAGAGTTAGCTTATGAAGATATGGATAATGCGCAATATATTGAAATTGAACCGTTGCAACGCACCGGACATCGTATTAAAGAAGAACTGTTTTATCCGTCTAATGAAGATAAGATGGCTCTGTTGCTTACTTTATTAGAAGAAGAGTGGCCGGAACGTTGTATGATTTTTGCCAACACAAAGCATAAGTGTGAAGAAATCTGGCGCTATTTGGCAGCGGACGGGCATCGTGTGGGGCTGTTAACCGGTGATATTGCACAGAAAAAACGTTTGGCGCTGTTAGATAGCTTTACCAAAGGTCAATTAGATATTTTAGTGGCGACCGATGTTGCCGCGCGAGGTTTACATATTCCGGAAGTTACCCACGTATTTAATTATGATTTGCCGGATGATCGCGAAGACTATGTACACCGTATCGGGCGTACTGGTCGTGCCGGTGAGAGTGGTCATTCGATTAGTTTTGCATGTGAGCGTTACGCAGTAAATTTACCGGCGATTGAAGAATATATCGGCCATGCGATTCCAGTAAGCCAATATGACGGCAGTGCATTATTAGCATTACCGAAGCCGGCACGTGCGGCGAGAGCGCCAAGACACCCGCAAGCAAAACGCCGTTAATGCCTTTTATTGCTATATAAAAGAAGCCTCCGTAAGTTGCTTACTGCGGAGGTTTCTTTTTTGCAAAAAATTTGCCGCTACATAATTCCGAAGACATTGCGAAATTTAACCGCTTGCTATGAGTAAAATTACTTTTACAAAACTGAAAATTTATTGTAGATTTGAGCGCTTTTTTGAGGTCGTACCACTTTTGTGGTGTTTAAGGAGTCTATCAAATGCTTGATAGATGTTTTGGAGTTGCAATGAAAAAACTAAAATTCACATTATTTACTACTATTCCTTTTTTACTTAGCGCTTGCGGTTCGGTGGATACTGAAACGGTATTGGAAGATCTGGGTAATTTAGGCAAGCTGTTTGAAGCAGAAAAACGTCAGGGTGTACAAGTGACAAAAGGCTATCCGGAGCCGAAAGCAGTTACTTATGCTCAACAACAAAAACAACCCAAAAGTTTAGAAAAACAAACGGTTAAGCATGGCAGAATTAATACCACGCAATGTAAAGATGCAGATGATTGGTATTTAGACGGCTACCGTGTCGGCTATTCATTTACCGCTCAAAAAGAGGCGATGTATCAGCAGCGTGTGAATTATTGTAAGGGAATGCTTTCCAATGCTAACCAGTTCCAACAAAATTGGGAAAAGGGCTTTAAAGTTGGGGTGAAAAAAGCATAAAATGATAGCGTTCAGTTTATGATAAACGTCATTATTTAAGAGATCCAATATGGCACAATACGCACTCGCCCAAACGAAAACAGGGCAAATTATTTCATTAAATTCAAAAATGGCAAACCGTCACGGCTTAATTGCCGGTGCAACGGGGACGGGTAAAACGGTTACATTACGTAAATTTGCAGAAGCCTTCAGTGATGACGGTGTGCCGGTTTTTTTAGTTGATGTAAAAGGTGATCTTTCAGGGCTTGCACAAGCGGGCAGTTTATCCGGCAAAATTGCAGAACGTGTCGAACAATTCCAATTAGGCGGTGAGAGCTATTTAAGCGGTTATCCGGTTTCTTATTGGGATGTGTTTGGCGAAACGGGGATTCCGCTTCGCACCACCATTTCGGAAATGGGGCCGATGTTGCTTGCTCGTTTATTAAATTTAAACGAAACGCAAGAAGGTTTATTAAACTTGGTTTTCCGTGTAGCGGATGATCGCGGTTTATTGCTCATCGACTTAAAAGATTTACGTGCGCTACTTAAATTTGTGGCGGAAAACGCTAAAGAATTCCAAGTGGAATACGGCAATGTTTCGGCGGCGAGTGTCGGTGCGATTCAACGTGCGTTATTGGCACTTGAAAATGAAGGTGCAACGAATTTATTCGGTGAGCCGGCGTTAAATCTACAAGATTGGATGCAAACCCGTGACGGTAAAGGTGTGATTAACGTACTCAATTCAGAGAAGTTAATTAATTCGCCTCGTATGTACGGTGCGTTTTTATTGTGGTTTATGGCGGAATTGTTCGAAACCCTACCGGAAGTCGGCGATCCGGAAAAACCGAAATTTGTGCTGTTCTTTGATGAAGCGCATTTATTGTTTGACGGTGCGCCAAAAGTGTTGGTGGATAAAATCGAACAAGTGGTGCGTTTAATTCGTTCGAAAGGGGTTGGCGTGTATTTTGTGACGCAGAACCCGTTAGATTTGCCGGATTCGGTATTAGGTCAGTTAGGTAACCGTGTACAGCATGCTTTACGTGCCTTTACGCCACGTGATCAAAAAGCGGTGAAATCGGCGGCGGAAACCTTCCGCGCTAATAAAGGTGTGGACGTGGTTGAAGCGATTACCCAACTGGGTGTGGGTGAAGCGCTGATTTCGGTGCTCGATGAAAAAGGTATGCCGACACCGGTGGAAGTGGCGTATATTCATCCGCCGAAAAGTCAATTAACCCCGTTATCGGCGGCGGAGCGTGATACATTAGTGAAACAAGATGACTTGTATGCTTATTACAGTCAATATGTTGATAATGAATCAGCGTATGAATTATTGAATGCGCAAGTTGCTCAAACTCAAGCGGCTCAGCAACAGGCTGAAGCGCAACAGGCGGAAGAAGACAGCAATTTCTTTGGCGGTATGATCGCTTCGATTTTCGGCACGAAAAAGAAAAAAGATCAAACCATTGCCGAGCAAGTGGTGAGTGAAGTGACTAAATCGGTAGCGAAAAAGCTGACCAACCAAGTTTCTAAACAAATCATGCGTGGCATCTTAGGCGCAATTACTAAGTAATTGTTTTATTTAGATTGCCGGTTACAAGCGGTCGTTTTTGTGAAATTTTTTGCAAAAACGACCGCTTGTTATTTTATTAGAGTTATTTGTAAATCTGACCCCATTAAAATGTTAATTTCTGACCCTTTAAATCATGCCTGTTTATCTTGAGAATGGCGCACTATTTTCGGTAAATAAAAAGGATAAGCATAATGAAAGCAAAATTAACAGCGTTGGCTTTAGTCGCAGGTGCAACATCGGCACTATTGGGGGCCAATACGGCTCAGGCGGAAGGTCGTTTAACCGTTTATTGTACGGTGCAAAATGAGGTATGCGAAAATTTAACCCAAAAGTTTGCGAAGCAATATCAAGTGGAAACGCAGTTTATTCACGGTGGAACCGGTACGATTTTCGGCAAAATTAAAGCGGAAAAAGACAATCCGCAAGCGGATATTTGGGTTGGCGGTACGATTGAACCGCATTTCCAAGCCGGAGAACTTGGCTTATTAGAAAGTTATCGTTCGCCAAAACAAGCGGAGATTTTGCCGCAATTTAAATCACTAATGGAAAAACGTGGAGATAAAACCTCGATTATCTATATGTTAGTGCTAGGTTTTGGGGTAAATAGTGATAAGTTACAGAAATTGGGCGTGAAAGCACCGCAAAACTGGGAAGATTTGTTGAATCCGCAATTTAAAGGCGAAATTCAACTGCCGGATCCGAGATCTTCAGGTACAACTTATACGATTATGGCAACACTTATTCAGAAATTGGGTGAAGAAAAAGCGTTCGAATACCTCAAGAAATTAAATGAGAACGTATCGCAATATGTAAAAAGTAACTTAGTCACGGCAAATCTTTCTCGTGGCGAAAGCACGGCAAGTATCGGTTTTGTGCATGCTTATGCCACAGAAAAGGAAAAAGGTGCGCCGGTTGAAATGGTGATTCCACAAGGCAAAGTCGGTTATGCGTTAGGCGGTGCGAGTATTATTAAAAATACGCGTAATTTAGAGAATGCTAAATTATTTATGGATTACGTACTCAGTGCCGAAGCGCAAGAGTTGCCGTGGCGAGAGCATGGTGTGTACCAGATTCCGACCAATGTGAATGCGAAAGCTTCGCCAAGTTCGGTTGACCCGAAAGAACTTGATTTATTGGATTTCGATTTTGATAAATTCGGTTCGAGTGAAGAAGGTAAGCGTTTGATTGATAAATGGCTTACTGAAATTAAATTAGCGAAATAATTTTCTTTGATAACAAGCGGTTGAATTTCTTCCAAATTTTACAAACAGCATTTGCAAAATTTCGGCTAAATTTAACCGCTTATAAACCACGCTATGTCGTGGTTTCTTTTTTTGAATAGCACAAACCCTTTATGTTACAACGTTTTTCTCATTCTTATTTTTGGATCTTATTAGCATTGCTTGCCTTTGCTTATTTGCCCTCGCAGGCGTTAGATTACGGCTTATTCGGTGCAACCAAAGGCGAACTTGTTGCGGCAATGGGCTGGAGTAACGTTAATATCAGTTGGCTTTGGTTTGGTGGTTTACTGATTTTTCCAGTGTTTCGTTACAACAAAGATCTCACTTTACGCAGCCGAATTGAATTGGGTTTGGCGTTGTTACTCATATTTTTTCTGTTATCTTCCGCCGTTTATCTTAACTATCGTTTCGGCTATGCGATTATTTCTCTTGCTTTAGCACTATTAGCAATCAGCAGCAATGCGTTGGCGAATTTAAAAGTGTTACAAGCCGATCGTTTTATGATTGTGAGCTTGTTAGTGGTGGTATTGACGATAGCGCTTTTTATTTTATATCCGATCACCACAATTTTTAGCACGATGTTCAGCGAAGGCAATGCGTTTGTGATCCTAGAGCAAAGCTATCTTTTACGAATTGTTTGGAACTCGTTAAGCGTATCGGCAACCGTAGGCGTGCTATCCACTGTTCTTGGTTTATGTTTTGCGCTTTATACCACTCGTATTGCAACCAAACGTACTCGCTTGCTCAGTAAGTTTTTTTCGGTGTTACCGATGGTAACGCCACCTTTTGTAGTCAGTTTGGGCATTGCGTTAATGCTTGGGCGTTCCGGCTATATTACAGACTTTTTGGTGGAATATTTCGGCTTTAGTGCAAACTGGCTGTATGGTTTTACAGGTATCGCCGTTTCGCATACCTTAGCACTTACACCGATGGCATTTATGATTTTAGAGGGGGCGTTAAAGTCATCTAACGTGGTGTTGGAAGAGGCGAGCTATACGTTACGAGCAAACAGTTTGCAAACTTTTCGCTTTGTGTTATTACCGCTGCTCAAACCGGCATTAGCCAATTCGTTTTTGGTAATTACCGTGCAGTCGCTCGCCGATTTTAGTACACCGTTTGTGTTGGGCGGTAATTTCGATGTATTGGCGAGCCAAATTTATTTTTACCTTGTCGGCACGCAATTAGATTATGCGGCGGCAAGCGGTTTAGGCGCAATTTTACTCGGTTTTTCATTGTTGTTTTTTCTGATTCAGTATTGGTGGATTGGTAAAGGGTCTTATGTCACGGTATCCGGAAAGGGGTTTCGAGGTACATTCCAGCCGTTACCAAGCGGTCTAAAAAGCCTAATTTTTTGCATACTCGCCGCTTGGGTCGGTTTTACCGTTTTGCTGTACGGCTCGATTTTTTACGGCAGCTTTACCGTAAATTGGGGCGTGGATCATAGCTTTACCTTAGAAAATTATCGCAAGTTATTTGGGCAAGGCTTAGATCAGGGCGGTTTCCCATCATTGATTCAAACGGTATTGTTCTCGCTGATTGCCGCTCCGATTAGTGCGGTATTGGGGTTATTAATCGCTTATCTTCTTACTCGCCATAGCTTTGTCGGTAAGCAAAGTTTGGAATTTGTTACCTTACTTTGTTTTGCCGTACCGGGAACGGTTGCCGGCGTGTCTTATGTGGTGGCGTTTAATCATTCGCCGCTTTATCTCACCGGTACGGCGGCGATTATCGTTTTGTCGATGGTGACACGTAATATGCCGATTGGTATGCGAGCTTGTATGGCGGCATTGCAGCAATTGGATAAATCACTCGATGAAGCCTCGTTTTCATTAAGAGTGAGTTCACTGAAAACCTTATTGTTTGTGACGTTACCACTATTAAAACCGGCATTTTTATCGGCATTGGTGACTAGTTTTGTTCGTTCGATGACCACAATTAGTGCGATCGTGTTTTTAGTTTCACCAAGTACCCGAGTGGCGACATCTTATATTCTGAATAGAGTTGAAGACGGGGCATACGGATTGGCGGTGGCATACGGTTCGACTTTAATTATGGTGATGATGCTGATTATCGGCTTATTCGGTTGGCTGATGAAAGATCAACGACAGTTTTAATTTCTTTCGTGTATTGCTAACAAGCGGTTGTTTTTACTCAAACTTTTACAAAATTTGAGCTAAAAATGACCGCTTGTTGTTTGTTTGGCAATTACTTTGTAAATAAAAATAAAAAAATGGAGGAATCGGAGTGATTTCTATTGGAAAGATAGGTATGATTCTTAGCTATGATTGAGAATTATTTTCAATCAGTAAAACCTATTAATTTAGGCGTTTTTTCATTAATTATTTACGGAAGTATTGGCATGAAATTCAAATACAGTGTGATCTATAGTGCATTATTTGTTTTACCTTCAATCGCAATGGCAGATGAAACGGCAACGCTGGAACAGGTGAACGTCAGTGCGCAATTTGAAAAGGCAAAAGCGGCAGGCGATAAACAAAAAGAAATTGTGAATTTGAGTTTGCTGGGCAGACAAACCGCCTTCACTTCGCCGATTTCCGTGGTCAATTATGATGAGAAAGCGTTTGAAGATAAGGCACCTCGTAATGTAGTGGACGCGATTGCGAAGACCGATGCTTCGGTAATGAATTTCGGTGGCGAAACCAATACGTTATCCGGTGTGTATGTGCGTAACTTGCAATTAGATATGCGCCAAGTGAGTGTAAACGGTTTGGCAGGTTTGTATTCGACTTATAATTCCCCGACTGCAGCGGTAGCTTCAGCTCAATTGATTAAAGGCGCTTCTACCGCAACTACCGGTATGGATCCGGAAGGTTCTGCCGGTGCCTCAATGAATATCGAAACCAAACGTGCAACCGATGAAGACATTAATAAAATCGGCTTCGGTTGGTATAGCAATAATCGTTTACAAGAAACCTTCGATTTCGGTCGCCGTTTCGGGGCGAACAACGAATGGGGCGTGCGTGTAAGCGGTAAATATCGTGACGGCAATACTGCACGTAATGATTATGATGAAATGAATAAAGAATTAGCGATCGGTGCGGATTATCGTGGCGATGCGCTGCGTGTCGGTTTGGATTATATGTATAGCAAACGAGATACTGATGGCGGACGTGCACGTTTACAGGACTTGCAAAATCTCGCTTATACCGTTCCTTCTGCGCCAAACGGTAAAACCAACTTGAATCCACATTGGATCGGGCAGACTACCGAAGATGAAACCGTGATGGGAACCTTCGAATACGATTTAGCTTACGGAATGATGTTATCCGGTGGTTTAGGTCATATGGAATCTCGTTATTCGGGCGCATTTGGACAGATTACCAAACCTGAACAAAACGGTAATTTTGAAGTCAGCGGTATTCGCGGCATCGACTTCCGTTCTCGTACCACCAGCGGTAATTTGAAGTTACAAGGTGATTTTGAAACAGGAGCTATTTCGCATAATTGGAATTTAGCGTTTGATTCAGTGGTACGCCAACGAGATCATGACCAAAGCAGTAAAACTAACGGAAAAATTAAAGGCGCTACAATCTATGCACCAAGCTTTGCGCCGTTAAAAAACTTTGATTTAACTGCAAATACCCAAGGAGTGGATTCAAAACTGAGTGCCAATAGCCTTGCATTCGCAGATACCTTAGGTTTTATTGAAAATAGCGTTCGTCTAACTTTAGGCGGTCGCTTCCAGTGGATTAAGCAACAGGATAAAAAAGCCGGTACGGAAGTGAAAGCGGATCGCTTTAGCCCGATGGTAACCCTTGCTTATGTGCCGAATCCGGATTTAGTGCTTTACGGCAACTATTTGGAAGATTTAGAACCGGGTAATATTGATGTTGAAACCGGCGAAATGAATAGCCCTCGTGTTAGCAAACAAATCGAAGTGGGAGTGCGTAAAAATTGGGATAACTGGCTCACGACCACACTAAGTGCTTATGAAATTCGCCGCCCGGGGATTATTCGTGGTAATAAAGCCGCATTGAAAGCACTTGCGGGTAAAGAGCATGGCAAAGAACGTAACCGTGGGATTGAATTTAATACCTATGCGAGTTTGTTTGATAATACGTTACGTCCATCATTAGGTTTGACTTATAACCAAGCGAAATTATTTGATTTCCCAACGTATAAGGATACTTTTGTTGACGGCGTACAAGTCACCAGCCCTCGTTGGATGGCAAAAGCGAATGTGGAATGGGATACGCCGTTTGTGGCTAACTTAACGCTGAATGCCGCACTACAATACTATGGAAAATCTTACCAAGACACTTCAGCGAATTATCGTTTGCCGTCTTATACTACGGTAGATTTCGGTGCGAAATATGTGGTGAAAGTAGCGGATAAACAAACGCTAACTTTACGTGGCAGGGTGGAAAATGCCTTTAACAAACGTTACTGGCAGGTACAACGTGGTCAATATGACCGCAGTTTTGCCGTGTTAGGTATGCCTCGTACTTACTGGGCAAATATGGAATATTCATTCTAAATAGGCTTTGGCAAGCGGTCGGATTTTGCAAAAAATTTGCCAATTCCGACCGCTTGTTTTTTTGTGCGGAAACGTAATTTGTTATTTTTTAGACAGTGGTTAAATGAACTGGCAAACAGAATTAAATAATAGTTTTTTGTGGTTGATAAGTGCGCTTTGTTGTGTGTCTGCCGGACTTTTGCTGGCGGGCAGGTTACTCAAACAAACCGAGTTCGGGCAGCGCTTTTGGCATATCACTCGACCTTGTTGGCAAAAAAGTCATAAAGGGAAAACACTCGGCTTACTTTTATTGCTGATCTTTTTGATTTTATTGGAAGTGCGTATCAGCGTATTAAACACCTTTTTCTACAATGGCTTATATAAATCGTTGCAAGACAAAGCGGTCGAGGCGTTTTGGTTTTTTGCGGGGATTAATGCGTTATTGGTGATCGTGAAGATTGTTCACTCGATTATCAATTATTTTCTTACCCAATCGTTTGAAATTAAGTGGTTGGAAAAGCTTAACGGTGAGATGTTAAATCGCTGGTTGCAAAATAAAAATTACTATTTGCTACAGTATGAGAAAACGTTGCCGGATAATATCGATCAACGTATTGAGCAGGACGCAACTGCTTTTGTAACGGGGACGGTGGAAGTCACTCGGGGTGTGATTAATTCGATTGTGGCAACGATTGAATTTACCATTATCTTATGGGGACTTTCTGGACTGTTAACTCTATTTGGTGTGGATATTCCAAAGGGTGTGGTGTTCTTTATTTATCTGTTTATCATTTTTGCGACTGCTTTATCGGTTTGGATTGGGCGACCGCTGATTCGTTTGAATTTTAATAAAGAAAAATTGCAAGGGGATTACCGTTATTCGTTGATTCGTGTACGAGACAATGCCGAAAGTATCGCTTTCTATTCGGGGGAATCACGAGAACAGCATAATTTAACCGCTAAATTTGATTATATTATTGCCAATCGCTGGAAAATTGTGCGAAAGATGTTGGGGTTAGACGGTTTTAATACGGGGGTAACACAAGTGGCAATGATTTTACCCTTAATGTTACAAGCACCACGATTCTTCGCCGGACAAGCAACATTAGGCGATATGCACCAAACGGTACAATCATTTAATCGCTTAATGCGCGCATTGTCTTTTTTCCGCTTGTTTTATGAAGAATTTACTTTATACCAAGCTCGTTTGAATCGTTTATACGGTTTTTTCACTACGTTGGATAAGCTTGATCAAATGCCGGTAAATACGCCTTACCCGTGTTCAAGAGGCTTTGTGTTGAAAGATTTTGGGGTCAAAGACGCAAGCGGTCAAATTTTGCTGAAAAATATCAATATTGAATTACAAGCTGGAGATTCATTGTTGATTCAAGGGGCTTCCGGTACGGGCAAAACCACCTTATTAAAAGCATTGGCGGGGATTTATCCGTTTGAAACCTTCGGGGTAGCGGAACGTGCTTGCTTAGAACAACCGCTGTTTTTACCGCAACGCCCTTATGTGCCGCAAGGCAGTTTGCGTGAGGCGATTTGTTACCCTAATTTAGTCGTGACGGACGAACAGTTAAAAGCAGCAATGCAGCAGTGTTGTTTGAGCAAGTATGTAGATTCGCTGGATTTCGATACCGACTGGCAAGCAACGTTGTCGCCGGGCGAATTGCAGCGAGTGGCTTTTGTGCGTATTTTATTGGCGAAACCGGAGTTGATCTTCCTCGATGAAACGACTTCGGCGTTAGACGAACCGACTGAAGCGATTTTGTATCGGACAATTCGAGAGCGATTACCGAATAGTATTATCATTAGCGTAGGGCATCGTTGTACTTTGCAGCAGTTCCACAATAAGCAGATTAATTTAACCGATCGAGAGTGTTGCGAGTGCATTAATTGCGGCTAATACAAGCGGTTAAATTTGCCGGTATTTTTGCAAAAAACTGCTGGTAATTTTGTCCGTTTTTTGGCATAATTCGCCCCGTTTTTTGTCTGAAGAATTTTAGGCGAAAAACATTCACATTTATTTTTTAACACTAAAACACACACATATCGCAAGCTAATGATCGGGGTGCTACGTAAGTGGTTGATTTATTAGGATATGTGGAGGCTAAACCCCGCTTTGTCTTTCATAAGTGACAAAGCAAACAACATTTAAGGAAAATTCTTATGGCACAAGTTTCTATGCGCGATATGCTTAACGCGGGCGTTCACTATGGTCACCAAACTCGTTACTGGAACCCAAAAATGAAACCATTCATTTTCGGTGCACGTAACGGTGTTCACGTAATCAACTTAGAAAAAACTTTACCTTTATTCAACGAAGCTTTAGCGGAATTAACTCGCATTTCAAGCAACAACGGTAAAATTTTATTCGTTGGTACAAAACGTGCAGCGTCTGAAGCAGTTAAAGCAGCAGCAGTAGATTGCCAACAATTCTACGTAAACCACCGTTGGTTAGGTGGTATGTTGACTAACTGGAAAACAGTACGTCAATCAATCAAACGTTTAAAAGATTTAGAAGCTCAAACTCAAGACGGTACTTTTGACAAAATCACTAAAAAAGAAGCGTTAATGCGTACTCGTGAGTTAGAAAAATTAGAGTTAAGCTTAGGCGGTATCAAAGATATGGCTGGTCTTCCGGATGCAATTTTCGTAATCGGTGCTGACCACGAACATATCGCAATCAAAGAAGCAAACAACTTAGGTATTCCGGTATTTGCTATCGTTGATACAAACTCTACGCCAGACGGTGTTAACTACATCATCCCTGGTAACGATGACGCAACACGTGCAATCCAACTTTACTTAGACGCAGCATCAGCAGCAGTTAAAGAAGGTCGTGGTTCAAACGTTGAAGCTGAGTTAGAAGCGACAGCTGAATAATCGTTATTAAGGCATAGCCCTTAAATCACTTTGGAGCAGGGGCGATTTTTTATCCCCCTGCTTTTCTTATCTAATTCAACCTTAGAGGAATACAAAATGGCTGAAATCACAGCATCACTCGTAAAAGAACTTCGTGAACGTACTGGCGCAGGTATGATGGAATGTAAAAAAGCGTTAGTTGAAGCAAACGGTGATATCGAATTAGCAATCGACAACATGCGTAAATCAGGCCAAGCTAAAGCGGCTAAAAAAGCAGGTAACGTGGCAGCTGAAGGTGTTATCTTAGCTCGCGTTGCTAACGGTTTCGGTGTGTTAGTTGAAATGAACTGCCAAACTGACTTCGTAGCAAAAGATGCTGGTTTCTTAGAATTAGCAAACGAAGTTGTTGATTACGCAGCAGCAAACAAAGGCATCGCAATTGAAGCATTAGCGGCACAATTCGAAGAAAAACGTGTTGCGTTAGTTGCTAAAATCGGTGAGAACATGAACATCCGTCGTGTTCAATACTTAGACGGTAACGTAATTGCACAATACTTACACGGTGCGAAAATCGGTGTATTAGTTGCTGGTGAAGGTTCAGAAGAAGAATTGAAGAAAGTTGCAATGCACGTTGCAGCATCTAAACCAGAATTCGTAAACCCAGAAGACGTTTCTGCAGACGTAGTTGCTAAAGAACGTGAAATCCAAATCGAAATCGCGATGAACTCTGGTAAACCAAAAGAAATCGCTGAGAAAATGGTTGAAGGCCGTATGGCTAAATTCACTGGTGAAGTTTCATTAACTGGTCAAGCATTCGTAATGGATCCTTCACAAACAGTTGGTGCATACTTAAAATCAGTAAACACTTCTGTATCTAACTTCATCCGTTTAGAAGTTGGTGAAGGTATCGAGAAAGTTGAAACTGACTTCGCTGCAGAAGTTGCTGCAATGCAAAAAGTTTAATTTTCGGTATGAAAATAGAAAAAGCAGGCTTTGGCCTGCTTTTTTGTTTCTATCTACCAATTGGTTAAGCGGTCATATTTGCTGAAATTTTTGCAAATTTTTTGCTAAAAATGACCGCTTGTTATCAGCTAACTATTTGGTTGGAATTACAATCGCCGGATCGGCTTTTGCCGGAATCTTTTCAATTACTTGCTTCAGTCCGTAATCGTCTTTATCACTTTGATTGCTAAACAAATCCGCTTGCGGATTTAATTTCTCATTAGCAATACCAATCCATTTACCGATACCGTCAGTAAAGTTTAAACCGGATTTAAATACTTTATAAACGTGGCGTTCGGTATCATCACTTGAAATTTTAAATAACGGCACGTCAAAGTGTAGCTTGCCTTGTGCGGTATTTAAAATATGGATGCCTTTATCGTCTTCACTATGAATTAAACCGTGGTCAGAAAAGTAAACCATGGAGAAACTTCTGCCGGTTTTCGCTTTATTTTGGTTTAACTCGTTATACAGTTTTTCCAGTAATTCATCGGTTTTCTTCATCGAAGAAAGATAACAGTTTACGTTGTGATATTTTTGCGCAATTTTGGCATCATCAAAGATTTTTGGGTAATCGGTTAGGCGATCACAGGTAATCGGATGTGAACCATATAAATGTACTGCAATAAAGCGCTTGCCTTGTGCCGCTTGCGAAATCACTTGGCTGAATTTCGGCAGTAATGCGAAATCACTGATATTTTGGCTAAATGAATCGCCCGATTTGAGGAAGATTTTCTCATCACTTTTGTTTGCCAGTGAAGAAATCGGCGTATCAAAACGTCCTAAATAGCCTTGGTTGGAAATCCAGTAAGTTTTAATGCCGGCGGATTTCACCAGTTCAACCAAATTTAAGCGATAATTGCCTTCCCAAGTTTGAGTATTCGGCTTGGTGAGTAATAATTTGAGTGACGAAATGGTATTGGTTCCGCCGGCGGTGAATCCGTCAATTAGCGTGCCTTTCGCTTTACTCATAAACGGCGTATTTTCAACCGGATAGCCGTAAGCATGATGATAATCTTTACGGGCGCTTTCACCGATAACTAACACGTAATCATCATATTTTGAATCGCTAGAAAGTGTGGAGTTGCCCCATTCGGAAGGAATCGCGGTACTGTTATTTAGCGTTTCTAATTCCTGTTTTACCTTCATACTTTCACTAAAAAATTCGTGAAAGAATTTGAATGGCGCAAGGCTAAACAGCGAAATCACTAATGAACTAATAATAAATGTACGATTGTTCAAGAAATTAATCTGATGCTGTTTGGTAATTTTTCTGAAAAAAACGACTGCTAGCAAAATAGCGATAGCAATCAAATAGTTGCTGATCGGTAACTGAGTGAGAAATTCTCGTCCTTCTAATAAATCAGTTGCAAATAATGAAGCAATATACTGATAAGACGGCGCACCGAAAGATAAGCCGATTGGCGTATATAGCATATAACCGATAGTAATCGGCAATAATAATGCGTAGTACGAGATCTTCGAACTCCCGAGCGCAATAATTAAAATGACGGCGCATAGTATTTCAATAAGATTAGGAGTAGGGAAGAAACCGGATCCTTTTAGCATAAAGTAGCCGGAAAAGATCGCCAATAAGAGAGCAATAAAGGTGTATATGACTTGTTGTTTTGTTAATTTCTGTGTCATTTGCTATTCCAAGAAGTAAATATAATCGGTTGCTATTTCCTGATTAAACAGGATGGTCTATAATAGCGTAATTTTGTTTTTAGTCCATATAGCATAAGAGGCAATTAAAATGAGTAAACCAATCTACAACCGTATTTTATTAAAGTTAAGTGGTGAAGCGCTACAAGGTGATGAAGGTTTCGGCATCGATCCGTCAATTTTGGATCGTATGGCGTTAGAAATAAAAGAATTAGTAGAAATGGGCGTAGAAGTTGGCGTTGTGCTTGGTGGCGGTAACTTATTCCGTGGCGCAAAATTAGCGAAAGCGGGTATGAACCGTGTTGTGGGCGACCATATGGGCATGCTTGCAACCGTAATGAACGGTTTAGCAATGCGTGATGCGTTACACCGTGCGGATGTAAACGCAAAATTAATGTCTGCATTCCAATTAAACGGTATTTGCGATACTTATAACTGGTCTGAAGCGATCAAAATGTTACGTGAAAAACGTGTGGTGATTTTCTCTGCCGGTACAGGTAGCCCATTCTTTACCACAGACTCAGCGGCGTGTTTACGTGGTATCGAAATTGAAGCGGATGTGGTATTAAAAGCAACTAAAGTTGACGGTGTATATGATAAAGATCCGGCTAAATTTGCCGATGCGAAACTTTACAACCAATTAAGCTATGCGGAAGTTATCGACCAAGAGTTACAAGTAATGGACTTAGCGGCATTTACGTTAGCGCGTGACCACAGTATGCCGATTCGTGTATTCAATATGGTTAAACCGGGCGCATTAAAACAAGTGGTAACCGGTACAACTGAAGGTACGATCATTTCTTAATTATCTGAATGATCTACAAACGGTCTGTTTTCTTTAATGATTTACAAATTAAAGAAAGCAGACCGTTTTTTATTGTCGTTAATTTGTGAATGAATGTCTGAAATAGCTGAACAGTTATTTAACCGCACGAGAAATTTGGTGTTAGGGCTATGAAAATGAAAGGGATTTAGGTAGAATTGACAAGTTTATTGACTCAAATATTGAAAGGAACAACAAATGATCAACGAAATTAAAAAAGATGCGCAAGATCGTATGGAAAAGAGCTTAGAAGCGTTAAAAAGCCATATTTCTAAAATTCGTACCGGTCGTGCACAACCAAGCCTTTTAGACGGTATCCAAGTAGAATATTACGGTTCTGCAACACCACTTCGTCAAGTAGCAAACGTGGTTGCGGAAGATGCGCGTACATTAGCGGTAAACGTATTTGACCGTTCTTTAATTAGCGCAGTAGAAAAAGCGATTTTAACGTCTGATTTAGGTTTAAACCCTTCATCAGCCGGTGCAACAATCCGTGTTCCACTTCCACCATTAACAGAAGAACGTCGTCGTGATTTAATCAAAATCGTAAAAGGCGAAGGCGAGCAAGGTAAAATTGCAATCCGTAACGTACGTCGTGATGCAAATGACCAAATCAAAGCGTTATTAAAAGACAAAGAAATCAGTGAAGACGAAGAGCGTAAAGCACAAGATGAAATCCAAAAAATCACTGACGGCTATGTGAAAAAAGTTGATGAAGTATTAGCGGCAAAAGAAAAAGAATTATTAGATTTCTAATCTTTGCGCAATGAAGCAAAAGGCACGTGGTTACGTGCCTTTATTTTTGCAAAAGAATCGCTAAATTTGACCGCTTGTTAGCAAGCAATATCCCAACAATGCAACAACTTATCTAATCCCTTCCGAAGCTGTTCTTCTGACAAATGCCCGAAGCCTAAACTAAATAATCTGCGTTGCTGATGATGAATCGGATAGACCTTAATTTTCTGTGCTTTTGCCAGTTCAACTAATTGATCTAATGTTCTGGTTTCGTTTAATAATTCGATCAGCAAATAGAAGCCGGAATGTTCACCATAATATTTAATTTGTTTAGTATGGGGCGAGAGTAGCTCACACAATAACTCCATTTTACGGCGGTACACTTTACGCATTCGGTTAATGTGCTTTTCAAATTCACCGGACTGAATAAATTTGGCTAAACGTTGCTGTTCTAAGCGAGAGACCGAGGCATTAAAAAATTCACAATATTGCTGATATTTGCTCAATAAATTGCGAGGTAACACTAAAAACGTAATCCGTAGTGAGGGCATTAATAGTTTAGAAAATGATCCTAAATAGATCACTTTATCTTGTCGGTCTAAACTTTGTAACGAGGGAATCGGTTTGCCGGTGTAACGGAACTCACTATCGTAGTCATCCTCAATAATATAACGTCCGTCTTGTGCTGCCGCCCATTCGAGTAATTGTTGGCGTTGGCCAATCGTTAAAATATGACCGAATGGATATAAATGCGAAGGAGTCAGATATGCCACGTTAATTTGGTTCTGTTCCAAAAAAGGTATATCCAGTTGATAATTTTCCGAACTAAACGGCATTTTAAAAATTGGCTTTTGATAGAGATTCAATAATTTTTCTACAGTAGGATAACCGTAAGATTCCATCGCCCAATTCATAGTCGGATTGAGCTGCTGAAATAATAAGATTAATTGCTGTAAGCAGCTTTCTACTCCCGCACCGATCACGATTTGTTCCGGTTCGCAATTTACCCCGCGTGAGGCCAATAAATATTGAGAGATCTGTTGACGTAAATTGAGATCGCCTTGCTTGTCACCCATATTTAAAAAATCTTTATTTGTCCAATTGGCACACTTTTTCCAACGGTTTAATGGAAAAGATTGGCTATCGATTTTATTTGAGTTGAAATCGATCTCATACTCTGTAGAAGCGGTTGAATTGACAAAATTTTTTACGATATTAGCACTCGGATAAGCTAACTCCGCCTGAAAGCAGACAAAAAAACCGCTGCGAGGTTTGGATTCAATATAACCTTCCGCTAACAATTGTGCATAGGCACTTTCCACCGTGTTTTGGCTGATTTGTAAGTGTTCGCAGAGGTGACGTTTAGATGGCAATTTATCGCCAAGTTGCAATTCTTGGCTATAAATAGACCGCTTGATTTGCTGATAAAGTTGTAAATAAAGCGGAGTAGCTTGTTGTTTATTGAGTAGATAGCTTAATTTTTTCACTTCTGACCTCATTAATATTTATTAAATTGATTCTTTTAATCATATCTGTTTGAAATAAAAATAGCCACCGTTTTTCACATCAATCAAAAGGAAATTAATATGGCTAAAATTTTAGGTTCGGATCTGGTTAAACGCGGAATGGCACAAATGCAAAAAGGCGGGGTCATTATGGATGTAGTGAATGCGGAACAAGCTCGTATCGCAGAAGCTGCCGGTGCGGTTGCCGTTATGGCGTTGGAACGTGTACCTTCTGATATTCGTGCAGCGGGTGGGGTAGCGAGAATGGCGAATCCGACGATTGTACGTGAAGTGATGGACGCGGTATCCATTCCGGTAATGGCAAAGGCTCGTATCGGGCATATTGTTGAGGCGAGAGTGCTGGAAGCAATGGGCGTAGATTATATCGACGAAAGTGAGGTATTAACGCCGGCAGATGAAGAGTTTCACTTATTAAAAAGCGAATATACCGTACCTTTTGTGTGCGGTTGCCGAGATTTAGGCGAAGCACTGCGCCGTATTGGAGAAGGCGCTTCGATGTTGCGTACTAAGGGTGAACCGGGAACGGGAAATGTGGTGGAAGCGGTACGTCACTTACGCAAGGTTAATGCGCAATTACGCAAAGTGATTAATATGAGTCATGATGAACTGATGACTGAAGCTAAACAATTAGGTGCACCGTTTGAATTATTGCTACAAATCAAAACGCTAGGCAAATTACCGGTGGTGAATTTTGCGGCAGGCGGAATTGCCACACCGGCAGATGCCGCCTTGATGATGGAACTCGGTGCAGACGGCGTATTTGTCGGATCAGGTATTTTTAAATCCGAAAATCCGGAAAAGTTTGCAAAAGCGATTGTAGAAGCTACCACTCATTATCAAGATTATGACTTAATTGCCCGCCTTTCAGCAGATTTAGGTGAACCGATGAGAGGCTTGGAGATCAGCAAATTAGCGGCACAAGATCGTATGCAAGAGCGTGGTTGGTAATGAAAGATTATACAAAATATACTGTAGGCGTATTAGCACTACAGGGAGCGGTTTCGGAACATATTGCTCAAATAGAGACACTGGGCGCAAAAGCCATTATGGTAAAAACGTTAGCCGAATTGCAGCAAGTTGATGCACTTATATTACCCGGTGGCGAAAGCACCGCAATTGGACGATTACTTCATTCAAGCGGTTTATTTCAGGCTCTACAATCATTTGATAAACCTATCTTAGGCACTTGCGCCGGATTGATTCTATTAGCGAATAAACTTGAAGGCGATAAGCAACCTCATTTGGCGAAAATGGATATTCAAGTTCAACGTAATGCTTTTGGGCGACAGGTTGATAGCTTCCAAGCGGAATTAATGATTAAAGGATTTACCGAACCTTTTCCGGCGGTGTTTATTCGTGCGCCTTATATTAGTGCTGCTGGAAATGAGGTAGAGGTATTGGCGGAATGGCAAGGAAATGTTGTATTTGCCAAGCAAGGTAATTTACTGGCTTGTGCATTTCATCCGGAATTAACTTCAGATAACCGTATTATGGCATTGCTGTTACAACAGATTAAAAGATAGGGTGGTTTGTTGACACACTAGGGACACCGTATAGGTGTCCTTATTCAAGGAATTTGCAAAAAATGCAGAAAATTAGACCGCTTGTTTTTGTTGCTTATGTTCTTTTCGTCGGCGTTGGAAGAATCGGCTGATTTTTTGACTACAGTCTTCAGCTAATACACCGCCTCGAATTTCAAGGAAATGATTCATTTTGTAATCTTCAAAAAGATGATACCTGGAACCTACAGCACCGGTTTTATAATCGCTCGCACCGAACACTAAACGATGTATTCGTCCATGTAAAATCGCACCGGCACACATGGTACAAGGTTCTAAAGTCACGTAAAGCGTACAATTTAGTAATCGGTAATTATTTTGCTCTTTGCCCGCTTGTCGAATAGCGAGCATTTCCGCATGTGCACTAGGATCAGAAAGTTGGATAACTTGGTTCCAACCCTCACCGATAATATTTCCTTCGCTATCCACTAGCACAGCACCAACCGGAATTTCACCTATGGTTTCTGCACGATCTGCTAATTCCAATGCGTATCGCATGAAATAAATATCTTGCTCTGAAATGGCTAGCGAGCATAGGGTTGTTTGAGGTTTAATAAACATAAAGGTAAAAGATTTTAATAAGCAAAATGCCCCAAAACTTGGGGCATTAATTAACCGAGTAAATTAGTCGCGACGACCACGACCTTTGTCATTGAAACGTTTTTCTTTAAAACCGCTTTTTTTACGGTCATTAAAGCCACCTTCACGACGGTCTGAACGTCCGCCGCGATCAGAACGACGGTCATTGCGGTCATTTCTATCGCTACGGCGACCACCGCCACGGCGTTCTTCAAACGGTTGACTATTCACACCGCCTGCAGGGCCTAATAAAGACATTTGCATTTGTTTATTTAGCACGCGTGCTTTTTGTGCAAAGTGTTGCACGATGTGATTCGGCATGCCTTGTGGTAACTCAATCGTAGAGTAAGTATCGTGCAGTTTAATGTGACCGATATAACGGCTGCTAATATCACCTTCATTAGCGATAGCGCCTACGATATGACGTACTTCCACACCGTCTTCACGACCTAATTCGATACGATATAAATCCATCGCTACACCGTTATTTTCACGGTGTTCACGGCCGCCGCGACGTTCATCACGTCCACCACGACGATCGTCACGGTCTCTGCGACCACGTTCGCTACGTGCTGCACGAATTTCCGGATCTGGCGGAAGAATTAATTTTTGTTTCTCTTGAAGCATCATCATCATTGCTGCTGCCAATTCTTCATGGTCTTGATCAGCAGTGAATAAATCTTCAAGTAATTCACGGTATTTCTCTAAATCGTGGTGTTCTAACTGTGCTGAAACACGTGCTTTGAATTTCTCGCGACGTTTTTCCATTAGAATCTCATGATTTGGAATCGCAACTTCATCGATCGGTTTTTTCATTAAATGTTCGATATTACGAAGTAAACGGCGCTCACGAGGTTCTACGAATAATAATGCACGACCAGAACGACCTGCACGACCGGTACGACCGATACGGTGAACATAAGATTCCGCGTCTAACGGAATATCGAAGTTCACTACAAGGCTGATACGTTCGATATCGATACCACGAGCTGCCACGTCGGTTGCCACTAAGATATCTAAACGACCTGATTTTAATTTTTCTAACGTTTGCTCACGCGCTTGTTGAGTCATATCACCGTTTAATGCCGCCGCACGGTAGCCGTTGCGTTCACATAATTCAGTAATATCAATTGTGCCGGTTTTGGTACGAGTAAAGATAATTGCTGCATCAAATTCTTCTACTTCTAAGAAACGTAGTAACGCATCATTTTTACGGAAGCCGTTTACTAACCAGTAGCTTTGTGTGATATCCGGTGCAGAACGTTGGGTCGCTTGAATTTTAACTTCTTGCGGATCTTTCATAAAGCGACGAGTGATACGACGAATCGGCTCTGGCATCGTAGCAGAGAATAACGCAGTTTGGTGATTTTCCGGTAATTCCGCCATCACGGTTTCAACGTCGTCAATAAAGCCCATACGAAGCATTTCATCCGCTTCATCTAATACGATAGATTGAAGTGCAGATAGGTCTAATGTGCCACGACGAATATGGTCAAGAATACGACCCGGAGTACCAACAACAACTTGCGAACCTTGTTTTAGTGCACGTAATTGAATGTCATAACGTTGACCACCGTAAACGGTTACAACACGCACGCCTTTCATATTTTTAGTAAATTGTTCGCACGCATCTGCTACTTGGATTGCTAATTCACGAGTTGGTGCCATCACTAACATTTGTGGGTGGCGTTGTGTCGGATCAATTTGTGCAAGTAACGGTAAAGAGAATGCCGCTGTTTTACCACTACCGGTTTGTGCCATACCAAGTACGTCACGACCAGCTAATAAATGTGGGATTGTTTCTTGTTGAATTGGCGATGGGTTTACAAAGCCGATTTCATTTACTGCGTCAAGGATTGATTGTGGAAGACCTAAGTCTGCGAAAGTTAAAGAATTAGTTGTCATAAAAAACCATAAGTAATGGATAATGGACTTAACATAGATAATTTAATTATGGATTACAATGCATAACAAATTATCTCAAGATCCATTATCAATTGATAATAAATTGTTGAGTTTAGGAAAGAAAAAATAAAGTAATGAAGCAAATCAGATGCTTTTAACAATTTGTCCCAAAGAGTACAAGCGGTCTGTTTTTACAAAAAATTTGCAAAATTAGACCGCTTAAATCGTCCTAATTATTCCCAACAACGGGAGTAATTTGAGCTGCTGCGCTATTACTACGTAGCTGAGAAAGCTCAAATAAGGCAAAACGATACTCAACAAAGTTAAACACTTGATTTGCAAGAGAGAGACGGAAAAGCGTGGTTGCTTCGTCCGTTTTATTTAGTTTGAGTTGTTGTTTTGCTAGATAAAAATACGTTTCGGTTAGAATTTCCGCATAAGAAGCAGTATTTGGTTGCGCTTCTTTTTCTATTCTATCACGAAGTTGTCCAAGAGTTAACTCCCCTAAGAAATAATGTACCACATTTGTTCCCCAAAAATCTGGAGATAATGATTTGGCACGAGCAATTAGATTTGCTTTGGCTTCATTAGGTTTGAGTTCTAACTCATTGAAATATAACCATAATGCACGATATGGATCTTGCTTTTCTTCTTCATAAAAACGCAATAAATCACGTTCTGCTTCCGAATAACGGCCACTATAATAAAAAGCTAAACCACGGTTTAAGTAGGTATAATTATAGTTTGGATCAAGTTCTAATACGGCATTGAAGGCATCAATAGCGCTGTCGTAATCATCTTCAAGTAACAGATATAAACCCATATAGTTATAAGCTGCAGCCATTTTTTGGCTGAGGCCGATAGCCTGGGCAAAATCATAACGAGCAAGGGACCATAAACCTAAGCTGTCATAGAGTACACCTCGTTCAAAATGAAGATCTGCACGTTCGGCAGGGCTTAATTTTGCTTCTTGTAATACCTGTGTTAAACGAACAACCATCACTTCTTGTTCAAAGCGTAATTGTGGGTTTAATTCGGCTAATGCTAAATGATTTGACGAAACCATTTCTGAAATATTGCGATTGACGCAACCGGTCAGAAATAAGAATGTGAAAAGATTGAACATTAAGAAGCGAATATGAAACACTTTAAATATCAGTGAAAACATTAGATAAGCAGCCTTTGAGAAAATATCTACCCTCTGCTAAAGAGGGTAGATTGTGTGAGTGCTATTAGATCTCAGCTTGTTGTTCTTGAGGTTGAGCTTCAGTTTCTTCTGCTGGTGTTGCAGCATCATTGTTGATGTCTTTCATCGTTAAACGAATACGGTTTTGACGATCGATTTCAACCACTTTTACAGTTACTTCTTGACCTACGCTTAAGTAGTCGGCAACACGTTCAACACGTTCATTCGTAATTTGTGAAATATGCACTAAGCCTTCTTTGCCACCTAAGATAGAAACAAATGCACCGAAGTCTACAACACGAGTAACTTTACCTTTGTAGATTGCATTTACTTCAACTTCTGCAACGATATCTTCAATACGAGCCATTACAATTTTCGCCGCATTATTATCGGTTGCTGCAATTTTCACTGTACCGTCGTCATCAATATCAATTGAAGTGCCGGTTTCTTCCGTTAATGCGCGAATTACCGCACCACCTTTACCGATAACATCTTTTATTTTCTTCGGATCAATTTTCATTGTGTGGATACGAGGCGCAAAATCAGAAATGTCTGCACGAGGTGCCGGAATTGCTTGTTCCATTACGCCAAGGATGTGCATACGAGCACCTTTCGCTTGGTTTAATGCAATACGCATAATTTCCGGTGTAATACCTTCGATTTTAATGTCCATTTGAAGCGCAGTTACACCTTCACGAGTACCGGCTACTTTAAAGTCCATATCACCTAAGTGGTCTTCATCACCTAAGATATCTGAAAGTACGACGAATTTTTCTTCTTCTTTTACTAAGCCCATTGCGATACCCGCAACAGCCGCTTTAATTGGCACGCCGGCATCCATTAATGCTAAAGATGCACCACATACAGAAGCCATTGAAGAAGAACCGTTTGATTCGGTAATTTCAGAAACCACACGTACTACATATGGGAATTCTTCAGCTGTCGGCATTACTGCTAACACACCACGTTTCGCTAAACGACCGTGACCGATTTCACGACGTTTTGGTGAACCGATCATACCTGTTTCACCTACAGAATACGGAGGGAAGTTATAGTGGAATAAGAAACGATCTGATTTCTCACCGGTTAATTCGTCAATAATTTGTGCGTCACGCTCAGTACCTAAAGTTGCAACCGCTAATGCTTGCGTTTCACCACGGGTGAAGATTGCAGAACCGTGAGTACGAGGTAAAACCCCAGTGCAAATATCTAATGCACGAACAGTATCTACGGTACGACCGTCAATACGCGGTTCACCTGCAAGGATACGACCACGAACTACAGAACTTTCTAAAGCGGTAATGATATCAACGATTGCACCTTCAGAAATCGTTTCGTCTTGTGCGGTTAATTGTGCGATAACGTCCGCTTTAATTGTATCGATTTGTTCGTAACGCGCTTGTTTTTCAGTGATACGGTATGCGTCACCGATACGAGCTTCCGCTAATGCTTTAACTTGATTGATTAATGCCGTATTTGGCTCCGGAGCAACCCAATCCCAACGTGGTTTACCCGCTTCTTTTACGAATTCTTTGATATTTTCAATCACAACTTGTTGTTGCTGATGACCGAATACTACCGCAGATAACATTTGTTCTTCAGAAAGAATGTCCGCTTCAGATTCAACCATTAATACCGCTTTATCCGTACCGGCAACCACTAAATCTAAACGGCTTTGTTTTTGTTCTGAAATAGTTGGGTTAAGTACGAATTGGTCATTAATGAAACCAACACGTGCTGCACCGATAGGGCCGTTGAAAGGTACGCCTGATAATGAGAGGGCAGCTGATGCACCGATCATTGCCACTAAATCCGGGCTAATTTGAGGGTTTACAGAAACAACTGTTGCAACAACTTGGATTTCGTTGAAAAAGCCTTCTGGGAAAAGTGGGCGAATAGGACGGTCAATTAAACGAGCGATTAATGTTTCGCCTTCAGACGGACGGCCTTCACGTTTGAAGAAACCACCCGGAATACGACCAGCCGCATAAGTACGTTCTTGATAGTTAACGGTTAATGGGAAGAAATCTTGGCCTTCTTTTACATCTTTTTTAGCCACTACAGTAACGAATACGGTCGTATCGTCCATACTTGCCATAACTGCCGCCGTTGCTTGGCGAGCGATAGCACCTGTTTCTAATGTTACGGTATGTTGACCGTATTTAAATTGCTTAACAATTGGATTCATTTTTGAAATTCCTTAATTTATTTTTTAATCGTTTCGTTTTATTTCTTTAAATTGCGACTAGCAAAAACTCTCTGGGTGCTAACAAACAGTTTTTGATAGCCGCCTCTCTAAAACCAAGAAATAAAACGAATCCATTATACAGAAAAATTTATAGAAAATCGTTAATTATTTTAGCGGTGGTTAGATTTTTACAAAATCCTAGCGCTTATAATTTTTAAGGTGGACAGATATCCATAAATCATAGAAAATAAGCGGTCTTTTTTACTAAATTATTTGCAAAAATGAGTACAGAAATTAATTACGAAGGCGTTGAACAAATGCCGATTAAGCGTTTCACCGAAGACGCTTACCTCAACTATTCGATGTACGTCATTATGGACCGTGCTTTGCCATTTATTGGCGATGGTTTAAAACCCGTACAACGCCGTATTATTTATGCGATGTCCGAATTAGGCTTAAATGCTTCGGCAAAATATAAAAAATCTGCGCGTACGGTCGGGGACGTGTTAGGTAAATTCCACCCGCATGGTGACAGCGCTTGTTATGAAGCGATGGTACTAATGGCACAGCCGTTTTCTTACCGCTATCCATTGATTGACGGACAAGGAAACTGGGGTGCACCTGACGATCCGAAATCTTTCGCTGCAATGCGTTATACCGAATCAAAACTGTCGAAAATGGCAGAGGTATTACTGGGCGAATTAGGACAAGGTACGGTTGATTATCAGCCGAATTTTGACGGCTCGCTTGAAGAGCCGAAATATTTACCGGCACGCTTACCGCATATTTTGCTGAACGGTACGATGGGGATTGCGGTCGGTATGGCAACCGATATTCCGCCGCACAATATCAATGAGTTAGCCGAAGCAAGTGTGATGTTATTGGAAAATCCGAAAGCAAGTCTTGCCGAGTTAATGACGGTGGTACAAGGCCCGGATTATCCGACCGAAGCGGAAATTATTACCCCTAAGGTCGATATTGCCAAAATGTATGAGCAAGGTAAAGGCTCAATCAAAATGCGTGCGGTATGGAAAAAAGAAGACGGAGAAATTGTGATTTCGGCATTGCCGCATCAAGCTTCGCCGTCAAAAATTATTGAACAAATCGCCACCCAAATGCGTAATAAAAAATTGCCGATGGTGGATGATATTCGTGATGAATCGGATCACGAAAACCCAATTCGTATAGTGATTGTACCTCGTTCAAATCGTATTGATTTTGAAGCGTTAATGGATCATCTATTTGCCACGACCGATCTTGAGAAAAGCTATCGAGTCAATATGAATATGATCGGGCTGGATGGTAAACCAGCGGTAAAAAATCTGCAAACAATTTTAACCGAATGGTTAGCATTTCGCCGTACTACGGTAACTCGCCGTTTAAGTTACCGTTTAGATAAAATTTTAAACCGTTTGCATATTTTAGACGGTTTGATGATCGCTTTCCTCAATATTGATGAAGTGATTGAAATTATCCGCAATGAAGATGAACCGAAAACAGCATTAATGGCTCGTTTTAATTTGAGCGAAGTACAAGCTGAAGCAATTTTAAATTTACGTTTACGTCATTTGGCAAAACTGGAAGAACATGAATTGCAGGCGGAAAAATCACAGCTTGAAAAAGAGCGTGATGAATTACAATTAACGCTTGGTTCGGAACGCCGTTTAAATACGTTGATCAAAAAAGAAATTCAGGCGGATGCAAAAGCGTTCGCCAGCCCACGCCGCTCACCGCTCGTTGAACGTGCTGAAGCAAAAGCAATTTCTGAAAGTGATTTAACGCCAACTGAAGATGTTACGGTGATTCTATCGGAAAAAGGCTGGGTACGCTGTGCGAAAGGGCATGATATTGACGTACAAGGATTAAGTTATCGTGCCGGTGACGGTTATCTTGCGCATGCGCACGGTAGAAGTAACCAGCCAGTCGTATTCCTTGATAGCACGGGGCGAGCTTATGCGCTTGATCCGACTTCGCTACCATCGGCACGTTCTCAAGGCGAACCGCTCACCGGTAAGATTACTTTGCCGGAAGGGGCAACCGTTCAGCAAGTATTAATGGCGAACTCGGAAACTAAAGTCCTGATGGCATCAGATTCCGGCTATGGCTTTATTTGTAGCTTTGAAGATTTAGTTTCTCGCAATAAAGCGGGTAAAGCAGTGATTTCTTTAACCGAAAATGCCAAAGTGCTGCCACCGCAATTAATTGATAATGAAGCTGAACTTTCGCTTGTTGCAATGAGTAGCGTCGGACGAATGTTAGTATTCCCGATCACCGAATTGCCACAGCTTTCGAAAGGTAAAGGGAATAAGATTATCAATATTTCCGCACAGGCGGCAAAAGAAGGTAATGAATTGCTTGCCCGTTTATTACTGGTTAAACCGATACAATCGTTAGTGTTTGTTTCCGGCAAACGCAAAATCACCCTTAAACCGAGTGATATTGATAATTATCGTGGTGAACGTGCAAGAAAAGGTTCTCAACTTGTAAGAGGCCTAAGCGCGACTTCGACAGTGGAAATTGTAGACTAATTATTTCCTCATCAGACAAGCGGTCAAATTTCGTAAAAACTTTGCGGAATTTGATCGCTTCTTTTTTTGATTTCATTCCTATTTGATTCACATTCCTGTACAATAAACGCCATTTTTCATCAACAAACGACAAATCTGTATGCAAAACGAATTGGCACAGACAATCCCAGAACTGATCAACTGGACGAAAGAGCGAGAATTCTCTCTTTCACTCTCTTCTGATCGCCTTGCCTTTCTCTTGGCGATTTCCATTTACAATAACGAACAAACGGACGGAGAACTTTTAGAAAGCGATCTTGTTGATCTTTTCCGTTATGTTTCGGAAGCATTCGACCAATCGGAAGCCACCCTTACACAACGTGCCAATAATGCGATTAACGATTTAGTTAAACAACGTTTTCTTAACCGTTTCTCCAGCGAATTTACCGAAGGTTTAGCCATTTATCGTATCACTCCGTTAGGTGTCGGCGTGGCGGATTATTACGTGCGCCAGCGAGAGTTTTCCACCTTACGTTTATCCATTCAGCTTTCGATTGTAGCGGACGAGATTCAGCGTGCTTCATCGGCGGCGGAAGAGGGCGGTGATGAGCGTTTTTGGCGTAATAACGTGTTTGCACCGCTTAAATATTCGGTCGCGGAAATTTTCGACAGTATCGATCTTTCTCAGCGTATGATGGATGAAAACCAACATCAAATTCGTGAGCGAATTGCCGAGCTATTAAGTCAAAATTGGCATGAAGCGATTCTTAGTTGTGAACAGTTACTGGATGAAACCTCGGGTAATTTGCGTGAGTTACAAGACACGCTTAATGCGGCAGGTGACAAGTTACAGGCGCAATTACTGCGTATTCAAAGCTGCTTGATTGGGCGTGATGATTTGGATTTTGTCGATCAACTGATAGTCAATCTGCAAAACAAATTAGACCGCATTATTAGCTGGGGACAACAAGCGATTGACCTTTGGATCGGTTATGATCGCCATGTTCACAAATTTATTCGTACGGCGATTGATATGGATAAAAACCGTGTATTCGGTCAGCGTTTACGCCAATCTATTCAAGATTATTTCAATGCACCTTGGTTACTTTATACTGCGAAAGCGGAATCGTTATTAGATCTACGTGATGATGATATGATGCTAAATGAAGCGGAAGCGGTCGGTGAATTACCAAGTGAGTTAGAGTATGAATCGCTTTCGGATGTTCAAGAACAAATTATCAGCGTAATGCAAGCGCATTTAGCGCCATTTAGAGCGGAAGGTAAACCAATCGATCTCGGTGCGGTATTACGTGAGCAACTGGCACTTTATCCGCAATCTCGCCATTTTGATGTGGCACGAATTATTGTGGATCAAGCGGTAAAACTCGGTATGGCAAGCCTCGATAGCCAAGCGGTTTATCCTGAGTGGCAAGCAATTAATGATAAGGGTGCGGAAGTTCAGGCGAACGTAATCGACCAATATAACAAATAGTAGGGTGGGCATTTTGCCCACCATTGGAAAAACAGAAAGTTTAATGGTAGGCAAATGCCTGCCCTACGAGAGTAAAATATGACAGAGCAAATTCAAGACGTTATTTCTCAAAAATTGGCAGTGGCAATTGCCAACCCGATTTTCCCGGAGCTAGACAGCCAACTTCGTGCCGGTCGCCATATTAATACGGAACAGCTGGATGAACACGCTTTTTTAATGGACTTCCAAGCCGAGTTAGAAAGTTTTTACCGTCGTTATCACGTGGAATTAATTCGTGCGCCGGAAGGCTTTTTCTACTTACGCCCGAAAGCATCAACTTTAATTGCTCGTTCGGCAATGTCGGAAATGGAAATGTTAGTGGGTAAAGTACTTTGCTATCTTTACCTCAGTCCGGAGCGTTTAGCGCAACAAGGCATTTTTAGCCAAGATGATGTATATGAAGAGCTGATGAATCTCGCTGATGAAAGCAAATTACTCAAGGCGGTGAATCCGCGTTCGACCGGTTCTGACTTAGATAAAGCAAAATTAGCCGAGAAAGTTGGTGGTGCGTTACGCCGTTTGGCACGTATCGGTATCATTACTCGTATTGGTGAGCAAAACAGCAAGAAATTTGTGATCTCGGAATCGGTGTTCCGTTTCGGTGCGGATGTCCGAGTGGGGGATGATCCGCGAGAAGCGCAATTACGCTTAATTCGTGACGGTGAAGCGACAACACCGGCAATTTTAGCGGAACAAGCGGTCGAATTTGCAGAAAATTCTGCAACTGACGAATTAGAAGATGAAACAGAATAACGGCTAACGAGATAAAGCAAATGACAGATACAAACGAATTATTTGAAGATCAAACCACTGCGTTGCAAAATTCTGCACCAATCGCACCGCTTGCAAATCCTCAACATACAGTGAGCCGTGGTAAATTCCGTTCGCTTACGTTAATTAACTGGAACGGTTTTTTTGCGCGCACCTTCGATTTAGACGAGTTAGTGACCACGCTTTCGGGCGGTAATGGTGCGGGTAAATCCACCACAATGGCGGGTTTTGTAACTGCTTTGATCCCCGATCTTACTCTATTAAACTTCCGTAATACGACAGAAGCCGGTTCAACCTCAAGCTCTCGTGATAAAGGTTTATACGGGAAATTAAAAGCCGGTGTGTGTTATGCAGTATTAGAGTCGTTGAACTCTCGTGGACAACGTGTAATTACCGGTGTGCGGTTACAACAAGTAGCAGGGCGTGACAAAAAAGTGGATATTCGCTCGTTCTCGTTACAAAACGTGCCGATGAGTGATTCAATCATTAGTGTACTGACGGAACAAGTCGGTGAAAAAGCGCGTGTATTGCCGTTAGCGGATTTAAAAGACAAATTTGATGGTTCGGAAGTGGTATTTAAACAATATCACTCGATTACTGATTACCATAGTTTTATGTTCGATTTAGGTGTGATTCCTAAACGTTTACGTTCTTCGGCAGATCGCAGCAAATTCTATAAATTAATCGAAGCGTCGCTTTACGGTGGTATTTCAAGTGTGATTACCAAATCGTTACGTGACTATTTATTACCGGAAAACACCGGCGTTCGCCAAGCGTTCCAAGATATGGAATCGGCATTACGTGAAAACCGTATGACGTTAGAAGCGATTAAGGTTACGCAATCTGATCGTGATATGTTTAAACACTTGATCACCGAATCGACTAACTACGTTTCTGCCGACTATATGCGTAATGCAAATGAGCGCCGTGGTAACGTACAAATTGCGTTAGAACAACGCCGTGCGTGGTATGAATCGAAATCGAAACTTGAGTTAGAACAGCAACGTTTAATCGAATTTAGCCGTGAAGTAGCGGATATTTCAGAAAACGAAAGTGGCTTAGAAGCGGAATATAATTCAGCGAACGATCATTTAAATTTAGTGATGAATGCGCTTCGTCACCAAGAAAAAATCGAACGTTATCAAGATGAAGTTGCGGAACTCAATGAAAAGTTAGAAGAGCAACAAATTGCGTTGGAAGAAGTTTCCGAACAAGTGGAAACTGCACAAGCAAGAGCGGATGATGCTGATGAGCAAGTGGAAGAATTACGCTCACAAATGGCGGATTATCAGCAAGCGTTAGATGCTCAGCAAACACGTGCGTTGCAATATCAACAGGCGATTGCCGCATTAGAAAAAGCGAAACAACTTTGTGGCTTACCGCATTTAGATCTCCATAATGTAGAAGATTATCATGCCGAGTTTGCCGCACAGGCGGACGATTTAACCGATCAAGTCTTCGAACTGGAGCAGCGTTTATCCGTTTCAGATATGGCGAAAACGCAGTTCGAAAAAGCTTATGAATTAGTTTGCAAAATTTCCGGTGAAATTGACCGCTCTGAAGCATGGAATGAAGCGAGAAGTTTGCTAACAGCGTTTACCGATCAAAAAATGCAGGCTACACAAGCGGTCGCTTTGCGTCAAAAACTTGCAGATTTGGAACAGCGCTTACACCAGCAACAAAATGCGGAACGTCTATTAGCTGAATTTAATCAAAAAGCACAAACGCAATTTGAGACAGCGGAAGAATTAGAAGGCTACTTCGAACAGCAACAAGCTCGCCTTGAAGATGTGGAAGCGGAATTAGCGGAATTTGTTGAAGTGCGTTCGACTCAGCGTCAGCAACGTGAACAGCTTAATCAGCAATATAACCAACTAGCGAAAACCGCACCGGCATGGCATACGGCGCAATCCGCATTAGCACGTTTAGAAGAGCAATGTGGTGAAAAATTTGAAACCAGCCAGTCAGTAATGCAGTTTATGCAAAATATGCTGACTAAAGAGCGTGAAGCAACCTTAGCTCGTGATGAATTGGCTCGCAGAGAAGCAGCGTTAGATGCACAGATTACTCGTTTAAGTCAGCCGGACGGTTCGGACGATGTTCGTTTAAATCAATTGGCGGAACGTTTTGGCGGCGTGTTGCTTTCTGAATTATATGATGATGTTTCAATTGATGATGCACCGTATTTCTCAGCACTTTACGGTGAAGCTCGTCACGCTATCGTGGTACGTGATTTAGAAAGCGTTAAAGCACAATTAGAAAAATTAGACGATTGCCCGACCGATCTTTATTTGATCGAAGGTGACCCGTCAGCATTTGATGATGCGGTATTTACTGCAGAAGAATTGGCCGAAGGTGTGGTGGTCAAAGTATCTGATCGCCAATGGCGTTATTCTAAGTTCCCGGAAGTGCCGTTATTCGGCCGTGCGGCACGTGAGAAACATTTAGAAACGTTAAAAGCCGAGCGTGATGAAGTTAGCGAACAACATGCGGAACGTGCCTTTGACGTACAAAAATGTCAGCGTTTACATCAGCATTTAAGTCAGTTTGTCGGTACGCATTTAAATTTAGCCTTCCAGCCGAATCCGGAAGAGCAAATGCAAGAAATTGCGGCGGAACGTACTGAAATCGAACGTGAACTTAACCAAGCAGCAGGCAACGAACAGCAATTGCGTACTCAATTAGATTCAGCAAAAGCGAAATTGCAAATGTTGAATAAAATTCTACCGCTTGTTAGCTTGTTAGAAGATGAAACGCTCGCTGATCGTGCCGAAGAATGTCGTGCACAGTTGGATGAAGCGGAAGAAGATGAACAGTTTGTTCGCCAATTCGGTAATTACTTAACTCAATTAGAACCGATTGCTGCGAGCTTGAAGAGCGATCCGGCGAAGTTTGAGCAGTTGGAGCAAGATTACCAACAAGCTAAAGCGGAGCAAAAACAAGTTCAACAAAAAGTTTTTGCACTGTCTGATGTGATTCAACGTCGTGTGCATTTTAGCTATGAAGAAGCGATCGGTTCGGAAGGATCTGCATTAACCGAACAATTACGAGCTCGTTTAGAGAGCGCACAACGTGAACGTGAGCAAGCTCGTGATCAATTACGTCAAGCACAAGCGCAATTTACTCAATACAACCAAGTTTTAACCGGTTTACGCAGTTCGTGTGATGCGAAAACACAAATGTTGCAAGAGCTGATTCGTGAAATTGATGACTTAGGTGTACGTGGTGATATCGGTGCGGAAGAGCGTGCAAGAGCCCGCCGTGACGAATTACAACAACGTTTAAGTCAACAACGTTCTCGTAAAGGTTATTTAGATAAACAATTAGGTACGATTGAAGCGGAAATTGATAATTTAACTCGTACGCTACGTAAAGCGGAACGTGATTACCACACACAACGTGAGTTAGTGGTACAAGCGAAAGTCAGCTGGTGTTTAGTACTTAAACTTTCGCGTAACAGCGATGTGGAAAAACGTCTGAATCGTCGTGAGTTAGCCTATCAATCGGCGGAAGAATTACGCTCTATTTCCGATAAAGCGTTAGGTGCTTTACGTACCGCTGTGGCGGATAACGAATACCTCCGAGATAGTCTACGTGCTTCGGAAGATAGCCGTAAGCCGGAAAATAAAGTTGCGTTCTTTATTGCGGTTTATCAGCACTTACGTGAGCGTATTCGTCAAGATATTATCAAAACCGATGATCCGATTGATGCGATTGAACAAATGGAAATCGAGTTATCTCGTTTAACTAACGAATTAACCAGCCGTGAGAAAAAATTAGCAATCAGTGCGGAATCTGTGGCAAATATCTTGCGTAAAACGATTCAACGTGAACAAAACCGTATCTTGCAGCTTAACCAAGGGCTACAAAATATTGCCTTCGGTCAGGTGAAAGGGGTGCGTTTAGTCGTGAATATTCGTGATACGCACGCAATCCTACTTAACGCATTGAGCAATGGTAGAGAAGAGCATAAAGACTTATTTGACAGCCAAAAACTCAGCTTCTCAGAAGCGTTGGCAATGTTGTATAAACGTGTGAATCCGCATATCGATATGGGACAACGTACGCCACAAACGATCGGTGAAGAGTTATTAGATTACCGTAACTATTTAGATCTTGAAGTGGAAACCTTCCGTGGCGCAGACGGTTGGATGCGAGCGGAAAGTAGCTCGCTTTCAACCGGTGAGGCGATCGGTACCGGTATGTCCATCCTGTTAATGGTGGTACAAAGCTGGGAAGAAGAATCTCGCCGTATGCGTGCGAAAGATATTCTACCGAGCCGCTTATTATTCCTTGATGAAGCGGCACGTTTGGATGCAACTTCAATCAATACCTTGTTTGAATTGTGCGAACGTTTAGATATGCAGTTATTGATTGCCGCACCGGAAAATATCAGCCCGGAACGTGGTACGACTTATAAATTGGTGCGTAAAATTACCAATAACCAAGAGTATGTACACGTGGTCGGATTGAAAGGGTTTGGGCAACACTAAAGCATAAACTTACAAGCGGTCAGAAATTGCAAAAAAATTGCAAAATCTGACCGCTTAATTTTTTTAGGAAGATAATATGATAACCAGAAAAGAACAGCGCAGGCTTTCATTTTTACGTGTATTTGCATTTTCACTGTCCGCATTTATTTTTAATACTACAGAGTTTATTCCTGTGGCGTTGTTATCGGATATTGCGGCGAGTTTTAGTATGGAAACGGCAACAACCGGCTTAATGATCACTGCTTATGCATGGGTGGTGTTTCTTGCTTCTTTACCTTTTATGCTGCTTACCGCAAAAGTAGAACGAAAGCGTTTGTTGCTCGTGTTGTTTGCGGTATTTATTGTGTGTCATGCGATTTCTTATTTTGCCACCAGCTTTGCTATGTTGTTGGTGTCTCGAATTGGGATTGCACTCACACACGCTATTTTCTGGTCAATAACCGCTTCGCTGGTGATTCGTGTTGCACCGAAAGATAAGAAACAACAGGCGCTAGGGCTATTAGCGTTAGGTAGCTCATTGGCGATGATTCTCGGTTTGCCGTTAGGGCGAATGATCGGGCAAGCGTTCGGTTGGCGTGAAACGTTTGCCCTGATTGGCATTATTGCGTTGGGTATTATGCTGATTATGTGGAAATTATTACCGCATTTACCAAGTAAAAATTCTGGATCATTAGCCAGTTTACCGATTTTAATCAAGCGTCCGATGTTAATCGGTATCTATTTGCTCACGGTGGTCGTGATCTCTGGGCATTTTACCGGCTATAGTTATATTGAACCGTTTATGGTGAAGATCAGCCAAATGAGTGAGCAAACCGGTACGGCAATTTTATTGGTGTTCGGCTTAGCCGGTGTGGTGGCAAGTTTCTTATTCGGACGTTTATATCCGAAAGCACCGAAGAAATTTATCATCGTTAATATGGTACTCATTATGTTAATGCAACTGTGTTTATTGCCATTTAGCGATCATATTGCAGCAATGTTCGGCATTGTGTTTATTTGGGGGATTGGCATTACCGCCATGAGTATCGCATTGCAAATGCAAGTGTTGGATCTCGCACCGGATGCAACCGATGTAGCAACGGCAATCTATTCAGGTATTTATAATGTTGGGATCGGTGGCGGCGCATTAATCGGTAGTCAAGTGATTCAGCATATCGGCTTACCTTATATCGGATTAATTGGTAGCGGATTAGCAGGGATTGCGATCTTGTGGTTTGTATTTATTTCGCTACGCTATCGAGTGATCAAATAATCGTTTAGAAGGCAAATAAAAAGTGGGCTAATCGCCCACTTTTTTTGTTTTCGCTTAGAGAGCGGTTTGGAAAATTACACTTTCCGCTTTTTGTACATAATTTGGTAGCTGATCAAAATTGAGGTAACGATAAACTTCATTGTATTGTTCATCGAGCGTTGCAACTGCTTCCAAATATTCTTGCGGTGATGGTAAACGCCCTAAAATCGCTGCGACAGACGCAAGTTCTGCGGAAGCGAGATAGACGTTTGCACCTTGTCCTAAACGGTTAGGGAAGTTTCGAGTTGAGGTTGAAACCACTGAGGAGTTTGGACGCACACGAGCTTGGTTACCCATGCAGAGCGAGCAACCCGGCATTTCGGTGCGTGCACCGGAACGTCCGTAGATATTGTAGTAACCTTCTTCGGATAAGCGAGTTGCATCCATTTTGGTCGGCGGAGCAAGCCATAAACGAGTATTGATCTCACCACTCACCTGGCTGAGTAATTTACCTGCGGCACGGAAGTGACCGATATTGGTCATACAAGAACCGATAAACACTTCATCAATTTTATTACCTTGTACTTCAGATAATAAACGCGCATCATCAGGATCATTCGGTACACATAAAATCGGCTCTTTGATCTCATCTAAATTGATTTCGATGATTTCAGCGTATTCCGCATCACTATCGGCTTCTAACATTTCCGGGGTTGCTAACCACGCTTCCATTGCTTTAATACGATTTTCAAGAGCTTGTGCATCGCTATAGCCGTCAGCAATCATTGTTTTCAGTAATACTACGTTTGAACGTAAATATTCTTCAATTGATGCTTGGCTTAACTTAATTGTACAAGCTGCTGCCGAACGCTCTGCAGTCGCATCGGAAAGTTCAAATGCTTGTTCTGCGGTGAGGTGTTCCAAACCTTCGATTTCAAGAATTCGACCAGAGAAAACATTTTTCTTATTCGCTTTTTCCACAGTGAGTAAGCCTTTTTGGATAGCGTAATAAGGAATTGCATGGACTAAATCACGTAATGTAATGCCTTTTTGCATCGTGCCAGTAAAGCGAACTAACACGGATTCCGGCATGTCAAGTGGCATCATTCCTGTTGCTGCGGCAAAAGCCACTAAACCGGAACCGGCAGGGAAAGAGATCCCGATCGGGAAACGAGTATGCGAGTCACCACCGGTACCAACAGTAAACGGCATTAACATACGGTTTAGCCAAGAGTGAATAACACCGTCCCCCGGACGTAATGCGATACCGCCACGGCTTGTGATAAATTCCGGTAATGTTTGATGAGTAATCACGTCACTTGGTTTCGGATATGGTGCGGTATGGCAGAATGATTGCATGACAAGCGGTGCCGAGAATCTTAAGCACGCAAGATCTTTTAATTCGTCACGGGTCATTGTGCCGGTTGTATCTTGCGAACCTACGGAAGTCATTGCCGGTTCACAATATTGCCCTGCACGTACCCCTTTTACGCCGCAAGCTTTACCTACCATTTTCTGCGCTAGAGTATAACCTTTGCCAGAGTCAGCAACTTCAGCAAGTTTGGCAAATACATCACTTTCCGCTAAGCCAAGTTCCGCACGTGCTTTAGCGGTTAGGCTACGGCCGATAATTAACGGAATTCGACCACCAGCGCGTACTTCATCTAACAACACATTGGTTTTATATGAGAAGGTGGTAATCACTTCATCCGAATTATGTTTGCATACTTTGCCTGCATACGGGTAAAGATCGATTATGTCACCCATATTTAACGTAGTAACATCTAATTCAATTGGTAATGCACCGGAGTCTTCAGCCGTATTAAAGAAAATCGGTGCAATTTTGCCACCAAGCACAAAACCGCCGGTACGTTTATTCGGAATATACGGAATATCGGTACCCATATGCCATAACACAGAGTTAGCAGCGGATTTACGTGATGAACCTGTACCTACCACATCACCGACGTACACTAATGGAAAACCTTTTTCTTTTAAGGTAGCTAATTGTTTTAATGGACCAACAACACCTTCTTGATCCGGCTCAATGCCTTCACGTTTCATTTTTAGCATCGCATTGGCATGCAACGGGATATCAGAACGGCACCAAGCATCTTGCGCCGGAGAAAGATCGTCCGTGTTGGTTTCTCCAAGTACTTTAAATACCGTCAGTGTGATTTTTTCTGCAAGTGTCGGACGAGAAGTAAACCATTCGGCGTCTGCCCAAGATTGGATAACTTGTTTAGCGTAAGCATTACCTTGTTGTGCTTTAGCAGCGATATCTTTGAAACTATCAAAAATGAGGAGTGTATGAGATAAGGCTTGTACGGCAAGCGGCGCTAATTTAGCATTGTCTAATAAGTCGATTAAAGGTGCTACATTATAGCCACCGCTCATTGTGCCAAGCAATTTTACTGCATGTTCAGGAGAAATAAGTGGGCTAGTTATGTTACCATTAGCGACGTTCGTGAGAAATTCAGCTTTAACTTTGGCGGCATCGTCCACACCGGCAGGAATTCGTGTTTCAAATAATTCAAGAAGTTCGGCTTCTTTGCCGGCAATCGGTGATTGTAACAATTCGATTAACTGTACGGTTTGTTGAGCATCCAATGCTTTTGGTACAATCCCTATTGCCGCACGTTCGGCAACGTGTTCATAATATGTTTGAAGAAAATTAGACATGATTGTCACCCCACAATAAATTAGAAATAGAAGAAACCTATAAACATATAGATGACTATATGTCGAAACACTACTTATTTTTCGGTAGTGAGTCAATTGATTTTAAGAGAAAAATATAAATGTTTAACTATGATCAAAAATATGTCGATTTAAATAAAATTCCCCGTTATCTACAAATTAAATACGAATTGCAAAGATTTTTAGCCGAAAATAATTGGAGCTTTGAGAAAGCGATTCCTAGTGAACAAGAACTGGCGGCAACTTATGAGGTATCCATTGGAACCGTACGTAAAGCGGTTGAAGGCTTGGTGGAAGAAGGGGTGCTGATTAAGCATCAAGGTAAGGGGACTTTCTTAAAACATCCTGCATTTGTTGAGTCATCGATTGTGCGATTCTATCTACGTAATGCCAAAGAAGGGAAGCCGGAAACGCCAATCGGTGAAGTTAAATGCATTAAAAGTGTAAAAGCAAACCCGAAGATTAATCAGCTATTAGGCGAGCCGGTAGAACGAGAGCTTATCTACCTTGAGCGTATCCGCTCCGTAGATAATAAAGTGATTGTGAGCGATAAGATTTGGCTGTCTCCGGAAAAATTTGGTGAATTACTTTCAGTAAAACCGGAGCAATTTGAGAACTTGCTTTATCCGTTTTATTTTAAGAAATGTGGGCAATTAGTCGTCTCGGCAAAGGAGCAAATGACGATTTTATTAAGCCATAGCGATACCTATTTAACGGACGGGCAAGAGAAAACCGTGATTAAAGTGTGTCGTGCAGCGAAAGGATTGGACGGGAGCATTATTGAGTATCGAGAATCTTATGGTCTAGCGGAAGATTTCTACTACGAGACGATTATTACCTAAGAAAGACTTTAAACAAGCGGTCAAATTTTGCAAAAAAAGTGTAAATAATAGAACAATAATGGGCAAAGAGTAATCTTTGCCCTTTTTTATGATTTATCTCAAATTTTTGCGAGATCGGTACTTGCAAGTATAAATACAACTAGTTATATATATGATTATATGAATTTATACTTACAATGAGGTATTTCTTATGAACCTGAAAAAACTTCTGCACTATGTAATTATTCTTGCATGCCCAATAGTTACTTATATTTTCCCTACGCCTGAAGGCTTATCTGTGCTTGGCTGGCACATTTTAGGTGTTTATATCGGTACTATTCTTGCTCTCATTATCAAACCTTTCCCTGCTCCTCCTCTTCTGTTAGCTGCCGTTGCGATTTCCGCTATTATCATTGGTAATACGCCTGCTGAAGTTTTAGCAGACGGCACAAAAATCGCAGTAAAACAAGGTGCGGTATTAGACGGTTATAAATCAGGTACAACTTGGCTGGTATTTGCAGCATTCTCCATGAGTGCGGCATTCGTACAAACCGGTTTAGGTCGCCGAATCGCTTATAAAATGATTGGTGCATTCGGTAGCACAACATTACGTTTGGGCTATGTAAATGCAATGTTAGATTTATTAATTTCGCCTGCAATGCCGTCAACAACGGCGCGTGGCGGCGGTATTCTTGCACCGATTATGCAATCTATCGCGGTTTCTTTAGGTTCAGAACCTGAAACTTCACCTCGCAAGGCCGGACATTATTTGCTGCTTAATACTTATATGGTGGTTAAAACTACAGGTTTTATTTTCTTAACGGCAATGGCGCCAAATGCGGTTGCACTTGAGTTAATGCGCCCGATTTTAAATATTGATGTTAGCTGGACTCAGTGGTTTATAGCCGCATCTGTTCCCGGCTTACTAACTTTATTACTTTTACCTTTTGTCACTTATGTTCTTTACAAACCGGAACTTAAAAATGTCGATAACAAAACAATCGCCCGTGAAGGTTTAGAAGCAATGGGGCCAATGACGGCGAAAGAAAAAATGCTAGCCGGCGTATTTATCAGTGCGGTGTTAGGCTGGGTGTTCTCAAAACAATTAAATCTTTCTGAATTTACCGTGGCGATTGCGGCAATGGCGGCGATTGTGATTACATCCGTATTGTCTTGGGATGATGTGCTTAAAAACAAAGGCGGTTGGACAACATTGACTTGGTACGGTGGCTTATTAGGTATTGCTGCTGTGTTGTCACAAGCAAAATTCTTTGTTTGGTTATCAACCACAATGAGTCAGTTAGTACCATCAGATTTAGGCAGTCCAACAGTCGTGACGATCTTAATCTTAGTATTAAGTATCTTAGCACGTTATGTGTTTGCATCAGGTGCCGCTTATGTGGCTTCAATGGTGCCGGTATTTTGTGCAGTGGGTATGGCTGCCGGCGCTGATCCTATATTCTTAGCATTCGGCTTATTATTTTCTAATAGCTACGGCAGTATGGTAACGCACTATGCGTCAGCACCTGCTGCGGTTATCTATGGCTTAGGGTATCACGATGTGAAATCATTCTGGATTACCGGTGGCGTGTGTGCGTTAGTGACATTACTTATCCAAGTAACAGTCGGTTTCGGTTGGTGGTCAATGCTCCAAAGTATGGGGATTTTGGGCTAGTAAAATAATTCAAAAATTTGACCGCTTCTTATTTCTAGCAAGCGGTCAAATTTCATAACTTTTTTTGCAAAGGTGGAAAAAATGAAAAAAGTTCCTTGTATGATTATTCGTGGAGGCACATCAAAAGGTGTGTATTTCTTAAAAGATGATTTACCGGCAGATGTAGCTGAACGTGATAAATTCTTAATGGCAATTATGGGATCAGGCGACCCGACTCAAATCAACGGTTTGGGCGGTGCGACAAGTGTAACCAGTAAAGTGGCGATCGTTTCAAAATCTGAAAAAGAAGGGGTTGATTTAGATTATTTATTTGCTCAAGTCGGTATTGGACAAAAAGTGGTGGATACGGCACCTTCGTGCGGTAATATTTTATCCGGTATCATTTGTTTCGCGAGTGAAAAAGGCTTAATTGAATTACAAGATGGCATCACGAGCGTAGTAGTAAATAACGTTAATACCAACAGTATTATCGAAGTTTCTGCCGAGTCGCCAAATAAACAATTGAAATATACGGGTAATGCGGAAGTATCCGGTGTACCGGGAACAGGTTCGCCGGTGAATTTGAATTTTAGCCAAATTGAAGGGGCAAAAACCGGTAAAGTTTTCCCGACCGGTAATAAACAAGATAATATCAACGGCTATAATGTGACTTGTATTGATGTAGCGATGCCGATGGTATTGTTTAATGCGCAAGATCTTGGCCTAACTGGTAAAGAAACCAAAGCGGAATTAGATGAAAACCGTGCGTTATTCGAGATTATCGAGCCTATTCGCCGTAAAGCGGGTGAAATGATGGGATTAGGTGATGTATCCGAAAAAGTGATTCCAAAAATGGGGATTTTATCGGCACCGGCTGGCAAAGGTAATATTACGTCTCGCTACTTCGTACCGGACAAATGTCATGCAAGCCATGCGGTAACCGGTTCAATTTGCGTATCTGCAGCGTGTAATATCGAAGGTACGGTTGCGAATCCGCTTTATAAAGATACCGGCAGTGTCGTAACTATTGAGCATCCGTCCGGTTTTATCAGCGTTGATATGGTTTGTGAGAATGTAGATGGTGATTACAAATTTACTCGCGCAGCGTTAGTACGTACTGCTAAACCGTTAATGATGGGTGAAGTGTATTACGATGAAACGGCAGAATAGTGCGTTAAGTTTTTATATACTTAAAACATAAATGCTATAGATAAAACAAGCGGTCAAATTTAGCAAAAAATTTGTAAAAATTCGCTAAATTTGACCGCTTGTTATATTTCTAATCCTTATTTTTCTACAAATTGATTACTTTGCTGAATCATTTGTAAGAAAAGCGGTAAAGGCGGACGATCGCTTTTCTCTTTTTCGCCCTGAGCATTAAATTTCTCAAAATGACCTTTACGATCAATATGATATTGTTCACCGTCAGGCATAATCGCAACATTCCAATTATGGTTAGACGCTAACACCCATAAACGATTATTTTGGGCGGTTAAATTGATCCCTTGTGAATAGTCGCTAAGCGGATTGAGTATACCAAAGAACTGAGTTAACAGTGTCGGCATAATATCTAAATGGCTTGAGAGTAAATCATATTGTTTTACTTCACCTTGCCAATAGATAATTAGCGGCACTTGCATATCTTGCTGAGTAAAGCTCATTTCATCAGTTGGATTAGCTTGATCAGAGGTAATAATTACCATGGTATTTGCTAATAAAGCGTTCTTTTCTAATTGTGACCAAATTTCACTAAATTGCCAGTCGAGTAATTTGGTTTGCTGCTCATAGGTATTAGCCTGCGGTAAATTTAAATCCAAATAGCTGAAAAAAGGCTGATTAACATCACGTTCGCTCACCCACTGTTTCCATTGTGAAATGGCATCTAGATTATTTTTTGATTCAGGTAACAAAATACCGGCAAATGCCGCTTGGTGGTACACCGGATCTGCAAAGCCGTTATGTGAGAACAAACCGAACTGATAGCCGGATTGACGGAAAGCGAACATCAGTGGTGATGCTTCTTTATTACCTAATACCGAATCTAAATATTTACCGCTTAAACTATAGAAAATCCCTAATACGCCGGCAGAACGAGAATCTCCGCTGGTGTAATGTTGCATAAAACGTAATGATTTACGACTAACTTCAGCAAGTGCAGGAGTATTTTCGCTACTGATAGCGTTATTACGTAATCCTGATAAATTGATCAGTATAATATTTGAATGAGGCTTTTTGGTAAAGGTCAGTTGATGTTTCGGATAATTTAAATAGAAACTATCTAAACGACCGTTTTCTTCAATTTCTTGCTGTAACTCGGCACGATCAATCAGTCCATGCTTTTGTAAGAAAGTACGAGCAGTCATTGGATGCGATAACGGATAGTTTGCTTTTTGTGCGGTAATCGGACGATATAACGTCATATCCGCCCAAGCGTAAATTAAATGTGTCGCGGTAAAACAACTTAAGAAAAAATAAGCAACATATTTACCCCATTTTTGGCGATTAAAGCTACGTAACTTTTGCCAACACCAACGTGAATAGAGCATTTCCGCTAACAAAATAAGTGGCATTGGTACAAAGAGTAATTGCCATTGACGAGTAAGTTCACCTTGCTCGGGATTAACTAATAAGTCCCAAACAAGCGGTGATAAATGCAGATAGAATCGCTTAAATACTTCGGTATCGACTAAAAGAAAGGTTTGCCCGATGGTAGCTAAAATAACTGAAACACCACGGAAGGTACGATCATTTTTAATTACAAAGCTTAGCGGAAAGAGTAGCAATAAATAGCAGGCAAACACAATAAAGCTGAAATGCCCGAATAAACTGGTAAAAAAGTAAAGTTTACCTGATAGCGTGTTAGGCCAATCGGCATTAAAAGCGTAGCGGGAAGAAATAAGTAACGCCAACACTACATTAAAAAGGGTAAACCAATGACCCCACGTAATGCGTTGTGAGGTTTCTTCTCGGTATTGACGAGAATTGGTCGGTAATAATGAGCGAAGGCGTGCAAACATACTTATTTCGTTTTTAAAGAATTTTTTAATGCATTTGAGAACGCATCCGCTAAAGCATGACGCTGTGCATCAGTTTGAACGTTCTCACGTAAGATATTCGTGATTAAATTACCTAATGCCATTAATGAAAGATCAACGGGGGCTTTGTGTTTTTCAAGTGTTGCGATAAGGTCGCTGGATAATGCATCGAATTGTTTACTTTGATATTTTGATTGAGTTGCCATATTAAAAAGATAGGTTAGAAAAATTTGCCAAATAGTAGCATAAAATTAGCCGAAATGAGAGTAATAAGCGGTGGGATTTTCCATATTTTTGCAAATTAGAGTAAAAAAATCACTATGAAAAGGAGTTAGTGATAAAATATTCAGTCAATTTTTCTCGAATGTTTATCAGCCGAGATATTTTGCTTTTCAATTATAATGAATAAATATAAAATGAACGACTGTTCATTGGATTTAAACATGGGAGGTTTTATGTCCAGACGAACTGATCCGAATGATATGATCAATCATATCTTATCGGCAACGGAGTTACTTGTAGCAAAGGAAGGCCTACAAAATTTATCAATGCGCAAGATAGCGAAAGAAATTGGCGTGGCGGCCGGTACGCTTTATTTATACTTTAGCACGAAAGATCAGCTTTTGAGCCAGCTAGCCAATCATATGTATGAACGCTATAGTTGCTATATCAACATTGATTTTGATCCAAACGAATCTCTCTTCAAGCAATATCGTCAACTGTGGGTTAGAAAGTGGCAGTTCTTGTCTGACAACCCCATGATTGCTATTCACCTGTCCCAATACCAAGCGATGCTTGGTTTCAGCGAAATTGTTTATAGAACAATTAATGATCCGGAATTTATTTGGAACCGATTTGTTAACGAAGGTAAAAAGCAAGGTGTGATTGTCGATTTACCTAACGAGGTGTTGTATTACCTGAGTATGGGAACGGCAACAGACATTGCGTATTTACAACAGGTCAAGAAAGACGTGGTTCCGGAAGAATATTTCGAGGAAATTATTTCACGTACTTGGAAAGCGATTACTTTCTAAATTTAGTTAATTTGTCTATGGAGAATATATGACAGTAGAAAACCAAAAGCCCTCTCGTGGCAGAAAGTTTTTAATTGTGACAACCCTAGCTGTAGTGCTGGTTGCCTTTGGTGGCGTTGCTGGAATGCAAAAATTTATTGCGGGTAAAAAAGCCGAAGCGGCAGCTAATATGCCGGAAACCGTAAGTGAAATTACTGCGATGAAAGTAGAGCCACAAGAGTGGACACCGAGTATTGCCGCTGTGGGATACATTCGTCCAAATCAAGGTGCTATGTTAAGTGCAGAAGCAACAGGTACAGTAACTCGAGTACACGTGCGTTCTGGTCAGCGAGTAAATAAAGGCGATTTATTAGTAGAGTTTGATAGTGCCGTTGAAGAAGCGACTCTACGTGCAGCGCAAGCGCAATTACCAAATGCAAAAGCGAATTACGATCGTTTCCGCAACTTAGTGGCATCAAATAGTGCATCAAAAGCGGAATTAGATAATGCGCAATCAACTTATAACCAATTACTTGCGAATATTGAGTCATTAAAAGCGTCTATCGGTCGTCGTAAAATTTATGCACCGTTTAGTGGCATTGCCGGTATTGTCAATGTAAACGTAGGGCAATACATCCCGGCGGGTACGGAAATTGTGCGTGTTGAAGATCAAAGTGTAATGAAAGTTCGCTTTACTTTACCGCAAACGGACGTACAAAAAATTAGCGTAGGACAAAAAGTAACGGCAGTAGTTGATGCGTTACCCGGACAAACATTCCCGGCAAATATTGCAGCAATCGATCCTGCCGTGGACCATACAACCGGCTTAATTAATGTAGAAGCGGTGATTACCGAAAATCAAGGTAAACTTTTATCCGGTATGTTTACTCGTCTTAATGTTGCGTTACCGACCGAGAAACAACAAATTGTTGTGCCACAAATTGCTGTCACTTACACAATGTATGGTGAAACGCTGTACGTATTACAACCGCTTTCTGACGAAGATAAACAATTGGTTGCAAAAATGGCGGAGCAAAATCCTAAATTGGATGTGAATAGAATGTACCGTGCGAGACAGGTTGAAGTGAAAACATTAGACCGTAGTGGTATTTATGCACAATTAGCTAAAGGGGCTAAAGCAGGCGACTTAATTGTTACCGGTGGCTTCCAACGTTTAAGTAATAACGCACTTGTGATTGTTTCTGAACAAGAGGCGGTAGGTGTTACTCAACCTGCTAAAGAAAGTAGACTTTAATTGAGGTAATCAATGAAATTTACTGATATTTTTATTAAACGTCCGGTACTTGCCGTTTGTATTAGTTTGCTGATTACTATTTTAGGTTTGCAATCTATTAATAAACTGCAAGTTCGTGAATATCCTGAAATGACAATTTCGATCGTAACTGTTAACGTTAACTATTCAGGTGCGGATGCAAGCTTGATGCAAGCGTTGGTAACTTCTCAAATCGAAGAGGCGGTAGCGCAAGCGGATAATATCGACTATGTAACTTCTTCGAGTAGTCCGAGTACATCAACTACCACGATTAAAATGAAGTTAAATACTAACCCGCAAATGGCGTTAGCGGATATTTCTGCGAAGGTGAATGCAATTCGTGCAAATTTACCAAGTGGGATCGATGACCCGTCTATTAGCGTATCATCAGGTTCAAATGATGCGTTAATGTATATTCGTTTTGTATCGGATGAATTAAATCCTTCACAAATTACCGACTACATTAACCGTGTGGTAAAACCACAATTCTTTACAGTAAACGGTGTTTCAAGCGTAGATATTTTTGGTGCGGCAACTTTCGGTTTACGCATTTGGTTAGATCCTGAAAAAATGGCGGGTAATAACCTTTCTGGTGCGGCTGTATTATCAGCACTAAGCGCGAATAACTTAAATACTGCTGCGGGTAATGCGAACGGTTACTATACTGTTTATAAAAACAAGGTGGAATCAAGTACGCCGTCAGTTGAAGAGTTAGAAAACGTTACGATTTCAACAACATCGGACGGTCGTATTGTTAAACTTAAAGATATTGCAAAGGTTGAGTTAGATAAATACCAAGACGCATCTCGAGTAGTTGCAGACGGTAAGGAAGCGGTTGTATTAGCGGTGAGTGCTGCAACGACAGCAAACTCATTGACCGTAGCGAAAGACATTTATCCGGTATTTGAATTAATTACCAAAAACTTACCATCATCAATGAGCGGTCAGATTTTATATGACAAAACCATTGCGATTAATAGCTCGATTAATGAAGTAATTAAGACCATTGGTGAAGCAACCGTAATCGTATTAGTCGTAATTATCCTTTTCTTAGGTTCATTACGTGCAATGGTTGTACCAATTATCACCATTCCGATTTCATTGATCGGGGTATTATTTTTACTCCAGATGTTTGGTTTCTCAATCAATCTATTGACTCTATTAGCATTAGTACTTGCAATCGGATTAGTGGTGGATGATGCGATCGTTGTACTTGAGAACGTAGAACGTCATGTAAAAGAGGGGAAATCACCGTTTGATGCGGCTATTATCGGTACGCGTGAGATTGCTATTCCGGTTATTTCGATGACGATTACGCTGGGGGCGGTATATTCTCCAATGGCGTTAATGGATGGTGTAACAGGCTCTTTATTTAAAGAGTTCGCATTAACTTTAGCCGGTGCGGTATTTATTTCAGGTATTGCGGCATTGACTTTATCACCAATGATGTCTAGCCGAGTATTAAAAGAACATAATGAAGAGCACGAAAGTCGTTTTTCAAAATGTATCAATGCGATGTTAGACAAAATGACCAGTTGTTATACCAATATGTTGAGAGGTGTAATGGCTATGCGCTGGTTCGTATTGATTTTCGCATTGGGGATTTTTGCCGTATTACCAACTTTATTGACATCACTTTCAAGTGAAGTTGCACCAACAGAAGACCGTGGTTTCGTGGTTGGTATCGGTAATGGCCCGTCAAATACTAACTTAGATTATACGCAAGCCGCGACAGAAAAATTTAATGAAGAAGTGGGTAAAATACCGGAGGTGTCATCAATGATGACCGTGTCAGGCTTTAATGGTGCAAATAGTGCGTTATCAATTATTTCATTAAAAGATTGGAATGATCGTGAGCGTGAACGTGCGCCAATTGCAGCTGATGTTTCTGCGATTGCCAAAAATGTTGTTGGTATGGATATTAATGCGATTGCATTCCCTGAAATTTCGACGGGGGAAAATGGTTTACCGTTCTCATTAGTGATTACCACCGCAGATAACTATACTAAGTTAGCGGATGTAGCAACAGAGTTCCTGAAAAAAGCACAAGCTTCAGGTCAATTCTTCTTCTCAAGTCTTGATTTGAAATTTAATACAGTAACGATGAAATGGAAATTTGATCGTGAGAAAATGGGGACTTATGGGGTAACGATGCAACAAGTGAGTGGTACGTTAGGTGCGTACTTATCCGGTGCGATTATTACACGTGTAGATATTGACTCTCGCGCATATCCGATTGTATCGCAAGCTATCCGTAAAGATCGTTTAAATCCACAAGATTTAGTAAATTATTATGTTACAACGGCAAGTGGTGAATCGGTTCCGCTAAGTTCGTTTGTCACACTTGAATTATCGACAGAGCCGGCAGCGTTACCACGTATGAACCAATTAAATTCCGCAACGATTTCGGGCGTGGTATCAAGCTCGATCGGGGATGCGGTTAATTGGGCTAAAGAAGAGCTTGATCGCAGCTTACCTAAGGGATATCAATACGACTTTAAATCTGAAGCTCGTCAGTATGTTCAAGAAGGTAATGCGATGGTGATGACCTTTGCTTTAGCGGTAATTATCATTTATCTCGTACTCGCGATTCAGTTTGAATCTTGGCGTGATCCGATGGTAATTTTAGTTTCTGTACCGTTAGCATTAAGTGGCGCATTATTGGTTCTAAATATACTTGGCATCGCAGGAAAAGCAGGTGCAACATTGAATATTTATTCGCAGGTAGGTTTAGTAACTTTAGTCGGTTTAATTACCAAACATGGTATTTTAATGTGTGAAGTTGCAAAAGAAGAGCAGTTAAATAATGGTTTATCTCGCTTTGAGGCAATTGTTCATTCGGCGACAATTCGTTTACGTCCTATTATGATGACAACCGCAGCAATGGTAGCAGGTTTAATTCCATTACTCTTTGCGGTAGGTGCAGGTGCGATTGCCCGTTTCAGTATGGGTATGGTAATTGTTGCCGGTTTAAGTATCGGTACACTATTTACTTTATTCGTTCTGCCGGTAATTTATACTTTCTTAGGTGAATCACACAAACCGCTGCGCGAGTTTGATGAAGAAAAATACGCTAAAGAAAACGTGGAAAAAATTGAACACGCAAATGCGTAATTGTAAGTAATGAAGGGCTCCGTCCATTGTGGTCGGAGCTTTTTATTTATATATTATAATTGATGAAATATTGCAAAGAAATTCGAACTAATTGGATGAATTTGTATCCAATAAAAGTAAACTAAGCAAAATGTGCCCTAATTAATATCGCCCATTCTGTTTATTACATTTTTCTATTACAATATTATAGTATTTATTTAATTCATTAAGGGATTACACAATGACTCAACTAAGCGTAGTAATTTTAGCTGCGGGTAAAGGTACTCGTATGTATTCTGATTTACCCAAAGTGCTTCACACCGTTGCAGGAAAGCCAATGGTTAAACATGTTATCGATACAGCGAAGCAGATCGATGCAAAACAAATTCATTTAATTTATGGCCACGGTGGGGAATTATTACAACAACGCTTAAGTTCTGAGCCAGTAAACTGGGTATTACAAGCAGAGCAATTAGGTACAGGTCATGCAATGCAACAGGCAGCGCCATTCTTTGCTGATGATGAGAATATCTTAATGCTTTACGGTGATGCGCCATTAATCACTAAAGAAACCTTAGAACGTTTAATTGCAGCAAAACCAGAAAATGGAATCGCGTTGTTAACTGTTGAATTAGAAAATCCGACTGGTTATGGACGTATTATTCGTGAAAACGGTTCTGTAGTTGCGATCGTAGAGCAAAAAGATGCGAATGCGGAACAATTAAAAATCCGTGAAGTAAACACGGGTGTAATGGTTGCAAGCGGTGCAAGCTTCAAAAAATGGCTTGGTAATTTAAATAACAATAATGCACAAGGCGAATACTATATTACCGATGTGATCGCAATGGCGAACCAAGATGGTTATAAGGTTCAAGCGGTACAAGCAAGTGAATTTATGGAAGTTGAAGGGGCGAATAACCGTTTACAACTTGCGGCATTAGAGCGTTTCTACCAAAAAACACAAGCTGAAAAACTACTGTTAGCCGGTGTACGCTTAATTGATCCAGCTCGTTTTGATATTCGTGGTAGCTTAACACACGGTAAAGATGTGGAAATTGATGTGAACGTAATTATCGAAGGTGAAGTGAAACTGGGTAATCGTGTTCGTATCGGTGCGGGTTGTGTACTTAGAAATTGTGAAATTGGCGATGATGTAGAAATCAAACCATATTCTGTGATTGAAGATGCAGTAGTGGGTAAAGCGGCACAAATCGGTCCGTTCTCTCGTTTACGTCCGGGCGCAAATCTTGCGGAAGAAACCCACGTAGGTAACTTTGTGGAGATTAAAAATGCTCAAGTAGGTAAAGGTTCTAAAGTAAACCATTTAACCTATATCGGTGATGCGGAAGTAGGTAGCAATTGTAATATCGGTGCAGGTGTAATCACTTGTAACTATGATGGTGCAAAAAAATTCAAAACGGTTATCGGCAACAATGTGTTTGTCGGTTCAGATAGCCAATTAGTCGCACCGGTGACTATCGCAGACGGTGCAACTATCGGTGCGGGTGCAACTATTACCAAAGATGTGGCGGAAAACGAGTTAGTGATTAGCCGTGTACCACAACGCCATATCCAAGGCTGGCAACGCCCAACTAAGAAAAAATAGTTCTTAGCTACTTCATATACATATGTAACAAGCGGTCGGATTTGCAAAATTTTCTGCAAATTCGACCGCTTGTTTCTATTTATATCCATACTACTTCGAGTATCCCGTGGGCTTTAGGCTCACACTTCAAAATAGATCGAATAATGTTTCTGACAGCCACTATTGAATTGTGCTCGGCAATAAGGACAATGTGTAACGTGCATATATTGCTGAATGGTCAAAGTTTGTTGGCAGTTACCGCATAAAATCGCCGGTTGATCAAATTCAGTTGCTTGCCAACGTTCAATAGCGTGAGTTTCACAGGCTTGGTGGCATTGATAACACGGGTAAAACTTATCACAACATTTGAATTTAATGGCGATAATATCCAGCACAGAATGATAATGCTGACAGCGTGTTTGATTATCTACGGTTAAGCCATAAACCTTAAACATAAACTAGAATCCTTTCCCGTTAAACCAATTCACATAATTCAGTTGATCGTAATACTTCTTACCATTCCAACCGGAAAACTCAAATAAATCACCGACTTGTGGTTTATCTTCGAATCCTTTCACATATAAAGCTGATTTTAATTCCGGGTAAGGCTTGTGAGTAAATACCACTTTATTTTTAAACGGTAAGCGGTCAAATTCTTGCAAATCTTGGTAAGTACAGCCGTCACGGTCGGTCATCATCACAAACAGGTTATCTAAATTGATGCGTTTGGTACGTTCCGCCCATTTACTTGCCGCTTCTTGTTCGGAATGATAGTGCATAAAATGAATGGTGAGATCATCTAATTTACCCACCGGATAACGTTTTTCCGTGGCTAAAAAAGTGAGCTCCGCTTGCATATAATGCGACATATTTTTTAAGTATTTTAGAAAGTCTGCCGGTGAAAGATATAAATTAACAAATGGTGAACGGAATTGCTCACCTAATTCATGTAAGATAAATGCACCGTTACAATTAATAGACAGTACCGACATCGAGTGATTTTGTAAACGTTGGCGATTTAATGCGTTGATGATTTTACGCAAGGATTTATTCAATACTTTTGGGATAAAATTAAACATAGTCGTTAACGTATTTAGACGGAAAGAAAATTTCAAAATAACTAGAAAGGAGCGCATTCTGACCTTATCCGAGAAATTTATCTATTAATTTTAAAAAGTTTACAATAAGGATTTGTGTCAGCTGATAAGCGGTCGTTTTTTGTGAAAAATTTGCAAAATTTAGCTGAAATTTGACCGCTTGTTTAGGAAGATAACAAATGTCTTTCCGTGTGAAAAAATGGCATAATAGACAAATTACCTTTCCGACTGTATAAAATCTGATTAATGCGAAAAAAGCTTATTTTTCATTTAGATAGTCGCAACCGTTTGCTTGATTTTTATTTGCGAAATAGATCACAAACTTGCTAAAAAGATGAAATAAATCATTTTTATTTATACTGTTTTCAGATAGGCTATACACGTTTTCATTCATTATTTTTTAGTTTAAGGAATTGCTATGAGTACAATTTTTACTATTGCGCAAAACTGGTTAGCACAAGATCCGGATCAAGAAACTCGTGCTGAATTAGCTCAACTGATTGAAGCTGCACAAGCAGGCGATGAAAAAGCATTAGCAGAGTTAACAGCACGTTTTGACGGCCGTTTACAGTTTGGTACGGCAGGTTTACGTGGCCGTTTACAAGCAGGTTCTATGGGGATGAACCGAGTATTAGTGGCTCAAGCTGCCGGCGGTTTAGCGGATTACTTGAAAGGCTATGATAAAGAACCTTCAATTGTTATTGGTTATGATGGTCGTAAAAATTCAGACGTATTTGCACGTGATACGGCAGAAATTATGGCGGGTGCAGGTATCAAAGCTTACTTATTACCTCGTAAATTACCAACACCGGTGCTTGCGTATGCAATTAAATATTTTGATACCACAGCGGGTGTCATGGTAACCGCAAGCCATAACCCACCGGAAGATAACGGTTATAAAGTTTATTTAGGTAAGGCAAACGGCGGCGGTCAAATTGTTTCGCCTGCGGATAAAGATATTGCAGCGTTAATTGATAAAGTGGCGGCAGGTAATATCGCGGATCTACCACGTAGCCAAGACTTTACTGTATTAGATGATGAAATCGTAGAAGCATATATCGCAAAAACAGCTGCATTAGCGAAAGAGCCGGCAGCAGAGATTAACTATGTTTATACCGCAATGCACGGTGTTGGTTATGAAGTATTAAGCAAAACATTAGAAAAAGCCGGTTTACCGCAGCCGCATCTCGTTGCAGAACAAATTCAACCGGACGGTTCTTTCCCAACCGTTAACTTCCCGAACCCGGAAGAAAAAGGTGCATTAGATTTAGCGATTAAATTAGCGAAAGAGAAAAATGCGGAATTTATCATTGCAAACGACCCGGACGCAGACCGTTTAGCGGTGGCAATGCCGGATGCGCAAGGCAACTGGAAAGGTTTACACGGTAACGTTGTAGGCTGCTTATTAGGTTGGTATTTAGCTAAACAGTACCATGCACAAGGCACACAAGGCGTATTAGCTTGTTCATTAGTGTCTTCACCTGCATTAGCTGAAATTGCGAAAAAATACGGTTTACAATCGGAAGAAACCTTAACCGGTTTTAAATATATCGGTAAAGTAGATGGTTTATTATTCGGTTTCGAAGAGGCGTTAGGCTATTTAGTTGACCCAGATAAAGTACGTGATAAAGACGGTATTTCAGCGGCTATTGTATTCTTAGATTTTATCCGTAACTTAAAAGCACAAGGCAAAACGTTACAAGACGCAATCAACGATTTCAATAATGAATTCGGTGCTTATGTAAGCGGTCAAATTTCAATTCGTGTAAGCGATTTATCCGAAATCGGTAAATTAATGACGGCATTACGTAACAACCCACCAAGTGCAATCGGTGGTTTCAGCGTGGCTCAACTAATTGACCATACAAAAACAGATCGTCAAAGCGACATTCTTGTATTCGTATTGGAAAACGGCAGCCGTTTAATTACTCGTCCGTCAGGTACAGAACCGAAAATTAAGTTCTACTTAGATGCGAAAGGTAAAGATGCGGCAGATGCAGATAAAGTATTAAGCCAATTTGATGAAAGCGTACGTGAATTACTACGCCAAGAGCAATACGGCAAACAAGATTGCTAATAACGAGTCGATAATATTAAGAGCGAACCGAAAGGTTCGCTTTTTTTGTGTCAATTATTTAAGGAAAGGATAAAAACTGAACCCAATTATAGATTGATTGCCAAAAAACATTATTAATCTCAAAAAGGTGGTAAAAATGAGTTTAATTAAAATGGCAAAACAAATTGCTGATTTAGCTTTAAAGTCAATTGGAAAAGGGAATACAGTAAAAGGACTCACTTTGAATCAAACCAAAATGTTATTACAAGCACTGGCCAAGCGTGAGAGTGGCGGAGATTATACGGCAGAAAATAGCTATGGCTATTTAGGTGCTTATCAATTCGGTGCTGCGGCGTTAGTAGATGTTGGTTTGATTCAAAAAGATAAATATGCAGCAGCAATTAAAACAAAACCGGGTATTGCCAGTGGTGCAAATGCTGTTCAGCACAGAGCTTTTCTGGCAAATGCAGATAATTGGGTATTAGTCGGCGGAAAGTCTGCCTTTTTGAATTCAAAAATGATTCAAGATGATGCTGTTATTAAACTGATGAACCGCAATGCTCGTACAATGGAAGCAAAAGGCGTTTATCAAGGCAGTGCAGCACATAAAGCAGGACTTTTATTCGCTGCACATCTCAAGGGTGTCGGCAACGCAATCAAATTTGCCCAAAATGGCACAACCACTAAAGACGGTTATGGCACTTCAATAAAAGAGTATTATGAGTTGGGAAAAGAAAGTGTTGGGAAGCAGTAGTATTCTACCGTCATGGATTTGACGGTATTTGCGTTCTTCTATCGACAACAGCAAGGCTATACCGTCAAATTTACCGAAAGAAAAATAAACTGCTACGAAATGCTATGAAATGATGTGAAATAGAAAAGCCCTGTAATTACAGGGCTTTGAGCTATTTTTGAAATGAATTAGAATCAACTGAAAAGCAGGTTTTTTATTCCCACTCAATCGTCGCTGGCGGTTTGCCTGAAACGTCATATACCACGCGGGAAATGCCGTTTACTTCATTGATAATGCGGTTTGAGATTTTACCGAGTAAATCGTATGGTAAATGCGCCCAATGTGCGGTCATAAAGTCGATAGTTTCTACTGCACGGAGTGAAACAACCCAGTCGTATTTACGACCGTCACCCATTACACCCACCGATTTCACCGGAAGGAATACAGTGAACGCTTGGCTTACTTTGTAATACCAATCCGCTTTGTATAGCTCTTCGATAAAGATTGCATCTGCTTTACGGAGTAAATCACAGTATTCTTTCTTGATTTCACCTAATACTCGCACGCCTAAGCCAGGACCTGGGAATGGGTGGCGATTTAGCATTTCTGCCGGTAAACCAAGTGCTAAACCGATTTTACGTACTTCATCTTTAAATAATTCACGTAACGGCTCAACTAAACCGAGTTTCATATAATCCGGTAAGCCGCCTACGTTGTGGTGAGATTTAATCACATGTGCTTTACCGGTTTTGCTTGCTGCCGATTCGATAACGTCAGGATAGATTGTGCCTTGTGCTAACCATTTTACTGATGTCAGTTTTTTTGATTCATCATCGAATACATCGACAAATACTTTACCAATGGTTTTACGTTTTGCTTCCGGTTCATCAATGCCTTTTAATGCATCTAAGAAACGATCTTCGGCATTTACACGAATGATGTTTAGACCGAATTTATCGCCGAACATTTCCATCACTTGATCGCCTTCGTTTAAACGAAGTAAACCATTATCTACGAATACGCAGTGTAAGTTTTTGCCGATTGCACGATGTAGAAGAAGTGCGGTTACTGATGAATCCACACCGCCTGATAAGCCTAAAATCACTTCGTCATCGCCTACTTGCTCTTTAATACGAGCGACAGCGTCTTCGATAATGTTTTCTGCTGTCCATTTACATTCGCAACCACAAATGCCTACTACGAAGTTAGTTAATAGCTCTAAACCGCTTTTCGTGTGAGTTACTTCCGGGTGGAATTGTACACCGTAGAAACGGCGGCTTTCGTCCGACATTGCTGCAATCGGGCAAGTTGGTGTGACACCAATGATTTGGAAACCTTGTGGTAAACGAGTTACTTTATCACCGTGGCTCATCCAAACGTCTAATTTCGGCTCAGAAGCGGTCAAATTATCGTTTAATTTTGCAAATAACGCATCAGTTGCTTGTAAATCAACGGAAGCATAGCCGAATTCACGATGATCAGAAGTTTCAGTTAAACCGCCTAATTGCATCGCCATGGTTTGCATACCGTAGCAAATACCTAATACCGGTACGCCTGCATTGAATACATATTCCGGTGCACGAGGGCTGTTTTCTTCGGTGGTACTTTCAGGACCACCTGAAAGAATAATCCCGGTCGGGTTAAATTCACGGATTTGTTCTTCGGTAACGTCCCACGCCCAAAGCTCGCAGTAAACCCCAATCTCACGCACACGACGTGCGATTAATTGCGTATATTGTGAACCGAAGTCCAAAATTAAAATTTTATGATTGTGAATGTTGTTCATTTAAGTTCTCTTTTTTATAAAAACCTAGGGCAATTTGCCCTAGGTTACGCATAGCTGAGCTACTTTGTAGCTCTTGTTTATTTGTAATATCAAGCTCCACAGCGGAGCTGATGATACCACACAAGATAGCCTAAGAATTAACCCATACGATAGTTAGGTGCTTCTTTAGTAATCGTTACATCGTGAACGTGGCTTTCTTTGATACCTGCACCGCTGATACGTACGAATTGTGCTTTAGTACGAAGATCTTCAATAGTTGCCGAGCCGGTTAAGCCCATGCAAGAACGTAAACCACCCATTTGTTGGTGGATGATTTCTTTTAAGAACCCTTTGTAAGGGATACGACCTTCGATACCTTCTGGTACTAATTTATCCGCAGCGTTATCTGATTGGAAATAACGGTCTGAAGAACCTTTGCTCATTGCACCTAATGAACCCATACCACGGTAAGATTTAAATGCACGGCCTTGGTAAAGTTCGATTTCGCCTGGTGCTTCTTCCGTGCCGGCAAACATAGAGCCAACCATTACACAGCTTGCGCCCGCTGCGATTGCTTTTGAAATATCGCCAGAGTAGCGGATACCACCGTCGGCAATTACCGGAATACCACGACCTTCTAATGCCGCTGCTGCTTCTGCAATCGCAGTGATTTGTGGTACGCCCACGCCGGTTACGATACGTGTAGTACAGATTGAACCCGGGCCGATACCCACTTTCACCGCACTTGCGCCGGCATCCGCTAGTGCGATTGCGCCTTCAGCAGTTGCGATATTACCAGCAACAATTGGTAAATTAGGATATTTTGCACGTGTTTCACGTACACGTTGCAATACGCCTTCAGAGTGGCCGTGTGAAGAGTCGATTAATAGCACGTCCACACCTGCTTTTACTAACGCATCAATACGCTCTTCATTACCAGGGCCAGCACCAACAGCCGCACCGACACGTAAACGACCGAATTCATCTTTACACGCATTCGGTTTTTGTTCCGCTTTTTGGAAGTCTTTAACTGTGATCATGCCTTTTAGTTTGAAGTTGTCATCAACCACAAGTACTTTTTCAACACGGCGATCGTGCATTAATTCTAAGATCTCGTCACGAGTTGCATTTTCTTTTACGGTAACAAGGCGATCTTTAGGTGTCATTAATTTAGAGACAGGTTTGCTTAAGTCTTTTACAAAGCGAGTGTCACGACCGGTAATGATACCAACTAAGTTATCTTCACCATCTACAACAGGGTAGCCGGCAAAACCGTTTTTCTTTACTAATTCGGCAAGTTCGGCAAGGGTAAGATCCGGTGATACGGTAACTGGTTCAGAAACGATACCGCTTTCAAATTTTTTCACTTTACGTACACGGTCCGCTTGGCGTTCGATGGACATATTTTTATGAATAAAGCCGATACCGCCTTCTTGCGCTAAAGAAATCGCTAATTTGGTTTCGGTAACGGTATCCATTGCAGCTGAAAGCATTGGGATATTCAAACGAATCGTTTTGGTAAGTTGAGTTGAAAGATCTGCGGTATTTGGAAGCACTGTAGAATGTGCTGGGACGAGTAAAACATCATCAAAGGTAAGGGCTTCTTGTTTGATACGTAATGCCATTTGCAATAGTTCCTTAAAAGATAAAATAAAATTGCTGTCTAGAAATTATTGCGGGCGAATTATACAGGTGTTTTACAAAGTTGTAAAATTGAATTTTGCGCAAACGGTTGCGGTTGATTGTTTTTTGTAAAAAATGACAAAAATCGACCGCTTATTACAAAATTTTAACTTTACTTCTCTTTTCGCTCTTGAATAGCGCCAAATTGCCCTTATTATGGTAAACTAGATTTTTTAAAAGGCAGGAAAGAGATTTATTTTAATGGGCAGAAAAAGAAGTGCGAGTTCATCGCGTTGGCTGGCAGAACACTTTAAAGATCAGTTCGTACAAAAAGCACATAAACAAAAATTACGCTCACGCGCTTATTTTAAACTAGATGAAATTCAACAAACCGATCGCTTATTCAAACCGGGGATGACCGTGGTGGATTTAGGTGCGGCACCGGGCGGTTGGTCACAATATGCGGTAACACAAATCGGCAGTAAAGGTCGTATTATTGCTTGCGATATTTTGGATATGAATCCGATTGTCGGCGTGGACTTTTTACAAGGCGATTTCCGAGAAGAATCGGTACTGAATGCGCTGTTAGAGCGTGTCGGTGATGATATGGTGGATGTGGTAATGTCAGATATGGCTCCGAATTTCAGTGGTATGCCGTCAGTCGATATTCCGCGAGCAATGTATTTAGTAGAACTGGCTTTAGATATGTGCCGTCAGGTACTTGCACCTAAAGGTAGCTTTGTCGTTAAAGTGTTCCAAGGCGAAGGCTTTGATGATTATTTGAGAGATATTCGTGCAATGTTTAGCACTGTGAAAGTGCGTAAACCTGAAGCTTCTCGAGATCGTTCAAGAGAAGTTTATATTGTTGCAACGGGTTATAAAGGCTAATAAGCGGTTAAAAATTGCAAAAAATTTGCAAAATTCGACCACTTGTTATCAAGCGACATAACAAGTTTTTTTATTCTAAAAGAGGAAATTAACCTTGAGCGATATGGTTAAAAATATTGTCCTTTGGGTAGTGGTTGCAGTTGTTTTAATGACTGCCTTTGAGGGCTTTAACTCAAACTTTGGTAACAATAATACGGTTGCTTATTCAACATTCTTAAACGATATCAAATCGAATAATCTGAAAGAAGTGGATTTCAAACGTAACGATGAAACTATCTCTGTTACTAAAAATGATGGTACGCAATATCAAACCGTGATGCCGATGTATGATGAATACTTATTGGCGGATCTGGCAAAAACAAATGCAACGGTTACCGGTCAGCCGGAAGAACGTCGCGGTTTGTTATCTCAGATTTTTATTTCGTGGTTCCCGATGTTAATGCTGATTGGCTTTTGGGTGTTTTATATGCGCCAAATGCAAGGCGGTGGCGGTCGTGGTGCAATGAGCTTTGGTAAAAGTAAAGCAAAAATGCTGACTGCCGAGCAAGTTAAAACACGTTTTACCGATGTTGCAGGCTGTGATGAAGCTAAAGAAGAAGTCGGTGAAGTGGTGGACTTCTTAAAAGATCCGAGTAAATTCCAAAAACTAGGTGGACGTATTCCAAAAGGTATCTTAATGGTTGGTCCTCCGGGTACGGGTAAAACATTATTGGCGAAAGCAATTGCCGGTGAAGCGGGTGTACCGTTCTTTACTATGGCGGGTTCTGACTTCGTAGAAATGTTTGTCGGTGTCGGTGCCTCTCGTGTGCGTGATCTTTTTGAACAAGCGAAGAAAAATGCACCTTGTATCATTTTTATCGATGAAATTGATGCTGTTGGTCGTAAACGTGGTGGTGCCGGTTTTAGCGGTGGCCATGATGAGCGTGAACAAACCCTTAACCAGATGTTAGTTGAGATGGACGGTTTTGAAGGCTCAGAAGGTGTGATTATTATCGCAGCGACTAACCGTGCGGATGTACTTGATGATGCGTTAACTCGTCCGGGACGTTTTGACCGTCAAGTAACGGTAGATTTACCGAATGTGAAAGGTCGTGAGCAAATTTTGAAAGTGCATATGAAAAAAGTGCCGCTTGCACCGGATGTTGATCCAATGGTGGTCGCACGTGGTACACCGGGTTATTCAGGTGCCCAATTAGCAAACTTAGTTAATGAAGCCGCATTATTTGCCGCACGTAAAAACCAACGTGTCGTAACTATGGACGACTTTGAAAAAGCACGCGATAAAATTAATATGGGACCGGAGCGTCGTTCAAATACGATGACCGAAAAAGAATTGATGAATACCGCTTATCACGAAGCCGGTCACGTTATTGTCGGTTATTTAATGCCTGAGCACGATCCGCTCAATAAAGTAACCATTGTGCCTCGTGGTCAAGCGCTTGGTTTTGCGCAGTTCTTACCGGAAGGTGACCGTGTAAGTGAAACCTTTACCAAATTGGAAAGCCAGCTTTCAACCTTATTTGCAGGACGAATTGCCGAAGGACTTATTTTTGGTGAAGATAAAATTACCACTGGTGCGTCTTCGGATATTCACCGTGCAACGCAAATTGCTCGTGCAATGGTAACCCAATGGGGCTTCTCTAAAGAGTTAGGTCCGTTGTTCTATCAAAATGAAGACGGTATGGGGGCAATCAAAGGCGTATCGGAAGAGTCGCAAAAATTGATTGACCAAGAGATGCGTAAAATCATTGATCGTAACTACGAGCGCGCGAAGAAAACGTTAGAAGACAATATGGATATTTTACATGCGATGAAAGACGCATTGTTAAAATATGAAACGTTAGATCGCAAACAAATTGATGATTTAATGAATCGCCGTCCGGTTGGCGAGCCGGCAGGTTGGAATGATAAGAACGATAATAGTTCGTCAAATGATTCTAGTACCGCAGAAAAGCCGGACGTAGAGCAGCAACCGACAGATACGCCGAATGCGGATGCGGAAGTTGCAGATAAACAAGCAGACGCTTAATTATTAGCTATCAATAACAAGCCGAGAAGCAAATGTTTCTCGGCTTTTTTATTATCATGATTTGTTGATTTTACAAGCGGTTGAATTTATCTGGAAACTTGCAAACTATAAAATGCAGCTAACTCATTGATTTTAATGGGTGTAAAATTATATTTACAGTGAAATTTTTTCGTTACATTTGTTTTTTGTTCTTGTAGAATAGCCCACCTAATAACAATTTTAGAGGTTAAATATGCAAAACAAAACTCTTGGAAGCACATTAATTGTTGCGGGGACGACAATTGGTGCAGGAATGCTGGCAATGCCTCTTACTTCAGCGGGAATTGGTTTCGGTTGGACGTTAGCATTGCTTATTGCACTTTGGTTATTACTTTGTTTTAGTGCGTTATTGTTCGTTGAACTTTATCAAAATGTAGAAAGTGATGCCGGTATCGGGACTTTAGCCGAAAAATACTACGGTAATTTCGGACGTATTGTTTCCACTGCCGTATTAGTGATTTTTTTATATGCGATTCTTTCCGCTTATGTTTCCGGCGGTAGTTCATTATTGGCAAGTATTATGCCGACTATTAATGATGCAGAAACCACCAAAAGAATTGCCGGCGTTATTTTTACTCTCGTCTTTGGTGCTTTTGTGGTAATTGGTACGACGAGTGTTGATATTATCAATCGTATCCTATTCTTAACTAAAATCGGTGCGTTTTTATTAGTATTAGCATTGTTATTACCGAATATTTCAGTAAGTAATTTACTTGAAATGCCGATTGATAATGCGTTATTAATTTCTGCAACCCCGGTTTTCTTTACGGCTTTCGGTTTCCACGGTTCAATTCCTAGCTTAAATAAATATTTAGATGGTAATGTAAAAGCGTTACGTATTTCAATTTTAGTCGGTACGGCGATTCCGTTAGTGGCTTACGTATTATGGCAACTTGCGACACACGGTTTATTAAATCAAACCGCATTTTTACAGTTAATTGAGAAAGATCCGACTTTAAACGGCTTAGCGGAAGCGATTCAGCAGATTACCGGTAGCTCATTAATTGGCGGCGCAGTGAAATTATTCTCAGCATTAGCCTTAATTACTTCATTTTTAGGTGTAGCGTTAGGTTTGTTTGAATGCTTAGAAGATTTATTTAAACGTATCCATATTAATACACCTCGTCTTTCTCTTGGCGCATTAACCTTTATTCCGCCAATGTTATTTGCCTTTTTCTATCCGGAAGGTTTTATTGCTGCACTAGGTTACGCAGGACAAATGTTTGCTTTCTATGCGTTAGTTTTACCGATTGCGATGGTGTGGAAGTTCCGTAAATTGTACCCAGAAGCAAAATACAAAGTATTTGGCGGCAATGTGGCATTATTGATTGCATTATTATTAGCAATATTTATCATTAACGTGCCATTTATTATTGAAGCCGGTTATTTACCGAGAGTAATTGGATAATGATGAAAGAAAACGGTCGAATTTGGCTAAAAAATTACAAATTTTGACCGCTTGTTTTAAGTTAACTGTAAATACAATCTTATTGGTTATTATATAAATGAAAAATAAAATTTTAGGCAGTGCCTTGATGATTGCCGGCACAACGATTGGCGCGGGAATGTTAGCGATGCCGCTCACTTCGGCGGGAATGGGATTCGGCGCAACCGTAGTCTTGCTGGTTTGCTTATGGGCTTTATTGGCTTATACCGGCTTATTGTTTATGGAAGTTTATCAAACCGCACCGAAGCAAGATATTGGTGTAGCAAGTTTGGCGGAACAATATTTTGGCATTACGGGCAGAGTGTTGACCACGTCAAGTTTACTTATTCTGTTATATGCACTATTAGCCGCTTATATTACCGGCGGTGGTTCGTTACTTTCTGGTTTATTACCTCAAATAGGTGATGCGCAAACCACAACTCAAGTCGGTATTTTACTCTTTACTGTGTTGCTTGGTTCGTTCGTGGTAATTGGTATTAAAGGCGTGGATGGTTTAACTCGCTTATTATTTATCGGGAAAATCGTTGCGTTTGTCTTTGTATTACTAATGATGCTACCAAAAGCAAAATTGGAGAATTTAACCGCAGTTCCGCTTGATAATTTATTTGTAGTATCAGCGATTCCGATTTTCTTTACTTCGTTCGGTTTCCACGTGATTATGGCGAGTATCAATACCTATTTAGATGCAGATATTCGCAAAATCCGTATTGCGATTTATATCGGTACTGCAATTCCGTTAGTAGCGTATTTATTATGGCAACTTGCAACGCACGGTGTATTAACCCAAGCGGAATTCGTTGAGATCTTAAAACAAGATCCAACACTAAACGGTTTAGTTAAAGCAACCAGCCAAATTACCGGCAGTACAATTTTAGGTGAAATGGTGCGTTTATTCTCAGCACTTGCATTGATTACCTCGTTCTTAGGCGTGGCAATGGGTATTTTCGAGTGTGTTGGTGATTTATTAAAACGTGTGAATTTACCGGCAAATCGTTTATGGTTGACATTAGCAACCTTTATTCCACCGGTATTGTTTGCACTGTTCTATCCAAACGGATTTATTGCTGCGCTAGGTTATGCAGGCTTGTTATTTGCATTCTACGGAATGTTATTACCAATCGGCTTAGCTTGGAAAGCTCGTCAACAACATCCAAATTTAGCTTATCGAGTAATTGGTGGTAATACGGCACTCGTGATTGCATTAATTGCCGGTGTCATTATTATGATTATTCCGTTCTTTATTCAGCTAGGTTATTTACCACAAGTTGCTGGCTAACTAGAAAAAACAAGCGGTTAGAAATTGCAAAAAGTTTGCAGATTCTAATCGCTTTTTATTTATCTTTAATCTTCCCAATGTTATTTTGTTCGCGATAAAAATGCTAGTAAAGCATAAGTGCATTTTAGAGATAAAAAGATGACAAATACGACCTTGAAAACCCAACTTGCCGAATTTAATTTACAACAAAAAAATGATTTTGCCACCACAGAAGTCGTTACGTTGTTACGCCAACGTAGCGATTTTTATGATCAGCTATTACTGAACTTATGGCAACAATTCGGCTTTGCAGCACGCCAAGATTTAACGCTTATCGCTGTCGGAGGCTATGGTAGACAAGAAATGTTTCCGTTGTCCGATGTAGATATTTTAGTAATTACAGCACAAACATTAGATGATGAAACGCATTCAAGGTTGAATGACTTATTTAATTTGCTATGGGACAGTAAATTACAAGTCGGTGCAAGTATTCGTACGCTCGAAGAATGTATTGAGATTGGTAAAAGCGAATTATCGGTGGCGACCAATATGTATGAAGGGCGTTATTTAATCGGTAATAAAGCACTGTGGCAGGCACTATTCGAAAGCTTATATGCGGAAGATTTCTGGCCGATTGATCGCTTCTTTAGCGCTAAAATGCAAGAGCGAAATGAGCGCTATGCGCGTTACCATAATACCAGTTATAACCTTGAGCCGGATTTAAAACACAGCCCGGGCGGGTTGCGAGATCTACATTTGATTGCTTGGATCTCATTAAGACACTTTGGTACTTATGCGTTTGAAAGTTTATTGAATAAAGGAATTCTTTTCCCTGAGGAATTTAGTGAACTGAATGAAGCGCAAGCGGTACTTTTCCGGATGCGTTTTGCATTGCACTTGCAGCTTAAGCGTTATGATAACCGCCTGCGTTTTGATCGCCAATTGCAGCTAAGCGAGCAGTTGGGCTATCAAGGCGAGGGAAATCAGCCGGTTGAAGCGATGATGAAAGCGTTTTTCCAAGCCACTCAATCCATTTCGCAACTGAGTCAATTGCTACTGGATAACTTTGAGCAAATTATTCTCGGTCAGCAAAATGTTGCCGAAAAACGACCGCTTGATCAGAACTACTATTTACAAGGAACAGAGATTGTTTGTCGTCATCGCCGTTGTTTTATGCAAGATCCGGTGTCAATTTTAGATCTTTTTTTCTATTTAACTCAGTATCCCGAAGCGAAAGCAAATGCAATTACGCTACGTAATTTACGTTTATCACTAAAAAAACAGCCGCAGCCTTTGTCTCTGAATGCAGAGGCTAGGGCTCGTTTTATCTCGCTATTTTCTCAGCCAAAGGTGGTGGAACGTGCAATTATACCGATGCATCAATTGGGCGTGTTATCTGCCTATTTACCACAGTGGGATAGCATTAATGGGCTGATGCAATTTGATTTGTTCCATATTTATACGGTCGATGAGCATACGATTCGTGTTATGCAGAACTTGGAAAATTTTTTGACCAATGAAGCTGAAGAGTTACATCCTTTGTGCTATGAATATTTTCGAGCTTGTACGCATAAGCCTATTTTATATCTTGCAGCGTTATTCCACGATATTGCGAAAGGCCGAGAAGGTGACCACGCTCAAGTCGGAGCGGTCGATGCTTATCAGTTTGCCGTATTACACGGTTTTTCCGAAGCGGAAGCGCAGCAAATCACATGGCTGGTGAGAGAACATTTAACCATGTCATTAACCGCACAACGTCGTGATATTCATGATCCTGCCGTGGTAAAAAGTTTTGCAAAAATAGTGGGGAATTCGACCGCTTTAACTGATTTGATGTGCCTAACTATTTCGGATATTTGCGCAACTAATGAAAGTTTATGGAATGATTGGAAGCGCTCATTATTTACCCAGCTTTATCAATTTACTATCGAGGAACTGGAAAAACGCCTGGATTATCAACGTGTTAGCCAGCAAAATCGTTTGGATGCGTTAGAGCTAATGAAGTTTGCCTTATCACCTCTAGAACGAACACGCTTGCAAGACTTTTGGGCGCCTTGTCCTGATAGTTACTTTTTACGTAATACGCCAAAGCAGTTGGTTTGGCATGCGTTGGGCTATTTGAAACATAAAACGTTACCAATGGTATTGGTGAGTAATGAATATGCGCGAGGTGCGACTGAAATTTTTGTGCATTGCCATGACCAATCACTATTATTTGCCCGTATTGCTCAAGCATTGAGTCAGAAAAAGATCAGTATTCACGATGCACAAATTATTACTTGTGATAATGGCTTGGTCTTTGACAGCTTTATCGTAACGGAATTAAGCGGTGCGGAACTTGATTCAATGCGTTGTGAACAAGTCTGTCAATCTTTACAGCGAGTATTAAGCGATGCAGAAAGCATCAGCTTTAAATTATTGAAAAAGCCGGTAAAACACCAGTCTTTTAAACGAGCAACCAAAGTCAAATTTCTCTCGGATGAACATCCAAACCAAACCTCATTCGAGTTATTTACTTTAGACAGAGAGGGATTGCTTGCTCAGGTAAGCCATATTTTCGGACAATTAGAACTCGTCTTGGTCAATGCGAAAATTACGACTATCGGTGAACGGGTAGAGGATTTCTTTGTGGTTTGTACTGCTCAAAATCAGGCATTAAGTAAAGAGCAGCAAAAACGACTGAAAGCCAGTTTATTAGCAGAATTAGATTCTTAGCATAAAAAAGACCGCTTATGAGGTGATACTCGAATAAGCGGTCTTTTTTCGATGAAATTTTACGATTTTAATAAGCCGGAAGAACCTTCCGAATAATCCCTCGGCTGATCTTCGCTATTTTCATGTTTGAGTGGAAGTTGGGATTGCTTGAAAAAAGCGATTTGTTCCGCTTCAGGTAATAGTTTTTCCGAACCTTTCGCTAAGTGCTGATACAGTTTTTTGTAATCTTCAGCAAGTGTTGAGAGTAAAGCGGCGGATTGTTCAAAATGTTGCTCAAGTTGCTGCTTTTGTTCTTCCACTTTCGCTTTGGTTTCTTTGAGCTCATTCTCTAGTTGGATATGTTGTTGCACGTTACCTTTAAAAGCACGTACAATCACGCATCCTACAATGATGCCAATCACAAAGGCAATACCAATTGCAGACCAAACTTCTGGTGTCCATTGTCCCATCATAATCGATTCCTCTTGCTAATGAAAAGTCGGCTTTTTGTATCACGTTCCGCTAGGCAAGAGAAGGGTTTTAAGCGATTAAATTTTGAAAATTTGAGCTTTCCGACATTTTTTAGATTTAATGCAAAAAAACTTAGCTTTTTAGATAAAATATCTGTATAATCCTCGCACCCTGTTTTGTTTGGACTTTCCCGCCGAACAAGTTTGGTCAGATTTTGACTCGAAGGGGTCGGATTCTACCGTCATATAGGTAATTCACTTGTTTATAAGTGGATTGGGTTATAACTAAAATTATTGGTATTTAATTAATGAAAACTTTTGTAGCAAAACCAGAAACAGTAAAACGTGACTGGTACGTAGTAGATGCGACAGGTAAAACTTTAGGTCGTTTAGCTACTGAATTAGCACGCCGTTTACGCGGTAAACATAAAGCTGAATATACTCCACACGTAGATACAGGTGATTACATCATCGTTATCAACGCAGAGAAAGTAGCAGTAACTGGCAAAAAAGAAACTGACAAAATCTACTACTGGCACACTGGCTACGTAGGTGGCATCAAAGATGCAACTTTCAAAGAAATGATTGCACGTCGTCCAGAAGCAGTGATCGAGATCGCAGTTAAAGGTATGTTACCAAAAGGTCCTTTAGGCCGTGAAATGTTCCGTAAATTAAAAGTTTACGCAGGTAACGAACACAACCACGCTGCACAACAACCACAAGTTTTAGACATCTAATCACGGAGCATCGAAAATGACAGCAGCAAATCAAAACTACGGCACAGGTCGCCGCAAAAGCTCTTCAGCTCGTGTATTTATCAAACCGGGCAGTGGTAACATTACCATCAACCAACGTTCTTTAGACGTTTACTTCGGTCGTGAAACTTCACGCATGGTAGTTCGTCAACCATTAGAATTAGTTGAGTTATTAGATAAATTAGATTTATACATCACTGTTAAAGGTGGTGGTATTTCTGGTCAAGCAGGTGCGATCCGTCACGGTATCACACGTGCATTAATGGAATACGACGAAACTTTACGCCCTGCATTACGTGCAGCTGGCTTCGTTACTCGTGACGCACGTCGCGTTGAACGTAAAAAAGTGGGTTTACACAAAGCACGTCGTCGTCCACAATACTCAAAACGTTAATTTCGAGTATTATCGATATACGAAAGTATTATCAGCAGAAGGCAGGATTATTCCTGCCTTTTCTGTTTTTATCGCCTGACAAGTGCTAGAATGAACCAAATTTTTAATCAAGGTATTTTTTATGTTAGCCATCATTTCTCCTGCAAAAACATTAGATTTTGAAACATCCGCACCTAATTTTCCATTTGCAAATTCTCAATCGAAATTAACCGCTTATAGTCAACAACTCATTGATATCTGTAAACAATTCACACCAGCAGAATTGGGTTCTTTAATGTCGATCAGCGATAAACTCGCTAGTCTGAATGTAGCCCGTTTTGCAGAATGGCAACTGGAACATAACGAACAAAATGCTAAAGCGGCTTTATTTGCATTTAAAGGTGATGTTTATACCGGACTGGAGGCGGAGACGCTTACTCAAGCACAAGTAGAATATGCACAGACGCATTTACGTATACTGTCTGGCTTATACGGCTTACTAAAACCGCTTGATTTAATGCAGCCGTACCGCTTAGAAATGGGAACGAAGTTAGCGAATCCGAAAGGCAAAGATCTTTATGCGTTTTGGGGCGATATTATTACTCAACATTTACAGGCAGCGATTGATGAACAAGGCGATAACATCTTAGTGAACCTTGCTTCGGACGAATATTACGGTGCGGTAAAAGCAAAACAGTTACAAGCGACCGTTATTAAACCGGTATTCTTAGATGAAAAGAACGGCAAGTTTAAGCAAATCAGTTTCTATGCGAAAAAAGCGCGCGGTATGATGGTACGCTTTATTTTAGAAACACAACCGACTAGCGTAGAACAACTGAAAGCTTTTAATTATGGTGGCTATTGGTTTGATGAAGAGGCTTCCAGCGCAACGGAACTCGTCTTTAAACGCGAGGAGCAGGCATAATGCGTTGGCTTTTTCTTGCAGGATTTTCGTTATTTTTGACCGCTTGTAGCCTCACCCAAAAGCAATTTGATTTACCGGAAAAAGTGGATTTTCAAGGTAAATCTTATGTGAAGGTAACGGATAATCGTATTGATGAAATGCGACAATTGCTTTATTTACCGGCTGATGGAACGCAAGATCCTGAACATTGGAATAGTGGGATTTTATTTTTCTTAGATCAAAATTCTCAAGGGAAAACTTTGCAACAGCGGGTAGCACTTCGTCAAGCGGCATTTGTGCAACAAAATAATACGCAATCTAAAGTGAGTATTGAGCAGCAAGAATTGCGCAGTGAAGTGATTTATCCGCCGACAGAACGTTTTAATGATGTGCTACTTGAGGTTTCTCGAGGTAAAGATTTACAGTGTGGCTATGGGCAAATTCAATATTCGGACAAACGCGCTGTGGTTGCAAAAAAATGGCAAAATTCGACCGCTTATCAAGCCTCATTAGTCCAATTGGCACAGCAACTGGCAGCAATGCCATGGTTAATTACTTGTAAGTAAGGATAAATAGTACATACTTGGGGGGAGTATGGAACAACAATATATTAAACTGGTGAAAAGAGCAGCAAATTTTGCGATTTTGGTAGCTTGCTTGCTGATAGTCATTAAAGCGTTTGCATGGTGGAAAACCGGCTCGATTTCGATTTTAGCGGCAGTAACTGATTCTGTTGTGGATTTATTAGCCTCGATCACCAATATTTTAGTACTACGCTTTGCGCTTTTACCGGCGGATGAAAACCATACTTTCGGACATGGAAAAGCGGAATCGCTTGCAGCCATTGCCCAAAGTGCGTTTATCGGCGGTTCAGCGGTTTTCTTAGTACTCCAAGGCATTCATAAATTGATGCATCCGCATGTTATTAAAGGATCGGAAATAGGGATAGCTGTCAGCCTGATTTCGATTATCGTGACCGGCGCTTTAGTGTGGTATCAAAAACGCGTTGTGGCTTTAACTAAAAGTCCGGCAATTGCGGCAGATTCTCTGCATTATCAAACGGATTTGTTGATGAATGCCGCGATTTTAGTCGCTATGTTGCTAAGTCTGTACGGCTTTGTTTATGCCGATGCAATTTTTGCAATTGGGATTGCGCTTTATATTGGTATTAATGCTTTTAAAATGTTTTGGGAAGCGGTACAAGTACTACTAGATCAGGCATTACCACAGGAAGAAATCGATCAAATTTTAGAACTTGCTGCAAACCATGAACGTATTATCGGTATGCACGACTTACTTACACGCCAAGTAGGGGCTGTGCGTTTTATTCAACTTCATTTAGAGCTAGAAGATAACCTGACTTTACGGGAAGCACACGATATTACCGATTCACTAGAGCAAAAAATTCTGGCGATTTTTCCTCGTTCGGAAATTATTATTCATCAAGAGCCGACCTCAATTGTTCAGCAAGAACTTAAATTAGGACAAGTAAAAGATTATGTACCAAGTTATCGCTAATTTTAGCTATCAAGATTTTGAAAGCGATCCTGTCACGTTAATTAACCAAGTTGTCAATCAATGGCGTTTTAACGGACAGATTATCGGCAGAGAATTTGCGGTGACTTACCATCAAAATCCGCAGGCGCATTTTCAAGTACGAGTTTCAACTCCGGAACAAACCAGTCTAATGCCGGAATGGAATAGTGCAGAAGTTAATGAGGCACTATTACAAGCGGAAGAAAATGGCGTAGAATTCGAATCGTTTGAGATTGTTGGTCGAGATTATCAAGCAGAACAAACCAGCGAACTTGAACAACAGGCGTTCCAAATTCTTTATACTACCCATTTAGATAGCTGTTCGCCGGTTTATGGCGGTGAGGATTTTTGTGTGATTCCACTCTATAAGGCAACCGGGCAACAGCAACAACTTGGCGAACAGTTGATTAAATGGCAAGAAAATTGGCAAGCCTGTGATCAGTTACAAATGAATGGTGGTGTACTAGAACAGCAGGCTCTAGCGCAAATTAGTGAAGTCGATAGCGAACTTTCACAAACGGGAATAGATCTTTGCCACCAACTTGAAACGCTAAGCGGTGTGCCGACTTTCTATTATTTATATCGTTTAGGTAATGATTTAACTGCAGAACATCAGCGCAAATGTCCTAAATGCCAAGGAGAATGGAAATTAGCACAACCGTTGCATCAAGTGTTCCACTTTAAGTGCGATAAATGTCGTTTAATCTCTAATTTAAGCTGGGAAGTACAATAATATAACTTTTAGTGCTATAAAATGAGAAAGTTATATTGAAAATATAGAGCGAGAGTTATATTCTCGCTTTTATTTTTTATTGTGTTGGAGATTCGGATGATTATCCTTAATTTAGCTGTGTTTACAGCGTTACTATTCCTACTGTTTTTACTGTATAAAAATACGCAAAAATTAGGACGAACTGTTTTTATCGGCTTATTACTTGGGGTGATAAGCGGTGCAATTTTGCAAAATTTTTACCAAAAGTCAGAAATTGACGCAACGTTAGAGTGGGTGAATTTAGTCGGTAACGGTTATGTACGTTTGTTGCAAATGATCGTGATGCCGTTAGTGTTTATTTCGATTTTGTCTGCTATTACCCGTCTAAAACAAGCGGGATCATTGGGTAAAATCAGCTTCAGTGTACTATCGGTTTTACTGATTACCACTGCAATTGCGGCTGCAATCGGTATTGCAATGGTGTATTTATTTGATTTATCAGCGGAAGGATTAGTAGCCGGTGAGAGAGAATTAGCTGCACAAGGCAAAGTGGCGGGGCGTGCAGAGCAAGTGTCAAATTTATCTGTACCGGCAACGTTAGTCTCTTTTATTCCAAAAAATCCATTCTTAGAATTAACCGGTGCAAACCCGACTTCAATTATTAGCACGGTAATTTTCTCTGCATTTTTAGGCGTAGCCGCATTAAGCCTTGCCAAAGAAGATGCCGCATTAGGTGAGCGTATTGCAACTGGGGTGGATACCTTAAATAAACTGATTATGCGTTTAGTCCGTTTTGTGATTCGCTTAACCCCTTACGGCGTATTTGCGTTAATGGTGAAAATGGCCGCAACTTCAAAATGGGAAGATATTGTTAATTTAGGTAGCTTTATTGTGGCGTCTTACTTAGCAATCGGCTTGATGTTTTTAGTACATGGCATTCTGCTTTTCGTGGCAAAAGTGAATCCACTGGATTACTACAAGAAAGTGTTACCGACCCTTAGCTTTGCTTTTACCTCTCGCTCAAGTGCTGCGACTTTACCGTTAAATATCGAAACGCAAACGGATAAGTTGGGTAATAATAATGTTATCGCTAATTTCTCGGCGACTTTTGGTGCAACCATTGGGCAAAACGGTTGTGCGGGGATTTATCCGGCAATGTTAGCAGTGATGGTAGCGCCAACGGTAGGTATTGATCCGTTTAGTCTCAGCTACGTTGTCACGTTAATTCTGGTGGTAGCAATTTCTTCATTCGGAATCGCCGGCGTTGGCGGCGGTGCAACTTTTGCAGCGATTGTAGTGCTTTCCACCTTAAATCTACCGATTGAATTGGTTGGCTTATTAATTTCAGTTGAGCCGTTAATTGATATGGGACGTACCGCATTAAATGTAAACGGTTCAATGGTGGCAGGAACATTAAGTAACAAGTGGCTTAATCGAGCATAACAAGCGGTGATTTTTGGCAAAATTTTTACGAAATTTGACCGTTTGTTATCGAAAATAGAAAAAGGGGCGGAAGCCCCTTTGTTATTGATACGAATAGTAGAATTTATTCCACCCAACTGATCACATCTTCAGCCGGTTTACGGTATTTTTTGGTAATCGGCTTCGCACGATAACCGAAGGTCACCATGCAAGAAACACCGTATTCGTTAGCATCAAATAAACCTTCTTTCGCTAAGATTTCGTTTACCGCATCATAGTTAAAGCCTTCAATCGGGCAAGAGTCAATCCCAATCATCGCCGCACCGGTCATCATATTTGCTAGCGCAATATAAGTTTGTTTTGAGCACCAGTCGAATAAGGTACGATCACTTTCTAACACTTTAATATCATCGGTTTGGAACGATTTATAACGAGCAATGGTGGTTTCCATTTGTTCCGGTGTTAAGCCACGTTTTGATAAGCCTTGGTGGAAGAAATCCGAATCATAGCGCGCATTTTTCTTGGCTAAAATCACGACTAAATGACTCATTTCGTGCATTGGGTGTTTGATTCCCCAAGAAACCGGTGCAATTTTTTCACGGATCGCTTCATTTTGCAGCACAATAAATTTCCAAGGTTCAGAACCCACTGAACTCGGGGAGAGACGAGCAAGTTCTAGAATATATTCCATATCTTCACGGCTGATTTTTTTAGCTGGGTCATAGCTACGGCAAGCAGCACGGAAGCTAAATGCGTCTAAAACGTCTTGTTTGGCGATATGTGACATAATTTCCTCATTCATAGTTGTAAACGAAACGCCGTGATAATACGCTTTTCTCAATTATTAAGCTAATGGTTCATGAAAGCAAATCACTAAACTTTGTTTTATTTCTAATTTTTGCAAAAAAACTCCAAAAATAAACCGCTTGTATAGATCAATCATTCAAATTAATTGTTTTTGCGAAACCTTAAAAATCAACACTTTAGCCTAACTTTACATTTACTTTCTTCAGGCAAAGTATTATCATCACAATAATTTTTCATCAATATATTTAGAGGATAGGTAATGCAACACCTAAAAGAATTAACAGAGAAAGCGAGAAATGCTTTAGATGCCTTAGATCAAGGTTTAGATGCGTTAGAAGAGTTCCGTGTTGAATATTTCGGTAAGAAAGGTCATTTTACTGCGTTAATGCAAGAATTACGCAATGTCTCGGCGGAAGAGCGTCCGGCAATCGGTGCGAAAATCAATGAAGCGAAGCAAACTATTCTTGATATTTTAAATGCAAAAAAAGAAGCATGGGAACAAGAAGCATTAAATGCAAAATTAGCGGCAGAAAGTATTGACGTATCATTACCGGGTCGTAAAACCGAATTAGGCGGTTTACACCCAGTCTCAATTACGATTGAACGTGTCGTAAAATTCTTCTCTGAATTAGGTTTTACCGTAGCGAGCGGTCCGGAAATCGAAACGGATTACTATAACTTTGATGCGTTAAATATTCCGGCTCACCACCCGGCACGTGCGGATCACGATACGTTCTGGTTCGATGCACAACGTTTATTACGTACGCAAACGTCAGGCGTACAAATTCGTACCATGGAAAATATGCAGCCGCCAATCCGTATCGTGGCACCGGGCCGTGTATATCGTAATGACTACGACCAAACACACACACCGATGTTCCACCAAATCGAATTGCTTTACGTGGATAAAAAAGCCAACTTTACCGAGTTAAAAGGTTTGATTCACGATTTCCTAAAAGCGTTTTTCGAAGAAGATTTACAAGTACGTTTCCGTCCGTCATTCTTCCCATTCACAGAGCCTTCGGCTGAAGTGGACGTAATGCGTCAAAACGGTAAATGGTTAGAAGTGTTAGGCTGCGGTATGGTACATCCTAACGTATTACGCAACGTAGGTATCGATCCGGAAGAATATAGTGGTTTTGCGGTAGGTATGGGAGTTGAGCGTTTAACGATGTTACGATACAACGTAACGGATTTACGTTCGTTCTTTGAAAATGACTTACGTTTCTTAAAACAATTTAAATAATAGTTAGCTACGGAAATTCACTGAATACACGGGAATGACAAGCGGTCAAAATTAAGTGGAATTTTGCAAGTTCCGTGTAAGAAAATAGAGGATATAAAATGAAATTTAATGAATCTTGGTTGCGTGAGTGGGTAAATCCTGCTGTATCAACAGAGCAATTATGCGACCAAATCACCATGTTAGGTTTAGAAGTCGATGATGTTGAACTGGTTGCCGGCGCATTTACCGGTGTAGTTGTGGGTGAAGTGGTTGAATGTGCTCAACACCCGGATGCGGATAAATTACGTGTAACTAAAGTGAATGTAGGCGGTGATCGCTTATTAGATATCGTATGCGGTGCACCAAACTGCCGTCAGGGCTTAAAAGTGGCATGTGCAACGGAAGGCGCTGTATTACCAGGCGATTTTAAAATTAAGAAAACCAAATTACGCGGTCAGCCGTCTGAAGGTATGCTTTGTTCATATTCTGAATTAGGCATCAAAGAAGATCATAGCGGTATTATCGAATTACCGGCGGATGCGCCAATTGGTAAAGATTTCCGTGAATATTTAGATTTAAATGATGTGGCAATCGAGATCAGCTTAACGCCAAACCGTGCAGACTGTTTAAGCATTGCCGGTATCGCACGTGAAGTGGGCGTAATTAACCGAGCGGAAGTAAAAGCACCGGTGATTTCAGCCGTACCGGCAACGATTGCGGACAAAGTTGCTGTAGAATTACAAGCACCGGAAGCTTGCCCGCGTTACCTTGCTCGTGTTGTGAAAAATGTAAACGTAAAAGCAGCTTCACCATTGTGGCTACAAGAGAAATTACGCCGTTGTGGTATTCGTTCAATCGACCCGATTGTCGATATTACTAACTTAAGCCTGTTAGAACTTGGTCAACCGATGCACGCTTTTGATGCGTCTAAAATTGATGGTGCTATCCAAGTCCGTATGGCAAAAGAGGGTGAAGAATTAGTTTTATTAGACGGTACAACCGCAAAATTACAACCAAATACTTTAGTGATTGCTGATAGCAAAGGTGCATTAGCGATGGCAGGTATCTTTGGTGGTGAAGCAAGCGGCGTAAATGAAAATACGACTGACGTAGTATTAGAATCTGCATTCTTTGCACCATTAGCGATTACCGGTCGCGCACGTCAATATGGCTTACACACTGATGCATCACACCGTTTCGAACGTGGTGTTGACCCGCAATTAGCACGTGATGCGATGGAGCGTGCAACCGCATTATTACTTGAAATTTGTGGCGGTGAAGCGGGTGAAATCGTTGAAGCAGTAAGCGAACAGCACCTACCTGTGCGCAATACGGTTACCTTACGTCGTAGCAAATTAGATGCGGTTATCGGTCACCATATTGAAAATGAAACGGTAACTGATATTTTAACTCGCTTAGGTCTAAACGTAACCTTTACAAATGATAGTTGGACTGCTGTAGCACCAAGCTGGCGTTTCGATATTGAGATCGAAGAAGATCTTATCGAAGAGGTTGCACGTATTTACGGTTATAACAGTATTCCGAATAACTCTCCGCTTGCACATTTAACTATGAAAGGCACGCCGGAGAAATTATTAGAAGCTAGCCGTATTCGTACTGCATTAGTGGATAGCGATTATCAAGAAGTCGTAACATATAGCTTCGTTGATCCGAAAAAACAATCATTATTGCATCCGAATCAAGAAGCGTTAATTCTACCTAACCCGATTTCAAGCGAAATGTCAGCAATGCGTTTATCGCTATTAACCGGTTTATTAGATACGATTGTTTACAACCAAAGCCGTCAGCAAACACGCGTTCGTATTTTTGAAGGCGGTTTACGCTTTATTCCGGATGCAACAGCAGAATCAGGTGTTCGTCAAGAATTCGTATTCGGTGCGGCAATTGTCGGTGATAAACGCCCGGTACATTGGGAAAGTAAAGGCGAAGTGATAGACTTCTTTGACTTAAAAGGCGATATGGAGCGTGTATTATCGTTAACTTCAGCTCGTCATGATTTACAATTTGTGGCAAAACAGTTCCCAGCATTACATCCGGGGCAATCTGCGGCAATTATGTTAGATGGCAAAGAAATCGGTTTTATTGGTTCGGTTCACCCATCTATCGTGCAAAAACTCGGTATCAAAGGTAAACCTGTTGTATTTGAGATTCTAGGTGATGCAATTGCAAATCGCCCGGTTCCAACGGCAAAAGAGATTTCTAAATTCCCTGCGAATAACCGTGATATTGCAGTTGTGGTAGATGAGAATGTACCGGCTGGTGATGTATTAGCAGCATGCCGCAATGCGGGCGGCTCAAAATTAGTTGCAGTAAACTTATTTGATGTTTACCGTGGCGCAAATTTAGAAGCTGGTAAGAAAAGTTTAGCAATTAGCTTAACAGTTCAAGATACTGAAAAAACGCTTGAAGAAGAAGAAATTTCAGCTGTAACTCAAGCAGTCTTAGCTGAATTAGCACAACGTTTCCAAGCATATCTAAGAGATTAGATTTAAGGATTATTTTTATGGCACTCACTAAAATTGAACTCGCAGAAAGCCTCGTTGAAAAATGTGGCTTTGACAAACGTATCGCTAAGCTCTTTGTAGAGCAATTTTTCGAAGAAATTCGTAGTTCTTTAGAGAAAGGCGAAGAGGTTAAATTGTCCGGTTTCGGTAATTTCTCACTACGTGAGAAGAACGCTCGTCCGGGACGAAATCCTAAAACCGGAGAAACTGTTGCCGTGACAGCTCGCCGAGTAGTGGTATTCAAGCCCGGTCAGAAGCTTAGAGACAGAGTCGAAAATGTAAAAGTGAAGGCATAAAAAAGTTATAGCATTCTACAGGCGAAATAAAGCCTGTAGGATGTTTTTTTATAGGCAGTGAATATATGATTAAATTCAACAAAAAACGATTTTCTTCGTTTGCTATCTTAGCTTGTGCAGCGCTATTAACAGCATGTTCAAGTAGTGACAACACATCAGGACCAATTAAGGCAAGAGCAGGAATTTTCCGTACTCACCACAGCACTTTATCTGACCCGATTATGGCAATTAGCAGCTTGAGTGAGCAGCAACATGAGTGGAAAGGTACTCGTTACCGTTTAGGCGGGAATAGCAAAGCGGGTATTGATTGTTCCGGCTTTATGCAAGTGACATTCCGTGATTTATTTGGAATTGACTTACCGAGAACGACTTCAGAGCAAGCCAAAGAAGGGACGAGAATCGATCGTGATGAGCTTAGAACCGGTGATTTAGTATTCTTTAAAACAGGACGAGGCCCTAACGGTAAACATGTTGGCGTATATGTAAAAAATGGACAGTTCTTACATGCTTCGACTAAGGGAGGGGTTATTTATTCAGATATGAACTCACCATATTGGTCGAGAACATTCTGGCAAGCACGCCGCTTATAATTTAAAAATATGACAGAGATCACATTTTTAGAAAAAAGTCACAAATTTATTGGAATAAAATTTGAAAAATTGAATAAATTGACGTATTCTATACGTACTTAACAAAAAGTGTTGTGTTCAACAACCGATTTCATAAATTTGCTTTCCGAGTAGCCCCTAGTTGAGGGGCTTTTTTTATGCCTTTTAGTTCTTACACTTAGGCAAGCGGTTTAATTTCTCTAGCCTTTACATATTAAAAAGCCCCCTGACGGAGGCTATTTTCATTTTACTTTTTAAAATATTGTAAGAGAGGTTCAGGATTTTGAATATACGAAGTTAAATCTTTCTTATTCGGATAAGCGATATAAGGAATTTGACCAAGTAACGGCGCTTCAATTTCTTGACTCAATAATTCGATTAATTCCGCATAGTGGCGTAAACCCGGGTTAATACGGTTTGCGATCCACCCAACTAACTGAACACCTTTCTGCTTAATCGCCTGTGCGGTTAGTAGCGCATGATTAACGCAACCCTCTTTAATTCCCACCACTAATACGACAGGCATTTGATTATTCTTTACCCAGTCAGCAAAACTTAAATCTTTATTGATCGGAGTTAGCCAGCCATAAGTACCTTCAACCACAACATTCGGATAATTTTGCTGTAAACGGGTTAAATCTTGGTTTAATTTTTCTTCTTGAATATGGTGAACGGCATCCAATGCAGCAAATACCGGCGTACTGGAGTGAATAAAGGTATAACTGTTAATTTCTCGATAAGCAACGGGCGTAGGACAACTATCCAGAATCGTCAATACATCCGGATTATCTTCGCTAGCATAGTCTGCTTGATTAGGTTCTGTCGGAAGAGAATCATCGCCGCCACAAGCAATCGGTTTATAACCAACCGCCACAAATTGATTTGCAGCTAATGTTTGTAAAATAGCACGGGTAACAATGGTTTTTCCCACATTGGTATCCGTGCCGGTAATAAATAATGAAGGCATATTTATTTCTCTATTATCTAAAAATAACAAAAAAGTTACAAAATTGCCTATATTTTAGCTCAAGTTTTAAAGCTGAATGATGTCCTTGATCAAATTTCCCTCATAAATCCCTTGTTTTATTGCGGAACAAGCAATAAGTGGACTATTCCATTCAAATTGACTGGTTACTAAGTCTACTTGGTGGTTACCGATAAGTAGTTCGTTTTGTAATTTTTGCTGAATTTGTTCGAATAGAATATGTTTAATACGTAAAAGCGGCGAGTTAAGCATAATTTTTTCAGTTGAAAAAATATTAATCAGATTCATTAATACATAAGCCAAATTATCACTAATATGCTCCAGAATCATCAGTGCAGCTTCATTTTGCTGTTCGATTTGCTCACATAAATACTGAATTTTTTCATTGTGCTGAGTAAATGTATTCGGTAGATAACGATCAACTAAACGGATAATGGCAGGGAAGGTAACCTGATGGTTAAGCTGATAGCGCTGAATTTCGTCACAATCACTTGGTGCGGCAACATCACTCAACGAGCTGAATTTGGGCATTAGCATTTTATCAACATTCATTTTTGATTGTTGGTGAAGTAAATTGCCACGTAATAAGACACTTAGATTGACTGCTTCATCTAGCTGCAAGAAAATCACGTTATCATTATTAATTAAGCTACCTAAAGTTGATTCCGTTAAAAGCCATAATTGAAAATGCTCGTTTAATAAAATAGGACAATCGAATTGTGCTTTTAATGTTTCCACAAATGCGCATTCGATAGATGTATCACCTAAACGTGTAATCTTACTATGTTCAGCATTAATTTGCCCAACAACACTAATTGATACGGCTAATATTCGATTTGTCTCCATCGGCGAATGCCAGAAAAGATCATTTAGACAAGTTTGTAAGTAGTTATCAAGTTGCGGATAGTCTTTGGAAGAAAGAGAGTAATGCTTGGTTTGAATTGGTTTGCCATTTAATTCGCACAATGAAATTTCTACGTTATCTGGAGAAAGCGTAAAACAGAGTAATTGCCAGAAAAAATTAGATACGGCTAAGCCTACAGCAGGTCTGCCACGTGAGGTGTTATTTTGTACCGTACGTTCCAAGATGAATTTATTATCAATTAATGATTTGGTGAGATTCGTAATTGAAGCTGGTGCTAAGCCCGAGAGTTTAGCAAGATCTGTACGCGAAATAAGTTCAAATTGTTCCACTAGTCGATAAATTGTACCAAGATGTTGGGTTTTATTATCAGAAATCATAGTATAATCCTTAAGTTAAAGCGTACTTCATGCTTATAAAAAGAAGCACTGCTATTAAAATTTACAAAATCAAACACTCCATAAGATAATTATTTTTGCTTCAATGCTTTTGAAGTACAACCACTTTATTGTAATTCTGTGAACTAACTCACATAATTAATTTATTTATTGAAAAAATTAACTAAAAAGAGCATAAAAATGAATCAGAACATTCACTATATTTGGGTTGATACCAATCAAAAATTAGCTGAGGTTTGCCAAAATGCAGGTCAAAAACAGGCAGTTGCATTGGATACGGAATTTATTCGTACTCGTACTTATTATCCTAAATTAGGCCTGATTCAGCTATTTGACGGCGAACAAGTGAGTCTTATCGATCCAACTAAAATAGATGACTTTGCGCCTTTTATTGAGCTATTGGCGAATCAACAAGTAGTAAAAGTTTTACATGCTTGCAGTGAAGATCTTGAAGTCTTTCAACATCGTTTCAAACAATTACCAACACCTCTGGTGGATACACAAATTATGGCAGGCTTTGCCGGAATTGGGGTTTCAATGGGATTTGCTAAATTAGTAGCGCATTATTTACAGATTGAACTGGATAAAGGTGCATCTCGTACAGATTGGTTAGCCCGTCCTTTAAGTGAAGAGCAATTACAATATGCAGCAGCGGATGTATGGTATTTATTACCGGTTTATCAACGCTTAGTCGTAGATCTTGATGTTACCCGTTGGCAGAATGCAGTAGAAGAAGAGTGCCAAACTCTCTTGGAAAAACGCCAAAACTTACCGAATAGTTCAAAAGCATACAAAGATATTTCTAATGCATGGCGTTTGACCTCAGCACAATTAGCTGTGTTACAAGTTTTAGCCAAATGGCGTATGGAAGAAGCGGAAAAACGCGATTTAGCGCTGAACTTTGTGGTAAAAGAACAGAATTTATTTGAAATAGCCAAACTACAGCCTAAACATACTTCTCAATTATTGGAATTTATGCATCCGAACGAAGTTCGTATACATGGTAAAAAGTTATTACTATTAGTTGAGCAAGGGAAGGCGGTTACGAAAGAAGATTATCCGCCGACAATATCCCGTCTTGTCGATGAACAGGGTTATAAACACAGCTTAAAATTATTACAGCAAAAATTAGCCGAAATTCGACCGCTTGATCTTGCCCCTGAATTATTAGCAAGTAAGCGTCAATTAAATCAATTATTTAGTTGGTTTATTCGAGGGAAAAATCCGGAGAAATTGCCGGAGTTACTTAAAGGGTGGCGTAAAGAGTTTGGGACTCAATTAGTTCAAGTTCTCTAAAATTAAATCTGATCTATCGAAGGGAAAGCTTACTGCAAACAAGCGGTGAAATTTCCCTTATTTTTTGCAAACTCAATTAGACCAATGCGCTTAAACCCTGTACAATAGATCATCAGCACAAAAAACTATAAAGGGTAAAAAATGGAACATAAAAAACTACCTAAAGCATTAGATGCCATCGATTTAAAAATACTGAACGAGCTACAACGTAACGGTAAAATTTCCAATATCGAACTTTCTAAACGTGTTGGTTTATCACCGACACCTTGTTTAGAGCGTGTAAAACGTTTAGAGAAGCAAAATGTGATTATGGGATATAGAGCGTTGCTTAATCCTGAATTACTCGAAGCACCGTTACTGGTGATTGTAGAAATCACCTTAGTGCGTGGAAAACCGGATGTGTTTGAGGAATTTAACCGTGCTGTGCAACAACTGGATGAAATTCAAGAGTGCCATTTAGTTTCCGGTGATTTCGACTATTTGCTAAAAACACGTGTGGCGGATATGGCGGCTTATCGTAAATTATTAGGCACGACTTTACTTCGTTTACCCGGTGTGAATGACACTCGTACTTACGTGGTAATGGAAGAAGTAAAACAAACTAATTATCTCTTATTAAAATAAGGAGTGAGTGTGATCGAACGATTCAAACCACGCTTAAAAGGTAAAGAAAATGTGATTAATTTCGCATTAATTTTAATGGGGCTATTTGGCTTTTATTTGCTCGTGGCATGGGCAAGTTATAGTCCGCTAGATAATGCTTGGAGTACGGCAAGTAGTGTTACGGAGCATAGAGTATTGAATAAAACGGGTGTATTCGGCGCTTGGACGATGGATTTACTGTATGCTTTTTTAGGTAAAGTTGCATTTATTGTGCCGTTTACCTTATGCGGCGTATCGGTATATTCGTTGGTTTTCCGTTTAGCGAATGAGTGGACTTGGAAACATTTTTGCTTGCGTTTCAGTAGTTTTATTTTATTACTGATTGGTTTGGCTGGGCTTGCTAGCGTGGTGTTGTCAAATAATGCCTATTATTTATCCGGTGGTTTTGTCGGCGGTATGTTCCAATCACTACTTGCAACAACAATCGGTCAATTCGGTGCATTGTTTATTGCAATGATTTTTACCGGTATTGGTTTCTATTTTTGTTCAGGTCAATCACTCCTACTACTATTTGCCCAATTCTATGATTGGCTTGTGGCAAAAGATCAACCTAAAGAGACGGCGGTAGCAGCAGATACGGAAGTAAATGAAGCCCATTTGCAAAATTCAGAAGAAATTCAACCGCTTGTTATTGATGAGAATACAGCAGAAGAAGCACAAGATAATGCCGAGACTCAGCAGCTTACGGATGTTTCAGTATTTAGCCGCCCAAATATTACCGGCTTAAAATCACAGTCTGAATTTACTCCAAATGAGACAGATACTGGATTATCGGATCAAAATATGTTTAACGTAGAAACTGAACTTGAATTACCCAAAATTAATATTCAAGGAATGGAAATTACTAGTCAGCCGTCTGTTGCCCAAGAATTTGTTGAGTCTAACGCAGAAATTGATTTACCGAAAATTCGTTTAAATCCGTTAGTGGAAGCTGTAGTACCTCAGTCTGAAGTGATTTCGCCGACTGATGAATTCAAGCAAGCGCTTGAGCAGCAAGATGAATTTGAAGTAGTAGAGAATAATGATGAGGCGGATGCAACGGTTGAATATCAAGATATGAATTCACCTATGCCGGCATTTGTTCAAGAAGCAAAACCGGTGGTACGCCTACAACCAGTGCTTGAAGAATCGACACAGAAAGAAGAGCTTGAAGAAGATTATGAAGCATTATTAGCAAAAGAATTTGAACAAGCGGAGCAGGCTCGTTTAGCGCAAATGGAACAACGTGCTAAAGCGCAAGGCTTAGAGCAAACATTTGAAAACATTATCAAGAGTGAGCCAGAGCCAGTCGTTATGCCAAGTGTGAAAGTAGCTAATATGCAGCAGGAAGCAGAACCGGTATCAGCGCCTAATTATCCAAAAGGTTATGGCGATACATTAATACATCCATTGTTACAACGTAACCATACAACAGAAAAACCGACAACGCCGTTACCGACACTTGATTTGTTAGACGAGTCGCCTCGCCAAACACAGCAAATTACCGAGCAAGAAATTGTTGAAACTTCTCATCGCTTGGAAAGTGCGTTAGCAAATTATGGTGTGAAAGCAACAGTTGAAGACGTATTGGTTGGGCCGGTAGTTACCCGCTATGAAATCAAACCGGCTGCTGGTGTTAAAGCCGCAAAAGTAGTCGGTTTAGCAAGCGATTTGTCCCGTGAATTAATGTTTAAAGCGATTCGTATCACTGAGGTTGTTCCAGGTAAACCTTATATGGGAATTGAAACGCCTAACAAACAGCGTGAAACGGTTTGGCTTCGTGATGTGTTAAATAGTGATGCCTTTAAACACAGTAAAGCAACCTTACCAATGGCGCTAGGTAAAGATATTAGTGGCGAACCGATTGTGGTTGATATGGCAAAAATGCCGCATTTACTGGTTGCAGGGCAAACCGGCGGTGGTAAATCGGTTGGGGTCAACACCATGATCTTGAGCTTATTATTCAAGCTTTCTCCGGAACAAGTGCGTTTTATTATGATTGATCCGAAAGTGGTTGAATTATCCATCTATAACGATATTCCGCATTTGTTAACACCGGTCGTGACCGATATGAAGAAAGCAGCAAATGCTTTACGTTGGGCGGTGGAGGAAATGGAACGCCGTTATTTATTAGTAAGTCATTTAAGTGTGCGTAATATTGAAGGTTACAACGATAAAATTGACCAGGCAGCTGCGATGAATTTCCCTATTCCTGATCCAACTTGGCGCCCGGGCGATTCAATGGATCAATTACCGCCGGCACTAGAGAAACTCAGTTATATTGTACTGATTGTAGATGAATTTGCGGATTTAATGATGTCTGCCGGCAAAGAGGTCGAAGAATACATTATGCGTATTGCGCAAAAGGCTCGAGCGGTCGGTATCCACTTAATTCTTGCAACGCAACGTCCTTCAACCGATGTGATTACCGGTGTAATTAAAGCGAATATCCCAAGCCGTATTGCCTTCACCGTCGCTAGCCAAATTGACTCGCGTACCATTTTAGATGCAGGTGGGGCGGAAGCATTATTAGGTCGAGGCGATATGCTGTATTCCGGTGCTGGAAGCCCGGATATTATTCGTATCCACGGTGCATTTATGAGCGATGAAGATGTGCAACGTGTTGCGGATAACTGGCGTGCACGTGGCAAACCGCAATATTTAGAAAGTATTGTCGCTTCCGTTGAAGAATCCGAAGGTTCAGAGCGAGTTGGTGGAGCCGGCGACCTCGATCCACTGTTTGATGAAGTTGTTGAATTTGTAATTGAAAGCGGAGTGACTTCAATAAGTGGTCTACAACGCCGCTTCTCATTAGGTTTTAACCGTGCAGCACGCATTGTTGACCAAATGGAAGCACAAGGTATTCTTTCAGAGCAAGGAAAAAACGGAAAACGTGAAATTTTAGCAAGATAAAAGCGACAATGTAACGTTTTATACTTTAAACAAGCGGTTAAATTTGGGCAAAACTTTGCAAGTTTGGCTTTGAATTTAATCGCTTTCTGCTATTTGGATTTAGCACCGGAATTACTTGTAGGATATCGCTGGATATTCGTATAAAATTAGGGTTGATTTATTATTTTAGTTTCAAGGAAAGCAAAATGCGTTTAGAGAATGAAAGAGAAAGTTCGAACGTAGAAGATAGACGCGGACAAGCCGATTATGGTCGTCGTTCTTCTGGTGGACGAGCTAAAGGTGGGATTTTAGGCTTTATCATCGTATTAATCGGGGCTTACTATGGCGTGGATTTAACTGGTTTGATGGGATATAACGATTCACAATCTTCTTATCAGCAGCAACAAACTGCACCGATTATTTCTGCAGAAGAAGCGGAACTTAATACGATTGCTCGCAAAGTACTGCACACTACGGAACGTATATGGGGTAATTATTTTAAACAAAACGGTTTGACTTATCGTGAGCCCAAATTAGTGCTTTACCGAGGCGTTACGCATACTGCTTGCGGCACAGGGCAATCTGCTATGGGACCGTTTTATTGTCCGTTAGATCAAAAGGTATATCTTGATCTGTCATTTTATGATGATATGAAATCTCAGCTTAAAGCCCCGGGCGATTTTGCTTTTGCTTATGTGATTGCACACGAGGTTGGTCATCATGTTCAAAACTTATTAGGCATCAGTGAGCAGACTCAAAGAGCACAACGTAACGCTCGTAACCAAGCGACTGCGAATAAAATATCAGTAAACGTAGAGCTCCAAGCGGACTGTTTTGCCGGTGTTTGGGGTTATCAAATTCAAAAAGAAGGGAGATTAGAAGCCGGGGATGTAGAAGAGGCGTTTATTGCTTCACAGGCTGTTGGTGATGACCGTCTGCAAAAGCAAGCACAAGGTTATATTGTACCGGACAGCTTTACTCACGGTTCTTCCGCTGAGCGTTTAGCTTGGTTCCGTAAAGGGCTGCAGTCAGGTAATCCAGCTGTTTGTGACACGTTTTCTATCCGTTAAATCACAAAAGCAATCCTGTACTAGTTAAATAGTATTAAAACTATTTGACATCATTTTATAATTTTATTAAGTTAGGTCTACACCTTTTCTAATAACCGTTTAAAACAATAAGAGAACACACAATGTCTTACAAAAATGATGACCTACGAATTACTAATATTGAAGAACTTTTACCGCCGGTTGCGCTATTAGAACGTTTTCCGGCAAGTGAAGTTGCAGCTGAAACGGTGGAACAAGCCCGTAAGGCTATCCATAAAATTATTCACGGTGCGGATGATCGTTTATTAGTAGTGATTGGTCCTTGCTCAATCCATGATCCTAAAGCGGCATTAGAGTATGCACAACGTATTAAGGCACTTCGCGCTGATCCTAAAATTAACCAAAATCTTGAAGTTGTTATGCGAGTGTATTTTGAGAAGCCTCGTACCACTGTAGGTTGGAAAGGGCTAATCAATGATCCGTATTTAAATGAAACTTATGCACTAAATGATGGTTTGCGTATTGCGCGTAAAGTGCTATCGGACATTAATGATTTAATGGTTCCAGCAGCAGGTGAATTTTTAGATATGATCACGCCGCAATATATGGCGGACTTTATGAGTTGGGGCGCAATTGGCGCGCGTACGACTGAATCTCAAGTTCACCGTGAATTAGCTTCAGGTTTATCTTGTGCGGTAGGTTTTAAAAATGCAACAAACGGCAGTGTAAAAATTGCCTTAGATGCGATTGGTGCAGCAGAAGCACCACACCATTTCTTATCAGTTACTAAATTTGGCCATTCTGCGATTGTCTCTACCGCAGGTAATCCGGATTGCCATATTATTTTACGTGGTGGTGATAATGGTACAAACTATGATGCGGAGTCTGTTGCAAGAGTGTGTGCGGATATTGAGAAATCTGGTCGCCGTCCACACGTGATGATTGACTTTAGCCATGCCAATAGCCAAAAGCAATTTAAACGCCAAATGGATGTTTGTGCTGACGTATGCCAACAAATTGCGAATGGTTCGGAATTTATTTCAGGTGTAATGATTGAGAGTCATTTAGTTGAAGGTCGTCAAGAACTAGGCGATGGTAATTTAGAGAATTTAGTATATGGCCAAAGTGTGACAGATGCATGTATTGGCTGGGAAGATAGTGAAAAAGCATTATTTGCATTAGCGGAAGCGGTTGAACAGCGTCGAGCTAAGCGTGCTTAATCACTAAAAATTTATATCAGAAACACGGAAATAATAGGTTTTTGCAAACTTTTTTGTGAAATTAACCGCTTGTTTCCGTGTTTTCTGTCGTTTTAGGATAATAAAAATGAACAAAACAATTCTTGCTATTGATACAGCCACTGAAGCTTGCTCTGTGGCGTTATTACATAATGGACAAATTTCTGCATTTGATGAACTAAGTCCAAGAACACATACACAGCGAATTCTACCAATGATAGATGAATTATTAGCAAAAGCTGGTATTTCTCTTAAACAAGTTGATGCGCTAGCATTTGGTCGAGGGCCAGGAAGCTTTACCGGTGTTCGAGTAGGTGTTGGTATTGCTCAGGGGCTGGCAATGGGAGCAAATTTACCGGTTGTACCGGTCTCAAATCTCTTAGCAATGGCACAAGCAGCTTATGAGAAAATAGGAGCAACAAATGTTGTTGCACTGATTGATGCCCGTATGAATGAAGTTTATTTTGCGCAATATGAGAGAGTAGGACAGTGCTGGCAAACAATTGTTGCTGAGCAAGTATGCTCACCAGAGCGTGCTATCAGCCAAATACAACCGAAGGATAATACTGTGGTTGTAGGTACCGGTTGGGCGGCATATTCGCAATTTCCTGATACACAATTACCGCTTTTAGTGAGTGACATTACCTTACCTTCAGCAAAATCAATGCTTACACTTGCAGAATCCGAATTTGCTCAAGGGAATACGCAATCGGCACTACAAATTGAACCGGTTTATTTGCGTAATGAAGTGACCTGGGAAAAGTTACCGCATAAGCGTTAGGACTTAGATCACAAACAATTCTTGCTTTTGTAGAAAAATACAAAGAAATTACAGAAGGCACGTTATACTGATGTGCCTTTTCTTTTTTGTAGGATCTTACAAGAATCTATTTTTATCATTCCTCCTCCCGTATATCCTTCAAAACAAGCATGTAAATTAAACAATAAGTTTATATATTGAGCAGTCGCTTACTTATTCCGATAGTTTTCCCTTTGTGGTACCTAAAGTGGAGTGCAACTCAGATCTTGGAGTGAATTTTTTAAAGCATTTATTCTTGTAAATAGATCGTTACACTCCATTTTATTGAGCAATCGCTAACTTGGTACTTAGCCAAAAATGGGTATAAAGAACGAAATTTGGGAAATAGAAATTAAGGGAGGGAAAGAATAGCAGCAAGCGGTTATTTTTGTAAAAAAATTCGTAAAAACAACCGCTTATAAGTAAGACTAGAGTTTATTGAGTTTTTGTTTATAGTGGTAACGACATACTGAAAGATATTTGTCATTTCCTCCAATCTGAATTTGGTCGCCATCGGCGACAGCTTCGCCTTTCTCGTTCATGCGAATGACAAAATGGGCTTTTTTGCCACAATCACAAATAGTTTTTAGCTCTTGTAATTCATCTGCCCAAGCTAATAAATACTGGCTTCCCTCAAAGAGCTCTCCTTGGAAATCTGTACGTAAACCATAACATAGCACTGGAATTCTTAGTTTATCTACTACATCAGTTAACTGATATACCTGCGTTTTCGTAAGAAATTGAGCTTCATCAATTAAGATACAGTGTAACGTTTTTTCTTGATTAGTACGTTGAATTTCATCGAATAAATTTGATTCCGATTGAAATAATTGCGCTTCTTGTGAAATGCCAATACGAGAGCTTACTTTGCCAACACCATAACGATCATCAATCGCAGCGGTATAAACCAAAGTATTCATGCCTCGTTCTTGGTAGTTATAAGAGGATTGAAGCAGGGTGGTTGACTTTCCTGCATTCATTGAAGAGTAATAAAAATAGAGTTTTGCCATAATCTTACACAAATAAAAAACGGCTAATACGCATTAGCCGTTCTACAAAAAAGGAAAATTATACGTTGTCGATTTGACCTAAAAGTGAACGTAAACGATCTTGGAAGCTTTGTTGCTCAGATTTTAATTGTTCAAATTCTTGGCGTAATGTTTCTTTTTCTTGCTCTACAGTATTGTTCTTTTCTTTTAATTCTTCTACTTCTAATTGAAGTAATTGAATTGTTTCTACTGCTTGTTTAATTTTTTCTTCAAGTTGGTCAAGAATTGATAATGACATAATTGGATTTCCTCTTAAAAACAGATATGTAAAGTGCAAGAATTATACCTCAGTTAGGCGTTGATTTCATTGAAAAGTTCATGCATTTTGGAATTTTTCTTCATTTGCTGATTTTTTAGTAACGAAATCGATTGCTAGCTGATAAAATATGACAAATATTGGTTATTTTATGTAAAGGATGTTAAATGAAACGTGCTATTTCTTTCGAGTTTTCTCGTGTAACGGAAGCCGCTGCACTTGCAGCTTATGACTGGATTGGACGAGGTGATAAAAATGCAGCAGATGACGCCGCAGTAAAAGCAATGCGTTTGATCATGAATAAGATGGAAATTCGTGGTGAAATCGTGATTGGTGAAGGCGAAATTGATGAAGCGCCAATGCTTTATATTGGTGAGAAAGTCGGACGTTCTCAACCGGAAGATGATGAAGTTGCGATTGCGGTTGATCCGATTGACGGTACTCGAATGACCGCAATGGGACAAGCAGGTGCATTAGCTGTTTTAGCCGCAGGAGGCAAAGATACTTTTCTTAAAGCACCGGATATGTATATGGAAAAATTGGTGGTGGATAGCGAAGCAAAAGGAATGATCGATTTGGATCTGCCCCTGGAGCAAAATATTCGTCGTGTCGCGTCGAAAAAAGGTAAATTATTGACACAGATGACAGTCGCGATTTTAGCAAAACCGCGCCACGATGAAATCATTAAAGCGGTGCAAAAATTAGGTGTAAGAGTGATGGCTATTCCTGACGGTGATGTTGCAGCAGCGGTACAGTGCTGTTTGCCGGATAGTGATTTAGATTTGGTTTATGGTATCGGTGGTGCGCCGGAAGGCGTGGTTGCCGCAGCAGCAGTTCGTGCATTGGGCGGAGATATTCAAGGTCGTCTTATTCCTCGTAATCAAGTAAAAGGTAATTCGCCGGAAAATCTTTCTGCTGCGGAAAAAGAGCTTTCACGCTGTGCACAAATGAATGTACCGGTTAATAAAGTATTAAAATTGGAAGATTTAGTGCGCGATGATAATGTGTTGTTTGCAGCAACCGGAATTACTACCGGTGATTTATTAAAAGGCGTACAACGCAAGGGCAGTATGATGTTTACAGAGACATTATTAATTCGAGGCCGTTCACGTACTATTCGTAAATTGGCTTCTTATCACGATATCTCTCGTTTATCTGAAGACTAAAGCTAGTTACAAAAAAGTCGTATCTATTCCGATACGACTTTTTATTTTTAGAGCAAAAACATCGTTAACTCTAGATTTTATCTGTATTTCAAATATTAAGCTGGGTTATCGATATCAATAAATTCTACATCTAAGCCGTATTCTTTTGCCAGCCATTCACCAAGTGCTTTCACACCGTCTCGCTCTGTAGCGTGGTGTCCGCAAGCGAAGTAATAAATCCCTTGCTCACGGGCGGAATGAGTGGTTTGTTCTGAAATTTCGCCGGAAATAAATGCATCACAGCCTTTACTTGCCGCTAAATCGATATAACCTTGTCCACCACCGGTACAAATACCGACTTTGCGAATTAATTTATGCGGATAATCAGCAATAAATTCATCACATAAAATCGGTTTACGGTTAAGTACTTGTTCAATACGTTCCGCAAATTCTTGCGCAGCAACTGGCGTTTCCAGCTCACCATATACCGGAATTGAATTCGGACGGTCTTCTAAACCTTGTAGGTTTATCACGCCTAATTTTGTGGCTAATTGTGCGTTATTGCCTAGTTCGGCATGCATATCAAGCGGAAGGTGATAGCCAAATAAATTAATGTTATTCACTAATAATTGTTTGATACGTTTCCCTTTCATACCTCGGATACAGGGCGATTCGCTTTTCCAAAAATAACCGTGGTGTACCAAAATCGCATCGGCATTTTTTTCAATCGCCTTTTCGATCAGCGGAAGGGTTGCGGTCACCCCAGTCACAATGTGCTGAATATGTGCTTTACCTTCTATTTGCAAGCCGTTTGGCGCATAATCGCTAATCGCTTTACTATTTAATTTTTCATCAATAATTTGTTCAAGTTCGAGATTAGATAGTCCCATTTATTCTTCCTTTTAAGATAAAGCAAGCGGTTAAATTATCAGAAAAATTTGCAAATTTATCGACAAATTTAACCGCTTGCAGTAAGTTAATTTACTCTTGTGCCAAGGCGGTAATCGGGTTGAGCTTCGAAGCATTTTTTGCCGGCATATAACCGAATACAACACCAATTAAAGTAGAGCAGAATACTGCCAATACAACCGATGCAGGAGAAAGTACCATTTGAAAATTAGAGCCTAGAGTGTTGAATGTCACAATAATTGCAATCGCAAATAAGATCCCGATAACCCCACCGAGTAAACAGATAAGAATTGCCTCAATAAGAAATTGCTGCAAAATATTACTCTGTTTTGCGCCGATTGCCATACGAACACCAATTTCTTTCGTTCGTTCTGTAACAGAGACGAGCATAATATTCATTACGCCGATCCCCCCCACAATCAATGAAATCATCGCAATAGACGAGATTAATAATTTCATCGTATTTGTAGTGCTGGTAATGGTTTGTTTGATCGTATCGCTATTCATTACAAAAAAATCTTTTTTGCCGTGCTTAGCAATTAATAGCTCGGTAATACTTTTTTCTGCGGTTTGGCTTTCAATATTGTCTTTGACTTTTACAGTTAATGAATCAATATGTTTTTCACCGGAAATACGTTGCATCAGTGTCGTATAAGGCATCCACATTTTTAAACTGGTTTGATTCATATTGTTGGATTCAGCGGCTAATCCAATAATTTTTAACGGTTTTTTACCGACAAGAATGACTTTTCCTTCAACCGGTTCGGCTAAACCGAGATCCTTTTTGGTATTGGCATCAATAACAACGACTTGCGCAGAAAGCACAACGTCTTCGGTGTTAAAGAATCGCCCGGAGACCATTTTTAACCCCCTTACGTTCAAATATTGCTCTCCAACACCATTTACCGTTGCAGTGACGTTCGTATTACCGGAAATCACAGTGGCACTTAAACTGCTTGAGGGCGTTGTGCTATCAATATAAGCTTGTTTGTTAAGCATTGTCGCATCACTGATGGTCAAATTCTTCGTCAAATTAGCTCGTCTATCACCAAAGCCCGTCCCGTTCATAATAGTCATGGTATTAGTACCAAGGCTATTGATATTAGATAAAATACGTTCTTGTGAACCTTGTCCAAGCGCTACAACCGAAATAACCGAAGTGATCCCAATCACAATGCCAAGCATAGTGAGAAGCGCCCGTAACTTATGCGCCATAATCGCACTGGTTGCCATTTTGAATGATTCAATCAACTGATCAAAGAAGCGGGGTGGCCTGTGTTCGCGTTTCACTAGTTTTAATTCTTCTGAATACGGCTGTTGCCGTTCATCACGAATAATTTGCCCGTCTTTAATTTCAATCACGCGACTGGCCGTTGCCGCAATATTCGGGTCATGGGTAACCATAATGATGGTATGACCCTCTTTATGTAGGTCTTGTAAGATTTGCAGTACGGTTTCACCGCTTTTTGAATCCAAAGCGCCGGTCGGTTCATCCGCAAGAATGATTTCACCACCATTCATTAATGCACGGGCAATACTCACTCGTTGCTGTTGTCCGCCTGAAAGCTGATTTGGACGGTTGAGCGTTTTGTCGGATAAACCGAGTTTATCTAATAATTGATCGGCTCGCGCTTTACGAGAACGGCTATCCATACCGGCATAGATAGCCGGTAAGGCTACATTTTCATTTGCAGTTAAGGCAGAAAGAAGGTTATAGCGTTGGAAAATAAAACCGAATTTTCGTTGACGCAGATCTGAAAGTTCATCGCTATTCATTTGTTGCGTTTCTTTGCCGTCAATACGGCAAATACCGGAGCTGGCAGTATCTAAACAGCCGATAATATTCATCAACGTTGATTTACCAGAGCCGGAAGCACCGATAATTGCGACAAAGTCACCTTGTTCGATAGTTAAATTAACATTTTTCAGAATATGTGCTTTGTTATCACCTGAACCAAAATACTTATTCAGGTTTTCAATTTCAATTAATTTCATCGTATTCCTAATATTCCGAGTATGAGTCGTAAGAATTCGCAATTTATACAAGATACCTACGCATTAAATAGGGCTTAAAGCAATACAAGCGGTTGAATTTCACAATTTTTTTGCAAAAAACAACCGCTTGTACTCGATAACTTATTCAATCCAAAGAGGTAATCGAATTTCTACCCGTAAACCGCCAAGGGTACTTTTCATCGCTTCCACGGTACCTTTATGCTGTTGCATTGCATTCGCCACAATCGCAAGCCCCAAGCCTGTTCCACCGGTTTGTCGCGCTCGTGCTTCATCTACACGATAGAAAGGGCGAAAGATTTGTTTATATTCACTTTCCGGTACACCTTCACCATCGTCATCAATAGAGATAACTAACTCGACATTATCAATATACATCAACACTTTAATACTTTTATTAGCGTATTTTTGTGCATTACGAATCACATTCTCTAACGCACTTGCTAAAATATTTTGATTGCCGTTAATGTAATAACGTTCGGGGTTAGCAACACGTTGGCTAATAAATAAATCGATATTATTTTGTTCCGCCTCAAACTTAGCGTCTTCAAGAATATCGTCCCAAATATGGTTAACCGAAAAGATTTCGCGTGTCAAATGCTGATTCACTTGTTGGCGAGAGAGTGCTAATAAGTCGTGAACCATCGTGTCTAATTTAAGCACCTGATTATCAATACGCGTTAATTCCGGTGATTCGCCATTGCGGCGGCGAATTAAAGCAGTCGCCAAATGGAGACGAGCCAATGGTGTTTTTAATTCATGCGAAATATCCGAAAGTAACCGTTGTTGATGTAGCGTCAAATCTTGTAAGGAGGTAATCATTTGGTTAAAGCTTTTGCCTACCTCTCGTAATTCATTAATACCTTTGGTTTCAAGCGCCGGATTTATCGAAAAGTTACCAGTTGCCACTGCATTCGCTGAAAGTCGTAATGCTTTTACCGGACGTGCAATTTTCCATGATAACCATAATAAAATCGGCACGCTAACACCTAATACAATTAATAGCATTAACCAAGGTGAGTCAAAAATGCGGTTGAAAAATTCTTCTTGCGGATCAACCATTTGTGCAAAATATTGGTAATATTCCCGTTTATTGGTTTTAACAAAAAACGGGCCGTAAATTTCTAAATTTCCAAAGCGACGTTGTAACGGTTCGGTAATATTTTCCGCTCGATATAGAAATACTTGGAATGAAGTAACTTTATTCGGATCAGCCCCAACAAAAATACCGGACTTACGATCCAGTAAAATGACATCAAAACCGTTAGCGGTAGAAACGAAAAGCTTACGTTCGAAAATTTCATCCAAATTATATTGCAGTTCGGTACTTTTCGTTTCTTGTTCGAAAAAGATACGCTCTTCCGTTTCAATTGGAGAGAAGGAGCGGGCATCAAAATTAGGCAAGGCGAGAGTAATTGCCAGTAATGTGGCAAAGGTAAGTCCAAAATAAGCAAAAAGCTGGTAAGCAAGGTAGTTTCTTACCAACATTATTTTACTGAAAAACTGAGAAATAAATTTGAGCATTAAGAGTACCTATCAATTAATATAGAAAAATCCCTCGAAACCGAGGGATTTTTCTTATATCAAAAAAGATAATTATTTTTCCGTCACAAGCAGATAACCTCGACCACGTAATGTTTTGAACCATGGTAGATTGTCATTACGTTCTGGTAATTTTTTGCGAAGATTTGAAATATGCATATCAATTGCACGATCGTAAGGCGTTAAGCGCTTACCTAAAATTTCAAGACTAAGCAGTTCACGGGAAAGAATTTGACCGGGATTACGCATTAACATCTGTAGTAATGCAAACTCTGTACCGGTTAAATCTAAATCGCGACCTTCAAAAATTGCTTGTTGACGACCAGGGTGTAACTCCACACCACCAAAAGAAAGTTGTTTGCTGTTTTCTTCAGGTGATTGATTTGCTGAAGTAATCACTTCTGTAGTATTTAAACTAGTTGAAACAGTGCGGCGTAAAATTGCTTTAATACGCGCAACAAGCTCACGATCGTTAAATGGTTTCGGTAGATAGTCATCGGCACCAAGTTCTAAGCCTAAAACACGATCGATTTCATCATCACGTGCACTTAACATTAATACTGGAATAGAGTATCTCTGACGCAATTGTTTTAAAGTCTCAATACCATTTAATACAGGCATCATTACATCTAATAAAATAAGATCATAAGCTTGTAATTCTAATTCAGTGAGAGCATCTTGACCATTGTGTACACAGTGAATATCAAAACCTTCTAGTGAAAGTAACTCTGCTAAAAGTTCAGTCAATTCAACATCATCATCAACTAGTAAAATTCTAGGCATAACTAATTCCTATTTTTATTCAATTATATTTATTGCTGTAATTACTTGACATAACAGTTACAATTTACAGCTTTATCAAAGTTTGTCAATTATTCCTGAGATTTTATTTGTTCCCAGATTGAATCTAGCTCAGATAAAGAGCATTTTGCGACAGTCTTGTCTTGTTGCTTAACAAGCTTTTCTACTTTTTTAAATCGATTTTCAAATTTGACGTTTGCATTTCGCAAACAAGATTCTGCATCGATATTATAATGGCGGCATAAATTTACCGTTGCAAAGAGAAAATCTCCCAATTCTTCCTCAAGTTTTCCTGCACTCTGAGGATATTGAGCCATTTCATCTTTGACTTCTTGCAACTCTTCTTCTACTTTTACAAGCACATCTTGAGGATTAGTCCAGTCAAAACCGACTTTAGCACAACGTTTTTGAAGTTTATTCGCTCGAGTTAGCGCCGGCAAAGCAAAAGGTATATCATCTAAAATTGATTCGTGTTGTTGGCGTTTGGCTTCCGTTGCTTTACGTTCTTCCCAATTTTTTAATGCTTCTTCACTATTATCGGCAGAACTATCACCAAAAACGTGAGGATGTCGATAAATCAATTTTTCATGAATATCGCTTAGTACATCATAAAAAGTAAAAGTTCCTTCTTCCTTAGCCAACTGACTAAGAAATACGACTTGTAGTAATAAATCGCCTAATTCTTCACGAAGTGCAGAACGGTCTTTGGTATGGATTGCTTCTGCCACTTCGTAGGTTTCCTCCAACAAACAAGGAAGCATCGAATCGAAATCCTGCTTAATATCCCAAGGACAACCTATTTGAGGGTCACGAAGTTGAGCAACAACATCAAGAAATTGGTCAATTTTAGTCATTTTTACCTCTATAATGTCAAAAAATATAAGTTATTTTGGCACTTTATCTCCCTGGGATTCAACTAAAAATAATAAAATACTCACAACCCCGACCAATTTTATGGCATTATGTTAACGATTCGTTAAGGAGAAAGTATGGCAGCGGAAAAACTCACAAAGAAAAGACTTATCCAAATTGTAGTAATGCTATGTATCCTAATTGGTGCGTTTTTTTATCGTACTTATACATATAGCTGATATTTCAGCTGATCAGAGCAGATTGTATTATTAAAGCATATCCAAAAGGCTGAAATTATGCTTTAATACCGATAATTTTTTGTCAAAATAACAAGGTTAAAAAATGAGCTGGATTGAAAGAATTTTAGGAAGAACCTCTTCATCGTCAAGCAGTAGCAAATCTAAAGTGCCGGAAGGCGTTTGGACAAAATGCACGAGCTGTGAACAGGTACTATACAGCGAAGAACTTAAACGTAATATGCAGGTTTGCCCGAAATGTAACCACCATATGCGTTTTGATGCACGTACTCGTTTATTATCGTTATTAGACCAAGATAGCGCGCAAGAGATTGCAGCGGAGTTAGAACCGCAAGATATTTTAAAATTTAAGGATTTGAAAAAATATAAAGATCGTTTAACCGCAGCACAAAAACAAACCGGTGAGAAAGATTCTTTTATTACGATGTACGGTACATTACATAATATGCCGGTAGTAGTTGCTTCATTTAACTTTGAATTTATGGGCGGCTCAATGGGTTCGGTTGTCGGCGCAAAATTCGTGCGTGCAGCAGAGCGAGCTTTAGCGGAAAATATTCCGTTTATCTGTTTCTCTGCATCAGGCGGTGCTCGTATGCAAGAAGCATTATTCTCTTTAATGCAAATGGCAAAAACCAGTGCAATTTTAGCGAAAATGCGTGAGAAAGGCGTACCGTTTATTTCTGTTTTAACTGACCCGACACTGGGTGGCGTTTCGGCAAGTTTAGCGATGTTAGGCGATATTAATATTGCAGAGCCTAAAGCGTTAATCGGTTTTGCCGGTCCGCGTGTTATCGAACAAACCGTACGTGAAAAATTACCGGAAGGCTTCCAACGTGCAGAGTTCTTATTAGAACACGGTGCGATTGATATGATTGTGCAACGTAAAGATATGCGCGATACGCTTGCTCGTTTATGTGCGAAAATGACCAATAAACCAACGCCGTTTAAAACAGCGGAACTTATTGTTGAAGAAGCGTAATTTTATTTAGCATGACTAAGCCACGTTATACGTGGCTTTCTTTTTGGAAAAGATATAATGAATACTTTAATTGTTCCAACTATTAATGATAGCCTCGCCACATGGTTGGATTACTTAGAAAAATCGCATTTTAAGCCGATTGATATGGGCTTGGAACGTATAAAAAACGTTGCTGAACAGCTCGAATTACTTCAGCCAGCACCTTATGTTATCACCGTTGCCGGTACTAACGGGAAAGGGTCAACTTGTCGTTTATTGGAAGTAGCTTTGCTTAAAGCCGGTTATCGAGTCGGTGTCTATTCATCTCCTCACCTAATTCGTTATAACGAACGAGTGAGAATTCAAGGCGAATTACTCAATGACGAAGCCCATGTGCAATCATTTGCAAAAATCCAACAAAAAAAGACCGCTTCTTTAACCTATTTTGAGTTTAGTACGCTTTCGGCACTGCAGCTTTTTAAAGAGGCAAATTTAGATATTGTCATTTTAGAAGTTGGGCTTGGCGGACGTTTAGATGCAACCAATATTGTTGATCCGCATTTAGCGATAATTACTTCAATCGATATCGATCACGTGGATTTTCTCGGCGATAACCGAGAAGATATCGGGCGAGAGAAAGCAGGCATTTTCCGTGAAAATATACCGGTGATTATCGGTGAACCGGATTGCCCGAGGAGCATTTTACAGCAAGCGAAAGCACTTAATTGCCAAGTGGTTAGACGCAATGTGAATTGGAAATATTCCGTAGAAAGTGACCGCTTTCACTGGCAATCGGAATTTATTGATTGGCAAGATTTACCGATGCCGCAAATTCCGATTCCGAATGCCGGTACCGCTTTAGCCGCGTTGGCTCAACTTCCGTTTGAAATAAATGAACAAGTAGTTAGAGCCGCATTGCAAGAAGCACAAATGACAGCACGTTTCCAAACGTTAACCGAAAAAGATTTTGCAAACTTTTCCGGAAAACAACCGCTTGCTCAAGTGATTATTGATGTCGGACATAATCCGCATGCGGCAAAATATTTGGCAGGGCGATTAAGTTCGCTGAAACAGGCTAACCAAAAGATTTATGCCGTATTTAGTGCATTAGTTGATAAAGACTTAAGCGGCATCGTAGAGCCATTGGCAAATGTTATTGATGAATGGCATTGTGCCGGTTTAGCCGGATATCGAGGACAGTCAGGTGAAGAAGTCTATCAAAAACTGGCAAAAGTTTTACCAAATTCGACCGCTTGTTATTACCAAACCGTTCCCGAAGCAGCTGAATCATTATTCGCCAAAGCGAGCAAAACCGATATTATCCTGATTTTCGGCTCATTCCACACCGTGAGCGATTTTTTAGTTTGGGTTGGGAAGTGATTTGTTGTTTTGTTAACCAAACAAAAACAAATTTGAAAAAAGTGCTTGCATTGGTTTTGGAAATCTCTATAATGAGCCACATCAGACGCGGGGTGGAGCAGCTTGGTAGCTCGTCGGGCTCATAACCCGAAGGTCGTTGGTTCAAATCCGGCCCCCGCAACCAGTTTTAAGGCTCACAGTTTTGATTAAAACTGTGAGTTTTGTTTTATATAGCCTTTGCTAATTTTCGATAACGAACATAATTCGCAAAATTTTGTATAAAACAAACCGCTTAAAGCCCCACGGTTTTCCGTCTGGGGTTTTTTTGTGGCTGGTACATAATAATCGTATCAAAAGAGCTGGTTAAGGCTCTTTTTTTATATCTGTCATTTAGGAGGCCTCCTTGGCAACTTTAGAACAAAAATTAGAAGAACTCGTTTCTGACACCATTGAATCAATGGGCTGCGAATTAGTCGGTATTGAGTGTCAACGAGCAGGGCGTTTTTTAACAGTACGTTTATATATTGATAAAGAAGGCGGCGTAACCATTGATGATTGCAGTGATGTGAGCCGTCAAGTGAGCGCAATTCTAGATGTTGAAGATCCGATTGCGGATAAATACAACTTAGAAGTTTCATCACCGGGTTTAGATCGTCCGCTCTTTACGCTTGCACATTACCAACGTTTTATCGGGCAAGAAGTCGTGATTCATTTACGTATTCCAATGTTCGATCGCCGTAAATGGCAAGGTAAATTAGAGAGTGTAGAAGGCGATTTAATTACGCTTACGGTGGATAACGAAGCTCGTCAATTCGCATTCGGTAATATTCAAAAAGCAAACTTAGTTCCAGTTTTTAATTTCTAGAAGGTTAATCCAAAAAATGAGCAAAGAAATTTTATTAGCCGCAGAAGCGGTATCTAACGAGAAGTTATTGCCAAAAGAAGCTATCTTTGAAGCGCTTGAAACGGCATTAGCCATTTCGACTAAAAAGAAAAAAGAGATGGATATCGATGTGCGTGTGGTAATTGACCGCAAAACCGGTGATTTCCAAACTTTCCGTCGCTGGATTGTAGTTGAGCAAGTACACAATATGACTCGTGAGATCAGCTTAGAAGCGGCGCAATACGAAAACCCAAGTGTGCAATTAGGCGATATCGTTGAAGATGAAGTGGATTCAATTCCATTCGACCGTATTACGATGCAAACTGCACGCCAAGTGATCAGCACTAAAATTCGTGAAGCGGAACGTAACAAAGTTATCGATCAATTCCGTTCGCAATTAAATACCATCATTACTGCAACCGTTAAGAAAGTAAACCGTGATCAAATCATTTTAGATTTAGGTAACCAAGCAGAAGCAGTAATCGTGCGTGAAGATATGCTTCCACGTGAAAACTTCCGTCCGGGTGACCGTGTACGTGGCGTATTATATGCGATTAAACCGGAGTCAAAAGGTCCGCAACTTTTCGTAACACGTGCAAAACCGATTATGTTAGAAGAGTTATTTAAACTTGAAGTACCGGAAATCGGTGAAGATGTAATCGAAATTAAAGGCGCATCTCGTGATCCAGGTTCTCGTGCAAAAATCGCAGTGAAATCACACGATAAACGTATTGATCCGGTAGGTGCTTGCGTTGGTATGCGTGGTGCGCGAGTTCAAGCAATTAGTAACGAATTAGGCGGTGAGCGTGTAGATATTGTGCTTTGGGACGATAATCCGGCACAATTCGTCATTAACGCAATGGCTCCGGCAGATGTAAGTTCTATCGTGGTTGATGAAGATAAACATGCAATGGATATCGCGGTTGAAAGCAAAAACCTTGCGCAAGCAATTGGTCGTAACGGTCAAAACGTACGTTTAGCGACACAATTAACCGGTTGGACATTAAACGTAATGACTACCGAAGACTTAGATAAGAAGCATCAAGCGGAAGATAATAAAGTTATCGATTTATTCGTAACTTCATTAGAAATCGACCAAGAATTTGCACAAATCTTAGTAGATGAAGGTTTCTCTAGCCTAGAAGAACTTGCATTCATTCCAGTAAGCGAATTAACTTCTATCGATGGTCTTGAAGATGAAGATTTAGTAGAAGAGCTACAAACTCGTGCGAAAAATGCGATTACCGCAAAAGCATTAGCGGAAGAAGAAGCATTAAAACAAGCGCATATTGAAGATCGTTTATTAAACTTAGAAGGTTTAGATCGTCATATCGCATTTAAACTGGCTGAAAAAGGTATCACAACGCTTGAAGAATTAGCAGAACAAGCTACGGATGACCTTTCGGATATTGAAGAATTATCAGCAGACAAAGCAAGCGAATTAATTATGGCTGCTCGTCAAATTTGCTGGTTTAGCTAATCGTTGTAAGGAGATAAAACAATGAGTGATAACGAAATTAAAAACGAAGCACCTAAGAAATTAAGCTTACAACGTCGCACAAAAACTACTGTTGCAGATGGTAAAGTTCAAGTTGAAGTGCGCAAGTCACGTAAAATTGATACAGAAGCGGTTAAAAAAGCGCAAGAAGAAGCTGCTTTAAAAGCGAAACAAGAAGCGGAAGCAAAAGTACAAGCTGAAAAAGAAGCTGCCGAAAAAGCGGCAGCAGAGAAAGCGAAGGCTGAAGCGGATGCAGCTAAAAAAGCAGAAGAAGCGAAAAAACACGCTGTACCGGTAATGCCGAATAGCAAACCGAAAGCAGTAGCACCGAAAGTAGAACAACCGAAACAAGAAAAAGCGCTTGATCCGGAAAAAGAAGCGAAGAAAAAAGAAGAAGCTGAACTCCGCCGTAAACAAGAAGAATTAGCGCGTCAAAAAGCGGAAATGGAAGCGAAACGTGCAGCAGAAAATGCGCGTCGTTTAGCGGAAATTGCACGTGAAGAAGCGGCTGAAAGCGGTGAAGAATTTGAAGATGATCGTTTTACTTCAACCTATGCGCGTGAAGCGGATCGTGACAATGACCGTCGTAGCGAAGCAAATCGCGGTCGTGGTAAAGGCGGTGTAAATAAAGCGAAAAAAGGCGATCGTGAAGACAAAAACGAGCGTAGCGCAGACCGTCGTAACCAAAAAGATGTGAAAGGTAAGGGTAAAAATGCGAAGAAAGGTTCTGCATTACAACAAGCCTTCACCAAACCTGTTCAAGTAAATAAAGCTGACGTAATTATCGGTGAAACTATCACTGTTGCTGAACTTGCTAATAAAATGGCGGTAAAAGCAACCGAAATCATCAAAACGATGATGAAAATGGGTGAGATGGTAACGATTAACCAAGTGATTGACCAAGAAACTGCTCAACTTGTTGCGGAAGAAATGGGTCATAAAGTTATTTTACGTAACGAAAACGAACTTGAAGACGCAGTAATGGAAGATCGTGACGTTGATGCGGAAAAAGTAACACGTGCGCCGGTAGTAACCATCATGGGTCACGTTGACCACGGTAAAACGTCATTACTTGACTATATCCGTAAAGCGAAAGTCGCGGCAGGTGAAGCAGGCGGTATTACCCAGCACATTGGTGCTTACCACGTTGAAACCGATGACGGTAAGATGATTACCTTCTTAGATACACCGGGACACGCAGCGTTTACTTCTATGCGTGCACGTGGTGCGAAAGCAACGGATATCGTTGTTCTTGTTGTAGCGGCAGACGATGGTGTAATGCCACAAACTATCGAAGCGATTCAGCACGCGAAAGCGGCAGGCGCACCGATTGTCGTTGCGGTAAACAAAATTGATAAACCAGAAGCAAATCCTGATCGTGTAGAGCAAGAATTACTCCAACACGAAGTGATTTCAGAGAAATTCGGTGGTGATGTTCAGTTCGTACCTGTATCAGCGAAAAAAGGTTTAGGTATTGACGAATTACTAGAAGCGATTCTTCTTCAATCTGAAGTATTAGAACTTACAGCGGTTAAAGAAGGTATGGCAAGCGGTGTCGTAATCGAATCTTATCTTGATAAAGGTCGTGGCCCGGTAGCGACGATTCTTGTGCAATCAGGTACATTAAACAAAGGCGATATCGTACTTTGTGGTTTCGAATACGGTCGTGTGCGTGCGATGCGTGATGAAAACGGTAAAGATATCAATTCTGCAGGCCCGTCAATTCCTGTTGAGGTATTAGGTCTTTCAGGCGTACCGGCAGCCGGTGATGAAGCAACCGTTGTACGTGACGAGAAAAAAGCACGTGAAGTAGCATTATTCCGTCAAGGTAAATTCCGTGAAGTGAAACTTGCTCGTCAGCAAAAAGCGAAACTTGAAAATATGTTTAGCAATATGACAGCCGGTGACGTTGCAGAGCTTAATGTTATCGTTAAAGCGGATGTACAAGGTTCGGTAGAAGCAATTTGCCAAGCATTAGCAGAGCTTTCAACAGACGAAGTAAAAGTGAAAGTAGTGGGTTCTGGTGTAGGTGGTATCACCGAAACGGATGCAACTCTAGCTGCAGCTTCAAATGCGATTATGGTTGGTTTCAACGTTCGTGCGGACGCATCGGCTCGTCGTGTAATCGAAGCGGAAAACATCGACTTACGTTACTACTCAATCATCTACGAATTGCTCAACGAAATCAAAGCGGCAATGAGCGGTATGTTACAGCCTGAGTTCAAACAAGAAATCATCGGCTTAGCAGAAGTACGTGACGTATTCCGTCATCCGAAATTCGGTGCAATCGCTGGTTGTATGGTAACCGAAGGTGTGGTGAAACGTAACAACCCAATCCGCGTATTACGTGACAACGTAGTAATCTTCGAAGGCGAGTTAGAATCTCTTCGCCGTTTCAAAGACGACGTTTCAGAAGTGCGTAACGGTATGGAATGTGGTATCGGCGTTAAAAACTACAACGATGTAAAAGTCGGCGACCAAATCGAGGTATTCGAAGTGGTTGAAGTGAAACGTACCATCTAATTTCGTTTCATTAGTGAAAGCGGTCAGATTTCTGCATAAATTTGCAAAAATTTAGTGGAAACTGACCGCTTGTTTTTGGCTTAACATCGCTAATAACGACAAATTAGGGTATAATCCTAACAAAATTTTGAGGCGCTTTTGTGGTGCCTCGTTTGCATTTTGGAGAAAACATGAGCAGAGAATTTAAACGCAGTGATCGTGTAGCGCAAGAGCTACAAAAAGAGATCGCTGTAATTTTACAACGTGAGGTGAAAGATCCTCGTATCGGGATGGTAACAGTATCTGATGTGGAAGTAAGCCGTGATTTGGCTTATGCTAAAATCTTTGTGACTTTCTTATTCGATAATGATCAAAGCGCAATTGAACAGGGTATGAAAGGTTTAGAAAAAGCAAGCCCGTACATTCGTTCATTAGTCGGTAAAGCAATGCGTTTACGTATTGTGCCTGAGCTTCGTTTTATTTACGATCAATCCTTGGTAGAAGGTATGCGTATGTCTAACCTTGTATCGAATGTAATTAAAAACGATGAAGCTAAACATAAAGAGGAAGAATAGGTGTCTAGACCTCGTAAAAAAGGGCGTGATGTTCACGGCGTATTTTTATTAGATAAACCGCAAGGAATGTCATCAAATGATATTCTGCAAAAGGTCAAACGCTTATTTCGAGCAAATAAAGCAGGGCATACCGGCGCATTGGATCCGCTTGCGACCGGCATGTTGCCGATTTGTTTGGGTGAAGCGACTAAATTTTCGCAATTTTTGCTTGATTCAGACAAACGTTACCAAGTTACCGCAAAATTAGGCGAACGTACCGATACGTCGGATGCGGAAGGGCAAGTCGTTGAAACCCGAGCAGTGAATGTTGGCGAAGCGGAAATTATTGCAGCTTTAGATCAATTTCGCGGCGATATTTTACAAGTTCCGACAATGTTTTCCGCATTGAAACATAACGGCAAACCACTTTATGAATATGCTCGTCAAGGTATTACGGTAGAACGAGAAGCGCGTCCGATTACGATTTTTGAGTTACGCTTTATCGAATATTCCGCGCCTTATCTTACGTTAGAAGTACATTGCTCAAAAGGCACTTATATCCGTACTTTGGTGGATGATTTAGGTGAAGTATTAGGTTGTGGCGCACATGTTACGGTTTTACGCCGCTTGGCGGTTGCAAATTATCCGATTGAAGCGATGATGAGCTATGAAGATTTGCAAAATTTAAGTGAAAATCAACCGCTTGAAGCGCTGGATCAACATCTTTTACCTTTAGATACCGCAGTAGAAAGTCTGCCTAAAATAAATCTAACAGCAGAGCAAACCAAAGCGGTTGGTTTCGGCCAAAGAGTCAAATTCGAAAATATTAATCAAACCTACGGTCAAGTTCGTTTATTTTCAGAAAATGGTCAATTCCTCGGAGTAGCGGAAATCACAAATGATAATGTGATTCGTCCGAGTCGAATGGTAAACCTTTAGTTTTTACGGTTTGTTTCTGCAAAAGTAGGAGCAGACCGCTTTAATGCAAAGAACAATATGAAATTCAAATTTTTAGCCATTCCTTTTACCGTGATTACCTTGGTAATTGCAGGCTGTTCAAATAAAAATTCATTTCAAGAATTACCGCTTGATGCGCAATATAACAAAGCTCGTACACTCAATAACTTTAATGATTACGTACATTTTCTAAAACAAAAAGCAGCGGCTGCCGGTGTTTCGGATAAAACGCTCAATACGCAGCGTTTCATTCATTACAACGCACGAGCAGTACAGCTAGATCAACAGCAAGCCGGGCGTAAAAGAGATCCGAATGCGCCGGCACCTCAACCGAATCCGAATGGCGTAACCAATTATCTCAACAAAGTGCTGACACAGGCTAAAGTGAATACGGCTGTTGAGAATTGGTACGAATTTAGTGCTTCTCTGACTAAGGCAAGTCAAAAATACGGCGTTCAAAAAGAATATATTATGGCGCTTTGGGGAATGGAGAGTAGTTTCGGTCGTTACCAAGGCGATTTTGATGTGTTATCCGTTTTAGCGACTCTCGCTTTTGACGGTCGCCGTGAAAAGCTCTTCACGCAAGAATTTGTCAATGCGATGAAAATGCTAGATGACGGCACCATTAATCGTTACGAAATGCAAGGTTCTTGGGCGGGCGCTATGGGGCAAACACAATTCATGCCGACGGCTTACTTAAGCTACGCCGCAGATGGCGATGGCGACAGTAAAAAAGATATTTGGAATAGTGAAGCGGATGCGTTTGCATCAATCGCATCTTACCTCTCTACAGTCGGGTGGGATGACAGCCTACCTTGGGGAATTGAGGTTAAGTTATCAAGTCCAATTGATATGTCATTTTCGGGACTTGCGGAGAACCAAGCAAAAAGCTTAGGCGAGTGGCAATCTTGGGGAGTCTATCTTGCTTATCCAACTGCACAAGATAGCGCAAAATTAAGCGCATTGAGCGGTAAAAAATTATGGTTGGTTCGTCCGGATAAAGAAATCGGCAGAGCATTCTTAGTGACCAGTAATTTCCGTACATTAATGGATTGGAATAGATCAAATAATTTCGGTATAAGTATTGGCAAATTTGCTGATCGTATTAATGCTTCTGTTGGGCAATAACTAAAACAAGCGGTTAAATTTGTAAAAAATTTTGCAAATCTAACCGCTTGTTTATTTAACGAATGGCGTAAAAGCTATTCTTGCCAATATTTTTTCTTAGTGGTTTGCCCGATACCCGGATTAAAGCTATTGGTCGGATCGAGAGCCTTATAGAACTTACGTAATTCCGGTTTTGCTTCATAGAGATGACCCACATTATGTTCCGCCGGATACTGCGCGCCACGTTTATCTAACAACTTCAGCATTTCGTGTTCTAACTTCACACAATCACAGCCTTTTTTGACAATATAGTCTTGGTGGAAAACATGACACATAAAATGACCATAATAGAGTTTATGACTAATTTGTGCATCGATTTCTGCCGGCAATTGTTCAAACCAATCTTGATCGTTACGGCGCAGAGCAATATCCAGCGCCACAATATCTTCCACTTCCTGTTCATGAATTGCACGATAACGAATAGCGGCACTTGCAACCGCAAAACGGTGTAACATCGCTGCTTGCGTTTCTAGTGCATTGCATTCAAAAAAGCCGCCTTTTTCCTGCTGAGCAAAATAGTGTTTAAGGTAGTTACGAGCTTCATCAACGCCTTTACCCCCCATTTTGATAATTAAATGGTGTTCATAACGATCACGGAATTGCCATAAACTTTGCGGTAAGTGTTCAGGAAGACCTTTTGAAATCAATTGCATCACCTTATCACTCAGATGATGTGGTAAGAATGGTATCTTTTTACTGAGACGATCGACATTTGCCTTTAAAGCAAAGAGTTTTGGCAACCATTGTGTACCAAATTTCTTAATTACCCAAAATGTATCTTTACCATAACGAGCGGCAATATCAAATGCGTCTCGGTGAATATATTCGCCGGAAATCGGCAATTGTGCGAATTGGCTCAGCATATGACGGCGTAAATCGTTGAGAACATTGGTTTGGTTGGTACCGATATAGAATACGGCGGTGTTTTTTTCGAGAGGGAAAGTATCTAAACGAACAGCGAAGATAGCGAGTTTTCCAGCACTACCGGAAGCCTCAAAATGGCGAGCAGGATCAGCGTTAAATCGGGCAGGGGAGTTTTCATCAACTTGGCGAACATGATTGCAGTAGCTGTGGTCATGACCTTTTCCGCAATACTGCTGAATATCTTTTTGCTGATAACGGTGCGCTTGCAAATTAGTGAGGATTTCTTCCGGCGTTGTCCCTAACTCAATGCCAAGATGATTATGTAATTCCAGTTCACCTTGCTCATTTAATTGCGCATAAAGTGCCATTTCCGTATAAGCCGGCCCTCTTTGCACCAACGCACCGCCTGAATTATTACAAATCCCACCGATTACGGAAGCACCGATACAAGATGAACCGATGACAGAATGCGGTTCTCGCCCGTGTGGTTTTAACTGATTTTCAAGTTCGTTCAGTGTTGAACCGGGTAAACAGACCACCTGTGTCGCATTATTGATCAATTGAACACCGTCAATACGCATCGCATTAATAATCACGATATCACGATCGTAATCATTTCCGCTTGGGGTAGATCCACCGGTTAAGCCCGTATTAGCTGCTTGGTTAATCACAATGACATCATGCGCAACACAAGTTTTTAAAATCTGCCAAAACTCCAATAAGTTGGCAGGCCGAACGACTGCAAGCGCAGCACCGGAACCAAAGCGATAGCCGCTTCGATATGACTCTGTTTTAGCCGGATCGGTAATGATATGTTGATTACCTACAATTTGAGTAAGTTGTGCAATAAGTGGTTGTGCAGACATTTTGTTATCCTCTTGTAATAAGAATTAACAATATCATAACAGACAAAATATAGAGTTGTTGAGCAAATTTACGTAAATAAGCGGTCATTTTTTGCGAAAAATTTGCAATTTTTCATTAAATAAGTAATCTTGTCGCTACCAAACACGATGTTTGGTTTTAAATGAGGAAATAAATATGTATTTTGAAATTTATAAAGATGCGAAAGGTGAATTCCGTTGGCGTTTAAAATCTGGCAATCACCAAACTGTCGCAACAGGTGGTGAAGGCTATGCAACTAAGCAAAGCTGCCAGAAGGGTATTGAAGCAGTGAAAAAAATTACTGCTGAAACTGAAGTTAAAGACTTAACCAAAGAATAAGCATAACCCTCCATACAATAAGTAAAGCGCTGAGATTCAGCGCTTTTTTCTTTATATATAAAAAATGCCCTCAAATGAGGGCATTTTGCTTTAAAAGGATTAATTAACCTTGAGTTGCTTGAATTGCAGTTAATGCGATTGTATATACGATATCATCCACTAACGCACCACGAGAAAGGTCGTTAACCGGTTTACGCATACCTTGAAGCATTGGGCCGATAGACACTAAATCTGCAGAACGTTGTACCGCTTTATATGTCGTATTACCGGTATTTAAGTCAGGGAATACGAATACCGTTGCTTTACCTGCTACCGGAGAGTTAGGCGCTTTAGAGCGAGCTACATCTTCCATTACCGCCGCATCATATTGTAACGGACCATCGATAATTAAATCAGGGCGTTTTTCTTGTGCGATACGAGTTGCTTCTTTCACTTTCTCTACGTCTGCACCAGAACCTGATGTACCTGTTGAGTAAGAAATCATTGCAACACGTGGGTCAATACCGAATGCTTTCGCTGATTCCGCAGATTGAATTGCAATTTCAGCTAATTGTTCTGCTGTCGGATCTGGATTCACCGCACAGTCACCGTATACAAGCACTTGGTCTGGTAATAACATGAAGAAGATTGAAGAAACAATCGAGCTACCCGGTGCAGTTTTGATGATTTGCATCGGCGGACGAATCGTATTTGCCGTGGTATGAACCGCACCAGATACTAAACCGTCAACTTCACCGGCTTCTAACATCATCGTACCAAGTACTACGGTATCTGTTAATTGCTCACGCGCAACAACTTCTGTCATACCTTTGTTTTTACGTAACTCGACTAAACGAGCAACATAGTTTTCGCGTACTTCTTCAGGGTTGATGATTGTGATACCTTTACCTAATACCACACCTTGAGATTCCGCTACACGTTGAACATCAGTAGGATTTGCTAAAAGTACACATTCTGCAATACCACGTTCAGCACATAATGCCGCTGCTTTAACGGTACGAGGCTCATCACCTTCAGGTAACACGATGCGTTTTTTCGCTTGACGTGCATATTCAGTTAATTGATAACGGAATGCCGCAGGCGATAAACGACGAGCACGAGTAGCCGCTTTTGAAATTTCATCAATGAAACCATGGTTAAATTGACTCGCAACGTATTCTTTAATTGATGCAATACGTTCTTTATCATCTGCAGGAACTTCTAAGCTGAAACTTTGTAAGCTAAGCGCCGTTTGCCATGTGTTACCTTCTACACGGAATACCGGTACGCCAGATTCAAATGCTTGTTGGCAAAGTTTTGCAATTGGAGTTTCAATTTTATAACCGCCGGTTAATAAGATTGCACCGATTTCAACACCGTTCATTACCGCTAAAGATGCAGCCACTAAAACTTCCGGACGATCCGCAGAAGTTACTAATAAGCTACCTGCCTTGAAATGATCAACCATATGCGGAAGACTACGAGCACAGAATGTTACGCCACGAATACGACGAGATTGGATTTCGCCTTCGTTGATAATTGCTGCATGTAAGTGTTTCGCTAAATCTATCGCACGTGTTGCAATTAAATCAGATTTCCACTCAACACAAGCAAGTAATTTGATTGGGCTTTTCGTAAATAATGCTTCCACTTCAGCCACATTTTGTGTGCTGTGTTGGAATGAATCGAAAATTTCAGTTAAGTCCGGACGCGTACGGCCAGATTCATCAACCGGTGCATTAAATTTATTGATGATCACGCCTAATAAGTTAGGGTTATGACGACCACCGAATTCTGATGCAGCGGCTTCAATACGTTCTTTTAATTGTGCCGGTTTATCTGAACCCGGTGCAGCAACTAAGATGATTTCTGCATCTAACGCTTGAGCGATATCATAGTTTACGCTGTTTGCGTATGAGTTTTTACGTGTTGGAATTAGACCTTCAACAACGATAACTTCATTATTTTTTGATAATTGTTGGTGACGCTCAACCACTTTTTCTAATAAAACATCACTTTGGTTTTGACCAATTAACGCTTCCGCTTCGCTTAGCATAAATGGTTCGCCCACTTCTGTGGTTTGTGCAGCTTTAATGATAGAAGTAGAGCGGTCTAAAGTATCTTCACCGGTAATCGGTTGTGCGATAGGTTTTAAAAAGCCAACTTTTGTGCCTTTTTGCTCTAATGCATGAACTAAACCAAGGCTAACACTTGTTAAACCTACACCGGTTGTGGTTGGGATAAGAATAATCGTTCTAGACATATTTAATCCGTTTATGTGAAATAGGAAAAGGGCAGAATTGTCTGCCCCTTGAAATTATAATGCTAATTTAGCTGTATCTTGTGCAATCACTAATTCTTCGTTTGTAGGGATTACTACTGCTTTGAATGCTGAGTCATCTGCAGTAATAGTGCCTGATTTACCGAAACGTGCCGCTAAGTTACGTTCGTTATCTAATTTGATACCGAATAATTTTAAGTGATTTAAGGTTAATTCACGTACGTGACCTGAGTTTTCACCGATACCGCCTGTGAATGCGATAGCGTCTAAGTGAGAATCACCTAAGATTGCCATATATGCACCGATATATTTTGCTAAACGGTAGCTGTATACGTCTAATGCACGTTTTGCTTCAGGTTTTGAAGCATCGTCATAGTTGTCTTCTGCATAACGACAGTCGCTAGTTACTTCTGTTAAACCTAAAAGACCTGATTTTTTCACTAATGTATCTTCGATTTGCTCCATTGACATACCTAAGTTTTTGTATAGGTAGAAAATGATTGCAGGGTCGATGTCACCTGAACGAGTACCCATCACTAAACCTTCTAATGGTGTTAAACCCATTGAAGTATCGATACATTTACCGTTACGAACAACAGATACAGAACCACCGTTACCTAAGTGACAAATAATTGCGTTTGTTTGATCTACCGGTTTACCTGCTAATTCAGCAACTTGTGATGTAATGAATAGGTGGCTAGTACCGTGAGCACCATAACGACGAATACCATTTTCTTTATATAATTTGTATGGAAGTGCGTATAAGAATGCTTCTTCCGGCATAGTTTGGTGGAAAGCTGTATCGAATACTGCAACGTTTTTCTCTTTTAATTCAGGGAAAATACGGAATGCTTCTTGAATACCGATTAAGTGGGCCGGGTTGTGAAGTGGTGCGAATTGAATTGCGTTTTCGATGCCTTTAACTACATCGTCATTGATAACTACAGATGAGGTGAACTGTTCACCACCGTGAACGATACGATGACCGATAGCACCAATGCTTGCTTTTAATTCTTCAGATAATAATTCATTTGCGATGAATGTTAATGCTTCGCTATGTGCTGCACCCGCACCTAAATCTGCATTGCCTTTTTCGCCGTTTAATTTCCATTTGATACGAGCGTCTTCTAAATGAAATGCTTCTGCTAAACCAGATAATTTTTCATCACCTGTTTTAGGATCTAAGATAGCAAATTTTAGAGAAGAGCTACCACAGTTAAGGATAAGGATTAAGTTTTTAGACATGTCAAACACCTTTTTTCTTTTGTTTATGAAAGGATTGATAAATTGACACACTGTAAAGTGTGTACGTCTCTATAAGAATACACTTTTCAGCACATAAAATAAATTCCTATTCCCAAATAATAGTGAAAAACCGCTTAAAATTTGATTCGAGCCAGCGTTTTATTTCAAATAAAGTACAAATTCTGAATAAATAACCAACTTTTATTTGCACTCGATCACGAAATAGGAAAAAAGCGCTAGAGCATAAGCGGTTATTTTCTTACAATAATTTGCAATTTTTTATGCTCAAACAAGGAGGAGCTTTTCTATGTTAAATAGAAGACGTTTTATTCAATTAGGCGCAAGCGCAATGCTTGTATTAGGTACGCAACGCTTTGCATTCGCAGCTGGCGGGGCAAGTAATCATGCGGATTTACGTGTCATTGCAACAACTGATATTCACAGTTTTTTAACCGACTTTGACTATTATAAAGACGCACCAACCGAAAAATTCGGCTTTACTCGTACAGCAAGTTTAATCGAACAGGCTCGTAAAGAAGTGAAAAATAGTGTGTTGGTGGACAACGGTGACTTAATTCAAGGCAACCCGATTGCCGATTACCAAGCGGCGGTGGGCTCAAAAGAAGGAAAAGCAGATCCGGCTATTAAGGTACTTAATGCAATGAAATATGAAGTCGGTACGCTCGGTAACCACGAATTTAACTATGGTTTAAGCTATCTAGATAACGTAATTAAACAAGCGCAATTCCCGATCGTCAACGCTAATATCGTAAAACCTGGGACAGATGAACCTTTCTTCCAACCTTACTTTATTCAAGAAAAAGCCATCATTGATGCAAACGGCAAACCTCAAACATTAAAAATTGGTTATATCGGCTTTGTACCACCACAAGTTATGGTTTGGGATAAAGCAAATCTTGAAGGCAAAGTTGAAGCACGTGATATTGTCAAAACCGCCGAAAAATATGTGCCAATTGTTAAAGCGAAGGGCGCGGATGTGATTATCGCATTGGCACACACAGGCCCTTCTGATGAACCATATAAAGAGGGTGCGGAAAACTGTGCATTCTATCTTGCTGATGTGAAAGGCATTGATGCGGTTATTTTTGGTCACTCACACCGCTTATTCCCAAATAAAGAATTTGAGAAATCACCGAATGCCGATATCGTAAAAGGTACAATGAAGGGTGTTCCTGAAAGTATGGCCGGCTATTGGGGTAATAACCTCAGCGTCATTGACTTAAGATTAGCAGAGCAAAACGGCAAATGGGCAGTTGTAGATGGTAAAGCGGCATTACGTCCTATCTATGATGCTGAAAAGAAAAAAGCAACCATTGAAAATCATCCGGAAATTGCAGCATTACTTAAAGAAACCCACGAAGCAACCCGTAAATTTGTGTCACAACCGATTGGTAAAGCCACAGATAATATGTATAGCTACTTAGCGTTAGTACAAGACGACCCTACGATCCAAATTGTAAACCAAGCGCAAAAAGCTTATGTAGAAAACGTCGTTGTTAAAGGTTTACCGGAACTTGCCGGCTTACCAGTATTAAGTGCAGGCGCACCATTTAAAGCCGGCGGACGTAAAAATGATCCGACCGGATTTACCGAAGTGGATAAAGGTCAATTAACTTTCCGTAACGCAGCGGATTTATATCTCTATCCAAATACTTTAGTCGTAGTAAAAGCGACAGGGGCAGAGTTAAAAGAATGGTTAGAATGTAGTGCCGGTATGTTCAAACAAATTGATCCGGCTAGCACACAACCTCAAAGTCTATTAGATTGGACTGGTTTCCGTACTTATAACTTTGACGTAATTGATGGAGTAGAGTACCAATTTGATATTACTCAGCCGGCGCGTTACGATGGTGAGTGCAAATTAATCAATGAAAATTCGCACCGTGTTGTTAACTTAACCTTCAAAGGTAAACCGGTTGATCCTAAGCAAGAGTTCTTAATTGCAACCAACAATTACCGTGCATACGGTGGTAAATTCCCGGGTACCGGCGATAGCCATATCGTTTTTGCTGCACCTGATGAAAACCGTCAGATTTTAGCAAATTACATTTCGGCAGAAAGCAAAGCAAACGGGCATGTAGTACCGACAGCGGATAAGAACTGGCGTATCGCACCTATTAATGCTAAAGCTAAATTAGATGTTCGATTTGAAACTTCTCCAACTGAAAAAGCAGCAGCATTTATTAAGGAAAAAGCGCAATATCCAATGACATTGGTAGGTACTGATGACGTAGGTTTTGCAGTATATCAAGTGGATTTAACTAAATAATTTTAGTTATTCTTAAATCAACACGGAATATACGATTTGTGTATTCCGTGTTTTTTATTCATAGCTGTGCGTTAATATTATCTCTAATTTGATCAAAACTAATGTGTTTCACTAATTTTCCATTCTCAAAAATCAGTTCTAACATATCATCAGTAAAATCATCTGTTGCTGTTAATCCATCAATATAATGTCCAAATGAAAGTACCTTCACCCGACCTTTTTGCGATTTCTTCAAACCATCATCCGTTTTTGGATTTTTAAAAATCGCTTTCTCAGTACCATTAATTGTAATTGAAGTTGCTTTTACCGCAAAACCAAGCGTATCTCGCGTATTGCGCTGATAAGTTTGTGCTCCTACACCAAACACGATATTACTTGAAGCAAAGCCTTTTTGCTCAAGTCCTTCCAATACAGATAGCATCTTATCGTAAGTAACACCGTCCCCGTAAATAGCACCAATATGCGGATCTAAAACTTTATAGCCTTTGGTATTGATTGTTCCACCAAACATATCCCATAAGCTTTCAATTAAACCTTTACGTTCATGCTCATTACAAGCGGTCGAATTTCCGCAAAGAATTGCAAAAAAATCACCGCTATCAGGACGAATAACGACCTTAGCATGCGTAGGGCGAGCCATAATTTCATTTTTTAGCAATGGCAAGTTAACACTAATGTTATGCCAAAAATCGGTCGTATCTGCTACGATTGATAACATACTATCTGGAAATTTCTGCATTAAATAGCGGAAGGTAGGTAGCTCATCCACACCATGCGCACTCATAACCGAATGTTCAGAAGCGGGTATAGAAGTACCAATCAAATTTTGTGAACCATAATAACTACTGATAAATGAAATCGCCGGAATCGTATCCGTGCCTAAAAAACAAGTTAAATGACCTGCACCGGATATTTCAGCAGATTCTAACGAACTCATTCCACGCATTGAAAAGTCATGCGATTGAAATGGAATATGCTCATGGCTATCACAGGTTTTTTCTGCAAATTTAGCAAGAGCAGAGCGATAAGCGAATGCAATTGATGCAGACGTCATAGGCTGCCATAAACAGACATTGATCAGCGTTTCTAAATAGTTGGTTAACCAAAAGAAATCCGGATGTGTATTTTCAATAGTCATTACCGGCACTTTAATTGCAACCGATTTTCCCTCCGGAATCGCTTTAATGCGAATAGGTAAATAGCCTAATTGATGTAATTGAGCAATGTGTTCACCCTTATCGACCATTTGTAGCGTTTGTGTAATAAATTGCGAATATTCTGATACAACGTCGGATTCTGGGCGATTAAAAAAATTATCATTAAAATAATGGATTAAATATTTGGTAATAAATGCTTGAACCCCAAAAGAAACAACACGGGTTAAATAAGGTGCTTGTTTATTGCTACGAGGGGTAAAAGTACTATACAAAATTTGCGTATTTTCAGGATACTGGATTCGATGAGAGGTTTTATAAAAGTCGCATAATAAGGATGGAATTGCACTGGTTCTTTGATATTTGTTTAATAAACTATACATAAAACTACCTTAATCTTTTTAAAATTAGAATAAAGTCTATCATATGCAACAAACAAATAATAAGGATTTATTTCATTTCTATGGTTATATGGACGAATAATAACAAATTTGTAATATATATTAACCAAATATATTTAGCGATCTTAGATGTAACATCACATTATAGATGTTACAGTACAGCTACGGCGGTTACAACACATCAACTCAAGAAGTCAAATTAGAAGGTGGTCGTAAAGGGATTACGTACAATTTTGATGAAAACTCAACAATTGAGCTTGTAAGCAACACAGAAAGCAAATAACCATTATTAATCAATGACTTACAATCATTTTGCTTCGCATAATGTTTATCAGGTTATGTTGAATTCTCGGGCAGTGATAATCTCCCTTACTGCCTGAGAATTTATACATAACCTGTTGTTATGCGATGTAAGGCTTTAAATTAGGTAATTTATGGCTGATATCACCCTTTCTCACATCACTCCTCAACACTTCTTTGAAGCCGTCAAGCTCTTAAAAATGACCGAACATCGTATTTATCTTACCGTCGATTCCCTTGAAGTCCGTTTTCGTTATGATAGGAACGAGCCTCCAGCTACAACTGATAAACGATTTCAGCAGCTAGAACACTTTATGTTGTTTTTGCAAGAGTTGGTTCATTCTGATGTTCCCATTGATTTAGACGAGTTTATACGCACTTATCGCAAGGTTTCCGGCAGAAGGTTTCACCGGTGATAGGTGTTTAAAAAGCAAGCGGAGAAGTTCGGGAGTTCTGTAACACCCGAACTTTGGTATGGTTTTCCATACTTTTATAGTTGAACTTTAGTGCAAGATTTTGCACTTTTTATCATTTCTTATTTTCTTTAGGCTGGTGAATTAGGTCTTGCTTTGCTTCATTTAAGTAGTTATCAAGCAAATGATTTACTATGTCACTCATTTTTGTTAATCGTCCACTTTTATGGCTAATTTCTATTGCTAACATTTCTAATTTATTACGTCTTTGTTCGTTAATTCTAACGGAAGTGTCTTTTCTTGTGCTCATTTTTTATTCTCTTTGATTGATAAAAATTCATCTATCATTATAAGTTTTTTATGTCTTTTGTATGTAAATATGCTTGCATGCGGTATATAAATATATTATATTTTTTATCAATGTATGTTTGCATGCGGTAGATTTTTATGAATTATCACATTGACTGGCTCACAATAGAACAAGATTTTGGATTCGAGATTCCCGAATCTACGCTTGCGTCTATTTTTGATTTCGGTGTGATAGGCATTCATCTTGATACCGGAGAAGTTCAGCAGGGCATAAGAACCGGAAAATATCGTCATAAAGGCAGCTATTGCGATGAGGTTTCTATCAAGGTTTCCGGTTCCGTTATTCGAATGGAAGGGAACCCAAGCCGTTGGAATAAAGTTGAAAATGTATTAGGTTTTACTGATATTGATTCTTGTGTTTCTTGTTTTAACAACATTCTTTTCTCTCTTAAACTTCCATTATTTACTCGTTGTACAGAGATTTTCCACGGACAAGGCAAAGACGGCGAAAAAGTAAGAACTTTTTCAAACGGTGCCATCATCAAGCGTTTAGACATCACCACTAATGTTTCAGTCGGTCGAGGTAATGAACGTACATTTCTCAAGGCTCTTTCTCAAATGCGTTACCGTAACTCAATCGGTCGATTACACACTAATGGCTGCACAGTCGATTGGTTAAGCGCAAAGGGTAATGCCAATCTGATTTACCCATCCTGCTATATCAAACACGAAGAGCTTTTAATACATTCTTTTGACAAGATTAAAAATAAGTTTGGTTTCGATTCAAAGGAGTTCACTTATTACAAAAAGGTCTATGACTATTGCGAGGAGAATGGAGTAGTCCGATTCGAACAAAAATTAAAATCTCGTTATTTACAACGTGAAGGGCTTTGTTATTGGGGTTTGAGTGATTTTTCGGGTTTAGAAGCATTACAGAAAGGTTTTTTAGATATGTATAGAAGATTAAGTGTCAGTGAAGTGAAACTAGAAACGATAGCGGAACAGCTTGTTTCTGAGGGGATAGTCGATACTTTGCGTAAAGCTAATACGACTGCTTATTACGCTATGTTATGGGCTAATGGACAGAACCTTTTTTTGAAAGAAGCCCAATTTAAATTACATCGCGCAAGATTACGTAAAATCGGGATAGATATTGCAAACCCTTGCGATATTGAAAAATTCCAAGCTGTCCGAGTGATTTCTTGCGAACAGATCTTCGTTAAACCATTTAAGGCCCCGGATTTTTATCAGTATCCAAGCAATATGCCGAAGCTACGGTTGATTGCTTAAGTTTTTTGGTAGTTTAAAGTTAAATAGCATTTAAAAGGAGCATTTTATGCGTACAGGTTTTTATATCGTCGGTATTCTCAAAGGATACAAAAATTCATCATTCACTAATCGTGAAACCGGTGAAGTTAAAGATAAGCACAATTTAGGTTTACAGCTTCAAGAGCCTGACGGCTACGGCGGCTACAATACATCAACTCAAGAAGTTAAATTAGATGATCGTTGTGTGAATGACAATCTTAAGCGAACCATTGAACAATTTAAGAATAAATTGGTAATGGTGTTGGTTTATCCACGTGAATGGGCGATGGAAGGTGGTCGTAAAGGGATTACGTACAATTTTGATGAAAACTCAACAATTGAGCTTGTAAGCAACACAGAAAGCAAATAACCCTTATTAATCAATGACTTACAATCATTTTACTTCGCATAATGTAATATTCTGTTAAATAGAGGCAATTTTATATGAATTTCATCTCTCTTCAATCTCAAATTTGTGAGGCTGATAATTTGAATTGTAGGGAAGTGATCTTGAAGGTTCCGGTAGAGCCTTCATCAAAAGAAACAATAGACTATTCCGAATACTCCGGATTTTTCTTTGTTTCATTTTCTGCAACGGTTTCGCTCTGGTTTTTTGCTAAGACTGTAGGCTTGATTTTAAAACAAATTAGAGCGTAACTGTTGTATTTATTAAAATTTTATAAAAGGAGACTTTATATGTTTAAAAGTAAATTAGCTAAAGGTGCGGTGATCGTTGGTTCTCTAGCGTTAGCCGGTGTAGCAAATGCAAACGGTGTTGGTGATATTGCTTCAGGTGTAGATCTTTCTGATGCAAAAACAGCTATCGTTGCTCTTGGTGTTGCCGTCGGTGGTTTCTTAGCTGTCGGCATCGGTGTACGTTCTGTGCTTGGTATGATGAAACGTATTTAATACGTAGATAAAAAAGGAGGAGGAGGCGCCCGCAAGTATGAGGACGCACCTCCTCTTTTTTTATCTACGATAAGGAATTAATTATGTGGCAATTTATTTTTTTCGTGTGGGGTATCGTATGCGCTTGGGCTGTAATAACCGGATTAAATTAAGCATATTATTTTTATTCTCTTTTATTTCTATGGATGTTTTTGCTATCGCCCAATGGTCTAAAGTCGGTTATGTCTATCGTATTGATTCTAAAAAGAATTCATCGAATGATTATGACATGTCTAAATGTGATTTAAAAATGTCTACGGCTGGAATGAATGAAGACGGAGACCCTCACGCTCAAAGAGATTATTTAGATATTAAGTTAGATCAATACAGCATTGTTTTTAACTATGGAACGAATTTTAAAGATAAATTTTTTGCTGACGGTGCATTTAAATATGCACAACAAATAAGATTCTCTGTAGGTGAGAACTATAGAAAGCCTTTACTTAGTGCTTTAAAAAAGGCTTTAAAAGCGGGTAATTGTGATATAGCACAATCATTAGTCGATACTCTAGCAAATGGCAAAGTACAGAAAGAAGGGGAATCCGATGAATTCTTAGGCTTTGAAAATGGAACGGATAGATGTGCGATTTCAAAAGATGGTTCTTCTGTTTGTGCATTTAATAAAGAGGGTTCAGATGAAGAAGGAAATCCAGTCATTGGTGTATGTAATGAAACAAATTGTGATAGAGATACATTAGAAAATTATGCTTCTTCTAAGCAAGAGCCAAAGGGGAGTTCTGGTCAAGGTGCTACAGATGCAAGAAACGGAATCAATGAATTAAGGGGTTCCGGTGGAAATTCCGGTTCATCTCCGAACGGTGGAAGTAATGGTTCTGCTGCAAGTGGTTCGGGTGGTAATCATGGAGGTTCCGGACATAGTGATAAGGGTACTGGAAATGGAAAGGGACTCGGTACCGGTAAAAGCGAAGGAGATGGAGATAAAGAACATGGTAATGGAGATCTAACTTACCCTGAATTGGAAGAATTTGATATTAAAAAGGCGTTTAATGAATTAAAAAAAAGTAAAGAAGGATTTATTCCTAATTTATCTTTCAGTGGTGGAAGCTGCCCTCCTTTAGATATAAATTTCAACACTAAATTTTTAGTAATTAATGAAAAAGTTGATGTTCATTGCCAAGTTTTTAAAGGTTCAGCTGAATTATTAAGTTCTATATTTTTATTCATTTGGGGAATTGTTTCCTTACGAGTTATTTTATCTGCATAGGGTATTTTATGGGCGCAATTATTTCTTTTCTATCAAAATCTTTTTCAGGAATTTTATCATTTATATTTAAATCCCTAGTAATTAAATTTGTTGTATTCGCAATTATATTTTTAGTTGTTACTGAAGTTATTCCAATACTTTTTGAAGTATTTATTCCTGAGCAAGAATTACAGCAATATTTTGATTCTATTCCTTCGGAGGCTTTATTTTTCTTATCCGCATTTAAGATTGATGTTGGTCTTCAAATGATTTTAAGTGCTTATATGACAAGATTTATGATTCGTCGTATTCCATTCGTAGGTTAATGTTATGTCTATTTTTGCTTATACCGGTATTCCCGGTTCTGGGAAGTCTTATGAAGTAGTGTCTTCGGTGATTTTGGAAAATTTCAGAAAAGGTCGAAACATCGTCACAAATATTGAAGGTATTTCTGAAGAAAAGCTAATTGATTATTGCTTAAGCAAAGACAAGAAAATCTCCCGTGAATCGTTGGGCAAGCTACGTAAAGTAACCGATTCAGATTGTCAGAAAGAGGATTTTTTCCCGTTTAAAGGGGCAGAGAACACCTTTTGCAAGGCAGGAGATTTAATCTGTTTAGATGAAGTATGGAGAATCTTTCCTAGTGACAAAATTCATCCGAATCACCGCTCGTTTATTGCCGAACATAGACATTTTACAAATGAGAAAGGGGATTGTTGTGATCTTATCGTGATTAACCAATCAATCACCGGAATTCCTCGTTTTATCAAAGATAGAATCGAATCTACATTTGTGATGCGTAAAATGACCATGCTCGGTTTTTCTAAACGCTATCGGGTAGATGTTTTTATCGGAGTAAAAACGACAAAAACATCATTAATTGCTCAGTACCATAATAAATATTCTGATGAAATATTCCAACTTTATAAAAGCTTTGATGGTGTCAATGGGAAACAAAATATCATTGATAGCAGACAAAACTTTTTTAAATCAGCACAATTTAAACTGATATTATTTTCTTCTATTTTTGTTTGTCTGGCTCTTTCTATTATCTCTATGATTTGTTAGATAAATATGAAAAACCAGAAAAAAATATAGAAAAACCAAAATCAAAAACCAGTACAAATAATACCGAATGTGTCAGTTTAATTTCCATGAATCAGATAGGCGATATTAGCTATTTTATTATTAAAAAGGGGACAACTATGAAAGAATTGCTAACATTGATAATATTAATGTTTGTAATATCAAAAAATTCCAACGCTAAACAGCAAGTAGATATTTCTAACGTTAATGATTTAAAAAATGACGTATCCACAGAATTTAAACATATATGTTTCTGGAGACAGCCCTTTTTATTTTATAGGAGAATTGACCGAATCTAACCTCTTAAAATCGTGTGTATCAAATGGTTATACATGTATGAAGAATGAGGATGGAACGATTGAGTTATCGAAAAAAGAGTTAAATCCTGCTATTGCACAAGAGCCGGAATTCATTCAAGAACCTTATCAAGAATATTCTGCCGCTTATGAAGTGCCGAAAGAGCTGAGTTATTTCGATGTAAATAATAATCCGGATAATTTCAAAGACTATAGAGTAATTGCCGGCAAAATCGAAAGTGACAGAGAAGGTTTAAAATTTAATACCGCTTTTGTTAAACCGGTTGTTTATATTTATTCACGTACAGAAATAGATAAGAAGGTCTCTTTTTTGATGAATTACTTAACTCATTAGCTCCATTTTCATTAAATAAGAAGCTTGGGCTAGGCATGAATTTCTTACTCGTGAATAAGAATGTCGCCGACTTTTTTAATTCTCAATCAGATAACTTTACTTATTCCAGAACTTTTATTTCTTGCGTGGAAGGTGATTATTGTGAATCGTTGAGCGAATCAAGATTTGAATTTGATGAAACGATTCGTAGCCCAGTATCGGAATCTACATCAAAGCGCTTTGACGTTGTGGAGCAAGGTTTTAGGGTGAGATTTAGACGTAATGCGGTAGATTTAAGTGTATCATTCTGCGAAGACCGCGCTTTAACTGTGTTAAGTTTAATCAGACAGCCGAACGTAAAATCAATATGTGCTATGACCTATTCTTCAAAACGGATATTAAAATCAACTCAAAAGTGATCTTTTCTGATTCAAAAATAACAAAAATTAATAACTTAGGCTTTATTATCTGTGAAAAAATAGGGGGTGTCGGGGGATTTTACCGTGTAAAATCCCATGACGTAAGCGAAACCGCTTGCGGTTCAGCGGAAACATGTGCGAAGCATTCGCACTCCCTGCCAAAACCAAGACGATAGTAATCTTTACAAAATATTAAAGAGCCTTATTTCGCATAATGTTTATCAGGTTATGTTGAATTCTCGGGCCAGTGATAATCTCCCTTACTGCCTGAGAATTTATACATAACCTGTTGGTTATGCGATGTAAGGCTTTAAATTAGGTAATTTATGGCTGATATCACCCTTTCTCACATCACTCCTCACACTTCTTTGAAGCCGTCAAGCTCTTAAAAATGACCGAACATCGTATTTATCTTACCGTCGATTCCCTTGAAGTCCGTTTTCGTTATGATAGGAACGAGCCTCCAGCTACAACTGATAAACGATTTCAGCAGCTAGAACACTTTATGTTGTTTTTGCAAGAGTTGGTTCATTCTGATGTTCCCATTGATTTAGACGAGTTTATACGCACTTATCGCAAGGTTTCCGGCAGAAGGTTTCACCGGTGATAGGTGTTTAAAAAGCAAGCGGAGAAGTTCGGGAGTTCTGTAACACCCCGAACTTTGGTATGGTTTTCCATACTTTTATAGTTGAACTTTAGTGCAAGATTTTGCACTTTTTATCATTTCTTATTTTCTTTAGGCTGGTGAATTAGGTCTTGCTTTGCTTCATTTAAGTAGTTATCAAGCAAATGATTTACTATGTCACTCATTTTTGTTAATCGTCCACTTTTATGGCTAATTTCTATTGCTAACATTTCTAATTTATTACGTCTTTGTTCGTTAATTCTAACGGAAGTGTCTTTTCTTGTGCTCATTTTTTATTCTCTTTGATTGATAAAAATCATCTATCATTATAAGTTTTTTATGTCTTTTGTATGTAAATATGCTTGCATGCGGTATATAAATATATTATATTTTTTATCAATGTATGTTTGCATGCGGTAGATTTTTATGAATTATCACATTGACTGGCTCACAATAGAACAAGATTTTGGATTCGAGATTCCCGAATCTACGCTTGCGTCTATTTTTGATTTCGGTGTGATAGGCATTCATCTTGATACCGGAGAAGTTCAGCAGGGCATAAGAACCGGAAAATATCGTCATAAAGGCAGCTATTGCGATGAGGTTTCTATCAAGGTTTCCGGTTCCGTTATTCGAATGGAAGGGAACCCAAGCCGTTGGAATAAAGTTGAAAATGTATTAGGTTTTACTGATATTGATTCTTGTGTTTCTTGTTTTAACAACATTCTTTTCTCTCTTAAACTTCCATTATTTACTCGTTGTACAGAGATTTTCCACGGACAAGGCAAAGACGGCGAAAAAGTAAGAACTTTTTCAAACGGTGCCATCATCAAGCGTTTAGACATCACCACTAATGTTTCAGTCGGTCGAGGTAATGAACGTACATTTCTCAAGGCTCTTTCTCAAATGCGTTACCGTAACTCAATCGGTCGATTACACACTAATGGCTGCACAGTCGATTGTTAAGCGCAAAGGGTAATGCCAATCTGATTTACCCATCCTGCTATATCAAACACGAAGAGCTTTTAATACATTCTTTTGACAAGATTAAAAATAAGTTTGGTTTCGATTCAAAGGAGTTCACTTATTACAAAAAGGTCTATGACTATTGCGAGGAGAATGGAGTAGTCCGATTCGAACAAAAATTAAAATCTCGTTATTTACAACGTGAAGGGCTTTGTTATTGGGGTTTGAGTGATTTTTCGGGTTTAGAAGCATTACAGAAAGGTTTTTTAGATATGTATAGAAGATTAAGTGTCAGTGAAGTGAAACTAGAAACGATAGCGGAACAGCTTGTTTCTGAGGGGATAGTCGATACTTTGCGTAAAGCTAATACGACTGCTTATTACGCTATGTTATGGGCTAATGGACAGAACCTTTTTTTGAAAGAAGCCCAATTTAAATTACATCGCGCAAGATTACGTAAAATCGGGATAGATATTGCAAACCCTTGCGATATTGAAAAATTCCAAGCTGTCCGAGTGATTTCTTGCGAACAGATCTTCGTTAAACCATTTAAGGCCCCGGATTTTTATCAGTATCCAAGCAATATGCCGAAGCTACGGTTGATTGCTTAAGTTTTTTGGTAGTTTAAAGTTAAATAGCATTTAAAAGGAGCATTTTATGCGTACAGGTTTTTATATCGTCGGTATTCTCAAAGGATACAAAAATTCATCATTCACTAATCGTGAAACCGGTGAAGTTAAAGATAAGCACAATTTAGGTTTACAGCTTCAAGAGCCTGACGGCTACGGCGGCTACAATACATCAACTCAAGAAGTTAAATTAGATGATCGTTGTGTGAATGACAATCTTAAGCGAACCATTGAACAATTTAAGAATAAATTGGTAATGGTGTTGGTTTATCCACGTGAATGGGCGATGGAAGGTGGTCGTAAAGGGATTACGTACAATTTTGATGAAAACTCAACAATTGAGCTTGTAAGCAACACAGAAAGCAAATAACCCTTATTAATCAATGACTTACAATCATTTTACTTCGCATAATGTAGATTATGTTAAATACAAACTTGTTTGTACTAATTTCTTAATTGGTTTACATCCCCCCATATTTCCGCATATTAAGTATAAAAAAAACAAAACCCCAATAGTTTTCACCATTGGGGTTTTAAGCTTATTTTTTAGTAAGCGTTGGTAAGATATTACCAGTAAACACGCATACCTACACCGATAGCTTTATCAGTTGTTTTACCTTGGTACTCGTAACCTTTATTCGCTGCAATATATGCTTTAGTTTGGACTAATTTACCTTCCACAAATACTATAACTTGTTTATGTAATTTATAGTCAACACCTAATAAGAAACCATGTTTCTTAGCTTTCGCTGCATCTTCATCGGCTAATGTTGTTTCAGCGCGTCATATAAGTAGTTACCATAGATACGTGAAGCTGGGATTACTTGATATTGGAAGCCAGGCGCTACATAGAACGATTTGGTACGCGCTTCATCTGCTTTTTGGTATCCATAACCAAAATCACCTACTAATTTTAGATCGCCTAAAGTATAACCTAATGCGATCTCATAACCATCTTTGTAGTGTTTAAAGTTAGTACCAGTCTCATAATTAGTACGACCGTAACCACCTTCAACATTAAAGGTATTACCACCTAGTTGAGTCTCATATACCGCACCTAAACCAAAACCATTTTTAATTGCTGGTGTTAATGCTGCACCTTTATCATTTGTATTTTGAGCGAAGTTATAGTTTGCACCAATTTGTAATCCTTCGATACCTTTATAATCGTAACGTACTACAGCATTACCCGCTGTATCAATATATGAAGGCACAATACCATACTCGTAATCATCTGTTTGACCGTAGTCATCTGCAATAGTTAATTGGCGACCAAATGTTACTTCACCTAACTCTTTTTTACCTAAACCTGCATATGCACGTTTTGCATAGATATCACCAAATTTGTCACGACCAGAATTGTGACCGTCAAAACGGAATTCAGCACGACCTAATGCGAAGAAACCATCACCTAAATCGTGGTTTACACGCACACCGATACGGCTACCTGCATTACGTAAATTTGATTTGGTTTCACCAAATTTAGCACCATTAGCAGCTTTAACTTTTTCACCTGCTTGTTCCATTACTAAACGGATAGAACCGTCAAGTTGTACTTTAGTACCTTCTGCGTCATATACTGTTACCGCTGAAGCTGATGCCGCGAATGCTGTTACTGCTAATGCAACTAGAGTTTTTTTCATAATGTTCACCTTAATTTTTAATTTTAAGTTTATTTAAAACTACTCTCGATAAGGTGTAAGAGTAATTTTCCAAAACTAACATTTACTATGTGAGATATTCTCCAGTAAATGTGATTGCGAGCGAATAATGGCAAAATCAACATAACCTGTCAATAGGGCCATACTCCAAATACCCCAATATAAAAAACCTTTTAAAACAATTAGTTACATAAAATATTTACAAATTAAAATGAAATTTGCGTAAAAAAAGATAAAATACTCCAAATTTAATTTTTATCTAACATATTGATATGCAATGATTTTTTAAGATAACTTTGATATTTATTAAACTTACAAAAAAAGTTATTTTTTTGTGATAAAGTTCACAAATTTAGAAAAATCTTATTCTTTAGTGGAGTTTTTATACAAACGCAAACGGTTACAATCATTAAAAATCAATTTATAATAGCTATAAGTTACATTTGAATTACACCGATATGATTAGATATTTCCCAGCTTTAGTACAAAAACAATTAGATATATTTTTACCTTTTGATGAACATGAAGTGATTATTTCTGAGAATATTTTCTCTACGCAAAAGCAAAAAGTATCCTTTTTTGTTCAAGAAATAATGCAAACAGCAAATGAATTAAAACAAACAGAATTCCGAAGATTACGCTAATGCGTATGCCGCTAAACTTTTTCATCAATATGAAGCATTAACGCAAGCTGTCAAAATCTTAAAATTAACGAACGGCAATACTGAAACACTACTTTTTCAGTCATCATTTCAATTTCCCAAAAATATTCATTCGCTTGCACCTACTCGTCGTTTGAATGAATATCGGAAAGCATTAAGAGCATTAAATGAGAAAATTAGTTGGTTGGTTGAAAAACGTTATAACGCTTCGGAAGCAGAAAAAGTTTTGTTCGAAAGACAAATTCAGGAGACGGAATACCGCAAGATGAAGTGCTTAAAAGCAATCGAGGATCTTGAAGAACAAAC